>JBFNFA010000001.1:0-595063 GCA_040797845.1 Clostridiaceae bacterium
TCTACCATAGGAGGCTCTTTTATTTCACTGTCTAAAAAATAGGGTCTAGTTCAAAATGGCTATACTCTTTTTGTCTGTAGAATTTTAATTTGATAGACATGATGAAAATATTAGATTTTATTAAGTAATAATGAATAATCATTTATAAACAATAAATTATGGAATATAATGTAATTGGGGATTTGGTAAAGGTGGGAGGAATATAAAAAAATCTTATGAGAATTAGTGAACATATAAAAAAATTTAAATTAGCATATATTCTACATTTTTTCATTACTATAATCTTTGTACTTAAAATAACTTAAGAAAAACACTTAATATAAATTAAAGAGAATTAAAGATACTATTGAGAATAGAAATATATTTATAGCAGGTATAAGTTGCTTTTGGGAATCAAATAGTATGAGTATAATAAATTTATTTAATGTGCCTGTAACTAGAGTAGAAATTTTAATATTGGTTATATTATCATTATTAACTTTTATATTATCTCAAATTTCCATGGAGCATTCTTAGATGCTATTTATAGTATACTTCTTCAATATATACAGCAACGGAAGGTCAATTTAGGCTAGCAATAATTATTGACAATGGATTTTTAGAATAGTATATTATAATTAAGCACAATGAAGTGTAATATGAGCATAGGAGCTCCATGGGTAATTTACCTGTGGAGCTTTTTGTTATAATTTTTACCTTTAGCTAATATAAGTATTTTAAGAAAGGAGAGATAACGTGAATAGTTTCGAAATTAAAACCAAAATTTATTTTGGAGAAAATTCTTTAAATATGCTTTCTGAAATAAAGGATAAAAAAGTTTTTATAATTACAGACCCTTTTATGGTTAAATCAGGAGCTATAAATCTTATTACAGAAAGGCTTAAAAATGTTCAGTATGAAATATTTTCAGATATAGTTCCTGATCCACCCATTGAAACCGTTGTACAAGGAATTGAACATATGGGAAAAATAAATCCAGATGTACTTATAGCACTAGGTGGAGGATCTGCTATAGATGCTGCTAAGGCAATAATGGATTTTTCAAAGAAAATAATAAGTAGCAAGGATATGGAATTTATAGCCATACCTACTACTAGTGGAACAGGTTCAGAAGTTACATCTTTTTCTGTAATCACAGATAAGAGTAAGGGAACAAAATATCCTTTAGTTTCTCAGGATCTTTTACCTGATATTGCTATACTCGATCCTAATATGGTTAAAAGTGTGCCAAATTTTATTACTGCAGATACAGGAATGGACGTATTGACTCATGCTTTGGAAGCATATGTATCTACAAGTGCTTCTGATTTTTCTGATGCTCTTGCTGAAAAAGCAGCTTCCTTGGTATTTAAATATTTAATAAGGGCGTATGAGAATGGAGAGGATATTGAAGCTAGGGAAAAGATGCATAATGCTTCATGTCTTGCAGGATTGGCCTTTAATGCAGCAGGATTAGGACTAAACCATGGTATTGCCCATTCAATAGGAGGTAAATTACATATTCCACATGGTAGAACGAATTCTATTCTTCTTCCTTATATAATAGAATATAATGCTGAAATCAATGGCTTTGGAAGCAATGAATATAGTAGAGCTGCTCTTAAGTATGCTAATTTATCTAAAATATTAGGATTCCCATCTTCTACTACAAGGTCAGCAGTTAGAAGCTTGATAAATGAAATAAAAAAGATGCAAAAGCATATGAAAATGCCTATTACATTAAGAGAGTGTAATATAGAGTTATCAAAAATAGAAGAATCAAAAGAAGGAATAGCAGAAGCGGCACTAAAGGATGGATGTACTGGAGCGAATCCTAAAGTTCCTAGTAAAAAAGACATTATTCAAATAATTGATAAAATTAAGATATAAATATATTGACAATATTTTAAGAAGACTATATACTGAAAATAGATACAATGGTGTGTCTATTCACAGTAAGCAAAGAAGCTTCTTAAAAATAAAACTTTATTTTTAAGGAGCTTTTATTATTTTAAATGTGAAGTAGGTTGATTATATGAATGAAGAAAAGCAGAGGATGATTCAAGAATATGTTCCAGGTAAACAAGTAACTCTCGCTCATATAATTGCTAATCCTAATGAGGATATATACAAAAAATTAGGGTTGGCGACAGATAGAAGGGATGCTATTGGAATACTTACTATAACTCCAAGCGAAGCATCTATAATTGCAGCTGATGTAGCAACTAAATCAGCAGGCATTTCACTTGGTTTTGTAGATAGATTTAGTGGATCAGTAGTATTAACAGGTGATGTATCTTCTGTGGAATCAGCTTTAAAAGAAGTGGTTAATGTGCTTCAAAATCTTCTGAATTTTTCATCAGCGAAGATAACTAGGACTTAACAAAGGTGAAAATATGAAAAAGGTAATTTTTATTGGAAGAACTGGAAGCGGAAAAACCACATTATCTCAGATGATAAATGAAATGGATTTAGAATATAAAAAAACCCAAGCGGTTGAATTTTATGATAATATTATAGATACACCTGGAGAATATATAGAAAATAGAGTTTATTATAGAGCGTTAATTATAACTGCAGCAGAAGCTGATGTTATAGCATTAGTATACGACTGTACTCAGGAGGAAGGATACATACCTCCAAACTTTGCATCAATATTTTCTAAAGAAGTTATAGGAATAATTACAAAAATAGATTTAGCCAAAGATAAAGAGCAGATTAAAAGAGCAAGAGAGCAACTAGAAGCAGCAGGTGCTACAAAAATATTTGAAGTTTCTTCAGTAAAAAATATTGGTATAGAAGATATGCTCAATTATTTAAGATAAAATAGCTGAGGTGAAAATTAATATTATGAATAAGAAGATTGTAATAGTCGATGATGAACCTATTACTAGAATGGATATTAAAGATATCCTTCAAGCAGAAGGCTACAATGTGGTAGGAGAAGCTGCAGATGGATTTGACGCAATTGAAGCTTGTAAAAAACATCGTCCAGATATAGTGCTAATGGATATTCAAATGCCTGTACTAGATGGATTAAAAGCAAGCAAGAAGATAATGAGTGAAAATTTAGCAGGAGGAATTCTCCTTTTAACAGCATTTAGCGATGCAGAATATATAGAAAAGGCCAAAAGTGTAGGAGCCTTTGGATATTTAGTAAAACCCCTAGATGAAAAATCATTAATTTCAACTTTAGAAATGTGTTTAGCTAGAGGAGAGGACTTTAGAAATCTAAAAGATGATTTAGAAAAATTGAATAAAAAATTTGATGAGAGAAAAGTAGTAGAAAAAGCAAAGGGCATGCTTATGCTAGAGTTAAAAATTACAGAAGATGAAGCTTACAAAAGGATAAGAAAACTGAGCATGGATAAAAGATGTTCCATGGCTGAGATTGCTCAGACCATACTTATAAACTATGAATAGTAATGCAACTATTTATGCTCTTTGCAAAAAGTACACAGATCTAACAGATTTAGATATAAAGAAGGTAATAGAGGTTTCCAAATCCTTAGAGATTATGGCTGAATTTTATGAAAGTGATGTTTTTATAGATGTTATGTCTAGAGACAATGATATAGCCATAGTAGTATGCGAAGCAAAACCTTCTAGTGGAAGATCTGTATATAGCTCTTCAGTAGTAGGAGAAAAAGCTTTAAGAAAAAATGAACCAGGAGCTCTAAGAACTTTAAAAACTGGAGTACCCTCTAGGGACATCAGGGCGGTTACTCAAGAAGACAGGTTTGTTAAGCAGAAGGTTTTTCCTATAACTAATGAGAAAAAAGTAGTAGGAGTTATAATAGTTGAGAAGGATATAAGCAATGAAATAAAAGAAGAATTTAGTATAGGTAAGTTATCTCCATTAAAACAAAAAGTTATTTCTCATCAATTTATGACCGCTATAAATTCAAATCAAATAATAAACAATAATTTAGGGGATGCTATTTTAATTTTTGATAAAGAAGGATTCTTGAGAATTAAAAATGTGAAAGCAGATACTTATTATAGCAATATTGGCTATATGGATGATATACAAGGTATCCACTATGATAATTTGTCATTAGACAATACTACTTTTGATCAAGTGGTATATAGTTATGGTGAAAACATGGTGGAACAATTTGAGAAAAATGAAGTAAAAGTAGGAAAATATTATTTTGTTATAAAAAAAATAATTATGAAGGAAAGAGACTTGAAATTAGCTATGATAATAAGCGACATAACTGAAATAAAAAATAAGGAAGCAGAAATTATTTCAAAATCCGTAGCTATAAGAGAGATTCATCATAGGGTTAAAAATAATCTTCAAACAGTGGCCTCACTCTTAAGAATACAAAGTAGAAGATGTACTTCAGAAGAGGCGAAGATTAACCTTCAAGAAAGCGTTAGTAGAATATTAGCTATTGCAGCTACCCATGAAATTTTATCAAAGCAGATATCTGATCTTATAAGCATCACTAATGTAATTAATTCTATTATGTTAAACATAAAAAGATGTTTTAATAATGGGTCTAAGCAAATTGAGATAAACCTTGTTGGAGAGGATTTCTATATTGATAGTGACAGAGCTACAGCAATAGCTTTAATAATAAATGAGCTTATTCAAAATTGCTATGACCATGCCTTTGAAGATATGACAGAAGGTGAAATAGAAATTCTTATTGAAGGTGATGAAGATTATAAAATAATAGCTGTAATTGATAATGGAAAAGGCTTCAATGTTGAAGAAGAAAATATTGATAGTCTTGGATTATCCATAGTTAAAAGTTATGTTAAAGATAAACTTATAGGGAATATTAATATATACTCGGATGAAAAAGGTACAAAGGTTATAATTGATTTTCCTTTATTTAAATAAATATATGTCTATGGCTACAATGAGGTAGTTTTATTTAAGCAAAGAGGCTTAAAGTTGTTATAAAGATTTTCTTAATCTTTATATAGCTTTAAGCTTTTTTTTGGAGGTGATTGTCATAAGAGAGGAATTATTAAGTATTGGAATTGATATAGGTACTAGTACCACTCAATTGATATTTTCAAAGCTTATAGTAGAAAACATGGCCTCAAACTTTACGGTGCCTAGAATCACCATAGTAGATAAGCAAATAGTTTATAGAAGCGAAGTTTATTTTACACCTTTAATATCAAAGGATGAAATAGATGCAGAAGAAATTAAAAATATAGTACATAAAGAATATGAAAAAGCAAATATAAAAAAAGAAGATATAAAAACTGGTGCAGTAATTATAACAGGTGAAACTGCAAGAAAGAATAATGCTAATGAAGTTTTACACTCCTTAAGCGGATTTGCAGGAGATTTTGTTGTAGCTACGGCAGGGCCAGATTTAGAGAGTATAATAGCTGGCAAGGGAGCAGGAGCTCATATTTACTCAAAAGAGCACTCTGTTTCCGTAGTAAATATAGATATTGGAGGAGGAACTAGTAACCTAGCTCTTTTCTCAAGAGGAGATGTAAAAGAAACTGGTTGCCTTGACATCGGGGGAAGACTTATAAAAATTAATAAAAATACAAAAGAAATAGAATATATTGCACCAAAAATTGAAACTATAATTAGAGAAAAGAATTTTGATATAAAAGTTGGAGATAAAGTAACCATTGAAAAACTTTCCCCAATTATAAATGAAATGGTAAGTTTACTAGAACAAAGTGTAGGAATCAAAGAAAAAACTTCATTATTTGATCTTATAGTAACAAATAAATCTATAAGTTTAAATGAGAAGATAGAATGTATTTCCTTCTCAGGGGGAGTAGCAGATTATATATATCATCAAGGAGAAGTAAATGATTATTTTCAATATGGTGATATAGGTATACTACTAGGAAAAGCAATTGCAAAGTCAGATATGTGCAAGAAGCTTAAAGTTGTAAAACCACTAGAGACTATTAGGGCTACAGTGGTGGGAGCTGGCTCTCATACAACTGAAATTAGTGGAAGCACAATCACATATACTATAGATCATTTCCCTATAAAAAATCTTCCTATATTAAAACTTTCCGAGGAAGATGAAAAAGGGGGAAGTGACATATTAAAAAAATCTATAAGAGAAAAGCTTAATTGGTTCAAGGTAGAAAATGACCTTCAAAAAGTTGCCATAGCAATAAATGGCAAGAAAAATCCATCCTTTGATGAAATACAGGCATATGCTAAAGGTTTTGCTGAAGGTATGGAAGAGTTAATAAAAAGAGAACTTCCAATAATAATAATAGTAGAAAATGATATGGCAAAGGTTCTCGGTCATGCACTATACTCTGCTTTGCAGCTGAAAAAGGATGTTATTTGTATCGATGGTATCAAAGTGGAAAATGGAGATTATATCGATATAGGTAAGCCTATAGCTGAAGGCAAAGTATTACCAGTAGTAATAAAAACATTAGTATTTAACTAAATGGAGGGAGGATTAACGTGATTTTAAAAACAAAATTATTTGGACGCGTTTATCAATTTAATACCATCAATGAAGTATTAGGTAAGGCAAATGAGGAGAAATCCGGTGATAAGCTAGCAGGGCTTGCAGCTGAATCTGCAGAGGAGAGAGTAGCAGCAAAAGTTGTTTTATCAAATCTTACATTAGCAGATTTAAGAAATAATCCAGCAGTGCCTTATGAAAAAGATGAAGTTACAAGAATAATTCAGGATTCAGTTAATGAAAAAATCTACAATGAAATTAGAAATTGGACTGTATCAGAACTTAGAGAGTGGATTTTAAACGAAAACACAACAGGTGCTGACATAAAGAGAATATCAAGAGGTTTAACCTCAGAAATGGTAGCTGCTGTTGCGAAATTAATGTCAAATATGGACCTTATTTACGGAGCAAGAAAAATAAGAATTACAGCTCATTGCAACACAACTATAGGAATTGAAGGGACTTTATCAGCAAGACTTCAGCCAAACCATCCAACAGATGATCCAGATGGAATTACAGCATCATTAATGGAAGGTTTAACTTATGGAGTAGGAGACGCTGTAATAGGATTAAATCCAGTTGATGACTCTGTTGAAAGTGTATCAAGAGTTCTAAAAAGATTTGATGAATTTAAGAGAAAGTGGGAAATACCAACTCAAATTTGTGTGCTTGCTCACGTAACTACACAAATGGAAGCTATAAGAAAAGGAGCTCCTACAGATCTTATATTTCAATCCATAGCTGGTTCACAAAAGGCAAATGAAGCTTTTGGAATTTCAGCAAGTATGCTTGATGAAGCTAGAGAATTAGCTCTAAAAGAAGGAACAGGAGAAGGTCCAAACGTAATGTATTTTGAAACAGGTCAAGGTTCTGAGCTTTCATCTGATTCTCACCATAATGTTGACCAGGTTACAATGGAAGCAAGATGTTATGGATTTGGTAAGAGATATGAACCTTTTATAGTTAATACAGTTGTAGGATTTATAGGACCAGAATTTCTCTATGATTCTAAACAGGTTATAAGAGCAGGATTAGAGGATCACTTTATGGGTAAATTAACAGGAATATCTATGGGTTGTGATGCTTGTTATACAAATCATATGAAAGCTGACCAAAATGATATTGAAAACTTATCAGTATTACTTTCAGCTGCTGGATGTAACTATTTTATGGGAATTCCACATGGTGATGACGTAATGCTTAACTATCAATGTACAGGATTCCATGAAACTACTACATTAAGAGAATTATTAGGGTTAAAGCCAATAAAGGAATTTGAATTATGGTTAGAAAAAATGGGATTCTATCATAATGGAAAGCTTACTAAAAAAGCAGGAGACGCATCAGTATTCTTGAAATAGGGAGGGATATAGAGTGGTTAATGAAAAAGAATTAAAATCAATGGTTGAAAAATTGTTGACGGAAATGATAAATAAAGGCAATGAAGAAGCTGTTGAAAAAACTATTAAAAAATCCGTAGAAACATTTGATGTAGAAGATGGAATTTTAGATGACATAACAGAAATTGAAATAAAAAAGCAGCTTTTAGTTCCAGAGCCAGAGGATAGAGAAGGCTACTTAAAAATGAAGGAAAGGACACCAGCAAGAATTGGAATATGGAGAGCAGGTCCAAGATATAAAACTGAAACCTCTCTTAGATTTAGAGCTGACCATGCTGCTGCTCAAGACGCGGTGTTCTCATATGTAAATGAAGAATATATAAAAGAAAATAATTTAGTACCTATTGCTACATTGTGCAAAGATAAAGATGAGTATATAACTCGTCCAGACTTAGGAAGAAAATTTCCAGAAGATACAGTTAAGTTCTTAAAAGATAATTTCAGAAAGAATGCAAAGGTTCAAATAATGGTAGGAGATGGATTAAGCTCTTCTGCTATTGAAGCAAATCTTAGAGATATATTACCAGCTTTAAAGCAAGGTTTAAAAGTTTATGGAATAGATACTCCTGAAGTTATCTTTGTAAAACATTGCAGAGTTCCAGCCATGGACGTTATAGGCGAAGCTACTGGAGCAGAGGTAATATGTCTATTTGTGGGAGAAAGACCAGGATTAGTTACAGCTGAATCTATGAGTGCTTACATTGCATATAAGCCAACAGTAAATATGCCGGAAGCAAGGAGAACGGTTGTTTCTAATATACATAAAGGTGGTACACCACCTGTTGAAGCTGGTGCTCACATAGCTGAACTTATAAAAACTATGCTTGATAAAAAAGCATCCGGTATAGATTTAAGACTATAGTATAGGAGGAACTGAAAGTGAAGAATGAAGCAATTCGTGCCACAGTACTAAGTGTTAAGATTATTTCAAATGTAAGTCCAGACTTAGCTGAAAAATTTGAATTAAAACCGCACCATAAAAGTTTAGGGTTAATTACTGCTGATATAGATGACGTAACTTATACTGCCCTTGATGAAGCTACTAAAGCAGCTGATGTAGATGTTGTTTATGCAAGATCAATGTACGCTGGCTCAGCTAATGCTTCCACAAAGCTTGCAGGAGAAGTTATAGGAATACTTGCAGGACCTAATCCAGAAGAAGTAAGAAGCGGATTAAATGCTGCCGTTGATTTCATAGAAAATGGAGCACATTTTACAAGTGCTAATGATGACAATACAATACCATATTTTGCTCACACTGTATCAAGAACAGGTTCATATTTATCCGAGCTAGCTGGAATAGAAGAGGGAGAACCATTAGCTTATTTAATAGCTCCACCCCTTGAAGCTATGTACGCTTTAGATGCAGCGTTAAAAGCAGCAGATGTTAAGATGGTAGCTTTTTTCGGACCACCATCAGAAACAAACTTTGGTGGGGGACTATTAACGGGAACTCAATCAGCTGCTAAAGCTGCTTGTGACGCATTTGCAGCAGCAGTGCAATTTGTAGCAGAAAACCCAATTAACTATTAATTTTAAGGGATAAACATGTATAGATCACTAGGATTAATAGAGGTTAAAGGCTTGCTTGGAGCTATAGAGGCTGCTGACTCTGCACTTAAAGCTGCTAATGTAAATCTCATAGATTTGGAAAAAGTGAAGGGAGGAATAGTTACAGTGAAGCTTACTGGAGATGTAGATGCAGTTAAAGCTGCTGTAGATGCCGGAGTGGCATCTGTAGAACCGCTAGGAGTATTCCTAACTTCTCACGTTATTCCAAGGTTACATGAGGAGACTTTAAAGATACTTCCTAAGATGAATGAAAAGAAAGATGAAAATCATCCTAATAAAGATAAAAATTTTAAAAATAAAAATCAAGAAGAAGCTAAAGAAGAAAAAAAAGAAATAGATAAAGAAGAAATTCAAGTCATAGAAGATAAAGAAGAAGCAAATATAAATGAAATAAATGTAAATGAAATGAATACAAATAAAATAGATGATTTAAAGGAAACTGAAAAATCAAAGGATGAATATAAGGAAGATGAGCTTTTAGAAATGAAAGTTGAAGATTTAAGAAAATTGGCAAGGGAATTAAAATTACCTACTATGACCAATAAACAGATTAAGTTTGGAAAAAAAGATGAACTAATAAAACAAATATTAAACTTTTACGGAAAGGGTGATAATTAATGGAGCTTCTAGATAAAGATTTGGTTTCAGTACAAGAGGTTAGAAATTTAATAAAAAAAGCTAAAGAAGCCCAAAGAATACTAGCACAGATGAGTCAATCACAGATTGATAAAATAGTAAAGGCTATTGCCGATGCAGGATTTGAGAATGCAGAAAAATTAGCTAGAATGGCCAACGAAGAAACCGGATTTGGAAAATGGCAAGATAAAATAGTGAAAAATGTTTTTGCATCTAAAATAGTTTACAATAGCATCAAAGATATGAAGACAGTAGGTATATTAGAAGATGATGAAGTGAATAAAATTATAGAAGTAGCAGTTCCAGTTGGAGTGGTTGCAGGATTAATACCTTCAACAAATCCAACATCTACAGCTATATATAAAGCTATGATATCCATAAAATCAGCAAATTCTATAGTGTTTTCACCTCATCCAAATGCCAAAAAGTCTATACTTGAAACTGTAAAGATCATTTCTGAAGCTGCTAAAGCGGCAGGATGCCCAGATGGAGCTATAGGTTGCATGACAGTTCCAACAATGGAAGGTACAGATACGCTAATGAAACATGATGATATAGCATTAATCCTTGCTACTGGTGGTTCAGCTATGGTTAAAGCCGCATACTCATCTGGTACTCCAGCCATTGGAGTAGGTCCTGGAAATGGTCCAGCATTTATTGAAAGAAGTGCTAATATTCCTTTAGCAGTTAAGAGAATATTGGATTCTAAAACTTTCGACAATGGAACAATATGTGCTTCCGAGCAATCTGTAGTAGTTGAGGAATGTATTAAAGAAGAAGTAATTAAAGAGCTTAAAAGACAAGGAGCTTACTTTTTAACTGATGAAGAAGCTAAAAAGCTTGAAAAGTTTATAATGAGAGCTAATGGAACCATGAATCCACAGATAGTTGGAAAGAGTGTAGAGGCTATAGCTAATCTTGCAAGCTTAAATATTCCAGAAGGAGCAAGGGTTCTAGTTGCCGCAGAAACAAGGGTTGGTAATACTGTTCCATACTCAAGAGAAAAGCTTGCTCCAATACTTGCCTTCTATACAGAAAAGGATTGGGAAAGTGCTTGTGAGAAGTGCATAGAAATATTAAATAATGAAGGTGCTGGCCACACTCTTATAATTCACTCAGAGAATGAGAAAATAATAAGAGAGTTCGCATTAAGAAAACCAGTATCTAGAATGCTTATAAACACTTCAGGTGCCCTAGGAGGTATTGGAGCAACTACCAACTTAATGCCTGCTCTAACTTTAGGTTGTGGTGCTGTTGGAGGAAGTTCCACTTCAGATAACATCGGGCCATTTAATCTTTTAAATATAAGAAGAGTGGCTTATGGAGTTAGGGAGCTTGAGGAATTAAGAGGTAATGAAAAACCAGTATCATCTATAGGAACTTCCTGTTCTAAGGCTGACAAAGAAGAGCTTATAGATGAATTAGTAAAAAGAATACTTCAACAACTAAAAAATTAAGTAAATGAAATTTAAGGAGGATTTTATTATGGCAAATACAAATGCATTAGGAATGATTGAAACTAAAGGGTTAGTAGGAGCAATTGAAGCAGCAGATGCTATGGTTAAGGCTGCAAATGTTACTTTAGTAGGAAAAGAACATGTAGGTGGCGGACTTGTTACTGTTATGGTAAGAGGAGACGTTGGAGCTGTTAAAGCAGCTACAGATGCAGGAGCAGCAGCTGCTGAAAGAGTAGGAGAATTAGTATCAGTACACGTAATACCAAGACCACACTTTGAAGTAGACGCTATTCTTCCAAAAACACAAGAATAACAAAGTTATAGAGAGATGTGTCAAAATAAGACACATCTCCTACATCTAATAAGGGATGTGAGTACATGAGTGTTATTACGGAAAGTGAAATCAGAAAACGCTTAAAGGGAAAAGATGTTAATGAAATCAAGGAATTAAAAGTGTTAAAGGGAGAAATAGTAACACCTTCAGCAAAGTCGTTTTTAAGTGATAACAACATAAAGCTTAAGTATGTTGATGGTGAAGAAGAACTTAAAGAAGTAAAGGAAGAAAAGGTAATTATTAAAGAGAATAATTATAAATTTAAAACAATATATGGTGGTTATTTAGAAGAAAAGCCAGAGCATATGACCCATCTTTATGGAAATGTTCTTGTTTTTAAGGACCATAAGAGAATTATACTTAGAGGAAAAATAGACTCCCTTGAATCTAAGATATTAGAAACACAAATTATTTGTTCAAAGCTTGGTATGACTAAAATTGTCAATGACTTACAAGAGATATTAGACTTTGTAAGGAATATTATAAGATGTGAAGTGCTAAATGAAAAGTTAGAAGGATTTACTTTACAGGGTATGACAGCAGAAGAGCTTAGAGAAAAATCTCACAATCCTCAAAAATATTTTGGAATTGGACATTTCTTTCCAGACCATGATATGGGAGAGGTTGTTGTTGCTTTGAACAGTTGCAGAAGTTTAACCAGAGAAACGGAGTTAACAGCTTTTTCGGCTTTCAAAAACGAATATGGTGATGTAGAAAGAGAAGATTTAATAAGAGGATTAAATAGATTATCTTCATTATTTTGGATTATGATGTTTAAAGTTAGAACAGGAAAATATAAATAAAGAAGGAGGACTTCTATGGACAATCTATTACTAGAAGAATTGGTAGATGAAGTAATTAAAAGAGTAAGAAAAGAAGCTTTTATAGAAGTAGAAGCATCCGGAAGACATGTCCATGTAAATAAGGAAACTTTAGAGGCTCTCTTTGGAGAAGGATATAACCTCACTAAAACAAAGGATTTATCACAACCAGGGCAGTTTGCTTGTAAAGAGAGAGTAACAGTTATTGGACCTAAAGGGTCTATTTCTAATGTAGTGATTTTAGGACCAGAAAGAAAGCATACTCAAGTTGAATTATCTCAGACAGATGCTCTGGTTTTAGGCATTAAAGCACCGGTTAGAGAAAGTGGGGATATCGAAGGAACTCCACCTATAATAATAGTTTCTGAAAATGGTGCAGTAAAAATAAAACAAGGAGTTATTGTAGCTAAAAGACATGTGCATATCACTCCAGAGGATGCAGAAAAGTTTGGAGTAAGAGATAAAGAAAAAGTAAAGGTTCAAATATTTGGGGATAGACCTTTGATATTTGATGATGTGGTAATAAGAGTAAGTCCAAACTTCAAAACTTATATGCATATAGATTACGATGAAGCTAATGCTTGTGGTTTTAGTAAGGGAACTTTGGGTAAAATAATAAAGTAACCTTTTAGGAGGTGAATTCATGGATTTTGAAAACCTTGTAAATTTAATTGTTGAAGAGGTATATAAGAAATTAGAAAATAGAACTGAAGAAATATTTAATGAAAAGAAAAAACTTATAGTTTTATGGGAAGATTCCCTAGATAAATATAAAGAAGAGCTAATTAAAGAGTATGACATATATAACTATGAAGATGGTATAAAAGACTGCGATGCTATAGTGGTTTCAAAGCTTTGCTTAAGGGGATTAGCAAACTTAGCTAATGGAATGAATGTTTCTAATGAAGAACGTTTTATTTTAAAAATGATTATGAAGGGCAAAAAAGTTTTTGTAATTAATAGTGGTGTTGAATACAAAAGATATTCAAAGACTGCACCCAAAATTCTTTATAATAAATATGTAGAATTTGAAGAAAAACTCAAAGATTATGGAGTGAAATTTATAGATTCTCTTACAGAGATAAAACAATTCAAGGATTTAGGGAAGAATAATATTGTAAAAGAAGAAATATCAGAAAAATGTGAAAGTTGTTCTGAAAAGAGCCTTGAATTAAGGAATAAAAAGCTCATTGTAGAATCGGATTTAAGAAAGCTTTATAAAAAGGATATGAAGGAAGTTATTATTGATAAAAAGAGCATAATAACACCTTTGGCTAATGATTTTATAAGAATTCAAAAGTTAAATATAAAACGAGTTTAGTGAGGGATAACATGATAATAGGAAGAGTAGTTGGTAACCTTTGGGCTACTAAAAAAGATGAAAAATTAAATGGGCAGAAATTCCTAGTAGTTAAGCTCTTAATAAATAAGCATAAAGAAAAAGATGAACTTTTTGTAGCAGTAGATAATGTAGGAGCAGGAATTGGAGATTTAGTTCTCATTACTAGAGGCGGATCTGCAAGAGTTTCATTAGAATCAAAGGATATACCAGTAGATTCTGTTATTATTGGCATTGTAGATTCTATAGAGGTGGAAGATGAATAAAAGTATAGGAGCCATAGAGTTTAGAAGCATTAGCAAAGGTATAGAGGTATCGGATCTTATGGTTAAGAGAGCTACAGTAGATGTAGCTTTCTTTAGAACCATTTGTGTAGGTAAGTTTTTAGTAGTACTTAGTGGAAATGAAGGAGAAATTGAAGAAGCAGTAACTTGTGGAGTTGATGCTGCTGGAGAGTATATAGTAGATAATTTCATTATAAATGCAGTGCATCCAAGTATTATTGAAGGCTTGAAGAGCAAATACATAAAAGAAAAATTTAATGCAATAGGCATAGTTGAGACTGTAAATGTTTGTAGTGGTATGAAAGCTTTAAACAAGATATTGAAGTCTTCAAATGTCCAGTTAGCCAAATTGCAGATTGCAAATACCTTAGGGGGGAAATTAGTTTTTATAATTTCTGGAGCAGTTAGCGATGTTGAAGATTCCATTAGAAAAGCTAGAGGGGAAATAGAAGAAAAGAAAATAATACAAACTTCTGTAATTCCTTCACCAGACGAACTTATATTATCTAATTTATTTTAATTGAAAGGAGATTGAAGAATGGGTATTAATGAAATTATCATTTACGCAATGGTCATTTTTATGGTTTTAGGTGCTATAGATAAATGTCTTGATAATAAATTTGGTTTAGGAGCCGCCTTTGAAGAAGGTTTTATGGCAATGGGATCATTAACATTAGCTATGGTAGGAGTTATTTGTTTAGCACCAGTACTAGCAAATATTTTAAAGCCAATTGTAGTTCCAATATATAGTGCTTTAGGTGCTGACCCAGCTATGTTTGCTACAACACTTCTTGCTTGCGATATGGGAGGATTTTCATTGGCAGTTCAACTTGCTCAAACTCCAGAGGCAGGTTTATTTGCAGGAGCAATCTTAGGAGCTATGATGGGACCTACAATAGTGTTCACTATTCCAGTAGCTCTTGGAATAATTGAAAGAGAAGATCATAGATTTTTAGCAACAGGAGTATTGGCAGGAATAATTACAATTCCTATTGGAGCATTAGCGGGAGGATTAGCTGCTGGTTTTCCAATAGTAATGATATTAAAAAATTTAGTACCAATTATACTATTTGCAGTACTAATAGCTCTAGGATTATGGAAAATACCTGAAAAAATGATAAAGGGTTTTACTTATTTCGGTAAATTTATAATTATAGTAATCACAATAGGTCTAGCAGCGGCTGTAGTTGAAAAGCTTACTGGAATAGTTGTAATACCAGGAATGGCACCAATTTCAGAAGGGATTACAGTAGTTGGAGATATAGCTATAGTATTAGCAGGAGCCTTCCCAATGGTTTACATAATAACTAAGGTATTCAATAAGCCACTTTTAGCTTTAGGTAAAGTTTTAGGTATGAATGATATTTCAGCGGCTGGTCTAGTAGCTAGTTTAGCAAATAATATTCCAATGTTTGGAATGATGAAAAACATGGATGATAGAGGGAAAATTATTAACGTTGCTTTTGCTGTATCTGGAGCATTCGTATTTGGAGACCATTTAGGGTTTGTTGCAGGGGTTGCAAAAAACATGATTTTTCCTATGATAGTTGGTAAGCTTGTTGGTGGTATTGCTGCTGTATTCGTAGCTATGTTTATAGCAAACAAGGTTTTAGGTAAAACAAAGGGAGGGGAAGCAAATGGAAAACATGAATCCACAAATGCTTGAAGAATTAATTAGAAAGATAATTGAAGAAAAGCTAGGCAATAAAGATGAAGTAGATTTTCAAAGACAGAAGGACATTAGTGGAATTACCTCAATAAAACTTCCTACAGTAAAGGTTAGTGAAGAAAATAGATTAGATACAGGTAACCCTAAGGATATAGTTTATACAAAGGACTTATTTACATTAGAAGAAAGTCCAAGATTGGGCTGTGGCATGATGGAGATGAGAGAAACTACCTTTGATTGGACCCTGAACTATGATGAAATAGATTATATTATTGAAGGACATTTAGATATAATAATAGATGGAAGAAAGATATCTGCTGATGCAGGAGAGATTATATTAATTCCTAAAGGAAGCAAAATACAATTCTCAGTTCCAAACTATGCTAGATTTATATATGTAACATATCCAGCAGATTGGGCATCACAGAAATAGAAAATAGGCACCTTAATTCATTTAAATGAATTAAGGTGCTTTTTATATTTCGATAAAAAATCGATAAATGTAATTATTGCAAAAATATTGTATAGAAATGTTAATTTGTATATAATTAAGATGATTATCTATATATAAATATTTATTGTATTATTTGGTAATATAGGATAATTATAATTTCTCTTAATTTTATTTTTAAGGAGATATTAAATATCATGAAGATAGAAGAAGGGTTTGAGAGATTTAGAAACATAATAATATTTCAGCTACTCATATTCTTGATTTTTATATGTTTTTTTCAATTTAAATATTATAACGATAGAGTAGAAAAATATAAAAAAAATTTAAGCTTAGTTGCAAAAGATATGTCCCATAAACTTGAAGATGCTATAAATGTTAATATATCTATTTTAATGGCTTTGGATTACAACACGGACTCAGATGGTAATATAAGCAGAGAAAAGTTTAATAAACTATCAAAGTACTATTTAGATAATTTTCCAGATATTCTATATATCCAACACAAGAATAAAGAGACAGTAACCGATATGGTATATCCCTTAGAAGGCAATGAAGGTACTTTAGGAAAATCTCTAAAGGATAGAAAAGATGTTGAGAAGTATGTAAAGGATGCCATAAACGAAAAAGAAATAATCATAAATGATCCATATGAATTAAAATACTTGGATTACAAAACTAAAGGAATGGTAATAAGATATCCGATTTTTAATGAAAACAACTTTAATGGATTTTTTGTTTCAGTAATAGATTTAAATAAGTTTATTATGAACCATATACCGGAAAATATATTGAATAAATATAGTATTAGATTATTTGATACGAATGGTATGGAATTTTTTGCTATAGGTAATAATTATGATGATTATTATCATAGTGAAAAGATTCAAATTAAAAATATGCAATGGACAATTAATATAAGTAGAAATAGCAGCTACAAAAAGTACTTAATTAAAAAAGTTATAACAAATACTTTTATGAATTTATTCCTTGCAATAGCCTTATTGATAATAGAAATAAAAATATTTAATAAAAATCAAAATATAGAAGAATTAAAAAAGTTACAGAAAGAAATAAGAGAAAAGGAAGCAGATATAACTTATATGGCATACTATGATTTGTTAACGGATTTGCCTAATAAGCATTTAGTTATAAAAGAATTTAATGAGAAATTTATTGATGATAACTTAAAGGATAAAAAAATTGCTATTATATTTTTAGATTTAGATGATTTTAAAAAGATAAATGATACATTAGGACATAATTATGGAGATGAATTTTTAATAGATGTAGCTAGCCGATTTAAAAATTTGGTTAATGATAATATTAGTATTTCCAGAACTGCTGGAGATGAATTTTTAATAATTTTATATGATATAAGTGATATAAATCAGGTTATTGAATTTTGCGAGGAAATAAAAAATATATTTAAAACTCCATTTAATATAGAGGGGAGAGTTTTATATAGTTCTGCCAGTATGGGTATATCTATTTATCCTGACAATGGTAAGGAATTATATTATTTAATAAGGGCTGCTGATACTGCAATGTACAAAGGAAAGGTGATGGGTAAGAATAGATATATTTTTTTCCACTCCACCATGGAAGAGGAAATAGTTAGAAAATCAGAAATTGAAAAAATGCTAAAAGAGGGACTGAATGAAGATGAACTCAGTATTTATTATCAACCCCAATTAGATTTAAAGTTAAACAAAATTATAGGATTAGAGGCTTTAATTAGGTGGAAGAACAAGAAGTATGGATGGATATCACCTGGAGAATTCATACCTATTGCTGAAGAAACAGATACCATTATAGAATTGGGAGATTGGATATTAGAAAGTGTATTTTATCAAGTAAAGGAATGGGTATTAAGAGGCTATAATTTTCATAAAGTGGCTATTAATATTTCCGCTAAACAATTAGAAGAAAAGGATTTTATTAAAAAAATAAAGAATTTGATAGAAAAAACAGAAGTTTCACCTAAGAATATACAATTAGAGATAACAGAGCGCATACTTATGAGCAATATAGACCATTGTGTAAAAATATTAAATGAATTAAAGGACTTGGAGTTTACGATAGCTTTAGATGATTTTGGTACAGGATATTCTTCCTTAAGTTATTTAGCTATGTTGCCTGTTAACATATTAAAAATTGATAAATCTTTTGTAGATATAATACCTAATAATGAAGAGGGGAAAGCTGTAATAAGAGGCATAATAAAATTAGCTCATGCAATGAATATAAAAGTTGTAGCAGAAGGAGTGGAAAGGGAGGAACAGGTATCTGTTCTGAAGACATTAAATTGTAACTTAGTTCAGGGGTATTACTTTAGCAAACCTGTAACAAAGGATCAGATTGAAAAAATGATTAGTAATAATTAATTAAATAATTTATTTACATTTCTAAAAATGTATAATATAATTAGAATAATTTAATAGAACTTATCAAGAGTGGTGGAGGGACTGGCCCTATGAAGCCCGGCAACCGTATGGAGATCATACAAGGTGCTAAATCCTGCAGCGTGAGCTGGAAGATAAGGGTGTTCGAAATTTATAGCCTAAAGGAATACCTTTAGGCTATTTTTTTATTTCCAATTATTAATGAACCACCAAATGTGGAGGGATATTTATGGTGCATACCAAAAGTTATGCAATACACTAGGTAATTAAAGGAGGTCGGTATTAATGAAGATTATAGATAGTTTTAATAAGAAGAAAGTAGTTTTTTCTTTTGAAATTTTTCCACCAAAAGGAGATACCCCAATAGAAAAAATATATGATACACTAGAAGAAATAAGTAGTTTAGGTGGGGATTACATAAGTGTTACCTACGGTGCAGGAGGAAGTGTTAGAGATAATAAAACTGTTGAGGTTTCTTCACTAATAAAAAACAAATATGGTGTTGAATCTCTTTCACACCTTACTTGCATAAATTCAAGCAAAAATAATTTAGATGAAATAATTAATAAGCTAAATGAAAGTAACGTAAGCAACATACTAGCTTTAAGGGGAGATATTCCTGAAAGTGGAGAAACGAAAGGAGATTTTAAATACACTTATGAGTTAATAGATTATCTTAAAGAAAAAGGAGATTTTGGTATAGCAGCAGCTTGTTATCCAGAAGGACATTTTCAATGTGAAAATCTACATGATGATATATTAAGATTAAAAGAAAAAGTAGATTGTGGAGTAGATTATTTAATAACCCAGCTGTTTTTAGATAACAATATTTTTTATAATTATTTAGACAGGATTACTAAAATGAGAATTAATGTGCCAATTGAAGCAGGAATTATGCCTGTAATAAATAAAAGACAAGTTCAAACTATTAGTAAATTATGTGGAGCTACTATACCAGAAAAGTTTATAAAAATAATTAGTAAATATGAACATAGTAAAGAGGCTTTAAGGGATGCTGGTATAGCTTATGCAGTAGAGCAAATAGTAGATTTACTCTCTAGTGGAGTTAGAGGAATACATCTTTACACTATGAATAATCCCTATGTGGCAAAGAAAATTTTAGAAAGTATAAATTCTATAATAAAATCTATAAATGAATGAAGCAAAACTTAGGAGGAGATATTATGAAAAAAGTTGAAAGTTTCCAATTAGATCATAGAAAGGTTGTAGCACCTTATGTAAGGAAATGCACTGTATTAAGTGGAGAAAAAGGTGACTCTGTAACAAAATTTGATTTAAGATTTACACAACCAAATAAGGAGGATATTCCAACAGGAGCCATACACGCATTAGAACATTTACTTGCTGGATATTTAAGAGAAGATTTAGAAGGGATAATAGACTTATCACCAATGGGTTGCAGAACAGGATTTTATTTAACTTTGTGGGGAGATAGGGAAGTTTTAGAAATAAAAAAAGCTTTAGAAGAATCCTTGAAAAAGGTTATAGTGGCAGAAGAAGTTCCAGCGGCTAATGATTTACAGTGTGGAAACTATAGGGATTTATCTTTATTTGGGGCTAAAGAATACGCAAAGTATGTATTAGAAAAAGGATTTAGCCTAAATATATATGGTGATAATTAATGATTCACTATGATTTTATAGGTGATGAAGGGGAAATATTAAGGTATTTAGGAGCTGGAAATAATGGAGGGAACATTAAGAAGGAATTATATAAGATAAGAGAAGAATTAAAAGAGATGGTAAGATTTAGATTTACATACGATATATTTGATATAGAAATTAAAGAAGAGGGAGTACTATTAAAGGACTACGAAATTATATTAATGGGAGAAGATATAAAATCCCATTTGAAAGACTCAAATAAGTGCATAATAATGGGGGCTACTTTGGGGGTAGAGGTAGATAAAAAAATAAATTATTATCAAAAAATTGATATGTTTAAAGCTTTAATAATGAATGCAGCGGCTACTGCTTTTATCGAAGAAGGATGCGACTTTGTAGAAAAGCTGGTAAAAAAAGAATATTGCTCCTTAAGTGAGGACATTACTTGGAGGTATAGTCCAGGATATGGGGATTTAGGGCTGGATATACAAAAAGATTTATTAAATGTAATAGATGCATTTAAAAGCATTGGTATTTCCTCTTCTAATGGTAATATGTTAACACCAAAAAAATCTGTAACTGCAATAATGGGAATAATACAAAAGGGGACAAAAATTAAGAAAAGAGATTGTCAAAGTTGTTTTAGCTATGGCAATTGTCCTTATAGAAGGATTGGTGAGAGTTGTGAAAGTTAAAGAAATGCTAGGGAAAAAACTTTTAATATTTGATGGAGCTATGGGTACTATGCTCCAAAAAAGTGGTCTTAAGAGGGGAGAAATTCCTGAAATTTTAAATATTGAAAAAAGAGATATTATTGTAGATATACACAAGAAATACATTTATGCAGGTGCAGATATTATAACTACTAACACCTTTGGATGTAATGAGAAAAAACTTAAAGATGCTAAATATTCTATTGAGGAGATAATAAAAGCGGCTGTAGATAATGGAAGGGAAGCCATAGGAGATAGCGAAGTTATATTAGCTTTAGATATTGGGCCAATAGGTGAACTTTTAGAGCCCATGGGTACTTTAAGCTTTGAAGAATCCTATAATATTTTTAAAAATCAAATTATTGCTGGAGTAAAATATGGAGTAGACTTAATTCTTATAGAAACTATGTCAGATCTTTATGAAGCTAAGGCAGCAATACTTGCAGCTAAAGAAAACTCAAATCTTCCAGTTTTTTGTACTATGACTTTTGAAAAGGATAGAAGAACCTTTACAGGTTGTACTATTTCTTCCATGGTTATGACTTTAGAAGGACTTGGAGTGGATGCATTAGGCGTAAATTGTTCTCTTGGACCAATTGAGCTTCAAGCTATAGTAGAAGAAATATTAAAATATTCTAATATACCTGTAATGGTACAGCCTAATGCAGGGCTCCCTGTAGTGGAGTGTGGTAAAACCTTATATAAGATTACTCCAAAAGAGTTTTGTAGGGCTGCAGAATCTATGGTGGAAAAGGGAGTAAGTATAGTAGGAGGATGCTGTGGTACTGATGATACCTTTATAGGAGAATTATCAAGACTTCTTAGAGGGAAAGAGGTAAATAAGAGAGAGGCACAATCATTTTCAGGTATATGCACCCCTTCAAAATCTATTTTCATAGATGGTGTTAAAATTATAGGAGAAAAAATAAATCCTACAGGAAAAAAATTATTAAAAGAAGCTCTAAAAAAGGGTGATATGGACTATGTCTTAAGAGAAGGGATAAGCCAGATAGAGGATGGGGCAGATATCTTAGACATTAACGTAGGTCTCCCAGAAATAAATGGCGAAGAGATGATGGTTAAGGTTATAAAAGAAATACAAAGCGTAACAGATGTTCCTCTTCAAATAGATTCTAGTGACCCTAAGGTAATAGAAAAGGGTCTTAGAATATATAATGGAAAACCTATAGTAAATTCAGTGAATGGTGAAGAAAAATCCTTAACTAAAATATTACCACTAGTAAAAAAATACGGTGCCATGGTAGTTGGATTAACCTTCGATGAAAAAGGAATACCAAAAACTGCAGAGGAAAGATTTAAGGTTGCAGAGAAAATTGTTAATAGAGCTTTAGAATATGGTATAAAAAAGGAAGATATAATTATTGATTGTTTAACTCTAACAGCATCAGCTCAACAAAAGGAAGTGCTAGAAACATTAAAGGCCTTAACAATGGTAAAAGAAAAACTAGGAGTAAAAACTACATTAGGAGTTTCTAATGTATCCTTTGGATTACCTAATAGGGAGCTTTTAAATAGAAGTTTTTTAAATATGGCACTTTACGCAGGATTGGATTTACCAATAATAAATCCAAATAAAGAAGATATGATTGATTCTATAAATGCTTTTAAAGTGTTAAATAATGAAGATGTTAATGGAGAAAAATATATAAGTAATTATTCTCAAATAGTAACTGAAGCTAAAAATATTAAAAAAGTAGAAAAAAGCTTAAAAGACATTATAGTAAATGGTATTAAAGATGAAGCTTATTCTGTTACAAAAAAATTACTCGATGAAAAGGAAGAGTTAGAAATAGTAGAGAGCTTTTTAATACCAGCTTTAGATATAGTAGGGGAAAAATATGAAAAAGGAGAGATATTTTTACCTCAACTTATTCAATCGGCAGAAACCGTAAAAAAAGCCTTTCAGGCCATAAAGGAAAAAATTATTCTTGAAAACAAAAATGAAATAAGCAAAGGTACAATTTTGCTAGCTACAGTAAAAGGTGATGTACATGATATAGGTAAAAATATAGTTAAAACTCTTTTAGAAAACTATGGTTTCAATATAATCGACTTAGGAAAAGATGTGGATAAAGAAGAAATTCTAGAGGTCATATTAGAAAATAATATTAAATTAGTGGGCTTAAGTGCGCTTATGACTACCACAGTAAAAAGCATGGAGGAAACGATTAAATATTTAAAAGAGAATAATGTTCATTGCAAAGTTATGGTAGGCGGAGCTGTGTTAAACGAAGAGTATGCTACTATGATAAATGCTGACTTCTATGCTAAAGATGCAAAAGAAGGGGTTAATATTGCTAGGAAACTTTTTGCTTAAAAATTAATTTTGATTTCTCAATTATAAATTTCTGCAAAAATAATTAAGTATCCAAAAGGGGAACTGAGATATATAGTGACGTCGCTTCAGAAAAAGGCGCTCCTCCCACTATATACCTCAGTTCCTTTATGTTTAATAGATGTATTTTCAAATATATATTGTAACAAATTGTTTTTCACATTCATAAGTTTCTACAAAAATAATTTAGATTCCGAAATAGAGAGCTAAACACATAGTGAAGTCACTCCAATAAAAAGTCGCTATTTCACTACATACTTAGCTCTTTTATGTTTTACGAATTTATCTTCAAATTTTTATTATGTCAAATTAGTCTCTCAAACATTTATTTTTATAATTTTATTATTTTATTATCTAAAATTTAAAAAAATATTAGCTTTTTATAAATTTAGCTAAGATTTATGATAGATAAGTTTCATTTTAGAAAACCTAGTGTTTTCAATGGATAGAACGTATACAGCTTCAAAAGTATCACAAAACTATGAGGAGATTAATAGTGAAAACATTACATAAATTTAACTAGATGAAGAAATATGCAAGAATAAATTCATCAAAAACAAATGTATTCTTAATAAGAACATATGATTTTATATAATTCAACTTTCATTTTCGTAAATTAATAAATATACTCTAATTAGATTTTATGAAGTAAATTTATCAAAATGATCAGATGTAATCAATTTCAATAAATAATTAACCCAAATTCTATTTAAACTTGAAAGTTATGAGGAAATTTAACATTCGTCAGTGAAAAAACTTCAATAAGTAAAGAATGAAAACTTGCAAAATTTAAGAATGAAGAAAGTTTTTGTTTAATTATTTATGCATATACATGCAATTAACAGTTCAATAATTATAATAATAGAACATTAAAAAAGTCTGTTGACCTTTATATTTCAGTGTGCTACAGTGTATATAATAATTTTTGCAGTGTGAAATTATTACCAACAAATTATATTTATGCATAGATATATAATCCATTTTAACATGGACATATAATTTTAAATTTTAACAATGATGATGGAAAGAAAAATATCTGAAAATTAGTTAAAGAGAGCTGGGGATGGTGGAAAACTAGTGCTAATAGATATATAATGCTCACTCCTGAATTGTGTGACTGAAATAATAGTAGGTCATTACCGTTTTGCATTACGTTATAGTGCAGGGTTTACTTAAAGAACCTTAAATGAGGTTGCTGTTGTAAGACAGTGACGAATTAGAGTGGTACAGCGAAGAATACGCCTCTATATGTATTGACATACATATAGAGGCTTTTTTTATACAACAATGAAAAGGGGGCGATTCTCTTGGGGCTAGTCAGTGGTCTGGATGAAGATGGTATTATAGATATTTTGATTAAGAGAAGAAAGAATTGTATAAGAAGAGAGGAGAAGTATTATGAATAAAAAATTATCATTATTTATGGCGTTATTAATGACAGCATCTTTGTTTGCAGGATGTAGTGGAAATAAAAAAAGTGGAGATAAAGGAGATACTATAAAATTAGGATTAAATTATGAGCTTTCAAATGAAGTTGCCACATATGGACAAAGCTTGGTTGCAGGAATTGAACTTGCATTTAAAGAAATGAATGAAGCTGGTGGAGTTTTAGGAAAGAAAGTTGAACTCATAAAAGCAGATAATAAATCAGATACAGCAGAGTCTGCCAATGTAGCATCTAAGCTGGCAACTAGGGATAAGGTTGTAGCAATTTTGGGACCTGCAACATCTGGCAGTGTTAAAGCTGCAATTCCTCAGGCTACACAAAATAAGGTTCCATTAATTTCAGCTTCATCAACAGCTGATGATGTTACTGTGGATAGTAATGGAAAGGTAAGAGATTATATATTTAAAACTTGTTTTAGTGACTCTTTCCAAGGAGTAATACTTGCAAACTTTGCAGCTCAAGATCTTAAGCTTATGAATGCAGCTATTCTTATGGACACTACAAGTGACTATAGTAAAGGTCTTACAAAAAGTTTTAAAGAAACCTATACAAGCTTGGGAGGTAAGGTTGTAACAGAACAGGCTTACCAAAGTAAAGATAAGGATTTTAAAGCAGTTTTAACAAATATTAAAAACTCAAATCCAGATTTATTATATTTACCAGGATACTATGAAGAAGTAGGACTAATTATTAAACAGGCAAGAGAATTAGGATTAAATGTTCCAATTCTTGGTGGGGACGGATATGACTCTCCAAAACTATTAAAACTTGCAGGGAAAGAAGCTTTAAATAAAGTTTATTATACAAATCACTATTCCTCAAAAGATACTAGTGAAGAGGTTGTAAAATTTAAAGATGCCTTTAAAAAGGAGTACAGCAAAGAACCAGATGCTTTTAATGCTTTAGGATATGACCTTGCTTATTTTGTAGCTGATGGATTAAAGAGGGCTGGGGAAGCAGATAGAGAAAAATTAAAAGATGCACTTGCATCAACAAAGGATTTCAAAGGAATAACTGGTTCTTTCTCCATTGATAGTAACCACAACCCAGTAAAATCTATAACAATATTAGAAGTAAAAGATGGGGAACCAACTTTCTTAAAGAAGCAAGAACCATAAAATTTAGTATAAAGAGGGGATGTTTCCCCTCCTATCCCTTCAATTTTAAGAAAAGGAAGTGATTCAATGGAGAAGTTTTTGCAGCAGTTAATTAATGGAGTTTCCCTTGGAAGTATATATGGGCTTATTGCACTGGGATATACTATGGTTTATGGAATTATAAATCTAATAAATTTTGCTCATGGTGATGTATACATGTTAGGAGCTTATGTGGGATTTGCAATGACATCAATTTTTCACATGAGCTTTATACCGGCACTTCTTATCTCTATGTTAGCATGTTCCTTAATTGGAGTTATTATAGAAAAAGTAGCTTATAAACCTATTAGAAATTCTACAAGAATAGCTGCTCTTATAACGGCGATAAGTGTATCATTATTTATAGAATATGGAACAATGTATTTTGTATCAGCAGAAACAAGAACCTTCCCAGAAGTTTTAAAAGGAAAACAAATAAGTTTATTTAGTGGGAAAGTATTATTAAATACTAAAGATGTCTATATAGTAATAATCACAGTTTTACTAATGCTATTGCTTCAATATATCATTCATAAGACTAAAGTAGGTAAAGCTATGAGAGCTGTATCTCACGATAGAGAAGCAGCGCAACTTATGGGAATAAATGTGGATAACACCATATCCTATACTTTTGCAATTGGTTCAGCTCTTGCAGGGGCGGCAGGAGTTTTAGTTGGAGTATACTACAATTCAATAGATCCTCTAATGGGTATGTTGCCGGGGCTTAAGGCCTTTGTAGCAGCAGTTATAGGAGGAATTGGCGTCATCCCCGGTGCTATGTTTGGTGGAATGTTTTTAGGATTGACAGAAACCATGGTTAGTGCCTATGGAAATTCACTATATAAGGATGCAGTTGCATTTGCAATATTAATTATAGTTTTAATAATAAAACCTAATGGGCTATTAGGTAAAAATGTAAAGGAAAAGGTATAGGGGGTGATACTTTGAATTGGTTTAGTAAAAAAAATATAATAAGTTTTATTTTAATAATTGTACTGTATGCACTATCTCAAGGGCTCATAAGTGCTGGAGTTATAGATTCATATATATTATTAAACTTAGTGTTAATTGGAATTAATATTATACTTGCTGTTAGCTTGAACTTAATAACAGGATACACTGGGCAATTTTCATTAGGACATGCAGCTTTTATGGCTGTTGGGGCTTATGCATCAGCAATTATGACTACAAAACTCAATTATCCATTTTTTATTTCAGTAATTATAGCCGCGATATGTGCAGCCTTTGCAGGATTATTGATAGGAATACCAACATTAAGGTTAAAAGGGGATTATCTTGCTATAGCTACTTTAGGCTTTAGTGAAATTGTAAGAATAATTTTACTGAATGTTGATTATGTAGGAGGAGCTAGTGGATTAAATGATATACCTCAATATACTACCTGGACTTGGATTTATTTTGCGGTGGTAGGAACCATTGTTTTAATAAAAAACTTTATAAATTCCTACGCGGGAAGAGCTTGTATATCCATTAGAGAAGATGAAATAGCAGCAGAAGCTATGGGGATAAATACTACTTTGTACAAGGTGCTTGCTTTTGTAATCGGAGCATTCTTTGCAGGTATAGCAGGAGCTCTTTATGCAAACTACTTCTACTTTATAAAACCAAATAATTTTGGATTTATGAAATCTGTAGATATTTTGGTTATAGTAGTTTTTGGGGGAATGGGAAGCATTGCAGGTTCTGTTGCTGGCGCCATTGCACTTTCTATAATATCTTTATTTCTTCAAAACATTCCTGAACTTAGAATGGTAATTTATTCGGTAATATTATTTTTAATTATGGTATATAGACCAGAAGGTCTTTTAGGAAAATATGAAGGTAAAGGAAAATTATTTAAGAAAGGAGGAAAATTAAATGGCAGTATTAACAATTGATAATTTATCAAAAAGTTTTGGGGGTATAAAAGCCGTAACTGATATTAATATGATGATTGATAAGGGGGACATTGTAGGGCTCATAGGGCCAAATGGAGCGGGGAAAACTACCTTTTTCAATCTATTAACTGGTATGTATACTCCAACTAGCGGGAAGATTTGCTTTGAAGATTCACATCTTAATAACTTAAAGCCTTACAAAATAACTGATTATGGTATAGCAAGAACTTTTCAAAATATAAGGTTATTTAAAAATATGACTGTTATTGAAAATGTAACTCTAGGTTTTCATAAAAATATTAAATATGGACTTTTGGCTAGTTTTTTTAAACTTCCTTCTTTCTATAAAGAGGAAAAGAGAATTTATAATGAGGCTTTAGAACTTTTAAAGAAATTTGGCTTAGACCATAAAAAAGATGAACTTGCTAAAAATTTACCTTATGGAGAACAAAGGCGCTTAGAGATAGTAAGAGCTCTTGCTTCAAAACCAAGCCTTTTATTATTAGATGAACCAGCAGCTGGAATGAATCCAAATGAAACAAGAGAACTTATGGAATTAATAAGATGGATAAAAGATAATTACGAACTCACAATTATTTTAATTGAACATGATATGTCCTTAGTAATGAATATATGTAATAAATTATCTGTACTTGATTATGGAACCTTAATAGCTGAAGGGGAGCCGAAATCAGTTATAAATAATCCAAGGGTTATAGAGGCCTATCTTGGGAGGAATGCAGCATGTTAAAGCTTGATAAAATTAACGTATATTACGGGGCAATTCATGCATTAAAGGACTTATCAATAGAAGTAAAAGAAGGGGAAGTAGTAACTTTGATAGGAGCCAATGGGGCTGGCAAAACATCAATGCTTAAAACAATATCAGGTATAGTAAAACCAAAAGAGGGGGCTATAAAATATATAGATAAGGATATAACAGGCAGTTCAGCATCAGATATAGTAAAGATGGGAATAGCTCATGTTCCAGAAGGAAGAAGGATCTTCGCTAATATGTCTGTTATGGAAAATTTAGAGATGGGGGCTTTTATAAGAAAAGATAAATCAGAAATCAAAGAAGATTACGAGAAAATATTTGAGAAATTTCCAAGACTAAAAGAAAGAAGAACTCAGATGGCGGGCACTTTAAGTGGTGGGGAACAACAAATGCTTGCTATGGGAAGAGCTTTAATGTTAAGACCTAAATTAATACTTCTTGATGAACCATCTATGGGGCTTGCACCTATTATGGTAGATGAAATATTTTCAACAATACAAGATATTAATAAGTCTGGGACAACAGTGCTTCTAGTTGAACAAAATGCCAATATGGCATTATCAGTAGCTAATAGAGCTTATGTTATTCAAACAGGAAAAATAGCCTTAGAGGGAAAAGGCTGTGACCTTCTAAAAGACGAAAATGTAAAGAAAACTTATTTAGGAGGATAGATGAAAAAGAGATAAGCATATAGTAAAATAGCAACTTTTCTGGAGCGGCTTCACTATGTGCTTAGTTCTCTATTTTGGAATCTAAATTATATTTGTAGAAATTTATAAATGCCAAAATAATTTATGAGTTTCTACAAATATAAAAATGCTATATAATGCTTATTATGCTAATTCACTGCAATAAGAACTTCTAAAATTTATTTTATAAAACTCCCTAATGCTGACAAACTCCTTTCAGTCAAACATGTACAGCATTTTAACGGTATTCTTATAAAATAAATTAAGAATTTCTAGATTTTGCTCATATGCATATGGTGCATCACATAGCATTTTTAAGTTTTGTACAATGAAATTGTAAAGATAAATTTTTGAAAAACTAAACTGCCATAATACAATTTTGAAAATATATCTGTGAAACATAAAGGAACTGAGGTATATAGTTGGGAGGAGCGCCTTTTTGAAGCGACGTCATTATGTACCTCAGTTCCCATTTTGGATACTTAATTATTTTTGTAGAAACTTATAAATGAAAAACTAACTTGTCATAATAAAATTTTGAAAAGCTATTTGTAAAAAACAAAAGAGCTAAGTATGTAGTGAAATAGCGACTTTTTCTGGAGCGGCTTCACTACGTGCTTAGCTCTCTATTTCGGAATCTAAATTATTTTTTCAATATACTAGTTTTGCATTGCAATTTTTCTATTAAGCGCTAAGCTTAACTGCTTTGTCTTGGTTATTAGCATACTTTAAAAATCTCTTCTTAAAGAGCATATATATTCCAAGTCCTTGGAAGGCCCATTGAGCACCTGTAATCCACCAATTGTAGTATATATCTACTTTTAAGTATCCTATGAAATATAACATCAGTGGAATTCTAATGGCCCAAGCAGCAATAAGAGCAATATAGAAAGGTGTTTTGGTATCTCCAGCTCCCTTTAAAGCTCCGCCGTAAACTAAATATAAGGCCATAAAAGGCTGTTCCACAGCGCCTATCATAAGACATAAGGCACCTAATTTTATAACTTCCAATTCACTTTTACTAATAAATAATGAAACTATAAATTTAGGAAATATTAAAAACATAATAGAGCAAAATCCCATAAAAACAAGCCCTAAAATAGCAGAAGTATGAGCGTATTCATTAGCTTCTTTAAAGTTTTTTTCACCTATTTTGTGTCCAACTAATGCGGTGCAAGCTACTCCAAATCCCGTTCCAGGCATATAAGAAATGGATTCAATAGTAGTAGCTATCTGATTTGCTGCAAAAGCAGCTTCTCCTAAGCCCATCATCATAAAAATTCCCCATATTCTAGCTAAGCTATAGGCCGCTTCCTGTAAAGAAGATGGAATAGCTAGTTTAATTAGGTTTTTTAGTTTTACTAAGGACATATTTTTTATGTATTTTAATCTAGGCTTTATTTTAGAATATTTAAAAGTATATATAAAAATAAATAAAAATCCTACTACATGAGAGAAGGAAGTTGCTATTGCTGCCCCTTTAACTCCTAATTCAGGAAAACCTGCTTTACCGAATATCATAGCCCAATCTAAAAATATGTTTATAACATTAATAATTACAGCAGCCATTAGCGGAGTTTTAGTGTTTTTAGCTCCTCTTAATACAGAGTTTAGAACATTCATAATCATATTGAAAAATAGACCTATGGAAGTTATTTTTAAATATATTACTCCAAGATTTAATACTTGGTTTTTAGCACCAGCGAAAGATAAAATTTTAGGTGCAAAAATAAAAGCAGAACTAGAAATTAATAAAGATAATATAATACCTATAGCAAGAGAAAGTGAAGCATACTCCTCCGCTAAATCAAATTTATTTGCACCTAAATTTCTAGAAACTAAGGACACAGCACCTACGCATACACCTAAAACAATGAAAATGTTTACAGTTCCTGTCATTATTTCAGAACAAAGTCCAACAGTGCTTACGGCAACTTGTCCACCATATTTACCTACCATCATGGTATCAAATACCCAAATCATCATGTAAAGAAACATTTCACCTACCGCAGGGAGGGCTATAGATAGCACTTCTTTTACGGTCCTCTTATTCAATTCATACTCACCCTTTACTACAAAATTATCATAAATTTGCGCAAACAGAACCATAATATCATATAAAATCCATATAATCTACTTAATTCTTATATTTTTAAAAAATAATTATAATTATAATCAATAAATGCAGAAATTTGTTTAATTATTTTATTAGCATATATATTATAAATAATAAAAAATCCTATTAGATTGGTAAATTTAATAGGAAGATTAATCGGTGATAAACTTATAATACAATATAATTCCAAATTTAACGTTAATTCTCAGAGTTTAACCGAAAAATTATGGACAACTAGCTTTGAAACATATAAAATGTTTATGACTAGTGGACAATATACTTATTTATAATTTGGAGGTATATGTATGAATATAAAAGATAAAATAATGGACACACTTTTAAAATTAGTAGAAGTGAGGGGAATATCCGGAACTGAGGATGAGAATCTCACTGCTAATAAAATATATGATATTATAAGTGAAATAGATTACTTTAATAATAATGAAGAAAAACTTCAAATATTACAAGTAGAAGGGGATCCTTTAAAAAGGCATTTTGTAAGCGCTTTATTTTGCAGCTCAAAGCCATCTAAAAATACTATAGTATTAAATGGGCATTTAGACGTGGTAGATGTAGAAGATTATGGACATTTAAAGGATTTAGCTTTTAAACCTTTAGAACTAATGAAAAAAATTGATGAACTTCCATTAAGCGAAGAAGCATTAAAAGATTTAAAATCAGGGGACTGGCTATTTGGAAGAGGTACTGCTGATATGAAATTTGGACTTTCTTTAGGTATAGAAATATTAAGAGAACTCTCAAATAGGGATGATTTTGAAGGAAATTTATTGTTTTTAGCAGTGCCAGGAGAAGAAAGCAACTCTGAAGGAATGCTAGGGGCTATTCCTCATCTGTTGGAATTAAAAAAGCAGTATTTCTTAGAATATATAGGTCTTTTTGTTACAGAGTGCTGTATACCTAAGGAAGTGGGAGAAGAGAAGAAAAGGATATACTTAGGTACATCGGGAAAAGTAATGCCTTTATTCTTATTTGTAGGAAAAGAAACTCATGTTTATGAATCCCATACGGGTTTAAACCCTAATCTTTTGGCTTCAGAATTAAATAGATTATTGGAATTAAACCCAGATTTTTGCGACGAGGACAGAGGAAATATAACTCCACCACCTATATGTTTAAAATCTACAGATTTAAAGGAATTATACTCAGTACAAACTCCCTTACTGGCTGCCTCTTATTATAATATATTAACATTAAATTTGTCTGTAGATGACTTAATGGATAAACTAGAAAAATTGGCTTATCAGGCATTTGATAATGCTATTAATATTGTTGAAGAAAATATCAAAAAGTACAATGTTATTTCAAAAAGCAATAATATTAGAGAAAAGATTGAACCTAGAGTTTTAAATTTTGGAGAAGTATATGAAGAGGTTTTAAAGGAAAAAGGAGAAAAATTTGAGGAGTTTATTAAAGAGAAAATTAAGCTTTGGAGAAAAGAAAAAAAAGATTTACAAACCATAGCCATTAATATAATGAAAGAAACCTATCTTCAGTATAGTAGCAAAGACCCTTGCATAATAATAGGATTTGCCCCACCATATTATCCTAATAAACACTTAAGTTTATCTAGAAAAGAAGATGAGATTTTACTAAAGGTTATTGAAGATGGGGTTAGATTTTCAAAAGAAGAGTTGAAAACAGATATAGAACTAGATCATTACTATATGGGATTATGTGATATGAGCTATACTGGGGTAGAAGATTTAAATAATTTAAACAATATTGTTTCGAATATCATCGGCATAAATGAATGTTATCATATGCCAGTTAGAGAGCTATCACAGTTAAATATTCCATCAGTGGTATTAAGTGGCTTCGGTAAAGATTTCCATAAACATTCTGAAAGGGTTAATATATCATATTCATTTTCATCAGTTCCAAATATATTGGAAAATATAATATATAATCTTTTCAAACAATATAATTAATTGTATTTTAGTATAAAACATACAATTATTAATTTCATGATATGAACATTAAAATTTAATAAATTGTTAATGGTTTGGTGTGGGAATAAGTGTTATAATTTAGAAAACATATGAATGCCACAAGGAGGAGTATAGGTGCAACTGTTTAAAGAAGACAAAATAAAGTATTTAGATATAATAAAAATAGTTATAACTATAATGGTATCAATTAAAATTGTAGACAACTATGAACTGTTTTTTACATGGATTAGTAAAATTTTTAGCATAATATCTCCTTTTATCTATGCTTTTATAATAGCCTACGTGTTAAATCCATTGATGAGTTTTTTGGAAAAAAGGTTCAAGCTTACTAGAGGGAAAAGTATTTTAATAACCTATATAACCATAGTTTTAATGTTAGGAATTTTTTCATCTTATTTAATGCCTAGAATCATAAGTAATATAATGGATATGATTAAACACATACCGGAATTTACTAAAATAGCTGAAAATTATTTTGATACATTAATTAAAGATGAAAGGATACAAAATATACTTTATTCCACAGGTAATATAGAATTAAAAACTGATTTTATAATATCAAAGGGTAGCAGTTTTTTTGCAAGTATATTAAATTCTTTCCTATCTAAAACGGTGTCTTTTACAAACTACTTTGTAAAATGGGTTTTTGGTTTTATTATCTCTATTTATATTTTAGCGGACAAGGAGAGTATTTTAGAAACGACAAGAAAAATTTTGCATGCTATCTTAGGGAAGAAAAATGCAGGCAAAGCCTTAGAGTTTGTTTCCAATCTACATAACATGATAGGTGTTTATATTGGTACTAAGGCTATAGACTCCACAATTATAGGAATAATGGCTTTAATTGGCTTATATATTATAAAGTCTCCATACGCACTGCTAATAGCTTTAATAGTTGGAATAACTAATATGATACCTTATTTTGGACCTTTTGTAGGAATGGTAGTAGCTACTATTATTAACCTCTTCTTTAGTCCAATAAGGGCACTAGTGGTGTTAATTTTCTTATTCCTTCTTCAACAATTTGATGGATGGTATTTAGACCCTAAACTTATAGGGAATAAAGTAGGATTAAAACCATTTGCCGTAATATTTGCTGTAACATTAGGCGGAGGACTATATGGTCCTGTAGGGATGATACTTGGAGTACCAATTATGGCCATAATAAGAACTTATTTGGAAAAACTATTATTAAAGTTTAATAATTAAGAGGTAATTTATGAAGAGAAGTAAGAAAAGAGTATTTTTATTAATACCCATATTTCTATTGATTTTTGGATTCTTACTTTTAAGAACTGCGGATTATGATGTACAAAAATTAATTATTAAAATAGAGCAAATGATAGGGAAAAGGGTAGTTGTACCTGAAGAATATTCTAAAGTAGATAGAAATAAAAATGGTATACCAGATTCTTTAGATATTGTAAAAGGAGCCAGAGAAGAGGCTAAGAATAAAACTAAATATGTAGATGCATATTATAATGGAGGGTATCCTCCAGACTCAGAAGGCGTGTGTACTGATGTTATATGGAGAGCTTTTAAAAGTATAGGAGTAAACTTAAAAGACCATATAGATGAAGATATTAAAAATAACACAAAAATATATTGGAGAGTTCAAGGAAATCCAGAGCCCAATATAGATTTTAGAAGAGTCCCTAATCAAGATGTGTTTTTTAAGAATAATGCAGAAAGCTTGACTAATGAAATAATACCAGGAGATGTAGAAAATCTAAAGCAGTGGCAACCCGGTGATATAATTATTATGTATAAACCATATGAGCATGTGGTTATAGTTTCTGATAAAAGGGATAGGAATGGAGTGCCTTATATTATCCATAATTACTATCCCTATGCCAGAGAAACTCTTTATAATTATAAAAATTTAAAAGTAGATGGCCACTATAGATGGAAATACTAAAAGAGGGGAAATTATGAGAAGAGAGTATGTAGACTTTTTATCTAATATACCTATAAATGTATCTTATATTAATATTATTGAATATCCTATTCATTGGCACGATTGTATGGAAATAATATATTGCCTAAAAGGTAGGATTAAAATAAATATTGAGACAGAGACTCATATAATAAATGAAGGCGAACTAGAAATCATAAACTTTGACGAAGCACATAGTATTACCAGTGTAGATAAGGACAATAAAATACTTATATTTCAAATTGACACCTCATTTTTTAATAAATATTATAATATAGAAAATATGTTTTTCTATACGGAGTCCTCAGCAAAGGATGTTCAAAAGCATGCAAAATATGAAGAGTTAAGAAACTATTTGAGTATACTTCTTTGTGAAATAGCTCAAAAGGGAGAAGATTATGAAGATGTAATTGAGGATACCTTAGTTGATATTTTATATCATCTTATAAATAATTTTCATTATTTAATATATGATGAAGAGAGTTTAAAAGAAAATGAGGAGCAATTTGAGAGATATGACAGAATAATTAAATATATATATTCAAACTATAATAATAAAATAAGCTTACAAGATATTGCGCGAAGAGAGTACCTAAGTTCCCACTATCTTTCTTATAGTATGAAAAATACAGTAGGCTATAGTTTCAATGATTTTCTAAATTTAACTAGAGTTGAAGAAGCTATAAAACTATTATTAGACACGGATAAAACAATATCAGAGATATCAGAAGACTTGGGTTTTTCTCATACTAGATATTTTAACAAACATTTTAAAAAACACTATAAGTGTACTCCAATGCAATATAGAAAAAAATACAAGGTTGACGAAGAAAAGTTTATGCAGATGAAAAAATTTACTGCTTTTCCTATAAAGGAAGCCTTAGAAGAGGTTTCTTATTATTTACAAGACTATTTAAGATTCAATTATGAAGGAAAGATAAATAGGATAGATGTAGTATTATCATCAGAAGAGACTTTAGATAAGCCTTGGGAAAGTTTATTTATACTAGGTAGCGTAAGTAAATTATTTAAAGAAAAAAATAAAAAGATATTAAAGAGAATGAAAGAGGATATCAATTTTTCCTACGTTTTATTAGAAGATGTCATTTCAAAAGAAAATAGAAAATTCTATTACTGGAGTGAAATAAAAGAAGTCATTCAATTTTTGCTGGACATGGACCTAAGGCCTGCCATATATATAGAAGACTATTCCGTAGCCTTTTATTCATTTTTAGATTATTTCGAGGATATCTATAGTAGCTATGAATTAGAAAAGTGGAAGTTTTATTTAGATCATAATATGGACGATGAAAGCAAAGATAAGCTTAAAAAATATCTAATAGATTATGGTTTAGAAGTATTAGAAGAAGATATTAAAAAACCTAATTACAATAAAATCTATGATAGTCCATTTATGCTCCCATATTTAATACAGAGAAACTTGGATAATAAATTTACAAATAATAATTTTTATATCATAGATGAATTTAATAGTGAGGAAAATATAGATAATGAAGTGTTTTTTGGCTGTAATGGATTAGTTAATATACAGGGTATAAAAAAACCTTCCTATTATGCCTACTATTTTTTATCTAAATTAGGAGATAATGTACTATCAAAAGGTGAAGGATATATAATAACTGAGAAAGATGAAGAGATTCAAATACTTTTATATACCATTAAGGATAATTTGAAGGAAGAAAATTTAGATAATATTTCTTATAACTTCAAAAAGGACAAAAGTACTATAGAAAATAAATATTCTATAAACTTTGAGGGACTGCCTTGCGATTATAAGGTTATAAAATATGAAATTAATGAAAAAAAAGGTTCTGCTTATAACAATTGGGTGAGTATGGGTAAACCAAAACACATAAATTATGATGAAATAAATCTTTTTAAAACCACGGGCAACCCTTATATAGGCCTATCCTATAGTAAAAAAAGCCCTATTTATAATATAGTTGCAAAGGTCGAAGGATATGGAGCGGTACTAATTATACTTCAAAAAGTACAAAAGCACTTTTAATAGGGTGCTTTTTTTATATTTACAGAAAAAAACAATCTGCAGAAATACTTAAAGTTATACTTTATACTAGGTACATTGATGAATGAAGGTTCTATAGAAAGTATGTATAATTATATTATAAGACTTAGAAAGAAGGTGAAAGTGAAAATGAGGGTGTGGCTCTTAAAGCATTATATATTAATTTAAATCGAGGAGGATTTTTATGAATAGTAGTAGTAGTATTTTTTATGAAAAAAGTACTAATAAATTGTTGTTAAAATTTGCAGTACCGTCTATTATATCTTTGCTAGTAGGAGAATTATATAATATGGTAGACACCCTTTTTGTAGGAAGATCTATTGGTGCCATGGCAGTTGGAGGTTTAACAGTAGCTTTCCCTATACAAAGGTTAATAATAGCCTTAGGTCTTATGGTAGCAGTAGGTGTATATACATCCGTTGCTAGACACTTAGGAGAAAAGAATGAAGAAGAAATTAAAAATTCAATAACGAATTCTATTAGTTTAATCATTTCAATAATTTTAACCTTAACATTTTTCATTTATATATTTAGGGATAAAATAATCTTAAATTTAGGAGCAAGTCGTAGTATATTTCCTTATGCGAAAGACTACATTTCTATAGTAATATTTGGTGGTATATTTCAGTGTTTAACTGTTGTTTATTGCCATATAATGACTGCCTTAGGAGATACAAGAATAAACTTAAAAGCCACCTCTTTAGGTGCTATAGCTAATATTATTATAGACTATATTTTAGTAGTTAACTTTAATCTAGGAGTAAAAGGAGCTGCTATTGCTACTGTAGTATCACAAATGGGTTCCTTTGTATATGCATATTATTATTTTAATAAAAAAGTAAGGACTAGATTAAACCTTAAATTTAAATTTACTTTAGAAAAAGCAATTGTAGGATCGATAGTAAGTGTTGGATTTTCAACCTTTATAATAGAAATTTCTGATGCCGTAGTGGCATTTATACTAAATAATCTACTATTAACTTATGGTGGAGAAGAATCGGTAATTATTTTTGGATTAGTAACTAGAGTGTCAATGTTCTTGTTTATAACATTGATTGGAATAAGTTCGGCTATGCAGCCTATAGCAGCTTTCAATTTTGGTAGAGAGGACTATAAGAAGGTTAAAGATGTGGTCATTAGTACAATAAAAATTGCTGTAATCTCATCCCTTCTTTGTTGGCTAGGAATGCTTATATTCTCCAAAAATATAATGAGCTTATTTGTAAATGAAAGTGCAATATTATATGATGCAGCAAAAATATTTAAAATTGTAATTCTGGTATTTCCAATAGTAAGTGTCTATTATGTTGCAATATATTACTATCAAGCAATGGGAGAAGCTAAATCATCCTTCCTATTATCTATATTTAGGCAAATAGTTGTATTTATACCTTTATTATTGATATTAATGCAGATGTTTGGAACTTTAGGAGTTTGGATTGCTTATCCATTATCGGATATAATATCAGGATTAACGGGAATATTCTTTGTAAAAAGAGGATTAGATATAGAAGATAAGGACGATGCATTTGATTATGAAGTTAATGAGGCATAATATAAAAAGCCCACAATCACTTATTTTAGTAGATTGTGGGCTTTTTATTTATATATTAGAATTATTACAATTATGTAATAATAAACATAGATTTTGTAAGATAAAAATGTGGTGCAATCCTGTACTTTTTTATAATATATAAGTATAGATTTATAAAAAGGTGAGTTATGTATGAGAAAAATAAAAAAAATAATTGTATTACTACTTATTATTGTATTTTCCTATAATGTGTATTTTTTAAACTTCAGCAATAATAACTTTTCTATGCAAGATGACTTAATAGAAAAGTTATCTAGTAATATGCCTAATTATACTAGAATAGATGAAATACCTGAATATCTTAAGAATGCAACAATTGCTGTGGAAGATAGAAGATTTTATACTCATGGAGGTTTTGATATGAGATCTATTGGAAGAGCCGCTGTTGTTAATTTAAAAGAAGGGGAAATTAAAGAAGGCGGAAGTACCATAACACAACAATTAGCAAAAAATTTATTTCTAACTAATGAAAAATCTTATATAAGAAAAATAAAAGAGCTAGGACTAGCATTGAAAATAGAGAATAAGTATAGTAAAGATGAAATATTGGAGATGTATTTGAACGTAGTATATTATGGAGCAAATTCTTATGGAGTAGCAGAGGCTAGTAAAAAATATTTTAATAAAGAAGTTTGGCAGTTAAGTTTAGGAGAATGTGCAATGCTAGCAGGGTTAACTCAGGCTCCAAGTAGTTATGAACCTAGTAAATATTACGCAAAAGCGAAAAAGAGACAAGAGATTGTACTAAAGAGTATGTATAGATACGGAAGTATAGATGAAAAGGTTATGGAAGAAGGTATAAATGAGACTATAAATATTTGCAACTAAACATAATGAAAATCATATATTATTATTAAGGTCATCTCTTAAATCCCCAAAAATTCAAAGCTTAAAGCTAAAAAATAGTATACTTACTGAGGATAAGGAGATGAACTTTATGAATTGCAACCAAATTTTGACGTTGGTTCCAGGAGTACTGATAAATATTGTAACAAATAGCGCTGTATTTCCAATTGCCACGGGAGAAATTACAGAGCAATCTATGAAGTCAAACATTATAGCCATAAAACTGACTGCTCCTTATGATGCTATACCAGCAGGTGCAGTTGCATTCTTTAACACAAATCAAATAATCGCTATTTCTTAATTAGATATAAAGGGATTTGATATTTATTATCAAATCCCTTTTATTATACTAGGATAAATAACAGTTTATGAGGGAAATATAAGTCTATAATCAATAACTTTGAGGAGGAATTCAAGTGAAAAGTAGAGAGGAAGTAAAAAGCGAAAATAGAAAGAATTATAACCAAAAGGGACACAAATCTAAAGGACAATTTAGCAGCAGTAATATGGTTCAGACTATAGAGAGTCAAGCAATAAATGATAGCATTTTTGAGACTGAAAACGATGGATACGATGGATACGAGGGTTAAAAGAATAGCCTGCAAAAATTTGCTTTTGCAGGCTATATATTTAAAAATTTTAACTTATAAAATATGATTTATCTCATAACTAAGTGGTTCTAATACTTCTATCTATTAATATGCAGTTAATACATAAAACATAAGTATTAATATAATAATAACTTATATATGGTTAACATATATAAGGAGGGTAATTTATGAAAAAGATAACAAAAACAATGGATGGAAATGGTGCAGCAGCTTATGCTTCCTATGCTTTTACAGAGGTTGCAGCTATATTCCCTATTACTCCATCTACCCCAATGGCAGAAGGAGTAGACGAGTGGTCAGCACATGGTAAGAAAAATATATTTGGTCAAAGAGTTAAAGTGGTAGAAATGCAATCAGAAGCTGGTGCTGCTGGAGCAGTCCATGGTTCCTTAGCGGCAGGTGCTTTAACTACTACATATACGGCTTCCCAAGGATTACTTCTTATGATACCTAATATGTATAAAATATCTGGAGAATTGTTACCGGGAGTGTTTCATGTTAGTGCTCGTGCTATAGCTGCTCATGCATTATCTATATTTGGTGACCACCAAGACGTCATGGCTTGTAGGCAAACAGGATTTGCATTACTTGCGTCTTCTAATGTGCAGGAAGTTATGGATTTAGGATTTATTTCACATCTATCATCAATAAAATCTAGAATTCCGTTTTTACATTTTTTTGACGGTTTTAGAACTTCTCATGAATATCAAAAAATAGAGGTTATAGATTACGAAGATGTAGCAAAAATTGTAGATTATAATTCTTTGAATGAATTTAAAAATAATTCTTTAAATCCTGAAAGACCAGTATTAAGAGGGACTGCTCAAAACCCTGATATATATTTCCAAGGGAGAGAAGTATCAAATAAGTTTTATAATGCAATTCCAGATATAGTAGAAGATTATATGGGAATGATAAAAAATATAACAGGCAGGGAATATCATCCCTTTGATTATTATGGTGCTGAAGATGCAAAGCATATAATTGTTGCTATGGGATCAGTATGTGACACATTAGAGGAAACGGTAGATTATCTATTAAAGCAAGGTGAAAAGGTAGGCTTCATAAAGGTGCACCTGTACAGACCTTTCTCAGAAAAGTATTTCTTTAAAGTGTTACCAAAAACCGTAGAAAGAATAGCGGTTTTAGATAGAACTAAAGAGCCAGGTTCTTTAGCTGAGCCACTTTGTCTTGATGTATCAAATTTATTTTATAAAAAAGAAAATAGACCTTTAATAGTAGGTGGAAGATACGGTTTAGGATCAAAAGATACAAGACCTTCAGAAATAATTGCAGTATTTGAAAATTTAAAGAGCGATAATCCTAAAGACCATTTTACAATAGGAATTACAGATGATGTTACTTATACATCATTATCTACGGAAAAATTTGTTGATACAACTCCAGAAGGAACAATAAATTGTAAGTTTTGGGGTCTAGGCTCTGACGGTACTGTAGGAGCAAATAAAACTGCAGTAAAAATCATTGGAGATAAAACAGATTTATATGCACAAGCATATTTTTCTTATGATAGTAAAAAATCAGGAGGAACTACAGTATCCCATTTAAGATTTGGAAGTAAGCCTATAAGGTCATCTTATTTGGTTTATAATTCTGATTATATTGCTTGTCACAACAGGTCTTTCTTATATAATTATGACCTTTTAAAAGGGCTTAAAAAAGGAGGTACTTTCCTGCTTAACTGCCCTTGGAAGGAAGATGAACTAGATGAAAAATTGCCAGCTTCTATAAAGAAATATATTGCAGATAATAACATTAACTTTTATACAATAGATGCTGTAAACATTGCAAGAAACATAGGACTTGGTGGAAGAATAAATATGGTAATGCAAGCAGCCTTCTTTAAGTTATCTAAAGTTATTTCAATAGAAGATGCAGTAAAATATTTAAAAGACTCTATAGAAACTACTTATGGCAGAAAAGGTGAAAAAATCGTAGAAATGAACAAATCTGCTGTAGATAAAGGAGTAGAAGGATTAGTTAAGGTATCTGTGCCAAGTTCATGGAGTAGCGTAGAAATAGAAAAAGACTTAGAAAAAGATATTCCAGAGTTTGTTAAAAACATTCAAATTCCTATGGCAAGAATGGAAGGGGACGATTTACCTGTAAGTGCTTTCCTAGGAAGAGAAGATGGTTCTTTCCCATTAGGTACAACAGCCTATGAAAAGAGGGGCATTGCAGTGCTTGTACCAGAATGGCAAATTGATAAATGTATACAGTGTAACCAATGCTCTTATATTTGTCCTCATGCCACAGTAAGACCATTCTTGCTCACTGAGGAAGAAGTAAATAAAGCACCATCAACCTTTAAGACTAAGAAAGCAGTAGGTAAAGGATTAGAAGACTATCAATATAGGATTCAAGTAAGTCCTCTTGACTGTACTGGATGCGGTAATTGCGCGGATGTTTGTCCAGCGCCGGGTAAGGCATTAATCATGAAACCAGCTGATCAGGAAATAGAAATGGAAGGGGACAATTGGGATTTTGCTATAACATTACGTGAAAAGCATAATGTTCAAGATATTTATACTGTTAAGGGCAGTCAATACAATAAGCCACTTTTAGAATTTAATGGAGCATGCCCAGGTTGTGGAGAAACTCCTTACGTTAGATTGATAACTCAACTATATGGAGATAGGATGATGATAGCTAATGCTACAGGTTGTTCTTCAATTTGGGGAGGAAGTGCACCTTCAGTACCATATACTACAAATGAAAAAGGGCAAGGACCAGCTTGGGCAAACTCTCTATTTGAAGATAATGCGGAATATGGATACGGCATGTACCTAGGTATTAAACAAATAAGGGAAAGGCTAGCCTTACTTATGGATGAAGCTTTAAATAAAGATATAGATGAGGAAATTAAAGAAGCTTTTGGTGAATGGATTGATAATATGAATGATGGTGATAAATCAAAGTCTTCATCAGAAAGAGTTGTAAATGCATTAAGGAAAGTAGATTATATGAAAGATCCTATATACAAGGAAATAATGGATAATAAAGACTACTTAGTTAAGAAATCCGTATGGATAATCGGAGGAGATGGTTGGGCCTATGACATTGGATATGGTGGGTTAGACCATGTATTGGCTTCAGGAGATGACGTAAATATTTTAGTTTTAGATACAGAAGTATATTCAAATACAGGTGGCCAGATGTCAAAATCAACGCCAACTGCAGCAGTGGCTAAATTTGCAGCGGCAGGAAAGAAGATAAGAAAGAAGGATCTTGGTCTCATGGCTATGAGTTACGGTTATGTATATGTTGCTCAAATATCCATAGGAGCTAATATGCCTCAAACAATTAAAGTAATAAAAGAAGCAGAAGAGTATAAAGGACCTTCATTAATAATAGCTTATGCTCCATGCATTAACCACGGTATTAAAACAGGTATGGGAACAAGTATTATGGAGAGTAAGAAAGCTGTTGAAACTGGATATTGGCATTTGTATAAATACAATCCTAAACTTAAAGAAGAAGGAAAGAATGCATTTATACTGGAATCTAAAGAGCCAAAAGGATCTTTCCAAGATTTTATAAGAGGAGAAATAAGATATACTTCATTAGCAAATGTATTCCCAGAAATTGCAGAAGAAATGTTTAATGAATCAGAAAAACATGCTAAACATAGATACGAAGTATATAAAAAACTATCAGAAAACTTTTAATGAAAATTGCTGGATTAGCGCAGGATACATTCAGATATCCTGTGCTTTTTTGTTATTTCCCGGGTAACATCCCATGAATTTGTAAGTGATCCATGTTTCATTACAGTTGATTTTATCAACCAAAGTCAACTGCAAATCCTTTGAGTTCTTTAAGCACAGTAAGTATAATTAAAATAAGAGAGTAGTAGAGGTGATGAGATGAAGGAAATAAATATTGCTAGAACACTTGTAGATAAAAGAAAAGAAAAATGCATTACTCAAGAGGAACTAGCAAAATATATTGGTGTTTCAAAGGCCTCTGTTTCCAAATGGGAAACGGGACAAAGTTACCCAGATATTACTTTTCTACCGCAACTTGCGGCTTACTTTAACATTAGTATAGATGATTTAATGGGATACGAGCCACAAATGTCAAGAGAGGATATTTGCAAGCTTTACCATAAATTATCCGCGGATTTTACATCAAAACCCTATGATGAGGTTTTAAACAATTGTAGAGATATCATCAAAAAATATTATGCTTGCTTTCCCCTTTTGCTGCAAATGGGAGTTTTGATACTCTTTCACAGCGATATCCCAAAAGACACAGACAAAACCAATGCCTTGATTATGGAAGCAAAAGAGCTTTTTATTCGAGTAAAAAAGGAAAGCGGAGATGTGGAGCTTATCAAACAGGCGCAATACATGGAAGCATTTTGCTATATTACCATTAGGGATCCACAATCCGCCATGAAATTACTTGAAGTTATGAACAAGCCCCTACTTCCTGTAGAAACACTTCTTGCCACTGCTTATAAAATGGCAGGCAAAACAGATGAAGCAAAATCCACATTGCAAATCGGAATATACCAATATGTTATAGGCTTATTCAGTGTTTTTCCTTTATATCTTGCAATGTGTATCGATGAGCCTAAAAGATATGAGGAAGTATTAAATCGTGCATTGGCAGTAGAGGAAACCTTTAATGTAAAACGGCTTCTCCCTACTGTTATTATGGAACTCTATATAGTGGCTGCACAAGGGTATATAGTGCAAGGCAATTCAGAAAAAAGCCTTAATATGTTGCAGAAATACACAGAACTTCTCACAAGCAATATTTATCAGTTGACGGCCCACGGGGATGATTTTTTTGATTCAATTGGTGATTGGCTGAATAAGTTAGATTTAGGCGCTGGACTGGTTAAAAACGAAAAAGTAATTAAGGAAAACGCGGTAGATTTAGTGATTAATAATCCAGCTTTTTCCTACCTTGCTGATGAATGTAGTTTTCAAAGTATGGTAGAAAAGCTAAAAGCAATAAAAGGTGAAAATGATGAAAGGAGAAAATAATGAAAATAAAAATTAAAAAGATAGGTAAAATAATTCTTTGGATTATAGGTATTATTGTAGGTCTCATAGCACTAGCTATGCTTACAGGTTTCACACTGCATAATACTTATTATAAGAGCCAGCTGGAGGAAATAAAACCTTATGGTAAAATGGTGGAAGTAGATAATGAAAGTATGCACGTTTATTCTATGGGTAATGGGGAGGAAACTATAGTACTTTTAGCAGGTCATGGTGTCCCTCTGCCATCAGCAGACTTTGCTCCCCTTATGCGTGAATTGAGTAAAAAATATACAGTTGTGACGGTGGAATATTTTGGGGTTGGATTTAGCGATGAAACAGACAAGCCACGTACTTGTGAAAACTATATGAATGAAATCAGAACTTCCCTTGATAAGGCAGGGTTTAAACCTCCTTATATATTAATGCCACATTCAATATCAGGTATCTATAGTGAATATTACGCTACAAAATATCCAGAAGAAGTTAAAGGTATGATTTTGCTTGATACCACCTCAACAGCATTTACAATGGAGGAAATGCCAAAGGAAGGGATTGTGCCTTATGACAATATTGGGAAATTTCTGCAAGAAATAAGTTTGCTACCTTTAATGGCAAAGAGTACTCCAGGAAATCTATTGGTGGCGGAAAATAGTTATACACAAAAGGAAATAGAGGATTATAAAAAACATATAGACTACACTATAAATGATACAAAAATTGAGCAGATTGAAAGCTTGTATGATTGTGTTAGAGAAGTTAAAGATTTACCATTTCCAGAGGATATTCCTGTGTTGAAAATTATAGCTAAACAAACAACGGAAAAGGTGGTACCACTTACAGATGAGGATATGAAAAAGACATTTGAATATATTGGAAGTATGGAGTTTGAAGAAGATCATTTAAAGCGTTTGGGGGATAGTGCATCCTATGTTATACTTAAAGGTTCTCATTTGATTTATCGAACCCAAGCTGAAGAAATTTCAAAACTTACAGATGAATTCATAGCCAATTTAAAATAATAAAGTTTGATTTTCTACGGGAAATGAGTATACAACCTGTATTCCATTGTAAAATTAGTTACTAAGTAATCTATCTAATTATGAAAATAGCAAGCCCCAGAAGTAAACTGGCACTTCTGGGGCTCATCTAATTATTTACATGCCTTAATGTATTTAAGGTGTATAAGGTAATGAAGATTTCTTCATATCACTTTCAATAGCCAATTCGATAATTCTAATCACATCTCTCCCTTGTTCTGGTGAGATTATTAGCTCTTCTTTGCCTAAAAGAGTATTATAAATATTTTCATAATACTTCCTATAGTCACCTAATTTACTTTCAACCTTCCCAATGATATGAGTTCCATGGATGTCTGTATTTATGTTTCCCCATATATTTTCATTTTCTCTTCCCCAGTTATCTTGAAGATTAGGAAGAAGTCCCTTTTTTAAGAACTCTTCTTGAGGGTCTACACCATACTTTATAAAGGAGCCTTTGTCTCCTAAAAGAGTAAACTTAGGAAGCTCTCCTCTTACGAGCATGCTAGAATTCAGATATACAGTCAAATTGGAGTATTGAAGCTTTATATGAAAACTGTCTGGAGCTTTTCCGTCCTCTCGTTCAATATATATATTTCCTGTAACATAATCAGGAAGTCCAAAAAGATATATGGATTGATGAATTAAATGAGAGCCTAAATCATAAAGTACTCCGGAACCTGGAGAGGAGGATTCCTTCCAAGTATTTGAGGCTATTTCAGGTCTAAATCTATTAAAATTACATTCATATCTTACTAATTTACCTAATAATTTTTTATCTATTATATCTTTAACTGTTAAAAAATCACTATCCCAAGTTCTATTATGATGAACAGATAATAATTTGTTATTTTCCTTGCTCAATTTTATTAAATCATTGCTTTCATTAGTTGTTATAGTAAAGGGTTTTTCCACGATAGTATGTTTGTGGTGGGAAAGAGACTTATGTGCCAATGAATAATGAAGAGGAGTTGGTGTAGCTATAACTACTAGATCTATATTTGGATCTTCTAATATATCCTGTAAATTTGATACTATTGTGGCTCTAGGAAAATTATTTCGAGCATAATGAATGTTATGGTCTTTTCTTTCAAATATTTTTAGTATATTAAAGCCAGCAATACTTGATATTATTGGACCATTATAAATTCTGCCGCCAGAGCTATAGCCAATTAGACCAACATTAAATATTTTGTTCAAATTAATCACCTTACCATATTTATATTTTATTTAAATTTATTAAAAAAATTAAAATTAACGTATTTGTTTACTAAAATGGATACTATTATTCCAATGCAGGTATCAATTGTTCTATTTATTACGTATACGTATGAAGGAACACCTTTTAAATTAGTCATTATAGCAGAAAATACAATACAAGATATGGATATTGAATCATTTTTATTAAATATATTACAAAGATAAATCACCATGCATATACCTAATCCAATGTAGATAGCATGTACCCAAAAGTTAAGTTGAGGTAAATAGGAAAAAATTAAACCTACTGAAGCACCTATAGCAGTTCCTATAAGTCTGTTTTGTCCAGCTTTAAAAGAGTCGGAAATTGAGCTTTGTAGGGTTACAACAGCAGCTATACAGGCGTAAAATGGATATTCTCTATTTAAAAGTTCAAATAATATTACACATAGAACTACAGATATAGAGGTTTTTATATTTCTCATACCTATTTTCATAATTTTAAAGTCCTCCTACTTATAAATGCATATATTAATATTTTATCATAAGAAAATAGATTTTTAAAACTAGGATATTGAATATTAAAAAGAATAAAACCTTGTTTAAAACAAGGCTTTAATTGAAATTTATTTTTGATTTGAGTCTACCCACTCTTTAGCATTAAACATTTCTACTTCACTAGGCACAGAAACTTGAGAAACAGGTTTTAAGTATTCTATATTTGCCCATGCTGCTGTATCGTGCTGCTCTATAGGTCTTTTTTTTGTATTTGAATTTACTTTAATAGAATCCCTATTATTCATAATAGCCTCCTTAAAAATAATATTCTTTCAAAAATATTATTATCATCAATGATAAAAGTTATGCTTTCTATTTAGTACCTCTTTTTATTATTTCATCTGAAGGTTTATATATATCTTTTGATATTAGTTCCTTTGACACTTCGTTTCCGTCTTTATATCCAATTAGATACACATTCACTTTACAGCCAGGTTTAGCAGATTGAACTTTTTTTACCGTACCTTTAGGAAGAGTAAGATCATCTTCATATATAGTTTTAGGTTCTGTTTTATCGTAAACTTCATTAACTAGCTTATATTTTATTTTGTTTAATGAAGAATTGGAATAAATATTAAAAGTTATCTTCTCTCCATCTGCAATTCCTTCAATATAGAGTGGATAGGGCAGCGTATTTTTAAATTTATAGTCTACAGAGTTCTCGCTAACAGTTGCATCGAAACCAGGTTCTATATAAGCTGGAGGTATGGAGTGGTTTTTTCTCTCAACGGGTTTTATATTTGAGGTAGTAATGGAATTATATAAAGTTGTAGAAACTTGACAAATACCTCCTCCGATACCTTTTTCTAAACGATTTTTTATTATAACTGGAGCCTCTACAAAGCCTCTTTCTTTAGAGATTTTTCCTACTTTATCATTGAAGCTAAAAGTATTTTCTGGCATTAATAGAGTACCATTAATAAAACTAGTACCTAGCTGTATATTTTTAACTCTACCTGGAGGAGAGCCTCCTAAATTAGTAGAGAAGGATGATATTAAGGAGTCGATTTGCTGCAATTTTTTTTCTGTAATATTAGCTTCATATTGTTGTGTTTTGGCTATAATCTCACTATCTTTTGTATTTTCCTTAAGGGTTGAATCAATTTTATTTATTAAATCATCCTTGTCTAGCTTTTCACCTGGTATGTCTTTAGATATTACTGGTTTTCCCGAGGAAATGGACTTAATGTATGCATCTACAGGTGCTTTACTTACATCCTTATTTATTTGCTCTATTACTTTGTCTATATTACCTTTATAGTTTAATGAAAGATTATATTCTTTTTTGTTAGGATTTTTAATTGTCTTATATTTGCTATATATATTAAGGTCTTTACCATAAGTCAAAGCATTATTTAATATAGTATCTAAAGAGTTTGTTTCACCATCAGATAAATTAAGATTATAAATTTTATTTCCAGCTTTGATTCTTATATTTTTATTTTCTATTTCTTTTAAATGATTTTCTAGTATTTTTTTAGCTTCCTCTTTTGTTTTACCAGATACATCAATACCGTTTATTAAAGTATTTGGGTACATTTTATTATCCCATTTTGAAGCTTGAAGATAAAATGAGCCGTAAAGTGCTACAGCTCCTATAAGTAGGGCAGTTATTATAATCCACCATGTTTTACCAGATTTCATAAAATCATCCCCTTATCATTTAGCTATCTTTCTTAGTTTTAGCAACTTACTATTTTTTATTACTTTAAGATAAATTTAATTTAATAATGCTTACTAATGAATTTCCTATGAACTGGAAATTTTAAATGATATAATATATGTAACATCTTTACATATTTATTTAATGAAATTAATAATATTTGGGAGGATTTCTTATGTTAAAAGGTATAAAAGCGTCATCGGGAATAGCTATAGGTAAAGCATTTGTGATAAGAGAGCATGATTTTAAACCTTTAAAAATTAAAATAGAAGATAGTAGTTTAGAGCAAGAAAGATTCAATAAGGCTGTTGAGCAAGCAAAAAAAGAATTAGAAGAATTAATAAAGTCCACTATTAAAAATTTTACTGAAAATGAAGGGGAAATATTTGAAGCTCACTTGACCATGCTAGATGATCCAGAGCTTGTTGGAACAGTTAGTGGGAAAATATTAAAGGAAAACATAAACGCTGAATATGCTTTAAAGACTGTATGTGATGAATTAATAGAAGTATTTGAAGAAATAGAAGATGAGTATTTAAAGGAAAGAATTGTAGATATAAAAGACGTTACTAAAAGGATATTAAGAATATTAAATGGACAAGTCCAGGAAACTCTAAAAAATATTAAAGAAGAAAGCATCATAATATCAAAGGACATTACACCCTCTCAAACTGCTCAAATGGATAAAAATAAGGTGTTAGGTTTTGTTACGGAAACAGGAGGAGTTACTTCTCATTCAGCAATAATAGCTAGAACTTTAGGAATTCCTGCCCTATTAGGTGTACACAATTTATTAGATGAAGTAAAAAATGGAGATGTTTTAATATTAGATGGAAATGAAGGCATAGTTATATTAAATCCAGATAAGAAAACTTTAAAAAACTATAAAGAAAAGATAGAAAGGCATATGGAAGATAAAATAGAACTATTAAAGTATAAGGATTTAGAAAGTATTACTTTAGATTTTAAAAAGGTAGAAGTAGCAGGAAATATAGGATCCGTAGAAGAAGTGGATAGCATAATTGAAAATGGAGGAGAAGGTATTGGGCTTTTTAGAACCGAGTTTTTATATATGGAAAAAGAAAATTTGCCCGATGAAGAAGAACAATTTTTAGCATATAAACATGTAGTTGAGAAGTTAAATGGAAAGCCTGTAGTGATTAGAACTCTAGACATCGGAGGAGATAAAAAACTCTCATATTTACCGATTAAGGAAGAGTTAAATCCGTTTTTGGGATATAGGGCTATAAGATTATGTTTAGATAGAAAGGACATTTTTAAAACTCAGTTAAGAGCGCTATTAAGAGCTTCTAATTATGGAAATTTAAAGATTATGTTCCCTATGATATGCAATCTAGAGGAACTTTTAGAGAGTAAAAAAGTTTTAGAAGAGTGTAAGAATGAGTTAAAAAAAGAGAGCTTAGAATATGATGAAAATTTAGAGGTAGGTATAATGATCGAAGTGCCATCTGCAGCTATTATATCTGATATTTTAGCAAGAGAAGTAGACTTCTTTAGTATTGGTACAAATGACCTTATACAATATACCATGGCAGTAGATAGAATGAATGAGAAAGTTTCATATCTTTATGATTTTAATAATTTAGCGGTACTTAGGTTAATTAAATTAGTAATAGAAAATGGACATAGAGAAGGAATATGGGTAGGAATGTGTGGAGAGATGGCAGGAAGAGAGGATTTAATTCCGTTACTTTTAGGAATTGGATTAGATGAGTTTAGTATGAGTCCATCCTCTATATTAAAAGTGAGGAAAATAATAAGGAATTTAAGCTTTAAAGAATGCATTAAAATAGCTAAAAAATTATAAATAATAAAAACTAGCATATAAATTTTTTTATATGCTAGTTTTTGTTATAATATTTATATGTTTACTAGAAATACTAATATCAATACTTGTGTTACTAGAATATCTTACAGTAAAAGTTTAAATTTGAATAAAGTGCTCATTTGTTGTATGATTATATTAATATTTAAAATATTTCCATAATGTAGGAGAAAAAATATGAAAAATAAAAAGACTATATTAAAGATCACCCTTATTACTATCATTATAATGTTAGCTTTTTATACAATAAAAATATTTCATATAGACATAAGAAATATAAAGATTGATGATTTAGTAGACTATATATCTAATTATGGTAAATTTGCTATGATGTGTTTTTTAATTATGTGTTTACTAAAGCCACTTTTAGTTTGTGTGCCAGCAGCCATGTTTTCAGTAATTGGTGGAATATTATTTGGACCTATTAAAGGATTTATACTGAATATGGTAGGATTTTTACTATCTGGTACGGTAGCTTTTTCAATAGCTAGATTTTTTGGACAATCTAAAGTAAGTCAGATGCTAAAAGGAAGAGCTGCTAATATAAATGCAAATGTTGAGAAAAATGGATTTAAAATATTGCTATTATTAAGGCTTCCTCCAGTGTTACCTTATGATCCATTAAGCTATACTTGTGGACTTAGTAAAATAAAATATAGAGATTTTATTTTAGCTTCTCTTATTGGAGTAATGCCTGAAACTCTATGCTATTCGATTATGGGTAGGAATATATTTAAATTTAATTCTGCTAAATTTATTATTCCTTTAGTTTTTATAATTTTTGCAACCATTTCATCTACGTTTTTTTTCAAAAAAGCAAATAATTTATAAAAACAATATAGAACACAGCACAAAAATAAATTTAAGAGTTTATTAAGTTGAGGTTCAATTATTTAATTAACAGTGGAAAAGAGATAATAAATAATTGATTTTGTCAGTGAAAATCTAAATGATCAAAGGTTTTTGTGCTAAGGCCAGAAGCCTTTTTAATTTCGAATAATTTTTTTAACCAATAATTTTATCATTAATTTTCAATATTCAACTAAATAAGAACATTTGTTTTTGCAGGTTATTTCTGCTATAATTTTAATTTGTGATATATTAGCAGTTAGGAGGAGAAATATGGATAAAGATTTGCAGATGAGTTCTATATACGATGTAACTGCATTAACTTCCTTAGAAAAGTTGGAGCCAGTACGTGTAAGACCAGGAATGTATATAGGCTCTACAGGTAGCAAAGGTTTACATCACTGCATATGGGAAATATTAGATAATGCTATAGATGAGATAACAAATGGTTATGGAGATAGAGCTATTATTAGTTTAAATAAAGATAAAACCGTTACTGTACAGGATAATGGTAGAGGAATACCTACAGGAATACACCCTACAAAGAAAAAGTCTGGAGTAGAGATGGTATTTACTGAACTGCATACAGGTGGGAAATTTAATAATTCTAATTATAAAACATCCGGAGGGCTTCATGGGGTAGGTGCATCAGTAGTTAATGCCCTGTCCGAATGGTTAGAAGTTGAAATAAAACAAAATGGAAATATATATAGACAAAGGTTTGAATACTCTTATGATCAATCCTTAAAAAAAAGCATGCCAGGGACAGCAGTAACAAAGTTAGAGATAGTAGGAAAGACAAAGGAAACTGGTACGAAGGTTACGTTTTTACCAGATAAAGAAGTTTTCTCAACAATAGATTTTAAATTTGACATAATTGATGAGAGACTTCAAGAATTAGCATTTCAAAACAAAGGTATAACTTTAGTTTTAATAGATAATAGAAAAGAGGAGCCTATAACAAAAGAATATCACTCTGAAAGAGGACTTTTAGATTTTATAGATTATTTAAATGAAAGTAAAACCGTATTACACAATCCTCCAATACTTTTTGATGGAGAAAGAGAAGTAAATGGAATTAGTATGTATGGAGAAGTGTGTATTCAATTTACGGATTCAACTACAGAGCATATAGCAAGCTATGTAAATAATATTCCAACCACGGAATCAGGAACCCATGAAACGGGCTTCAAGACAGGTATGACTAGAGCTTTTAAAGAATGGGCTAAAAAGCTAAATATTTTGAAGGAAAAGGACAAGGAATTTGAAGGGGATGACCTTAGGGAAGGTATGACTGCCATAATAAGAATAAAGTTAACTAATCCTATATTTGAAGGTCAGACTAAAACAAAATTGGGAAATAATGAAGCTTATGCTATGATGAATGATTTAGCATATACAAGGTTATCTGAATGGATTGAGGATAATAAGGATACTGCTACATTGTTGATAAATAATGCAATGGAAGCGGCGGCAAGAAGAGAAAAGATTAAAAAAATAAATGAAGCTGAAAAGAAGAAGATAGGAAAAGGTACAGCGCCTCTTGCTGGTAAAATAGCTGTTTGTACGCTAAGAGATGCTAAGTCTTGTGAATTTATAGTAGTGGAGGGAGATTCCGCTGGAGGATCTGCCAAGCAAGCAAGGGATAGAAGATTTCAGACTATAATGCCTTCTAAGGGTAAAATAATGAATACAGAAAAACAAAAACTAGAGAATGTATTGAGCAGTGAGGAATTAAAAATATTTAATACTGCTATTGGTACTGGAATTCTTGATAATTATAGCGAAGAGGATTTAAAGTATGATAAAGTAATTATTCTATCGGATGCGGATGTGGATGGATATCATATTCGTACCTTGTGGATGACATATATTTATAGGTATATGAGGCCATTGATTACAAATGGACATCTATATATTGCATCACCACCTTTGTATAAGGTATATAAAGATGTTAAAGGAAAAGAAGTAATTAAATATGCCTATAGTGATGAAGAATTAGATGATGCAAAGAAGGAAATAGGAAAAGGGTTTTTAATTCAAAGATATAAAGGGTTAGGTGAAATGAATCCTGATCAACTTTGGCAAACTACTTTGAACCCAGAAAGTAGAACATTACAAAGAATAACCATAGAAGATGCTGCAAAGGCCGAAAAAATGGTATCTTTACTTATGGGAGATGTGGTTGAGCCTAGAAAGAACTACATGTATAAATACGGAGAGTTTTAACCTATTTAAGTCTAGAGAGGTGTTTGAATGTCTAAAAAAAATAATATACCAGAAGATAAAAATATAATTAATATACCAATTGAAGAAGCTATGCCAGATAATTATCTTCCTTATGCAGTAGAGGTGGCAAAAGACAGAGCTCTTCCAGACGTGAGAGATGGATTAAAGCCAGTTCATAGAAGGATTATATACGGTGCGTATAAGTTGTCTGCCTTTCCAGATAAACCATATTATAAATCTGCAAGAATCGTAGGGGATATTCTAGGTAAATACCACCCTCATGGAGATTCATCGGTTTATGATGCTATGGTAATATTAGCTCAGAACTTTTCAACTAGAATGCCATTAATAGATGGACATGGAAACTGGGGAAGCGTAGATGGAGATAGTGCTGCAGCTATGCGTTACACAGAAGCAAGACTTACTCCAATTGCTTTAGAACTAACTAGAGATATTGAAAAAGATGTAGTAAACATGGTGGATAACTACTCATCTTCAGAAAAGGAACCAGCAGTGCTTCCTGCTAGATACCCAAATCTTTTAGTGAATGGTGCTTTTGGAATAGCAGTAGGACTTACAACTAACATACCTCCTCACAATCTTGGAGAGGTTATAGACGCTACTTTAGCTTATATAGATGATAGTAACATAAGTACTAAAGATATGATGAAGCATATTAAAGGACCTGATTTACCTACAGGGGGAATTTTAATAGGGAAGAATTCACTTTTATCCGCCTATGAGACAGGATCAGGAAAGGTTACTTTAAGAGCAAAGGCTTCTTTAGAGAAACTTGAAAATGGAAGATTAGGTATTATTATAACTGAATTTCCATACAGACGAAATAAGGCTAAAATACTACAGACTATTTCTGAAATGACAGCAGATAAAAGGCATGCAAAATCCCTTGAGGGAATTTGCGATATAAGAGATGAGTCTGATAGAACTGGTATAAGGGCTGTTATTGAATTAAAAAAATCCGTAGATGAAGAAATTGGGGAAAAGATTTTAAAATATTTATATAAAAAAACTGAACTACAATGTAATTTATCATTTAATATGGTTGCTTTAGCTGAAGGAAAACCTGAAACTATGGGCCTTAAGACTATAATTCACCACTATGTTGAACATCAAAAGGATGTAGTAACGAAAAGAACTTTAAGAGAATTAGAGATAGCAGAAAGAAGATTTCACATAGTAGAAGGGTTTATCAAAGCTATAGGTATAATGGATCAGATAATAGAGACAATAAGAAGTTCTAAATCAAAAAAAGATGCTAGGCAAAACCTTATAGATAAGTTTGGATTTACAGAAATTCAAAGCGATGCCATATTAGAGCTTATGTTATATAGACTTACAGGACTTGAGATTAAAGCCTTTGAAAAAGAATATAGGGAACTTCAAAGGCAAATAAATAAACTAAATAAAATATTACAAAGCGAAAAAGAATTGCTAAAAGTAATAAAAGAAGAAATAAATGAAATTAAAGATAAATATAGTGACCATAGAAGAACTGAAATAGTAGAAGATGATGATGAAGCCAAAATAGATATAGAGGAATTGATTATAGAAGAAGAAGTTGTAATAACTATGTCTAATGAAGGCTTTGTAAAGAGGATATCTCAAAAAACTTATAATCGCTCCAATACGGATGTTGAAGATATTGATTACAGAGAAGGAGATTATAATAAGTTTTTATTAAACTCTAACACTAAAGATACTTTGGTTTTATTTACGAATATGGGAAATATGTATCAAATGAAAGTGGTAGATATACCTGAAATGAGATGGAAGGAAAGAGGAGAGAGAATAGATTACATTATAAAGGGATTAGATCTTGAAGAAGAAAGAATAATCAATGCTTATTCTATAGAAGATTTCTCTTCTCAAAAGGATATTATATTTATAACATCAAAGGGTGCTATAAAGAAAACAGGGCTAGATAAATATATTACTAGCTATACTAAGCTGGTTGCATCTAAATTAAAGCAAGATGAAGAATTAATAAAAGTTGACTTGGTTTCAAGAGATAGAGAAGAAAGCTTTATTAAAATATTAACTAAAATAGGTTTTGAATTTACAATAGAAGAACCTGAATTAGAAAGCGTAGATAGAAACATACTTCCAATTCAATTATTCTCTATTAGTGAAAAAGATGAAGTAATAGAGGCTAATTTTGTAAGGGAAGGGGTATTTAAAGAGTTTAAAATATTGTGGAATAAATCTGGTGATATTAAGAAAGGCAACAAATTAGAAAAAGGTTTCCATTTCGCATTGAACACAGATTCAAGTAGTAAATTGCTTATATTCTTTAAAGATGGAAAAGTAGTATCTATACCTTCATTTATGTTAGAAAATTTAAGTGATAAGGGAATAAATCTTGAAGATTTATTAGAAATTGATAAAAGTGAAATACTAAATGTAATTTCTATTAAGGATGAGGAAGAGGGATACGTATATTTCTTTACTAAAAGTGGCTTAGTGAAAAAGACAGCTTTAAGCGAGTTTAAAGGAGAAAACTTCTTATGCCAAGGATATAAATTTAAATGGGAAAAAGATTCATTAGTATCAGTACAGTATTCTAAGGAGGAAGAAGAAGATATAATTATAATAACTGAAAAAGCCATGTGTATAAGATTTTTATCCTCCACTGTAAGTCTTATGGGAAGGATTGCTTCAGGAGTTACAGGTATAAGTCTAAAGGAGGACGATAATGTAGCATTTGCTTTTTTAAGAAAAGAAGAATATAAACAACTACATTTAATTTCAAAGAAAAAGAATGAAGAAAAGATAATTATAGATAATATTAAATCTCAAAATAGAGCAGGAAGAGGAAATAATATAATGCTAGTAGTTTTTGAAGATTTTATAGAAAAGATAAAGATCAGCTAATTAGGCTGATCTTTTTTTATTTTAGAGTTAGAATAAATGACTTGTATAAAGAAATAATATTATTAAAACTCTATGAAAATTATCTAAAATTAAATAGCTCAATATTAATTAGCTAATTAGTTAATTAAAATATTAGCTAATAAAAATAAATTTTACGAAAAAATTATTTTCAAATAGTTAATGATACAAAATATGCAAGAAGGCAAAGGAGGAAGATGCAAATGTCAAAAAATAATAGAAGAATGTTGGATAAAAATTTCTTTAATAAAATTCTTGCAGGCTTAAGCATAGGTATAGTTGTTGCATTAGTTCCAGGAGCTTTACTTGGAGAATTAGCTAAAGCGCTATTACCTGTATTTCCTGGTGCTAAATTAATTATAGATATGACAAATTTAGCGGCAAGAATGTTACCTATGGTTATCGGAGTAACAGTAGCAATGCAATTTGGATTTACTCAAATACAAACTGCGTCAATAGGAATCGCAACAGTAGTGGGCTCTGGAGTTGCCATGGCTGGAGAAAAAGGAATATTTGCATTCGCTGGAACTGGTGATGTAATAAATGCTGGTATAACAGCAGCAATAGCAGTGGTAATAGTACTATTATTAGGTTCTAAATTAAAAGCATATACCATATTACTAGTTCCAACTATTGTAATCACAGTGGCAGGAGCGTTAGGATTATTTACATTACCATACATTAAGTTAATCACGGAGGGAATTGGTAGAATAGTACAAAACTTTACGCTACTACAACCAATACTAATGGGTATTTTAACTGCAGTTGCTTTTGCCTTATTGATTGTATCACCAATTTCTACAGTAGGTGTTGCTACAGCAATTTCCTTATCAGGAATTGCTTCAGGAGCAGCAAATTTAGGAATTGTTGCGGCAGGATTTGGATTAGCCATATCAGGATGGAAAGCCAATTCTGTGGGTACTTCAGTAGCACACTTTTTAGGATCACCTAAAATGCAAATGGCTAATTTTATAAAGAAACCTAAGATGATAATGCCAATTGTTTGTAATGCAGCAGTATTAGGAGTTTTAGCTGGAATGTTTAATATACCTGGAACGCCAATGAGTGCTGGCTTCGGCATATCAGGGTTAATAGGCCCAATCAATGCATTAAATTTAATGAGTGGTGGATGGTCGGCATCAAATATTATTATAGTTACATTAATATTTGTTGTTATACCTATAGTATTAGGTATTATATTTAACTATGTATTTACTAGAGTAATTAAGGTAGTAAAGCCAGAAGACTATAAACTAAAGTTTGAATAGGAGAGATTAATATGAAAGTAATAGCTTATGCTGTACGTCCAGACGAAATAGCCAGTTTTGAAGAATATTCTAAAAGATATAACCATAATGTTACTTTAATAAAAGAACCCTTTGGACCACACAATGCTCATTTGGCAGAAGGTTTTTATGGAGTTAGTATACTAGGAAATTGCCAGGCTAATAAAGAAGGAATAGAAGCTATTGCAAAACTTGGAGTAAAATATCTAGCCAGCCGTTCCGCAGGTGTGAACAATATAGATTTAGAAACAGCTAAAAAATATGATATAAAAGTTTCTAATGTACCAGCCTATTCTCCCAATGCGGTGTCAGAATTTACAGTTGGAATAACATTATGTGTGCTCAGAAACATTCAGCAAGCTATACGCCGTGTAGATGTTCAAAACTTTGGGCTAGCTGGTCTTATAGGTAGTGAACTTAGAAATAAAACTATAGGATTTATTGGTACAGGTAGAATAGGATTAGCTGCCATGAAAGCTTTCTCAGGCTTTGGTGGTAAATTAATCGGATATGACCTGTATGAAAATGAAGAAGCAAAAAAATATATTGAATATAAAACCTTAGATGAGTTATTTGCTGAAGCTGATATAATATCCTTACACTGTCCTTTGACTCCAGAAAATTACCATTTAATCAATAAAGATAGCATATCTAAAATGAAAGATGGAGTAATAATAGTGAATACTGCTCGTGGGGGATTAATGAATGCAGAAGACCTTATAGAAAGTCTTGAGTCTGGAAAAATTGGTGGCCTTGCAACGGATGTTTATGAAAATGAAGTTGGTATATTCCATAATGATCATAGAAATTCTATACTTGAAGACGATGTTCTAGTAAGGCTTTTAAAATTTCCTAATGTGTTATTTACACCTCACTATGGATTTTATACTGATGAAGCTGTAGATAACATGGTGGAGTATTCATTAGAGTGCTTAAGTGAATTTGAGAAAACAGGTAAGAGTAAGAATGAAGTAAAATAAAAACTGCTGTTTAACCACAGCAGTTTTTATAAATATATTATTTTATATATTTAAATATCCAGTCAATTAAGTCTATACATAAATCAGCGGTTTCATCTTCCTTATCCAACGTTGGATTTAATTCAACAAAGTCCATGGATTTTATGAGCTTTGTCTCAGCTAATGACTTTAAAAGGGTTTTAGCTTCTCCTACAGTCATTCCATTTTTGACAGGTGTACCAGTCCCAGGTACGTAATCTGAGTCGATACAATCAATGTCAAAACTTAAATGTATGGCTTTAATATTAAGTTTATTTATTTTAGCCAATATATCATTAATTATTGAAGTAATCCCCTCTTCATGAAGCCTTGAAGTAGAGTATACATCCAGCTTTTTTTCTTTAATAAGGTCCGTTTCTCCTGCATCTAAATCTCTTGCTCCAATTATAAATACATTTTGAGGTTTGATTTTTGTTCCATGGAAATATAAATTTGTTAAATCTTCATATCCAATTCCCATAGCAGCGGCTAATGGCATTCCATGAACGTTTCCGCTAGGAGAGGTTAGATAAGAATTAATATCTCCATGAGCATCAACCCAAATAACAGCAAAGTCTTTATAATATTTGCTTACTCCAGAAATACTTCCTAAACCAAGTGAATGATCGCCACCAAGTACAAGAGGAAATCTTCCAGAATTTAAGGAGGTATACACCTTATCTGCTAAGTCTGTATTTACTTCGATTATAGGTCTTAAATATTTCATTTTAGGATGATAAAAAAACTTATTTGATACATTTTCCTCAGGAACATATACATCGCCTAAGTCATAAATTTTATGGTATTTACTTAAAACTCCATAAATATTTTTTTCTCTCAGTTTTTGCGGTCCAAATTCCACACCTTCTATGTCGCTACCATAAAACATTGGAACTCCAATGACATCAATATTCAAATCTATGACCCCCTTAATTATAAAATATAAAAATTTCATATAACGATTTAATTATAGTACGATAGAAAATTATATACCATAATTAAAAGATATTTAAGTACTTTTTAATTATACAGATAATTAAAATTATTCAAAATTAGTATTCGCATAAAAATTATATTTATAGATTTTCAAGGTGTTACTAATTAATAATATAGATATTGTTTCTTAGTCATTTGGTGCCTCCTTGTATATTACATAAAACTAATGTTAATAATATAAACAGTTTTGCTTATCAGGAGGTAATTTATGATAAAAAAAGTAGGTATTCCCAGAGGGCTGCTATATTATGAGTATTATCCTTTATGGGTATGCTTTTTTAAGGAATTAGGGGTGGAGGTAGTTATATCAAATCCCACAAATAAAGAAATTTTAAATGAAGGTATTAGGAATGCTGTAGATGAAGCCTGTATTCCTGTTAAGTTATTTCATGGTCATGTACTTAGCCTAAAAAATAAGGTTGATTATATATTTATTCCAAGATTAAAGAGTGTTGAAAATGGAGAATTTATATGTCCTAAGTTTTGTGGCCTTCCAGAAATGATAAAATATTCTCTCAAGGATTTGCCGCCTATAATTGACACAGAAATAGATTTTTTAAAATCTAAAAGAAGCTTAAAGAGCATAATTTTAGAAGTTGGAAAATATTTTTGTAGTGACGAAAAGCAAATTATGAAGGCTTACTATAAAGCACTAACAAACTATAAAAATCATAAGGAACTATTAAGAACATATAAAAATCTGAAAAATAAAAAGAAAAGCGTTCTTGTATTAGGTCACCCTTATCATCTATACGATACTTATCTTAATATGGGAGTTATAGAAAAAATAAAAGAAACGGAGATTGATATATTTACTCCTGATATGATTGATGAAGGCGATATAAATGAGCAAGCTAGTACCTTTGAAGATGAACTTTATTGGACCTTTGCAAGAAAGCTCATAGGAAGTACTATACATGCCATAAATTCAAAAAAAGTGGATGGAATCATATACATATCTACCTTTGCCTGTGGCATAGATTCTGTTGTGGTAGATATCGTTGAAAAAACTATAAGAAATCAAAGCCATATTCCTTTTATGCTCTTAACATTAGATGAGCACAGTGGTGAAGCGGGAATAAATACAAGAATTGAAGCTTTTATTGATATGATTAAATGGAGGGATAATTATGAAAATAACCTTTCCGCACATGGGTAATTTATATGCAGGATTAAAAGGAGTTTTTGAAGATTTAGGAGTAGAAGTGATTTGTCCCCCAAAGTCTAGTAAAACTACATTAGAAATTGGCACTAAAAATTCACCAGAACAAATATGTATTCCTTTTAAAATAACCTTAGGTAATTATATAGAAAGTATTGAAATGGGAGCGGATACTTTATTTATGTGGGGAGGTTGTGATGCTTGTAGAATTGGTTTTTACAACACCCTACATAAACTTATATTGAAAGATTTAGGCTATGGTATTGAATTAATTTGTGTAAAGCAACTAAACTCCCCAGAAAGAATAAAAACTTTTTTAGAACAACTAAAGAGGGTTTCTGGAAATGCTAGTTATTTTAAGCTAATATCCTTATTTAAAAAGGGTGTGGATTTAATCTATAAAATTGAAACATTAGATGAGCTTGCACTTAAAGTAAGGCCAAGAGAAATTAACAAAGGTTCTGTAGATTGCTTATATGATAGATTTGAAGAAGAAATTTATAAAGTAAAGGGCTGTGATGAAACTTCTAAGCTTATTGAAAAATATATTAATGAGCTAAAGAGTATTCCTATTAATAAGGATAAAGAATGTTTAAAGATAGGAATTGTTGGGGAAATTTACACCGTAGTTGAGCCCTTTATCAATTTTAATATAGTAAAGAAACTTGGAAACTTAGGAGTAGAAGTAGATATGGCTGTAACCACTGGTAGATTTCTAAAAGAACAAATTGATTTTTTACCTTTTGTAAAATCTAAAAAGAAGGAAATACACAAAGCAGCCGCTCCTTATATTAATTTAGAAATTGGAGGCCATGCAAGACACACAGTAGGAGAAACAATTTTATATAGCAAAAGTAATTATGATGGAGTAATTCATCTTCTTCCTTTTACTTGCATGCCAGAAATAGTGGCTCAAAGTATTTTGCCTACAGTAGAAAAGAATCATAACATGCCTATACTCAAGTTAGTATTAGATGAAATGACTGGGGAAGCAGGATATTTAACTAGGCTTGAGGCCTTTGTAGATTTACTCAATACAAGAAAAGAGATAATCTAGAATGAATATATACAAATACAAAGATAAAGAGACGGGTTTCTGTCTCTTATTTTTATCTGATGACTACCATCCGTAATACTCCCATCGCACTCTGTGAAAGCGATTCACATAAAATCAAAGATTTTGGTTCTCTGCTTTTCTACAAGTGAGAGATATTAGAACTCTTGAGCTTCAGTGATTTAGAGTTCTTATGCTGTGCATAACGGATGCTATGTCCCTGGATAAGTTCTTCTAGGATTCAGTTGGAGTAAGTATTCCTTTTAAGCAAACTCCATCTGAAGCTAAGAATCACTTGATAAATTTTTATATAGTTATACTGCTAAAATACATTAATAAATCTTCATAATATCTTTAAAGTACATTGATATAATACTTATTAATTTACAATTAATACTTTTAAGATCATGAAGAAATAAAAAATATTTAAAAACTTTTATTTCTTCATATAGTATTCATAAGATTTGGTTATTATATATTTATAGATAAACAAAATATATGGGAGAAAAAATTAAATAATTTTTTTACTCCCTATCCCCTCCCATGGGTGTAGGGGAAGAAGTGAAGGAGGGAAATAATGAATCAAGAAAGAACAAAAGCGTTAATGTTATTAAAAACTGCAAAAGGACAAATTGAAGGCATTATAAAAATGATAGAGGAAGAACGATATTGTGTTGACATATCTAATCAGCTTATTTCATCACAAGCTCTTTTAAAGAAGGCAAACATGCTAATTTTAAAGCAGCATATACACCATTGTGTAAAAGATGCTGTTAAAGAAGATAAAGGTGAAGAAAAAATAACTGAGATAATAGATATTTTAGAAAAGATTATTCAAAAATAAATTTTTAGGGGGAAAAGATTATGAAAAAATTTTTAAAGGATTTTATAAAAAAGATTGCAGATCAAAATAGTAAAACTTTTGGTGATGGTAAACTTGATTGTTGCGATTTAAATAAAACAAACAATACAAATAATAAAGCTAATGATAAAAATAAATAACTTAAAAGAGATGTAGATCATGATTTAGAAATAAAGGGCTTTGGTAAAGAATTTGTTCTATCAAGGCTCTTTTCTTAAAAAGGAATATAATACAAGTTATTAAATAATTGGGGGGACCAATTGTGGCAAAACACATTAAAACAATAAAAGAACTTAGGTATACGTGGCTTCTATATTTTGCAATATTTTTTACTACAATGTCGCTTTTCATATATGAAACATTGCTTACTAGATTATTTTCAGTTATTTTAACCTATAATTTGGTTTTTGTAGTGGTATCTTTTGCAATACTAGGAAGTGGACTTGGAGGGATATTAGCTTATAGGGCATTGAAGATGGGGAAAGATGTAGAAAAAATTTTGGTGTTTTCCTCAGTCTTGCTTCCTATAAGTTTTATTGTATCTATATCAATAATGTATCTTTTCTCCTTTATTCCAACATTTTTAATATATATGCCAGCATCACTTTTTCCTTTTATTTTAGGAGGAGTAATAACCTCTATTATATTTAAGGAAAGGTCTAAATACAGTGGTAAGCTTTATTTGATGGATCTATTTGGATCAGCAATAGGCAGTTTATTAATTATAAAGCTTATGAATTCTTTTGGATTTTTAAAAAGTGTTGTTGTAGTAAGTATTGTAATGATAATTTCAGCCATATTAATAAGTAGTTTTTATAAAAAAAGACAAGCTATAATTTTATCTTCTAGCCTATTGGTAATAATGAGTTTGTTGTTTTTAAACAATAATTTATTTGATTTCATAGAAAAAAGATTTTATTCATACTATACAAGCCCTGCAACAGTAATAGGAAGGTTAAATAATTCAAAGGAGAATGCTGAAATTTCATTTTCAAAGTGGGATGCTATATCTAAAACAGATGTAATTGATGTTAAGGATAAAAATGAAAAACTTATAGTTACTGATGGAGGAGCAACTGCTCCAATTGTAAAGTTTGATGGAAATTTGAAATCAGTACAAAATTTAAAATCTGAGGTTAATTCCATTGCCTTTTCATTTGGCAAAAATGAAAAATCCCTTGTTATAGGCTCCGGTGGTGGTAAAGATGTACTTTTTGCCTTACTTGGAGGAAGTAAAAAAGTTGATGCAGTAGAAATAAACCCGTCAACCATAACAGCTGTAAATAAGTTTAAAGAATTTAGTGGTGATATATATAACTATCCAGGGGTTAATTTGTATAATCAAGATGGAAGATATTTTATAGAGAATAGTAAAGAGAAGTATGACAATATATATTTATCAATGGTAATGACAAATTCTGTGGAAAATACTATGTATTCTTTAGCAGAATACTATATATTTACCCAGGAAGCATTTAATCAATACTTTGATCATTTATCTGATAATGGAAAATTAACCTTTATGCTTCATGATAGAAAAGACCTCATGAAAGTAGTGAATACAGGAATTAAAGTATTGATGGATAGAGGAGTAAAAGAAAAAGATGTTACTAATCACTTTGTAATAATAAATGGTATAACTGAAGCTGAAAGTAAGGTTCATGGGAACAAAGTAATCATGCCTTTGGTAATATTTAAAGATGTACCATTTAGTCAGGAGGAAATTGATTCAATATTAAATACTGCTAATTTACAAAATAGAGATATGATTCATTATGCGGGAAGTGAAATGGAACCATATAAATCTTTAAAAACTGGAGAAATCAACTATAAACAGCTTATAGACAAAATAGACTTCAATTCTAAACCTATTAATGATAATAGTCCATTTTTTTATAACTACTCAAGGTTTGTTCCAGAAACAATGATTTTGATAATAGTTACAATCTTAATTATTTATCAATCTATAAAGAGAAGATTTATAACTAAGAAAGAGCATGAGAAAGCATCTATTTATTTTGCGGCATTAGGAATGGCATTTATGTTAGTTGAAATTCCATTGATACAAAAGATGGTTTTGTATTTTGGAAGTTCATCTATAGCTTTTAGTTTTGTTCTATTTAGTTTATTAGTTAGCAGCGGTGTGGGAAGCTTTATTAGTGAAACTAGAATAGTAAATAAGCTAACTACTAAGTCACCTTACTATATCCTAGCAGCAGGAATTATAATTATAGTAAATCAACTAAACTTAAACACTATTTTAAATCTAACAAGGGATTGGGAGACAACATATAAATTCTTTGTAGTATTTTTCAAATTATTTCCTATAGGATTTCTAATGGGTATGGCTTTTCCTTCAGGAATAAAAAAACTAGGTAGTGTTAAAAAACAAGAGAATATAGTTCCACTTATGTATGGAGTAAATGGAATTTTTTCTGTATTAGGTTCAATATTAGCTGTAGCCATTTCTATGAAGTTTGGCTTTAATGCAACTATATATACTGGAGCAGCCATTTATATTATACTTTTCATTTTAAATCCTTTAGGAACATTTAAGTAATTCATAAATATCATATTTTACCATATTGAAAGTGATGAAGGTTTGCGATGAAAATAGTAAAAATGAAAAAATTAGATAAGATAATTATAATAGTTTTTTTACTATTAAGTATTTTGCCAATGGGGTTTTTAATGCTAATAAAATCCAGTAATGAGAATAGTAGCATTATTATTAAAGTTAATGGTAAAGTAGAAAAAAGTATTCCATTAAATAATAAAGATACAAGTGAAATTTACGAGTTTAGTTTTAACGAAAATGTAGGGTATGTTGAAGTGAAGAATGGAAGAGTAAGAATGCTAGAGATGAGTGAGGAAATCTGTCCAAATGCCATTTGTTCAGATACAGGGTGGATAGATAAAGGATACCAAAGTATTGTATGTCTCCCTAATAATATTATTGTCACAATTGAAGGAAATAAAGATAACGACATAGATGCTCAAACATACTAAATAAATCTTCCATTTTGCATCTCTTCATATAATCTTTATATAAACAATATAAAATGTAATTAAAAGTAATTACTTTTAAATTAAAGAATATATTGGAGGGGTATTTATGAAATGCCATGGAGATAATAAAGAAAATGGGGAAGTTCGTAAACATAGTTCCTTTAAACATATGTTACACATGATTCTTTGTTGTGGATTGCCTATAGTTATTATACTATCTTTACCGCTTATAGCGAGATTTAGCCCAAAAGCGGCTGGTATACTAGGAATAATAGCACCATTTATATGTCCTTTAATGATGATTTTTATGCTACCAATGATGTTTGGTAAAAATAAAAAAGGAAGTTGCTGTGGCAATGAGGATGAGAGTGTTGTAAAATCAGAATAATGGAATACTTTTAATATAGTTAATTATTATTGTAAAAAAGCCTTATGAGTTTAAAAAGTCATAAGGCTATTGTTATTTGCTAAAAATATATTTATAAATTTTAAGCATGTTACTGATTAACTAAGTAATTATATGTAAAAAAGAGAATATAATATATATAAGGGAAATAACCGGTTATATGTCCCTAATCAGATTTATGGGGGGATTTATTATGACAAGTTTTATGGCTGAATTAATTGGAACCATGTTATTAATTCTTTTGGGTGATGGTGTTGTTGCTAACTGTGTATTAGGTAAAACTAAGGGTAACAATTCTGGTTTAATGGTTATAGCTACAGGATGGGCTATAGCAGTTGCTGTCCCAGCATTCATATTTGGAAGTTTCAGTGGAGCTCACTTTAATCCTGCTTTAACAATAGCATTAGCGGCAATAGGAAAATTCCCTGGCAGTCAAGTATTGCCATATATAATTGCACAATTTATAGGGGCAATTATAGGTGCAACATTAGTTTATATTATGTATTTACCACATTGGGATGCTACAGATGATGCAGATGCTAAATTAGCAGTATTTTGTACTGGACCAGCTATAAGAAATAAAGCAACAAATTTTGTATCAGAAGTTATAGGTACATTCGTGCTTGTTTTTGGTATACTTGGATTAGGACTGCAAAAAACTGCAGATGGAGTAGGAACATTATATGTAGGTTTATTAATATTAGTTATAGGAGTATCCTTAGGTGGAACAACAGGATATGCAATAAATCCAGCAAGAGATTTAGGACCAAGAATAGCACATGCATTATTACCTATACCTAAAAAAAGAGATTCAGATTGGGATTATTCTTGGATACCAGTTCTAGGACCTATCGTAGGTGGATTATTAGCAGCCATAATATTTAAAGGGTTATTTTAATAATTGATGATTTATAAATTTAAGGGGGAATAAGGATGAAAAAATTAATAAACAACGTAGAATATATTGTTGAGGAAATGCTTAATGGTATGGTAGCAGCTTATCCAAGCTATGTTAGAAAGCTAGAAGAAGGAAATATTTTAGTAAGAAAAAACTCTCCTATAAAGGATAAAGTAGCATTGGTCAGTGGTGGCGGAAGTGGACATGAGCCAGCTCATGGTGGATTTGTAGGAGCAGGGATGTTAGACGCGGCTGTAGCAGGAGCAGTATTCACGTCACCAACTCCAGATCAGGTATATGAAGGAATTAAGGCTGTAGCAGGAGACAAAGGTGTCTTGCTGATAATAAAAAATTATAGTGGAGACGTAATGAACTTTGAAATGGCGAAGGATATGGCTGAGGCAGAGGGAATAGAAGTAGATTATGTAGTAGTAAATGATGATGTAGCGGTGGAAAATAGTACCTATACCACAGGTAGAAGAGGAATTGCAGGTACAATTTTTGTACACAAAATAGCAGGTGCTCTAGCGGAAAAGGGTGCAGAGCTAGGAGAAGTAAAGAGAATTGGTGAAAAGGTAATAGAAAATGTTAGGAGTATGGGAATGGCATTAACACCTTGTATTGTACCGGCAGCTGGCAAACCTACATTCACACTAGAGGAAAACGAAATGGAGATAGGTATGGGTATACATGGAGAGCCTGGCACTCACAAGGAAGATTTAAAATCTGCTGATGAAGTAACAAAACATTTAGTTTCTAAAATATTAGAAGATATGAAACTACAAAAAGGTGATGAAGTAGCAATCATGGTTAATGGTTTAGGCTCTACACCATTAATGGAATTATTTATTGTGAATAATAAAGTAGATAAGATATTAAAAGAAAAGGAAATAAAAATATATAAAACCTTTGTAGGTGAATACATGACTTCATTGGAAATGGCTGGTTGCTCAGTAACGCTGCTAAAATTAGATGAAGAGCTAAAAGAATTATTAGATGCTCCAGCAGATACTCCAGCTTTTAAATCCATATAATAAAAATTGAAATAATTTTATAAGTTGAGAGGCGGTGAAAAGTTAAGAGTGAAGAATAAAAAGTTATGGATGAAATTTCTATACTATTACTATTCATTTTTAACTTTCCACTCTCAATTAAAAATAAAGGGGGGATTACCATGGCAATAAACGTTGGACAAACTATACAGCTTATAAATAATATTGCTGATGTTATAGAAAAAAACATAGAATACTTAACAGAGTTAGATTCAGCTATAGGAGATGCAGATCATGGAATTAATATGGCAAAAGGATTTAAAGCTGTAAGGGAAAAATTAAGCGGAACTAAAGCAAATAATGTGGGAGATGTACTAAAAACAGTAGGATTAACTTTGGTATCTAATGTGGGAGGAGCGGCAGGTCCTATATATGGCACTGCTTTTATGAAAGGAGCAATTGCTGCAAATAAAGAGGAAGTAGATATGGAAGATTTTATAAATATATTAAAAAATGCAGTAGAAGGTATCAAAATGAGAGGAAAAGGTAGAAGAGGTGAAAAGACGATCATCGATTCACTAGAGCCAGCATTAGAAGCTTTAATTCGTGGTAAAGAAGAAAATCTAGATAATATGGTTATACTAGAAAATATGAGAGATGAAGCATTAAAGGGAGTGGAGTACACAAAAGGAATAATTGCAACTAAGGGTAGAGCGAGTTATCTAGGAGAAAGAAGCTTAGGTCATCAGGACCCTGGAGCTACCTCCTGTTATTTAATGTTAAATGAAGTTTATAATTTTTTAGCAAAAGATAATTAGAGGTGAGTTTATTATGGTAGGTATGGTATTAATATCACATAGTTTTAAAATAGGAGAGGGGCTTAAGGAGTTAGCACTTCAGATGGCTCCAGAGGTAAATATATCTGTAGCAGCAGGTACTAAGGATGGAAGAATTGGCACTGACATAGATCTTATAATAGCCGCTATAGAAGAAGTATATTCAGAGGACGGTGTAGTAATATTATTTGATTTAGGTAGTGCATTAATGAATGCAGAAATGGCATTAGAATTTTTAGAAGAGGACAAAGAACATAAAATTGAAATAGTCGATACTCCTTTAGTAGAAGGTGCAATTACGGGGGCAGTTGAAATAAGTATTGGAAAAAATATTAGAGAAGTTAAGGAATTATTAGAAGAAATGAAGCTTGGGAAAAAAGCGTAAAGGGGAATGAATATGGGTAATATTAAAGAATTACTTATAGAAAATCCTATAATTGCAGCACTAAGAAATGATGACGATTTGGAAGAGGTTATAAAAAGTAAAGCTTTAATAGTTTTCATTCTCTATGGAAATATAATTAATATAGGGTATATATGCAAAAGATTAGAGGAGAATAAAAAGCTTCCCTTTGTACACTTAGATATGATAGAGGGTTTAAAGGGAGATTTTTCAGGCATTGAATTTATAAAAGAAAATGCTAATCCTAGGGGAATAATCACTACTAAAACAAGCAATATAAAATACGCAAAACAATTAGGATTATATAGTATTCAAAGGATTTTTGTTATAGATTCCTTATTTTTAGAAAAGGGCATAAAAAGCATTCATGAAGCTTCTCCTAATGCAGTAGAGGTTATGCCAGGAGTTGCTTCAAATATAATTGAAAGTATGGAAAAAGAAATAGGTATGCCTATTATAGCAGGGGGACTTATAAAAACTAAGAAGGATGTAATGGATTCGCTAGCGGCGGGTGCTATAGCTATTTCTACAAATTGCAAAAAATTATGGAATTTATAGAGTGATAAGTGAATATCATTTAATAGGGCGGAGAATAAGAGAGCCATATTAACTAAGCCTAAATGGCTTTCTTAACTATGGTTCTCTTTATATATTATGGCATCTTTTAATATTTATTTTAGATGTCTAAGCACAAACAAATATATAAAATGGGGGGTATTTAAAATGTCGAGATTTATAATGGCACTAGATCAAGGAACAACCAGTTCAAGATGTATCATATTTAACGAAAAGGGATTGACTGTTAGTGTAGCACAAAAAGAATTTACTCAGATATATCCTAAGGGTGGTTGGGTTGAGCATGACCCAATGGAGATATGGGCTACTCAATTTAGTGTTGCGGCAGAAGCTATGGCAAAGGCTAATATAGAGGCAAAAGATATAGCGGCTATAGGAATAACAAATCAAAGAGAAACTACAATAGTTTGGGATAAGAGAACTGGAATTCCTGTATATAATGCTATAGTTTGGCAGTGTAGAAGAACTGCTCCAATTTGCGATGAATTAAAGGCTAAAGGACTAGAGGAAGATATAAGAAAGAAAACTGGCTTGGTTGTAGACGCATATTTCTCAGGCACTAAAATTAAATGGATATTAGATAACGTTCCAGGGGCAAGAGAAGAGGCCGAAAAGGGAAATTTAATATTTGGTAACGTGGATACTTGGTTGATATGGAATTTAACTAAGGGGCAGACTCACGTAACTGATTATACAAATGCATCAAGAACTATGATTTATAATATACATGATTTAAAATGGGATGAAGAATTATTAAAGGAATTGAACATACCAGCATCAATGTTGCCAGAAGTTAAGCCTTCAAGTTGTATATATGGTGAGACTAGTTCAGCATTATTTGGTGAGCCAATCCCAATAGCAGGAGATGCAGGAGATCAACAGGCAGCCTTATTTGGACAAACCTGTTTCCAAGAAGGAACAGCAAAAAATACCTATGGTACAGGATGCTTCTTACTTATGAACACTGGAGAAAAAGCTGTAGAATCTAAGAATGGCTTACTTACAACTATAGCTGTGGGAATAGATGGAAAGGTTGAATATGCTTTAGAAGGAAGTATATTCATAGGAGGAGCGGTTATTCAATGGTTAAGAGATGAATTAAAGATGCTTGAAAGCTCTGCAGATTCAGAAAAATATGCAACTACTGTTGAAGATACTAACGGAGTTTACTTAGTACCAGCTTTCGTTGGTATGGGAGCACCATATTGGGACTCATATGCAAGAGGAACTGTAGTAGGACTTACAAGAGGAGCTAAAAAAGAACACTTAATCAGAGCGGCTCTTGAATCCATGGCTTATCAGACATATGACGTATTAGCTGCTATGGAAGAAGATTCAGGCATAGAACTTAAAGCTTTAAAGGTAGACGGAGGTGCTTGTGCTAATAATTTCTTAATGCAGTTCCAGTCAGATGTTTTAGGCGTTCCAGTTGAAAGACCTGAAGTTATTGAAACTACAGCACTAGGTGCTGCATACCTTGCTGGGTTAGCAGTAGGATATTGGAAGGATAAAAATGATGTATCTCAAAACTGGGCTATATCAAGAACCTTCGAATCTACAATGGATGGAGATAAGAGAAGAGATTTAGTAGAAGGCTGGAGGGAAGCGGTTAAGAGATCAATGGGATGGGCTAGATAAATATTTCATTGAATAAATTATAGCTTAGGGTTTAAAAATCAAAATAAAGAGGCTGTTAGTAATTTGTTTACTAACAGCCTTTTGCACTCTAATGATAGGCCATGAGCCTTTTATGATACTATATAAATATATAGCAGCATGTCTACTTTCAACTTAAACTTCCCATCCTGCCTTCTTTAATTCTTCTGCAGGAATAATTCTAACAATTGAAACTGTTTCTTTACGTTCTTTTTTATGTTTATTATTAACAATTCTTAATATTCCATAGGATACTGCTAAAAATCCTAAACCTGAAAAAGCTGATACTAGTTCACTTTTAGTTAAAAAATAGCCTACAGCAATTCCTAAAAGCATCAACATTAAAGGAAGCGCATAAGCAAAAAAAGTAAGTTTAAAGAAAGTATCGTCTTCCATAACAACTTCTACTACGTCTCCGGGTTTAGCAGATACCATATTATCCATATCTAAGATTAATGGAGGAGATTCACAGTGGCCAGAACAAGTAGAACAATTATCTCCACATCCAGACATTCTTTTAAATATAACGTTAACTTTATCTCCGTTAATTGATGTAACATATCCAACTTGATTCATTAAATCACTCCTTAATGTTGAGTAGTTTACTATGATATTATACCATATAGATGCAAAAATACAATAATAATTGACATTGTAAAAATATTCTTACATAATTGTCTTAAGTGATTTTTTATTTCATAAAGGAAAGAGGAGGACAAGCTATGAAAAGGGTACTAGTTTTGTTGGCTGACGGATTTGAAGAGATAGAAGCTTTGACAGTAGTGGATGTACTAAGAAGAGGCGGAGTAATATGTCATCTTTGCTCCATGGATGAAGAAGATATGGTAAGAGGAACTCATAATATATATGTAAAATGCGATGTCAAACTGGATCACATAAAAATAAACACTTATGATGGAGTAGTGCTTCCAGGGGGAATGCCAGGAGCTTCAAACCTTAAAGATGATTATAGAGTTATTGAATTAATTAAAAAATATGATAGAGAAGAAAAGATAATAGCTGCAATTTGTGCTGCACCAATAATATTAGAGGAAGCGGGTATATTAAAAGGAAAGGAAATAACATCTTATCCATCCTTTGAAAATGAATTCAGTGAAAGTGTATATGTAACAGAAAAAGTTGTACAATGGGATAATATAATAACAAGTAGAGGACCCTCAACAGCTTTAGATTTTTCTTTCAGAATATTGGAAAATTTTGCAACAACAAAAGAAGTAAATCAATTAAAAGAAGATATGCTTTTGACAAATGATTAAAGGGGATAGACATGAAGAGTATTGTATTAGAAAATGGTATAAAATTAATATATAAACCTATAAAAGGAGATATAACATCTTTTTGCATTGGTTTTAATGCTGGAGCCTTAGAGGAGGAAGGATATCCTTTAGGCATAGCTCATGCAGTAGAACATATGGTTTTTAAAGAAACAAAGCATAGAAGGGAAGATGAAATTAATAGGCTATGTGACCAAATATTTGGCTTTCAGAATGCCATGACAAATTATCCTTATGTAGTATATTATGGGACATCCTTATCTGAAGATTTTGAAGTTGGATTGGATTTGTTCTCAGATATATTGATAAATCCAACTTTCCCTGTGAATGGATTTAATGAAGAAATAGCTATAATAAAAGAAGAGTTAAAAGAATGGAAAGATGATGTGTATCAATCTTGTGAAGATGAATTATTATATAATGCTTTTAATACCAGAAGGATAAAAAATTTAATCATAGGCACTGAAGAGAGCCTATCCTCGATTACATTAGATCATATTAAAAAATTCTATAATGAATTTTATAGACCAGACAATATGGTTATAACCGTTGTTACTTCTTTAGATTATGATGAAGTTATAGAGATAGTTTCTAGATTATTTAAAGACTTTAGAAAAAAAGATAATATGGTTAACATTGAAAAAATAAAGCATATAAAATTATATGAAGAAAATAATTCAGGATTGTTCTCTAAGGCAAAAGAAGATATTAATGGAGCTAAAATTATGCTTACCTATACCCTTCACCATTTAAATGAGGAAGAAATTAAAGCTTTAGAAATATTTAATCATTTTTTTGGAGTAGGTACTAGCAGTATTTTATATAACAACATAAGAACTAAAAATGCCCTTGCCTATGAGGTAGGCAGTTCTATTAAGAATGAGAGGGGAATAAAATTATTTTTAATTCACTTAGGTACTTCTAAAGATAAGGTTGATAAAGCCATAGAAATAATTAATAGCTCTATTGAAAAAATTAAAAATTATAGTGATTTATTTACTAAAGAAGAAATAAAAAATGCCTTTAAGAGTATCAAATTAAAAAGAGAATTAAGACTTGAAAAATCAATTCAATTGGCAAAGGACTTAACCTGTTATCAGTTAATGTATGGATCATACAATAAAGTTTATGAGGAAGTTGAAAATACTAATAATATTGATAGTGAATTTATATATAAAGTAGTCCATAAGGTGTTTAATAATCCAACAATACAAATATTATCTTAAATGGGAGTTGGTACGAAAAGCTAACTATATCAAAATTATAAATTTTTAGGAAAATAATTAAGATCACAAATCATAGAGCTAAGTATGTAGTGAAGCCGCTCCAGCAAAAGTCGCTATTTCACTACATACTTGGCTCTTTTATATTTTATAAATATATTCTCAAATATTTATTTCTATAATTTCATTATGCAAAACTTAAAAATGCTATGTAATGCGCCCTATGCATTCGAGCAAAATCTAGAAATTCTTAATTTATTTTAGAAAAATGCCGTTAAGATGCTGTACATGTTTGACCGAAGGGAGTTTGTCAGCATTAGGAAGTTTTATAAAATAAATTTTAGAAGTTCTTATTGAAGCGAGACAGCATAATAAGCATTATATAGCATTTTTTATTTGTTTAAACCATAAGATTCCTTAACTGTCCTGAACTTATTCTAAACGTATATATTTTATCATCTGTATTGTATTTTAATATTTTTTCTAAATCAGAAAGATTTCTTTTACGAAGGTGTAAAACCTATTTCCTACCCCAGCGTATCCCCTTGACCTTGTTAAGCTTATATATTAATATTATATTATGCAATAAAATTTAATAAATCCACAGTCACAGGGGGGCTAGTTTTGCTAGCTGAGAGTAAGAACGGAATTCTTTGACCCTTAAACCTGATCTGGTTAATACCAGCGTAGGGAGTTGTATTGTATTATAGTGCAATTTAAGGTACAAACTTTACGATGGTTTGTATCTTTTTTTATTTTTATCAAGTGATTCTTAGGTTCAGATGGAGTTTGCTTAAAAGGAATACTTACTCCAGCTGAAGCTTAGAAGAACTTATCCAGGGACGTAGCATCCGTTATGCACAGCATAAGAACTCTAAATCGCTGAAGCTCAAGAGTTCTAATATCTCCCACTTGTAGAAAAGCAGAGAACTAAAATCTTTGATTTTATGTGAATCGCTTTTACAGAGTGCGATGGGAGTATTACGGGTGGTAGTCATCGGATAAATTCATTTTAAGAAGGGAGTAAAAATAATGAATACTAAAAAACTCACATTTTCAGCATTGCTAATAGCTATAGGAGTTTTTGCAGGAGCAATGATTTACATACCAGTAGGAGTAGCAAAATGTTTTCCAGTACAGCATTCAATAAATGTATTAGCTGGTGTATTACTAGGGCCTCACTACAGTGTAGCTATTGCTTTTTGTATTTCTTTATTAAGAAATATTTTAGGGACAGGTTCTTTACTTGCTTTTCCTGGAAGTATGATTGGAGCATACTTAGCTGGTATGTTATATCAAAAAAGAGGAAACATGATGAATGCTCTTATAGGAGAGGTTGTTGGTACAGGTATAATTGGAGCATTAGTATCTTATCCTATAGCAAAATTTATATTAGGTAAAAAAATAGCCGCATTGTTTTATGTAGCTCCATTTCTTATAAGCAGCTTAGGAGGAGCTATAATTGCCTTTTCTATTTTGAAAATTTTTTCTCATAATTTATTTTTAAAAAGATTTAATAAAGTTTAAAGTTGCTTATCTCAAAATTTTAGAATTTAACATTTAGAAAGTTATTATGAAGATTTCATTTATTACTATTACTTATTATTAACTACAAGGAGGATTAACAATGAAAAAAGTATTGACTATTGCTGGTTCAGATAACTCTGGTGGAGCTGGAATTCAGGCTGATTTAAAAACTATGTCAGCTCATGGGGTATTTGGAATGAGTGTTATAACTGCAATAACAGCACAAAATACTCAGGGGGTTTTTGCAGTACAAGATGTGGATAAGGATATAATAGGAGCGCAGATTGATGCTATTTTTACAGATATTGAAGTAGATGCGTTAAAAATAGGTATGGTGTCTCTAATAGATACTATTGAGATAATAAGCGAAAAATTAAAAGAGTATAAGCCTAAAAATATAGTGATAGATCCAGTTATGATATCTAAAAGCGGATATGATCTTTTAAAGCCAGAATCAAAGATGGCATTGGTTACTAAGTTGCTTCCACTAGCTACAGTAGTAACACCTAATTTGCCAGAAGCTGAGGTAATAGTTAAAACCTATAATGAGATATTACCAGAGGAAGATAGATTAAATATAGACAAGATAGAAAATAGCGAAGATATGGAAAAGGTAGCTAAATTCATATGCAAAATGGGACCTAAATATGTATTAATAAAGGGAGGACACCTAAAGGATGATGCTGTAGACATATTATACGATGGTGAGAAAATTAAATCCTTTGATGGCAAAAAAATTAATACTAAAAACACTCATGGTACTGGCTGCACTTTATCTTCGGCTATAGCTTCAAATTTAGCTTTAGGATATTCCATGGAGGAATCAATTAAAAAATCTAAAGAGTATATAACCATAGCTATAGAGCATTCTTTAGATATAGGTAAAGGAGTAGGGCCAACAAATCACTTTTATACACTTTATAAGAATGCAGGATTAATTTAACTAATAATTAATAATTATTAGTTCATAGTGGAAAATGTACAATCAAAGAATTCTCTAAAAAATGGAGGTTTTAAAATGAGTATTTTAAATAAAGTTGGAGAAGCATTAATAGAAGTTAGAAGAAAAACACCATTAGTGCATCACATCACTAATTATGTAACAGTAAATGATTGTGCTAATATTGTGTTGGCCCTTGGAGGATCTCCAGTCATGGCAGATGATGAAAAAGAAGTGGAGGATATGGTAGCCATTGCCTCAGCATTAGTGATAAATATTGGAACCTTAAATAGTAGAACCGTAAATTCAATGATATTAGCGGGGAAAAAAGCCAATAAATTAAAAATTCCTGTAATTTTAGATCCTGTTGGAGTTGGAGCTACGGCTTATAGAACAGAAATTGCTAAAAAGCTTATTGAAGAAATAAAATTTTCAGTGCTAAGAGGAAATATCTCTGAAATTAAAAATATAGCAGGTATAAAGTCTAATACAAAAGGTGTAGATGCAGAAGAGGTAACAGAAGAAAAAAATTTAGTTATTAAAGAAAAAAAGATACTAGGAGAAACTTTTTCAAAAGAATTAGGAGCAGTAATAGCTATAACAGGAGAGGTTGATTCTATTAGTTTCCAAAACCAAACTTACTTTATAGTTAATGGACACGAGACTTTATCACGAGTTACTGGTACTGGCTGTATGTGTACTTCGCTGATAGGATGTTTTTGTGGTGCTAATGAGGATTATTTTTTAGGAACATTAGGCGGAATATTATCTATGGGTATCGCAGGAGAAATAGCCCATGAAAAAACTAAGGATTTAGGAACTAGTTCTTTTAGGATAGCTTTAATAGATAGTATAAGCAAATTAGACACAAAGATTATTATGGAGAGGAGCAAGATTAATTATGAAATATAAAATAGATTATACACTGTATCTAGTAACAGATAGAGATATGTTATTAGATACAAGCTTAGAGAAGGCAGTAGAAGAAAGCATTTTAGGTGGTGCTACATTAGTGCAGCTTAGGGAGAAAGATATAAGTACTAAGGAATTTTATGAAATAGCATCACAGATAAAAAAAATAACGGATAAATACAATGTACCACTAATTATAAATGACAGATTAGACATAGCTTTAGCAGTAGATGCTGCTGGAGTTCATGTTGGACAAAGTGATATGGAAGCTTCAATTGTGAGAAAGATAATGGGAAAAGAAAAAATTCTTGGAGTATCTGCTAGAACCTTAGAAGAAGCAAAAAAAGCAGAAAAAGATGGGGCAGATTATTTAGGAGTAGGAGCTATATTTGGAACAAATACAAAAAAAGATGCTAAAGATGTATCATTTGAAGAACTAGCTAAAATAAGAAAAGAGATATCTATACCTATAGTAGCTATCGGTGGAATTAACGAAAATAATGTCACAGAACTTAAAGACAAGGGAATAGATGGGCTAGCTGTAATATCAGCCATTTTACATAGAAAAGATATAAAAGAAGCTTCTAAAAATTTAATACAGTTGTTTAGAAATTAATAGTACAGATTTTGACTTAATAAAATTGCGACCCATAGAAAATTGCAATTTTAAGATAATTAAGTGTCGAAAAAGAGGAACTGAGATACATAAGTTCTTCTATGTTTTACAAATGTATTTTCAGATATATATTGTGGTAAATTGTTTTCTATAATTGTAATTTTATTCAAAGATGGTTTAGTTTATCAAATAGAGAGCTAAGCATGTAGTGAAGCCACTCCAGAAAAAGTCGTTATTTCACTACATGCTTAGCTCTTTTATATTTTACAAATGTATTTTCCATTTATGTTGTTACAGATTAGTTTCACAATTATAAATCTTTACAGATATATTTTCAAATATTGATTATTATATATATTGTGATTACTTAATTATTATCTAAAACTTAAAAATGCTATGTAATGTGATATATGCATTTGAGCAAAATCTAGAAATTCTTAATTTGTTTTTAAAAATATCGTTAAGATGCTATACATGTTTGACCAAAGGGAGTTTGGCAGCATTAGGGATTTTTATAAAATAAATTTTAGAAGTTCTTATTGCAGCGAGACAGCATAAGAAGCATTACATAGCATTTTTTATTTGTTAAAACCATAATGATTTTTTAATTTTTTTGTGTTTTGTAGATATATTTTTACAAACACCTAGTTAAGCACCTTAAGAAAAGGTGGTAATTTCTTATAAAGACAAGTAATATTCTTTAAGCAATAGAGCATCCTTTTCTAGTATTGGGCTTTCACAAACGATACACCCTTTGATATCAAAGGATTTAAAAGCTTCCATACAAGCGGTGTAATTAAAATCACTTTCTAAGAATGGTAGGTGATTTTTTTCTCCTTTTTCACCGTAGTTAATACCAGATATATGTATATGCATGTCTTCTAAGGCTTCGTATCCTAGCTCATCTTTAATGTATTGTAGTATTTTTGCAAAGTCATCATAATTTTTTAGAGCGCCATTATACCTAGCATGAAGATGAGAAAAATCTATACAAGGTTTGCAAGTTTCAACTTCCTTGCATAGACCAACTATTTCTTCAAGGGAACCGAATTGAGTACCTTTCCCTGTGGTTTCTAACCTATACTCCACCCCTATGTCAGGAAGTCTTAAGAGATTTTCTTTTATTTTATTAAAAGTATCTTCCTTTGAACTTTCTAAATAAAAGCCAGGATGAAATACAAGGCTTTTTCCTTCAACTTTTTTTAATCCCTCAGCACCTTTGATTATTCTTTCTAAGGATTTGTCTACTTTTTCATCGTCCACTGCATTTAAATTAATAAAATAAGATCCGTGGGCTGAAAGATAAAAGTTATTATTTAATTTGCTTTTTAATACCTCATCTTTATTTTTGTCTGTAATGTTGACAGAGCGTACAAAGGGGAGTTCCATAGAATCTAAACCTATACTCTTTAAATATTCTATTCCGCTTTTATATGTAAATTTTGATGAATTTTCTCCTATAGGAAGACCTGATATTCCAAAAAGTAATTTATCCAAAGTAACACAACCTTTCTTAGCAATCTTTTAGATAATTTTAACCTTTAAAGGAATATCAGTCAAACTTTAAATAATAAAAATTATTCTCTTAAAATAGGCAGAGTGCTACATGTAAAGCTACCACCAGCTTTGATTACTTCACTATAATCGGAGTATATGGCCTTAAATCCATGTTCTCTTAATATATCTCTCACGTTTTCGTTGCTAGTAAGTATAGTTTTATTACCTATACGTATAAAGTTTGAACCTAGTTGGTCAGCATCCTCATCCTCTATATTTATTATTGTTTTAAAGTAAGGTTTTATTTTATCTACATCATAAACATAACTTGATAAAACACAAGTATCCTTATCCACAGGATTAAATACGCAATCAAGGTGAAGTTTTCTGTTATCAAAATTTATAGGCAATACCTTTACTGAAATATTCAGCTTATCTAGAACTTCTTGTACTTCATCACAAGCCTCTAAAGTACTTCTTCTGCTCATGCCTACAAACATAACATCATCATGAAGTATTACATCCCCGCCTTCTATATTGTTTTTCATTTCATAGGTTTTTAAATTGTATTTTTTCGCGAAATCCCTTAGAGGTTCCGGTTCATTTACTCTTTCAGGACTCTTCATTTTAGATATAAATAATAAATCTTTTACCACAAAGCCTATATCTCTTGTAAATACTTGTGATGGGCTATCAATTACATCTAAAAACTGTATTTTTACACCGTTGTTTATTAGTGTATTTACAAAATTATTATATTGAGAGTACATGAGAGGATAATCTATTTTCCCTTTAAATGGGTTTCCAGGGTCTATTATTTCAAAGTTACAAGGATAAACTATAAGATAATGTATTAATTTGTCATATTGATTGTTTAAAAAAATTTTCATAATATCGCCTCCAATAGTTATGTTTTGATGAAAAGAAGGGTTTTATTCATACATGATTCACAGAAATCTTCGATTTCGTTTTGAATCAGTATTCCTCAGCTATGCTGAGTGAGTTTCATTATATATCAACTGGATGCTCATCATATATTCATAAAAATTCCATATAACCCAATAGTTTCATAATGTTAATTTTTTGTGAATATGTTAGGATAATATTACAAAATAAGTAGGAGTGTGGTATTGTGAGAAAAATATTTAATTTAGTCGTTGCAACTATTTTTACATTTGGTTTTGTAGGTACAGTCCATGCACAAGATAGCTACAATGTTAAAAGATTATATGGGTTGGACAGATATAAGACATCGGTCAGTATTTCAAACAAATTTAATGATGAAACTACTGATAATGTAATAGTAGCAAGTGGAAAGGATTTTCCAGATGCTTTAGCAGGAAGTGTATTATCTAAGAAATTAAATGCACCAATATTATTAGTAGGGAATACATCAAATGAAAGAAAAGATTCCATAGAATACATAAATAGTCATTTAGATAAGAATGGAACGGTATACATATTAGGCGGAGAAGGATCCGTAAATGAAGAATTTATAAATAACATGAAGAGCCAAGGTTATAAAAACTTTGTAAGGCTTGGCGGAAAAGATAGATTTGACACAAATAAACGTATTGTAAATTTTATGAATGTAGAAAAACATACTCCTGTAGTTGTTGTTAATGCTTATGGATTTGCAGATGCTTTAAGTGTTTCTAGTATTGCCGCTTCAAAAGGTTATCCTATAATAATGACATCAAACTCTAGTTTATCTCCAGAGGGTAAAAGTATGCTTAAGAATATTGAACCAAGTGAAGTATATATAATAGGTGGACATGCCTCTGTAGGAGATAAAGTTATTAGCGAAATAAAAACCTTAGTTCCTTCTTTGGATAACAGTAAAATAATAAAACTAGCGGGAACAGATAGATATGATACTTCCCTAAGAGTATGTAACCAATTTAATTTAGATACTGACACTGCTGTACTCGCTAATGGTTCTAATTTTCCAGATGCATTATCAGGAAGTGCTTTAGCAGCAAAATTTGATGCTCCAATAATATTAACTAACGGAAAAGATATAACTAGGCAAAGAGAATTTCTAAATAACAGAGACTATAAAAATATATTTTTACTTGGAGGATCTGGCTCCATAGATTTCTTAGTTGAATACTCATTAAAAGGAAAAGAAAATACAACAAAAGAAGAAAGAGATTATATAAATAAATTGATAGAATATTGTGATAAGTATACTAGTGAAAATATAAGTGCTTCAAATGATATTATTAATTTATTTAATAGTATTTCATTTGAAGAAGTCTTTGAGAAATTAGAAGATCCTAATACATTTATTGAAGCTTTGGAACAGCTTATAAATATATACAAGAATTGCAATATTTCCTTGGAAGATTATAAAGACAAATTAGTAAATATTAAAAATGAAATATCTACTTTAGAAAACTTAAATGGATTAGAAACATTTTCATTGGAATATATAAATGTTATAGATATTGAAATTAAAAATGTAGATAAAATTATTAAAATGATAAAAGATTGTGAGTATTATTTTAGAAACCTATCAAATGCAATGGCGTCTGGAGATTTAAATAAAATTGAAAAAGCATTAAAAGACTTAGAAAATATAGATATGGATGCTATTAATGAACTTACTAAATTAGAGAGTGGACAAATAGGCATTAATAAATTAAAAGACAAATTAGTAAATATTAAAAACATGATAAATTAATATAAAAAAACCTTGGCTTAGGCCAAGGTTTTTTTATATTACAACGCATTTTTAATTCGCTGGAAAATGATATATAATGGTATAGAGGTGATGAACTTGAAAAGTAGATGGATGTTGAAATGTAATAGTGCAGATATAGATGAACTTTATAAGATTACAAATATAGATAAAATAGTTTTAACTATATTAATAAATAGAGGGATAAAAACACCTTATGATATAGATAGATTTGTTAATGCTTCATTAAAGGAATTATATGATCCATTTTTAATGAAAGACATGGACAAAGGTGTAGATATAATAAAAAGAGGAATCGAAAAAGGAAAAAAGATAGCTGTATATGGAGACTATGATGCAGATGGGGTAACCTCCACAGTAATTCTTTATAGTGCGTTAAAGAGATGTGGGGCAAATATTACATATCATATACCTCACAGAGAGAGCGAAGGTTATGGTATGAATACAGAAAGAATAAAAAAATTAAAAGAAGATGGAGTAGAAATAATAATAAGCTGTGATAATGGAATATCAGCAATAGAACAAGTTAAGCTAGCAGTGGAATTAGGAATGGAAGTAGTAATTACTGATCATCATGAATTAACTTTTGTGGAGAATGATAAAGGAGAAAGAGAGTACATATTGCCAGAGGCTAATGCGGTTATAAATCCTAAGAGAGAAGATTGTACATATCCTTTTAAACTTTTATGTGGAGCAGGTATAGCATTTAAATTTGCTCAAGCTCTATACTCAACCATGAACATAGACGATAAAGAAGTATATCCATTTTTACAGTTTGCTGCAATAGGCACTATATGTGATGTAGTAGATTTAATTGATGAAAATAGAATAATTGTAAAAAATGGACTACCTATTATAAAAAATACAAATAATTTAGGACTTAGGTCCTTGATTAAAGTAACTGGGTTAGAAGGAAAGGATTTAGCTTCATACCATATAGGATTTATAATAGGGCCTTGTATAAATGCTACAGGAAGATTAGAAACTGCTGAATTATCAGTGGAATTGCTTTTAACAGAAGATGAGTACAAAGCAGAAAATCTAGGGAAGAAGTTACATCAACTAAATACGGAAAGGCAAGATATAACAGCGGAAAGTGTGGAAAGTATAGAAAATATTATAGAGTCGGGAGAGTACAAAAGTCAAAAAGTACTCGTACTATATGAAGAGAATGTCCATGAAAGTATTGCTGGGATAGTAGCAGGAAGAATTAAAGAAAAGTACAATATGCCAACAATTATATTGACTAAGGGTAAGGAGGGTGTAAAGGGCTCTGGTAGATCTATTGAAGGATATAATATGTTTGAAGAACTTTTAAAATGTAAAGAATTATTAGATAGGTTCGGAGGGCATCCAATGGCAGCAGGTCTTACATTGCAACAAGAAAGAATAAAAGAACTGAGCCTGACATTAAATGAAAATTGTGATCTTGCTCCAGAGGATTTTATACCTAAAATATCAATAGATAAAAGACTATCTTTAAGGCAAATATCTATTTCTTTGGTGGAAAAGCTACAGATTTTAGAGCCTTTTGGAAAAGGAAATAGTTCACCAGTATTTGCAGAAAAAAATGTTTTACTAGATAGGATAATTATATTAGGTAAAGATAGAAACACTATTAAATTTTGTATTAGAATTGAAGGAAGTTTTAATAAAATAGATGGGTTATGCTTTGGAAGGGGACAAGAATTTGAAGAGGAACTGAAAGAAAGGTATGGAAATAATTATTTAGAAATAATGAATAATCCTGTGGGATTAAAAATGGACTTCATATTTTATCCATATATAAATGAATATAATGGATATGTCAGTCCTCAACTTAGAATAATTGACTATAGATTTAGTCACTAATCTCTTGTAACTATTTGTATATTTACCAAATATTTAATAAAGGGCTTGTATAAGTAATATGTAATAAATATAATATATATTATATTATGATATTTGTGTCAATTAGTCTGGGGGATTTATAATGTATACATTTTTGAACAAAGTACCATTTGGTGCAATGGTACTGGAATATGATAATTTAACAATAAAATATATGAATGATAAAATGAAAAAAGCATTTAAGATTTCGCAGGGGTGTTTAGAAGGGGAATATGCTAAAACAATATTGACGGAAGAATTGTTGGAGAAAATTAACTATTGTAAAGACAATAGGAAAGAAGAATATTTAAGAGGTTATAGACTATCTTGCGGAAAGAAATTAGATATAAATATTTCAATTGTAGATGATACAGTTCAAATTTTTGCTAATGAAGTGCATGATGAAAAGTATTTAGATTATGAAAGTATAATTGAAGTATTTCCATCCTTTGCATTTTTATATGATTTAGAAGGGAATATAAATTATATAAATAAAGAAGGAAGAAAAACTCTTGCATTATACAATGAGAATAATGTAAAAGATGTATTTCAGTTATCAAAAATATTTAATTTATACGATAATGATGGAAAAAAAATCTCTTTCGATGATTATCCTGTAAATAGAACCATTAGAGAAGAGAAAAATGTAATTGGAGAAGTTCTAACTTTAAAACAGGATTATGGAAAAAAATACATACTTTGTTCTAGTTTTTTAATATATAAAAATAGTGAAGCAATAGGTGGTATTGGCATTATTGCAGATATAACTGATTATTATAAAGATGTAATAAAGAACAAAGAAGAGATCGAAAAATATGTAGCTCTTTCAATGGAATTTAAAACAAAATGTGATATTATAGAGATTTTAAGGGAGAGAGAAAAGCAACACTTAATGCATTTAAAGGATGTAATAAATAACATATCAGAAGGTATTTTTGTTGTAGATAATAATTTTAGGATTAATTTGTGCAATAAATCTGCTTGTAATATATTGGAATTAAAACAAATTGAATTACTTGATTATCAAAATATTATAAAAAAATATAGTATTTCATGTAATAATTCTGATGTAGATGTATATAATTATTTTCATATCTTCTATGAAGAAAAGTCGCCAATAAAAAATTTGATTTTAAATCTAGAGGAAAAAAAGTCCAATAGAATTAAGTATATTGAAATTAACACTAATCCAATCATAAAAGGGGATGGAGAATTACTTTATACCGTTATATCTATAAAAGATGTAACTGACGAGAAAGTAAATAAATTAATTGCTGAAAATCAATCAAAATTTATTGAAAAAGTATTAAGTAATTTAAATTTACCCGTTATAGTTGTGGATTATCCGGAACTAAGGGTAAGTCTTATAAATAATTTAGGTGTTGAATTTGTAAAGGAAGTATTAGAATTAGATTGTACTGAGGAGGACATAATTGGAAAAGGAATTAATGAAATTTCTCCTAAGTGCATAGAAGATGAACTGATAAATGGAGTTTTCCATTCAGGTAATTATGATAAGGAAGTTATTATATCTCCCTATCATGTGAAGAAAAGCCTAGGTAAAGAAAAATATTATAAGTTCAAAATAACTCCCTTTATGTATAAAGATAATCATAAAAGAATTTACATACATATAATTGACATTACTGAGGAGATAACCGTAAATAAAGAGTTAGAGAAGATAAACAAGTTAAAGGATGAGTTCTTTACAATCATATCCCATGAACTTAGAACTCCTCTAACAATTATTAATTCTGCACTACAACTTGCTTATGATATATACAAAGACGAATTCACATATAATGTTGATAGGACTTTAGATAGAATTAAACAAAATTGTAGTAGACTATTAAAATTAACCAATAATGTTATGGATATTTCATCTGCCGATGCAGGATTAATGAAAATTAATAATGAAAATTTTGATATAGTAATGGAAAGTGAGTTTGTAGTGAATTCTGTTGATTACTATGCTAGGCAAAAAGGAATAAATATAATTTTTGATACAAATAAAGAAGAGTATGACGTAATAATAGATAAAGAAAAATATATAAGAATACTATTAAATCTTCTATCTAACGCTATTAAATACACACCAGAAAATAAAAATATATATGTAGACTTAGTATTAATGCAAGATAAATTTAGAATTTATGTTAAAGATGAAGGCTTTGGAATACAAGAAAGTCAACTAAATAGTATATTTAATAGGTATCTGCAATTAGACAATGGATTAACCAGAAGGGCAGAAGGATTGGGATTAGGTCTAACTGTTGTAAAGAAGTTTGTTGAGAAAATGGATGGAAGTATAGTGGTTAATAGTAAAAAAAATATGGGCTCAGAGTTTATATTGGAGTTTGATAGATATTCTAAGATAAACAGTAGTGAGAAACAGCTTGTGACTATTCATGAAAGCTTTGATGATTTATTGACTATAGAAATGTCGGATATATATTAATAGATTTTAGGCATATAGGTTTACCTATATGCCTAAAAAGATATTTAATGATATTTTGGTACTAAACTATTTTACTAAATTTTTCTGATAAGCTTCTACCATTCTTTTAGTCATCTGTCCACCAACAGATCCATTTTGTCTGGAAGTAAGATCTCCATTATAGCCTTCTGTTAAGTTAACACCAACTTCTCTTGCAGCTTCCATTTTGAATCTGTTAAGCCCTTCTCTAGCTTCTGGTACTAATACTCTATTTCTACTTGCCATGGTTCATACCTCCTTTTTTAATTTTGTATTATTATATTAACCTTTTTTATCTAAAATATATTAGCATATTAGAGGGACAAATAGTAGATTGTACATAAGAATGAAAAGTATGTTAATTTTATCAAAACATATAGCATTGGACAGGTATATTGGAATAATATAAAATATAGTTACGATTATTTAATTGATAATTAATAATTAATAGTTAAAAGCTGAGAATGAAGAGTGAAGAATGGAGAATAAAGGTGGTAGATAAATTGAGTAAAAAGAAAATTATACTTACTGGTGGTGGAACAGCAGGACATGTAACTCCAAACTTAGCATTGATACCTAAATTAAAAGAGTTAGGTTATGAAATTCAATATATAGGAACACAAGAAGGAATTGAGAAGAATATAATTTTAGGTGAAAAAATAAAATATCATACTATATCCAGCGGGAAATTGAGAAGATATTTTGATTTAAAAAATTTTACAGATCCATTTAGAGTTTTAAAAGGTGTATGGCAAGCAAAAGATATAATAAAGAAAGAAAAGCCAGATGTGGTTTTTTCAAAAGGGGGATTTGTAGCTGTTCCGGTAGTAATAGGAGCACGCCTAAATAAAGTGCCAGTTATAGCTCATGAATCTGATATGACACCAGGTCTTGCCAATAAGCTTTCAATACCTTATTGCACAAAGATATGTGTTACATTTCCTGAATCTTTAAAGAATGTAAAAGCAAATAAAGGAGTGTTAACTGGTACTCCTATAAGAGAAGAATTATTTAAAGGTAGCAGAGAAGAAGCTATGAAGATATGTAAATTTAGTGAGGATAAGCCTGTAATACTTATAATTGGAGGAAGCCTAGGCTCTAAAGTTATTAATGATTCTATAAGAGCTATAATCGATAAATTATTATTAACTTACAATATAATTCATATATGTGGAAAAGGTAATATAGATAATAATTTAAAAGACAAAAAGGGATATAGGCAATTTGAATATGTAAAAGAAGAATTACCTCATTTTATGAATGGAGCAGATTTAGTAATATCTCGAGCAGGAGCAAATGTAATATTTGAACTATTAGCTTTAAAGAAACCTAATCTGCTTATACCTCTATCAAGAAAATCTAGTAGAGGAGACCAAATCTTAAATGCAGAATCCTTTAGAAAAAGTGGGTATAGCTTAGTTATGCAAGAAGAAGAAATAACAGAAGATAGATTATTGAAAGATATTAACGACCTATATAAAAATAGGGAAAAGTATATAGCAAGTATGAGAAAAAGCCCAGTTCAAAATGGAGTTAACAATATTATAAAATTAATAGAAAAGGTACAAATATAGAAAAGCTTACATTTATACCCATGTTTTATTGAAAAAAAGTGTAATTTACTATAATATATAAATATAGATAAAATATTATCAAATATTAATTATTAGTAAAATACAATTAAATTAAGAAAGCGGGGGTATATTATGAAAAAAGTTTCTGTTATATACTGGAGCAGCGGTGGTAACGTAGAGGTACTAGCTGAAAATATAAAAGCAGGAGCAGAAGGTTTAGGAGCAGAAGTTTTAATAAAACATGTGCACTATGCTAAAGTTGAAGATGTTACGAAGGCAGATGCAGTAGCTTTTGGAAGTCCATCTATGGATAATAACAAAATTGAACAAGAAGAAATGGCATCTTTTTTAAAAAATTTTAAAGAATTAAATATGGAAAATAAACCGACGGTATTATTTGGTTCTTACGGATGGGATGAAGGTCAATTTATGGTTGATTGGGAGAAGCTAATGATTGAATATGGATTTAATATAGTAGGAAAATTAGCTGTTCAAGAATCACCTAAGGAAGAAGAAATAAAAAAGGCTAAAGCTCTAGGTGAATTATTAAGCAAATAATAGCAATATGTACAATGAATATATATTCATAATAAATACGTACCTTTATAAATTCATAAAGGTACGTATTTGATTGTTAAAATAATAATTAAGAATATTTTTAATATTGAACATAATGACACATTATGGGGAAAAATAATTTATTTAGTTAAAAAAATTAAAAAAAGTGTACAATAATGAAAAAATTATGTTATAATAACTTTGCAAAGGTTTAAATAAAATTTATTTCATATGTTTTTTCTTTGAATTGTTATGTATAATATATATTGACTGTTATATAAACATTGTTAATTTTAAGACAAACCTGTTTATAATGTAATGCAATAATACTATTCTTCTAGAATGATATTTGTATGCATTATTTTATGTTGTTTAAAGTTTATTTTTAAACATAAAATAAATCAAAAATATAGAGAAAGAAGGGAATTTTTAATGAGAAGAATGAAGACTATGGATGGTAATACAGCTGCTGGATATATATCCTATGCTTTTACTGATGTAGCAGCTATTTACCCTATTACTCCTTCATCCCCAATGGCAGAACATGTTGATGAATGGGCTGCTCAGGGTAAGAAAAATATTTTTGGTCAGACTGTAAAATTAGTTGAAATGCAGTCAGAAGCAGGTGCTGCTGGTGCAGTTCACGGATCATTACAGGCTGGAGCTTTAACTACTACCTACACTGCATCACAGGGATTATTACTTATGATTCCTAACATGTACAAAATCGCTGGAGAACTTTTACCAACTGTATTCCACGTGAGTGCGAGAGCAATTGCAACTCATGCGTTAAACATATTTGGAGATCACTCCGACGTTATGGCTGCAAGACAGACTGGATTTGCTATGCTTGCTGAAAGCAGTGTTCAAGAAGTAATGGATTTAGCAGCAGTTGCACACTTAGCAACTATTAAGACAAGCATTCCATTCTTAAGTTTCTTTGATGGATTTAGAACTTCACACGAAGTACAGAAGATAGAAGTATTAGAATATGATGAATTAGAAAAATTAGTTGACATGGATGCTGTTAACAGATTCAGAGCAAAAGCTTTAAATCCAAATCATCCAGTAACTAGAGGTACAGCTCAGAACCCAGATATATTCTTCCAGGGTAAAGAAGCTTGTAACAAATTCTACGATACAATTCCTGAAGCTGTTGAATATTACATGAATGAAATCAACAAATTAACAGGAAGAGATTACAAATTATTCAACTACTATGGAGCAGAAGATGCTGAAAGAGTAATCATAGCTATGGGATCAGTTTGTGACTGTATCGAAGAAACTATAGATTACTTAATGGCACAAGGAGAAAAAGTTGGTTTAATAAAAGTTCATCTTTATAGACCATTCTCATTAGAACACTTCTTCAAGGCTATGCCAAAAACTGTTAAGAAGATAGCTGTTCTTGATAGAACAAAAGAACCAGGTTCAATTGGAGAACCATTATACTTAGATGTTAAATCCGCATTCTATAACTCAGAATTAAAACCAGTTATAGTTGGTGGAAGATATGGACTAGGATCAAAAGATACAGTTCCTGGACATATGATTTCAGTATTTGAAAACTTAAAGGCTGAAACTCCAAAAGATGGATTTACAGTTGGTATAGTTGATGACGTAACTAACACATCACTTCCAATGGGAGAAGATGTTGATACAACTCCAGCTGGAACTACTGCATGTAAATTCTGGGGTCTTGGATCAGACGGTACTGTTGGTGCTAACAAGAGTGCTATAAAGATCATAGGAGATCATACAGACATGTATGCTCAAGCATACTTTGCATATGACTCAAAGAAATCTGGTGGTATAACTGTATCCCACTTAAGATTTGGTAAAGCTCCAATTAAGAGCCCATATTTAATAAACAAAGCAGATTTCGTTGCTTGTCATAACCAAGCATACGTTCATAAATATGATGTTACAAAAGGATTAAAGAAGAATGGTTCATTCTTACTTAACTGTATCTGGAATGATGGAGAATTAGATGCTCAGTTACCAGCAGAAATGAAAAACTTCATTGCTAATAACAACATCAAATTCTACACAATCGATGCTGTTAAGATAGCTCAAGAAGTAGGTCTTGGTGGAAGAATTAACATGATAATGCAATCAGCATTCTTCAAAATAGCTAACATCATCCCTGTTGAAGACGCTGTTAAGTACTTAAAAGACGCAGTTGTTGCTTCATACGGTAAAAAAGGTGAAAAAGTTGTTAGCATGAACCAAGCTGCAATAGATCAAGGTATAACTGCAATACATGAAGTTGCAATTCCAGAATCATGGAAGACAACAACTGAAGGATATGTAGAACCACAAGAAAATAGACCAGAATTCATAAAGAATATAGTTGACGTTATAAACAGACAAGAAGGAGATTCACTACCTGTATCTGCATTTAACGGAATAGAAGATGGTACATTACCACAAGGAACAGCTGCTTACGAAAAGAGAGGAATAGCTGTTAACGTACCAGAATGGCAAGCTGACAAGTGTATACAATGTAACCAATGTTCATATGTATGTCCTCACTCAGTAATTAGACCATTCTTAATGAATGAAGAAGAAGCTACTAATGCTCCAGAAGGATTTAACATGTTAGAAGCTAAGGGTGGCCCAGGATTTGCAGGATTAAAATACAGAATTACAGTTACTCCACTTGACTGTACAGGATGTGGAAACTGTGCTGATATTTGTCCAGCACCAGGAAAAGCTCTTATTATGAAGCCAACTGGAACTCAATTAGCAGAACAAGAAAATTGGGAATATGCTTTAAAATTAAGCAAGAAAGAAAACCCAATGAACAAGATGACTGTAAAGGGTAGCCAGTTCGAACAACCACTTCTTGAGTTCAACGGAGCTTGTGCTGGTTGTGGAGAAGCTTCCTACGCTAGATTAATAACTCAATTATTTGGAGATAGAATGATGATAGCTAATGCTACTGGTTGTACATCAATCTGGGCAGGTTCAGCTCCATCAACTCCATACACAACAAACGAAAAAGGTCAAGGACCAGCTTGGGCTAACTCATTATTCGAAGACAACGCTGAATTCGGATTAGGTATGGCTTTTGGTGCTAACCAAATAAGAGAAAGATTAGCTGATAAAGCTAAAGAAGCTCTAACTGCTAACGTAAGCGAAGAATTAAAAGCTGCTTTACAAAGCTGGGTAGAAAACTTCAAGAATGGAGAAGGTTCAAAGAAAGCTACTGCTGCACTTCTTCCATTATTAGAAGCTGAAAAAGACAATAACGAAGCAATAAAAGATATGTACGCACACAAAGATTTCTTAGTGAAACAATCACAATGGATCTTTGGTGGAGACGGATGGGCATATGACATCGGATACGGTGGAGTTGACCACGTTCTTGCAAGCGGAGAAGATATCAATATCTTCGTATTTGATACAGAAGTTTACTCAAATACAGGAGGTCAGGCTTCAAAATCAACTCCGACTGCTGCAATAGCTAAATTCGCTGCATCAGGTAAGAGAACTAAGAAGAAAGACCTTGGAATGATGGCTATGAGCTATGGATATGTATATGTTGCTCAAATAGCTATGGGTGCTGATAAGAATCAGACATTAAAAGCTATCCAAGAAGCAGAAGCATATGATGGTCCATCATTAGTTATCGGATATGCTCCATGTATCAACCAAGGATTAAAGATCGGTATGGGAGCAAGCCAAACTGAACAGAAGAGAGCAGTTGAGTGTGGATACTGGCAGATGTACAGATTCAACCCAACACTTAAAGAAGAAGGAAAGAATCCATTTGTTCTTGACTCAAAAGAACCAAATTGGGATAAATTCCAAGACTTCTTAATGGGCGAAGTAAGATATGCTTCATTAAAGAAAGCATTCCCAGAAGTAGCAGACGGTTTATTTGCTAAGACTGAAGAAGATGCAAAAGAAAGATACGAAAGCTACGTAAGATTAACTAAATAATTTATTTTAGAGTTTTAATAACAAAGAATAAATTATAAGAAAAGGAGACCTTTGGTCTCCTTTTTGTTCTTTTCTATTTATTTTTGCTATCTGCTAAAAAAATACCAAGCATTTTTAAAAAAAGCCTTTTAAAAAAATCGATTTAGGGGTACAATTATACCATAACCTAAAAGGAGGTATATATATATGGATAAAGACGAATTATTTGATTGCGGTTGTGAAGAATCAACTTGTGGTTGTGAGGAATCAGATCATGGTTGTGGTTGCGGCTGCGAAGGTCATGATCATGAAGCGCTTCTAGTTGATTTAGAAGACGAAAATGGAAACACAGTGACTTGTGAAGTTGTAGACGGATTTGAGTATAAGGATAATGAATATGTGCTAGTACAAAATCCAGAAGATGGTTCAGTATATTTATTTAAAGTTGTTGGAGATGAGGAAAATAGCGAGTTAGTAGTTCCAGAAGATGAAGAATTTGATGAAGTAACTAACTACTATCAAACTCTAACAAACATAGAAGAATAATTTTAAAAGTGAAGTAGGGTAAATAATAAAAAAATATTATTTACCCTATTTTTATTTGATAGATTTTAGCTAGCATATGCAAGAATTACAGGTTTTTCTTATTTTTTATAGTAAAATTTAAGAAATGATATATAATAAAATATATAATAGTATATAGGAGGACATAAATTTGGTAAAAGAAAAAGTTAAATTAGCTATATTTGACATAGATTTTACATTAACTAAAAGAGAAACTTTAACTGAGTTTTATATGTTTGTGTTAAAGAGAAAGCCTAAACTGATTAAATATTTGCCTAGGAGTATGAAAGCAGGTTTTTTTTATATTTTCAAAATATATGATGCAGGAAAGGCAAAGGAAAATTTTATATCATTCATAGAGTCTATAGATGAAAAAGAGATGAGTAAATTAGTAAAAGAATTTTATAATGAAAGAGTAAGCAGAATACTTTATAAAGATGCAATTGAAATTATGAAAGACTTTAAAGAGAAAGGGTATAAGATATATTTAATATCAGCTTCTGCAGAGTTTTATCTCTTTGAATTCTACAATATTCCTTATGTAGACAAAATTATTGGAACCAGGTTTGTTTCCAAGGATGGAAAGTATTATGGAAAAATTGAAGGAAAAAACTGCAAAGGTGAAGAAAAAGTAAATAGATTGATGAAATATTTAAAAGAGGAGAATATAGAAGTAGATTTTAAAAATTCTTACATGTTTTCTGATTCCTTATCAGACTTACCTTTATTTAAATTGGTAGGAAATCCGAGATTGATAAATTATAAAAAAGGACATACAGAAATTCAAATATTAAAATGGAAATAGGAGGGGGCAAATGTTGAAAAATAAATATTTTATTATTAATGATGAGATCAAAGAAATTGGATTTTTTGATGATAGCATATTAAAAGAAGGTAAATGTCTATATGAAGTAATAAAAGTTAAAGAAGGCATTCCTCTTTTTTTAGAAAGACACATGAATAGATTGCTTAATTCAGCAAAACTTATAGAGGTAGATATATGGGTAGAAAACCAGTGGATAGAAGAGGCACTGAATAAATTAATAAAAAATAACAGAGAAGAGGAAGGTAGCTTAAAGTTCGTATTAAACTTTGATAAAAAGATATTTGTAGCATTCTTTGAAGAAAAAAACTTTCCTACAGATGAAGATTTTAAAGAAGGAGTTTCTATATGTACATATAATAGGGAAAGAGAAAATCCCAATGCAAAGGTTTTAAATGTTAATTTTAGAATGGATTTAGATAAGTTTATGAAAGAAAAGGACATATTTGAAGCTCTCTTGGTTGATAGAAATGGATATATAACAGAAGGAAGTAAGTCTAATGTATTCATGGTAAAGGGAGATAAAATAATAACAACGCCCTTAAAAGCAGTTTTGCCAGGGACTAAAAGAAGCATTGTATTAGAAATATGTAACAATATGAACATGGAAGTTGAAGAAAAAATGATAGAGGAAAAAGAAATATACGAAGTTGATGGAATGTTCTTAACAAGCACTCCCTTTGACGTGCTTCCTGTAAAAGAGGTAAATGGAATCATATTAAATTCATCAGAAAATGTAATAACTAAGAAAATTATGGATGAATATAACCATATTGTAAAAAATTATATAGAACATAAAGCTAAATTATAAAGTAAATTAAATATTGCTATCAAGGTATAGAGGGGATAATACGATAAATTTTTTAAATGGTAGGGGGATGGTGGATGTGAAAACCTTATTTAAAGGTATTACTATTGATGAATGTTTGGAAGAAGCAAGTAAAGTTTTAAATATAAAAAAAGAAGAAATTGAATATAAAGTATTAAAAGAAAAGAGTCGTTTTTTTAAAAAAGAAGCAATTATTGCAGTTATAGTGGAAGAAGAGGATGAGAACTTAATAGAGCTTAACGGCGAGGTTAAGGTGGAGGATAATAATATTATAGTTACTAATCCTAAAGAAGGTGGAAGCCCTGCTTGTATCATGCCTATTGAAGGCATGACTTTAAAAATCGACGACACCATAGTAAAAGACAAAGCTAAGGTATATGAACATTCTTTAATTGAGGTTAGTTTTGAAGAAGAAATTCCTAAAAGAAATTTATCTATTACTACAAGTGAAAACAAAATTGAAGCATATATGAGTATAGATTATATACCGAAAAGAACTTATAAGCTAGAAGATGTTAAAAGTTCACATGAAATTTATCTAGATAAAGAAATAATTGACGAGTCAATGCCACCTTTATACAATTTACATGAAATATTAGAAGAATTATCAAAAATGGGAATAATTTATGGTATAATAGAGGAGAATATAAAAAATAATGTAGAAAAAAAATGTACTAATATACTGATAGCTAGGGGAGATGTTCCTGTAGATGGAAAAGATGATACTATAGAGTATAGATTCCCATTAGATGGAAACTTGGTTAAGATAATGGAAGATGACCAAGGAAAGGTTGATTTTAGAAATATTTGTTCAATAAAATCTGTTAATGAAAATGATGTAATAGGTATTAGAAAAGAAGGTAGTCTAGGAAAAGATGGTAAGGATGTATTTGGAAAGGTTTTAAGGCATAAACCCGGAAGAAAAGTTTATCTAAAAGTAGGAGAGGGATGTATATTAAAAGACGATAATACTGTAGTGGCTACTTTAGAAGGTAAACCATCTACTAAAAATAATGTGTTTTATGTTTATAAATTACATGAAGTAAGATCAGATGTAGATTTAAATACAGGAAATATTAAGTTTATCGGAGATATAGTTATATATGGAAGTGTCAAAGAAGGTATGGAAGTACTAGCGGACAATTCTATTTCTATAATGAAGGATACAGATAGGGCTTTGATTAACGGAAAAGGAGATATAACCATAAATGGCAACATAATATCTTCCCAAATAATCGGTGGAGGAGAGGATGTAGCCAAGCTTAACTATATAGATAAGTTAACAGAAATGACAAATACTATAGAAAGTATAATTAAAGCTACGGAAGAGATAAAAAAGTACGATATAATGTATAGGAATACAAAAGATGGAGAAATAATCAAAATTCTCATCGAAAATAAATTTAATAAATTACCAAGACTTTGTTTTCAAATAATGAAGGATATAAAGCTAAATGAAGATAGGGATGGAGAGGATACTTTAATTCCTATTATTAAAGGAAAATTTTTAGGACTAGCGCCCATAAGTATTAAAGACTATAGGGAGCTAGAAGATATTAAAAACAAGTTTAATTATAAGATTAGCTTACTAAAAGAAAAATTAGCAATTCCTGTGAATGTACAGATAAATTATTGTCAAGATTCTAAAATAAATAGTACAGGGAACGTTTATATAAATGGTAAAGGTTCATATATCTCAGACATATATGCCAACAATAAAATATGTTTCACTAGAGAAAATAGCATAGTTAGAGGAGGAATGCTAAAGTCAAAAGATGAAATTAAATGTGGCATTGTTGGTAGTGTAGGAGGTGTTACTACCAAGCTTGTGGTAGGAGAAAGTGGACATATATGGGCTAAGGTAGCCTATCAGAATACTTTATTTATAGTAGGACAAAGAGAGTACATGCTTGAGATACCTTGCAAAGATGTTCATGCATATCTCGATGATAAAGGAGATCTAACAGTAGATAGATTAATATTGTAGGAGGATAAATATGTCAGGGAAAGAAGTTAAAATTTTAATTTTTAGTATAAATGACGAATACTATGCTACAGATATAATGGAAGTAGAGAGAATTCTTGGGTTTGAAGAGCCCACTAAGCTACCTGATTCACCAAATTTTTTAGAAGGAGTTATAAATTATGAAGGAAACATATTACCGGTAATATCTCTTTCTAAAAAATTTAATTTACCTTTAAAGGCATCAAAAAAAGATGAAAAAGTAATAGTGGCAAAACAAGAGGAACAAAAATTTGGTATAGTTGTGGACGTTGTATCAGAAGTTAGAGATGTAAATTTAGATAATATAGAAGAGGCTCCAGAAATTGTAGGTGGAATATCAAGAAGATATATAAAAGGCCTTATAAAGATAGATAAAAAAATAATTATATTCCTTAAACTGAGCTCCATATTGACAGAAGAAGAGAAAGATTTAATTTCAAAATAATTTATGAAAGGTGCATACTATGGATGTAAAAGAATATAGAGTGGGTATTGCGGATTTAGATGTTGGTGAATCTCCAGATAAAATTATAACAGTAGGGTTAGGATCATGTATTGGTATTGCGTTATATGATAAAACAAATGCTGTAGGTGGCCTACTTCATATAATGCTGCCAGATAGTACTTTATTTTCTAACGTAACCAACCCTCTAAAATTTGCAGATTTAGGTATTCCCATATTGATTGAAAAAATGGAGCAAAAGGGAGCGAATAAAAGAAATTTAAAAGCTAAGATAGCAGGTGGTGCTTCCATGTTTAACTTCTCAGATAAAAATTTAGTTATGGATATAGGCAATAGGAATGCAGTTGCAGTTAAAAAGAAATTAGATGAACTATGTATTCCAATAATGGGAGAAGATGTGGGAGGCAATAAAGGAAGAACCATGATATTAAATCTTTTAAATGGCATTGTTGAAATAAAGACAGTTGGATTAGGAATAAAAGAATTGTAATGGAGTTGATAGTCTTTGAAGAAAATTAAAGTTCTTGTAGTTGATGATTCAGCGTTGATGAGAAAGATTATCTCAGATATGATAAATAATCAGCCAAACATGGAAGTAATGGACATAGCAAGAAATGGGAAAGACTTATTGCAAAAGCTAGAGAGGTTTACACCTGATGTAATCACATTAGATGTAGAAATGCCTATCATGGATGGAATTACAGCACTAAAACAATTAAAAGATAAAGGAATTGTTATTCCAGTTGTGGTATTAAGTAGTTTTTCTAGAAAATCCTCAGAGCTAACTATGGAATGTTTAGAAAATGGTGCTTTTGACTTTATACCCAAGCCTTCAGGCTCCATTTCATTGGACATAGATAAAGTTAAAGACGACCTTATAACAAAAATAAACCTAGCTTACCGAAAATGTGAATTTGGCTGTGATGAGAACGATATAAAGAAATATTCTAATGAGGTAGTAATTGCTATTGAAAAAGAATCATTAGCAGAAAAAAAGTTAAAGGAAAGAAAATCCTTACCTAATAAAATTGAAGCAGTGGTTATAGGAGCTTCTACAGGTGGCCCTAAAGCATTACATTCAGTTATTACAAATTTACCTGGTGATTTAGATGTACCTATATTTGTTGTACAACATATGCCAGCCACTTTTACAAAGGCTTTTGCAGATAGATTAAATGGAAATAGTAATTTAACCGTAGTAGAAGCTAAAGAAGGAATGACTGTAGAAAAAAATGTAGTATATGTAGCTCCAGGAGGCTACCATATGGAGGTTGGAGTAGATAAGAAAATATATTTGAATACTGATCCAGCCATATGGGGAGTAAGGCCTGCAGCGGACAAACTATTTATATCAGCTTCTAACGTTTATAAGGATAGGCTTTTAAGCGTTGTTCTTACAGGAATGGGTAAGGATGGAGCAGATGGAACAGTGAAAGTAAAGGAAAAGGGTGGTATAACTATATCCGAGGATAAGTCAACAGCCACCATATACGGAATGCCCAAAGCAGCCTTTGAAACTGGAATGGTAGATATAGTGTTGCCTTTAAATAGTGTTTCACGAGAAATAGTAAGACTGGTTAAAGAAAGTTGGAGGTAGCTATGGATTTGGAATATTTTAAAGAGTGGGTTTATAAAGAGTTTAGAATTGACTTAAAGGCTTATAAGCCTACTCAATTACATAGAAGAATATTAAGTTTAATGTCTAGAGTTGGTGTGAATTCTGTAGATGAATATATAAAATTATTAAAAGAAGACCAGCAACAAAGAGAAAAATTCTTAGACTTTATAACTATTAATGTAACAGAGTTTTTTAGAAATCCGGATATTTTTAATGATTTAAAGAAAAAAATCAAAGAAGAACTGCTTCCAAAGAATCGAAATTTAAAAATATGGAGCGCTGCATGCTCTATTGGTGCGGAGCCATATTCTATAGCTATGATATTAGAGGATCTTGCTCCAGGAGGAAGGCATACTATTATTGCTACAGATATTGATAATGGTATACTAGAAAGAGCAAAAAAAGGAGAGTACTCTGAAGTAGAGATAAAAAATATTAGTAAAGATCAATTAAATAAATACTTCAACAAACAAGGAGAGTATTACGTAATTGATAAAAAAATAAAAAATATGGTAAATTTTAAGAGACATGATTTAATATTAGATAGATATGAAACGGATTTTGATTTAATAGTATGTAGAAATGTAGTTATATATTTCAACCAAGATATTAAAGATGAAATATATAAAAAGTTTCATCATTCCTTGAAGAAGGATGGCTTGCTATTTGTTGGAGCTACTGAAAGTATATATAACTACAAAGAGTTTGGTTTTGATAAGGCTTCAACCTTTATATATAGGAAGGTTTAAGGAGGGTAAAATATGGATACATCACAATATATGTCAATGTTTTTAGAAGAGTCAATGGACAATCTTCAAACTTTAAATGAATCCTTATTACAGTTAGAGCAAGAGCCTGAAGATATTGATAAATTAAACGAGATATTCAGAGTTGCTCATACAATAAAAGGTATGGCCGCAACAATGGGATTTAACCAAATGGCAGAATTAACTCATAAGATGGAAGACGTTCTTTCAGAATTTAGAGATGGGGAGCTTAAGGTTACACAAAAGGTTGTTACGGTATTGTTCAAATGTCTAGATACCTTAGAACAAATGGTAAATAATATATCAGAAGGCAATGAAGAAGAAATTTCAATCAATAATATAATAGAAGAACTAGAAGGCATAAGAGAACTTGGCAATGTATCAGAAGCTGAAGAAATAGATGAAACTGAATCTGAAGAAAATAATAATGTTAATTTAAATGAATACGATATAAATGTTATAAAGCAAGCGCAAGATAGAGGCTTTGATTGTTACAATATAAGTATTGCATTAAATGAAAACACCCTTTTAAAATCAGCTAGAGCTTTCTTAATCTTTAAAAGTTTAGAGGATTATGGCGAAATAATTAAATCTGTACCCAGTACAGAGGATATAGAAAGCGAAAATTTTGACTTGGATATGTCTTTGGTATATATTACCACTAGAAAAAAAGAAGAAATATATAGTTCTTTAATGAATATATCTGAAGTTGATAAAGTTATCATCGATAATGTAAATGTAAGGGCAGAAAAAATTAAAAAGCAGGAAGAAGAAATTAAGGTCCAAGAAATACAAGCAAAGAAAATAGAACAGCCGAGTCAGAGTGTTGCTAAAGAAGTAAAAGAAGTTAAAGTAAAAGAAAATAAAGCTCCAACAAGAGATAAAGATTCTTCCCATAGGAAACAACACCAATCTGTTAGAGTTGATCTAGATAGACTAGATAAGTTTATGAACATGGTATCTGAACTTGTTATCAATAGAACAAGATTAGAGCAGATAAGCATTAATCATAAACTTACAGATCTAAATGAAACATTAGAACAAGTGGCAAGAACCACTTCAGATCTTCAGGATTTAGTAATGAAGATAAGAATGTTACCTTTAGATGTAGTATTTAATAGATTTCCTAGAATGGTAAGAGATCTTTCTGTAGAATTAGAGAAAGATATGGAGTTAATAATTCAAGGACAAGATACTGAATTAGATAGAACCGTAATCGATGAAATAGGGGAACCTTTGATACATTTAATAAGAAATTCTGCGGATCATGGAATTGAATCTAAAGAAGAAAGAATGAAAAAAGGTAAAGAACCTGTAGGAAAGATAAGATTAATTGCTTATCAAGAAGGTACAAAGGCTGTTATTAAAGTTGAAGATGATGGTGATGGAATCAATGTAGAAAAAGTTAAGGCTAAAGCTGAAAAATTAGGAATTAGCACTGATGGTATGTCTGATAATGATATAATAAATCTAATTTTTATGCAAGGTTTTAGTACTAATGAACAGGTTACTGATATCTCAGGTAGAGGTGTTGGTATGGATGTAGTTAAGACAAAGATTTCATCATTAGGAGGTACAGTAGAGGTAACAAGTGAAAGAGGAAAGGGTTCTTCCTTTATTATAAGACTACCTCTAACCCTTCAAATTATACAAGCTTTACTTGTGAAAGTAGGGTCAGAGACTATGGCAATATCCTTAGGATATATTGACAGAGTTATAGATTTTGATGAAAGTCTAGTTAAGAGAACAAACAATAAAGAGGTAATAATATATAATGAAAATGTTATTCCGCTTGTTAGATTAAGTAATAAATTAAATTTAGAAACAGAGACACAGGAAAAGAAGTATATAGTTATTGTTAAGGTTGGAGGAAAGAATGTAGGACTTATGGTAGACTCACTTCTAGGTCAACAAGAAATAGTTATTAAACCTTTAGGCAAGACACTTCAAGGAATGAGGGAATATATTGGAGCAACTATTCTAGGAGATGGATTAGTAACTTTAATCCTTGATGTTGCCGCTTTAGTTTAAGGAGGATAAATATGTCTTATGAGAACTTTACACCGTTACAGTTAGATGCATTAAGAGAAGTGGGCAATATAGGCGCTGGCAATGCAGCTACAGCTTTGTCACAATTACTAAGTAAAAAAATAGACATGACAGTGCCTCATATTAACATTCTACCTTTCGATGAAATATTTTCAGGTATTGCTGGAGAAGAAATAGTATTTGGCGTATTGATAAGAGTGTTAGGAGATACACCAGGAAATATTTTGTTTGTTTTTGAGAAAGAAACGGCAATCAACATGATTGAAGTACTAACTGGAGTTAAAGAGGATGATCTAAGTGAAATGGGACATTCTGTTATATCGGAGGTAGGAAATATAATATCAGCTGCCTTCATGAATGCCATTGCTAGGTTTACCAATTTAACTATAATACCATCAGTACCAGCTGTGACTTATGATATGTTGGGTGCTATTTTATCAACAACCTTTATTGAATCCGGACAATTTGATGAATTTGTACTGGATATGGAAACTTTATTTTTACAAGATAATACAAAAATAAGCGGGCATTTTTATTATATACCTATGCCCGGATCATTAGAAAGAATATTAAATTCAATTGGAGTAATGTAATTTGGAGGGAATATTATGGCAAAAGTATTAATCGTTGATGACGCTGCTTTTATGAGAATGATGATTAAGGATATCTTAGAAAAAAATGGATACGAAGTTATTGGAGAAGCTAGTAATGGTATAAAGGCAGTAGAACTTTATAAAAAAGAAAGACCAGATGTGGTTACTATGGATATAACTATGCCGGACATGGATGGAATACAAGCTGTTAAAGAAATAAAGGCAATGGATCCTTCTGCAAAAATTGTAATGTGTTCTGCAATGGGACAACAGACAATGGTTATGGATGCTATAAAAGCTGGAGCTAAAGATTTTATAGTTAAACCATTCCAATCTGATAGAGTACTTGAAGCTATCAAAAAAGTGGTAGGCTAAAAACTAGCTTTCTAGTTTTTAAGATGGCTAGATAAGTAGATGTCCTAGATTTTAGATAAAGTTAAAATTCCCGCGGAATTTATAAAATATAAAAATTCCGTAGGAATTTTATCAATATCTACAAATCTAAACACCTAAAAAATCTAATTGAATGAGGTGATTAAAGTGCAGGTAGTTATTTTTAGATTAAAGAATGAACAATTTGCAGTAGAAACTGATAAAGTTCAAAGTATAAATGACACTATGGAAATTACAAAGGTGCCTAATGCGCCATATTATATAAAAGGTCTTATTAATTTAAGAGGTAATGTAATTTCCCTTTTAGATATAAACCTCCTTTTAGATATTGACAAGGGAGAAAAAGAGCAGAACAATATAATAATACTAAACATAGAAGAAGAAATGTTAGGTATTACTGTTGATCAAGTTGATGAAGTTTTAGATGTAGAAGAGAGCCTAATTGAAAAGCTTGATGACGTCAGAAGAAAGGCATATGTAAAAGGAGTAATTAATTTTAAAGATAGGATAGTAACTTTAGTTGATATTGATAAACTCCTTTTAAACCAGTAAGAAATGAGGGAAAGGTATGCCAGAAGTTTTATCGCAAAATGAAATTGACTCACTTTTAGCAGCTCTATCCTCTGGTGAATTAACTCCAGAAGAGATGCCTAAAGATGAGGACAAGCAAAGAGTTAAACCTTATGATTTTAGGAATCCACAAAAGTTTTCTAAAGATCATATTAGAACTTTAGAGTTAATACATGATAATTATGCTAGAATTATATCAAACTATCTTACTGCTCAGTTAAGGTCTAATGTTAAAGTGAATATAGAATCTGTTCAGCAGATAACTTATGAAGAGTTTATTCACTCTATACCAAATCCAACTATACTGACAGTTTTTAAAATGCCTCCTTTGAGTGGATCAATTTTATTTGAAACAAATCCTCAATTTGTGTATGAATCTATCGATATACTTATGGGGGGAAGTGGGCATGGTAAATATAAAACAAGAGAATTTACAGATATAGATAAAAATATTATAAGACATATAAATGATGGACTAATATCAAATCTAAAATTAGCATGGGAAGACATTTTACAAGTACACCCTGAAATCGAAGGCATAGAAACAAATCCTGCTTTAAACCAAACTTTAGCGCCAAATGAACCTGTAGCTTTAATAACTTTTTCTGTAGAAATTGGCAAGATAAGCTCATTTATAAATATTTGTATACCTTATTTGAGCATAGAAAAAGTATTAGAAAATTTTGTAGTTAAGTATTGGTTCCAAGAATCAGATGAAAATTCCTTAAAAGATTCAAAGATGAAACTAAGAGACAGATTGAACATAGTGACTACAGAATTAATTACAGTATTAGGAACAACAAAAATTACCGTAAGTGACTTCTTAAAACTTGCCGAGGAAGATGTATTAGTTTTAAGAGAAGCCACTGACAGCTCTGCTAAAGTAATGGTAGAAGATGAATTATACTGCTATGGAAAACCTGGATTAATGGGTAAAAAAGTTGGTGTACAGGTGCTAGATATGATAGATAAGGATGTGGAAAAGTATGAATAATGGATTTCTTTCACAGGAAGAAATAGATTTACTACTAGGTGGTGGAGATAATGCTGAAGAGGAGAATGGTAAACAAGAAAAAATAGAACTTACTGACCTAGATAAAGACTTATTAGGTGAAATAGGTAATATATCTATGGGATCAGCATCGACAGCCCTATCCACTATCATTAACCAGCAGGTTAATATTACCACTCCTGTAGTAACAGTAACGACTTTAAAAGATTTAAAAGATACCTTTGAAGTGCCAAATGTAGCTTTAGAAGTAAAATATACTAGTGGAATCGTTGGAGAAAATCTCCTAGTTATGAAGGTAACAGATGCTGCAGTAGTGGCAAACCTCATGATGGGAGGAGATGGTAAATTAGAGGATGCAACGTCTCTTTCAGAACTTGAAGAAAGTGCAGTATCTGAAGCTATGAATCAAATGATAGGTTCAGCAGCTACTTCCATGGCAACAATGTTTGGAAGAGAGGTCAACATTTCACCTCCTGTATCTAGGATATGGGATGATTTAACATCACCACTTTCTAACCAGCTAAGTGAAGATGAACCTATAGTTAAAGTTTCCTTTAGTTTAAACATAGGAACTTTAGTAGATAGTAATATTATGCAGTTATTACCAATAAAAACTGCAAGAAAAATAGTTTCAATAATGATGGGTAATGAGGAGCCTACAGATATGGATCATAAAGAAATACCACAAGATGATAGCTATGGTAATCATAGTGGACATGATACTAAAAGTACTCAAGAGGATTATTCACATGATAATGATGAAAGAATTGCCCCAGTTGCCATAGGTAATGAAAAACCTATAGAGGTTCAGCAGGCAGTTTTTCAACCATTAACTCAGCCTCAAAAATCAGCACCATTGCCTAGCAATATAGACTTAATTATGGATGTACCACTTGAAATATCCGTAGTGTTAGGAAGAACAAAATTAAACATAAGAGAAATATTAAATTTAGGCACAGGTTCATTAATAGAGTTAGATAGATTAGCAGAGGAGCCTGTAGAAATATTAGTAAACGGTAAAAGAGTTGCTTATGGTGAAGTTGTCGTAGTAGACGAAAACTTTGGTGTTAGAATCACTAATATTATAAGCAATGAAGAGAAAATAAGATCTCTTGGAAAGTAATATAATAACGGCTTTTTTAGGCCGTTGTTTTCATTTTAACAAGCAAAATAGTTAAATTTACCTATAAACAAATATTTATTATTATCGATAATATAAATATGGAAATATGTAGGATTGATTAAGGAGTGTATTACATGAAAATTAATGGAGTAAGCACTAACAAAATTTTAAGTTCCTATGGAGATAATAAAAAAAGGGTAGATATGAAAGAAGTAGAAAATCAAAAAAGTAAAGATTCATTACAAATATCCAGACTAGGAAAAAGCTTAATTAATTTTAGTTTAGACTTTAAATCAATAAGTTCCAATGAAAGAATAGAAAAGTTAAAAGAGGAAGTAGATAAAGGAACTTATAATGTAGAGGAGAAGCTTATAGCTCAAGGAATTTTAGAGGAAATGAAAAGAAAGCTATAAATAAGGTGGGGTGAGTTTTGAAAGAGAAATTAAATAACATAATCCTAGAAGAAACAAAATTTTTAGAAAAATTGTTAGTGGCTTTAGAGAAACAGCATGAATATATTACAAAAAATGAAGTCTTCAAGATGGAGGCTGTTGTTCAAGAAATACAAAATCTCAATGTTGAAATAGCTAAATGGGAGATGGAAAGAAGAAACCTAACTAAAGGAAGAGGTATGCTAGAGATAGTTGAAGAGTTAGGGGATAGCGAAATCGAAAACAATTATAGAAAAATAAGAGCTCTTGTAGAAGAGCTTAAAACCCAAAAAGAGCTAAACGAAGCTCTCATAAGGCAAGGATTAGGATATACTACGAAGATGCTTCAAATACTAAATCCCGATAGAAGTGCAAAGACTTATGGAGCTTATGGGAAGATGAAATAGTTTTATTAATTGATAATAAGCAATTTTTATAAAGTTTGGAGGTAAAAAATTTGTCAGGTTTATTCGGAACTTTAAACATAGGTAAAAGCGGTATTTTTACACATCAAAAAGCAATTGATGTAACATCACATAATATTGCAAATGCAAATACAGAGGGGTATTCAAGACAGAGGGCTGAAATGCAAACAAGAAGACCTTTTTCTACCCCAGGAATGAATACTGCTGCAGGAGCAGGACAAATGGGAACAGGGTCAATCGTATCTCAAGTTAATAGAGTAAGAGATACATTCTTAGACTATAGAGTAAGAGAAGAGTTAGGAACTTTAGGACAATATAGTGGAAGAGATAAGTTTTTAAGAGAGATAGAGAATATATTTAATGAGCCTACGGATACAGGAATTTCTAGCCTTATAGGAAAATTTTTTGATGCATGGCATGAACTTTCAAAACAATCTAATACATCCAATGCAAGGACCGTTGTAGCTGAACAATCAAAAGCACTAGCAGATCAATTAAACCGTGTTTATAATCAGTTGCAAAATTTGAAAGAAAATGCTCAAGAATCAATTAAACAAACAGTTGTTGATGTCAATTCCATGATAGATCAAATTAATAAATTGAATGAAGAAATAGTTCAAGTAAGTGTTTCGGGACAGATGCCAAATGATTTAATGGATAGAAGAGATTTGCTTATAGATGAGTTAAGCACAAAATTTGGTATAAAAATAGAGAAAAAGGGATTAAATAGTATAGATATAAGCACAAAAAGTGATCCTAATGCAAAACCCCCTGGAAATCTTAATATTGTTCAAGGTACTAATCCAGACGATGTACTAAAATTTGCATATGTAAGCGAAATAAAGCCAGGAGATGGAGTAGAATACGGAAAACCAGGTACATATAAGTTAGTATATTATAAAAATGGTGATATGACTTCAGAAGAAAATAGAGTAGAAATGGAAATTGAGATAACTGATGATGATAAGTTATCTGCAAAAGAAAAGTTAGAACAGTTAGATGAATGTAGAGTCATATGGACCAATAAAAATGGAGAAGCTGTAAATAAGGAAGGTAAGCCTATAGGAGGAAGCGGCAGTATTGACGATTTAGCCACTTTTACACCAAGTAATGGAGAGTTAAAGGGTTATATGTCAGTACAAAATGATATAGACATAAATATAGAAAAATTAAATAAATTAGCAAGATCCTTAGCCTTTTCTGTAAACGCCATACATTCGCAAAGTGCAGGCAATTATGAAGATGAACTTCTTTTCTTTATGAATAAAGATGGTAAAGAAGAAGATATAACTGCAGGAAACATTTGTATTAATCCAGATATACTTGAGAATGTAATGTTGATAAATACTGGGACGGAAATTGCTGGAGAGGGAGACGGAAAAAGAGCAGTAGCAATTGCGGCATTAAAAGACAAGCTAATGGAAATACAAAGTATGGTTTTAGAAGGGGATGGAAAGCATACCAGGGAAAGTTTCATAAATGAACTAGGTAATGGGTTAGTCATGGATGATGAGTTAGGAGTGCTTGTTTTAAAAGGAAGCACTGGAGGTATGAAGACTGATAACTATTTTAAAAACATAGTGAATACATTAGGAGTGCAAGCACAAGAATCTAAAAGAATGGTAGAAGGTCAATATAGTGTTTTAATGTCATTCCAAGAATCAAGATATTCAGTATCAGGAGTATCTTTGGATGAAGAAATGACTAATATGATTCAATTCCAACATGCTTACCAAGCTAGCGCTAAAATAGTAGCTACAGTAGATGAGCTTTTAGATGTAATTATTAATGGACTTAAACGATAAACTATTAGATGGTTAGATTCTTAGATGTTAAGATTTTTATCTAAAAATCTTAAAAAAAGGAGGTAATATAATTGAGAGTTACAAATAAAATGTTAGCTAATAACTTTTTATCAGATATGAGAACCAATATGAGTAATTTAAGAACTCTTCAAATGCAATTAAGTTCTGGTAAATTAATTAGGAGACCTTCCGATGATCCTTTAAGAGCTTCCAGAGCTATGCAGTTACATACGGATATTAACACAAACAAACAGTATAATAGCAATATAAAAGATACTAAAAATTGGTTAGATCAAACAGATACATCCTTAGGTCAGCTGGGAGATCAAATCAAAAGAATTAGAGATCTTTTGATGGCTGCAGGTAACCCCACAAATAGTATAAGTGAAAGAAAGAAATTAAAAGATGAAGTAAATGAAATAATAGGACAGTTTGCTCAAACTTTAAATGGAAATTTCGACGGTAAATACATATTTTCAGGTACGAGAGTTTCAGCAAAACCTGTCGGAGTGATAAAAGGGCCAGCCACTACAGATGTTCAAAGCGTTGCAGCAGAAGATGGAAAAATTCCTGAAGAAGGTAAAGTGCTTGGAAAGTTTACAGGAACTGAAAATAAAGATTATGAAATAACCGTTGGGAAAATAGATACTTCCACTAATAAAGTAATAGAGTTAAGTGTAAAAATAAATGGAGAAGAGTCAGTAATACCTGTAAATGGGGACGGAAGCTTTGATCTAGGAGATGGAATGAAATTTTCCATAGAAGATGGAGAAGGAAATGTTCCAGGCAATAAATATACTTTTTCAGCACTTGCAGAAGGAAATACTAAATTAGTTTACAAAGGAAGAGAAGGAGAAACCCTTCAAGAACCAACTACTGCTAAGATAAGCAAGGCAGAGGAATGGAAGGGAAAAGAGATAACCTTTGATTACAAAGGAGAAAAAGTTTCTATAACCTTAGACGATGATATAAAAACTTCAAAAGAGTTAGTGAAAGATATTAATGATAAGCTTAAAGGAACAGCTCTAGAAGGAAAGTTATCTGTAGAAATGATTGAATCAGGGGATGGAACTAATATAAAGCTTACCAACCTAGATGATAAAAATTCTATCACCCTATCAGGTACTTCAGACATAGAAGACTTAAAAGACCTAAAAGGTAAGGACATATCAGGAAATGAACTAGATTTAATTAACGAAAGATTAGTTACAGAAATATCTCAAGGAGTAAGAGTAGAATACAATGTAACAGCCTCAGAGATATTAACTTTTACAGATAGTAAGGGAGTAACTAGAGATGTAAGAGACATATTCGAAAATATTATTAGGCATTTTGATGATGAAAATGGAGTAGAAAAGCTGACGGGAGAAGACTTAGAGGCCATAGACGAAATTGCTAATAATATACTAAAAGTACGTTCCCAAGTAGGGGCTAAGCAAAATACAATGGATAGTGCAAAAGAAAGAAATATAGAGGAAAACTTTAATATAACAGAAATTCTATCAGAAACAGAGGACATAAATGTTACAGAAAAGATTATGGAGTATGCTACAGCTCAAATGGTTTATATAGCATCATTACAAACTAGCGCAAGAGTACTTCAACCTACACTTATGGACTATATTAGATAGTTAGAATAGATTTCTAGATATTTAGATGATAAGAAATGTGGAGGGAAAATTATGAAATTAAGAACAAAGCATCATGGAATTCTAGAATATAAAGAAGAAGATGTAGTATTATTTCCTAAAGGGTTGCCAGGATTTTCAGATTTAAAAAAGTTCATTATTTTTCCCATTGAAGGAGAAGGAATTTTTAGCATATTGCATTCTACAGAAGAAGAAACTATTGGATTTGTAGTAGTATCTCCTTTTAATGTATGCAAAGACTATGAATTTCAAATGCCGGAGGAAATTATAAAAAATCTAAAAGTAAATTCTCCAGAAGATATATTAGTTATTACCACAGTGACAATTAACTCCGATTATAAGATGATAACTACTAACTTAAGAGCTCCTATAATTATAAATATAAAGGAGAAGATTGGGGAACAAATAATATTAGAGAATGAAGAATATAAAATAAAATACCCAATTTTTCAGGAGGAACAGTAATGTTAGTTATAGGGAGAAAAAAAGGAGAATCCTTACTCATAGGGGATGACATAGAGATTACAGTGGTAAAAATAGAAGATGGTTCCGTAAGATTAGCTATAGAAGCGCCTAAAAGTGTGAACATATTAAGAAAAGAACTTTATAAGGAAGTAGAACAGGAAAATAGAAATGCAGTTGAAGTGGATATCTCACTGCTCAAAAATATAAAAAAATAGTGTTTATTTTCAAAAGGGGTGTAATAACATGGATGTAAAGTTAGTAAGTCAGGGAGGACAGATTAACTTTGATAAAAATGCTATATATAATGAAATGATGTTTTCTGACAAAGGAAATGGCAGCGTTGGACAAACTGAAGCAATAGGAGATAATATAAAAATACAGGAAGATGACCTTAAAAAAGCAGTTGATACTTTAAATAAAACCTTTGATGACAAATCCACTTATTTAGAATATGAAGTGTATGGTAAGACTAATAATATCATTGTAAGAATAATGGACAAAAATACAAAAGAAATAGTAAAAGAAATACCACCTAAAAAAATTATAGATATGGTAGACAAGCTCTGTGAATTAGCAGGGGTGTTTATGGATGAGAGGGTTTAATGGATATATACTATTTGTGTAGCTTTCGCCTCAATAAGAATTTCTAGAATTTATTTTATAGAACTTCCTAATGCTGGCAAACTCGCTTTGCTCAAACATGCACAGCATTTTAACGGAAATTTTCTAAACTAAATTAAGAACTTCTAAATTTTACTCAAATGCATACGATTCAGTATATATACTTTAATAGCTATTTAAATCAAGATCTCTTATTTGTAATTTTGAAGGAAGGTGTTTCTATGGAATATAGGCTTAATAAAATTGATACTGAAATAAGACAAAGAATAGAAGAATCAACAAAAGAAGGCATGATCCATAGAAAAAAAGATATAAAGATAGATAAAGATGCACAAGAGAAGAAGGAAGAAAAGGATTTTTCTGAGCAATTAAAAAAATATAGTAAGAAAAAGAAAAAAGTAAAAATAATTTCAGTTGAAGCTGAAAAAGTAGAAGAAGTAGATGTAGAAGCAGTTAAATATAAGGAAGAGGGAAAACACTTTTCTAGTGGAAGATTTCTAGATACAAAAAGGTAGGTGTAGAGTGTATGTATGCTAGTAATGCATATAATGCTTATAAAAATAATAGTGTAAATTTTGCTTCGAGAGAACAATTACTATTAATGCTTTTAGACGGAGCAGTAAAGTTTTCTAAAATAGCGAAAAATGCAATAGAAGAAAAGAATGCAAAAAAAGCTCACGAAAATATAATAAAAACTGAAAATATATTTTATGAATTGATTGCAAGTTTAGATGTTGAAAGAGCAGGAAGTTGGGGCAAATCTTTGGTTCAAATATATGAATTTATAATACAAAGGTTAGTAGATGCAAATATAAAAAAGGATGTAGCTATAATGGATGAAGTAATACCTCTGATAGAAGAGGTAAGAGACACTTGGGAAGATGCATATAAGATAAGTAAAACTACGAGATAAAAGTTAGATAGATAATTAGATATTTAGAAATCTAATCATCTTAAAAAAGGGAGGTATAAATCATGGTAAGCGGTATAAGTGGAGGCGGTCTTAGAATAGGTGTTGGACTTGCTACTGGTATGGATACAGATGAAATGGTAAGAAAAATGCTTATGGGTGAACAAGCTAAAATAGATAAGGTTAAGCAGGATAAGCAGAGAATATCTTGGAAACAGGAAATGTATAAAGATATTATAAATGATTTTAAGGAATTACAAAATGAGTATTTCAGTGCTACAAGTAAGAATAGTTTAATAAACAATAAAAGCTATTTTGATTACGTAGCCAAAGTTAATAGTGGTACTTCAGCAACTATTACTGCCGGACTGGGAGCTGTTGAGGGAAATTATATAGTAGATGTAATACAAATGGCTAAAGGAGCTACTGCTAGCGGAAAATTACAATATACTGATGGTTCTAACAAAAATGTTACTAACGATACTAAATTATCTGAATTAGGAATAGATAAAAACTTTACTATAACTGTAGATGGTAAGGAGTTTACTGTAGATGTTGAAAAGCTTGACCAAAGTAAAGCTACTGTAAAAGATTTAGTAAGCAGCATAAAAAATAGTTCTTTTGAAGTTGGTGGAAAAACAGAAAAGTTGTCTGATTATATAAATGTTTCCTTTAGTGAATTAAGTCAAGAAATTTCAATAGAAACTAAAAAAACTGGTGAAGGCGTAGGTATTGCTATAGGTGGGAACAACAAAATATTTGATGTAAGCACTATTGACGGAGGCAAAAATTCCATAGCAGAAATTACTGCTCCAGGAAGTAGCACAAAAGTTAAAGTTGAAAGAGATTCTAATAATTTCACTATTGATGGTATTACCTACAAATTAACTGAAAAGGGAGAAACAAATATTAACATATCAAAAAATGTAGATCATACTTTCGATAGAATAAAAGGATTTATAGATAAATACAATGCTCTTATAGAAAAAATAAGCAGTAAATTAAAAGAGAAAAAAGATTATGACTACAAGCCATTAACAGAAGAGCAAAAAAAGGATATGAAAGACGACGATATAAAGGCTTGGGAAGAAAGAGCTAAAAAGGGAACATTAAGAAATGATAGTAATTTAGAAAAAATGTTAAGTGAACTAAGGGGAGTTTTCTATGACAAAGTGGAAGGAAGTAATATTAGTTTTGGTAGAGCTCAAACAGGATTAGATACTAGTAGTGATACTACTAAAGCTGGACAGATTGAATTTGATCCAAATGGAGGAGGAGAAGAAATATTAAAGAAAGCTTTGATGGAGAACCCTGAAGATATTATAAATCTTTTTAATAAAATGCCTTCAATCAGTAATCCTAAAACTCCTGAAGAGAAAAAGCAGGCCTATAATGAATCTGGTATATTTCAGAGGATGAATACTATAATGAAAGACTATGTAGGAGCCCCAGGAGTTACTTTAAATAACGCTATTTTAACACAATATGCGAATAAACAAGAAGACTATAGTATTTACGGTGGAGTTGGAAGCAATACCCTTCCAGATCAACTTCATAGGAAGGACAATATGATAAAAAAATTAACTGATAAAATGAAGGATAAGGAAAAGCAACTTTACAGACAATTTACTAATTTAGAAAAGGTAATGAATAAATACAATTCACAAGCTGCTTGGATGGCACAACAGTTTGGCGGTTAATAAAGGGGAAAATGATTTATGAATAAACTTAGAGAAAGTTTGGTTAAATTTAATAAACTAACTCTAGAAATTATCAAAGATATCAAAGAGGGAAATATAGACTCCATAGATTTTCTTATGGATAATAGGCAAGAAATAATAGACTCTATTGAGAATATAGATTATTCTAAAGATGAATTTATAGAAATCTGTACTGAACTTAAATTAATACAAAATAATAATGAATTAGAAAAGTTGATTAAAGCTAAAAAAGAAGAATTAAGAAATGAAATGGGAGAATTAAAAATTAGTAGAAAAGCCAATAGTGGATATAATTATAGAAACTCAAATGGGATAATTTTTAGCAAAAAAATATAATATTTAATAAAATAATTTTATAAAAACTATAAAGTATATTTCAAACATGGCGATATATAAATTGTAAGGTAAATATACTACCTGAGTGGCCATGAGGGTGGTATATATCTTACAAAAAATAATTTTAAAATATAAAATAAACTAAGGTTTCACAGGGAAGTGGAACATAATTTCAAGGAGGGTATAAAAATGATTATTAATCACAATTTAAATGCTATGAACGCTCACAGACAAATGGGAGTAAACACTGGAAATTCAGCTAAAGCAATGGAAAAATTAAGCTCAGGTTTAAGAATAAATAGAGCTGGAGATGACGCAGCAGGTCTTTCAATTTCCGAAAAAATGAGAGCTCAGATAAGAGGACTTAACCAAGCTTCAAGAAATGCTCAAGATGGTATTTCATTAATTCAAACAGCAGAAGGTTCTTTACAAGAAACTCAAAGCATACTTCAGAGAATGAGAGAATTATCAGTACAAGCTGCTAACGATACCAACGTTACTGTAGATAGAGAAGCTATAGCAGAAGAAATGAATTCTTTAAAAGATGAAATTGACAGAATAGCTAGTACAACTCAATTCAACGAAAAGAAATTATTGAATGGTGATATTGGATCAGGTTCAGGTGCTAAATTACAAATAGGAGCAAATAATGAAACTGCTTTAACATTAGAAATAACAATAGATGATATGAGTGCTACATCATTAAGCATTAATAACTTAGATGTTAAGACTCACGCTAGCGCTAAGAAGGCAATAAGTAGTGTTAATACTGCAATAAAAGCTGTTTCTACTCAAAGGTCAAAACTTGGTGCATTCCAAAACAGACTAGAACATACTATATCAAACCTTGACAATGCATCAGAAAACCTACAAGCTGCAGAATCAAGAGTTAGAGACGTAGATATGGCTAAAGAAATGATGAACTTCTCAAAGAACAATATTTTACAACAGGCTGCACAGGCTATGCTTGCTCAAGCTAACCAAGCACCACAAGGAGTTCTTCAGTTATTAAGATAAGTGACACTCTAAATCTTCGATTTAGTTAGTGGAACTTACTCAGAAGTAGTCTGAGTTTCCTTAATAGATTATTTAACTAAAAATGTAAAAATAAAAGAGTCAGAGTATTTCTGGCTCTTTTTATATTTAAAGTTAAATAATTTAAACACGATATATATTATAGATACCGTGAAGGGAATGAAATAAATGAAACTAAGTGTCGCCATGATAGTAAAAAATGAAGAAAAAAATTTAGAAAGAACGTTAGTTCCTTTAAAAAAGTTACAGGACTATATAGATACAGAAATAGTCATTGTAGATACAGGCTCTACAGACAGTACAGTAGGAATAGCTAAAAAATATACGAATAAAGTGTATTTTCATGAATGGAACAACGATTTTGGAGCTATGAGGAACATGTCTATAAGCTATTGTATAGGGGAGTGGATATTAGTTGTAGATGCAGACGAAGTACTTTATGATGTTAAAGCTTTAGCTCAATTAATAAAATCTAATTCATTTAATAAATTTAATGCAGCTCTAATTAAAATAATAGATTTTAATAAGGATGTAGAATATTCACTAAAGTTTGGTATATCTTCACCTTTATTAAGACTATTTAGAAAAAACACCATAGCCTATGAAGGAATTGTACATGAACAGCCACAATTTAAATATCCTGTTACGGATAGTAAGATAAGATTTATTCATTACGGATATATAAATGATGATTTTCAGTTAATGGAGTATAAATATAAAAGAAATTTAGATTTATTATTTAAACAATTGGAAAGAGATCCCAATAACATATATACTAATTTTCAAATTGCCGCTTCTTATAGTATGCATAAAGAACAAAAAGAAGCCTTGAAATATATAGAAAAAGCTTATAATGCTTGTAAAGATAGTATAGAAAAGTATATGTATGTAATAGCAAAGTATTGCTTTATTTTATATAATATGAGAAATTTTAATGAATTAGAAAAGAAGTCCTTGGAAGCTATAAAATATTGTGATGATTTTTTAGATTTCTACTTTTATCTAGGGCAATCTTATTATAATTTAAAGGAATATCATAAGGCTTCCATAGCATATGAAAAATATACTTATATATATGATAATATGGAAGAACAAAATTTTGTGCTAAATAGTACATTATCAATACTGACTAGAAAATATAAAGATACTATTTCCTATAATTTGGCAATTTGTTATTATAAAAGGGAACTTTATGAGAAAGCATTGAACAAATTGTTAGAGTTACAGGATGAGGCAATAATTAAAGATAAGATTCATGTAATTTTTAAAATAATATTTGAAGGTAAACTATGGAATAAGATTCAGGTAGTAGAAAAGTTTGTAGATAAGTATAATTATGAAAGTATATTACTATATATACATGATAAAGTTTCAATTAATGATTTAAAATCTATCAATTTAAAATATAAGGGAACAATTAGTGAAACTATAGGCTTGATAAAATATTTTAAACAAAATGAAAATTATGATAAAGAACATATAGATAAAATAAAGAATAAGATTAATAAAACTAATATACCATATTCTATATTTATTTATTATATTTTAAAATATAACATAAATGAACTTGAATATCTTGTTAAATATGGAAAGGACAAAATAGAAAATGTATTAATTAATCTAGCTAATAGTAATTTTGATATGAATCAAATATTAATAGATGGATTAGATAAGATAAAATATAACAGTATGCTGAATATTACTATAAGAACAATTATAGAAAAAGCTTTATTATTAGGGGGCAATTTACCACAGCATATAAAGAAACAATTATTTGTAAATTATATTTCAGAAAAATACTATACCATAATAAAAACTTATGATAATAAAATAATAAAAGAAAATTTATGGATATTAAATTCAGAAGAAAGATTTATTATAGAATTAAAAAAGGCATTAAGCTATAAACATAAAGATGCCTTAAAATATATTAAGTATATGAAGGATATCTTAAAAGAAGAGAAATCTTACATAGACTATGTAAAATTATTAATTGAAGATGATAAGGAGTTTATAAATAATAATGAGATTAAAGCTTTAATACCAGAACTTATAAAGAACATACAAGCTATTATATATGAGGAAAAATATCAAGAAGCCTATAATACTATTGAAGAAGCATTAAGATTAATAAGATTTGATTTTGATGTAATGATTTTTAAATTTGAATTATTAATGAAATTTGGTTATTTAAAAGAAGCGCAGGAATGTTTAATAGAAATAATATTATATGGAGATGAATATAGAGTTAATAAATTTTTATTAGAAAATTATTGACTAATTAAGGAGGATTTTATATGAGCTTACAGATGGAATATTTTCTAGGGACTAGTGATGATGGAGTAAAAATAATAAATATTAAAGAAAATAATATAAATATCTGTTTGGGTAAGAAAGATAAAGAACAAGAAAATATTAAAGAGTTTGTATATAATCTAAATATACCTGACGGAGAAAGTTTAATATTTATATTTGGATTAGGTTCAGGTGAATACATTAAAGAACTTATAAATAATATTGGATATGGAAACAAAGTGTATATTTTTGAGCCAGAAGAAATTATATATAATAATATAATGGCAGATACATATATAAATAGTATGTTGAAAGAAGATTCAAGAATTAACATATTTTATTTTAAAAATAAAAATCAAATTATGAATATATTAAATAGATATGTTGATAAAAGTTATTTAAATAAATATGTATGTTCTCATTATACTAATTATGAAAAAGTATTTTTAAATAAATTTAATATGTTTAGTGAAGCTATAAAAGAGTTTTGGATAGAAGTAGGAGCTTTAAGAGCTTCTAATATTATGTTTTCTAATATAGTAATAGAGAATTATATTAACAATATTAAAGAAATAGAAAAAAATACAAATGCCAACGAATTAAAAAATAGTTTTTTAGGATCTACAGCTATAATTGTCTCTTCAGGTCCATCCTTAGAAAAAAATATAAAATTTCTAAAAGAATACAAGGATAATTGTATAATTATATGTGCTTCACGAAGCATACAAGAATTAATAAAAAATGAAATGGCACCAGATTTTATATGTGCTATTGATCCAGGTGAAATAATGGAAAAGCTATTTAAACAATCTATGGATTTGGAAATACCTATGGTAGTGACAGAGCAAGTGAATTTTAATATTGTTAAAAATTATAAAGGTAAAAAAATATTTGTGTTAAATTCTTTTAAGAACATTATTGAGAAGATGTGTAATGAAGAATATATTTCAATCCCAGTAGGGGGTTCCGTAGCTCATCTAGCTACAGCATTTGCCGTATTTCTGGGAGCTAAAAACGTAATATTTATTGGACAAGACTTAGCTTTTACAAATAATAAATATCACTCAACTTTATCTACTAACGAAAATCTTATAAAAGAAAAAGCTAATTTTAATAAAAATGATTTATTCTATGTGGAAGGAAATGTAGAAGAAAAAGTTTTGACTAATAATTCATTTATAACCTTCAAAAATTGGTTTGAAGTATTTATAAGCAATAATAGAGATGTTAATTTTATAAATTCTACAGAAGGCGGGGCAAAGATTAGAGGAACAAAGATAATGCCTTTACAGGATTCTTTAAGTATCTATTGTAAAGAAAGAATAAATAAGAACGTTGTTAATTTAGATACAACAAAGAATATAGAAGGAGTTATTATTAAGTATTTAAATAGACAATTACAGTGTATGAATGAGTTAACATTAAAAGGTATTGAATATAGTAATAAGATGATTAACTATTATGAAGGAAATAAAAATGTAAAAATAAATAATGTATTAAAGAAGTTAGATGATATAGATTTAAAGCTTTATAAAACGGAAGAGATTATTTATATGTTGAATTTATTTAAATATAAGGAAATGGAAATGCTAAATAATAAAGATGAATATAGAGAAAAAATAGATGAAAGTGAAAGAGAAGCAGGAATAAGGTTAGGAAAGAGAAGTTTACAATGTTATAAAATATATAATAATGGCATAAAAGAAATTATGTCGAAATTTTAAAATATAGGGGGATTACCATGGAGAAATCATTGCAGGAACAACAAGTTGAAGCTTTAAAAACAGCAGATGAATATATAGTTAAATTAATTAGTGGTATTAATATTTGTATAGATAATATAAAAGAAAATAAAAAGGATGAGGCAATGGATTTGATTTCCTATATAGTGGATGGAATAGAGTGGCTTAATGAAGTAGCTAAATTAACCAAAGACATACAAAAAGAAAATATGAATGAAGAAATAATGAAAGAACAATTACAAAAGATTCCTAAATATTTAAATATAGAAGACTATAATAAAATATCAAAATTACTATATAAAGAAATATTGCCTTTATTAAGTACTTGGGAAGATATTATAAAACAAGCCATAGTATTTTAATAGGGTTTTAGTTTTTGGAGTGATAATATGAAAGATATGGAACAATATAAAAATAAGATAAAAGAGAATATAGAAAAGCTTATAAATAGCAATGTTTTAGAAGAAGCTAAGAATATTATAAAAGAGTATGAAGAGTTAGTTCCTAATGATGTGGATGTTTACTCATTTAAAGGTGTTATAGCTATGATGGAAGGAAATATGGATGAGGCAGAGAGGATATTAAAGGAAGGGCTCCTGTTTGATGGGGAAAGTTTTGATTTAAATTATAATATGGGTTATCTTTATAATTCCAGAGGAGACTATGAAAAGGCTATACAATATTATAAAAAAGCATTAAAAAATGGAAAATATGAAGAAGAAAAAGATTTTGTATATAAAACACTACAAGGATTAGGGATGGAAGAAAGTAAAGAGGAAATTATTAAAAATACTATAATAGAAAATAATAATGGTAAACTAAAGGTGGTTTTTTTCCCTTATAAAGTTTCTATGTGGGATAGTTTAGAAACAATATATGAAGCTTTTGCAAAAGACGAAAATTGTGAAGTTAAAGTGGTGCCAATTCCTTATTATCAACTTTCCAAAGATAAAGTTATACCAACTTATGAGGGAGAACGATTCCCTAAGAATATTCCAATTATCCATTATAGTAAATATAATATTGAAAGTGAAAAACCAGATGTTGTTTTTGTACATAATATATATGACCAATATAATACTATAACTCGTGTTTATGAGAAATATTTCACATTAAATCTTAAAAAATATACACATATGCTTGTATATGTACCATATCATATTGCGTCATTTTTTCCCCCTTATGGAAAACATGCAACATATATGATGCCAGCTATAAACAATGTAGATAAAATTATTTTAGTTGGTAATTTTGTAGAAAAAGCTGCTATAAAAGATGGTATACCAAAATCAAAGCTTATAACACTTGGATCACCTAAAATTGATTCTATGGTTAATAATTTAAAAGAAAATAGGGTATATCCAATAGAATGGAAAGAAAAGCTAGATGGTAAAACTGTATATGTTTTAGATACTGGTTGTTTGTATTTTATTAATGACCCCTTCTCAAAAATAGAGGAAATAACAAATATATTGAACATAACAAATATAAGTAAAAATACTGCATTAATTTGGCGTCCTCATCCTCTTACTAAAATCTCAATAATGAGATATATACCACAGTTGTTAAACTATTATAATAAGTTGACAGAATATCATATAAAGCATAAAAGAGGTCTTTATAATAATGTTATATTAGATGAAACTGATAATTATTTATATGCTTTAAATGCTGCAGATGTTTTGATATCTGGAAATGGCTCATTACTAGGAAGTTATTTGCTTACTGAAAAGAAAATAATTTTTTTGGATGAGAAAATGCCTGAAGGATCAATAATTCCACCAAATGTTTTTTACTATTTTTACAATAAAAAAGAACCTTGGTACGAGCTTATTCAAAGGATTAATGATGGGGATGACCCATTATCTAAAAATCGTAAAGGAATAGCTTCTAAAGTTTATGCAAATACAGATGGAACTTGTGGAGAAGAAGTGTATAGAACAATAAAGAAAATAGCATTAAAAAACAAAATCAATTATTGAAGAGGGAGTATTTTTTAGAAATATAAAAAGATCAAAGATTAACAACTAAAAAGTTAGGCAAATTAATGATTTAAGGATTCACAAGCTCTAATACATACAATATGAAGGAGGAGTAAAAACATGCAAGCAATAATTTTAGCAGCAGGAATGGGAAAGCGATTAAAAGAATTGACAAATGATAATACAAAGTGCATGGTGAAAGTAAATGATGTTACCATGATTGAAAGAATGTTATCACAATTAGATAAATTAAGTTTGTCTAGTATAACAATTGTTGTTGGATATAAGGGAAAAGAGCTACAAGAATATATAGAAACTCTAAATGTTCGTACTCCAATTAATTACGTGAATAATGAAATTTACTATAGAACTAATAATATATATTCTCTTTACTTAGCAAAAAACTATCTATTAAAAGAGGATACGCTGTTACTTGAATCAGATTTGATATTTGAAGATTCCGTATTAAAAAAGATAATTGAAGATTCATATCCTAGCTTAGCTTTAGTGGCGAAATATGAAAGTTGGATGGATGGTACTGTTGTTACCATAGATGAAAACAATAATATTAAGAGTTTTTTAGATAAAAAACAATTTAGATTTTGTGATATTAAAAATTATTATAAAACAGTTAATATCTATAAGTTTAGTAAGGAATTTTCTAATACACACTATGTACCTTTCTTGGAGGCATATAGCAAGGCGCTTGGTAATAATGAGTATTATGAACAAGTATTAAAAGTTATAACATTATTGGACAAGCCAGAGATAAAAGCTGCAATTTTAGGTGATGAATCATGGTATGAAATAGATGACATACAGGATCTTGATATAGCAGAATCAATTTTTACAACATCTGATGAAGACAAACTAACTAGAATACAAAGTAGATATGGTGGATACTGGAGATATCCAAATTTAATAGATTTCTGTTATTTAGTTAATCCATTTTATCCAACACCAAAATTGTTAGATGAGATAAAGGCTAATTTTGAACGATTGATTTGTGATTATCCATCAGGTGTGGAAGTTAATAGTTTGTTAGCGGCTAAGTATTTTGGGATAAATAAAAATCAAGTGGTTGTGGGAAATGGTGCGGCTGAACTTATAAAATCATTGATGGAGAAACTTGAAGGAAAAATAGGTATTATTGTACCTACATTTGAAGAGTATCCCAATAGAAGAGATTCTAGAGATATTGTGCCCTATTATCCTAATAATGATAATTATGCTTATTCAGCTAATGATTTGATAAGTTTTTATGATAATAAAGATATTTCTATTTTATTATTAATTAATCCTGATAATCCATCAGGTAATTATATAGAAAAGAAAGATGTTCTTAAGATTGCAAAGTGGGCACAAGAAAAAGGAATTACTTTTATTGTGGATGAGTCATTTATCGATTTTGTTGATAAAGAGGAAGCAGCAACACTTATTAATGAAGATATATTGCAAAATTATCCTAAATTAATAGTAGTAAAAAGCATTTCAAAATCTTTTGGTGTACCTGGACTTCGCTTAGGGGTGTTGGCTTCTAATGAATTAGATATTATTAATTTTATTAAAAAGGATGTTGCTATTTGGAATATTAATTCCTTTGCTGAGTTTTATATGCAGATATTTGAAAAATATAAGAGTGATTATGATAATGCAATAAGTGAATTTAAAAAGGTTCGAAACGAATATGTTGAAAAACTTTCTAAAATTAAAAACTTGAGAGTAGTACCAACACAAGCAAATTATGTATTATGTGAAGTAATTGGAAAATATACAGCCAAAGAATTAACTGAGATATTATTAGATCAATACTATATATTTATAAAAGATTTATCTGGGAAAAAAGGTATTAATGGTGAGTTCATTAGACTAGCTATTAAAAGATCAGAAGAAAATGATAAATTAGTTCAGGCTATAAAGAGTGTTTTACAATGAAGTTAAAAAGAGTAAAACCTTCAAAGTCTTTCAAAAACAAAAAACTTAATATATGTATTCTAGGTGGTGGAAATGTAGGAACTTTATTACTTGGGGATATAGGTTCAAATAAAGATTTATCAGTTAGGTTATTTACTTCAAATCCACACAAATGGAGTCATGAAATTAAAGTTTGCAGTATTGATAATATTGTTAAATATAAGGGGAAAATTGATATTATATCAGATAATCCTAAAGATGTAATAGAGGATGCAGATATTATTATTTCTACGCTCCCTTCACAAGTTTTTCCTAGAATAATTCGGAAGATAAAATCATTTATTAAACCAAGGACTTGGATAGGTGTAATGCCAGGTAGTGGTGGAAGTGAGTTTTATTGCAAGGAACTTTTAGAAATTGGTTGTATATTATTTGGATTTCAGCGAGTGCATGGTATTTCTAGAATAAAGGAGTATGGTAAATCAGTGTATGATTTTGGCAAAAAAAATGAACTTCATATAGCTGCGATACCAGTAGAACAGACAGAAAGCATTTGTATGGAATTAGAAAATATGATGAAAATTAAATGTAATCCATTACCTAATTATCTTAATGTCACACTTACACCATCAAATCCAATTCTTCATACTACAAGGCTTTATACAATGTTCCATCATTATAAAGAAGGGGTGTTCTGGGATGAAGTAATAGATTTTTATGAAGAGTGGAATAATGAGGCTTCAAAAATGCTGATTGCTTGTGATGAAGAATTACAGATGATGTGTAAGAGGATAAGTGGACTTAATTTAACTGGTGTTAAATCTTTAAAAAAATATTATGAATCGGAAACACCAGAAGAAATGACGAAAAAAATAAAAAATATTATTGCATTTAAAGGAATAAAATCACCAATGATAAAAACAAAAGGAGGATATATTCCTGATTTTAATTCACGATATTTTTTAGAGGACTTCCCTTATGGTCTTTGTATTATTAAAGGCTTTTGTGATGTTGTCGGTTTAGACACACCTAATATAGATAAAGTTCTCATATGGTTTGAAAAGATTGCTGAAGTTGAATATTATGTTAATAATAAGTTTGAAGGGAAAGACCTGAAATGCTTACCACTACCTAAGAATTATGGATTAAATTCAGTAGAAGATATAATTTTCTATTATAGTTAAGAAAAACAGCAAAGTTTATAAAAAGGAGTATAAAGTTTTTAAAGATAATTAATAATGGTTATGAAAATTGCCATAACTAATTTAAAAGGTGGTAAATTGCATGAGAATTAATACAATAAAAAAATCATATATAAATGTTAGCGGGAAAATATATGATTCTGAATTTATTAATTTAGCCAATATTAAAAATAATAAAATAAATTTAGATGAAAGAACACTTTTTTTAACAAAAAAAGAAAAAGAAATTTTAAATGACCAACAAATTGAAAATTTTAATGATGTAATATATATATTTAAATATAAAAATACCTATGGTATCATATGTGATATTCCTATTGAAGAGTATGATAATGGTAATATTAAATGTCATGAATTAGTTTTACCAGATACAATTCAAGGCATGTTAAGTAATTTGCATGGTTATAACTGTGAAACTGCACCAATATTATTGGGTCATAATAGAAAGATTAATTATTCATTATATATTGAAGGGAAAAAATATAAGAAGTATTTCATATTAGATGATATAGAGATTTATGTATACTGTGGTGAAGAAGCAAGAAATATATTAAATGAATTTTTAGAAACCGATAAGCTATATGTTGCAGATGGACATCATCGTCTCTATACAACATCTTTATCTAAGTTTAAAAATTCAGTTTTATCATGTTTAATTAGCTTTGAATATTTAAGCATATTGCCAATTAATCGTATTATACCTGATGTAGATGCACAATTATTCGAAAAAGCCAAAGACTTTATTTATAATAGATTTAAAGTTCTATCATCAGAAACATCTTTGTCAAAAGGAAAAATAAGGATAAAGTATAATGAGGATAGTTTTTCTGTAGAGCTTATACAATTAAATTCTGATGCATTCTGGAATAATGATATTTATCGGTTAAATACACAAATTATTTCGCAGGCATTCCGTATTTTTGATAGTGGAAAACTTAAATATATACCAGATTGTGAATTAAGGAAACATGAGTTATCATTAGATAAAAATGACGTGTTAATTGAAACATATCCAATAGAAATTAATGAGTTTATTGAGTGTGCAAATAAAAAATGCATAATGCCGCCAAAATCGACATGCTTTTTCCCAAAATTTCCGTCATTTTTAGTATTTAAGCAATATCAGTAAAATTAATACTAGGATATTGCACCTGAAAGATATAAAATACCTATAACATGTTTAAATATTTATACTTAGCAGTCTTAAACAGCAAGAAGATAATAATCACATTAGCTTTCATAATTTATAGGATAATTTTCTTAATAAATACTGGTGCAATAGTTCAGGAAATTTTAATTAATTTTTTATCATAATATATTATAGAAGTTGCATATAACTTTAAAATCTATAAATATACTTTTTTATAATAGTAATAAATACAAAAGGTGTGAGTATTATGCTTAGTTTATGTCTTATAGTAAAAAATGAAGAAGAAACCTTAAATAAATGTTTAGATAGTGTCAAAAATAGTGTGCAGGAAATAATTATAGTAGATACAGGTTCCACAGATAAAACTAAAGAAATAGCTTTAAAATATACAGACGAAGTATATGATTTTTCTTGGTGCAATGATTTTTCTAAAGCTAGAAATTTTTCTATATCCAAAGCTTCAAATGATTGGATTCTAGTTATAGATGCAGATGAGGTTGTTACAGACTTTGATATAAAAAACATTAAAGATTTCTGTAGTGAAGATAATAAAAAACTTGTAGGAAGATTAAAAAGAATAAATGAATATGAAGATGAACAGGGTACTAAAAAATATATCGAAAGAGTAAATAGGATTTTTAACAAAAATTATTTTACTTATGAAGGAATAATTCATGAACAAATAGTTTCAAAAAATAAAGAGAAGTATTCTACTCAAAATATAAATCTAATTGTAGATCATATAGGTTATTCTAAGGAAGTTTTAAATAGAACTAATAAAATAGAAAGGAATATAGAACTTCTAAAGAAAGCCATAGAAGAGAATTTAAAAGATCCATATCTGCATTATCAATTAGGTAAAAGCTACTTTATGGGTAAAGACTATAATAATGCATATATATCATTAAAAAAAGGATTATCTCTAATAGATAATTTTCGTTATGAGTATGCTGAGGATTTGGTAGAAAGTTATGGTTATACGTTAATATATTTAAATCTATTTAAGGAAGCTTTAAACTTGATTCAGTATGAAGAATGTTATAAAAACTCTCCTGATTTTTTATTTCTTATGGCACTTGTTCATATGAATAATAGTAACTTTGAAAAAGCTGCAGAAAACTTCTTAAAGTGCACTGAATTTAAAGAAGGAAGAATAGAAGGAATTACTTCATTTTTACCACTATATAATATTGGTGTAATTTTTGAATGTTTAGGATTTAAGGAAGAAGCTATAAAATACTATAAGATGTGCAAAGATTATGATTTGGCACTAAGAAGAATGCAATATATACTTTAATTATGAGATAAATTTACGATATAATTAATAAGGCTTATGGATTATTTAGAATTAATGTATTGACAGATATATAACTAGATAATTTTTAATAGTTTTATTAAACAACAACAAGGAGAGATAATATGCTATCAGATAAAGTAGTGTTAATAACAGGAGGAACAGGTTCTTTTGGCAAGAAATTTACTGATATTATTTTAAATCAATATAATCCCCAAAAAATAATAATATATTCAAGGGATGAGTTTAAGCAAGATTTAATGAAAAATGAATTTAAATTAAAATATCCTAATAAAATACATAAGTTGCGATTTTTTATAGGAGATGTAAGAGATAAGGATAGATTATATAGAGCTTTTAATGGAGTAGACTATGTAATACATGCTGCAGCTATGAAGCAGGTTCCTGCCTGCGAATACAATCCCTTTGAAGCCATAAAAACAAATATTCATGGTGCACAAAATGTGATAGATGCGGCACTGGATAAAGGAGTTAAAAAAGTTGTAGCCCTATCTACAGATAAAGCTGTTAACCCCATAAATTTATATGGAGGCACAAAGTTAGTTTCTGATAAACTTTTTATTGCCGCCAACGCCTATTCAGGAGGATGTGGAACCATATTTTCAGTTGTTAGATATGGTAATGTGGCAGGCAGTAGGGGTTCTGTAATTCCGTTTTTTAAATCATTAACAGAAGATGGAGAAAAGGAACTTCCTATAACTGATTTTAGGATGACTAGATTTTGGATTACTTTAGAACAGGGAGTAGATTTGGTGCTTAAAGCATTAGAGGAATCTAAAGGAGGAGAAACATATATATCAAAAATACCATCCTTTAAAATAACTGACTTGGCAAAAGCTATAGCACCAGACTGTAAAATCAAGGGAATAGGTATTAGAGAAGGAGAAAAGCTTCATGAGGTAATGATTACAAAGGATGATTCAAGATATACCTATGAATATCCAAAACACTATATAATATATCCTCATTTTAATTGGTGGAACTCAGAAAAATATTTAACGCCTGGTGGAAGTTTAATAGAAGAAGGATTTGAATATAATTCGGCAGAAAATACTCAATGGTTAACTGTAGAACAATTAAAAGAAGAAATTAATAAACTTGATTTGTACAATTGTATAGAAGATAAAGGTAAATTAGAAGCGGCAGTTACTAAATGGGAGTAGGATATAGATGAAGATACTTTTAACAGCTATAGGAAAAAGAGTTCAATTAATAAAACATTTAAAAAAATCCTGTACTATAATAGGTGTAGATGCTGGGGAGCTAGCGCCAGCTATAGATTTTGTAGATGATTTTTATAAAATTTCTAAGTATAGTGAAAAGGGGTATATAGAAGAGCTTCTAAATATATGTAGAGAAGAAAAAATTGATTTTTTAATTCCTCTTTATGAAAGAGAATTTCCACTTCTGTGTCATCATAGAAAGGATTTTTTACATTTAGGAACCACCCTTTTATTAAGTGATAAAGAAATAATAGACATATGTAATGATAAATGGAAGAGTTATAAGTTTTTTGAGGATAATAATATAGATACTCCAAAGACTTATGATAAAAATAGTATAAAAGAAATTTTAAGAGATAACTCAAAATTAAAAGAATTAAAATTTCCCTTAATAATTAAACCGATATATGGCATGGGAAGTGCAGGAGTTTTTAAAGCTTATGATAAAAGTCAATTGGAGTTTTTTATGGACTATGTTAAAGAACCTATAATTCAAGAATTTATAGAAGGTACTGAATACACCATGGATATACTTTCAGATTTGCTTGGCAATGTTATATCTATTGTACCTAGAGAAAGAATTGAAGTTCGTTCTGGAGAAGTAAGCAAGACTAGAACTATAAAGGATATAAGCATAATATCAGCTACATTGGATTTATGTAATAAATTGAGACAAATTAGGGGAACTTCTAAGGTTTCTGAAAATTATCCCTTAACCATAATGGGACCATTAACTATACAATGTATTGTAAATAAAAATAAAGAAATAAAATTTATAGAAATAAATCCTCGTTTTGGAGGAGGAGTACCACTTTCCTTCCATGCAGGAGTAGATTATGGGGATTATTTTGTTAAAATGAAAAAAGGTGAACTTATAACTCCTATAATTGGTGAATTTGAAGAGTTGACTATGTTAAGATATGATGAAGCAATTTTTAAATAAATTTTACGGGGGAGGTTTATGATTAAAGCTGTAATTTTTGATTTAGATGATACCCTTTATAATGAAAGAGATTTTGTTTATGGAGGTTTTAGAGAGGTAGCTAGATATTTATCTTTAAAATACAACTTAAAAGAAGAAGAAATTTTTAAGATAATGATAGAAATATTAAATGAATTAGGAAGAGGGAAGATATTTAATACAATTTGTGATAAGTATAATTTAAAAGAAGATATAAGTGAATTAGTTAAAATATATAGAGAAACTATTCCAAAATTGTTTTTATATGAAGACGGAGAGTATATTCTAAATAAATTAAAAGGAAAATATAAGCTAGGAATTATTACTGATGGAAAGGCATCAGTGCAGTGGAACAAAATAAAGGCATTAAATCTAGAAAAATATGTAGATAAAATAATTGTTACAGATGATTATGGGAAAGAATTTTGCAAACCAAACGAATTTGTCTTTAAAGAAATGACTAAACATTTCAATTTAAAGGGTGAGGAATGTGTTTATATAGGTGATAATCCAAATAAGGATTTTATAGGAGCTAGAAAAGTAGGATTTAAAACTATAAGGGTAATAAGAGATATGGGAGATCATATGAAAACTTTTTTGTCTAAGGAATATGAAGCGGATATAGAGATAAAAAACCTTAAAGATTTAATTTATCACTGTGAATTATAAATTGGTAATTAAAGAAGATGGAGTGATGATTATGAAGGTATTATGCATAGTTCAAGCACGAATGGGTTCGGAAAGATTGCCAGGTAAGGTTGTAAAAAAGATGGTGGACAAACCAATGATAATTTATACTTTAGAAAGATTATCTAAAAGTAAATATATAGATGAAATAATCCTGGCGACTTCTAAAAAAGAGTCAGAGGAGCCTCTAATAAATATAGTAAAAGGGGCAGATTTTCATGCTTTTAGAGGAAATGAAAATAACGTATTAAAAAGATATAAAGAAGCTTCAGAGGAGTACTATGGTGACATTATAGTAAGAGTTACAGGAGATTGTCCATTAATAGATCCTGTTATAGTAGACAATGCTATTACCTACTTTAAGATGAATGATTTTGATTATGTAAGATTAGATGTACCAAATAGCTTTATAAGAGGTTTTGATGTGGAAGTATTTTCTAAAAAAGCTTTAGATAAGGCTTTTCAACATATAAATGATTTAGAGAATAAAATTACAAATTCATTAGGACGGGCTATAAAAAAAGAAAAATATAGCCCAATTATGTATAGAGAACATGTAACCCTTTATATGTATAATCATCCTGAAAAATTTAAAATAGGACATGTTAAAGGGGATAGCTTTTATAATAAAAACTATAGATTATGTGTAGATACAATAGAGGATTTTAACTTGGTAAAGCATATTTATGAGCACTTTAATAATACTTTTGTTACTTCAAAGGAAGTAGTAGAATTTTTAGATAGTAACCCTAAAATAGCTTCCATAAATAGTGAAGTAGGTCAAAGAATATGAGAAGAATTTTAATTTATGCTAATGGCTCATCTTCTATAGGTCTTGGACATGTAATGAGGACTTCAGCTTTAGGAGAAAAGCTAAAGGAGTTAGAATATAATGTATCATATTTAACAGATAAAAGTGATGAAGCGACCATAAGTGTAATAAAAGATAAGGGTTTTAAAGTCATAAAGATAGATAATATAATAAGTTTTTTAAATTCCCACATTGAAGATAAGTACTATGCTATCATAGTGGACAGTTATGATATAGAAGAACAGTATATAGAAAGCTTTTATAACATAGGAAGTAAAGTTGTTTATATAGATGATTTAAATAATTTTAAAGAATACAACATGGATTTAGTTATAAACTATGCAGCAGGAGCAGAGAATATTATTTATAATGGTAGGGCTGAAAAGTTATTAGGAAGTAAGTTTACTCCTTTAAGAAAAGAATTTGAAAATGTACTTTATAGAGCTCCTCATAAGAATGTAGGGGATATTTTGATAACTATAGGGGGGGCTGACTTACACAATATCACAGGAGAAATATTGAAATTATTTCTAAGGGAATATAAAAACATAAATTTTCATGTAGTCCTTGGAAATGCCAATGTTTATAAAGAAGGAATAAAGAAAAAATATAATGGAGAAAATGTATATATTTATGAAAATATAAAATATATGAGTAGTCTTATGAATAAATGTGATATTGCCATATCAGCAGGAGGAAGCACTATATATGAGCTTTGTGCTTGCAGTATTTCTACTATAGCCTTAATAACAGCAGATAATCAGTTTAATTTTATACATGAAATGAGAAACGCTGTAAATATGCCATATATAAATTTATTAGATAATAAAGACAAGGACTTACATAATTTAAAAGGTATATTAAGAGATGTAATAGGTGATTATAATTTCAGAAAAAATCTTTCATATGCTATGTACAATTTAGTAGATGGGAAGGGCTGTGAAAGAATAGCTGAGGAAATAATAAACAGTAAAGGGGAAAACTATGAATAGTACTATTAATATAGATGGAAGAATAATTGGTGGAAATAATCCAACCTTTATAATAGCAGAACTGTCTGCTAATCACCTTCAGAAATTTGATAATGCAGTAAAGCTTATAGAGGAAGCAAAAAAGGCAGGAGCAGATGCTGTAAAACTCCAAACCTATACTCCAGATACAATAACTATAGATTGTGACAATGAATATTTTCAAATAAAACAAGGAACTATATGGGATGGTACAACCCTCTACAAGCTTTATGAAAAAGCTTACACTCCATGGGAATGGCAGCCGAGGCTTAAAAAAATAGCAGAGGATATGGGACTCATTTGCTTTTCATCACCTTTTGATAAAACAGCAGTTGATTTTTTAGAGGAAATGGATGTTCCAGCTTACAAAATAGCTTCTTTTGAAATAACAGATATACCATTTATAGAGTACATAGCATCAAAAGGTAAGCCTATAATAATGTCTACTGGTATAGCTACATTATCGGATATAGAGGAGGCTTTAAATGCTTGCAAAAGAATGGGGAACTATGAAGTAGCACTTTTAAAGTGTACAAGTAGTTATCCAGCACCAGTGGAAGAAGCAAATTTAAAAACTATACCTAATATAGAAGAAACCTTTGATGTTATAGCTGGACTTTCAGATCATACTTTAGGAACAGCGGTATCTGTAGCAGCAGTAGCTTTAGGTGCTAAAATAATAGAAAAACATTTTACATTAAGAAGAGAAGAAGGTGGACCAGATTCAGCTTTTTCTATGGAACCACATGAATTTAAAAAGATGGTAGAGGATATTAGAACAGTAGAAAAGGCTATAGGAAAGGTAAGTTATGATCTTACAGAAAAACAAAAGAGAAGTAGGGAACATTCAAGGTCTCTATTTGCAGTAAAAGATATAAGAAAGGGAGAGCTTCTTACAGAGGAAAATATAAAGAGTATAAGGCCAGGCTTTGGAATGCCAACTAAATATATTAAAGATGTATTAGGGAAAAAAGCAAGGATGGATATAAAGAAGGGTACACCAGTTGAGTGGGAAATAGTTGATTAAGCAATGGGGAGAGGAGTTGATTTAATAGTTCCTTTTCCCGTTATTCAATTATTAGCTAATTTATACAAATAACTAAATATAAAATAAAAATTAACGATAAAATAATTAGACAAATTTTGATACAATAAAACTAATTTAAATGAGGTTTTACATTTATGAAAATTTATTTAGTAACAGGTGGAGCTGGGTTTATTGGGTCTAACTTCATAATATATATGCTTAATAAATATAGTGAAGATGAAATTAAAATAATAAACTTAGATAAATTAACTTATGCAGGTAACCTAAAAAATCTTAAGGATATAGAAAATAAGATTAATTATATATTCATAAAAGGTGATATATGCGATAAGAACTTAGTAGATAGTATTTTTAAACAATACGATATAGATTATATAATAAATTTTGCAGCAGAATCACATGTAGATAGGAGTATATTAGAACCAGAAATATTTGTGAAAACAAATGTTTTAGGAACGATAAATCTATTAAATATTGCTAAGGAACATTGGCAATTAGCAGATGACTTTAAGAGTGATAAAAGATTTATACAAATTTCTACAGATGAAGTATATGGCACATTAGGATCAAGTGGATATTTTACAGAAAGTACGCCATTAGATCCTCATAGTCCATATTCAGCCAGTAAAGCCTCTGCTGATTTAATAGTAAAGTCTTACTATGATACTTATAAAATGCCTATTAATATAACAAGGTGTTCTAATAATTATGGACCATATCAATTTCCAGAAAAATTAATTCCTCTTATAATAAACAATTATTTAAAGAATAAACCTATTCCTGTATACGGAGATGGTAAAAATATAAGAGATTGGCTATATGTAGAAGAACATTGTAGAGCTATAGATACGATTATACAAAAAGGAAAAATAGGAGAAATATACAATATAGGTGGCCATAATGAGAGAGAAAATATATATATAGTAAAATATATAATAAAAGTTTTAAATGAAATAACTAGAAATAATAAAATGTTTAGTGAATTAATAAAGTATGTAAAAGATAGAAAAGGACATGATAGAAGGTATGCAATAGACCCATTTAGAATAGAAAATGAATTTGAATGGAAATCAGAAATTGCCTTTGAAGATGGAATTTTAAAAACAGTAAATTGGTATTTGGATAATGAAGAATGGCTTAATAAAGTAACTTCAGGGGGGTACCAGAAATATTATAAAAACATGTATAAAGATAAATAAGAGATTATAGGTTGGTGACTTACTAATGAAAGGAATAATACTTGCAGGAGGTAGTGGTACAAGGCTTTATCCCTGTACAAAGGCAATAAGTAAACAAATAATTCCAATATATGATAAGCCTATGATATATTATCCATTATCTGTGCTTATGTTAGCAGGTATAAGAGATGTTTTAATAATATCTACAGGAAGAGATTTAAGTTTATTTAAAGAATTATTAGGTGATGGAAGTCAATTAGGTATGAATTTTAGTTATAAAATTCAAAAAGAGCCTAAAGGTATAGGTGAAACTTTCATATTAGGAAAAGACTTTATAGGTAATGATTCATGCTGTCTTATACTTGGAGATAATATATTTTATGGACAGGGATTTACTCCAATACTTAAAAAAGCAGCTTCTATTAGGAATGGAGCTATTATGTTTGCATATTATGTGAATAATCCTTGGGACTATGGAATAGTAGAATTTGATGAAAATAGCAATGTTATTTCAATAGAAGAAAAACCTAAACAACCAAAATCTAATTATGCAGTACCTGGGATATATTTTTTTGATAATTCTGTATTGAATAAAGCATCAAATATAAAACCTTCTTCTAGAGGAGAATTAGAGATAACGGATATTAATAAAGTTTATTTGGAAGAGAAAAATCTTAAGGTTCAAATTTTGGGAAGAGGCTTTGCTTGGCTTGATACCGGTACTCATGAGTCTATGTTAGAAGCTAGTAATTTTGTACAGACTGTTCAAAAAAGACAAGGACTTTACATAGCTTGCATAGAGGAGATAGCTTATAGAAATGGATTTATAGATAAGGAGCAGTTACATAAATTAGCTAAGCCTTTAGAAAAAACAGAATACGGAAAATATTTAATGATGCTTTAAAGGGAGATATAATGATGGATAAAAAAGAAAAAGTAATACTATTTGGAGCTTCTAAAATGGGAGAAGCAGCATATGTTTTGCTTAAAGATAATTATGATATAGTTTATTTTTGTGATAATGATAAGAATAAATGGAAGAAGAATTTTTGTGGAGTAGAGATTATTTCCCCAGAGAGTTTAAAACAAGATGACCTTAAAAACATAGAAATAATAATAACTAGTATGTACTATAAGGAAATAGGTAAACAACTTGAGTCAATAGGAATACAAGATTTTAAGGTTTTTAATTTTAATTTTAAATCTAAAGAAGAAGTAAAGTATTGTGATGAGAAATATAAAGAGTTTAAGTATATAATAGATAATTCTTATTCAAATAATAAAAAATGCATTAAGAATTTACATTTGATGAACGATAACTTTTATAATAAAAGATTTATAGAGTTTGTAAATGAAAATTTCCCAAAAGATGAACATAAGTTTATTATAATAAAATCTATAGATTATGAGTTAAAGTACATAGATAATGTTTATAAGTATTGTAATGTAGAGGTATTATATCTAGAATATTTTGAAACTAAACTTTATTATTATGTAAAAAATTCTGAAAGGGTATTTATACATTACTTATATGACTATATTTGTGAATTTATATGTAAATATGGTATTGAAAAAAGTATAGATCTGAATTGGATGGTTTGGGGAGGAGATTTATATGAGTATATTAATTTCCAACTATATGATGAAAAGACTAAAGAAATTGTTAAATATAAGTATGACAAAAACATTTTTTTAAAAGATTATTATGAAAAAGATAATGGGAAATATAGAATAGAAGCAATGAAAAGAATTAATAATATTATGACGGTTTGCGAAGAAGAGTATAATATATTAAAGAAAAATTTTGAAATAAAGGCTAAAAATCAATATTTTTTCTACCCTAATCCTATAAAATATGAAGATATAAAAATTAATTTAAATCGACAATATAATTTAAAGAGTAAATTCAAATATGTAATATTATTAGGTAATTCAGGAGATCCTTCTAACAATCATCTTGATATTTTGCATCAATTAAAAAAATTTAATGATGAAAATTTTTGCATTATATGCCCTTTATCATATGGTGACGAAAATTATATTAGCAAAATAATTGACATTGGAACTGAATTGTTTGGAAGTAAGTTTATTCCGCTTACAGATTTTTTGAATTCTCATGAATACTATTATATATTAGAACAAGTGGATATTGTTATAATGAATCAGAGAAGACAGCAAGCAGTAAGCAGTATTTTGGCGTTAATATATCTAGGTAAAAAAATTTATATGAAAGATTTTAATCCATTTGGTTTGTTTTTAAACGCCATTAATATTGTAACGTTTAGTATTGACTTATTTAACCAGTCAAGTTGGGAAGAGATATTTAATTATTCTAGTAGCATGTCAAATATTAACAAAGTAAATTTAATGGACCATTTTAATGAAAAAAATTGTTTAAAAAGATGGAAGTATATTTTTGAATATTAAGATAAATAGGGAAGTGGTTATATTGGAAAAACTAATGCTTTTTGTTGCAACTGAAAAAGGATATAGCGTTTTAAAAAAAATTTATGAATATAAGAAAGATTGTTTAGTATCTGTGATTTCATTTAACGAAGTAAATGTAAAAAAAAATTACTTTAATTCTATAAAAAAATTTTGTATAGAAAATAAAATTTTGTTTTTAAACTGGGATGATATAAAGCATGAAGTTATAGATTTGATTAGATATTACAATATAACAGTTGCTTTTGCAATTGGATGGCGATATATATTACCACTAGAAATTAATAATTATATGAAAAGTAAGCTAATAGTTTTCCATGATTCACTACTTCCTAAATATAGAGGATTTGCACCAACACCTACTGCAATAATTTGTGGTGAAGAAGAATTAGGTATGAGTGTTATATATGCAGAAGATGATATGGATACAGGGGATATAATAATACAAAAAAAGTTTAAGCTCAAAAGCGATTTGTATATAAAAGATGTAATAAAAATATTAAGTAAAATTTATAGCAATTCAGCAATTGAATTAATAAGTATGATAGAAAACAATAAAATAAAAGTTGAAAGGCAAGATAGTTCTAAAGCAACGTATAGTGCATGGCGAGATTCAGAAGATTGTGAGATAGATTGGAATTTAAGTTCAAAGGAAATTTATAATTTAATTAGGGCGGTAAGTGAACCTTATACTGGAGCTTTTACTTATTTAAATAATAAAAAAATATTTGTTTGGAGAGCAGAAATAATTGATGATAAGATGTTTGCAATAAGATATCCGGGAAAGGTATGGAGCATAGTTGATAACTATCCTATTATTATTTGTGGAAAAGGAATGATAAAATTACTAAAGGTTACAGATGAATTTGGAAATGTAATTGAATTTAATAAAATTAGGGTTAAATTGGGAGAGTGAGGTTAAGGGTTATGATACTCTTTAATAAGCCATATATAACGGGAAAAGAAGAAGCATATATAAAAGATAGTTTGAAAAAAGGACATATTCATGGAGATGGATATTACACTAAAAAAGTAAATAAATTTATAGAAGAAAAGTTTAATACTAAAAAAGCTTTAATGACAACTTCATGCAGTTCTGCCCTTGATATTGCTGGAGCTTTACTAGATTTAAAAGAAGGTGATGAGGTAATTATGCCCTCCTTCACTTTTGTATCTACAGCTAATGCGGTTGTTTTAAGAGGTGCTAGGCCTGTTTTTGCAGAAATAAATGAAGAAACGCTTAATATAAATCCAAGAGATATAGAAAACAAAATAACTAATAAGACAAAGGCAATTTTCCCAGTACATTATGCAGGAGTAGGATGTGATATGGATAGTATTATAGACATAGCTAGAAAGCATAATTTGAAAGTCGTAGAAGATGCTGCGCAAGGAGTAAATGCTAAATATAAGGGTAAATATCTTGGAACAATAGGACATATAGGATGCTATAGTTTCCATGAAACTAAAAATTATTCCTCTGGAGAAGGAGGAGCTATTCTTGTAAATAATGATAATAATATATGCAGGAGAGCTGAAATAATAAGAGAAAAAGGAACAAACAGAAGTCAATTTTTTAGGGGGGAAGTTGACAAGTATACCTGGATAGATGTAGGTTCAAGTTATTTACCGTCAGATATATTGGCGGCATTTTTATGGGCACAATTTGAAATGTTAGATCAAATACAGGAAATGAGAGAAAAAGTTTATAATTCATATTACTTTGAATTAGAAAGTTTAGAGAGACAAGGAAAACTAAAGTTACCTATAATACCAAAATATTGTGAAAGCAATTATCATATGTTCTACATACTTCTTAATTCAGAAAAAGAAAGAGATAATTTAATGTATAAACTTAAAGAAAAGGGTATAGGTGCAGTATTTCACTATGTTCCTTTGCATGAGTCACCTATGGGACAGAAATTTGGATATAAACTAGGAGATTTGCATATAACAGAGAACTTGAGCAGAAGAATATTAAGATTGCCCATGTATCCGGAATTAAAAGCACAAGAGATTGAATATATAGTAAAAAATATAAAATGCATTTTATAATTAAGGAAGAGTTGATTCTATGGAAAACGTTATTTTATTTAGAGCATCTAATTTAGGTGAATATGCCTACAATAAGTTAAAGAATGATAATGATATTTATTTTTTCTGTGATAATGACTCAAAAAAGTGGAGAAAAAAGTTTTGTGGAATAGATATAATTTCAACAGAAGAATTATGTAAATATAAAAACTACAATATTATTATAACCAGTATGTATTGGAAAGAAATATATAAACAAATAGACAGACTAGGATTTAAAAATGTTTATGTATATATAATTGATAACGAAAAATTTGAAGAGTACAATAAGGAATATCCTGAATCAATATGGATAGAAACAACAAATTACTGTAATGAAAATTGCAAATTTTGTTTTCACTATAACAATGCAATGATAAGAAAAAGAGGTTATATGTCTTTAGAGTTATATAAGAAAATAATAAATAAGATTGGATTTTTTAAACCAAGAATAGACCTTCATCACTCAGGAGAGCCTTTTTTACATAAGGATTTATATGAATTTATAAACTATGCTAAGAAATTTGATTTAGATGTAGGATTTACTACTAATGGAACATTGATAGATAAGAATAATTATTACATTTTAAAAACCGGAGTAAATAGAATAAACATTTAACTTGCAGGAGTAGATAAGGAAGATTATGAGTTTATAAGAAAAGGTTCAAGTTTTTATGAAATAGAAGAAAAGATAAATAAACTTGTTAGCTTGAAAAAAACAAATGATTTTAATACTAAAATTTATATAAATGTAACGAAAACAGAAAAAATAAAGATAAGAGTAAAAACTTTGTAAGTAAGTTTGAAGGTGTTGATGGTATAGATGGAGTGATAGTAAGGAATCTTATGTCATGGTCGAAAAGCGTAGATATATCTGAAATTAAAGTAAGTAATAGTGAAAAAGTGAATGAGTTTAAAAATTATAGAATTGTTAAAGTTAATAATATACATCCTATTAATTTTTCACTTTGTAAAGGTGTTTATAAAGATTTAGGTATTTTATGGGATGGAACTGTTATACCTTGTTGTTTAGATTTTCAAGGATATAATAACCTTGGAAATTTGTCAGTGGAAAGTTTTATAGACATATATAATGGATAAAAGAGAAAAGAATTATTAAAAATTTTTTCTTCTAAAAATTTAGTTGAAGGTAATAATGAATTTTGCAAAAATTGTATTAACTTATAAGGAGGAAATTTATGTCTTTGCTTTTAGTTAACCAATTAAAGAATAATGATAAATTATTTCATCTAGCTAATTATGGAAAACATAAATATATCACATATTTAGGTGAAGAAATAACTATTGATTTTGTTAATGATGAGGTTCTTTTCAAACAAAATAACGTTGTAAGTAATGAAGATGATACCCTTATAGGGTTTATGTTAGGTGAAATTTATGATATAGAAGATAGAGAACATGATTTGAAATGTAAAGAACATGTATTTAAAACTGATTTAGATATAGAATATGTATTGCACCTATATGAAGAATATGGAGAAGATGAATTAAAAAGATTTAATGGTAAATTTATAATATGTATTTATGATAAGGTGAAAGAAGAAACAATAATTGTGAATGATAGGTATGGATATTATACATACTTCTATTCTATAAATAAAGGGAAATATACATTTTGTAATGATCCTAATATATTATTAGACTATATTCAAAAAAGAGAATTGAATAAGGAAGCTGTAAATGAATTTTTTAACTTTGGATATCTTTTAGATAATAAGACTCTTTTAAAAAATATAAATAAGCTTGAACCAGCTTCTATGGTTAAAGTGAAAAATGATGAAGTTTCATTTGAAAAATATTGGAGATGGAATGATATTGAGAAAAATAGGCATATAACTTATGAACAAGCAGTAGAAAAGTTAGGATTACTTTGGATTAAAGCTGTTAAGAAAATAATAGATAAACATGAAAAATTTATTTTGCCGTTAAGTGGCGGATTGGATTCTAGAGCAATTTTAGCAGCAATAGATTTTTTAGGACTTAATTATAAAATTAAAAAAGCTGTAACTATGGGTCAAGAGAATTGTTGGGATTATTTAATTGCTAAAGAAATATGCAAAATTGCCAATATAGAGCATGAGCTAATAAAAATAAATGAAGAAACTTGGCTAGAGTCAGTAAATAATACAGTAATAAATAGCTTAGGGGCTGTAAGTTGCTATTGCGGATTTTCTAAAGCCCATTTAAAGGATGTAACTATATATCCTATTTTAAATGGGTTAGCTGGGGACTTAGTGTTAGGAGGAAGTTTTTTATCAAAAAATTTAATTGAAGGAGAAGAAAGATATAACGAATATTATTATAGAAAATTAAAAAGTAGTGGATTAAAAAATACTGAAATTATAAAGGGTTTAGAAACGGTTAACATAAAATGTGAGGATTTTGACAATAGTTCATTTGATTATTATTTTTTGAATAATAGTAGAGTGAGAAATTTTACTGTTACAGGTACATTACTTTTTGGTATGAATTATAATGACTTAATACCTTTTTTTGAAAATACCTTGATTAATTTTGTTTATTCTTTGCCAGATGAATGGAGATTGGATGCAAAGTTATATAAAGATATGTTAACTAAATTTTTTCCAAAGTTTTATATGGACATACCTTGGCAAAGAAATGGAGTACCTATAAAAAGAAAGGGTATTTATAACTTTTCGCTAAAGAAGATAAATTTCAAAAAGTATCATAAAAATTATATAAATATACAAAAATCTGATAAATTAATTGTTTTATTTGGAGCATCTAACCATGGTAAAAAAGTATTGTCTTTAGTAAAAATAAAATATAAAAATATTATATTCTGTGATAATGATAGCAATAAGTGGGGAGGATTTATAGAAAAATATAAAATAATTTCGCCATCTCAATTATTGGAAATTAAAAATAAGAACTATTATATCTTTATAAGTAGCATGTATTTTAAATCTATTGCGCAACAATTAGAAGATATGAACATTAATAATTATTCATATATAGCTTTTAATTATAATAGAGAAAAACTATTTTCAAGGAATTTTATTAACTTTGATGAGTGGATAAAAAAAGAAGATATAAAAAGAAATATTTATTCTTTATTATTAAAAAATGAAATGGGTGAAAGTGAATTTTTTAATAAACATGAAATAAAGAAAGTTTTAGATTTACATATGAATAGAAATATAAAATCATGGAACGATATACTAATTGTATATACTTTTATGAAATTTCTAAGTATATTTGTATTGAGATAGGAGGCAATTTATGAATTTTGGATCATTAAAAGAAATAAGTAGTTATATAGGAGATAATCCTATAGCTGGTAAATCACATTTATATCATCCTATTCCATTTGAAGAATTTAAGGAATTAAGTACAAGCTCTAATGTAGACGAAGTTTATAGAAAATGGGATATAATAAAAAATATTATTATGTATTTATATAACGATACATTGAGAGATATTGATGTATTAGATATTGGAGCAAATGCTGGATTTTATACTTTTTCTATTGCTAAAGAAGGAGCAAAAGTTACAGCGTTTGAACCTAATAAAGAGTATTCACAAATAGCTGAAAATATAATAAATATAGAAAAAGGGTTAAATATTAATTGGATAAATGAATTTTATGATTGTAAAAAGGTAAAGGACAAAAAAATTGATGTAGCATTAATGCTAAGTGTTTTTCAATGGATGGCAGATGGCGGTAAGAATATAGATTATGCTATTAGACAATTAAAAGAAACATCTAAGATAAGTAAATATTTAATATTTGAGTTAGGTTTTAACCAAGGAAGTTCTTGTTTAAAAACGGAAAATAAAAATCATTATGAAGAGATAATTAAGTTATTAAAAGAAAATACACAATATCAATATTTTAATTTAATAGGTATAACTGAACTGTGGAATAATTGTAATAGATTTTTAGTTATTTGCTCTAATGAGGATATTAATTTAAAACTATTTCATGAAGAATATAGCTGTTATAAAGCTTCAGAAGTATTTGAAGTTGATATAAATAAATGTATTAGTAGTTCTTTATTTTCCTTTGGAAGGGAAAAGGAAAGCTGGCATTATTTTATTGAAACATTAAAAGAATATGAGTTGAATAAGAATATAAGTTATGAGAAAAGTATCTTAAAAAAATATTATAATTTTTTTTCACCTAATAATTTTGGAGAATTTTTATTTGGAAATGAATATGCGAAATTTAGTAAATTGTATGAACTACCCAGTAAATCATACATTCCATTACCGTGGACTGATATCGAATTTTATAAAAACTATTTAGTTAATAATGTTAAGTTAATCAATAAAAATGGACAAATCTTAAGTGAGGACAAAGTTCGAGAATATATAGATAAAAATAAAGAAATTATATTTAAAAGTTTTGATAATTTAATTATACCTAACTTTTCAAATTTAGATAATTCGTCTGGTAGTTTTCATTTATATGGGAAACAAACTGATGAAGCAGGAAAAAAGATATTTAAAGATTTAATAGAAATATATGAAAGTATAAAAAATTTAGGATACTGCTATAATCAATTTAAAAATGGACTTATTACAGGTATCTTAATAAAAAACAAGGAGGATTATAGATTTATTGCGATAGATGGACAACATAGGTTAGCTTCAATAAATCTACTAGGTTTAAATAAGGTTACTGTAAAATTAGATACAAGATTTAAATATAAAGTAATTAATGTAGAAGGTATTGAAGAATGGGATATGGTTAAGTATGGGTTATACGATAAAGATTTAGCCAAAAAGTTTGTTGATTTAATTTTTGGTGAAACAGACTTAGTTAGACTAACCAGAATAAAAAAACTAAGTATTGAAGAAAACAAATCTAAAGAGAAAGTTATATTTTTTGGGGCAAGTAATAAAGGAAAAATATACTTAGATAAATATAAACATAAATACGATGTTGTTTATTTTAGTGATAATGATGAAAATAAATGGGGTAAATATATAAATAATATAAAAATAATATCTCCTAAAGAAATAAAGAAATTTAATAAATATAAAGTTTTAATTACAAGTCAGTACTACTTAGACATAGCAAGGCAATTAATAAGTATGAATGTATGTAATTTTGAAGTAATTGATGAAAATTTATTTTTAGCTAAGTAACTCACAGCAAAATGATAATTAATATATTATTAACTTGGAGCTGATTTTATTGAAAAAAGTGTGCATGATTTCAACCAATCACGATTTATTTGATAGTAGAATTTATTGGAAAGAAATAATTACTTTAAAAAAATATGGTTATGATGTATTTTGTATTGTTATTTCTAACGACAAACAAACTGGAATTACTGATCATGGGATTAAATATTTTAAAGTTAAGCCAAGAGGGAAAAAATATGAAAATATTTTCAAAAGGAGTATTTTTTATAATGAAACTTTTAGCTATGATACATACGAGGAGATATTTAATATTGCTAAAAGCCTAGAATGTAATGTATATCATTTTCATGATTTATACTTAAATATTATAGGTAATAGATTAAAAAAATTATCATGTAAGCCTAAAGTTATTTATGATGTTCATGAATTTTATCCTGATTTTATTAGAGATTACTATAAAACTAATGGAATAAATACAATAATAAAAAATATATATTCTTATTATGTAGATATATGGGAAAAATTAAGCAGTAAGAAATATGATTTTATTATAACTGCAGATGATGCTACCGCTAATTATTTTAAAAATAAGTTCAATATAAATAATATCGACGTAATATATAACTATACAAATTTGAATAATATAGAAAGTAGCCAAAAGATACCTAATATTGATTTTAAATATAAATATTATGATGCTATATATTGTGGAGGAATAACTGAGGTTAGAGGAGTATTTCAAATTTTAGAAGCAATAAACATAGGAAAAAAACATAATGATGATTTTAAAGTAGCATTTTTAGGACCAATATGGGATAATGATTTGAAGCAGAGAATATTAAATTATATTAACAATAATAATTTACAGGATAATGTCGATTTTTTGGGTAAAGTACCACATGATAAGGTACCTAATTATTTAGTAAATAGTAAATTAGGATTAGTGACTTTACTACCAATTAAAAAATTTTACAAAAACATTCCAATTAAGCAGTTTGAATATATGGCATATGGCTTACCTGTAATTGGAAGTAACTTACCTCCAATTAAACAATTCGTAGGGAAATATAATTGTGGCAAATTAATTAATCCATTAAAGCCAGAAGAAATATGGGAAGCTATGAAATTTATATTGTCAAACAAAGAGATATATAATAAATATTCAAATAATAGTATAAATGCTATAGAAAATAATTTGAATTGGGATATAATGGGGAAAAAATTATTGCAAATTTATAATGAAATATTAGGATAAAAATTATTTATAAGTAGTATAGAATGCAATAAATATTTTTGAAAAAATTAGATAAAATTTCAGACTCTTATAGATATATAAGAATTTAAATTTTAATACATTTACATAAGTAATACATTCGGGATAAGCGATTATAAAATAATTTGATGTTTATAAAAATATCAAATAAAAGGTGAAAATGATTATGAAAAAAAATATTCTTATAATAAGATGTGCTAGTGAAAGAACTATAGAAAAACTTCTAGATAATATTAATAATAGATATAAAATTGAAGAAAATAGTTTATACTGTTTAATTCAAAAGAGTTTTATTACAAGTTATGAAAAAAAATACCCTTACATAAAATATATTGAAAAAGAAGATGGGTTTTTTAACTATAAATCTTTTAGGAAGAATGTAAGACTTCAAAATCAATTGAAAAATATATATTTTGATGAAATATGCATACCATCTTCTTATATAGACTTTCCTGATTTTGAGGATGTCTTTATAATAGCTTCAACAATAAAATGTAAAAAGTATATTCTATTTAATGTAGATGGAGAAATGAAAGAACAAAGATTAGATTTTATTTCTTTATGGATAGATAAATATTTAGGGAATATTATTTATTTTATTAAACTGATATTTGCATTAATAGGAATTTCCATAATATATATTTTGTCATATCCTTATTATTTTATAAAAAAAACATTGTTTAGAAATAGATAAGCATCCTGTTGAGGGATGCTTTTAATTTTAAAGATTTACTCTAAATTAACGATAAAAATATAGTGAAGATAAATGTTTGTAGCATAATTGATAATAAAATTTATTTTGAAGTAGGTAATAATATTATGATAAAAGAAAAAGTTATAATTTTTGGAGCATCTCAATTTGGAAAGATTGCTTTTAACGTTTTAAAGGATAGATTTGATATTAAATATTTTACGGACAATGATTGTAAAAAATGGGGAAATAAATTTTGTGGTTTAGATATAATAGAACCCCATCACTTAATAGATTATAAAGATTTTAAAATTATTATTGCTAGCATGTATTATGGTGAAATATCTAGTCAATTAAAGAACATAGGCTTATACAATATATTTATATTTAGTTACAGTGATTATAATGATATAACTTATAAAAAAAGATTCTTTTTAGACAAAATGTGTAACACTGATGTATACAAAAACATAATTATTAATGATAAATTCAAAGAAAAGTTTCTGCATAATTTCAGTTTTTTATATAATTCAAATGATAATTTAAATAAAAAAAATACATTATGTTTAAATAATAATAGAAAAAAAGTTTTAATTATTGCATATGCTTTTCCACCATTAGGTGGTTCTGGAATACAGAGAACTTTAAAATTTGTAAAGTATTTGAGAAAATTTAATTATGAACCTATAGTAATTACTGTAGATGACGGGTTCTGTAATTTGGCAAAAGATGAAAGTTTTTTACAAGAAATAGATAAAGATATACAAATAATTAGAATAAAAGAAAAGTACTTTAATACAGAGCAGCTAGATGAGCAATCAATAAAACAAATATTTAATTTAATTTATGGGTTAATTGATGATAAAAACTTGATTAATCAATTTAAAGATTATATTGAAAAAGAAGATTGCATTCAAAGAAAAGAATTAATTTGCCCAGATTCACAAATAACGTGGGCTAATGAAGTCTTAAAAAATATTGAAAGTTTTATTGATTTTGAAAAAATAGATTTAATTTATAGTACAGGGGATCCATATTCAGATCATATTGTAAGTTTTTATTTAAGCAAAAAATTTAAAAAACCATGGGTTGCAGATTTTAGAGATGAATGGACTAATAATCCACATGTAAAATATGATATTAATTCTATAAAATACAAAATTAACTTTAGTATGGAAAAGAAAATTGTTTGTTCATGTGATAAATTGATTACAGTAACCCCTATATCAACTAATAATTATAAAAAATCTTTTAATTTAAGTGATAACAAAGTGGTTACTATTACTAATGGGTATGATGAAGAGGATTTTGAAAATGTAAATATAGAGTTAAAAAAATTAAAGTCTATATTTAAAATAGTATATACTGGCGTGATTTACAAAGATGGAGAACCTTATGCGTTTATAAAAGCTTTAAATGAATTATTTGATGAAGAAAAAATTAATTGTAAACAAACTAAATTATTTCTTATAGGAAGGATTGATAATAATATATTAAGTGAAATTAAAAAAATAGATAAATACAATGTAGTAGATATACAAGGATATAAAAGTCATAGGGAAAGTTTAAAGTATGCATTAAATGCAGATTTATTATTACTGTTAGTAGGTAAAGGTGAAAAATTTAAACCAGTTTATACAGGAAAAGTATTTGAGTATATTAGAACATACAATCCTATAATTTCTTTAGCTCCTAAAGATGGAGTTGTGTCTAATTTATTAGAGAAAGTTGGTTGTGGCAAAAATTGTGAAATAGATGATATTGAAGAAATAAAAAAATATATTCTCTACTATTACGTAAATTGGAAAAATGGAATGAATTTAAATAATATCAATAAATTAGAGATTAAAAAATATGAAAGGCAAGTTTTGACTAATAATTTAGCAGAAGTTTTTAATAAATTGTTAAAATGTTAATGTAAGAAAAAGATTATATGCTTAGTGTATTTAAATATAAATATATATTTTTTAGGATGTGATTTAATGTGTAAAATAAGTGTTTTAATGTCAGTATACAATGGTGAAAAATATATTAAAGAAACCATAGAAAGTATATTAAATCAAACTTATAAAAATTTTGAATTTATTATTATAAATGATGGATCAACAGATAACACTAGAGAAATTATAGAAAGTTATAATGATAGTAAAATAAAATTATATAACCTACAAAGGAATATGGGAGTAGGGGAAGCCTTAAATTTTGGATTATCTAAATGTAATGGAAAATATATTGCAAAAGCTGATAGTGATGATATATATGATAATAAAAGGCTAGAAAAACAAAATAAATTTTTAGATGAAAATTTAGATATAGCTTTAGTCAAAACCTTAATAGAATATTTTCCGGAAAATAAGAAAGTGGAAAAAAGTGAAAGATATAAATTTAATAAATCATATATAGAAATATATAAAAATATGGTAACGGAAAGTGAAGACATCAGCAAGAAAATATATTGGTACTGTTGTATTCCTCATACTTCAATAATGGTAAGAGGCGATATAGCAAAAAAGGTAGAATATAGGCCTTTTAGAATATGGGAGGACTATGATTTTTTTTATAGATTAAATAAGTTAGGTTATAAAATGGGAACAGTTAAAGAAAAACTCGTAGAAGTTAGAATATGTGAAAGTTCTACAACAGTTAAATACAATAGAGATTTAAAAGAAATAATTTTAACGATAAAACAAGATGAAATAGATAATTTACTAAAAGACAATAGGCCTTTATACTTGTGGGGAGCTGGAGTGTTTGGACAAGATGTTCTTAGTACCTTGGAAAAAAATAATGTAAAGGTAGAAGGATTTATTGATATTAATAAAGAAAAAATAGGGAATAGTATTAAAGGATTAAATGTGTATTCCCCAGAGTTTATAAAAGACAAAAACTGCATAGTTATTATAACATCTCAACCTGGAATGCTACAAATAGTTAAGAATTTAGAAGAAAATTCATTTAAACATTTAAAGGATTATATAGTTTACCATTAAAAAGTTAATATTAATATAAAAATTAGCAAGTTATCATAGTAATCTATTTAAATTAGAAACAATTTATAGAAAATAATATTATAGGGGATGATACAATGAAAGCTATATTATTAATAGCTGGTATAGGAAGTAGATTAGGACAACCTTATCCTAAGTGTTTGAATAAACTACCTTATGGTGAAACTATAATTCAAAGACAAGTTAGGATTTTAAGAGAATGTGGCATAGAAGAAATAATAGCTGTTTGTGGTTTTAAAAAAGAATTAGTAATGGAGCATATGCCTAATATATTATACAAATATAATCCTATATATTATATAACCAATACATCAAAAAGTTTGCTTACTGGTATAGAGAGGTTAGACGATGATATAATTTGGATAAATGGAGATGTAGTGTTCGATAAGGAAATCATACTAAGCATGATAAAAAGTAATAAAAAAAATAAGATAGCAGTAGATAATAAAAATTGTGGAGAAGAAGAAATAAAGTACACTTTAAATTCTAACAATACAATACAAGAAATATCAAAAGAAGTAAAGAATGCACAAGGTGAAGCAGTAGGTATTAATATAATATCAAAAGAATATTTAAATATATTTAGAAATAACCTTATTAAGTGTAAAGATAAAGATTTTTTTGAAAAAGCTATAGAATACTGTATAAAAGAAGGGATGGAGTTTTATCCCATAAATATAAAAGATAATAGATGTGTGGAAGTAGATTTTTATGAAGATTGGGAATGTGCATGTAATTTATTTAATAAATAATTAAGGGAGATTATTTATAATGAAGAAAAGAATAATGCTGTTTGGAGCTTCAAAATTTGGAAAAATAGCGTATAATTTTTTGATTGAAAATTATGACATAGTTTATTTTATAGATAATGATCAAAAAAAATGGGAAAATAATTTTTCTAATAGAAAAGTTATAGATCCTGCTGAATTAAAAACTATTAAAAACTTTTACGTAATAGTTACAAGTCAATATGATTTGGAAATTGTAAAACAATTATTGGCAATGGGAATAAAAAAATTTGGAGTTTTTGAATTGCAGTCTAAAGATAAAGATCAAGATTATAAAGTTTATCATTATGATTATGAGCATATACAAGATTTTAATGTTATAGATAATAAAATATCATTAATTATAGAAAATAATTCAGGTTCTAATACTTTAGCACTATACAAATTTATTGATAATTACATAAATAACAAATATGATGTAAATTTAATAGATAAAAAAAATAAAAATAAAGATTATTATTTCAACTTAATTACTAGCAAAATGATTGTTAGAACTCATGATGGATCTTACGATGATAAACAAATAAACATTCAATTATGGCATGGTGTACCATTAAAAGGGTTATCTTATATGAGTAAATATAAATTACAGAATCCAGAATTGAGTCATATGCAATGGAGTAAGTTAGACAAGATAATGTCGTATTCTCAAACATATAGTACATTAATGAATGCTTGCTATGGTGTTTCAGGAGATAAATATACAGTTACAGGCATGCCAAGAAATGATTTTTTATTTAAAAGTAATGGAAAGGCTAATTTATCTCAAATTTTAAATATAGATTTAAATGATAAAAAAGCAATTTTTTATATACCTACATTTAGAACAACTATTTATGGAGAAGCTAATGGAGAAAGGGATTCTTATATATTTAATAATAATAACTTTCACATGAATAAGCTCTCAAGCTTTCTTAATGAAAATAATTGTATTATGATACTTAAAATACACCCTACTCAAGAGAATGAATTAGTGGAAAATATTAAAAATTTACAGTTAAACAATATGTATTTGTTAAATGATAGTGATTTAATTGAACACGGATATGATTTGTATGAAATTTTAAATTCAGCAGATCTTTTAATTACTGATTATTCATCTATTTATTTTGATTATTTATTATTAAATAGAACTATTATATTTGTTCCAACGGATTTAGAGAATTATAAAGAAAACAGAGGTTTTTTGTTAGAACCTTATGATTTTTGGACTCCTGGCCCTAAGTGTTTAAATGAAAAAGAATTGGAAAATGAGATATATAATAGTTTGAATAATGAACATTATTATGAAAGAGAAAGAAATATAACTTTAGACGTAATTCACCATTATAAGGATGGAAATGCTAGTTATAGAGTTTGGGATAATATAGATAGGTTAATGGAAGGAAATTAGTTTATGAATTATAATATTTCAGCTATAATACCTTGCTACAACTGTAAAGAATTTATAAAAAAAACAGTAGATAGTTTGCTTAGTCAAACCATTCAGTTAAAAGAAATAATACTAATTAATGATGCTAGCACAGATGATACCTTAGAAATTCTAAAACAGATAGAAGAAAAAAATAAAGATATGGTTAAGGTTATAGATTTCAAAGAAAACAAAGGTGCTTCATATGCTAGAAATTACGGGGTTAAAATCTCAATAGGAGATTATATTTTATTTATGGATTCAGATGATATTGCCGAATTAATGTTAATAGAAAATTATAAGGGTAGATTAGAAGAATTAAATAGTGAAATAGAAGACAAGTATATACTATGCTATAGTGCTTATTTTCAAATAGATGCAAAAGATAATAAAATAAGCGATATAGTAAAGGGAATACAAGTTGAACCGGAGGAGATTTTAGGATATGAACTTTTGCGAAATTACATATCTACTTCAGGAGTATTTGTATATAGAAAAGCATTTTTAAAGTGCGGCGGTTTTAACGAAAAATTAGCTTACTCAGAAGATTGGGACCTTTGGATAAAACTAGCCATGAAAGGTGGATTTGCGTATGTAGATAAACCTATGATAAAGGTTAGAAGACATTTAGGTAATATATCATCAAATATAAATAATATGCTTAATGGAGAAAGAGAAGTTTTATCAAATTATTCTATAGATTTTATAGAGAGTAGCATATATAGAAGAAATTTGCCTTATGAAAAAAATACCGTTGATTTTGTGTCCATGTTATTTAAATTAAATTATTGGGAAGAAGGGTATAATAAATTAATTCAGACAATTAGTAGAGGATATAGTTTTGATAGTTTATTTTTTTACTTAGGATTATATTACTTAAAAAGAAACCGTATAGAAGAAGCAAAAACAAATTTTGATAAAACTTTAAAGTTAAATTCTTCTCATGGAGCAGCATTAAATAATATAGGCAGTATATATTTGTTAATGAACAATAAAGAATTGGCTAAAGAATATTTTTTTAAGGCACTAAAAATCCATTCAAATTATATGGATGCAAACTGTAATTTAAAGTTGCTTAATAATAATGAAATTGCTAAGAATGAAATTAAATTTACATGGAGAGAACTAAGAGGAGTGCTTATAAGCTATGTATAATGTATTAATTTTTGGTATAGGTTCTACTTGCGAATTAATATTAAATGTATTGGATATGGAAAAAGTAAGCGTGCTTGCTTTTTTAGATAATGACTCCTCTAAATGGGGAGACTGTTTCTATGAAAAAAATATAGTTCCTCCCAGTGAAATATATAATTATTCATATGACTATATAATAATAGCTAGTCAATACAATGAAAGTATCTACAATCAGCTTCTACATATAGGCGTAGATAATAAGAAAGTGTTGCAGTTTTATAAGTTTTATAATTTACTATACAATCCAGTGAAAAGGCATATAGATAACTATTATAAAAAAGTTGAAGAATTAAGTACTATTATTACAGGTATATCCTATGCTAGAGCTGGAATAGATGAAAACACCTTAATTCATAAAGGATATAATTTTGCTTTAGGAAGTCAAGATTTATTTTATGATTATAAAATAGTAGAGTACATTTTAAATACTTATAAAAATAATAAAATAAAATATGCAATAATAGGGCTTGCTTATTATAGCTTTCAATATGATATGTCTCTGTCTTCTATGAAAAATAGGGTCATATTGTACTATAATGTATTAGGAGAGAAGCATAATTACAAGGAACTATCAATAGAAGAGTTTAATAATCAATATAATATAAGTAAGAATATATGTGATAAAATCTTTAAAAGAAATGAAAGGGGAAATTATTTATTTAAATGGAATAGTCCAGCTTTAAGTAATCATTCAATAGAAGAAAGAATAAATTTAGGTAAAACAATAGCAGAGAGAGACTGTAATAAAAATTACCCAGAAACAGTAAAGGAGAATAAGCAAATATTTAAAGATTATTTAGAACTTTTAAAACAGCATAATATTAAACCTATAGTTGTAGTTTTTCCAGTTTCAAAATATTATATGAAATATTTTTCAAAGAGAATAGAAGATGAGTTTTATTCTATAATTAATGAATTTAAAAGAGAATATGATTTTCAATACATAGATTATTTTAGATCATATTTATTTACTGATGAAGATTTTTCAGATGTGTCTCATTTAAATTCTAAAGGCGCTGAAAAGTTTACTCAAATATTAAATGAAGTAGTAGAATGGTAATTGATTAGGGGATGAAAAAAATTAATATGTCTTATTTCCGATGTATCATAAAAACTTTTCATGTACAGGAAATAATGCTAGATATCATTAGGAAAATGATTTAATGATATTAATAAAAACATAAATAAAGCAAGAAGATAATTTATTCTGATATAAAAAGAAGTAGATTATAGATTATAAAAATATTTTATCGGAATTTAGGATAATGGACTAACAATGCATATTTATTAATAGTAAAAAACTCTATGTATTTTGAACTGCCCCCTATCACGTAAACAGAACAAAAAAATTTATGCATTCATTAATTACTTGTTTCAATTCCTTATAGGTATGAAATTTTTGTAAATAGTACATTTCTGATTTGAGGGTTCCCAAAAACCTTCCATTGGCCCATTATCAATACATCTACCGACACAAGACATGCTGTGGGTGGCATTATAGTAAATTATACAAATTCAAAGAGTCCAGATGAATTTTCTGGCTCTTTTTTAATGCACAATAATCATATGTAAAATAAAAGATAATTTCCATATATTATGTTATAATATACTTAAATTTAACATAATTGTAGTAGCATGGATTTTAAAAAAATAAATAAAGGGTGAATATTAATTGATATATAATGCAATTTCTTGTTTTACATATAATAACTTAAAAAATAATAATTTAAAAAATAAATCTTCTATAAAAAAGTTGAGTTCAGGACTTAGAATTAATAATGCAGCAGATGATGCAGCGGGTTCTGTTATTTCCGAGAAAATGAGGGCGCAGATTAGAGGTCTTAACCAAGCTTCAAGAAATGTTCAAGACTTTGTATCTATGATGCAGGTTATTGATGGTGGATTAAATTGAGTGACAGAAGCCATGCAAAGAATGAGAGAGCTTTCTATTACTGCATTAAATGGAACTTATACCAATGAAGATAGAGAAATGATACAAAGTGAATATGAAAATTTAAAGGAATACATTAATAATGTAAGTTTATCTACAGAATTTAATACAATTAATGTTTATGAAGAACATAGTCCTACTTATGAAAAATTCAAAGGAAATAAAGTTTTAGAAGATGAAGTTACAGTTATAAAAGGTGTTACAGATTATTTAGGAATAAAGGTGGATGGAGAGTTAAAAGAAGTTTATTTAGATCCAGGAATTTATAGTAGAGAAGCTTTTCTTGACATGCTGGACGATAAGTTGTGGGATATAGATAAAAATTTAATTCCTTCTTTAGATAAAAACAATGTACTTTCCCTGTCCGCAGAAAATTATAAAAAAATAGATGGATTAGTAGGAGGAGCTTTAAGCTTTTTTTATGAATATCACATAAGTATGGGAGCTGGAACTGTATTTGGTAGCAGTGATTTATCGGGAAAATTAGACGTTATAAGTGGAAGTAATGATAAGCTTACTTTTACTATAGACGACAAAAAATATAATATTAATTTTCCATCTACACCTTATCCACCATATATGGGAAATGGTTATACTTCAGATAAAATTGTAGAGATTATTCAAAATCAATTAGATGCTCAAGGAGCAGATGTTAAAGTATATATGAATGGCAACCAAATTGCTTTAGATGCAGGTTATAGAATTATTGATGGATTTGCAGGGAATATGATAAAAATAGATGGGATTACCTCTATTTTATATGATAATTCAAAGCATGGAGAAATAATAAAGAGTCAAGGTTATGTGCATGGAAGAGTTCCCATAGATACTCCTATAGAAATTAAAGAAGGAGTAAACGATACCATATCATTTTATCTTAATGGAGAAGAGTTAAAAAATGAAATTGTTTTAACTGCTAAAAAGTATGAAGATTTAAATCAGGTGATTGATGAAATTAATACACAGTTAAAGGCAAAAGATATAGAAGCCTGTGCTAAAAGTATCTATTCATTCCAGCTAGATAACTATAATACAGTGGCTATATATAGTAATAAAAAAGGACCTGAAAGCAAAGTAAAATTAGATAATACCTCTAATGCATATGAATATATTTTTAAATATAAAACAACTAATCGTCCTATCGTATCAGTAGGAAAGACTACAACAGCACAAGTTATAGGTGGAAAATTAGATGATAATATAGAAATTAAAAAGGGTATTAATGATACATTAAAATTGAAAGTTAATGGTGAGGATAAGATTTTAACTATACCAAGTGGAATCCATACAATAAGTGATTTAGAAAAAGAATTAAATATTCAAATAAATTTATCAAAGGCTGATATTAGGGCTGTAATTTTAGGAACAACTTTAACATTAACTCATAATAAAAGTGGAGAAGGAAATTCTATCATAGTGGATACTTCATCCAATGCCTATTTTACTTTGTTTTCCAATAAGACGTTACCTAATTATATAGAAGGACAAACAAAAGTAACACCACCAAAAGAGGGTTCTACAGAACCTATATATGAGTATACTTCTGGAAAAGTAGAAAGTTATAATAATATTTCTAAAATGTTTTAGTAAAAAGTCTTGATAATAAGATTTATTTTGAAACTAAGAAAAAAGGTCAAGGACAATATTTTTCCGCCATGGGAGGAACTGCTTACAGAGATATTTTTGTATTAGTTTCTGCACCTTCTTTACAGTCTAGTTATGGAAGCCAAAGTTATTCCTATATGGAAGGTAGAAAGAAAATAGAGGATAATTTTATTATTGATGAAACAAATAAGGATTTGCAATTTGATTATTGGCAAAAAGGTACGAAAGAAACTATTTCTATTACATTAGAAGAAGGAACGTATTCCACAAAAGAAGATTTAGTTAAAGAAATTAATGATAAACTAATGGATAAAAGAGTTAAAGCTATGATTTATGATGAGGCAATTAAACTTATATGTGAAGATGCTGGTAGTGATTATAAAATTAATACTGCTTCTGGAGGTTTTTATGATAATGTGCTTAGTTCAGAGGGAAGTGTTAGAGAAGTAAAAGCTGTAGGTGGAACTATTTCTAGTCATAAGGATAGGGAGACTTATATTGTGGGAAGAAAAGACATATCTAATGGCATTGTAATTAATCCAGGCATAAATGATGTTCTAACTTTTGATTTAAGACATAATGGAATTATAAAAGAAACTATTTCTATTACAATACCAGCTGAACATCATAGTCCTGAAAATTTAATAGATAAAATAAATGAAGAGTTAGAAAAACAAGGAACAACTAATGTTAAAGCTGAGTATGGAACTGTCAATACTGGAACCACAGCAGATGATAGAAGTAAATTAGTGCTGCGCTATTTTGGACAAGAAGATGAAGGAAGTTATGCTATTGATGGAGTTAGAGGAAATAGTGCATATTCAATTTTTTACAATGCGTCAGGAGATCCTGTACCAACTTATACTGTAGGTACTATTGACTTGAGTCAAGGAGTAACAATCGTTAATGGTGAAAATGAAACATTTACTTTTGATGTAGATGGAAAAGAAAATACAATTATTTTATCCCAAGGGGATTATACAGCGGAAACTTTGTTAGAAGAAATTAATAATAAGCTAACTGAAATTGATTCAAAGGTAGTTGCGTCTTATTATGAGGGAAGATTAAAATTAGGATATAAAGGTTTAGGATTCCATACCATTGATAATATTCGAGGTAATGCTAGGGATATATTATTTATGGAAATTAAGGGCAGAGATGAAGTGTTACAAAATTATGTTCAAGCAGGAGCAAATGAAAAAGATAGCATAGCGTTGGATACCTTTTATATGTCTAGTGAATTGCTAAGAATTAATACAACTTTAATTGGAAATAAAGAACTAGCACAAAAATCACTGGTAAGATTGGATAGTGCACTAAAATCAATTTCAACACAAAGGGGAAAATTAGGTGCATATCAAAATAAGCTAGAACATATATTAAACAATTTAGGAAATTATGCTGAAAATCTACAAGCTTCTGAATCAAGAATAAAAGATTTAGATATGGCAAAAGAAGTTATGAAGTTTACAAAGACCAAAATTTTAGAACAAGTATCCCAAGCAATACTTGCTCAAGCTAACGAACAATCTCAGAGAATAATTCAACTACTTCTAGATAAGTAAGTGTCATTTGTAAAAACGCCGGCCTAATAAATTTTAGGTTCAAGGTGTAATAAAATGTTTTGAATATACCTTTGAATTAGCATGGAAGACTATGAAAGATTATCTTGAGATAGAAAGCAAAACCTAATGTTACATATTAAAGTTATATGAATCTATTACAAAAAATTAAATTGGAATAGAATATATATTAAGTTTTAATTATTCTCTTATATTTATTCTATGGTCATATTTGTCCTATAGGACAGGACATGGTTGTCGCGTTATTGAGGGCAATTATGTCCTATTAAGGATATAATTATTATGAAAAATAGAATCTATATTTAGGTATTGTTTATCAATATGGCAATTATATGTATAAATAAAAAAAGGCTAAATAAGCCTTTTTTATGTTATTTATATAATTTTAGGAACTATATTAAAACTATCCCTATCATTTAAATAATCTGTAGCCTCATAGATTATGTTCTCAATAGCTTCTCCATCCAAGTTTAATGTTTTAAGAGCAAATTCTGAAAAATTATAAGATAATCCGTCATTTCCAAGCCCTACTCCGAGCATCATTGTTATTGAGTCAGCTATATGAACTATGGAAACTAATTTTGGGTCTGTTTGTGATAATTCAGGAGAGTGGTGGTAGCGAATGCTTTCTACTAAGGCTAAAGGGAAGTTCCACTTTTGGGCTACTTTAGCTCCGATTTCCCCATGATTAAATCCTAATACTTCTTCTTCCGCTTCTATAAAGGTTTTACCTTCCTTTTCTACTTTGTTTATTATGGTTCCATATTCTTGAGCTACATAATAATTTAATATGGTTTTACCTATATCCCTTAAAAGTCCTGAAATATAAGCCTCTTCTGCTTTTGGATATTTTAGTTTCTTAGCTATAAATCTTGATATTATAGCACAGCTTTGAGATTGATTCCATAGGGCGTATTTTTCTAGACCATATCCATCAGGCAATTCTTTTATAAGAAATTGACTTACAGCAGAGGCAAGAACTAGGCTTTTTATTGCTTGAGAGCCTAAAAGCACAGTAGCTTCAGACACCGTAGAAATACTTCTAGCATATCCATAATAGGTAGAATTGGCTAATTTTAATATTTCCGATGTAAGACTTTGATCCATCAATATTTCCTTTTCTAGATCCTTTATTGTGGAATCAGGGTCTTCAGTAAGAGATATTATTTTACTTATTCTATCAGGTAAAATAGGCATATCTTCAACTTTATTAATCAAATTATCTAAAATTATTTTTCCCATGTTTTTAACACCCATTTCATAAATTATATTCTTTTATATTATATATATCGTCATAGGTCAGAAAATTCTTGAATCCTTTAATAAAATAATTTAATTCATATTATAGTTTAATTAAACATCTATTAAATTACAGGGAAAAATTTACTTATAATAAGGAAAATATAAAAATTGCATAGTATAATAGAATATAATAGAAGATTTCGAAAGTGGGGTATTTTATGAATGTAGAGTGGATTGGGGATTTATTAAAAGATTTTGTTTTAGGAATTGCAATACTTGACATAAGTGAAAAAATATTATGGAGCAATGGTATTCTAGAGAAAATTTGTGGTGAGCAAAACACATTAGAAAAATATTTTCATCAAATATTTAACTACAGCATAAATCACATTATTAATGAAGACATATCAATAAAAATACCTTTAAATAAAGTTTATACCATGAGAGCTAAATTTATAGATAAAGAAGAAATATTCATATTATACATAAATGAAATAACTAATTTTAATGATAAAGATACAAAACTCTATTGTTTAGAAGAAATAATAAATTCCATAAATGATGGAATTGTAGTAAGTGATTGTGAAGGAAAGGTTGTTTTATATAATAAGTCACAAGAAAAATTAGAAGAGCTTTCTTCTCATGAGGTTCTCAATAAATATTTATGGGAAGTCTATGAATACAATCCAGAAAACAATCCAGAATTAGCCGAGCATAGAAATGTATACAAAAGCAAAACCTCAATAATACATAAATATAGAGCACATGTATTTAAAAAGGGCATACCTAAATATGTATCTTATAGCACATATCCTATAGTAAAAAACGGAGAGACTATTGCAGTTTATTCTATCTGTAAAAATGAGACAAGCCTTCAAAATCTATTAATGGAAACAGTGGAATTAAAAAGAGAATTATTTAGCCAAGGGGGGAATGATAATAAATCAAAGAAGTATAGGAAAAATGGAACTATATATACTTTTTCAGATATTATAGGGACTAGTGAAATTACAAAAAAGGTAATCAAAGAAGCTCAGACCATTTCTCTTTTAGATAATAATATATTAATTGTAGGGGAAACTGGCACTGGTAAAGAGGTTTTTGCCCAAAGTATACATAATTTTGGCAAAAACAAAGAAGAACCTTTTGTAGCTATAAACTGCGCAGCAATCCCTGAAAACTTATTAGAAGGAATATTATTTGGAACCACAAAGGGAGCATATACTGGAGCCCTAACTCAAAGTGGCCTTTTTGAAGAAGCCAGAGGTGGAACTCTTTTTTTAGATGAATTAAACTCAATGCCCATATCCATGCAATCTAAGCTTTTAAGGGTTCTACAAGAAAAGGTAGTTAGAAGGGTAGGAAGCTCCAGTACAATTCCAGTAGATTGTCGTGTAATCACAGCGGTAAATGAAGAACCGGAAAAACTTATTGAAGAAAAAAGATTAAGGCTGGACCTTTTTTATAGAATATCAGGCCTATTCTTATACATACCACCTCTTAGGGAAAGATCAGAGGATATTATATCCATCGGAGAATTCTATATAAGAAAATATAATAGATTGCTGCAAAAAAAAGTTAAGACATTTTCAAAAGAACTTAAGGAAATCATGATCAACTATAGATGGAATGGCAATGTAAGAGAGCTTAGTCACTTTGTAGAAAATGCTTTAGTTAGAGTAGATGATGAGGAAGAGGAGTTAAATTTAAATCATATACCTAAATATATAAAAAATAGGATGCTTGGCAACTTATTAAACTCAAGTGAATATACCACAAAGGACTTACCTAATTTCTTAAGGACCATAGAGAAAACCATCATATTAGATACCTTAGAAAAAAACAGATGGAATATAACAAAAAGTGCTAATGAATTAGGAATAATAAGGCAAAGCCTTGATTATAGGATGAAAAAGTTAAATATTGAAAAATAGTTTTTATAGGCACTAAACATGGAAAATAGATGTTACATATGGTATAATGTTTCAAAAGGACGGTGATAATTATGTCTGCAAACATAAGGATATATGAAGACATTATTCCCATAGTAAATATGCTAAATGGGGGAAAAACTATAGATGAAAAAGTAAATGTTTCAATTGCGATAGGCTTATTTGCTGGAAAAATGGTTACTTTGGCAAGAGCAGCGGAACTATCAAAGCTCTCATTAGGTGAATTTATAGATGTTCTAAAAGATAGAGGAATTCCATGGGGAGAATACACAGAAGAGAATGAAAGAATGGATGAGGTAGCAATGAAAAATTTCCTAGGTAGAATGGAGAGCGTCGATGATTAAAATTGTATGTAACTCTAGTCCTATTATTGGTTTGTCAGTCATTGGTAAACTAAATCTATTGTGGGAAGTTTTTGATGAGGTAATAATACCTGCAGAAGTGTATAGAGAAGTTGTAGAAGCAAATTCACAAGACAATTATGGAGCTAAAGATCTTAGAGAAGCTATTAATCAGGGAAATATAGCAATTTATAATGTTAAGAATAAAACATTGGTTGATGATTTATATGGAAAGCTTCATAGAGGTGAAATTGAAGTAATTGTTTCAGCAAAGGAATTAGAAATTACAGATGTAGTAATAGACGAAAAGGCAGCGAGAGGCTTTGCAGAAACTATGTTACTACAATCAATCGGTATCATAGGAGTATTAATTATAGCAAAAAAGAAAGGTAAAATAAAAGAAATTAAAAAATATCTTGATTTACTTATCAAATCTAATTATAGGATATCTAAAAAATTATATGAAAATGCATTAAGGAAAGCTGATGAACTAGATTAACGTTAAGCGTATTGTTAATTTAGTTTATCAGTTTTTTTATAGCTTAGATACCTTAGAAAAAAACAGATGGAATATAACAAAGAGTGCTAATGAATTAGGAATAATAAGACAAAGTCTTGATTATAGGATGAAAAAGTTAAATATTGAAAAATAGAATTTTATAGGTGAACAAATCTTAATATTATAAGTGCATAAAACTTATGCACTTATAATATTTTTTTGCCCTTGATTAATAGTAACATTTTGGAAATAATGCATAAATTTTATGCATTGAATTTAATAGAGCATAACAAAATGAAAATTAGCTCACATTGGGTTTTAACTTCTCATGAACTTTAACTAAGAAAAATCAAGGGATTAAGGAATTTATGAAAATTAGAAATTATATCAAGTGATTCTTAGCTTCAGATGGAGTTTGCTTAAAAGGAATGCTTACTCCAACTGAAGCTTAGAAGAACTTATCTAGGGACGTAGCATCCGTTATCTCTCACTTGTAGAAGATGGGAATATTACGGATGCTACGTCATCGGATAAAAACAAGTTGGCACAGAAATTGCTTATTAAATATAAGTAAATAATAAAAATTCAAGGAGGCATGTATTATGGGAAAACCAGAAATATTATATTCAGTTAAAGCTCAGAGAGGATCTACGTTGAGATGTAAAGGGTGGAAGCAAGAGACTATTTTGAGAATGTTAGAAAATAATATGGAAAATGCAGAAAAGCCTGAAGAGCTTATTATTTATGGTGGCAATGGGAAATGTGCAAGAAACTGGGAATCTTATCATGCTATAGTAAAATCCTTAAAAGAGTTAGAAGATAATGAAACTTTAGTTGTACAATCAGGTATGCCAGTGGCAATTTTTAAAACTCATAAACTAGCACCACGTGTTGTAATGGCTACTACAAATATTATGAAGGCAGATTGGCCTACTTTCTATGACCTTCAAGATAAAAACTTAACTATGTTCGCTCAATATACAGCTGCTCCTTGGGAATACATAGGCACTCAAGGGGTTATAGAAGGAACCTTTGAAACCTTGTCTGCTATAGCTTTGAAAAAGTTCGATAATGATTTAGAAGGTAGAATTTATTTCACAGCAGGAGCAGGAGGCATGGGAGGAAATCAGAGCTGGGCAATGAAGATGCATGGTGGAGTTGCAATAGTAATTGATGCAGACGAAAAAGTAATTAAGAGACGTATTGAAAAAGATTATATGGATACAATGGTTTACTCATTAGATGAAGCTATTGATATGGCTAAAAAGGCAGCAGCTAAAAAAGAACCTTTATCCATCGGAGTGGTTGGAAATGCAGCGGATCTTTTCTGGGATGCATACAATAAAGGATTTATGCCAGATATTATAAGTGAAATGTGTCCATGTCATGACCCGATCTCTTATATTCCATCTGGATATACTCCTGAAGAAGCGGATGAATTAAGGGAAAAAGATCGTGAATTATACTTAGAAAAGGCAAGAGAATCCATGGTAAAACATCTTAAGGCAATGAACGCTTACTATGCAAAGGGTGTTGAAGTATTTGAATATGGAACGAGTATTAGAAAAGAATGCCGTGATGCTGGAATGGAAGATAAGGAAGCATTCATAATTCCAGGATTCGTATCTGAATATATTAGACCACTATTCTGTGAAGGTCGTGGACCATTTAGATGGACTTGTATTTCAGGAGATCCTGAAGATCTTAAGAGAACAGATGAACTTGCTTTAGAGTTGTTTAAAGATGACCCACTAGTTACAAGATGGATTACACTTGCAAGTAAGTGCTTACCAATAGAAGCTCTTCCAGCAAGGGTTTGCTATATGGGATTTGGACAGCGTAGAAAATTTGGATTAGCTATAAATGAGCTTATAAAGAAAGGGGAAATTAAAGGCCCGGTAGCTTTTTCAAGGGATAATTTAGACACAGGTTCCATAGTTAATCCAACCTTTGAATCAGAAAACATGAAAGATGGCAGTGATTTAATTTCTGACTGGCCATACTTAAATGGATTACTAAATTGTGCAGGAATGTGTGATTTAATAGCAATTCAAGCTAACTATTCTATGGGAGAGGCAGTTCATACTGGAGTTACAATGATTGCAGATGGAACAGAGGAAGCCGCTTTAAGATTAGATGTATGCTTAACTACAGACTCAGGAATAGGTATCATAAGACATGCTCAAGCGGGCTATGAAACTGCAAGGGACATTGCTGAAGGAAAAGGAAAATATACTACTGACAGCATTAAAGTTCCTCTTTGGTGGACACCAGATGCAACCTTTGGACCAGATGGTAAGAGACCGAGATAAAATTTAAAATAATATATTAAGACTTTAAGAAAGACTAAACTTGTACCTTTCCATGTTGGAGAGGTACAAGTTAATTTATAAAGTGATTCTATTATTTTTAGTTAGGGAATAGAGAGGTGATGGAAATTGGATGCTAGAGAAAATGAACTAAAGGCGGATTTGGTATTAAGCAATTGCTCTCAATTAGTAACTTGCAGAAAAGAAGCTAAAGACTTAGTTGGAATAATAGAAGATGGATGGATAGCAGTAAAGGGAGATAGAATAATAGCTTTAGGAAGTAAAGAAGAGGTATGTAGTAAAGTTGACTATAGCAAAGCTGAAGTCATTGATTGTAAGGGTAAAGTGGTTGCGCCAGGATTTGTAGATTGTCATACACATTTAGTTTTCGGAGGGTCAAGGGTAAAGGAATACGTTGCTAAACTTACTGTAACGGATAGTAAAACATTAGAGGAAATGGGCATAGAAACAGGAATCATGGTCAGCGTGAATATGACAAGGGATTCCTCAGAGGAAGAGCTTTATAAAAGTGCATATAAAAGAATTTACAACATGATGTGTTCAGGAACCACCACTGTAGAGAGTAAAAGTGGTTATGGATTGTGCTTAGAACATGAAATAAAAATGTTAAAGGTTAATAAAGCCTTGCATGAAAATTTGCCCATAGACATAATATCTACTTTTTTAGGAGCTCACGGATGGCCAGATGATGTTTCTAAAGATAAATATATAGATATTTTAACTGAAGAAATGATACCTTATGTGGCAGAGAAAAATTTAGCAAAGTTTTGTGATGTTTGGTGCGATGAAGGATATTACACTGCTAAGGAGAGTGAAAAGATATTAAAAAGAGCAAGAGATTTAGGTATTGAGCCAAGGATACACACAGATGCTTATTCCTATATAGGTGGTTCGGATTTAGCTGCCCATATGAATTTTGTATCGGCAGATCATTTAAATTATACTCCTAGAGAAGTAATAAAAAAACTATCAAAAGCTAAGGTTACAGGAGTGCTTCTTCCCGTTACAGATTTTGCAGTAAAACACCCTAAACCCTTTGATCCAAGGCCTATGATAGAAGAAGGTATGACCATAGCTTTAGCAACAAATTGTTGTCCAGGTGCTTGGATTGAATCCATGCAATTTATTATGATGTTAGCCTGTAGAGCACATAGTATGACTCCTGCTGAGGCATTAAGAGCAGCTACTTTAGGTGGAGCTTATGCACTTTCAATGGAAGAGGAAATAGGTTCTTTAGAGGTAGGGAAATTAGGGGACATGCAAATTTGGAATACCTCAAATTATGAAGATGTGGTTTATAAGTTTGGGGGGAACATGGTAGAAAAAGTTATAAAGAGAGGGAAAGTTATAATTGATAGAAAATAAGTAATTTTAATGGAGGAGATATATAGTTGAATCCTCATATTAATAATAATAGAAAAATAGATCATGAACTAAATAATCCAAAGGTTTATTTGAAATTTATACTATTTAGTTTAATTGGGATTTTTATGTTCTTTATTCCTATAAGTATAAATGGAGTATCCACCATACCTTTAGATCACATAGTGACAGATATAAAAGAAAACTATCCCTATTTTACCTCTATTTATACTGTAATAATTATAACTTTAGGAGGATTATACCCCCTGTATAAAAAAACATGGAATAAGGATAGGACCACAACAGTGTTTTCTGTGTTTAAAATAATAGGAATATTTATAGGGTTTTGTGCAGTTTCAAACTTTGGACCTGAATGGCTATTTGCTCCAGATGTATTGCCCTTTACTTTTTATAAAATTGTTATTCCAATAGGATTGATTATTCCAGTAGGTTCCGTATTTCTGTCTTTTTTAATAAGCTATGGATTGCTTGAATTCGTGGGAATTTTATGAAACCTATTATGCGACCAATATGGAAGACACCAGGTAGGTCTGCAATTGATGCTGTTGGGTCTTTTGTTGGAAGTTATTCCATTGGACTTTTAATTACAAATACTGTTTTTAAGGAAGGAAAGTACACCATAAAAGAAGCTAGTATTATTGCTACAGGATTTTCAACGGTATCGGCAACTTTTATGATAATAGTTGCTAAAACACTAGGAATTATGGACATGTGGAATAAATATTTTTGGGTAACTCTTGTAGTAACCTTTATAGTAACTGCCATTACAGCAAGATTAAGACCGCTGAAAAATAAAGAAAATAGATATTATATGGATAAAGGAGATGTTGAACCAGAAATAGAAGGAGATATTTTTAAAAATGCACTATCAGAAGGGTTAAAGGCCGCTTATAAATCAGCTGATCTTAAGGAAAATGTAATTAGAAATTTAAAAAGTGGATTTTTAATGGCCATGGAAGTTCTTCCAACAATTGCATCTATAGGATTATTAGGTGCTTTATCTGCAAAATATACGGCATTGTTTGATTTATTAGGGTATATTTTTTATCCTTTTACCTTTGCACTAAGAATCCCAGAACCCTTACTTGCTGCTAAAGCATGTGCAATAAATATTGCAGATATGTCTCTGCCACTTTTAATTGTGGCTAATTGCCCACTAGTTACAAGATTTATAATAGCTGTTGTATGCATATCTACAGTATTATTTTTCTCAGCATCTATTCCATGTATTCTAGCTACAGATATTCCAATCACTTTAAAAGAGATAATAATTATTGCCTTTGAAAGAACCATTATAACTTTAATTATAATTACTCCAATTGCCAAGCTTATTTTATTTTGAATATATCAAAATGCTATAGTTAGAATTTAATAGATAAAAGGGGGATATTCTATGTTTACAAATCCTGTAGTTTTATCAGTTCTTACCATGATAGTATTGTGCTTATTAAAATTAAACGTTATTTTATCATTAATTATTGCGGCTTTGGTAGGTGGTGCTGTAGCTGGAATGCCAATGGGTAAAACCATAAGCATTTTAATTGGTGGCATGGGAGGGAATTCAGAAACAGCACTAAGTTATATACTACTGGGGGGATTGGCAGCTGCTATACACAAAACAGGAGCTGCTAAAATACTATCTATAAAAATAGCAAAAGGCATAAAAGGAAAGAAAACAATTCTGTTATTTATACTTGCTATAGTTGCTTGTCTTTCAGGAACTGTAATACCAGTACACATCGCTTTTATTCCTATATTAATTCCGGCACTAATACCACTTATGAATACAATAAAAATGGATAGAAGGGCTGCATCTTGCGCTCTAGCTTTTGGACTTAAAGCACCTTATTTAACTTTGCCAATAGGATATGGTTTGATATTCCATGGAATAGTGAAAGAGCAAGTTACTGCTAGTGGCATGCCTATAACCGTTGATATGGTTTGGAAATCCACTTGGGTTGCTGGCCTTGCTATGTTGACAGGCTTTATTATCTCCATTTTTACTTATAGAAAGTCTAGAGAATACAAAATCAATGCCGAATTTAAATCAGAATATGAAAATTTGGATGATTTATTAAAAAAAGATGTGAAGGTAACGAAAGAGCATTATATATCTTTAATAGCTGGAGCAGTAACGTTAGTAGTACAAATTATATTTGGATCATTGCCATTAGGTGCTATGTTTGGTATTGGAATTATGTTAGTTACAAAGGTAATCAAATGCTCTTCCATAGATGAGTTAATGGATAATGGAATAGCTATGATGGGATTTATAGCCTTTGTTATGTTAGTGGCTTCTGGTTATGCAGCTGTAATTAGAGAAACTGGAGGGATTGAAACCTTAGTTAATTCAGCAGCGGCAATGATGGGAGGAAGTAAAGTAATTGCAGCCATTGTAATGCTTTTATCAGGGTTAATGATCACTATGGGAATAGGTACATCCTTTGGAACAGTTCCTATTATTGCAGCTATTTATGTTCCCTTGGCATTAAAGGTTGGTTTTAGTACAAAGGCAACGATTTTACTAATTGCTACCGCAGCAGCTTTAGGAGATGCATCCTCTCCAGCTTCAGATACCACTTTAGGTCCAACATCGGGATTAAATATTGATGGACAACATGATCACATATGGGATACATGTATACCAAGTTTTTTACACTATACAGTTCCACTATTTATATTTGGGCTCATAGGAGTGCTTATGTTTTAAATTTTAAACTTTTAAAAAGGAGGAGTCATTATGAAGGTTATTTATATAGATGGAAATAGCTTAACCATAGAAGATATTATTAAAGTGGCTAGAGAAGACTATGAAGTTAAACTCACTGACGAATCGATAAAAGAAGTTGAAAAGTCAAGAGAATTAGTAGATGATATGATGGAAAATGGAGAAGTAATCTATGGTATAACTACGGGATTTGGTTTGTTTAGCCATGTGTTAATATCAAAGGAAGAAACTAAAGAATTACAAAAAAATTTAATTTTAAGCGATTGCTGTGGGGTAGGAGAGCCCTATGGAGAAGATGTGGTAAGAGCAGCTATGCTTTTGAGAATAAATGCTTTAGCTAAAGGTTACTCTGGCATAAGATTGAGCACACTAAATACTCTTATAGAAATGTTAAATAAAGGAGTACATCCAATAATACCAGAAAAGGGTTCTGTTGGAGCTAGCGGAGATTTATGTCCACTTGCCCATATGGTATTGGTTATGATTGGAGATGGTGAGGCAATATACAAAGGAGAAAGACTTAATGGAAGTGAAGCTATGAAAAAAGCTGGTATAGGTATAGTTGAGCTGATTTCCAAAGAAGGATTGGCTCTAATAAATGGAACTCAAGTGCTTACAGCAGTAGGAGCATTGGCAGCTTATGATGGAAAAATGTTGACTAAAGTGTCAGATATAGCAGCAGCCATGACTATGGAAGCTTTAAATGGTATAGTTGATGCCTATGATGAAAAAGTACACAAGGTTAGGCCTCATAAAGGACAAATTTTATGTGCAGAAAATATGCTAAAAATTTTAAAACATAGCAAATCCATTACAAGACAGGGGGAAAAGAGGATTCAAGATGCATATACTTTAAGATGTGTACCACAAGTTCATGGAGCTAGTAGGGATGCCATAGACTATATTATAGATAAAATAAATATTGAAATAAACTCAGCTACGGATAACCCTTTAATATTTGCTGAAAGTAGACAAGTTATATCTGGAGGAAATTTTCATGGACAGCCAATGGCTTTAGTCTTTGACTTTTTAGGAATAGCTATAGCAGAATTAGGAAATATAAGTGAAAGAAGAATTGAAAGACTTATCAATCCTAGTTTGAGCGGTTTGCCAGCTTTTTTAGTTAAAAAGGGAGGATTGAATTGTGGTTTTATGGTTCCACAATACACTGCAGCAGCTTTGGTGTCTGAAAATAAAGTATTAGCTCATCCAGCTTCAGTAGACTCTATACCAACTTCTGCAAATCAAGAGGATCATGTTAGTATGGGTTCAATTTCTGCAAGAAAGGCAAGGGACATATTGGAGAATGTGAGAAATGTACTAGCTATAGAGCTTATGACAGCAGCTCAAGGCATAGACTTTGGAGAAAAGGATAAACTTGCAACGGCAACAAAGGCAGTTCATGATAGGATAAGGAAAGATGTAGATACTTTATACGAAGATAGAAAAATGTATTTAGATATGAAAAAATGCTATGAACTTGTAAAAAGTAATGAACTGATAAAAATTGTTGAAGATAAAATTGGAAAATTGAATTAAAATAATAAAAATAAGTGTAGTTTAATTTATACATCTGCACTGCTCAAGAAGCTGACAGCTTTAATGAGCAGTGCAGTTTTTTTATTTCCAAATGATTACGGTAATAAATTACTAGTATGAAAAATATGGTTATGATATAGGGACTTCTCTTATTAATCATAAGGAGAGATTATACATGTATCCAATTAAATTTAAAAACTTGTATTATGAAAAGATATGGGGGGGAAGAGATTTAGAAAAGTTTAGAGATAATTTACCAGATGGAAACATAGGTGAAAGCTGGGATATAGCTTGCCATCCTAATGGCATGAGCATTGTAGACAATGGGAAATTCAAAGGTAAGAGATTTGATGAACTTATAAAAGAATATGGAAAAAAACTATTAGGAGAAGACTTTGACGGTAAGGAGTTTTCTTTATTAGTTAAGTTAATAAATTCTAAAGAGAAATTATCTGTTCAAGTACACCCCAATGATGAATATGCAAAAAGAGTAGAAAATTCTCTTGGAAAAACTGAAGCTTGGTATGTAGTAGAAGCAAAAGGGGAGGCTTTTTTAATAGTAGGTACAAAAGATTGTGATAAGGAAACATTTAAAAAAGCAATTGAAGAAGGAAGAACAGAGGAATATTTAAATAAGATTCAGGTTAAAAAGGGGGATTGTTTTCTTATAAAAAGTGGTCTTGTACATTCTATTTGTGAAGGGGTTATAATAGCGGAAATCCAGCAGAACAGCGATATAACATACAGGATATATGATTACGGTAGACCTAGAGAGATACATGTAGAAAAATCTTTAGATGTTATTGATTTTAATTTAAAAGCAATGAATGAAAGGGAGAATAAATTAAATAAATTTAATGGATATTCTAAAGGTGTTTTATGCCATAGCGAATATTTTACAATTGAAAAATATATAATTAATGAAATTCTTGAAGAAGAAAGCAACGTAAGTAAATTTTATATTTTTACATGTGTAGATGGGTTTGGAACTATAACTTCAGAAGATGGTACTATATTAAAGATTCATAAAGGAGATAGTATCTTAATACCAGCTACTCTTGGTAAATATATTATAAAAGGAAAATTAACATTATTGAAGAGTTATATATAATAGGAGGAATAGCTACATTCATTAGCTATTCCTCCTATTATATATTAAACTTTTCCACATTTTATACGATATTTATTAATAAATGCAGTATGTTTGGAGTGGTGGATTTGAAGAAAAGATATAGTTTAATTTGTAATATTATATTTGTATTTTTCATAGTAATCTCTTTGAGTTATAAGGTAGAAGCAGCTTCTCCTATAAGTTCTTATAAGGGAGCAAATGGAGTGGAGATAAGAAGCTATTCTCAAGCTTTTTCCTCACAAGAAAAGCTTAAAAGGGTGTATGATGAGCTTTTAAATAATACCATAGGGGAAGAAATAAAGTACTTATCCCATATTGAGCTTATTGATGACTACCCTTATGGTAAGTACACCACGGGTATGTACTATAGATTTTACACAGGAGATACATTGAGTAAATATAATTATATTCAAATATATGGTTGCAAAAATATAAAATTTACTACTCTAGCTAGGGTTTTGTCCCATGAATACGGACATCACTTTACCATATACCATACTTGGATGGGAGAAGGTAAGGAATTAGAGAGTAAAGATACAGGATACTATAAAGTGAGAAATTTAGGTTCTTATAAAAAGGTTGAAAATGGAGAACATAGCTGGGCTATAAGCGAAATAGCAGCCGAGGATTATGTTCAACTTTTTGGAAGTCCAGCAGGAAAAAACAGCATAGTTTATAGAGATATTAGGGATAACGCAAATGGACTTGAAAATAATATAGGTGTGTATAGTAGTTTAGAAGGTTTTAATTCATCACCTCAAGAGAATGAAGAAATACCAAATGCATGGAATGTGAATGGATTATATGATCATTGGTTGAATATATCTAAGGTTAAACCTAAATATAGTAAACCGGGAACAATCCCATTTTTGTATTTAGAGGATTATAATGATGGTAAATATACATTTAAGTGGACAAAGAGTATGGACGACAATACAGAAAATATGGAGTATACAGCTTTAATTGAAGATGGAGATTTACCAAATATCTGGTTTGGGAAGAGAACCACTACAGATAGTATTGGAAGGGACTTTATAACGGGCAAATATAAAGAAGATAGAATTATTTATAGCGATGATATTAAGTCAAATGCCTTTAGAGTAAAGGTAAATGCTAAAGATAAGGATGGAAATTTAGTTTCATCTAATATAGTTTCTATAGATAAAAATAATCCTCAAAAGAGCATAGCTCATATACCAAATAGAATAGAAGGAAAAAATAGGTACGATACTAGCAGTGAGATAAGCAAAAATGGATGGGTAGGGAATAGCCAATATGTTATTCTAGTATCCGGTGAAAATTTTCCAGATGCTTTAAGCGCAGTACCTTATGCTAAAAAATATAATGCTCCAATATTACTTATAGAAAAAAATTATATAGATAAAAGTATAGAAAGCGAGCTAAAAAGATTAAAACCTAGCAATGCCATAATAGTTGGTGGACGAGGTTCAATATCACAAAATATAGAGAATAAAATAAAATCTATGGGCATGACAACTAAAAGAATTTGGGGAAATGATAGGTATGAAACCTCATTAGAAGTGTTAAAGGATTTTGGAAATTTTAAGGAAGTTATAATAACTTCTGGTGAAAATTTTCCTGATGCTCTCTCTGCTTCTTCTATAGCTGCCACTAAAGGTATACCAATAATATTATCTTCAAAAGCTGGATTAGAGGAAGATATAATAGAATATTTAAAAGAGAAAGAAGTAGAAAAAGCTTATATAGTAGGAGGAGAAAAAATAATCACTCCATTATTAGAACGTAGTCTTTCTATAGATAGTGAGAGAATCTATGGTAAGGATAGATATGAGACAAACCTTTTATTATTAGATAGATTTGAAAAGGATTTGGATTTTAACAAGGTGTATTTAGCTTCAGGGCAAAATTTCCCAGATGCCTTATCAGGCTCTGCCTACGCTGCTTTGTCAAAATCACCATTGGTGTTATTTAATAATAGTAATTTAAAATACTTAAAGAACAAAGGAATATCTTTGAATGCTATAACTGTTTTAGGTGGAGAAAGTTCAATACCTACGATGAATTTATTACAATAATATAGCATCAAAATAATTAATAAAGAAAGCAGGTGTTAATATGGATATAGCTGGATTATCCATCGCTATGAATGGAGGTAAGGTTAAGCAACAAGCTTCTTTAGCCTTAATGAAAATGGCTATGAACAAAGGTAAAGAAAATGCTCAAGCCATGACAGAAATGATTGAGAAATCAGTAAATCCTAATATTGGTCAAAACTTAGATGTTAGAGGCTAATTTAAAATCTATAAGCTTTAAAGGGGTTGTTTTGAAATATTATTTTGAAACAGCCCCTTTTGCATTCAGAAAATTTGTAAACTTATTTCCAATTATTACGATAATATATATAAGCAAGGAGGTGGAATATTGTTAATTAATAATATATATACTTTTTCATCTAGCAATAAAATTAATTCTTTTAGAAAAAACAAAGAAAATGTATTGGAGAAGATATCCTCGGGAAGAAGGATAAATAGAGCGGCAGATGATGCGGCAGGATTAAGCATTAGTGAGAGTTTTAAAGCACAAGTAAGGGGACTTTCCCAGGCACAAAGGAACATACAAGACGGTATATCTATGCTTCAAGTAGCAGATGGAGCCTTAGATAATATAACTAGTCATCTCCATAGAATGAAGGAGTTAGCTGTACAGGGGGCTAATGGAATTTTAACAGAAAGCGATAGGGAAAGCTTAAACAGTGAATTTAAACAACTTAAAGAATCCATAGATAGCATAGCAGAGAATACTGAATTTAATAATATAAAATTGTTAAATGAAGATAAGACTCTAACAATACAAGTAAAAGATCAACCATATACTACTATGGGTATTAGGTTATATTCCTTAAGTACAGACAGTTTAATTATTGACGATGACAATTTAATCACTTCTGAATCCTCAGGAAATTCTATTCAAGGGCTAAAAGATGCACTGACAAAGATAAATGAAATTAGAGTTAATATAGGCTCATGTTCAAACAATCTTCAGCATGCATTAAGTAATACCTCCAATACAAACGAAAATATAACAGCCTCTCTTTCACGTATAAAAGATATAGATATGGCGGGTTCCGTTATGAATATGGTTAAAAATGATATACTATCAAAATATAGTGAGATGCTATATAGTAATGTTAAAGGAAATGTAGAATCCATAAAAAATCTAATATATTAGTAAGAGTAGAGAGCAAATCTGACTGGAAGAAAAATTTTAAAAGAATTAGGTCAAAAAATAGAAAGGACTAGCCTTATTAAGGCTAGTCCTTTTTTTCCATATGTTCTTTAGATTCAGATTTAATTTCCCAATGAATCATAAAAGTTAATAGCGCTCTTAATATAACGATAGAAGCTAAAATATACATTTCATCTAAGGTTCTTACTATAACGGTTTTTAATATCTCTCCACCTAACTTAAATTCTAAAGCTAAGGCCAGGGCATTGGCTAGATCAATCTTTATTAAAGGGTTAATCAATCTTTCTTCAGATCTTGTTGCTGCTCTTATGTACTGAAAGAAAGCTTTTCCCGCACCAAAGATTATAATAAATGTACCCATCGCCTCAAGTAAATGAATTACTAAAGGTATTAATGTTCCCATAAGTGATTCTAGATGCATGTCCTATTCTCCTTAAATAAATTATACTATTTTATTAATGTATAGATTATACCACAATTGTATACATTATACAATTGAAAAAGTTCTTTAATAAATAACAATAGGGTAAATTTTTTGTAATATATTGTAGTTAAATGATTTGATATGTATAATAAAATAGAATAAAAAGCTAAAAACGGAACAATTTACTGGAGGAGAGAATGAAAGTATTATTCAAAAAAAGAATAAATAACTATGTATTAATACAAGTTTTAATATCATTAATTCCACTGATTATATTTCAATTTTTTCACTATAAATATCATATTATTGATGTTGAAAACAAGATGAATTTAATATTAAGTTTAATGCTTATTTTTTTTGAAATTATAATATTAAAGTTGCAAATTAAAATATTTAACAAAAATGAAACAATAGATAAGCTTACAAAGCTAGAAGAGGATAATGGTAAATTAGCTGCTATTATTAAGTATGCTGATGACGCTATTATTAGTCAAGATTTACATAACAATATTATAAGCTGGAACAAGGGATCAGAAAATATATTTGGATATAAAGGAGAAGAAGTAATAGGAAAAAATATATCTATCTTGATACCAAAGGATGAACTTCAAGAAATGGCCTTATTTATTAAAAAAGAAATTGATGATAGGGAAGTTGAATGTATAGAGAAGCTCATGGCTAAAAAAAGTGGTGAAAAAATAAATGTTTCTATCACTATATCCCCTATTATAGATGATATGGGAAGGAAAGTAGGGATCTCATTCATAGCCAGAGATATAAGGAAAAATAAAATTATGGAAGAGAAGCTTCAGAAAAGCTATGATGAACTTTCTGCTGTTTATGAAGAACTTTCTGCTACAGAGGGAGAATTGAGGGAGCAGTATAATGAATTACAAAAAATAGAAGAAAAAATGAGGTATATGGCTTCTTATGACCAATTAACAGATTTACCAAATAGAAATACCTTTATGGAAAGTCTTAAATTTGCCATAAATAAAAATATAGAAGAGAAAAGTAATGGTAAAATTGCAGTAATGTTTTTAGATTTAGATAACTTTAAGAAAATAAATGATACATTGGGACATATATATGGAGATAAACTTTTAAAAAAGGTAGCTGATATATTAAGACTATACCTAGGTGGTAATAGTTCAATAGGAAGAATTGGAGGAGATGAATTTATTATTTATCTACCTTGTGATTCTCAATGCCAAGAAGTAATTGAATTTTGTGAAAATGTAATTTTAAAGCTTAATGAAAATTTGGTTGTAGATAATAAATGTGTTTACGTTTCTGTTAGCATGGGGGCAAGTGTTTTTCCAGATGATTCTTCAGATGTGAATACCTTATTAAAATATGCTGATACTGCTATGTATAAAGCTAAAAAAATAGGTAAGAACAATTATTGTTTCTTTTCAGCAGATATAAAAGAAGAAATAGAGAGAAAAATAGCTATAGAAAAGGGATTGAGAACTGCTCTGAAAAATGAGGAGCTAGATATTCATTATCAACCTCAAGTGGATGTTAAAAATAGAAAAATTGTAGGCTTTGAAGCTCTTTTAAGGTGGAATAGTAGAGAATTTGGTATGGTATCTCCGACGGAATTCATTCCAATTGCTGAAGAAACAGGCCTCATTATATCCATAGGAGACTGGATTATAAATAAAGTATGTAAGCAGGTAGTACAATGGGTAGATAAAGATTACGATATAAGCAGAGTGGAGATAAATATTTCTGCAGTACAAATACAGAATAGAGGTTTTGCTGATAGAGTAAAAAAAATAATTAAGCGCACTAGTGTGAATCCAAAATATTTAGAATTTGAGATTACTGAAACTATATTAATGGAATCTCTAGAAAATAATATAAAAATACTACAAGAATTTAGAGATTTAAATATAAAAGTTGCCCTCGATGATTTTGGCATAGGATATTCTTCTTTTAACTATTTAAAGAACCTACCTATAAGTACTATTAAAATTGATAAATCCTTTATAGATAATATAGGGAAAAATAATTCAGATAAAGACATAACCCATGGCATAATTAAGCTAGCTCATAATATAAATATGGAGGTTATTGCTGAGGGTGTAGAAGAAGAGGAACAAGTTTTTCTATTAGAAGATATGAGATGTGACAGGATACAGGGATATTATTTTAGTCGACCCTTGCAAATAAATAAGGCAGAAGAATTGCTGATGAATATAGGAAAATGAGGCTATGATATTTTATAGCTTTATTTTTATGAAATTGTAGAAGTGTTGTTGTAATTAGAATCCTATGTTATAATTTAAAAATGTTTAAAAATCAATAAAATTATTTGGAGGTTATTTATGAATATAGAGGAAATGATTAATAGAATAAATTATCTATATAAAAAAAGTAAAGAAGAAGGATTAACGGAAGAAGAGAAAATTGAACAAAAAGAATTAAGAGAAAAATATCTACAAAATTTTAGAAATAATTTTAGAGTACAGTTAGAAGGTATGGGCAGGGTTTCTAACAAAAAAGATAAAAATTAAGTTCATGTTGTAGTGCAATTCAGTATATTTTTTATTATAATAATGTGTTATAATAGAAATATAAGGATGTGGAGGTGCACAATGGAAGAAAAGCTACTAGTTAATGAGGAAGTTCTTACAAAGATACAATCGAGAGCTATGGCTATTAAACTAACATCAAAGGATAAACAAGTAGTAAAAGAAGCTGAAGAAATTATAGAAATTATTAAAAAGGTATTGAAGGATAATACATTAACTTTAAATGAGAAAATTGAAAAAAAGATGAAAGAAACAAAATTTAGCGATCCTGAAATGAATGCCAATCTGTATATTTTATACAGGAAGTTGTCAGATGGGAAGATAAGTCAAAAGGATGCTGCGGCTCTATTCCAATTATATATAAATACTGAGCCTTTTGATAAGAAAATATATTAAAGGGTCCATATAAGATAAATATGGATCCTTTATAGTATCTTTATTACTTCTACGTCATAATGTCCATCAGGAGAGTTTACAGTTACTCTTTTTCCTATCTCAAGTTTATAAAGAGCTTTGCCTAAGGGTGACTCTATGCTAATTTTCATATTTTGCAAATCAGATTCAACTGAGCTTACCAAAGTTACCTTTTCCTCTTCTTCTATATCATAGAATTTTACAATAGCTTTTTTGTTAAGATCAAATATGTTTTCCTCTGTAGAACTTTCCACCACAACGGAATTTTTCAATTGAGCTTCAAGCTCCAATATTCTAGTTTCATTTAAAGATTGATCATCTTTAGCAGCACTATAATCGGCATTTTCACTTAAATCACCCTGTGCTCTGGCATCTTTTAAAGCAGCTTTAATTTCCACTCTTTTTACTGTCTTTAGATATTCTAGTTCATCTTCTATTAGCTTTTTTGCGGACTGTGTAAGAATTATTTCTGACATTTTTCAACTCACCCTTCTATAGTTTAACTTTATCTTATAATTTTATCATTAATATATTATTATATTCAATATTTTTGAATAAAAAAATAATTTCATAATATATATTGTTGATTTCAAGAATAAGTAATATAATATAATTAAATATTTTGCTAGTTAGAGTAGGTTTTGCGCGTCAAGTGCTAGTTGGACAGGAAGTTGCCACTAGACGAAAAGACCAAAAGTTTCTTCAGGTTTTGCGATGCAATTACCGCATTCCGCTAACGGTGGGTGATACTTTCTCTACGGCAATTATTAATATTGCATATTTGGAGAGGAGGTGGGGATATGACAAAAACTCGAAAATTAATATTTGTTAGTTTCTTTATTGCGCTACAAGTAGTCCTTACAAGATTTTTAGGCATCGAAACCCCAATAATCAGGATTAGCTTTGGATTTTTACCTTTAGCTCTGACAGGAATGCTATTTGGGCCTTTATGGGGAGGCATTGCTGGAGCTGTAGCAGACTTATTGGGTATGGCTATTTTTCCGAAAGGTGCTTATTTTCCAGGATTCACATTAAGTACTGCTCTTTCAGGGGCGATTTATGGCTTATTCCTTTATAAAAAGCCTAAAAATTTAGTTAATATTACCCTTGCAACAGCAATAGTGGTTATTTTTGTTAACCTTGGATTAAACTCATTGTGGTTGTCTATGATAACAGGTAAGGCTCTATATGCATTGATTATTCCTAGAATAATTAAGAATTTAATTGAGTTACCGGTAAGAGTATTTGTTATATATGTATCATGGAAGTCCATTGGCTCATATTATAATAAAACCTATAAAGATGTAGCGGTTTAGTCAAAATTTACTGAAATTTAGGAACAGTTCTAATCTTATATAAGATTAGAACTGTTCTTTTTATTTGACAATTATAGCAATTGACGATATTGTTGAATTATAGATTTTTAACTAAAATGTGGAAGGGGATTTTATGAAAGTTATAAATAAAAGTTGGTATATAAGATTCAAAACTTTGATGAATATGATATTGGCAGATAATAAAATGGTTTTTGGATTAGTTTTTATAGTATTTAATGCATTTTTAATTTCTATATCTTTAATATCAAAAGTGAGACCGAAAGAAGGTAACGTGTTTTTATCTATAGTTTTTTCAACTATACTTTTTATTTCTATTTGCGGCTTTACCGGGAGTTATATAAAAAATCTATTTCATTATTTAATTTTAGGCTTTAAAAGAAGGGAATTGATTAATAACCTATATTTAATACACGGGATTATTTCTTTTATAATTTCATTTATCACAACAATTTTTTTAAATGCTATGGTATCTAACGGAGAGTTTTTTATTTATTTTAATTATAAAATGAAAAAAGAACCTATTTTATCTACACTAATAGTATTCATTACCTCTTTTATAATTTTGTATTTTATTTGCATTTTTGCTTCTTATATAGCCATTGAACGCAACAACAAATTAATTATTTTTATAGTTTTGGATAATGCTATTAGACATTTATTTAAAGTAAGTATGGCAGATATAATAATAGATTTTTTAATGAAGTACATATTTATCAATACATTTACAAATTATATAATAATTGTTTCCACAGGCTATATAATATATAAAATATGTTTAAGAAATATAATGAAACGTGATATAGCAAGTTCAGTTAGTTAAAATTCAAAACTGATATGAATATGGGGAGGGGAAAATGAATAGGACATTAAAAATATGGTTATTTCAAACTAAGATGGAGGCGAGAAATAACATTTTCCTAATTGTTTACATGATAATAATGTTCATATTTTCGATATTTAATAGTCCATCAAAGAATTATTCACAATATGCAAGTTATAATCAGATTGCATATATGGTTGCTTTTATTATATTGTTTTGGAGACGTAAAAAAACCTTAGAAACTTTTTTGAAATTAGGTGGAAGTAGACATAAATACTTTAAACTTAAATTATTTAAAAGCATCATTATAATTTGTATAACCACAGCATTAATATTAGCAAATTTTTATATGTATTCTTCAGTAATATCAAATATAAATACAATAATAAAAATCATAAGTCACTATTTCATATATTTTTCACTTCTGTTTAGTTTGAAAATTTCTTTTGAACTACTATATAATAGCCATTATGCTATTGTAGGTTATGCCATGGTGTTTTTTTATTTTATATTATTTTTCAGTTATGGAATTTGGATTTTACTTTGGGATGTAGAACATATACTTAGGCTATCCAATGTATTTTTGAAATGGGCAATACCGATAATTATATTCAATTTATGGATAAGCTATGTATCGCTTAAAACCATTGAGGTAGATTAGGTATTTGGGGGAGTGTATAAAATGGAGTTAGCAGTAAGAATTAGAGATTTAAATAAAAAAATTGGTAGAAAGTTAATTTTAAATAATCTTTCTTTAGATATAGAAAAGGATAAAATTTATGGATTGGTTGGTAAAAATGGAGCTGGAAAAACCACTTTGTTAAAAATAATTAGCTGTCTTTATGTGAGAAACTCAGGGTTGTTAGAAATTTTTGGAGAAGAACCTTTTGAAAATGAAAAGATTTTATCGAAAATGTGTATTATAAGTGAGACGGATAATTTTATACCCAGGATGAATTCTTTTGAAATATTTAGAATGGCTAAGTTATTTTATTCTAATTGGGATGAAGATTTCAAAGAAGAATTGATTGAAGAATTTAACTTAGATACATCGAAACCCTACTCAGATCTTTCCAAGGGAATGAAGAGTGTTGTAAATATAATAGTAGGATTAGCATCTAGAGCTCCTTTAACTATTTTTGATGAACCTTATTCTGGGTTAGATCCTACTAATAGGGATATATTTTATAAAATTTTGTTACATGACTATGAAGAAAACCCTAGAACCATAATATTTTCTACTCATTATTTAGAGGAAGTAAGCATGATATTTGAAAAATTGATTATAGTTGATAAAGGTAAGTTGCTTCTATGTGAAGATGTGGATGAGTTAAAGGAAAAATCCTTATATTTATCTGGAGCTCCTGGGAGCATTAATGAGCTAAAGGAAAGCTATAATATTTTAGACATAAAAAAGGCTGCAGGTACTGAGATCATATCTATATTTCAAAAGCTAAGTCAGGAAGAAAAACAAAGTTTAATGGAGAAAGGATTTGCTATAGAAAACATGCCTTTACAAAAATTGTTTATTAACTTAACTTCTAAAGAGAAGGTGAGGAGTAATGGATAAAATAAAAATTAATAAAATAAAAACACTTTTAAAAGCAAAGTATTCTAAGGGATTAATAGTGTTTTTTTTAATGATTCTTTGGATGTTGTCTTTTTCCGTTGCGTATTTTTTACCCTATGAAATTGGAGAGGGTATTAATCAAGAAGTATTATTTTACTGTTATCCCTTATTTTTGATATATTACTCATTTGTTCTAGAGAGAGTAAGATTAGAAGAAGGAAGTAAGTATTTAAGATTAGGAATAATACGAAAAGATTTTTTAATAACCAGTATGGTAATAGAAAATATAATTATTTTCATAATGGGGTTTTTTATTGCTTCAAATATATTTATATTAATTGAGGAAACTAGTTTCTTATTCTTTGGTTTTTTTATAAATAAAAGCTTAATAGGTATTTTGAAATTAACATTACTAAATTATATATTTATAAATTTTAGTATAGGCTTAGGTAGATTTTTATTTATAATACTAGATAAATTTATATTTGCTTGGATTAAGGGACTTATTTATCCAATAATGTATGTTGTATTCATATTATCACTTATGAAAAAATCTAATTATGCTTTAATTCAATTAGATTATAGAAAATTATTAATCCCTTCTATAGTTATAATGATAGTAATTAACTTATTTTATTATAAAATTTGGTTAAAAAAAGATTTGGTATAAATCTTTAAGAATAAGAATTGAAAAATACAAAATAATATATAATAATAAATATATTTTGAGAGGAGAATAGCCCATGAAATCATTTAAAGGAGATAAACATCAAAAAGATGGCAAAAATGATGGAGTAAAGCCGCCAGATAGAATAAGAAAAAGAGATGAAAAAAATCCTCCTAAGTTTGAAAATTTTAATGGAGAGCCTATAGAATAAGATAAAAATCAGAATATTATTAAATTCATGTATAAAATTTACAAAAACTGTTAATAATTAAAATGGTTAATGAATCACATCAACTTAATATCATTTTAAGCCCCTATATAAAAAGAGAACTGATAACCCCCTTTATCGGTTCTCTTTTTATATATAGACAAAGTGAAGCTTAGTCAGTTAACAGATTAAATATAGTTTGAAGTGATAAGTTTAATTTTATATAATTGATAATATATTACTACTTACGAGGAGGAATTGTTTTGATAAATAAATTTAAAGATAAAGAACCTAAGATACATAGCAATTGCTTTATAGCTGAAACTTCTGACGTAATTGGAGATGTTACTGTAGAGGAGTGTGCTAATATTTGGTTTGGTAGTGTAGTTAGAGGGGATACTAACAATATTATTATAGGTAAAAATACCAACATACAAGATAATAGTGTTTTACATGTAGATAAGAGTCATCCATTGATTATAGAAGAAAATGTAACTGTAGGTCATGGAGCTATATTACATGGATGTAAAATAGGAAGTAATTCTTTAATTGGTATGGGAAGTATTGTATTAGACGGTGCTGTAATTGGGAAGCACACTTTGGTGGCTGCAGGGAGTTTAGTTCCTCAAGGTAAAATAATACCAGATGGTGTACTATGTATGGGATCCCCAGTAAAAGTTATCAGAGAGCTTACAGAGGAAGAAAAAATGAACCTAACCCAAAGTGCTCTTAACTATGTAGAATTATCAAAAGCTTACAAATAGGGGAATTAAAAAACTAAAACGATTTAAAATATCCACCTTATGTTAAAATAACTGATTATAAATTTTAATAATGGGTATAATTATTAAAAAAACAGGTTAGAGGTGGAAAAATGAATAAGGTTTTATTAATTGGTAGGCTTACTAAAGATTGTGAATTAAAACAGATTGGAGAAGAAGGCAATTTGTTAATAAATTTCACCATAGCTGTTCAAAGATCTTATGTCAACAATAAAGGTGAAAGAGAAGCAGATTTCATACCAGTTTCTTATTGGAGAAAATCCGCAGAGAGTTTAGCTCCTAATTTAACTAAAGGAAGGCTTGTTAGTATCTTAGGTAGAATTAACGTAAGATCTTATACAAATGCAAATGACGAAAAAAGATATATAACACAAGTAGTAGCAGAACAGATCAACTTTATGGAGCACAATAGAGCTGATGAAGAAGCTAAATAATTTATAAAAGTAAACCCTTGCAAAAAAATGCAAGGGTTTTATTTATTATATTTACACAGTTGTAAGCTTCTACAAAGATAATTTGTCGTATGAAATAAAGAGCTGAATATATAGTGAAGCCGCTCCAACAAAAGTCGCTATTTCACTATATACTTAGCTCTTTTGTGTTTTACATATGTTTTTTTAAAAAATTATATTATGATAGATTAGTTTTTCAAATATCTATTTCTAAAATTTCATTGTCTAAAACTTAAAAATGCTATGCAATGTGCCTTATGCATTTGAGCAAAATCTAGAAATTCTTGATTTATTTTAGAAGTTCTTATTGTAGCAAGACAGCATAATAAGCATTGCATAGCATTTTTACATTTGTTGAATACCAATAAATTGTTTCACATTTATAAGTTTCTCAAAAACAATTAGATATCTAAAAAACTATACATCTAAACATCTAACTAAGCCCTTTAAAAAGAGTCGCGGCTTTCTGCAAGTTGAAATACATTACATTAAATACTATTATATAAGTAAAGAGAAAAATTATATTGGAGTAGGAGGAATGGAATTATGAAAATAGTTGTACTTGAACCTTTGGGATTAGCAGAGGAAGAAATAGTTTCTGCCTTTAGAAACATATTAGGTGAGGCACATGAACTAGTGATACATAATGATAGAGTTGATGATATTGAAAAACTAAAGGAAAGAGCTGCTGGTGCAGATGTATTGGTAATAGCTAATATGCCTTTAAAGGGAGAAGTTATTAGATCAGTGGAGAATTTAAAACTAATATCTGTAGCTTTCACTGGTGTAGATCATGTAGATTTAGAGGCTTGTAAAGAAAGAAATATTTTAGTTTGTAATTCAGCAGGATATAGCACAAGCTCTGTTGCTGAATTGACCTTTGGATTAATTCTTTCATTATTAAGAAATATAGTTCCTTTAGATGGTAAAACTAGAGAGGGAAAAACTAAGGATGGATATTCACAAAGAGATTTGTGCGGAAAAACATTAGGAATAGTAGGAGCCGGATCTATTGGGCTTGAAGTTGCTAGAATAGGAAAAGCTTTTGGATGCAATGTTATAGCTTATAATAGATCTGTTAAAGATAATCTAAAAGAAATGGATATTAAACAAACTACTTTAGAGAAAGTTTTGTCTGAAAGTGATATAGTATCTATCCATGTGCCTTTAAATGAAAATACTAAAGGCTTAATTAATAAAGAAAAGATTGCTTTAATGAAAGAGAGTGCTATTTTAATAAATACTGCTAGGGGACCTATAATAGATAATGAAGCTTTAGCTAAAGCTTTAATGGAAGGGAAAATCGCTGGAGCGGGTATTGATGTTTTTGATATGGAGCCACCTCTACCATTAGATTATCCATTGTTGCACACTCCAGATACGGTGGTTGCACCTCATGTGGGATTTGCTACGAAGGAAGCTATGATTAGAAGAGCTAAAATAGTTTTTGAAAATATATTAAAGTGGATAGAAGGAAGCCCTCAAAATATAATGTAGAAGCAGAGTGATTATGGATTAAATAAAGAATTGATTAAACAGCGTTGATGTATTATAGCTCTGAATTGGTATAAAATTGGCATATTTAAAAATATTTTTCCTAAAGAATGCTTATTTAACTACGATAAAATATACAATAAATACGTCAATGGAGTGATAAAAATGAGATTAAGTCATAATATACCATCGTTAAATATATTTAGAGAATATGTAAAGAACACAAAGAAGAATAGCCAAGCATTATCTAGAATATCAACAGGTGAAAAAATAATAAAGGCTGGAGATGATCCATATGGTCTAGCTAAAAGTGAGAGAATGAGGATTGAAATAAGAAGCATGCAAATGGCTCAAAAGAATCTGCAAGATGGCGTTAGTATGCTTCAAACAGCTGATGGTGGTCTAGACTCATTAAATTCAATAACTCAAAGAATGAGAGAACTTACAATACAATCTGGTAATGCTGGCAGTGATGAAGATAAAAAAATAATTAAAACTGAAATGGATGAGATGATAGAGGCTTTTAAAACTATAGTAAATGGTACAGAATTTAATGGAACTAAATTATTAAATGTGGATGAAGATAGACTGATTCAAATTGGAGCTAAGGTAGGAGATAATACAGATATTCCTTTTGTAAATTTATCTCCTGATAAAATAGGAGTTATGAAGAAAAATGCTTCAGGAGAACTGGAGCTAGATTCAACAAAAACACTTCAACACTTAAAGGATAATTTAGATATATTAAGTGATGATTTTATCGGTAATTCACTAGAAATTTTAGATGCGGTTTCAGATAAGCTTGTAGATGTAAGAAGTAAGTATGGTGCTCTTAACAATATGTTTGAAGGTGAATACAACAATTTAAGTGAGTTTGAATTGGGGGTTACAGAGGCGGAAAGTTCCATTAGAGATGCTGATGTGGCAGAAGAGATTATAGAGTTTACTAAAACCGGATTGTTGATGGAAGCAGGTAATGCGATGATGGTTCAATCAAATAAATTACCTCAAGAGGTTTTAAGGATATTAGAAAATGTGAGAAGTAGATAATATTTTATTAGAGATTGTCCATAAATTTGGACAATCTCTCTTTTTTTACATAATAACAGAATATTATTAGATAAATACCTAAAATTTTCTTTACTATGCTTATTTAGGTAATGTAAAATGTAATTAATAAAGAATGTACCTTAATTTGTCCACATATCACTTGCTAATGTACAGGGATTTGTCCACATATAAGAGTATAAAATAAAAAGTTTAATTAAAATATAAAATAAATTAAAATAATTTAAAATATATGTAGAATTTAAATTGAAAATATTGTATAATGAATATGTAAAATTTGGTTTGTATATTATTGTAAAAGATAATAGATTTAGACCATTATTTGAAGAAATTTATATCTACTGGCTATTATATGGAATAAAAGAAAATTTTATGTTATATTGGAGGGTGATATTAATGAAGATTGGTGACAGTTCTATAGACAAAAAGAACTACAATCTTATAAAAAAAGCTTTGGATGTTTCAACAGAGAGAAGTCGAGTTATAGCAAATAACATAGCTAATGTAAATACGGCAAACTACAAGAGGAACTATGTCGTTTTTGAAGAAAATTTGAGAGAAGCTTCTGAAAATTTAGAATTAAAAAAGACAAGCAGCTCTCATATTAATACAGCTTCCTCTGAAGGTGAAATGGAAATTAAGAGAGATGAAACATCAAGTATGAGACAAGATGGAAATAATGTAAATATTGATTTGGAAAAAGTAAATCAAGCAGCCAATACTTTAACGTATAATGCTTTGATAAATCAGATAAATGGTAGATTTTCAACAAAAAGATACATAATAAATGGTAAATAAGCGGAGGTGAGTTAACTGTGATAAAAGCGTTTAATAACATGAGAATTAGCGCTAGTGGACTTTCAGCAGAAAGGTTGAGAATGGATACTATCGCTTCTAATATAGCAAACGTTTCAACTACAAGAGGAGAAGATGGGATGCCTTATAGAAGAAAGGTAGCTATATTTCAAGAAAATTTGACCAATGAATTAAGTAAAAAAACAGGGAAAAAAGAAGAACAATTTCTTGGGGTAAAAGCTGTTGGGGTTATAGAAGATAACTCAGAGCTTAGAAGAGTATATGACCCATCTCATCCAGACGCTGGAGAAGATGGATATGTGTTAATGCCTAATGTTAATATTCTAAATGAAATGGCAGATATGATTGCAGCCACACGGTCCTATGAAGCCAATGTAGATACTATTAATTCAGAAAAAAGTATGTTTATGAAAGCTTTAGAAATTGGAAGGTAGGTACTAGAATATGAGAATAAATGAGTTTACTCCAAATCCTAAAATATTTGAGGGAATGAGTTTAAATAAAAATAATGATACTGAAAATATAGAAGAAGATAAAAGCTTCACAGGTCTTTTAAAGAAACAGCTAGATAGTTTAAATGATAAGCAGATTAAATCTGAAATGTCAACGGAAGCCTTTATAAAAGGGGAAGAGACAAATATACATAATGTAATGATAAATGCTGAAGAAGCAAAAATGTCCCTAGAATTGGCAGTGCAAGTTAGAAATAAAATAATAGAAGCATATCAGGAGTTAAGTAGAATGCAGTTATAGTAAGGAGTGCTATAGATGAACAAGCTATCCCAATGGGTAAATAAACTTAAAGAAACTTTAGGCAATTTGAGCAAAAAAAAGAAGATAGCTTATGGTGCGATATTTGCAGGTATAATATGTACATTAATTTATTTAGGAATAGCTCTGACTAGTACAAAATATGCTGTTTTATTTTCTAACATAGATAACAGTGACATGGGATTAGTTTACAATAAACTAAAAGAAAAGAAAGAAGATTTTAAGGTTGAAGGTAATACCATATTAGTGCCTAGCGAAAAAGTTGATAGTTTAAGAATGGAAATATTGTCAGAAGTTCCTATGAATAATGGTAGCCAAGGTTTTGAACTATTGGATAAAAGCAAATTTGGAGCTACAGATGCTGAGATGAAAATTAATTATCAAAGAGCATTACAAGGTGAATTAGAAAGAACTATAAAGAGTTTTCCAGAGATAGAAAATGCAAGAGTTCATTTAGTTTTACCAGAAGAAAGTGCCTTTATAAAAGATGAAGCTCCAGCTCAAGCTTCCGTAACATTAAAACTTAAACCATATAAAAAGCTATCAAAAGATCAAGTTAAAGCAATTGTAGCATTGGTTTCAGGTAGTGTTAAGAACCTACCAAGAGAAAACATTGAAATTAATGATACTAATGGAAGTCTTACTAAGAATTTATATGAAGATGAAGAACCAGATATGGCAGGGGCAGCTGAAAAACAACAAGCCCTAGAGAGAGAATATGAAAAAAATTTAGAAAACAAAGTAATAAATATGCTGGAAGCGGTCTATGGAAAAGACGGAGTAAAGGTTAAAGTTAATGCTGATCTAAACTTTGACGCCCATGAAAAAGAAACTACAGTATATGATCCTAATAACGTAGTAGTTAGTGAACATTCTATTAAAGAAACCACAGATAATAATGTGGGACCTAATAGTGGAAGCCCTGTAGATGATAATATGGGAAATAGGGCAGGAGATAATGTAGATAATGGAAATACAACTCATGAAGAAATTACTAAAAACTATGAGGTGTCAAAAGAAAATAATAAATTAATTAAAGCTCCTGGATCAGTGGAGAGACTTACCGTATCAGTAATATTAGATGGAATTTTAGATAATGCAACTAGAACCTCTGTAACTAATGCTGTATCATCAGCAGTAGGATTAAGTAAAGATAGAGGAGATCTTATAAGTGTTGAAGGATTGCCTTTTGACACTGGTTCTAAAGATAATGTTAATACAGATATAGAAGATATGGAAAAAGAGGCGCAAAAAGCAAAGAATATGAAGCTTTATACAACAATAGGAATTATAGCAGGATTACTCTTATTATTACTTATAATATTTATTGTAATAAGAAGAAGAAAGAATAAAAATGAGGATATAGAATTAGAAGGAATCGATGTAGTATTAGATGATGAAGCACCAATAGAAGAAACACCAAAGTTTAAGCCAATACAATTAGATGTAGAAAATGAAAAGTCACATATAGAAAATCAAATTAGAAAATATGCTACGGATAAGCCAGAGCAAGTTGCAGAAATAATTAAGGCTTGGTTGGCAGAGGATGAGAGGTGATTGCGTATGGCTAGAGGTGGAGATTCAAATAAATTAACTGGAGTTCAAAAGGCAGCTATATTATTTATTACACTAGGGCCAGAAGCATCTGCCGCTATAATAAAAAAATTGCCGGAATCTGAAATACAAAAAATAACATATGAAATAGCTAATATTACTGCTGTAAAGTCAGAGCAAAAGGAAAAAATATTAGAAGAATTTATTCAGATGAACAAGGCAAAAGATTATTTAACAGAAGGTGGCATAGAATATGCAAGGAACTTACTTGCAAAAGCTTTAGGTAGCCAAAGGGCGTTAGAAATCTTAGATAAAGTTACAGAAGCTACTCAGCAGTTTAGGCCTTTTGCTATAGCAAGAAAGGCTGATGCCGCTCAGTTATTAAATATTATATCTAATGAACATCCTCAAACAATTGCTTTAATCCTTTGTTATCTTCAGCCTGATAAATCAGGACAAATATTATCAGAATTACCAGAGGATTTGCAAGGAGAAGTTGCTCATAGAATTGCAACTATGAATAATACTTCCCCTATAGTTGTAAAAGAGATAGAAAAAGTATTAGATGGTAAATTATCTTCAGTTGTAAGGTCAGAAATGAAATCAATAGGAGGAGTACCTACTATTGTTGACATATTAAATCAAGTTGATAGAACAACTGAAAGAAATATCACAGAATCACTAGAAAGAGAAGATGCTGAATTAGCTGAAAAGATTAAGGCCTCAATGTTTGTCTTCGAAGATATTGTTACATTGGATGATGTTTCAATTCAAAGGGTTTTAAGAGAAGTAGAGACAAAAGAATTAGCATTAGCCTTAAAGGGGTCTTCAGAAGAAGTAGCAAATACGATATTCAGAAATCAATCAAAGAGAGCTGCTGCATCATTGAAGGAAGATATGGAATTCTTAGGACCTGTGAGAATTATGGATGTTGAAAAAGCTCAGCAAAAAATAGTAAGTATTATAAGAAGACTTGACGAGGCAGGAGAAATAGTAATATCAAGAGGTGGAGAAGATGCAATCATCATATAATAAGGTGTTAAAAAATACCGCCGTAATAAATAACGGTAAAAAAAAGATTGTTACAGAGTATACACCGCCAGTAAATACTGCAGATATTATTGAAAAAAAACAAAGAGAAGATAATGCAAAAGAATTTATAGAGAGCTATGAAAATCTAGCAAAATCAATGCTGGAGAATGCAAGAAGACAAGGTGAACAAATTTTATCAAAAGCTTATGAAGATGCTGAAAAAATAGAAGCAGAGGCATATCCTATGGCTTATGAAAAAGGCTATGAAGAAGGCGGAAAAATAGGTTATGATGAAGCTTATAAATCAGCCTATGAGGAAAATATTAAAAAAGCTAATGAAGAAAGAGATGAGCTAATTAAAGATGCTCAAAGCAAGTCAAGTAAAATAATTAATTCAGCAAAAGAAGAGTATATTAAGTATTTAGAAGATAAAAAAATAGAAATAAAAAAGCTGATAAAAGAGATTATTGAGTCAATTATAACTAAAGAATTTAAAGAAGAAGATGGTTTGAATTCTATGGTTATGAGTATATTAGATGAAGTAAAAACTTCTAAAACTGTAATTCTTCGATGCAACAGTACATATAAAGATGAATTGGAAAAAAATATTTCTAAATGGAAAGAAAATAATGCCTTTAGAGGAGATATATTTGTAATTAAAGATGATTCATTAGAAGAAGGTAATGTTTGCATTGAAAAAGATAATGGAAAGATAAATATAAATAAAGGCTCAATATTTGAAAAAATAGGGGAAATCCTCAATGGTTAAATTGAGAAATATCTGAGGTGTTTGAATGGAAATGCTAGACTTTAAGACTATAAAAAAGAGAATAAAAGAAAGTAGCTTTTACGAAAGAGAAGGCATAGTAAAGAAAGTCATTGGATTAACCATTGAAGTAGAAGGCATTAAGGCTTTTATAGGGGAAGTATGTACTATATATAATGAAAAAAATGCTTCCATTGTATGTGAAGTGGTAGGCTTTAAAGAAAATAATGTTATATTAATGCCTCTAGGTGAGTTAACTGGGATTGCTCCAGGGTGTAGAGTGGTTCCTTCAGGAAAACCTCTAAGTGCAAGGTGTTCTGATGAACTCTTAGGAAAAATATTAGATGGATTGGGAGAGTCATTAACTGAAGATGAGTTAAAAGGTGGAGCATTCTATCCTTTGGACAAAGAACCTCCTGATCCATTAAAAAGAAGAAGAATTAAAGATGTAATTTCTACTGGAGTTAGAGCAATTGATGGATTCTTAACTTGCGGTGAAGGACAAAGAATAGGTATATTTGCAGGTAGTGGTGTAGGAAAAAGTACCACTCTTGGTATGATTGCTAAATATGCTGAAGCAGATGTGAATGTAATATGTTTAATTGGAGAAAGAGGAAGAGAAGTTCTAGATTTTATTGAAAAAGATTTAGGACCTGAAGGAATGAAAAAAAGTGTAGTGGTATGCGCCACTTCTGATAAGCCAGCTTTGGTGAGAATTAAGGGCGCTTTTACAGCTACAGCTATCGCAGAGTACTTTAGAGATCAGGGGAAAAAAGTAATATTAATGATGGATTCAGTAACAAGATTTGCCATGGCTCAAAGAGAAGTTGGACTTGCTATTGGAGAACCACCAGCTACAAAAGGGTATACTCCCTCTGTATTTGCTATGCTTCCTAGATTAATGGAGAGGGCAGGTATGTCCGATAAGGGATCTATTACAGCTTTTTACACAGTTCTAGTTGATGGAGATGATTTTAATGAACCTATTGCGGATGCTGTGAGAGGAATTTTAGATGGACATATTGTTTTGTCTAGAGCTTTAGCTGCTAAAAATCATTACCCATCTATAGATGTATTAAGTAGTATTAGTAGACTTATGTCTGAAATAGCTGATGAAGATCATAAGAGTGCCGCTTCTATTGCAAGAGATTTAATAGCTACTTATAAGGAAGCTGAAGATTTAATCAATATAGGTGCATATGTAAAAGGAAGCAACAAAAAAATTGATTTAGCCATTGAATATAACGATGAAATTAATTCCTTTTTAAAACAAGGAATTAATGAACATACAACTTTTAAAGATACTGTATCTAGAATTGTAAATGTGTTTAATTCTTAATGAAAAGGTGAGCTTATGAAAAAGTATAGTTTTAGACTTCAAAAGTTACTAGACATAAGGATAGATAAAGAAGAGGAATGTAAAAGAACATTCCAAAAGGTTCAAAAAGATAAATTTGAAGCTGAAAATAAATTAAATGATTTAAAAAATAGTTATAAAAAACACAATAGAGTTGAACAAGAGGATACAACCATTGAAAGAAAGATGAGACAACAATATCTTAGCACATTATCTAATTCAATTAATGTTGCTACTACAGATTTAGAAAATAAGATAAAGGTAGTAGATGATGTTAGGGTAGAGTTGAAACAAAAGCAAATGGACAGGAAGACGGTAGAAATATTAAAAGAAAAATCTTGGCAAAATTATTTAAAGGAGCAAGAAGCAATTGAACAAAAATGCAATGATGAATTTGCTCTATATGGATTTTTTAGAAATTTGAAAGGAGGTGAGTTAAGTGATAGATAGTCTAAGTGTCATGTTAAACAAAACTAGTTCTAAAGGAAATGATTCCCCTTATAAAAAAACAGACAACAAGGAAAATAAGGACTTTAATAGTGTATTAAATGATTTTAATGAAGTGAAAAAAGAAAATAAGGTGAATGTTCCTAAAAAAACTAAAGAAGCTTTGATGACAGCGAATTCAAAGGATAGCCAATCTACTGATGCAGGTAAAATTAATCCAGAAAAATTGAAGGAAGAATTAGATTTAAAAGATTTAGAAGTTGAAGATTTAAGTATTAGTGAATCCTTAATTTTACTACAGTATTTGCTTGATATGACTAATATAGACATGCCTCATGAGGACATGGCTAAAAAGATTGAAGGGATTATAAATGCTGTAATTACAGAAGAGTTTATAAATTCCAGCGATCAAAATTCAAAAGTAGATTTTATTCTAAATAATCTATTGAATAATAAAGAATTATTTAATGGAGGATTACTTGGAGAAAATAAACCTTTAATAAATGAATTAGTTAAAAAAGTAGAAAGTGACTTAAAGGAAATTATTACTTCAAAATCTGAAGAAGGATTTTCTGATGTAAATTTAGTTCAAAAGATAAAATCTGAAATATTGAATGGAATAAACAATGAAGAAATAGGAAAAAATGATGAATCTCCAATTAAGTCTGACATGATTAAGGAAGAAATACCTGTAAATTTAGTAAATGGTTATAGAATGGGAAAAAATCATGAAAGCGATCAGTTTTCAAAATCTGATGATAAACATCAAGGCAAGGAAGAAAAATTATTATCCAGTATTATAAATAATAAAGAAGAGGATAAAATATCTAAATTTATTAATTTAATGCCGAATAATAGAAATTCTTTAGAAATCTCAACAGAAAAATTTAATGTTGAAGAGCTTATGATAAGAAAAGAAACTATGGTTAGTGACATTGTTAAAGCTGTGAAATACATGGAAACTGGTAATTTAAAAGATTTAACTGTAAAAATCAATCCTAAGGAATTAGGTGAAGTAGTTATAAGCATAACTATGGAAAATGGAAAGATGAAGGCGTCCATTACAGCTAATACAAAAGAAGCATACAACTTAATAAACTCAAATATGAGCGATATAGCCAATAAACTTGAAACTTCACAAATTAAAATTCAAAATTTCGCTTTAAATCTTTATGAAGATACTACCTTCTTCAAAGGAGAGGGAAAAGGTCATGGAGAAAAGCAGAATAATCAAGGAAGAAAGAATTCATCCTTAAGTGCTATCGATGATTCTTTAGATGGTGATGATATATTAGAAAATATAAGTAAAGATTTAAGAAATGTAAATACTTTAGCTTAGGAGGGAGAATGAATGTCAGACATATTAATATCTCAAAAACTCAATTCCCTAGCAGGCACACAAACATCTAAAGGAAATTTCCTTAAAAAAGATGGGAAGGAATCAGATATACCACTATCTGAAAAAGTTAATGCTAACACAGGCACGAAAACTGCTAGAGGGACTCCTATTAGAAAACCAGGGCAAGATATGGACAAGAATGCCTTTTTAAGAATTTTAGCTGCCGAATTATCCAATCAAGATCCAATGAATGCAAAAGATGGAACTGAGTTTGTTACGCAAATGGCACAATTTGCTTCCATAGAACAAATGTCAAATTTAAATAGCAATATGAGATTTGTTGGAGCATCTTCTCTAATAGGAAAGGGTGTAATGTTAAATAGATTCGATATAAATGGCAATTTGTATATGGGTAAAATTACTGGTGTTTCTAGAGATGGGGATAGCGTCAAAATTAATGTGCTAGTTGGATACGAGGAAAACGAAGATGGTGAAACCATTGCAGTAGTTAAGCAATTTATGCTTGAGGATATACTTGAAGTTATAAATGTGAACGAATCACCAGAAGAGCCCGGTGAACCGGAAGAACCAGGTGAGCCGGGTGAACCAGAGGAACCTAGTGAAATACCAGAAAATTAAGGTTAGGAAAGTAAGGTTGAGTAAGTATGAGTTATAGAATTATAAATGGAAAAATGCAGTATATTCAAGAGCTGCAACCATATTCTATCTCAAATAATGTAAAAAAAGTTAATAGTCACAATGGAGCTGTTAACTTTAATGAGATTCTACAAAATGAGATTAATAAAGAACCAGACTTTGTCATATCCAATCACGCTAAACAAAGATTATTAGAAAGAAACATTGAGTTTAATCAAAATGATCTAAATAAAATAAGAGAAGGTATAGATAAGGCAGAAGAAAAGGGATGTAGTGAAGGCGTAATCTTATATAAAGACGTTGCCCTTGTAGCTAGTATAAAGAATAGAACAGTGATAACAGCAATGAATAAAGATGAGAGTCAAGGGAATATATTCACAAATATCGATAGTTTAGTAATATTATAGAGGCTGGACCTTCGGGAGGCCTAATCCTGTTGAATGATTGATGCAGGACAAGATAAAATTAATTTTGGAGGTTGGAAAACTATGTTAAGATCAATGTATTCAGGTATAAGTGGATTAAAAGCTAATCAAGTAAAACTAGATGTAATTGGTAACAATATTGCCAACGTAAATACCACTGCATTTAAGACACAAAGAGTTAGGTTTCAAGATATGTTAAGTCAAAACTTAAGAGAAGCTACAGGACCAGGTGCTAATACAGGGGGAACAAATCCAAGCCAAGTTGGATTAGGTACTCAAGTTGCAGGAATTGATACTATAGTAGAACAAGGTAATATGCAATCAACTGGCAGTGGACTAGATTTTGCTATAGATGGAGATGGATATTTTGTTGTTTCAACTGGAAGAACAGGAGAGGACGCAGGAATAGATTTAACGGAAGATGGAACCATAGATACTGAAAATCAAGATGGTGGAAATTTTGAAGTATCCTATACAAGAGACGGCTCATTTACCCTAGATGAATTTGGACAATTAGTAACCTCTGATGGATATAGAGTTATGGGATATGGAATTGAAGGAAGTGCAATTACATATGACGACAAGGGTAAACCAGTAATAGCAGAAGCAGTTGATGTTAATGGAGATGGGGATGTTGTTGCTAATAATAAATTAGTTCCACTAGCTATTCCTGACGAAGTAGCAGGACAAAGGGTTAAGAGCTTCTCTGTAGATAAGAATGGATTGATAAAAGTTGTCTTAAGTGACAACACCGTAAGAGCAATTGGCCAAATTGGAACAGCTACCTTTAAAAACCCAGCTGGTTTAACAAAGGAGGGCAAGAACTTGAATTCAGCCTCAGCAAACTCAGGACAAGCTGTCTTTAGAAGTGGTGTAGGAGCTGAAAATAGTAATGAGCAAGGTTATGGAAGCATTAATCAATCAATGCTGGAAATGTCCAGAGTAGATTTAGCTGAACAGTTTACAGAGATGATTGTTGCAAGTAGAGCTTTCCAAGCTAATGGTAAAGTTATTACTACAGGAGATGAAATACTCCAAGAACTAGTAAACTTGAAAAGATAATTTTAGTTAGTTGATAATTGAGAGTTAAGGGTTGAGAGTCTAGAACTCTTAACTCTCCCTTAAAAAAAGGGGGTGGGTTTATGATTGAGGTAACAGGACTTGATAATAAAAAAATTATATTAAATGCAGATCATATAGAAAAAATGGAAAGTGTACCGGAGAGTGTTATTACTCTCACTAATGGGAGAAAATATTTGGTTAAAGAATCTATTGAAATTATTGTGGAAAAAGTTATTTTATATAAAAGAAATATATTTACAGTGAATATACAGGAGGCATCTAGAAGATGAAAAAGAGGGACGCATTGACAGGCATAGGTATAATAGTTGGATCTTTTACCATGTTATGGGCTATGAGTATGAAATCTCTTACAGAATACGATTTTGGACAGCTAAAGCTATTCTTTGACGTAGCTTCCATATTAATTACTATTGGTGGATCCCTTTGTGCCATGCTTATAACATATCCTTTAAATTATTTTAAAAAATTGATGACGGTAGTTGTTCAATCATTTAAAGAAAGTGAAAAATCAAGTTTAGATATAATAGGACAATTTACTGAATTATCTAGAAAAGCTAGAAGAGAAGGATTATTGTCATTAGAAGATGAAATAAATCAAATAAATGATGGGTTTTTAAAAAAAGGTTTACAAATGGTTGTTGACGGAATCGAGCCAGATACTATTAAAGATATCCTTGAACTAGAAATATCTGAAATGGAAAGAAGACATAAGATAGGAGCAGACATGTTAAGAACTTGGGGAGCATATGCTCCAGCCTTTGGTATGTCAGGTACATTAATAGGGCTTATTCAAATGCTTGCTAACTTAACAGATTCAAGTCAGATAGCCAGTGGTATGGCTAAAGCCTTAGTTACAACTTTTTATGGTTCATTGATGGCCTACTTATTTTTTAATCCAATGGCAGCCAATTTAGCATTAAAGAGCGACGAAGAAGCAGCTATTAGAGAGATGATGTTAGAAGGAATATTATCAATTCAATCAGGGGTTAATCCAAGAATTGTTGAAGAAAAATTGATTTCTTATTTATCACCTGAAGAAAGAACAAACTATGCTGTTACTGTATCTAAAGAAGGGGTGGCAGAAAATGGCTAGAAGAAAGAGGAATAACGGAGACAGCGGAGGTGGAGGTAATGAATGGATGGCTACCTACGCAGATACAGTTACCCTACTACTAACCTTCTTTGTATTGCTTTATTCTTTCTCTAGTGTTGATGCTGAAAAGTTTCAACAAATTGCATCTGCATTTCAAAGTGTTTTATCTGGAAATTCAGGGCAAACCATATTTGACTTTAATATGAAGAATGGGGATGTTCCCCTTGTAGGAGAAACTATTGATACTGGTTCAGCAACAGGGGGAAGAGATAACGAACTCTATGATAAAGTAAGAGATTATGCTCAAAAAAATGATTTGCAAGGATCTGTAACAATAAAAAATGATTCTAGTGGTGTAATAATTGAATTAAAAGATAGTGTTTTATTTGAGACAGGAAGAGCTGAAATAAAAGAAGATAGTATACAAATACTAGAAAAGCTTAATAAGTTAATTGCAAGTTTTCCTAATTCGGTTATAGTTGAAGGTCATACGGATAATATACCAATAAAAAATTACAAGTATGATTCTAACTGGGAGCTTTCTACAGCAAGAGCTGTTAATGTCTTAAGATATTTTGTTGAAGTTAAAAAGCAAGATCCTAATAGATTTACAGCTGCAGGATATGGAGAGTATAAGCCTATATCTCCTAATGACACCGAGGAACATAGAGCTAAAAATAGAAGAGTTAATATAGTAATAGTTTCTTTAGAAAGGAAGCCTGATGGTAAATGAGCGAAAAGAGTTTAGAAACAACTAATAATAATAAGATAAGAATAATTTTAATTGTTTTATGTCTAATTGTAATAATAGGAGGAGGAGCTTTTGGTACCTATATGTTTTTATCAAGCAAAAATGCCAAAGGAAATTCTCAAATGGCTCAAAATCCTAATATTAATGTTAATATGAATAACAATAATAATTTTTATAAACCGGCGGTTTCAAAGTATACATATGATCTAGGAGAATTCTTATTAAATCTTTCAGATACCGATAGTAAGAGATTTTTAAAAGCTAAAATTCACTTAGGATTTAATAATAAGAAAATGTTAAAAGAAATAGAAAAGAAAAAGCCAGTTATATTAGATTCCATAAATACTGTTTTAAGAGCAAAAAAGCATGATGACTTTTCAACCAAAGGAACAGAAGAGATTAAAGTTGAATTATTAAACAAAATTAATCCTATGTTTGAAAATGGATTATGTGATAATGTGTATTTTACAGAAATATTAGTTCAATAATAAGTAATTTATAGCAAGGAAGTATAAATATGAATGGAGATTATCAATTTATAGTTACTTTATTAAAAATATTAATATTCTTGCCTTTTATACTACTGCTAATATATACTTCATTAAAAATGGGTGGAGATAAGCTACAAAACATCCAAAACGGTAGGTATATGAAAATACTTGATCGGTTACCTTTATCAAAGGATAATGCAATACTTGCAGTGAAAATTGGAGATAAAGGCTACATCGTATCCTCATCTAATGGTAAAGTAGAAATACTTTTTCCACTTGAAGAGGATGAACTGAAAAAATTGGAGTCTTCCAAGGTAGATATAAATGTTTTGCAAAAATTAAGAAAAAAGGAAGAAAAGCTATGAAACATAAGAAAAAAATTTTATTATACATTGTTGGGGTCACAACTTTTTTCATATTAGTAACTATGTCTACTAAGGCATTTGCAGCTCCGGCGCAAATACCAGTACCGAAAATTAATATATCTGTAGATGGTGCTTCTTCACCTCAAAATTATGTGGATAATATAAAACTTTTAATCCTCCTTACAATATTAACTTTGCTTCCATCCATTATTATTATGATGACTAGCTTTGTAAGAATTATTGTAACATTAGGATTTTTAAGAAATGCTATGGGAACGCAGCAATCGCCGCCCAATCAAGTAATTATTGGACTAGCTTTATTCCTTACTTTCTTTATAATGGCTCCAGTATATAATGAAATTAATTCAAAGGCAATAAAACCTTTTTTAGAAAATAAAATCAGCCAAGAGGTGGCTTTTGAAGAGGGAGCAAAACCTCTAAGAGAGTTTATGTTAAAACAAACTAGACAAAAAGATTTAAAATTGTTTTTAGATATTGGAAAAATTGGAGAAGAAGTTACAAAGGATAATGCTCCACTACATGTTGTAATTCCTGCATTTATAATTAGTGAATTAAAGACTGCTTTTCAAATAGGATTTTTACTGTATATACCATTTTTAATTGTAGATTTAGTTGTTGCAAGTGTACTTATGTCCATGGGTATGTTTATGCTACCACCAGTTATGGTTTCTCTACCTTTTAAAATCTTGTTGTTTGTTATGGTAGATGGATGGTATTTAGTAGTAAAATCTTTAATTTTAAGTTTTAAATGAGGTGGTTAAATGAGTGAAAATTTAGTACTAGGAGTAATGAAGGATGCTATAACCACTGGATTAATGATTTCAGCTCCAATCCTTATAACATCTATTGTTGTAGGATTGATAATTAGTATATTTCAAGCTACCACTCAAATTCAGGAGCAAACATTGACCTTCGTACCTAAACTGATCACCATAGCTTTGGTGGGATTGCTGACTGGTAGCTGGATGTTGCATCAATTAGTTAGTTTTACTGAAAGGATATTTGAGATAATATCCAATATAGTTCATTAAATTAGTAAGTAGGTGTTATTTTGATTAATATAGCATTCTATACAGCATTAATAATGGTCTTTTTAAGATTTATAACTTTTTTTACTATAACACCTGTATTTTTCCCTAAAGGCACTCCAGCTATGGTGAAAATAGGTTTTGTATTAATTTTATCCTTTATAATACTACCGGGAATAGATTATACGTCGGTAAATAATATAAATAATATGTTTGCTTTTATAGCTAGTGGAATAAACGAAATAATTACAGGTTTAACATTTGGGTACATAACAGAGCTATGCTTTATGTCTGTAAGGATGGCAGGAAACTTTATAGACGTGCAAGTAGGTTTTTCAATGATGTCAATGCTTGACCCAAATACAAACAGCAATTCAACTTTGCTGGAGAGGTTGCTTTATTGGTGTAGTTTAGTAATGTTTTTCATTTTAGATGTACACCATGTATTAATATATCAATTAATAGGAAGCTATAAATCAGTTGCTTTAGGGAAGTCTTTACTTTCAGATTCTTTATCAGGTTTAATAACAAAAATATTTATAGATTTTTTTAGCTTAAGTTTGAAAATAGCAATACCAATAGTATTGATAATTATAATAACAGAATTAACCTTAGGACTCATGGCAAGGACTGTACCACAGTTAAACATAATGATACTAGGGCTTCCGGTAAAAATATTAGTTGGATTAATCACATTTACTTTTGCATTACCTATTTTTATTGCTTTAATGAAAAGTAGTTTTATAAAAATACCGGAATTGTTTGAATCTATTTTTAAAACCATCCCCTTTATTTTTATTTTCGCATCAGATGATAAAACTGAGGAGGCTACCCCACATAAATTAAGTGAAGCTAAGAAAAAAGGACAGGTAGCTAAGAGTAAGGATGTAAACTTAGCGTTAACTCTTTTGATATCTACTTTAGTCCTATCTTTTGCAGGAGAATATGTGGTGGGGAATTTAAAAGGAGTCATGACTACTTTTTTAAATGACTTTTTAAATATGGAATTAAATTACCAGACATTAGGTAATATATTGATAATAATATTAGGTAAATTAGCCACAACCATTCTTCCTATTGTAGTACCTATAATGATAATGGGGATCTTTGCGAATTTCATTCAAACAGGATTTATATTTACTAAAGAACCTTTAAAGCCAGATATAAAAAAGTTAAATCCCATTAATGGCTTTAAGAAAATGTTTTCAATGAGATCTGTGGTAGAATTGATTAAAGCCGTTTTAGTGGTAACTATAGTTGGATTTGTAGGATATAAATTTATTAAAAGTAATTATATATATATAGTAAATTTATATAATTTAAGATACCCCATATTGATAGAGGCCTTCGGTGATTTAGCTCTTAAGATATTTTTCAAAATAACTCTTGTTATGTTAGCCATAGCCGTAACAGATTTTATATTTCAAAAATTCCAATTTAAAAAAGAAATGAAGATGACTAAGCAAGAGATAAAAGAAGAGTTCAAGCAAATGGAAGGGGATCCTCAAATAAAAGGAAAGATAAGACAAAAACAAAGAGAAATGGCTATGAGAAGAATGATGCAGGCTGTTCCAGATGCAACGGTGGTAATAACTAACCCAACTCATATTTCAGTTGCAATAAAATATAAAGAAGGAGAAAATAAAGCACCAGTAGTAGTGGCAAAAGGAACAGATTTTGTAGCCTTAAAGATAAAAGAAAAAGCTAAGGAAAGTAATGTTCCTATAATTGAAAATAAACCATTAGCTAGGCTTATATATAATGAAGTGGAATTGGATACTGAAATACCCGTAGAAATGTATCAAGCGGTAGCTGAAATTTTAGCAATAGTTATGAAGATGAAATAGTTAAGGCGGTGTTCTCTTGGAAAATTTAAGAAAAAGAGTAAACTTAAAAAATAATATAGATGTACTAGTAGCTTTTGGAGTAATTGCTATAGTTATGATGATGATTATACCGTTACCTACTAAAGTGCTAGATGTTTTGATTGCAGTTAATATTACTATTTCAGTAGTTATACTTCTTATCACTATGTTTACCACAGAAGTATTGCAATTTTCATCTTTTCCCACACTGTTGTTGGTTACAACTCTTTTTAGATTAGGATTAAATCTATCTTCTACAAGACTAATACTCGGGGAAGCAGATGGTGGAGAAATAATTGCTGCTTTTGGTAGCTTTGTAATTGGAGGTAACTATGTAGTTGGAATTATAATATTTTTAATTATAATTATTGTTCAATTTATGGTAATTACAAGCGGTGCGTCAAGAGTTGCAGAAGTTTCTGCTAGATTTACATTAGATGCAATGCCTGGTAAGCAAATGAGTATTGATGCTGACTTAAACTCAGGTCTTATAGATGAAAATGGAGCTAGAGATAGAAGAAAAAAATTACAGCAGGAAGCAGACTTTTATGGGGCCATGGATGGAGCTTCGAAGTTTGTAAAAGGTGATGCTGTAGCAGGGTTAATTATAACTGCGATAAATATTGCTGGTGGTATAATAATCGGTAGTTTAATGATGGGAATGACAGCTGGTGAGGCAGCAAAGAAATTCACCATGCTTACCATTGGAGACGGGCTAGTTTCTCAAATTCCTGCACTTTTAATATCTACAGCCTCAGGTATTTTAGTTACTCGCTCAGGAAGTGATGAGAATTTTGGTAATATAATTGGTAGACAGTTAACTGCATTTCCAAAGGTAGTAGCTATGGCCTCAGCAGTATTATTCTGTTTATTTTTAATACCAGGGCTTCCTAAGATTCCATTTTTTATACTATCATTAACCAGTGGAGTTGGATCATATTTTCTATATAAGGATGAAAATGAAAAAATTATTGAGCAAATGGAGCAGGAGCAAATAGAAATAACAGAAATAGAGAGCAAAGAACCAGAAAATGTAATGAGTTTAATAAATGTAGAAACTATGGATATAGAAATAGGATATGGGTTGATTCCCCTTGCTGATGAAGGTTCAGGAGGAGACTTATTACAGAGAATTACTTCTGTAAGAAGACAGTGTGCAATTGAAATGGGCATAATCGTACAACCTATAAGAATTAGAGATAATCTTCAACTAAGAACTAATGAGTATGTTATAAAGATAAGAGGGACAATCGTAGCTAAGGGAGAACTTATGCCAAACATGTTACTATGCATGGATCCAACAAATGGCGAATATGGTATAGAGGGGATTAAAGCTATAGAACCTGCTTTTGGACTCCCAGCTATTTGGATAAATCAAGATAGTAGAGAGGATGCAGAAATAAAGGGACTAACAGTTGTAGATCCTACTACGGTTATGGTTACTCACTTAACTGAAACAATAAAGAATAACTCTTATCAGCTTCTTGGAAGACAGGAAGTTAAGATGGTGATTGATTCAGTGAAGGAAAAATACAATGCTGTAGTAGAAGAGTTAATACCAGATTTAATGACAATTGGAGAGATACAAAAAGTTCTTCAAAATCTCTTAAAGGAGAGAGTTTCAATTAAAGACATGGTAACAATCTTAGAGTCTTTAGCTGACAATTCTAGAACCACTAAAGATATAGAAATTCTTACTGAATATGTAAGATTTGCATTAGGAAGAAGTATATGCAACCCATTAATTGATGAACAAGGTGCAGTAAATGTTGTTACTCTTTCACCTAATATTGAAGAACTCATAGGGGAAAATATACAAAGATCTATACAAGGTTCTTTCCCAGCTATTGATCCAGATACTACAGGAAAAATTTTAAACTCTTTAAAAGAAACAATAGAAAGTACATTCTTCTATGAGAATCAGCCAGTAGTCCTGGTTTCACCTAAGATAAGACCGGCATTTAGAAGGCTTACAGAAATGATTTTCCCAAATTTAAATGTACTTTCCATAAATGAAATACCAAATGATATAGAAATTAAAACTGAAGGAGTTGTGACAATATAAAATGGTTATTAAGAAGTATATTGTAAACAACATGAATGAAGCACTTACTAGAATTAGATATGAACTTGGAAAGGATGCTATAATCATTAGCCAAAGGAAGATAAAGCGTCCTGGGTTTCTAGGTTTTTTTCAGAAGAAAGTCATTGAAGTTACAGCTGCCATTGATAATAGCAATAAAGAAGAACAAGAAGAAAAAAAGCCAATGGAAAATGGAATAGACATTTTAAAAAAGATAGTAGAAAAGAATAAAGAGGAATCTAATACAAATGAAAAGCTAAGCTATATTAAAAATGATAATCAAGATGACATATATAAAGAGCTTCAAGAGATGAAAAATATGATGAATAAAATTGTAAGCAATTCATCTGGCGAAAAGGAAGAAAAAGATCCTCTTAAAATAACATTAGAAAAGGCAGATTTAAATGATAGTATTATAAAATCATTGATGAACAGAGTGAATAATATGGAAGATGAGATTGATTCTATAGAAAAAGTTAAAGAAGCTTTAAAGGATGAAATTCATATATCCAATAGTTCTACAGATGGGATTATAGTTTTAGTGGGGCCTACAGGAGTAGGGAAAACTACAACCATAGCTAAACTGGCAGGAAGTCTAGCCTTGGTTCAAAAGAAGAAAGTTGGACTAATTACAATTGATACCTACAGGATTGGAGCTGTTGAACAGCTAAAGACCTATGCAGATATAATGAATATACCTTTTAAAGTGGTATTTACACAAAAGGACATGGATGAAGCTCTAGAGTCCATGAAGGACTTCGACACCATATTAATCGATACTACAGGAAGAAGCTCTAAAAATGCTATGCAGATATCTGAATTAAGAATGCTTATAGATAAAATACAGACAGAAAATATACACTTAGTGATTAGTGCTACCATTAAAAATAAAGATATAACTACTATAGTAGAAGGCTATAAAATCCTTGGATTTAATAATGTTATAATAACTAAACTAGATGAAACAACATCTTATGGATCAATATTAAATATATTAGAAAGTGCTAAAAAGCCTTTAAGTTATGTCACTATTGGACAAAGTGTACCTGACGATCTTAAGACACTTTCTAAAGAGGAAATAGTTAATTTAATATTAGGAGAGGATAATATATGCTAGATCAAGCGGCAGCACTAAGAAAATTAGCAAAGGAAGCAAAAGAATCAGAAGAAGTAGAAGAAAAGGAAGTAGAACAAAATAGTAAAGGACCTAAAATAATTACAGTAACCTCCGGTAAGGGAGGGGTTGGAAAGAGTAATTTTGTTGTAAATCTTTCAATAGCTCTACAAATGAGAGGGAAAAAAGTTTTAATTTTTGATGCTGACGTTGGAATGGGAAATGATGATGTACTAATGGGCTTCTTGCCTAAATATGATGTTAAAGATGTAATATTTAATAATATGGAGATTGAAGATGTAATAATTGAAGGACCCTACGGAGTAAAATTGTTACCAGGAGGCTCTGGATTTACAGCTATAGAAGATATTTCTAAAGAAAAGAGAGATAAGTTTCTAAGAAAACTCACTTCTTTGGAGAATCTGGATTATATTATTATGGATACAGGAGCAGGGGTTAGCAGGAATGTTTTGGGGTTTATAGCATGTTCTGAAGAGCTCATTGTAATAACAACGCCAGAACCTACTTCTCTTACTGATGCCTATTGTTTGTTAAAAGTAATCAACCATTTTAAGATAAAAACTTCTGCAAAGGTTGTAGTAAATAAAATAATAAATTTTGAAGAAGGTATGGGAACTTATAATAAGTTTAACAATACCGTAAGTAATTTTTTAAATATTAAGTTAGATTATTTAGGAGCTTTATCTGAGGACAAAAAGCTTATAGAAGCAGTTAGAAAACAAAAACCATTTGTGATAAGCTTTCCCAATGCTGAAGTATCAAAAGAAATAAATGATATTGCTACTAAAATATTGGGAGAAAAAAATACAAAAGAAGGAACAGGAGTCCAAGGACTATTTAAAAAGTTGTTTAGTATTTTTTCATAGGGGATGGTATTATGACGGATAATATTAAATTTTCAGTGAACAGTAAAATTGAAATATTAATGGATGATGATATATATAAAAGTAATATCCAAGATGTTTCAGATAGTTATGCAGGGATTAGTATACCAGTAAGAGATGGGGTATATTTACCTTTAAAGAAAGGTGAACTAATAGAGGGGGTGTATTACACTCATAAAGGAGTTTATAAATTCACTACTGTGGTTACAGGTAGAAAAATTGATAGAATTATGATGGTTCTTATTGCTAATCCAAAACAATTTGTAAAAATTCAAAGAAGGAATCATGTAAGAGTATCAATAGTATCAAAAGCCTGTTGTTCAGTAATAGATACAGGTAGAGATATTGAGTTTTTTGACGGCTACACTTTAGATGTAAGTGCAGGAGGCATGAAATTATCAACCTATAAAGAACTTCATGTAGGAAATATATTAGCGATATCATTATTACTGAAAGATGAAGAAGTTCATGTAAAAGGAAAAATAATAAGAGTAGAAAAAGAAGATAAAAAATATATATGTGGAGTTTCATTTATAGATGTGGATGATAAAACCGTAGAAAAAATAATTAGGTTATTATTCCAAATTATGAGGGAGCATAGGAAAAATAGACCAGGGGGGTATTAGCTATGAGTGCAGTTGCAATCCCAGAAATGAGAGAAGAAATAGTAAAACAGTATATACCACTTGTAAAATATATAGCTTCTAGGATTATCATTGGTAAAACTAAATATATTGAGTTTGAGGATTTAGTTAGCTATGGAATGATTGGGCTTATGGATTCTATAAATAAATTTGACAAAAGTAAGGGAATGAAATTTTCCACTTATGCTTCAATCAGAATAAAAGGTTCTATGATTGATGAATTAAGAAAAATTAGCCCCATATCAAAAGGAGCTATGGACAAATTAAATAAATATAATTATGCAATTGAAACCTTACAAAAGAAAAATTTTAGAGAGCCTAACATAAAAGAAATTAGTGAAGAATTAGGTATGACAATCGAAGAAGTATCTCAAATTGAAAATTACATAAACTATATATCCATAGTTTCTTTAGAGGATTTAATATTTTCAGAAGAAGATGATATCCCATTAATAGGAACCATTGTGGATGAAAAAAGTCCATGCCCTGAAAAAGATTTAGAGGAAAAAGAAATGTTAGAATATTTACAAAGGGCATTAGAGAACTTAAAAGAAAAGGACAAGACTGTTTTGTCTCTTTACTATTATGAAAAGTTAACATTAAAAGAGATAGGAAAGATTTTAAGTGTCTCAGAATCAAGGGTTTGCCAACTTCATAGTAGAGCTATAATAAATTTAAGAGGGGAACTAAAACGATTGAAGTATAATATAGAAAATTAATATAAGGTGATAGTATGACAATATTTCTATTAATTATTGGTTTGTTTTTAATAACTATAAATGTAATTGCCATAAAAAAAGAAAAGAAATCTTTTTCTAAGGCTATGGATAATGCACAAGAAAATATTAATGACTATTCAATTGAAATTCTCAACTTAAGAAGGGAAATGGCAGAAACTATATTACAGCTTCAAATGGAAATAGAGGATTTAAAAGAAAGCATAAACTGCAAGAGCACAAAGATTGAAGACCTAGAAGAAGAGAAATTAATAGAGGATAAAAATGAAGAAAAATTAAAAGAAAGATCAGAAAAAAAAATAGAAGAGAAAATAGAGGAAAATAAGGTCGAAGAGAAGAATAATGTTAAAATAGATGAAGTAAAGCAGTTAATAGATAAAGGAATGGACTTAGACCAAGTAGCACAACATCTCCAGATAGGCAAGGGGGAATTGTTATTAATAAAAGAATTATATTTAAAATAAAGGAGTTAATATATTTCTTAAGTGATAAAAAACTTCTCTTAGGTTTAGGTATTGGAATAGTATTTACTACAATGCTTATGGCAGGAGTAAAAATAAACTATCAGTTAAGTCCATATGAAATTGAGAAGAGAGCCCGCTCTATGGGAATGGAATATCCTCATGAAATGAAAGTAATAATAGATAAGGAAGTGAGCAAATGATAAGAGGTATTTATACAGCTGTTTCAGGTATGATAACACAGGAAGGAAAACAGAATGTAATCACTAATAATTTATCAAATGTTAATACTGTTGGATTTAAAGGAGAAGAATTATCTGTTAAGGAATTTGATAGGGTGCTTTTATATAACTATGACAAAATAGTTAATGGAAAAAATTATAGACAAGATTTAGGAGAGATTAGTTTAGGAAGTAAAATTGATGATGTAAACACTAAGTTTACTCAAGGTTCCTTTGAAAAAACTGATAAAGCTACGGATTTTGCCATAGAAGGTAGAGGATTTTTTACTGTTCAAAGAAATGATGGAATTGGTAATAACAGATATTACACTAGAGATGGTTCTTTTCATATAAATAGTAGAGGATACTTAGTGAATAGTAGTGGAGATAATGTTTTAGGTATTAATTTAGAAACAGAAGAAATTGAACCAATAAGAGTAAATAGCAATAATTTAGCATTAGATGGAGAAGGAACTTTAAATGTAGATGGGGTGGCATCCTATAGGTTCTACACTTGTGATTTTGGTCAAGGAAACAATGTAAATGAAGATTATAAATCATTAGAAAAGGTTGGAGACAACCTTTATGCAGGAGAGAATGCAAGAGAAACTAATAATACTGCTATAAAACAATATAATCTAGAGAAATCAAATGTTAATGTTATAAAAGAAATGGTAGAAATGATGACAGTAATGAGAAATTTTGAAACTAATCAAAAGGTAATTCAATCACTAGATGAAACCTTAGGTAAAGCAGTAAATGAATTAGGTTCAATAAGATAATTTGATTGTAAGGGTGGTATAAATGCTTAGAATACTTTGGAATGGTAGAAGTGCAATGACAGCTCAACAGGATAAATTAGACTCCATATCAAATAATTTATCTAATGTAAATACTGAAGGTTATAAGAGAATGGATGTAACTTTTAAAGATCTTATGTCCGAAACATTAGACAGGAGAGGGTATCCTGTAAACGGAGGAGAGAATAAAAATTTAACTAATGGTACAGGAGTGAGAACCTCTAACTGGATAAGGGATACGAAGCAGGGTAATTTATTACAGACCAATGCAAAAACAGATTTAGCTATAGATGGAGAAGGATATTTTAGAGTGTTGACCCCTCAAAATGAATATAGATATATAAGATCAGGAAGCTTTAATGTAGATACTAATGGAGATATTATAGATAAAAATGGCAACAAACTTTCCGTAGAATTATATGAAGAAGATTATGAAAGTGATGAACCAATTAAATTTACAAAAGATAACTTTGTTATTAAGGAAGATGGTTCTTTATATGTTAAAACTAAAGATTTAACCACTGGAGAAGGATTAAGAGAAGTGGGAAGAGTAAATGTATATAATGCTATTGGAGATGATGCTTTTTTATCCGTTGGAGATAACCTTTATATGGCAAAGGAAGGGGTTAATCCAGTAGTTTCAGATTCTAACATACTCCAAGGATTTGTAGAAGGATCTAATGTAGATGCTGGTAAAGAAATGACAGAAATGATACTAGCTCAAAGGGCATTTGAATTTGGATCAAGAACAATTAAAGCTGCAGACGAAATGTGGGGAATGGTTAATAATTTAAGAGGAAGATAATTTTTAATTGGATATTTACATAAAGATAAAAGACTTTTTGGGAGCTTTACCAAAAAGTCTTTTATCTTTCAATAATTTTTAAAAGAAAAAATTATATCTTTAATTGTCAGCTAAATTTACGTATTATGATAAAGAAAGCCACAAAACAAATCATACAAATACTATAAGCTATGCTTAAGTAGTCTTTAATGCAAATATCATCTATTTTATTGGTATATTCACCATAGCTTTTTATATAATCTGTATTGTCATTATTAAAGTAATAATAAAAATTAACAGATTCTATATAAGCAGCTAAAATATCTACATTTAGTAGAGGCTTCATAAAAAAATTAATTAAGTAGTCTCCTTTAAAATCTATGGAGAATTTTTTATTTCTACAGATGTAAACTGTATATAGAATAACTTGAACAAAAAAAGCAGGGATTATAGTAATTAAATTAAATAAAAAATTAAATAAAACAATATTGTTCTGTAAGCTTATGTTATAGATTAAGGTATATATTAGAGCTATATAATTGTTAAATACTAATATATATATAATTGGAGCTATAAAACCACAAACAATAGAACGAGATATAAGGGAAATTGAGTCATAAAAATGTACCTTCTCCCTTTTTTTAAGATTTTTTCTCTCTGTATTACTTATATCAATTACTATAAAACTAGTTATAAAGTTTAAAATTTCTTTATTAGTCCCTCTATATAAAAAATAAAGCAACACAAAGAGTAGTAAGTAAAAGATTGTAAGTAAAAAATCCTTCTTTAGTATTTTTCTAATTTTTAAATTTAACCTATAGAATATATGCTGTCTATCAATTTTCCATAAAAGCAAACTTAATAAACATCCAAATAAGTAACCTACCCCCATTTTTTCATCCCTCCATACTAACCTATTTATTAATTAATATGCAAAGGGATTACCTTTAATTCTAATCTTGTAGTTCTTCTATACTAACCTTTTTAATTTTTATGTGGAAAGATTCATTTTCTTCCTCATCTATTCTTGCCATTTCATATTGGTTATTACAAGGTTCATTAGGGTAATACATATTCATCATAGGACTAAAGTAAGGCATAATAGGATAAAAATATTTACAATACATAAAAACTCCTCCTATAATTTAATCAGTATTATTATATGTACCCTACTTCCATATGTTTACTAATTTTACATAAATATTAATTGTTTTCCGTAGATGCCGCTGTCAATGGTGGTATAACTTGCTTTTTTCTAGACATAACGCCAGGAGCATAAATACTGTTTCCAACAAATTGTTTGTTAAATGCTTTGGCTACTATATGTTTTTCTTTTCCTGTAGCTAACAATTCAGAACCATCTCTAAGCAGATCTGTAACTATTAGTACTAATAAATCGAAATTCTCCATTTCCGTTTTATTTTCCATATAACTTACCATATCATCTTTTATTAAATCAAAACCTTCTCTATCCATAGTTATTATCTGACCTACTCCAACTCTAAGAGAACTCATTTTAAATATTTTAAAATCCTGATTGAATATTTCATCTACAGTTTTCCCTTGTAGAGAAGTACCGGCTTTAAACATCTCTTGAGCAAATTTATCTACATCTATATCTGCTATTTCACTCAATCTTTTTAACATAATCTTATCTGTATTTGTAGAAGTCGGTGATTTAAATAATAAGGTATCAGAAATAATGGCTGAAGCTAGAATTCCAGCTATTTTTTTAGAAGGTCTTATGCCATTCTCAAAAAATATGGAGGAAACAATTGTAGCAGTACAACCAACAGGTTCATTTCTAAAGTAAATTGGTGAGCCCGTTTGAATATCTCCAATTCTATGATGGTCAATTATTTCTAGTATTTCTGCATCTTCTAACCCAGGAACGGATTGAGCTTTCTCATTGTGATCAACTAAAATTATTTTTTTCTTATTTTTAGAAATAAGGTGATATCTTGATACGCTTCCTAGTACTTTATTTTCCCCATTTATAATAGGATAGCTTCTATATCTAGTTTCGATCATAATATCTTTTGCATCTTCAATTAAATCCTCTTCATTGAAGATTACTAGATTTTCACGAGACATAACATACTTTACAGGTATACTTTGAGGAATCAATCTGGCTGCGGTGAAAGTATCGTAAGGAGTTATAATTATTGAACAATCTATTTCTTGTGCTTGTTTTAAAATGTTATCGCTAACTTCATTTTTGCCTGTAATTATCATAAGTGAAGCTTTGCATTCTAAAGTCATCTTCTGAGCATCTTCTCTATCTCCACATATGACAATATCACCTTCTTCAATCATTTCTCGAGCATTGTCTGGATGCATTGCTGTAATTACTATTTTTCCTGTAAAAGGTTTTACACTTTCACTCATATAAATATATTCAGCAGAAAGGGTCTCCATTATATTTTCCAAAGTGGTATTGCTTTTTGAAAGTATAGCGTTATCCCATATATCCATATATGTAGAAGTTATATTGGTAATGGATGCTAATCCAATTAATTTATCATTATCATCCACCACTGTAAGGGTTTTTACTTCATGTTTCTTCATTAATGACCAAGCCATCTTAAGTGACGTTTCGGGATGGATTGGAGGCATAATATCGAATTTTAAGTCTTTAATTTGAGGTTTTACTGTTTCTACAAATTCTGGAGAAGATACTCCAAAATAGTCTAGTACAAATTGAGTTTCTCTATTTAAATCACCAAGTCTAATTGGTATTGCTTTTAAGCTTGTAGTCCTATTTTTAAATTCAGCATAAGCTATGGCAGAACAAATTGAATCTGTGTCTGGATGCTTATGGCCGCTGATATAAACTTTTTCCATTATAAAATCACTCCTTTTAACTTCTTATACAATTAATATTAGATTTATCATATAATACTAGATTTATCCTATAGCTAGGTTCCTAGATAAGTTTTTCTTGAAATTAAGAATCACTTAATCTAGATAATAATACCAAAGATATATATAAATTTAAAGTAAATAATATTTTAATGTTTTATTTCATATATTTATTGTGATTACTATTAGCTATTATCAAGGGGGGAAAATCATGATAAATGAAAAAGAAATTTACTCTGGATTAGATTCTAGAGAAGCGGAAAGAAGATTAAAAAAGTATGGGCCTAATATATTGGAGAGCAAAGAAAAGGTTTCGCCTTTAAGAATATTTCTCCAACAATTTAATGATGTTATGGTTTGGGTATTAATCATAGCCACATTAATTTCTGGTATTATGGGAGAGAAAGCAGATGCAATAACTATATTAGTTATAGTAATAATGAACGGTATTTTAGGATTTATCCAAGAGTTTAAGACGGAAAAATCCTTAGAAGCATTAAATAGTCTAGCTGCTCCAACTGCAAAAGTAATTAGAGATGGAGTGCTAAAGGTTATAAATGCAGAGAATTTAGTAATAGGAGATTTAATTGTTATTGAAAGCGGAGACAGAATACCAGCAGATTGTATTTTGGTTGAAGACTTTTCTTTAATATTAGATGAATCCCTACTTACAGGAGAATCTGTTGGAGTTAATAAAAATAGTAAAAATAAGGACAACATATTTATGGGCACAGTGGCTCTTACAGGAAGAGGTAAGGGGAAGGTAATTTCAACAGGTATGGGCACTGAAATGGGAAAAATAGCAGGAATGCTAAAGGATATTGAAAAGGATAAATCACCGCTAAAAGAGAAGCTAGATGCTCTAGGAAAAGTGTTGGTAGTATTATGTATAGGAATTTGTATTGTTGTAACAATAACGGGGATAAGTAGAGGTCATGACAAATATCAAATGTTTTTATTGGGAGTAAGTTTAGCTGTAGCAGCTATTCCAGAAGGATTGCCGGCCATTGTGACCGTAGCCTTAGCCTTAGGAGTTTCTAGAATGCTTAAGAAAAGTGCATTAATTAGAAGATTACCAGCAGTAGAAACTTTAGGATGTACCTCTGTAATATGTAGTGATAAAACTGGAACTCTAACAGAAAATAAAATGACAGTAACTGAAATATTTTATAATAACAATTATCATAGAGTTGAAAAAGACTCAATGTTTCCTAATATGCTTTTAAAGAAAGCTGTTACATACTGTAGTGATTGTAATGTTGATTATGGAGAAGGAAGAATAGAAAAGTCACTATCGGGAGATCCAACAGAGAAAGCTCTTATTAAAGCATTTGTTAAGGATACTAAAGATATAAAAAATATGACAAGTAAGGGAAAGAGAGTATCTGAAAAACCTTTTACTTCAGAAAGAAAAATGATGTCAGTAGCCATTAAGGAAGGGATAAATACTAATCTCTATTTAAAAGGTGCCCCTGAAAGAGTTATAGATAGATGTAAGTATATAATTATTGATGGAGATGCCAAGCTATTTACATCAATGTATAAAAATAAGATTTTAAAAGCAGTAGAGTCTATGTCTTTTAAAGCTTTAAGATGTATTGCAATTGCATATAAACCAGATATTAATTTTAAGGGTAATACAGTAGAATATGATGAAAGAGATTTGATTTTAATAGGGATTGCTGGCATAATTGACCCACCGAGAAAAGAAGTTAAAGATGCAGTATTTAAATGCAGAATGGCTGGTATAAGACCTGTAATGATAACTGGAGATCATAAAAATACTGCCTTTGCAATAGGTAAAGAATTAGAGATAGTAAAGAATGAAGAGGAAGTTATAACTGGTGAGGAATTAGATAAACTAGATGATAGAAAGCTATTTAATATGATTGATGATATAAAGGTATTTGCAAGAGTAAGCCCAAATCATAAATTAAGAATCGTTAAAGCTTTTAAAAGCAAAAATAATATAGTGGCTATGACGGGAGATGGAGTAAATGACGCTCCAGCAGTAAAAGAAGCGGATATAGGAATTTCTATGGGGATTTCAGGAACAGATGTAACAAAAGAAGCATCTTCAATGATACTTTTAGATGACAATTTTGCTACAATCGTATCCGCAATAGAAGAGGGAAGAGTAATATATGATAACATTAGAAAATTTATTAGGTACCTATTATCCTGTAATTTAGGAGAAGTTTTAACTATGTTCTTAGCTTCTTTACTAAATCTTCCTACACCCATGTTGCCTATTCAAATATTATTTGTAAATTTAGCTACAGACGGACTACCAGCTATGGCCTTAGGGATAGATCCAGCAGATATAGATATTATGGAGCAAAGACCAAGACCTAAGGATGAGGGTATTTTTGCAAGAGGACTTAAGGAAAAGATTTTAATTAGAGGAACATTAATAGGTATTTGCACTGTTGGAGCATTTATTATGGGATATAGATATAATATGGATTTAAAGACTTGTAGAACTTTAGCATTGTGTACATTAGTCATGTCACAGTTAATACATGTATTTGAATGTAGATCTGAAAGACACTCTATTTTTGAAATCAAGCTTTTTACAAATCCATATCTAGTTGGAGCAGTGGTTGTTTCAATAGCTATGCTACTTAGCATACTATATATACCGTTTTTACAGAAAATATTCCACACCGTGGCACTAACTTTAGCTCAATGGTCCATAGTGATATTTTTATCTAGCGTAATAGCTTTCATAAATAGTCTTTACCTGCTTTTATGGAATAAGAGAAGATAAAGAAGAAAATAAAATAATAAAAACAGGTCTATGACCTGTTTTTCTACTTATATTTTGTTTTTATTTTTTGAACTTTTGGTTCTTTACCCTCAATAGGTACTAAATCTTTTCTAGTAGTTAAATTTCGTATGTTCATTATTTCAATTTGCTCTCTATTTTCTTTTCCCTTTTTGCCTTTCAACCCTTGAACTAATACATAGTTACCTTGGTTAATTTGCATAAAGTCAATCTTTTTAAACCATTTACGTTTTTTATAAACACATTTAACTATATTTTTACTTCTATCAGGTTTTACTAATAGTGTAACAGTTATTCTATAAAGAATACCCAAAAAGGATTTTTCTTCTACTTTAACGGAAACTACATTACCTTGAATTTGAGATAATCTATCCCCATATTTTTTTATATAATTTTCTGCATAGTATTTATTTAACTTATCTGTAAATCCCATATACCTGTGACTCCTTTGCATTTGATTTGGTAGCATTAGCTATATTATACCATAGTATTTACAATTTTAAAATAAGGAGATATTAGTTTTTGCAATTATAGTGTAACCTTATTAATCATATATTATTTAGCATATCAACTGCTCCAGTTTCACAAGAAAATAGTAAGAAAAAATAGAATATGTTGTAAATCATTAATATGTATTATACAATAAATTTAAAGTGAAGTACAATTGGAGGGATATTATACTATGAATAATATTAAATTAGCGTCTTTTATAGATCATACAGTATTAAAGCCTGAAACTGGAATTGATAAAATTAAACAAATTTGCGAGGAAGCTTTAAAATATGAGTTCGCTTCAGTATGTATTAACCCATGCAATGTTAAAGTTGCAAGTGATTTGTTAAAGGGAAGTAATGTTAAAGTTTGTACTGTTATAGGGTTTCCTTTAGGTGCTAATACAACTGCTGTAAAAGTTTTCGAAACTGAAGACGCAATAAATAATGGTGCTGATGAAATAGATATGGTTATAAATGTTGGAAAACTTAAGGACAAAGACTATGAATACGTAAAAAGAGATATAGAAGAAGTAGTTAAAGCTGCAAAAGGAAAAGCATTAACTAAAGTAATTATAGAAAATTGTCTTTTAACAGAAGAAGAAAAAATAATGGCATGTAAACTTTCAAAGGAAGTAGGAGCTGACTTTGTAAAGACATCTACTGGATTTTCTACAGGTGGAGCTACTCCAGAAGATGTGAAATTAATGAGAGAAACAGTGGGAACTACTATGGGAGTTAAAGCTTCTGGTGGAGTTAGAACTTATGAAGATACAATGGCTATGATAGAAGCAGGCGCTTCAAGAGTAGGAGCTTCATCATCTGTACAAATTTGTGAAAATAAAAATCTTAGCAAATAGGATTTAATTAAAAGGCATGTAATTTGCATTATGCACATTACATGCCTTTTTTATATTGAGCTATTATTAAAAAAATGTTACTAAAAACCAATAAGTAGAATATTAATATATTAATGGTGTGAATAGGGGGGATATTAATGAGTGAACTAAATACAAGTAATATAAAATATTCCATTGATTTTAGTGATATTGAAGCTATGGATGAAGAAGAATATTTATTAGGCTATGAGGATGTATATAAAGATATAAAGAGAGCCTTAGAAATTGATAAAGAAGGATTTAATATATTTTTAATAGATGATTTTTCAAAGGATAAACTTAATACAATGATTAGATATATTGAAGATAATTTACCCAATAATCCGCCTAAAGATGTATGCTATATGGTTGGAACAGAAGGCAGAAATCCTAAAGGGATTTTTTTATCTAATGGAAAGGGTAAAATACTTAAAAAGTATGTAGAGGAAATACAAAAAAACTACTATCAAAAAATTTATGATTTTTATAATACTTCTGATAATAAGGAAAAAGAAAAGTTACTAGAAAAAGTACAACAAAATAGAAGTGAATTAATAGGTGAAATGGTTAAAGTTGCAGAAGAGAGCGGTTTCGATATTAAATTCACTGGTGGAGGATTTACATTTATCCCAATAAAAGAAGATGGTAATGCTATGAGCGAAAAGGAGTATGAATCTTTAGAAAAGGAAAACAAGGATGACATAATAAAGAAGGTATTCGAGCTAAAGGAAAAGGCTCAAAATATATTAGATAAAATAAAAAATAGTGAAGAAGAAGGCATAGAAAACATCAAAAAACTAATGGAAGAATATCTAGAAGAATGTTTTCGTGAAACAAAAGAAGATTTTAAAAAAGAGCTAAATGGAGAAGAATGTGCAATCAAATATTTAGAAGATATATGTTCAAATATTGAAAAAGGACTAGTAGAAAATTATTCAATGATCTATGAAGAAGATGAAGAGGAGATAGGGGATATAATATATAGGTATGGAATAAATGTGATTGTAGATAACAGTAACAATAAAAAACCAATATGCATTTATGAAGATGACCCTAATTTAAGTAATCTATTAGGTAATATCGAATATGAAAATAAAAATGGAGTTTATGTAACAGATGTAAGTTTAATAAAGGCAGGATCTATGTTAAAGGCAAACGAAGGGTGTCTTATAATAAGAATGAATAATTTATTAGCTAATCCATCTTCATATTACTATCTAAAAAAAGCTTTAGTCAATGGAAAGGTGGATATTGACTATAATAAGGGATATCTAGAACTTTTGTCTTTAAGCGGAATCCATCCAGAGCCAATACAAATTAAGGAGAAGATAATACTTATAGGTGATTATGAGGTTTATGATATATTATATAACCATGATGAAGATTTTAAGAAGATTTTTAAAATAAAAGCACAATATAATCCTTATATTAAAATAGGCAATAAAGCAAAAGCCTCTTTTTTAAAAATTATAGATACAATATGTAAAAAGAACAATATATTATCTTTAGGAGATGAGGGGAAAAAGGAAATTGCAAAATACCTTTCAAGAAAAGCAGAAAGTAAAAATAAATTATATTTCAACATTGAAGAGATAGAGAGAGTGATTTTATTAGCAAATAATGAAGCTATCAATGAAAAAGCTCAATCCATAGAAAAAAAACATATAATCAAAATAGTTTATGATGAAGATATGATTGAGAAAGAAATACTAGAAGCTTTTGAAGAGAAGAAGCTAATGATGAATGTTAATAAGACATTAGTTGGAGAAATTAATGGATTGACTGTTTTAGATGCAGGATATTTTTCCTTTGGAAAGCCAGTAAGGATAACTTGTAATTGCTATAGTGGAGAAGGAAACATTATAGATGTTCAAAAGGATAGTGACTTAAGTGGTAAAATTCATAGCAAAGCTATAAACATTTTAAAGGGATATATAAATAGGTTGATAGGTGGATATAATAGAATTCCTGTAGATTTTCATCTAAGCTTTGAGCAGGTTTATGGCAAAGTAGATGGAGATAGTGCTTCTGTAGCGGAGGTTGTAGCTATGTTATCTTCCTTAAGTAAAATTGGCATAAGAAATAATATAGCTGTAACTGGGTCAATAAATCAATTAGGAGAAGTTCAACCTATAGGTGGAGTAAATGAAAAAATAGAAGGTTTCTTTAAGGTATGCAAAAAGTTAGACAATATCAAAAATAAAGGAGTAATGATACCATATTCTAATATAAATAATTTAGTTTTAAATGCGGAGATTGAAAATGAAATTGATAAAGGAAATTTCCATATATATACCATGAAAACTATAGAAGATGCGGTTACTATACTCATGTGTAATGAAAATATAACTTACAAGGGTATAATAGAATGTATTGAAAAAGAATTGAAAAAATACAGTAAAAAAGGAAAATAATATTGACTAAAACAAAAGAATGAAGTAAAGTATACATAGGATATCTATGCATAGGAATCCTATGTATACTTTTATTTGAGAATAGGAGGAGATTTTTTGAAATTTGATAAGGAATTATTAAAGGGTAGTACGGAAACTTTAATTCTTAGTTTAATAAAAGATACTCCCATGTACGGTTACCAAATAATCAAAGAATTAGAAATGAAATCTACAGGAGCATTTATGCTGAAAGAAGGTACGCTGTACCCCATTTTACACGGTTTAGAGGAGAAAGGTGTAGTAGAAGCCTTTTGGAGTGAAGGAGAAAATGGCAGAAAGAGAAAATACTATAGGATTACGGAAAAAGGAAAAGGCTATCTAAAAGAAAAAGAGGATGAGTGGAAGTTTTTTAAGGGAGCCGTAGACAGAGTGTTATGGGAGGGAATAGTATGCAATTGATAGATTCTGAAGTTGTAAAAGAGTACATAGATTCACTTCTTAAAGAAATTAAAAATAAAGAGGTTCACCAGGAGATAACCTATGAAATTTTATCTCATATTGAAGAGAGCTATGAACATGCTTTAGAAACAGGATTAAATAGTGAGGAGAGTATTTTACAAGCTATTAAATCCATGGGGAGTCCAGAAGAAGCAGGACAGAGATTAAACAAAATTCATAAAGGAAAAATAGAATGGGGTATAGTAGTTCCATCTATCTTAATGTGTTTATTTGGGATTTTTTTAATGTTATTTATGGCGGGTTATATTAATAGTTTTACCAGGGGCATGGCAGTAAAAACTGTGGTATCATCGGTGATGGGATTTATAATGGCTGTAATTTTGTATATATTTGATTATAGAAAGATAAAAAAATATTGTGGAAAGATATTTGTTGGAGCTAACTTAATATTATTAATACAATTATTCTTCCCACCTATAAATGGTGCAAATAAATTTATAACAATAGGACCTATTACTATAAGTACTCTTCAAGTGTATTTATTTTTAATTTGTGTATCTCTACCGGGGGTTTTAGAAGAAGTTAAAGCTAAGAATAATAAAGTTTTATTTCGTTTACTAGCCATATATGCTATTCCATCATTATTAATATTTTTAACACCTTCCGGCATGGATTTTATAATATATACTTGCATATTTACGGTGTTATGTATAAGTAGTAAATTTTCAAAGAAATATATTACTTTAATATTTATGATATTTATTGGGGGAATAATTATACAATTTGATAATTTTTCTTACATGATAAACAGGATAACTTCTTTTATAAATAGAGATCCTAATGGAATGGGATATATATATGATCTAATGGATAGCTTAATAAAATCCTCTGGATTTTTGGGTAACGGCATGGATAAAAATATTCAACTTTTACCAGAAGTCTATGGACACTATATATTTCTTTATATTGTATATACTTTCGGATGGATACTTGCGTTGGCTCTCATAGCATTAGTGGTATTATTTATAATTCGTATGTTTGCTACTGCAAGGGTTGTTAAGGATAGCTACGGAAAATTAATTTTAATGTCTTTTGGCACATTATTTTTAATACAGTTTAGCTTTAATATACTTATGAATTTAAACTTAGTTCCAGCAATGAATATAAATTGTCCATTCCTAAGCTATGGTGGAACATCTATGTTGGTGAATATATCTTCAATTGGACTTATTATGAGCATATATAAAAGAAAAAATTATTCACCAGTAATAATAAACTAATAAGGTAACGTAAAGAGGGGACAAATTAACATGAAAAAATAAACAATTTAATTATGAAGTATGATATTAGAGGAAATTTAGCTATATCTGTTGAAAGGTGTTAATTAAATTGTTATAATAACTATGTTTCATTGGACGGTGAGAGGAGAGTTATTATGACTAAGAGAATAGCTATATTAGGTGGGCCTAGATGTGGCAAAACCACTCTTATTCAACAGTTATATGTAGATATGAAGATCATGGGATTTAGTGTAGGATGCGCTACCGAATATAGTACTGAATATTTAAGAGATAAAGGTATGATAGAGAGCATTGCTGAACAATATGGAATATATTTAGGACAAGCATTAAGAGAAGAGCAGTTAAATTGTTATGATTATGCTATAACGGATTATGCTACATTTGTGCCTTATATTTATGGAAGGTTTATGCTTGGTTCTAAGAAAAGAAGTGAAAAGGAAATTGAAATATTAAAAGATCTCTATTGTCTTGCTATAAAGGATTTGCCTAAATACGAATATATATTTTATGTTCCAAGGGAATTTGGATATGAGCAAGATGAGGTAAGATGGCAGGATGAAGAGATGGCTAAAAAAGTAGATGATGCTATACTATCATTTTTAGATGCTGAAAATGTTCCTTATAAAATAATTAAAGGGAACACTAAAGAGAGAAGTAAAAAAATTATTGAAGAAATAGGAATAAATTATTTAGTTGAGAAAGAAGCTTAGAAAAAAGTTATGGGGCTTTTTTAATAAATAATAAATTAAGAGTTAAGAATAAAGGAAGGGATTTTTCTATGTAGAATCCCTTCCTTTATATATTTACAATTCTAATATATAGAATTAATATGTATTTTTCGTTTTTTGTCATCCTTTCTAGTGAATATAAGATAATACATTCTACATTATACTACAAAAGCGCTTATATTATAATGTTTTTAGTTGAAATAAAGCCATTAGTAGAGTATAATCTTAAAAGGAATTAACTAAAGTGATGAAAGGATTGTGTACATATATGAAATTAGGAATTGTTGGATTACCAAATGTGGGTAAGAGTACTTTATTTAATGCCATTACATGTGCAGGAGCAGAAGCGGCTAACTACCCATTTTGTACTATAGAACCTAATGTAGGTGTAGTTACTGTACCGGATAAAAGATTAGATGTATTAGAAAAAATATATAATACAAAGAGAAAGATATATGCAACTATAGAGTTTTATGATATAGCAGGTTTAGTTAAAGGTGCTAGTAAAGGTGAAGGATTAGGAAATAAATTCTTATCCCATATTAGAGAAGTAGAATCTATAGTTCATGTAGTTAGATGCTTTGATGATGGAAATGTAGTGCATGTAGAAGGTTCTGTAGATCCAGTTAGGGATATAGAAGTTATAAATCTTGAACTTATATTATCTGATTTAGAAGTGTTAGAAAGAAGAATAGAAAAAACAAATAAGCTAGCAAAGAGTGGAGATAAAAAAGCTAAAGATGAGATGGCTTTAATGGAAAGAATAAAAGCACATCTTGAAGGGGAAAATCCCGCTAGAACCTTAGAAGTAACTGCAGAAGAAGAAGAACTAGTTAAAGGATTCTTTTTAATTACTTCAAAACCAGTGTTATATGTATGTAATGTTTCAGAAGAAGATATGATATCTGGAAATACAGAGAATGAATATGTAAAAAAAGTTAAAGAATATGCAAATAAAGAAAATGCTGAAGTGGTAGTTATCAGTGCAAAAATAGAAGAGGAATTATCAACTTTAGATGAAGAAGAAAAATCAGAGATGCTAAAGGAATACGGAATTGAAGAACCAGGTCTTTATAAACTAATCCAATCTAGTTATAAGCTACTAGGATTAATGAGTTATTTAACTGCTGGAGTTCAAGAGGTAAGAGCTTGGACTATTAAACAAGGAACGAAAGCACCACAAGCAGCAGGTAAAATACACACGGATATTGAAAGAGGTTTTATAAGAGCTGAAATTATATCCTATGATAAACTAGTAGAATGTGGTTCAGAGGCAGCAGCAAAAGAAAAAGGATACTATAGATTAGAAGGAAAAGAATACGTAATGCAAGACGGAGACGTTGTAAATTTTAGATTTAATGTTTAATATTTAATCTTGTTTAGCTTTAGTAAGATTTTCTATAATTAAAAGGGTAAAATTTTACAATGAATTAATTAAAATTATATTTGGCATAATATATTATGAAAACGAAAAGAAGGGAAAGATATTTATGCCAAAAGATAGTCAACCAGATAATAAAAAAGCTAGAATGGAAAAAAGTAATTATCAAACACCAATAACCAGAGAAACAGCTAAGAATAGTAACAGAACAACTAAAAAACAATCAGCAGAAAGAGGACAGTAAAATGTTCTCTTTTTTATGTTTTCACAAAAAATTAATAAAAATATCCAAAAACCTATTGACCATTACCTAACGTCATGGGTTAAAATGATTATTAGAGGTGAGTAATTTGTATAAGGAGGGTGAAGAACTATATACCGTAGGTCAATTTGCTAAAAAGGCTGGGGTTACTATTAGAACTTTAAGGTTTTATGATAAGATAAACTTACTTAAGCCTTCTAACTATAATGAGCTAGGATATAGACTTTATAATAAGCAAAATTTCGGTAGGCTTCAAAAAATCCTTACGTTAAAATTTATAGGTTTATCTCTTGAAGAAATAGGGGATATTATGAAATATGATATAGATGATAAGGACTTTAAAAAATCCCTTAATATTCAAAAAAAAATCATAGAAGAGAAAATTGACCATATGTTCAATGTACTAAAAGCCATAGATGAAACTCTAATTATGGTGCAAAAAGAAGATAATCTAAATTGGGATAAATTTGTAAATGTAATTAATTTAATAAATATGGATAATAAGTGGATTGAACAATACAAGAATGCCTCAAACTTAAGAGCTAGAATAAATATACATGAGAAATTCAGTAGTAACAAAGAAGGATGGATGCCATGGTATTTTACTAAGCTTGATATAGTAGATGGAGCTAAGATATTAGAACTTGGTTGTGGTGATGGAAGTTTATGGTTGAAAAATATTGAAAAAGTACACGAAAGTTGGAATATAACTTTAACGGATTTCTCACAAGGCATGTTAAATGATACAAGAAATAATTTAGAGAAATGGGAAAATAGGTTTAACTTTGCGGTGGTAGATGCTCATGATTTGCCCTATAGTGATGGCAGCTTTAATATTGTAATAGCAAATCATATGTTGTATCATTTAGGAGATCTAAACAAAGCTCTATCAGAAGTGAAAAGAGTATTAAAACCTGGCGGACAATTTTACGCTTCTACTGTAGGGAAAAACCATATGAAGGAAATGAGAGATATTATAGCACAGGTGGATAAGAATCTGCTTAATATGGAGGGTTTTACTCGTACAGAAAATTTCCAGCTTGAAAATGGAGAGGACATACTTAAAAACTGGTTTAGGGATATAGTAATAAGCAGATATGAAGATAGTTTAATGGTTACTGAAAGTTCTGCTCTAATGGATTATATATTTTCTATGCCAGGTAATATAAAAAACAATTTTAGTAAAGAGAAATTTAATAAACTAGAAGGTAAAATGAAAAAAATAATAAAAGAAAAAGACAATATATACATAAGCAAGGATACAGGCTTTTTTAAAGCTATAAAGTAAATATTATTATAATATAAAGGAGTGTTAGTTATGGGAAAAAAGATACCTTTTTCACCACCAGATATAACTAGAGAAGAAATTGATGAAGTAGTAAAAGTATTAGAATCAGGATGGATTACTTCTGGACCAAAAGTTTTAGAATTTGAAGAATCTATGAAAAAATTCTGTCAATCTAATTATGCAGTAGCAGTTAATAGCGCAACGGCTGGAATGGAGTTATTATTAAAGGTATTGGATATAAAAGAGGGAGATGAAGTAATAACCACACCTTATACCTATACAGCGACTGCAAATGTTATAGTTCATAGAGGCATAAAACCAACTTTTGTTGATGTAGAAAAGGATAATTTTTTAATTGATATAGATGCAATTGAAAAAGCTATAACTCCTAAGACAAAAGTAATTATGCCAGTGGATTATGCAGGCATACCACTAGACTATGATAAGCTTAAAAATATGTTAAAGAGAATAGGAAGAGAAGATATAATAACTATATGTGATTCAGCCCATTCCTATGGTGGAACATATAAAGGAAAAAAAGTAGGTACTCAATGTGATTTCCACGTATTCTCCTTTCACGCAGTAAAGAATTTAACTACTGCCGAAGGAGGAGGAATAACTTTTAATGATAATAATTTTAAGGGAAAAGAAGATTTGCATAGAGAGCTTAAAATAACAGCTCTGCACGGACAGACTAAAGATGCTCTTTCAAAGATGAAAGCAGGAGCATGGAAATATGATATAATAACAGATGGATTTAAATGCAATATGACAGATATTATGGCTGCTATTGGAGTAGTTCAGATGAAACGATATGAAAGCATGATAGATCATAGAAGAAAGATATTTGAAGTTTATAATAATAATTTAAAAGACAAAGAATGGGCTATTATTCCTTTTAGTAAAGATGATATAATGGAATCATGTTACCATCTATATCCTTTAAGAATAAAAGGTTTTGAAGAAGAAAGTAGAGATAAAATTATTCAAACTTTAGCAGATAAGGATATAGCTACTAATGTACACTTCATTCCTGTTCCTATGTTAAGTCTTTATAAAAACTTAGGATATAATGTTGAGGATTATCCAAATGCTTATAATCAATATAAAAATGAAATAAGCTTACCAGTATATTCTACTTTAGCATTAGAAGATGCTGATTATTTAGTTAAAGAACTTATAAAAGCTGTAGAAGAGTTATTATAACTTAGAGGAGGATTATTATTTATGGAAGTTAATTTTTATACGTCTCAAAGAGAATATTTAGCTAAGAAGGAAGAATTTCAACAAGCCATTGAAAATGTACTTAAGGATGGAATAGCAACTCTTGGGAAAGAAGTTAAAGATTTTGAAAAATCAATAGAAGATTTTACTGGAGCAAAGCATGCAATTGGAGTAGCATCAGGAACAGATGGCTTGATTCTTACTTCAGACATATTAGGATATAAGAATGGAAAAGAGATTATAACATCACCATTTACTTTCCTAGCATCCACATCTTGTATAGCAAGATATGGTGGGAAGCCAGTGTTTGTAGACATAGATCCTGAAACTTTTAACATAGATACTACAAAGATAGAAGAAAAAATTACAAAAGATACTGTAGGATTGCTACCAATTCATCTATTCTGTCAAATGGCTAATATGGATGATATAATGGATATTTCAAAAAAACATAACCTATCTGTATTAGAAGATGCTGCAGAAGCCTTCGGAATGAGATGGAAAGGAAAGGGAGATACTTATAGACATGCAGGAGCTATAGGAGATATAGGTATTTTCTCATTCTTCCCAACTAAAACTCTAGGAGCTTATGGTGATGGAGGAATGGTTATAACAAATGATGATAAATTAGCTGAACTAACTAAAATATATAGAGTTCATGGAGCTAAGGCAAAATATCATTATGACTACATAGGATACAATTCAAGATTAGATACAATGCAGGCAGCTATACTACTTGTAAAAATGAAATATATAAATGAAGCTATTAAGAGAAGAGAAGAAATAGCAAATATTTATAAAGAAAGATTAAAAGACATAGAAGAATTAAAGCTTCCAGTTATTAAGGGAGATCAAATGCCAGTTTATTATGTGTTTAATATACTTTGCGAAAAAAGAGATGAATTAAATGCATTCCTAAAGAAAAGTGGTATAGGAACAAGTATTTACTATCCAATGCCATTACATCTTCAAAATTGCTTTAGCTATTTAGGATATAAAAAAGGAGATTTCCCAGTAGCTGAAAAAGTATGCGGAGAAATTCTTGCATTACCAATATATCCTGAAATAAAAGATGAAGAAGTAGAATATGTATGTGAAAAAATAAGAGAGTTCTATAAAAAATAATAAAGTAATAATGAAAAAGACTGTTGATAGCATGTGTTATTAACAGTCTTTTTAGCGTTGGGAAAAACTATAGAGGATAAATAAAATATAAAATGAACAAAATATTATTGAACTCTAGGAAAGGAGTGAGTAGCGGTGGGAAAGAAAAAAGGTAAACATGAAGCTTCTGTAGAGTTTGCTAAAGAATTATTAGAAGAAGGAACAGGAATGGAAGAAATAGTTGAGAGAACGGGATTAAATCATTCTCAGATAAAAAAGGTAATGTTGAAGATGGAAAAAGGAGTAATAAATAATCTAAAGTAGATAAGGAGAGATTCCTGTGGCGTTAAAAGATATAAATGATAGGGAGAATTTTATAGATAAGTTAGAGAAAAAAATTGATGGAATAGACAAAGAAAGCGAAATATCTATACTTCAAAATGTTCAAGAATTAGGTAATTCTTTAAGTTTCAATAATATGATAACTCCTAGACCCTTTCCATTTGATAAAAATCAAGATAATTCCTTTTAATCTAATTTATAGTAGGCTATTCCATTGTCTTAGACGGTGGAATAGCTTTGTATTTTTTTACCATTGTATTTTATTAAAAATTTTATTAAAAACTTTATTAAAAGCACTTTAAAAGAAGGAATTTTTGGTTTATCATAGAATTGTACATATAGTGGTTAAAAGTGGTTTAAAGTGGAGGAAAATAGTTTGTAGGGGTGTAAAAATGTTTATAGGGGAGTACATACACGGAATTGACTCTAAAAATAGAATGATAATTCCCTCTAAGTTTAGAGAAAACCTAGGTGAAAAATTTATTTTAACTAAAGGTTTAGATGGATGTCTCTACATATACCCTATGGAAGAATGGTATGTATTAGAAGAAAAATTAAAAAAACTCCCTTTAACAAGCAAAGATGCCAGAGCTTTTTCTAGATTTTTTTTCTCAGGAGCTAATGAGATAATAGTAGATAAACAAGGAAGAGCACTGATACCTCAAAACCTTTTAGAGTATGCCAATATACAAAAAGAAATAGTAAGTATAGGTGTATTAAATAGAATTGAAATTTGGAGCAAAGAAAAATGGGAAGACTATAATGAATCTAATATAGATTTTGATGAGATTGCAGAAAAAATGAGTGAATTAGGAATATAAATTAAGAATGGAGTAATATATATGGAATTTAATCATGTATCAGTATTATTAAATGAATGTTTAGAAGGATTGAATATAAAAGAAAATGGTATATATGTAGATTGCACATTAGGTGGAGGAGGACATTCATCTGAAATACTAAAAAGATTATCAAAGGAAGGTACTTTGATTGGCATCGATCAAGATGAGGATGCTTTAAGAGCTGCAAAGGAAAGGCTTAAAGATTTTGATAATGTAATCTATGTACATAATAATTTTTATAATATCGATTCTATATTAAATGAATTAAATATAGATAAAGTGGATGGTATATTAATGGATCTAGGGGTTTCTTCTTATCAGTTAGATAGAGGAGAAAGAGGTTTTAGTTATATGAAGGATGCTCCTTTGGATATGAGAATGGATAGAAGAGAAGAAGTGGATGCTTACTATATTGTAAATAATTATTCGGAAAAGGATTTAGAAAGAATAATTAGAGATTATGGTGAGGAAAGATTTGCAAAAAGAATAGCTAAATTTATAGTAGAGAAAAGAAAATCACTGGAAATTAAGACCACAGGAGAGCTAACAGAAATAATTAAAGAAGCTATACCTGCTAAGTTTAGAAGGGAAGGACCGCATCCAGCAAAGAGAACATTTCAAGCCATAAGAATTGAAGTGAATAGGGAATTAGATATTTTAAACAAAGCTGTAGAGGACAGCGTTGCACATTTATCTAAAGGTGGAAGGATAGCTATTATAACATTTCATTCATTAGAAGATAGAATAATAAAAAATAAGTATAAAGATTTAGAAAATGTTTGTAGTTGCCCTAAAGATTTTCCTATATGCGTATGTGGTAATATACCTCAATTAAAGATAATAAGCAGAAAACCTATAGAACCATCAAAAGAAGAGATTGAAATAAATCCAAGAAGTAGAAGTGCAAAACTAAGAGTGGGAGAAAAACTATAATTAGATGTTCTAATTAAAAAGGGGAGTGAATAAAGTGATAATAACTGATAAAAATCAATACATAAACGGAAGTACCGTACTTGCTCCTAATTCGTATCCAGAGGTGAAAAAGGGTACGAAAGAAAAGGTAACTATTGATAGAAAAGCTTTAATTGAAGAAAAAAATAAAAGACTTAAGAATAAATTTAAAGTTATAAGAAATATATCACTTGTATTTATAGTAGGGGTAACAATAGTAGGGAGATATGGTCAAATATACAGTATGCAGAGAGAATTAAATGGTTTAAACAAAAAAATAAGTGATATAAATAAAGATAATGAAAATTTAAGGATAGAGCTTGTAAAGTACAATAATTTAAGTCTGATTGAAGAAATAGCTACAACTAAGTTGAAAATGGTTAAACCAACAAAAGCAGATATTATATATGTTGATATGACAAAAGAAGCAATGAAAGCAGGAGAGGATGGGAAGAAGAAATAAGCAAGAGATTTTAACGGAGGTATAATTTTGAACAAAAAAGTATACAGAGACAGAGTTAAAACAAAGAAAAGAATGTTCGTAATATTGTTGGGATTATCTTTTGTATTCATTGCTCTTATAGGACGACTTGGGTTTTTGATGGTATATAAGGGTGAAGAATATAAGAAACTGGCTATTAACCAATGGACTAGTGAGGTAAAAATAGCGGCTAAAAGGGGAAGAATTTTAGATAGAAATGGTAATGAATTAGCTATAAGTGCTAATGTTTATAGGGTAGATTTAGATTTAAATACTTTAAGACAAACCATGAAAACGAAAAAAATTACTGATAAAGAAGTGGCTTTACAATTAGCTGAAGCGCTAGAGATGGAACAAGATGATGTTTTAAAAATCATAAATAAAAAGTTTCCTAATGGGTTACCATATGGGTCTGCTACTTTAAAAAGAAGAATAGAAAAACCTATGGCGGATAAAGTAAGAGAATTGGATTTAAGAGGAGTAATAGTTTCGGCAGATACAAAGAGATATTATCCTAATAATAATTTTTTAGCTCATGTATTGGGACATACTAACTCCGATGGGGATGGTTTAACTGGAATAGAAATGCAATACAATTCAATATTATCAGGAAAACCAGGAAATAGAATAGCTGAAATGGATAGCGCTAGAATTAGTGAACTACCATATGTAATTTCTGAATTTACTGAACCAGAAGATGGAAAAGATGTTGTTTTAACGATAGATGAAATGATTCAACATTTTGCAGAAAAAGCTGCTGAACAAGCATTAAAAGATAACAAAGCTAAAGCAGTTACAATTATAGTTATGAACCCTAATAATGGAGAAATATTGGCTATGGTGAACAAGCCTGATTATAATCCTAATAATCCTTGGATAGAAGGGAAAACTGGAGATGAACTTCAAGCAGCATGGAGAAATAGAGCAGTTAATGATACTTTTGAACCTGGGTCTATTTTTAAAGTTTTCACTATGGCAGCGACCCTTGATGAAAAGATATCTCCGCCTGGTGAAACATTTAACTGCAATGGATTTGCTACTATTGGTAAAAATACGATAAAATGTTGGAACTGGTATAATGGAGGCCATGGTACTCAAACCCTTGAGGATATAATAAAAAATTCTTGTAATGTTGGTTTTGCAGAATTAGGAAGAAGGTTAGGAAAAGAAAAATTAGCTTCATACATAAGCAAATATGGATTTGGTCAAGCAACGGGCATAGACCTTCCAGGAGAAGCTAAAGGCATAGTAAAAAAAGCAGACAAAATGGCTGAAATAGATTTGGCTACTATAGCATTTGGACAGGCAAATACTGTTTCAACAGTGCAATATATGACTGCTTTTAATGCAGCAATTAATGGTGGGAAATGGATAAGGCCTCATTTATTAAAAGAAGTATCTCACTATGATGAAGATAGCAATAAATATGTTGTAGATAAAAAATTTGATAATTACGGAGAAAAGCAAATAATTACTCCTGAAACATCAAAGACTTTAAGAGGTTTCTTAGAGAAGGTTGTAACTGAAGGAGGAAGTAAGAAAGCCTTTATAGAAGGATATAGAATTGGAGGGAAAACAGGCACAGCTCAAAAACCTATTGGAGGTAAGTATGGACAGGGTAAGTATATATCTTCCTTTGCTGGAATGGCGCCAGCAGATAATCCAGTGGTTTCCTTACTTGTATCTATAGATGAGCCCGATCCATCAAACTATTATGGAGGGCAAATAGCAGCTCCAGTTGGTCAACAGGTATTTAATGATATTTTTAATTATTTATCATTAAAGAGTGATGCATCTCCAGAAAAAGTTGCGGAAAGCCTTAAAAAAGATGTGATAATACCTGAAGTAAGAGGATTGAAGAAAAATGAAGCGCTAAAGGTTTTAAAAGAGCATGGTCTAGATTATAAAATTGATGAAACGGGTGAGTATATTGTGGATATAAACCCAAAACCTGGATATAATGTAAAAGAAGGAAGCAAAATATTACTTTACACCGGAAGTACTGATAATTATAATAAAGTAGTAGCAGTTCCTAGCTTAACAGGATACACTGCACAAAGAGCTTCTGAAATTCTTAATAGTATAGGCCTTAAAGGCAATTACTCAGGAAATGGATTGATTTATCATCAAAGCATAAAAGCAGGGCAAGAGGTTAATAAAGGAACTACAATACACCTAAAATTAGAAGAAGTCATTGAGTAATATTACAGTGAACGGCCATTTCCGTTCACTGTTGTATTGTAAACTTACATAGTAATTTTAAGAGGTGAAGAAATGAAGCTAAATGAAATATTAAATGGAATTGAATATGAAGTGATAAAAGGCAATATAGATATAGATATTTCAAATCTACATTATAATTCTAAAAACATAGGAGACAATGATCTATTTATTGCTATAGAAGGGTACAACACTGATGGACATAAGTATATTAAATCTGCCATTGAAAGAGGGGCAGTAGCTATTATTTGTAGCAAAGATATTGAAGAGGAAATAGAAAATTGCACCATAGTGAAAGTTAAAAGTGGAAGAAAGGCAATGGCTATACTTTCATCTAACTATTACGGTAATCCAAAAGATAAACTAAAGATAATAGGAATTACAGGTACAAACGGAAAAACCACATCAACTTTTATGATAAAATCCATATTGGAAGAAGGCGGTTATAAGGTTGGATTGTTAGGTACTATTGCAAACTACATAGGAGATAAAAAAATTCATGCTGAAAGAACCACGCCAGAATCTTTAGAAATTCATAAATTGTTTAGAGATATGGTAGATGAGGGTGTTGAATATTGTGTAATGGAGGTATCTTCACATTCTCTATATTTAGATAGAGTATATGGAATAGAGTTTGAGGAAGGTATATTTACTAATTTAACTCAGGATCATCTTGATTTTCATAAGACTTTTGAGAATTATTATAGCTCTAAGCTTTTACTATTTAAAAATAGTAAAAAATCTGTAATTAATATAGATGATAAGTATGGAATAAACATATTAAAGGATCTATCTAGTTCTTATTACACCTATTCAATTGAAAGAGAAGGGGATTTAAGGGCAGAAAATATTGAGATGCACTCAAGAGGTATAAAGTTCTCTGTAGATTATAAAGGACAAAGAGAAGATATAAATATTCATATACCAGGAAGATATAACATCTCAAATGCATTAGGTGCGATACTTTCTTGCTTAAATGAAGGAATGTCATTGGATATAATTAAAAGAGGATTAGAAAATCTATCAGGGGTACCTGGAAGATGTGAAATAGTAACTAAAAATTACGATTTAGGTTATGATGTAATTGTTGACTATGCTCATACTCCAGATGGCTTAGAAAATATATTGAAAACCGCAAAAGAATTTACCGAAGGAAGATTAATTGGTATTTTTGGTTGTGGTGGAGATAGAGATAGAGGTAAAAGGCCCATAATGGGAAAAATAGGAACAGAGCTAAGTGATATATCTATAATAACCTCAGATAATCCAAGAACAGAAGAACCATTAAAAATAATTGATGATATAATAACTGGAGTAGATAAAGATAATTATATAACTGTTGAAAATAGAAGAGAAGCGATTAAAAAGGCTATGGAGATGGCTAAAAAAGGTGATGTGATTGTTTTAGCAGGAAAGGGCCATGAAGATTATCAAATATTAAAAGATAAGACTATACATTTTGATGAAAGAGAAGTTGTAAAAGAAATAATAGAGGAGCTTTATTAAAAAGGGAAGGGGTCTTTTATTTGGAGTTTTTGAGTATAGATGAAGTAGTTAAAGCTATTAATGGAAAAATAGTTAAAGAGGGTAATTCTTTTAAATTTAACGGAGTATCCACAGATACTCGTAAGATTGAAAGAGGAAATATATTTTTCGCATTAAAAGGGGACAATTTTAATGGCAATAGTTATATAAATGACGCCAGCGATAAAGGGGCCACTTTATGTATTATTGATGAAATTATGTTCGATGAAGAGAAGATAAAAGAATATACTTCAATAATAAAAGTTGAAAATACTAGAAAAGCATTGTTGGATTTAGCGGAATATTATAGGAGCAAATTAAATATAAAAGTAGTAGGTATAACAGGTTCAACCGGAAAAACTTCCACTAAAGATTTAACTGCTGCTGCTCTTAGTTCAAAATATAAGGTTTTTAAAACAGAAGGCAATTTTAACAATGAGATAGGTTTACCATTGATGATATTTAAGTTAAACAATGATTATGATGTTGCAGTTCTAGAATTTGGTATGAATAACTTAGGAGAAATTCATAGAATGTGCAAGGCAGCGAGGCCAGATGTAGCGCTAATTACCAATGTAGGCATATCTCATATAGAGAATTTAAAAACAAGAGAAAATATATTAAAAGCTAAACTAGAAATTACTGACTTTTTTAATGAAGATAACGTACTTATTATAAATGGAGATAATGATTTATTAAGTTCTTTAAGCAGCCATGATTTTAATCTTATTAAGACTGGTTTTAATAATAAAGGTGATTATTATGCTCACCATATAATTTTAAATGAAGACAATGTTTTGTTTACAGTGAGCGAAGAAAAAAGTGGAGAAAACGAGGAGATTGAAATTAATCTTCCAGGAAAGCATAATGTATGGAATGCACTCCTAAGTATAGCTTGTGGAAGAGCCCTAGGAATGAGTTTAAAAGAAATTAGAGAAGGACTTAAAAATATAAGCACTACTGGTATGAGACTTGATATAATTAGAGAAGAAAAATATACTATAATAAATGATTGCTATAATGCAAGTCCTGATTCTATGAAAGCAGGAATAGATGTTTTAATAAATATTAAAGGTAGCAGAAAAATAGCTGTTTTAGGAACAATGAAGGAATTAGGAGAAGAGGCTTATAATGCACATAAGGAAGTAGGAAAATATGTGGCTGAAAAGGGAGTAGAAGTATTAATTACCCTTGGAGAATTTAATAAAGCTTATGAAGAAGGATATATAAATGAAACTAAGGGTGAGAAAAAAGAAATTTTAAATTTTAATAATGAAGATGAAGCAGCTAATTTTTTAAAGGATTATATTAGATATGGTGATGTTTTATTGTTTAAGGCATCACGAGCTATGAAATTTGAAGGTATAATTAGAAAATTAAAAACTAAAGAATAAAAACGCTTGAGGAGGTGACTTTGCTCTAAAATGGAGCATTAATATAATGAATAGTAAAATAATATATTCAGTACTTGTAGCATTCTTTTTTTCAATAATTGGAGGGCCAATATTAATTCCAATACTTCATAAGTTAAAGTTTGGTCAAAGTATAAGGGAAGAGGGGCCAAAAAGTCATCAAAAAAAAGCTGGAACTCCTACTATGGGGGGAATAATATTTATTATATCTTCCATAATTTCTATGATAATACTCGTAAGAAAACCTAGTGATGAGGCTATGTTTGCTTTGTATGCATTTTTAGCCTTCGGAGCAATAGGATTTATAGATGACTTTTTAAAAATAGTACATAAGAAAAATTTAGGTCTTAGAGCATATCAGAAGATGATATTATTACTGATTGTTTCCTATGGGTTTGCATATTATGCTGCTAATAACCCAGATATAGGAACTTCAATAATAATACCATTTACGGGGAAAACTTTTAATTTAGGTATTTTTTATATACCTTTTATAATTGTCTATTTTGCATCTACAACTAATGCGGTAAATTTAACGGACGGCCTTGATGGACTTGCTACTTCTATTACCATTCTTGTAATGACTTTCTTTGTAATAGTAAGTTATAATATGGGATATTATACCTTATCAATATTTTGTGGGGTTGTTGCGGGAGCATTATTAGGTTTTTTAAGATATAATGCTTTTCCAGCTCAAGTTTTTATGGGAGATACGGGTTCCTTGGCGTTAGGTGGAGCTGTAGCAGCTGTAGCTATGATATTAAAATTGCCTTTATTGCTTATACTAGTAGGTGGTATATATGTAATAGAAACTTTGGCAGTTATTATTCAAATAGTATATTTTAAGTTTACAAAGAAAAGATTTTTTAAGATGGCTCCACTTCATCATCATTTTGAATTGAGTGGGTGGCATGAAACAAAAGTTGTGTCTGTATTTTCGATTATAACAGTTATATTGTGCATGATAGCATTTTTATCTTTTTAGTAATTGGTAGGAGGTTAATATGAAAAAACTCCAAAAGAAGATGGGAAGTATAGATTTTTTTCTATTTTGTGTAATTATGCTTTTGGTTGCTATTGGTATAGTAATGGTATATAGTGCTAGCTCTTACTTCGCTTTTTATAAGCATGGTGGGGATGATATGTTCTTTTTAAAAAGACAAGGTGCTTTTGCTATAGTAAGTATTATATTCATGATAATAACCATAAATATTGATTATCACTATTATAAAAGATACACAAAATTACTTATGATAATAACTACTATACTGCTACTAGTGGTTTTTGCCTTCCCGGCAGTAAATGGTGCTAGAAGATGGATTGCATTAGGACCAATAAACATACAACCTTCTGAAGTCGCTAAGTATATGATAGTGGCATATTTAGCAAAAAGCATTGAGGCTAAAGGAGAAAAGATGAAAAGTTTCACAAAAGGTGTGCTGCCACATCTTTTGGTAGCGGTATTTTACGCAGGATTGATTTATGCTGAGAAAAACTTAAGTATTGCAACGGTGGTTATGGCAGTAACTTTTTTCATATTGTTTGTAGGAGGAGCAAAGTTCATACATCTTCTTATAGTAGTTACTCCTGTAGTAGTAGCTGGTGCTGCAGCTATACTGTTGGTGCCTTTTAGAAGAGCTAGATTTTTTTCTTATAGAAATCCATGGGTAGATCCATTGAATACAGGCTACCAATTGATACAATCTTTTTTAGCTTTAGGCTCAGGAGGTATATGGGGAGTAGGAATTGGTCAATCAAGACAAAAGTGTTATTATATACCAGAACCCCATAATGACTTTATCTTTGCAGTAATAGGTGAAGAATTAGGGTTAATAGGGTGTACTTTTATTGTAGTTTTATTTATGCTTTTTGTATGGAGAGGAATTGTTATAGCTGTAAAGGCAAAGGACACTTATGGAACTTTATTGGCTATAGGTATTACTTCTGTAATAGCAGTTCAAGCCCTTATAAATATAGCTGTTGTAACAGGTTCTATACCCGTTACAGGAGTACCATTACCCTTTATAAGTTATGGAGGCTCATCCTTGGTTGTAAACATGACGGCAATGGGCATATTATTGAACATATCCAGACACAAAAGTAGTATATAATGAAATAGCATTGCAGTACTGCAATGCTATAATTTTATTTAAAATTAAATTTAAATATAAAATTTAATGAAATTAACTTTTAAAAATGTTATTATATATTTATATCCTATAATTAAAAAGGTGGAGATAAACATGGGAGAAGTTATACCTTTTCGCAGAAAGGAAAAAAATGAACTTATAATGAAAAGAAGAAGAAAAAAATTTCTAAAAAAAAGCATCATTTTTTTTCTTTTTCTTATTTCTACTCTTATTACTTTGCTTTTAAAACATCCATTTTTTAATGTGAAAAATATTGAAACACAAGGTAATAAAAATATTTCGCCAGAGATAATAAAAGAACTATCCAATATATATGTAGGTAATAATATTTTTTATTTAAATATGGATAAGGCTAAGGAAAATATTAAAAGTAATCCCTATATAATGGAAGCTAAAATTGTAAGAAAGCTACCCAGTACTGTGATCATACAAATTAATGAAAGAGAAGCTGTATTCTATGGAAAAACATCAGATGGGTATGTTATAATTGATAAGTATGGGGTGGTTTTAGAAAAAAGGAAAGATATTAAAGGTATGAATTTAGTAAAACTTCAAGGATTTGAAATAGAAAAATCTCAAATAGGGGAGCATATTGTGGTGGAAGATGAAAGGAAGCTAAAAGCTGTAACTACCATAAGTAGCATGCTAGGTCCTAGAAAAGATAATTACAAAATAGCTCAAGTAGATATAAGTAATATTAACAATATACAATTTTTATATAAAAATATTGTCATTAGAGCGGGAAATGAAGAAAATCTAGAGGAAAAATTAAATAAAGCTTTTAATATAATATCACAGAGAGAAGAGTTGGAGAATGCTAAGGGATATATTGATGTAAGTTTTAAAGGCAATCCCGTAGTTTATATAGAGAATTAGGAGGAAGGCTTATGCGTAAATGGAGTTCACAAGTAAGCGTGGCTATGGTCTGCGCTATACTAGGTTTTATGCTGGCATACCAGTTTAAAGTATTGTATAGAAGGGAGCAGTTGGGAGTAAATCCGTATAATACTGCGGACATGACTGTTCAGATAGAACAATATAAGAAGGAAAAAGAAAGCCTAAATAAAAAAATTAATGAGACCCAAGGAAAATTAAAAGAGTATGAAGAAGCAGCTGCAGGGAAAGATGATAGAACTAAAGCTCTTTTAAAGGAATTAGAGGATACAAGGATTACTACGGGAACCACAGATGTTGAGGGAGAAGGTGTAATAATCTATTTAACTCCTAATAGTGGACTGTTTGGAAATATAGATGCAAAAGTAACTGATAAGCATCTTGTTTATTTGGTTAATGAGTTAAGATATGCAGGAGCAGAAGCTATCTCAATTAATGATATTAGAATTACAGGAAAGTCTGGTATTAGAATTTCGGGTAATAGTATTTCTATAAATGGAGAGGATAGAGTATCTCCATCTAAGAGAATTGTAATAAAGGCTATAGGACCTAAAAAGAATCTCCAGGCAATGCTGGATTTCCCTGAAACCTTTACGGATTTTAAGGGAATAACTGAAGTAAAGTATGAGCCATCAGATAACATAAAAATAGAGAAATATAATAAATCATTTAAGTTTGAATACGCGAAACCAGTGCAACAACAATAAATTCTTTTAATTCAGGGGTGATAAAGAAATGATTGCGTTTTTAGGATTAATAATAGGAGTAGTTATAGGAGCGGTATGGAATATTAACATTCCAGAAAAGTTTTCTCCTTACATGTCAGTTGCCATATTGGCTTGTTTAGACTCTGTGTTTGGAGCAATTAGAGCTACTCTATCAAAAAATTTTCAACCGGATATTTTTATATCAGGTTTCTTCGGTAACTCAGTGTTAGCTGCTGCGCTAGCCTATCTTGGAGATAAGCTAGGAGTGCCCATATATATTGCGGCAGTAATAGTATTTGGTGGGAGAATATTCGATAACTTTGCTATTATAAGGAGACTGCTTATAGAAAAAGCTAAATCCCATAACTGAGGTGATTATAATGAGAAATAGCGAAGCTAGTGTATTTATTTTTATTGCTTCAATTATAATTGGTATACTTATATCTATGAATATAAGTCTTACGAGAAAGAGTAGCATTGTTTTTTTAAGTACTAAAGAATATCAAGATGCTTATTCTTATAGAAATCAGCTGGTTAACAACGTAAGTAATTTAAATAAGGAATATTTAAAGTATTTAGATAAACTATATACTTATGAAAAAAATATCGCTGATAGGGATAAAATAATTGAGGAAATAAATAATGAATTGGCTGAGAACAAAGAACTAATTGGGTATTCAGAATTAGAAGGCCCTGGAATCAAGATCACATTAATGGACGCTACTACTGAGTTTGTAAATGATCCTTTTGAATATGAATCAAGACTGATACATGACAGGGATATGATAAATGTAGTGAATGATTTAGCCAGCGCGGGTGCAGAGGCAATTTCTATTAATGGAATAAGGTTAATTCCTTCTTCAGGTATTTTTTGTAATGGAGCTTTTTTAAGAATAAATGGAGTTCAGATTAGTGCTCCATTTTATATAAATGTTATAGGAAATAAGGAAGCATTAAAAAGTTATATGTTAGCTGAAGAAAACTATTTAAGAATTTTAATGTTTAGGGAGATACAAGTAGAAGTTACAGAAGAAGAGAATGTAAGAGTACCAGCTTTTCAAGGAAAATTAGAATATAAATATAGTAAACCAATAAAAAAATAATTATATGAAGGAATTTTATGATTTGTGAAGAATAATAAAATATTAGATAGAATAATAGTCTAAGGGGCGATGGAGTTGACAATTACAGAGAACATAAAAGAAGTTTACAAAGACATAAGAGAAGACGTAACGGTAATTGCAGTATCAAAAACAAAGCCACTTGAGGATATTAAAGAGGCTTATGACTCTGGAGTAAGAAACTTTGGAGAAAATAAGGTGCAGGAACTAATTTATAAAATGGATAATTTTCCTCATAAAGATGTAAACTGGCATTTGTTAGGGCATCTTCAAAGAAATAAAATTAAATATATTGTTGGAAGAGTTAATTTAATACATTCCTTAGATAGTGTAAAGCTATTGGAGGAAATACAAAAACAATATGAAAAGCAAGAAAAAGTGGCTGAAGTTTTAATACAGATAAACATAGGAAAAGAAGAGAACAAAACTGGAATATTTATTGAAGATTTAGAAAATATGCTAGAAAATTGTAAGAACTGCAGCAATGTTATGGTAAAAGGATTAATGGCTATAATACCTATTGGTGATGAGGAATCCTGTAGAAAATATTTTAAAGATATGAAAAAAATCTTCGATAAAATAAAAGAAAAAAATTATGAGAATGTGCAGATGAAGTACCTATCCATGGGAATGTCAGGAGATTACAAAATAGCCATAGAAGAGGGTTCTAATATGGTTAGAATAGGAGAAGGTATTTTTGGTAAGAGAGATTATAACATATAGGAGGAGATAAAATGTCAAGTATACTAAATAAAATGATGGGATTACTAAAATTAGAAGATGAATATGATGAGTTTGATGAAGATATAGAAACTGAAGGAATGGAAGAGGGAGAAGATGAATTTGAACCTATAGTTCAATCTTCAAGTAAAAAACCAGGAAAAGTTGTTAGCATACATACAGCATCTACAACAAAAGTAGTTATTGTGAAACCTTCCACATATGATGAAGTAGTGGATATTTGTGATAATTTAAAAAATAGAAAAATTATTGTTGTAAATTCTACAGCATTGGAACAGAAAACCGCCCAAAGATTATTAGACTTTATAAGTGGTGCAACCTATGCATTAGCTGGAAGCCTAGAGGAAGTAGAAAGGGGCATATATATAGTGTCACCATCGAATGTGGAAGTTGATACTACACTAAAAAGTGAACTTTCAAGTAAAGGATTGTTTGCTTGGACTAAATAGTCAGGGAGGAAATAATGAGAGGAATATCATACAGTATTATAACTAACTTCTTTAATATAGTAGAATGGGCAATAATTATCGATGTTATATTATCTTTTGCCCCTATGAATAATAGTTTTACTCAAATTTTAAGAACAATTACTGAACCTCTATTGATTCCAGGCAAAAGAATTCAGGAAAGGTTATTACCTGGATTGATGATTGACTTTTCACCTGTTTTTGCATTGCTTATGATTAATCTTTTAGAAAGTCTATTATTATCTATAATATTATAGATGAACCTTAAATATGATAGATAAAACTTATTTTCTAAATATTATAGAATATGAGGACAAAAACAGGATTTCAAATATTTATGATAAAATCATTTTAGCAAATAAAACAAATAGGGGGATATATACAGAAGATTTTTATCCCCCTAATGTTTGGAAGAAGTTAGAGCAACTGAGGGGAGTTTTACCAGTAAACGTCTATAGCAATGGAATTTTTAAAGAAGCTGAGAGAAGAATTTTAGCATTCTCTCCTGAGGAAGTATGGTATTATCCATTAAGTTTAATAAGGATTACAAATTTATCTTCATTTTCAACCCCAAGTCATAGAGACTATTTAGGAGCTTTAATGTCTTTAGGGTTAAAGAGAGAAAAATTTGGAGATTTAATAATTAAAGACCATAGTTGCTATTTACCTGTTAAAGAAGATTTAAGTAAATATATTATTGAAAATTTAAAAGGAATAGGAAATTGCCCTTGCAAGGTGGAGTTGATGGATGTTTATACAGAGACAATACCTGACTTTGAATTTAAAGATTTATTTTTAAATATAACCTCTAATAGGATTGATTGTGTTGTTAGCGCTTTAACTAACCTATCTAGAAACAAGTCTACAGAATTAATTGAAGGTGGTAAGGTGTTAATAGACTATTCAGTTATAAAAGATAAAGATAGCACTCTATCTAACGATTCCATAGTTACTATAAGGGGATATGGAAAGTTTAAGTACATAGGTGAAAATGGGTTTACAGGTAGTGGAAGAATGAAAGTTAATTTTAAAAAATTTGTTTAATATGAGGTGTTTGGCATGAAAATAACTGCGATGGACATTACGAGTAAAGAATTTAAAAAAGGCTTCAGAGGTTATGATATGGATGAGGTGGATGAGTTTTTAGAAGAAGTGGCAGAAAATTATGAAACTTTATATAAAGAGAACTCAGCAACAAAGGAAAAAGTAAGCTTGATGGAAGAAAATTTAAATCATTATAGAAAAATGGAAGAGACAATACAAAACACATTGCTACTAGCTCAAAATGCTGCAGATCAATCTAAAAAATCTGCACAGCAAGAAGCTGAGTTAATTATAAGAAGTGCTAATGAAACTTCAAAAAAATTATTAGACAAAGCTCATGATGATGTAGTAAAGATAAATGATGAATATGAAAAAGTGCAAAATGAATTCATTATGTTCAAAAACAAATTTAAGAGTTTTATGCAATCTCAAATGGAAATGTTTGAAGATATGGAAAAAGATTTTATGAAAAAGTATAATATTGGTAATATAATCGATTTGGAAATGCCTAAAGAAAAAGAAATTGATGACTTAGATAAAGAATTATCCTTCGATGAAAAAGAAAATATAATCGAGGATATTAGAAATGATAGTTTTGAAGAAATAAAGAATTTTTTTGTTGAAGAATAAAGTCTCGCTCACTACAGAGTGAGATTTTTTATATGTAAATAAGTAAGCTAATGGAGGATTTTATGAAAGAGTTAGAAATATTATCTGGAAAGCCATATAAAGTTTATATCGATAATGATTTAGATAAATTATCTAGAGTTTTAGAAGAGCATAGAATTAAACATAAGGCTAGATTTTATTTGTTAACCGATGATAAAGTTTATGAATTATATAAAGATAAGATAGAAAAATTCAAGGATATTTTTAAAGTAGAGATTTATTATTTTAATAATGGCGAAAAAAGTAAGAACTATAATACTGTAAAGGATATATATTCTTTTTTAATAGAAAAAAACGCCAATAGAAACAGTATTATAATAACATTAGGTGGGGGAGTAGTTGGAGATTTAGGAGGATTTGTTGCCTCTACCTATATGAGAGGGGTTAAATATATTAATATACCTACTACTCTTTTATCGCAAGTAGATAGCTGTATAGGAGGAAAGGTAGGATATAATTTTAATGATGTAAAAAACATTATAGGAAATTTTCATAATCCAGAGTTTGTATATATATCAACTAACTTTTTAAAAACCTTAGATAAGAAACAATTTATCGACGGATTAGGAGAGGTAATTAAATATTCTCTTATTAAAGAGGGAACAATGCTCTCGTATTTAAAGGAAAATTCAAAGGGTATTTTAGAGAGAGAAAATGATAAGATGCTCTATTTAGTTAAAAACTGTTTAAAGATAAAAAAGGATATTATAGAAGAGGATTATAAGGATTTGGGAACAAGAAATATTTTAAACTTTGGTCATACTGTGGGTCATGGATTGGAGATTACTTCTAATGGAGATCTGAGTCACGGAGAATCTGTGGCGTTAGGTAGCTTAGTAGCCTTAAAACTGTCGGAAGATATTTTAGCTTTGGATAAAGGAATTTATAAAGAGGTGGAAGAGGTTTTAAATAAGCTTAATTTACCTACTAAACACAAAGTTGACAATTATAAATTATTTATGTATTCTATTAATCATGATAAAAAAAATGATGAAGATTTAAACTTTGTATTACTTAATAAAATTGGAGATCCTAAAATAAGAACAAAAGTAAGCAAAGAGCAGCTATATAGTGCTTTAAAGAATAGTATAAACAAGGGGGAATAAAAATGACTATAGGAATAATTGGTGCAATGATTGAAGAGGTAGAACCATTATTAAAAGATTTAAAATTAGAAAGAAAATTAGTAAAGGCAGGCATGGAATTCAACCATGGAGAACTTTGGAGTAATAAAGTAGTCATAGTTAAAAGTGGTATAGGAAAAGTGAATGCAGCAGTATGTACCCAAATATTGATAGACGATTTTAACGTAGATGCTGTTATAAACGTAGGAGTTGCAGGTGGCGTAGGAGATGATGTTTATCCAGGGGATGTAATCATCGCAGAGAATCTAGTTCAGCATGATATGGATTCAACGGCTTTTGGAGACAAGAGAGGACAAATTCCAAGATTAGATACTTTTGACTTTAAGTGTAATGAAACTCTATTACTTAAAGCAAAAAGAGCTTGTGAAAAGATGAATAATTGTAAGTACTTTGTGGGAAGAATTGTAACTGGAGATCAATTTATAGCTGACTCAGATAAAATTAAATGGTTAAGTGAAGAATTTTCTGCATTAGCTTGTGAAATGGAAGGAGGAAGTGTGGCACAGGTATGTCATTTAAATGATATTCCTTTTGTAGTTATTAGATCAGCTTCAGATAATGCTAACAATGGTGCACACATGGACTATGAAAAATTTAAGCCTATTGCAGTTAATAATTCAGTAACTATACTTAAAAACATGTTAGAAACTATGTAGGTGATAATTGAATGAAAGATTTATTAGTAGATTTAAAAAGTGGAGAAAGGATAAAGGTAAAAGTAGGAGATGTTGTTATAGGCGGAACCGAAAAAGTTTTTATATCTGGTCCTTGCTCCATTGAAGACTACGAAACTATGAGAAAAATAGGGAAAGAATTAAAAAATATCGGAGTCCATATTTTAAGAGGAGGGGCATTTAAACCTAGAACTTCTCCTTATGATTTTCAAGGTCTTAAAGATGATGGACTTAAAATTGTAAAAGCAATAAGTGAAGAGTTTAACATGCCTTTTGTCACAGAAATAATGGATACAAGGGATGTAGAAAAAGCTATGGAATACATTGATATGATCCAAATAGGGTCTAGAAATATGTATAATTATAGCCTTTTAAAAGAAGTAGGAAAAACTGATAAACCTATTTTGCTTAAAAGAGGTATGAGTGCAACTTTAGCTGAATGGTTGTATGCAGCTGAATACATCATGGCAGAAGGAAATATGAATGTAGTTTTATGTGAAAGAGGTATAAGAACCTTTGAAAGTTATACTAGAAATACACTAGATTTAAATAGTGTAGCAGTAATAAAAGAAAAATACAGGCTACCTGTAATTGTAGATCCAAGTCATGGTACAGGATTAAGAGAATTAGTACCTAAAATGAGCATAGCGTCAATAGCTACTGGAGCAGATGGCCTTATAATTGAAAGCCATATTAGCCCTGATAATTCTGTATCTGATGCAAGGCAAACTGTATCAATAGATACCGTAAAAGATATAATGGATAAATCATTATTACTGGAGAAATTGGTATGATAGATGATGTATTAACTCTACATGGATATAAAGAAAATGTCTGTGGTACTTACACTTTGCCAGGAGATAAATCTATAGCCCATAGAGCATTGATAATTGGAGGGCTTCCCAAAGGACAATATAAGATTTCTAATTTTCCTAACAGTAAGGACTGCAATGCTACTTTGAGTTGTATGACTAAACTAGGTATGGAAATTAAAAAAATAGATGATATACTCTATGTAGAATCTCCAGGCTATGAAAATTTTAATAAGAAAATTGAAGAATTGTACTGCGAGAACTCAGGGACTACTGTAAGATTATTATCTGGAGTACTAGCAGCATTAAATATAGAAGGAAGATTGATAGGAGATAATTCTTTAAGCAAAAGACCAATGGATAGAATAACTATGCCATTAATAAAAATGGGTGCCAATATAGTTAGTAATGATGGCAATCTCCCTTTAATTTTTGAGAAAAACGAAGGTTTAAAGGGAATTGAATATAATATGCCTGTAGCTTCTGCTCAAGTTAAATCCTGTGTACTTATTTCAGGATTTTTATCCTATGGAACTACTGCTGTAAAAGAAAAGTTACCTACAAGAGATCACACAGAAAGGTTATTTAAATATATTGGAGCGGATATAGATGTTTTAGATGACCTTATCAAAATAAAAAGCTCTCCCATAAAATCTAAGGATATTATTGTGCCGGGTGATATATCTTCAGCAGCTTTTTTAATTTCTTTAGCTTTATTAGGTAAAGATAATTTTATAAAAATAGAAAAGTTGTTGCTAAATAAGAGAAGAAGAAGATATTTAGATGTATTAATAAAAATGGGAGCAAATATAAATTATATCATTGAAGATGTGATAAACAACGAAGAAATTGGTACAGTTGAAGTTAAGAGCAGTAATTTAAAGGGCGTAATAATAGAAGAAGAAGTAATACCACATATAATCGATGAAATACCAATGTTATCTGTTCTAGCAGCTTTTAGTCAGGGAGATACTATAATAAAATCTGTAGAAGAATTAAAGTATAAAGAAAGCAATAGAATAGAAGCTATAATAAGCAATTTAAATGAGTGCGGTGTAGAAGCTTATTTTGATTCTGGAAATCTAATAATTAAAGGTGGAAATGGTTATTTTGATAAAGATATAAACCTAGATAGCTATAATGATCACAGAATCGCTATGAGCTTTTTAAGTGTGGCTATGAAAAATCACGGTATGACAAAAATAAAAAATTGGAGTTGTAGTGACATATCATTTCCTGACTCTATAAATTATTTTAAAGACTTTGTTAGAATAATTTAAGAGATTAAAGAAAAAATAATTATAGTTACAAAAATCTATGAGGAGAAAGGGGTTAACTATAATTATGAATAATAAAAATATGGAAATGTATAAAAGGAGATTATTAGAAGAAAAAAAGGATGTAGAAGATTTATTGCAGCTTATGAAGAATACAGAGACTATAAATTCTAACAGTGAAATGTCCAATGAGTTATCTGTATATGATAATCATCCTGCCGACGTAGCGACTGAATTATTTGACAAAGAAAGAGGATTGGCCCTTAAAGAAAATGAAATGAACATATTAAACAAGATAGATTCAGCATTGAAGATGATAGAAGAAGGAAGTTATGGAAGCTGTAAAAAATGTGGTAAAGAAATTAATGAAGAGAGATTAAAATTTATACCTTACGCAGAATATTGTGTAGATTGTCAAAAGGAAATAAACTCTCCAATAAATGAAAACTTACACACAAGAGACTTCGCACCTAAGAATAGAGCATTAGAAGAATTTTATACAGGTTTTAATCGCTTAGGAGAAGTAGGATTTGATGGAGAGGATAGTTACCAAGGGGTAGCTAGATATAATAACAGAGAGAAGATATATGACGAATATTATGAAGATGAAGAAGATGGAGTAGTAGACCCAATTGAAAAAATAAGCAATCAACAATATAAAAATAGTTTATATTAGTGAATAATAAAGAGGTTAGGATAGAATTTTGACAATCAGAATTCTATTCCCCTTCTTTTTTCGCTTTTAGATTTTTACTTAAGTCATATTCAAAAGATAACTTGCCAATATGCTAATATATGACTAGTTATTTTATTGAAGATGTTTAAAATAAAAAGTGGGGGTGTTCTAATGGAGATAGCAATTATAATTTTAGGTATTATTATAGATAGGATTACTAAGCTATGGGCTGTTAAAAACTTATCATCAGGAGCAGATATAGTGATTATTAAGGATTTTTTTCAGTTTTCATATTTAGAAAATCCAGGTGCCGCTTTTGGAATATTTAGAGACAAACTATTCTTTTTAACGGGTATTACATCCATAATAACAATTTGTTTAATAATATTTTTATTTAAATACAAGCCAACAAGTATTTTATTTAGAATTAGTTTATCTTTGGTGATAAGTGGAGCCATAGGAAATCTTATTGATAGAATACAATATAAATATGTGGTAGATTTTATACTAGTTCACTATAAAGATAAATATTATTTTCCCACATTTAACGTAGCTGATATTTTAGTTACATGCGGTGCGATTTTACTAATATTTTTTATATTAAAGGAAGAAAATTATGGAGATACGGGAATTTTTGATAAATAAGGATTTTGAAAATGTAAGATTAGACGTGTTTTTAGCAGAACATTTAGATGGAAAATCAAGAGCATTTATACAAAGACTCATTGAAAAAGAAGAAGTAAAAGTAAATGATAAAGTAAAAAAAAGCAATTATAAATTAAAAGAAGGAGATATAGTTATTACATATATTCCTAAGTCAGTACCTTTAAATGTGCAGGGGGAAGAAATACCTTTAGAAATATTATATGAAGACAATGACGTTATAGTAGTTAATAAGCCACAAGGTATGGTGGTTCATCCAGCTCCAGGTAATTATAATGGTACTTTAGTTAATGCACTAATGCATCATTGTAAGGACCTATCAGGAATAAATGGAGTAACTAGGCCAGGTATAGTACATAGAATTGACAAGGATACTTCAGGGGTGTTAGTAGTAGCTAAAAATGATATTGCTCACAATAAATTAGCTTATCAACTGAAAGAACATACCATGACTAGAGTTTATGTTGCATTAGTAGAAGGAGTTATAAAAGAAGAAGAGGGGACTATAGATGCTCCACTTGGAAGACACCCTGTGGAGAGGATAAAAATTTCTGTAATTCCTGGTGGAAGAAGAGCGGTTACGCATTTTAAGGTCTTAGAACGTTATAATTCAAATACTCTTGTTGAATGCAGATTAGAGACAGGAAGAACACATCAAATAAGAGTTCATATGTCTTATATAGGGCATCCATTGGTAGGTGATCCGGTATATGGATACAAAAAACAAAAATTTAATTTACAAGGTCAAATGCTCCATGCTAGAAAATTAGGTTTTATTCATCCCACAAAGGGGGAATATATGGAGTTTAATACAGAGATACCTGAATATTTTAAGAAAATATTAGATATTTTACAAAAGTAGTTGTATTCATCATTGTAATATGATATGATTTAATAAATTAAAATTCCTTTAAATGATCCAGAGAGATTATAAGGCGTTAATTAAGAGAGATATGATTATATAATGTTTAGAATTTTACGCCTTGACTCTATTATGGGTCAAGGCTTTAATTTTATATTTAATTAAAAGCTTATGGTTAAGAGGTGAAGAATTTATGAAACTTAAAGCATCTATATTAGATGACAAATCTATAAAAAGGGCTTTAACAAGAATATCTCATGAGATAATTGAAAAAAACAAAGGTGTAGAGGATATAGTGCTCATTGGTGTGAAGAGAAGGGGATATCCTTTAGCTGAGAGAATATCAAAGAATATAGAGAACTTTGAAGGATTAAATGTACCTGTGGGAAGTGTAGATATTACACTATACAGAGACGATTTAACCAGTGTTGATGTGCAACCACAAGTAAGAGATGAAGAAATTGGTGTAGATGTAAAGGACAAAAATGTAATAATAATAGATGATGTTATTTACACAGGAAGAACTGTAAGAGCTGCTATCGATGCAATATTTAAAAATGGTAGACCTAAAATGATCCAGCTTGCAGTGCTTGTAGATAGAGGTCATAGAGAGTTGCCAATAAGACCTGATTATGTAGGCAAAAACATACCTACATCAAAGAGCGAGATAGTTTCTGTAGAAGTAGAAGAAATTGATGGAGTGGACTCAGTAAAGATTTATGAAATATAATATATAAATAGCAATCAAAAATCTTTTAAATTAGTTCAGTGAGACTAAAAAGGGAGGAATAATATATGAAAAATTATGTCGATGTTAATGAAAAATTACCCATTAGTAAAACAATACCACTAAGTTTTCAGCATTTATTTGCTATGGTAGGAGCAACTATTTTAGTACCTATGCTAACAGGAATGAGCCCATCTATGGCACTCTTCTGTAGTGGTGTGGGAACGTTAATTTATACCTTATGTACTAAAGCTAAGCTTCCAGCATATGTTGGATCATCCTTTGCATTTATAGGGCCCATGACCGTTGCATCTGCAAGTTTCGGGCCAAATGCTATGTTGTCAGGTATAATTGCCGCAGGATTAGTTTATGTAATTGTAGCTTATATAATAAGCTTAACAGGCACAGACTGGTTAAACAAACTTTTACCACCGGTAGTTGTAGGATCCGTTGTTTTAGTTATTGGATTAGGATTAGCAGGAGTTGCTGTTAACTGGGCAGGATTAAATTCAGGATTTATAGATCCTTCAATGGCGCATGTACCAAGATGGGCATGGATAACAGTATCAATGATAACTTTAGGTATTGGTATATTTGGGACAATGTATTTTAAAGGATTTTTAGGGGTTATTCCTATCCTTATATCAATGATTGCTGGATATGTAGCGGCTTTAATGTTAGGTGTAATACCACCAGAAAGTATAGCTAAAATTACCAACGCAAAACTCTTTCAATTACCACCTTTTATGTTGCCAAAATTTAATATAAATGCCATGATATTAATGGCACCTGTAGCTTTTGTAACATTAGCAGAACATATTGGACATGTATATGTAACTAACAATGTTATAGGAAAAGATTTTACAAAGGAACCAGGTCTTCATAGATCCATACTTGGAGATGGATTAGCAACTGTGTTTGCAGGTTTTGCAGGAGGGCCTCCAAATACTACTTATGGTGAAAACATTGGAGTTATGGCAATAACTAAGGTGTATAGTGTATGGGTAATCGTAGGTGCTGCAATAATAGCTATAGTACTGTCCTTCATAGGACCCGTATCAGCTATAATAGAAACAATGCCTATGCCGGTTATGGGAGGAGTAAGCATTCTTCTATTTGGTATAATTGCATCTTCAGGATTTAGGGTTTTTGTAGAGGACAAAGTGGATTTTAGTAAAAAAAGAAACCTTGTAATAGCTTCAGTTATAATAGTTCTTGGAATAGGTGGAGCAGGAATTAACTTTGAGTTGAATGGTTCACCAGTTGAAATAGCAGGAGTTGCCTTAGCAACTTTAGTTGGAATAATATTAAATTTAGCACTACCAAAACAAAGTAAAACTGAAGATGATGAAAATATAGATGAAAATAACAGAAAAACAGTAGCTTAGCTACTGTTTTTTCTATTATTTTTCTATATAATTAAAGGTATAAGATAAGATAACACAAGATTGGAGGAAATATTAATATGGTAGAACTATTAAGTCTATGTGGTGTAATAGATTCTGTCGTCACTATAATGGCAAAAATGGCATTTATATTTTTAGCCTATAAGGCTATATATGCTATGAATGTTTATATAAATAAGAATAATAAATAGTATTAATTTACTATTATAAAAATTTATAATATAGAAGGTGATAGTAATGAGAATATATTCATGGAATGTAAATGGGTTAAGGGCAATAGCTAAGAAGAATTTTTATAGTTGGATAGAAGAAGAAAAACCAGATATACTCTGTATTCAAGAAACAAAAATTCAAGAAGAACAGTTAAAAGATGATTTAACTAATATAGAAGAATATAAATCCTACTTTAGTTTTGCAGATAAAAAGGGATACAGTGGTGTAGCTACTTACACAAAAGCAGAACCACTAAAAGTAGAGAAGGGTATACATATTGAAAAGTTTAATAATGAGGGTAGAATATTGATGACAGAGTATAATGAGTTTACTTTGCTCAATATATATTTTCCAAATGGGCAGATGAACGAAGAACGACTTCAATATAAGTTAGATTTCTATGATGCCGTATTGGAATATTGCAACTCATTAGTTAGTGAAGGTAAAAAGCTAATAGTATGTGGAGATTATAATACTGCTCATACAGAGATGGATATAAAAAATGCAAAAGCAAATGAAAAGACATCAGGTTTTTTACCCATTGAGAGAGCTTGGATTGATAAATTTATTGAAAATGGATATACGGATGTTTATAGATATTTATATCCAGATAAGGTTGAATACAGTTGGTGGAGTTATAGATTTAAAGCTAGAGAAAGAAATACAGGATGGAGAATAGACTATTTCTTTGTATCGAATAATATGCTAGATTCAATAAAGGATGCTAAAATACTGACAGATGTGATGGGATCAGATCATTGTCCTATAATGATTGAGATTTAAATAAGATAAACAGTTGTATAGTAACATAATTTTAAAATTAAGAATTAAGGGTTAAAGAAAGGATTCTGCTTAAGCAGAATCCTTAATGATTTACTCTTTCAAGTTTTGGTTCCTCAGGAGTTATATATACAGTTTTATTAGTATAATAAATTACCATGCCTGGTTTAGAACCATTTGGCTTATGGACATTTCTTATTTCAGTATAGTCCACGGGAACATTAGAAGAATCTTTTGCTTTACTGTAATATGCTGCAAGATTGGCTCCTTCCTCTAAAGTTTTATTTGTAAACTCTTTTGTTGTTTTTATAACTACATGGGAACCTGGAATATTTTTTGTATGCATCCAAATGTCATTTTTATTTCCAAATTTCAATGTTAAATAATCATTTTGAATATTATTTTTCCCAACATATATATCTATACCCTCTGAGGAAATAAAATGCATTGGTTTACTTATAGAATCCTTTTTTTTCAGTCCTCTTTTAAATTTAATATATCCTGCTTCCATAAGCTCTTTTTTTATTTCATCTATACCTTTATAGTCTTCTAGATTAGCTATGTTTGTTAAAACCGATTGAAGATATATTATTTCTTCTTCTGTGACTTCAATTTGTTTTACAGAGACTTCTTCAGATTTTTTTAGTTTATTATATTTTTTATAATAGTTTTGTATATTATGAGAAGGTGTTTTGTGAGGATCTAATGAAATATTTATATATTCTTCATCTTCACTATAATAATTTAAAACTTTTATCTCACTGTCTCCAGGTTTTATATTATAAATATTTGCAGTAAGCAGTTCCCCATACATCCTGTATTTTTCTTTTTCTTTACATTCCTCTAAATTATCATTAAGTAAATTTAATTTCTTATAGCATCTATCTAGATTATTGTTTATAAGTCTTTGAAGGTTAGAAGTTCTGCTATTTAGCCTATCTCCCTTATCTTTATCCTCATAATACCTATCTATTAATTCTGAAGGAGTAGAGAATTCTTTTATAGAATACCCTTCTAAATTATATAATTTTAAACAATAGAAATCCTTATTTCCATCTAAATTTTCATAAGAGGCAAAGTAAAAACTATTAATTTTTATAAGGTTAAATACTTCTAAAATGGTTTTGTTTATTTCCTGTAATGTATCAATATTTAATTCTATATTATTTTTTATAATTCTAAAATAAATTTCTTTAGAAAATTGACTGCTTACACCTTCAAATACCTTTGAAGGAAAATTTTTATCAAATTTAATATTTTTTTCTGATACAAAGGTGTATAAACTTTCGTAGTTATAATTTAGAGGATTTAATTTATTTGAGCTTGGTGGAAACACATAAGGTATTCCAGGATAAAGAGATCTAAAGCTATTCATGTTAGGAGTGACATGTTTAATGCTATCCATTATAATATTATCTCTTTCCCTTATTAATGTAATATTACTATGCTTACCCATTATCTCTACTACTAGAGTATAGATACTATTAAAACCAAGCTCATCTTTGCTTTCGAAATCTAGAAACAGCACTCTATCAGTATTGAGTTGTCGTATATTTACTAATCTAGAATTATTCAAGTGTTTTCTTAAAAGCATACAAAACATAGGAGGGGAAAGTGGGTTCTCCTTAGTAGTATTAGTAAAATGTATTCTAGGATAAACAGGACTAGCACTTATAAGAAGTTTATAATTAGATCTATCTTTTCTAAGTAATAATACTAATTCATCTTTTTCAGGTTGATTAATTTTTTCTACTTTACTATTTATAATTGAATTTTTTAATTCTTCTGCTATACTATATAAAAAAATACCGTCTAATGCCAAAGCTATCATCCTTTCAAGTATAATTATGAATAATAGTATAACACTATAAAAAATTAAAATAAAGTTGAATTTGTTATTGATATTACAGTATTAAAATAGTAAACTATTTCTGGAGTTTAGGAGGGGAAGAAATGAGATTCGTAAAAATGCATGGAAATGGCAACGATTTTATTCTTATTGAAGATTTTCATAAGAATTTATTGAAAAGAGGAGAGGAAATAGCTAAAAAATTATGTGATAGACACTATGGTATCGGAGGAGACGGTTTAATATTAATAAGTGGTAGTGAAGTCGCTGATATAAAAATGGATATTTTTAATACAGATGGTTCTTATGCCTCAATGTGCGGAAATGGGATAAGATGCCTTGCAAAGAATATATATATTGAAGGAATTTGTAATAAGGATAGGATTAAAATAGAAACTGGAGATGGAGTAAAAGAAGCAATATTAGAATTAAAAAATGGAGAAGTTACTGATATTACTATAAATATGGGGATGCATTCTTTTGATCCAAAGCAAGTACCGGTACTATCTACCGAAGAGGTTATAAATAAATCCATAAAAGTAAACGAAAGAATTTATAACATTACCTCTCTTTTTATGGGTGTACCTCATACTGTTATATTTGGCAATATGGAGGATTTTGATATATTAGAAGGTGGATATATTGAAAAATTGAGTTTATTTCCACAGGGGACAAATGTTAATTTTTGTGAAATATTAAGCAGAGATAGGATAAAGGTAAAAACATGGGAAAGAGGAGCGGGCATAACTCTTGCATGTGGTACCGGCAGTTGTGCAAGTGTAATAGCTGCAAATAAGGTAGGGTTAGTGGATAGTAGAGTTCAAGTTGATTTGCCAGGAGGAGTTCTTTTTATAGAAATTACGTCTGATGGCATAATGATGACTGGACCAGCAGAAATTATATATAAAGGAGAAATAAACTTATAAAATGTCGTCAATATCTAAGTTTATCTCCTTAGTTATGACTGTGTTATTAGCCCTTACCGCTTCATCCTGCAGCAAAACAAATGAAGAACATTTTGAGACTAAAGTTAAAGTAACTAATTTTGAATTTAATGATGTAATGATTATGGAGAACAAGGATGTTAAATCTAATATTTATAAGATAAATAATAATTCCCTTGCTAAAGTTGATAGTTTAGAGTATGTATCAGAAATTGCATATAAAAAAGATGCATCTTTATATATTTTATTATTGCATGATGAAAATGAAATTAAGAAAAATAGTATAAACATATTAAAGAATGATAAGGTAAGTAATATAAATGAATTTTATTATGCAAAAGATTTAAGAATTTCTCCTAAGGGTGGTAATCTTGCTTATAGGAGTTATTCTAGCCAATCATTAGATAGCGCTGAGGGTTTATCTTTATATGGAATTGACACTAGAGAAAAGATTCAATTTAATAGTAGTGTATTGGTTTCGGGAAATTTATTTCATTGGATAAATGATGATGAAATATTATACTATGGTGTTTGCGACGAAACAAGGACTACTGCAATATATAAATATAATGTTAAAGATAATAAAGAAGAAATATATACAAAGTTACCTAAAGGGTATTATACTTATTTTTTACCCTATGAAAATAACTTAATGATTTTATCTAGAGATCTAAACAAGAATACTATATATCTTTATAAAAGAGATAGCGATAAAATTATTCCGATAAGCGAGTCTATAGAAGAAATATATGATGGAGTTTATAATAAGATGAATAATACTATGTATATTATAGGGGTAGAAAAAGGAAGCGATTTGCCAGCTTTATATTCTATAAACTTAGAAAATAATAAAGTTGACAGAATAACTTTTGATTTTCCTGTAGAGGCAGATCCTTATGGAGGATTAAAAGTGGATGATGAAGGCTCAGTATATTATTGTGGCTATACAGGATTAGATGGTCAAAATAATGAGGTTTTTAAATATAATCCTAAGGATAACTCTAATAGCTTAGTATCAATAACTCCATCGAAATATAAAATAATAGGAAGTAATTAGTTAAAAAGCTCCGTCAAATAAAATTTGATGAAGCTTTTTTTAGTTCAGAAATAATTTTAATACATCTATAGGTAGTTCTGCAATGCTTTAGTGTGTATATTTGTTTAATATTTTTCCAAAGGGGTATAATGTGAAATAAATAAGAAAGGAGGGTTAATAAATGCTATCTTCATCTATAGCTTTTATAGATTGTATATTAACAGAGGCTATGGAAAAGGGCGCCAGTGATATTCATATTGATCCTTGTAGTGATTATATAATGATTAAATATAGGATTCATGGAAGTATATATGATATTCATAAATTACCCTTGGAAGGATATGAGAGGGTTATAGGAAGAATTAAAATAATGTCGCACATGGATACTATCGAAAAAAGAATGCCTCAAGAAGGAAAATTCCAATTTAAATTTAAAGAAGAATTTCATGATATAAGAGTGTCTATATTACCAACTATAAAAGGAGAAAAAGTATCTATTAGAATACTATATAACACATTTAAAATTATAGAATTAGATAACTTGGGCTTTGATGATAAGGAAAGAAGAAAAATAAAAAGATTATTGAAATATTCCCAAGGGATGATACTAATAACTGGGCCTACTGGTAGTGGAAAAACAACTACTTTATATGGCATGTTAAATGAAATACACAATGAAAATAATAATATAATTACTTTAGAAGAACCAGTTGAATATTCTATTGATGGAATTAACCAGGTAAATGTAAATGATAAAATAGGCCTCACCTTTTCTAAAGGATTAAAAAGCATAATACGTCAGGATCCGGATGTTATAATGGTGGGGGAAATAAGGGATAAAGAAACGGCTGAAATATCCGTAAGAGCATCCATAACAGGTCACTTAGTCATGTCAACTATACACACACCAGATGCCGCCACATCTTTATTAAGGTTAATAGATATGGGCATACCTAAGTATTTAGTAGTAGATTCAATTGAAGCTGTTATAGCTCAAAGGTTAATAAAAACACTTTGTCCATATTGTAAAGAAGAAGATGGTAGTATGGATTTAGAGGTTAAAATATATAAAAGCAAAGGGTGTAGTCTTTGTGATAACATGGGATATTTAGGTAGAACCTTGGTATATGAACTAATGGAGTTAGATGAAAGGCATAAGGATATAATAATTAATAACTTTTCCATTAGTGCACTTAGAAATCACAGTAAAAAATCTGGAATGAAATCTATGAAGGTTAGAGCTATGGATTTGGTTAAAAAAGGTATAACCTCCTTAGAAGAGGTAAACAAGTTGTAGATAGGAGGGGAAGAGTAATAATATTAAATAAGCTAGGACTAAATAAGTTAACACTAAAAAGAAAGACTAGTGAAAAAGATTTATATATTCTATGCAGTGAAATATCCTCCCTATTAAATGCAGGCTTAAATCTGCCATCAGCCATTGATTTAATGCAAGAGTATTTTCAACGTAACATGAATGTTAGCCTTAAAACTATTAAGGATAAACTATATTTAGGAGAAAGCTTTTATTCTGCTTTAAAGGACTTTGAAAGAATATATCCTAACTTTTGTATAGAGATGATAGGAGTAGGGGAGGAAGCGGGAATATTATCAAAAACTTTAGAAAGATTAAGCCATTACTATAAAAGACAATTTGATATTAAAAAAGAAATTAGAAAGGGACTAATTTATCCATTATTTTTATTTATAATAACCAACATAATCATATCATTTCTAGTAATCTATATTTTACCTCAATATATTAGCATGTTAGAAGAATTTAAAGTTGATATTCCTAAAATTGCATCAGTGTTTTTATTTGTGATCACATCAATTTACAAAAATCTTTATATTATAATATCCACTATTATCATATCTTTTTATTTATTAATTATCTTATTTAAAAAAGGAAGCAAATTGCTACACAAACTTATATTTAAGATCCCTTATGTAGGGAAAAATTATAAAAAACTTCAAACATCTAGGGTGTTTTTAGCTTTATCATTTATGTTGAATTCTGGTATCAATATTGTAGATTCCGTAGAAAAAGCTTCTAATACATTAAACAGTATCTTATTAATTAACATGTTTGATAAGTCTAAAAAGTATGTTTTAAGGGGAGAGAGCTTTAGTAAATCTCTAAGTGAAGATAATCTATTAGATAAGAAACATATTATTCTAATATCTTCAGCAGAGGAAAAAGGTGAACTGCCAGAAATGCTATATAAACTATCATCTATGGAGGAAGAGGAAGTTTTATACTCATTATCTAGGGCGGCAAAATATATTGAACCTATAATTATTACGATAATGTCTTTACTAGTTGGGGGATTAGTTTTTACCTTTATATTTCCAATAGTAAACTTGATGGATTCATTAATTGGAATATAAATTGTGGAGGTTTGAAAGTTGATTAACATTAAGATTAATAGTAAGAAAAAGGGATTCACTTTAATAGAATTATTAGTGGTAATGTCCATAATGCTTATATTTATGAGTATGCTAATTCCAAGATTTAAGGGGTACAGTGCAAAAGCGAACCATATAAAAGCTGATAATATTGCAAGACAATTATACTCAACTGTGATGATTAGCTATACAGAATCAAATGGAAAGTTTGACGAGAAGAAGATAAAGGGGAACATTGAAGAGTTAATGGGGATTATTACAGGAAATGATGAGAACTACGGCTTAACTGTGAATGCTTCTAATGACAAGGCAGTAATAAAGTTTAAGATAAGTGACGAAAATTATAGCGTTGATATAAATAATGAGGGATACAAGTTAGAAGCAGAACCTATTAATGAATAGGAAGATTAAAAAGGGGTTTACATTAATTGAGTTAATGTTGTCTATAACATTTTTCATTGCAGTTTTAGGGATATTTAGATTTAGTTATGCGGGGTTTAATAAAGTATTTAATAATGTGGAGGTCATCAACTGTAATAATTCAATTCTAAGCTTTGTTAATGCTAGTAAGCAACATTGTAGGGAAAATTATACATTAGGAAGGGTATATTTTTCTAAAAAGGAGAATACTATAATGTTTTATACAAATATGAAAAAATTAAATGAATATAAACTACCTAAAGGATTTCAGTTTACTTTTGTAAATGCTGTAAATAGCGAGATAAATATAAATAGATTTGGTAGAACCAGTGAGGGATGTACTATAAAATATAGAGACAGGAATAATGAAGAACAAGAAATCACTATTTCAGTAGGTACTGGGCATGTTCAAATCAAATAAGAGGGCTTTCTCCTTAATAGAAGTAGTAATAAGCATATCTTTGTTCACGATTTTATTTATCTCATCATCATTGGTAACTATGAATTATCTAAAGTTAAAAGACTATAATTCAAATTTTAAAAGCTCTATATATTTTTTAGAAGGACTGAAGAATACGCTAGAGTATAATAATTGTGTAGAGGATATAGAAGCTATAAATAATATTTCACCGGTTTACTTTTATGGAGAAGATATGAATATAAAAAGCTTAAGGGAAGGTAGTTTATATTCTTTAAGTAAGTTAGAATTACCAAAAGAGGAAATGTCATATATTCTATTAGATATTGTAAAACAAAAGGATGAAAGTCATGTGTATGAAATAAAAATATTGTATATACATGGAAATAAACTATATGAATATAAATTTATTAAGGAATTGAAAGCTCTATGAAAAAGGCATTCTCAATAATTGAAGTTATTATATATATAAGTGTTTTTACAATAATATTTACATTAACAGGGAAAAACTTAGCCCTTCAATTGTATAACTATGGCAAAAATATGAACTATCAACAAGAAGAACTTTATGTAGATCAAGCATTTATTTATATTGAAGAAAAGTTAAGAGAAGGAGATCATATAGAAGTATTAAAGAATAAAAATGGCAGTGAAATAAAAATAGTTACAAAGGGAATTAGTGATTACATTAAATATAGCAGAGGGAAAATCATAATCTCCTATGGTAAAAGCAATTATGGGCCAACTAATAATATAATGTTAAATGTAAAAAAGTTTTTGGTACATGATATAGAAAATACTATATATATAAATATTATTACTATGGGTGGGAAGGAATATGAAAGATGTCTTGGCGTAAAAAGAAAGAAGGATTTATAATTACATATACATTTTTTGTAGGGCTTTTATGTTTAATGATTTCGTTTTATTTATTATCTATTGAGTATACTATATACAAAAATAATTATTCTTTACTAAAATATATCATGAAAAGTAAGTAAAATATATGATATTATAATAATATGGATAGTAAATAGAGGAGAGGGTATTATTAACGTTATATTAATTGGTATGCCGGGATGTGGAAAGACTACATTAGGAAAAAAACTTAGTAAAATAACAGGATATGATTTCATAGACACAGACTTACTAATAGAAAAAAGGATAGGTCTACCTATAAAAAAAATATTTAATAAAAAGGGTGAAAAATATTTTAGGATATTGGAAAGAGATTTACTTTGTGAAATAAAAAACTATAAAAATCATATAATTTCTACTGGAGGAGGTTTTCCTATATATAATGACAACATGGAAGTGTTAAATAACCTGGGATTAACAGTTTTTTTGAATGTGCCTATAGAAGAATTAATGAAGAGAAATTTAACTAAAAGACCTTTATTAGTAGAAGATGTAGAAGAAAAATTAAAAGAATTGTATAAAATAAGATCTCCAATCTATAATAAGGCTAAACTTACGGTGGATAATTATAATATATCATTGGATGAAGTGGCAAAATCAATTATAGATAAAATGAAATAATTATACAATATTATTTGCAAATAAGTAGAAGTTTTGATAAAATATCATTGTTCAAATGTATTCCAGTTTATATAAATAATTCATCGAGAGGGATTGTTAAATGTGCAACCATCAAAGTTATTGATAATAAATGGACCTAATTTAAATTTACTAGGAATAAGAGAAAAAGATATATATGGTAATCTTACTTTGGATGATATTAATAATATCATAAAAGAGAGCACTAAAGAGAATAATATATATCTAGACTTTTTTCAAAGTAATCATGAAGGAGATATAGTTACTGTTATTGGTGAAAGTATAAATAAATATTCAGGAATTATAATAAATCCTGGAGCTTATTCACATTACAGTATAGCAATCTTAGATGCTATAAGAGGTGTTAACATACCTGTTATTGAGGTTCATTTAAGCAATATATATGGTAGAGAGGAATATAGAAGAAAAAGTATCACAGCAGAAGGTTGCATTGGGGTCATAAGCGGTTTTGGATATTATGGGTATATTATGGCCATACATGCATTAATTAATAATATTAACAAAGTTATTAAACCTTAATGATACATAGAGGTGAAAAAATGTATAAAAATAGAATTGATAATTTAAGAAAATCAATGAAATCTAAAGGAATAGACGGAATATTATTGATAGGAGATCACAATAGAAACTATATATCAGGATTTACTGGTGATGAAAGCTATGCAATAATAGGATTAGAAAAGTCAGTTTTTATAACAGACTCAAGATACACTCAACAGGCAAAAGAAGAAGTTGAGGAAATGGAAATAAGAGAATATAAAGGCAAAATAGAAGAATTTTTAAGAGATACTATAGAAGAATTAAACATAAAAAAAATAGGATTTGAAGAAAATATTATTACCTATAAAAATTATGTTACATACAAAGAAAACTTTACTTGTGAAATGATTCCTCTTGAAGGAGTTGTAGAAGAGCTTAGAGTTATAAAGGATAAGGATGAAATAGAATGTATAAAAAAAGCTGCATCTATTGCAGATAAAGCTTTTGAAAAAATACTGCAATTTATAAGACCAGGCACATCAGAAAAGGAAGTAGCTGTAGAGCTTGAATATTGGCTAAAGAGATATGGAGGATCAGCACTTTCATTTCCTTCAATAGTTGCTTCTGGTGAAAGATCGGCATTACCTCATGGTCAACCAACGGATAAAGTTATCAGAATGAATGATTTTGTTACTTTAGATTTTGGTTGTGTTTACCAAGGTTATTGTTCAGATATGACAAGGACATTAGTTATGGGCAATGCTTCTGAAAAGATGCTCCATGTATATAATACAGTTTTAAAAGCACAAGAAGAAGCTTTAAAATCCATAAGACCTGGCCTTACAGGAACTGATATTGACAAAGTAGCAAGAGATATAATTACAGCAGAAGGATATGGAAAATATTTTGGCCATGGACTTGGTCATGGAGTGGGCAGAGAAGTGCATGAAAATCCTAGAATAAGTCCCGCAGGATCTAATGTTTTAAAGCCAGGAATGGTTATTACAGATGAACCAGGGATTTATATTCCAAATGAGTTTGGAGTTAGAATTGAGGACTTAGTTTTGGTTACTGAAGAGGGATATGAAGTTCTTTCAAAGTCACCAAAAAATTTAATAATAATATAAATTTAATAAGTATTATCTTACCTAATAAGGTTATAATATAAATGAATTAATTGTTTTGGAGGGATTCTTAGATATGATATCAGCAGGAGATTTGAGAAAAGGAACTACATTTGAATTAGATGGACAAGTTTACACAGTTGTGGACTTTTTACACGTTAAACCAGGCAAAGGAGCCGCTTTCGTTAGAGCTAAGATGAAAAATGTTATTTCTGGCGGTGTTACAGAAACAACATTCAACCCAACTCACAAGCTTCAAGAAGCTGTAATTGAAAGAAAAGAAATGCAATATTTATATACAGATGGTCAATTATACTACTTTATGGACCAAGAAACTTTTGAGCAGATTCCATTAAACTTTGAACAGGTTGAAGAGGCAATAAAATTCTTAAAAGAAAATATGTTTGCAGTAATTAAATTTTATAAAGGAGAAGCTTTCTCAGTTGAAGCTCCAAACTTTGTTGAATTACAAATTACTCATACTGAACCAGGTGCAAAGGGAAATACTGCAACTAACGTTTTAAAACCAGCAACTGTTGAAACAGGAGCGGTTGTTCCAGTTCCACTATTCGTTAACGAAGGAGATGTTATAAGAGTAGATACTAGAACTGGTGAATATATGGAAAGAGTTTAGTCAATAATATAATTAACGTGTTTTGATAACGGCATACGACTTGTATGTCGTTATTAATTATAATAAAAAGGGAGTGAAAATATGAGTTCAATTAACTCAAAGGTATCATATCTAAGTGGATTGATAGATGGATTAGATCTAGATGAAGGAAGTAAAGAAGGAAGAATAATAAAAGAAATGGTAAATGTTCTTCAGAAAATGGGCGAAGAAATAGAAGAAATAAAGGATTCTCAAAAAGATATGCAAGAATACATAGATGTGTTAGATGAGGATTTAACTTCATTGGAAGATGAATTATATGATGATGAAGATTATGAAGATATTGATGATTTTATAGACATGACCTGTGAGAGTTGTGGAGAGACCATATATGTTGATTCAAATATCTTACAAAGTAAGGAGAGCATAACCTGCCCAAGTTGCCATAAAGATATCTTATTAAGCGGAAATTCTTGTGGCTGTGAAGAAGAGTGCGATTGCGAATAGTTATTTGAAGAAGAGTATCCATATAAAGGATGCTCTTTTTTATTTTTTTGATTTTCTATGTCATATTTTTCTTAAATCTAAAATACCTTTTAATAAGAAAGAAAGGAGGATAAAAATGATAAACACTAAAGAGATAATTAATATATTACCAGAAAATATAATAAAGTTAGTAAATTTAGAAAAAATGAGACTTCTTCAAGAAATAAGAATAAAGGCTGGCAAAAATATAATTTTACAATTAGGAGAGGATGAAATTATCACAAATTATATAGCTACTTTAGAAGATATTAGAGCGATCTTACAAAGAATTAGTAATTATTCTATATACGCTTATGATGAGGAAATAAGACAAGGCTATATAACTATAAGAGGTGGTCACAGAGTTGGTATATGTGGAACTTGTGTAATTGAAAGAGGTAGCGTAAAGACAATAAAAGATGTAGCTTCTTTAAACATTAGAATATGTAATGAAATAATAGGTTGCTCTAATAAAATATTTAATTATATTATTCAAGGAAGAGAAGTATTAAATACTATAATAATATCCCCTCCAAGGTGTGGGAAAACTACGCTATTAAGAGATCTCGGGAGAAATATATCCAATGGTATAAAAAACATAAATTTTAGCGGAAAAAAAGTATGTGTAATAGATGAAAGAAGCGAAATATCATCTTGCTATAATGGCATGCCTCAGCTAGATGTAGGCTTGAGGACGGATATATTAGATGGTTGTCCTAAAAGTGAAGGAATTATGATGGTAATAAGAAGTATGTCACCAGAAGTAATAATATGTGATGAAATAGGGACAATTCCAGATATGGATAGCATCATTAAGGCTGCAAATTCTGGAGTTTCTATAATTACTACTATACATGGTTATGGCATAGAAGATTTGTATGCAAGAGAAGTATTTAAAGACATAATGGAAAACAATATTTTTAGCAGAGCTATCGTGTTAAGCAATAAAGAGGGCGTAGGTACTATAGATTACATTTATGATTTTAAGAAAAAAAGTCATATTTATAGGGGGTAATATGTTAAAAGTAATCGGTAGTTTAATGGTAATAATATCCACAACTTTGAGTGGGATTTTATATGGAGGAAATTTTAAAAAGAGAACACATCAATTAAAGGAGCTGCAAAGATGTATTTATCAGCTACAAAACGAAATAGTATACACCTATACTCCTTTACCGCAGGCATTCTCAAATATTAGTAAAAAAAGTGTATACCCAATAAATAATTTTTTCGATTCCATCTCAAAGCTACTGTATTTGAATAAGGTGAATAATGTATATGATGGGTTCCAAAAAGCCTATGAAGAGGTAAAAGACATATTAAATTTTACAAAAGAAGATATAAATATATTATTTAATTTCGGCAAAAGTTTAGGAGAATCAGATATAGAAGGACAGAAAAAGGTATTTGCTCTTTCATTAGACAATATCAAGAATCAAATAGAGGAAGCAGAAATATTGATGAAAAAAAATGTGAAGATGTACAGATTTTTAGGCTTTTCCATAGGTATGATGATAGTGATTATATTCATTTAAAGGGGGATATAAATGTTAGATGTAAATTTAATTTTCAAAATAGGTGCAGTAAGCATTTTAGTTATGGTATTAGATAAAATATTAAAAACAAGCGGATATGATGAGTACGCTGTTATAACGAACTTAGCTGGATTGCTAATAATACTTATGATGGTAATTAATCTAGTGAATAAGCTATTTAACGTTGTTAAGACCATGTTCCAGCTGTAGGAGGATAATATGGAAATAGTAAAAATAGTGGCTTTTGCCTTTACAGCATTATTTATTGTTCTGGTAATAAAGGATGGTAAAAAAGAAGAATTAGCAATACAGATAAGTATATGTGCCGGGATAATTATATTTCTATTTATGATGAATAAGATAACAGCCATTATGAATTTGCTTCAACAATTATCACTAAAGGCCAATATAGACTTTATTTACTTAACTACTGTATTTAAAATTCTAGGAATATCATATTTGGCTTCCTTTTGCAGCGAGATTTGTAGAGATGCAGGACAGGCAAGTATTGCTTCTAAGGTTGAATTTGGAGGGAAAATACTGATTTTAGCTTTAGCTATTCCAATATTGATGGCTGTTTTACAGTCAATTTTGAAAATAATGTAGGGGAGAGATATGAAAAAATATTTAAAGAGATACTTGATTATTACAATAGTGTTTTTAAGCATTTTTTCTTTAAAGGGTTATGTTGTACAAGCATCTCCTGTAGAAAATACAAACGATAGTGAGGTTGAACAATTATATGATTACATAACAAACATGAAAAACGAACATGAGCTTTTAAAAGATATGGATGCTAAATCTTTTGTTAGTAACTATATGAAGAAAGGAGAAGGGGGATTTTCTGTTAATAAATTTATTAAGGCAATAACTACATATATGTTAAGAGAATTAATAGTTTCTTTAAAGTTGATGACTACCTTAATAATAATTTCTATTGTTTGTGCATTAATAACGAATTTAGAGAAGGCCTTTAGCAATGAACAATTGTCTAATATAGCTTATTTTGCTTGCTACGCATTATTGATTGTTATTATGTCTAGAAGTTTTTATGTAGGTGTACAATTGGCAAGAGAAACAATAATGAGAATGTCAGACTTTATGCTAGCCTTAGTTCCTGTGCTGATAATGCTTCTAGTAGGCATAGGTGGAATAGCTGAGGCAGCAGTTATGGACCCAGTGGTAATAGGAGCAGTAAATATAAGTGCAAGAATATTTTCAAACATACTAATACCCTTAATTTCAGCTACTTTTGTACTTCAATTTGTAAATAATATGACAGAAGAATTTAAAATTCAAAAGCTAACAAAATTATTGAATCAAGTGGCCTTATGGGGTCAGGGAATATTGATGACTATATTTATTGGAATTATGACTGTAAGAGGTATATCATCAAAAACCTTAGATCAAGTAGTGGCTAAAACAGCAAAATATGCTGTAGATAATTTTGTGCCAATAGTAGGAAAATGTTTATCTGATGCTATATCAACTGTTGCAGGGTATTCACTATTACTAAAAAATGCTTTGAGTAGTGTTGGGCTGATCATATTAATACTCATAGTTATTTTACCTATAATCAAAATAGCATTGACAGCTTTACTTTATAAAATTACTGCAGCATTAATTGAGCCTATTGCTGAAAAAAGATTGGTTAATAGTATAACTTCTGCTGGGGACTCACTGGTGCTAATTACTTCTTGTCTTATTTGTGTATCGGTAATGTTTTTTATAATGATCTCTATAATTGCTACAGCAGGTAAGATGGCAATGGGAGGGTAGACAAATGATAGATATTTTAAGAGAGTGGATCATAAACATAGCATCTTTAATATTATTTATAACTGCGGTAGAAATGCTTTTACCAAATAATAGTTTAAAAAAATATTCTAAGTTTGTATTAGGCTTAATATTAATGACGGTGTTAATAAATCCAATAATTAAAATTTTTAATAGAAACTTTAATATAAGCGTATATAGTCAAAATATATCCAGAGTAATATATGATGAGGAAAAAGTGGATTCAATTGAAAAATATAAAGAAGAGAGTTTAAAAAATACAGTAAAAAACTTTCAAACAAATTTAGAGCAAATTATTGGAGATAAATTAAAAGATGAGTTCAAGGGTTTAAACACTAAGATAGAAGTTCAAGCAGAATATAGTGATAAGGATAATAATTTTAATATAAAAGATATAAAGATTGGTATTAAGGATGGAAAAGTTGAAAAAGTAAAAAAGGTAGAAGTAAGCATAGGTGAGAAAACATTAGAGGAAAAAGAGAAAGACAAGCTTCACGATGACATTAAGTCTTATTTGTCTAAAGAATTAAAAGTGGAGGAAAGTATAATCACTGTTTACAAGTTATAAAGGGAGGTACATTATGAATTTAAAAAAAATTTTGGAAAAAATAAAAAATATTGAAAATAAACCTTTAGCAAACAAAAATGTTATGAATTTAATAATAGTATTCCTTATGGGAGTGCTTATATTGCTTACCGCTAATTTATTCAAGACAACAGCTAGCTCTATGAAAAGTAATTTAATTCAAAATGATAATAATAGTAATAAGGAAGTGAGTGTGGATGAAGTAGTACAAGATCCTGATGGAGAAGAAATGGAAAAAGAACTTAAATTTGAATTGAAAAATATACTTCAGCAAACAGACGGAGTAGGAAGGGTAGAGGTAATGATATATTTTTCTAGTGGAGAAGAATATGTACCAGCAGTTAATATGAATGACTCAACTAATAACACTGAAGAAATAGACAATGAAGGAGGAAGAAGAAATACAACTCAAAAAAACAGTGGTACTACTGTAGTTATGACTACACAAGGAGATAAGACTGAACCTCTAATTGTTAAAAAAAATAAACCTAAGGTAACAGGAGTATTAATAGTTGCTGAGGGAGCAGAAGATAAAGTTACAGAGTATAGGATAAGAAAAGCGGTTACAAATTTATTTAATATATCTGATAACAAGGTGAATGTTTATCCTATGAAAAAGTAGTATATATTTTAAATTTTGAGCATATAATTTTGTAGAAAGATAGATGGGGGGAATAAATTATGAATAAAAAACAAGCGGGAATAATCGTAACCTTATCAGCACTAATAGTGTGTATGGGATTGCTGGCTACGAGACTTAATAATCCATTGTATGTACAAGGAACTGGAGAGAAGAGCGCAATATCACTAAAGAATAATGAAAAAGATAAGGTAGGAGTGAGCTCAAATTATTTTGTAGAAGCAAAGATGGCTAGAGATAATAAAAACGCTCAAACCTTACAAAATTTAAAGGCTATAATGGAAGATAAGAACATATCACAAGAGCAAAGAGACAAGACAGCTGAACAATATGTATCACTGTCAATGGCATCAACTCATGAAAATAACGTAGAACTTAATTTACAGGCAAAAGGATATGAAGATGTAGTTTGCTTAGTAAATGATGACAGAGCTACTGTTATAGTAAAGGCTAAAGAAAAACTTACTGATAAACAAACAAAAGAAATACAAAGTGTGGTTATCAGTGAGACAAAGATTAAAAATGTAGAAATTCAAGAAATGGAATAGTAATTGTAAAAGATATATCTATTTGATATAATATACCTTAAGATTAAGCTTTTATTGAAGTAAAAGAAAAAAGCTAGGGGGTATAGACCATGGAAGAATCAGTAAAAAAAGAAATGGATTTAGGAATAGTGAGAATATCAGATGAAGTAGTTGGAGTTATAGCAGCATTAGCTACTACAGAAATAAATGGAGTTGTAGGTATGAGTGCTGGCCCTGTAGGAGGCATAACACAGATTTTAGCAGGAAAAAAGAACCTTTCAAAAGGAGTAAAGGTTACGGTGGGAGAAAATAGTGCTACTATAGATCTTCACGTAGTTGTAGAATATGGAGTGAAAATTCCAGATATGGCTCTAAAGGTTCAAGAAAATGTTAAAAAAGCTGTAGAGACAATGACTGGCCTAACAGTTTCAGCAGTGAACATACATGTTCAAAACGTAATCATTCAAAAAAATGAAGAATCTGATGCAGTAGAAAATGCATAAGAACCGCCCTCTGATATCAGAGGGTGTTTCCATATTGGTGATTAATCAGTATAATTATGAATTGTTTGACAATAATTAATAATAAGCATTAACTAGGAGGATAAAGGATGAATAGAAAAAAAACAAGAGAATTAGCAATGAAACTACTATTTGAAATGATAATTAAAAAAGAAACGTATTTAGAAGTAATCCAAAATTTAAAGGAAGCTAACAGAGAGGAAGAAAATAATTTAGATTTGATGGAAGAAAAAGAAGAGATTGATCCAGAAAATTGGGATTTAGAAGATATAGATATTCAATACTTAACAAAAGTATTAAAGGGAATAGAAGAGAATAAAGAGGAGTTAGATAAGAAGATAGAAGCTAGCTTAAAGAATTGGAAATTAAGTAGGTTAGCTAAAGTAGATTTAGCTATACTTAGGTTATCTACTTATGAAATATTATTTGAAGAGAATATTCCTATTAAGGTTTCAATAAATGAAGGAGTAGAATTGGCTAAAAAATATGGTGAAGACAAATCATCGGCATTTATAAATGCTGTTTTAGATAGTATAGCTAAAGAAAATAATAAGGAGTGTTAAATAAATGGGGGCGCCAATAGATGGAAAAAGAATTGCAGCAGAATACAAAGAAAGATTAAGATTATTAGTAGAAGAAAGGGTAAAAGAAAGATTGAGCCCACTATGTATTGCCAGTATATTAATTGGGGATGATAAAGGATCAATTTTCTATATGAATAATCAAAATAAAATTTGCACAGAAATTGGAATTGAATATAAAAAAATAATTATAGATAAAAGTACTCCACAAGACGAAATATTAGAAACTATAGATAGATTAAATAAGGATAGTAATATTCATGGTATAATAATTCAACTTCCTCTGCCAGTTAATTTGGATGAAGAAGTTATTGTTAATAGAATTAGTTATTTGAAAGATATAGATGGACTTACAGACATTAATGCAGGTAAGTTCTATAAGGGAGAAAAATGTTTTGTACCTTGTACATCCCAAGGTATAATGGAACTTATAAAAAGTACAGGTATAGATATAAGTGGAAAACGAGCTGTAGTTTTAGGTAGAAGTATTATAGTTGGAAAGTCTATTGCACAATTGCTGTTAAATGAAGATGCTACAGTTACTATATGCCACTCAAAAACAGTAAATGTTAAAGATATATGTAAAGAAGCAGATATATTGATATCTGCTATAGGAAGGCCTAAATTTGTAAAAGAGGATTTTGTAAAAGAGGGAGCTGTAGTTATAGATGTAGGCTTTAATGTGGTTAATGGAAAAATGGTGGGTGATGTTGATTATGAAAATGCAATTAACAAAGCAAGCCATATAACTCCTGTACCAGGTGGTGTAGGATCTATGACTCCAATAATGCTTATTAAAAATACATGTGAGGGATTGGAAGATGAATATTAAAACCTTATCTGTTTCCGATGTAAACAATTATATTAAAAGGGTAATAGATAATGATTTTATTTTAAATAATACTTCAGTAAAGGGTGAAATTTCGAATTTTAAATTACATTCTTCGGGACATGCTTACTTTTCTTTAAAAGATTCATCAAGTAAGATTAATTGTGTAATGTTTAGGAGTTATGCTCAAAATTTAAAGTTTAGACCTGAAGATGGGATGCAGGTTGTAGTAAAAGGAAGAGTATCTCTTTATACAAAAGAAGGTACTTATCAACTTTATTGTGAAGATATACAAAGTGAAGGTCTTGGAGAACTATATATTTCATTTGAGAAGTTGAAGAGCAAGCTAGAAGGCGAGGGCTTGTTTGATGCAAAATATAAGAAGCCAATTCCTAGATATTCTAAAAGAATTGGTGTAGTAACCTCTCCTACAGGAGCAGCAATTAGAGATATTATTAATGTTGCTAAAAGAAGAAATGACAAAATTGAATTAATTATATATCCATCTGCAGTTCAAGGCATAGGAGCAAGCAAAGAGATAATAAAGGGCATTGATAAATTTAATAGCATGAAAGATATTGATGTGATTATACTTGCTAGAGGGGGAGGTTCCATAGAAGAATTATGGGCTTTTAATGACGAAGAATTAGGAAGAGCTATTAGTAAATCTAAAGTTCCCATAATAACAGGTGTAGGTCATGAAATAGATTTTACTATAGCTGATTTTGTAAGTGATAGAAGAGCTCCAACTCCATCGGCAGCAGCTGAGATAGCTGTATTTAATATTGTAGATTTTAAAAACACAATTGAATATAATATAAAAGACCTTAATAATATTATTATTAATAATATAAAAAATAAATACAATAAAATAGAGTTGCTAAAAAGAACTCTAGAACATAACAGTCCAGAAAAAACTATTGTAAATGAATATAAAAAAATAGAATCATTAAGAGAGAAATTAAATTTAAGAGCAAAGCTAGATTTAGAGAAAAGAAAAGAGACTTTAGGCAAGATAAATGCATTACTAAACGCACATAATCCTCTTAATGTTTTAAACAAAGGCTATTCTATAATTCAAGATGATAACAATAAGATAATAAGTGATATAAATCTTATTAATGATGATAAAAACATAACAATAGTTATGAAAAATGGAAGCGAAAAGTATAGAGTGAAAAGAATATAAAAATAAAAAGGATGATGACAATGGCTAAAAAGTCAGAAAGCTATGAAGGCCTATTAGAAAAATTAGAAACAATAGTAGAGAGCATGGATAAGGAGGAGTTATCATTAGATGATTCCATGAAAAAATATGAAGAAGGAATAAATATTTGTAATAAGCTCTATAAGATTTTAAATGAAGCTGAGGGTAAAATTAAGATATTAACGGAAAATGGGGAAAAAGATTTCCAAACGGAGGAGATTTAATATATGAATATTGAAATGTTAAAGGAAGATATCGATAGATGGCTATCAGATTATTTTAATAATAAAGGAAGCTTTAATAAGACTATTTACGAGTCTATGAGATATAGCTTAGAAGTTGGAGGAAAAAGAATAAGACCTATTTTAATGCTTCTTACATACTCACTTTATAAAGAAAATTATGAAGAGATACTTCCTTGTGCTTGCGCATTAGAAATGATACATACCTATTCTTTAATTCACGATGATTTGCCTTGTATGGATAATGATTCTTTAAGAAGGGGAAAGCCTACGAATCACATTGTTTTTGGAGAAACTATGGCTCTTTTAGCTGGAGATGGTTTGCTAAATGAGGCATTTAATATAATATTAAATGAAGCATTAGTTAAGGGAGAAGCTTGGCTTAAGGCGGGCAATATAATAGGGAAATCATCAGGAATAGAAGGAATGATAGGGGGGCAGGTAGTAGATATATTATCTACTAATAAAGCTACGACTGAAGAAGAACTCTACTACATTCACAATAAAAAGACAGGGGAGTTAATAAAAGCGGCAATATTATCTGGGGCAGTACTAGGGAAAGCAGAAGAAAGAGAATTAAGCATATTAAAGGAATATGGAGAAAAATTAGGCTTGGCTTTTCAAATTAAAGATGATATTTTAGATATAGTTGGAAATACAGCAACTTTAGGAAAGAGTGTGAATAAAGATAGCGATCAAAACAAAACAACCTTTGTAAAAATATATGGGTTGGATAAATGTAAGGAAATGATGAATAGCATAACAGAAGAATGTATAGCGTTATTGAATAATATAAACGCAGATACAAGTAATTTAAAAAATTTGACGTTGTTTTTACTTAAAAGGGATTATTAGAACATTGACTTTAGAATTTATATAATGTAAAATGTTGAAATATCGACAATCTTTAAAATGATAGTAACGAAATTAATATAAATAACATTAGAAAATAAGGGAAAATGTGGTGCAGTATTCTAGTCAGGTAAGTATCCTTTGAAGGCGGGGCTAAAAATCCGTCAAAGGGCATATCGATGAAGTTCCTTGTGCTGGCTTATGACGCCCAGTTATGGGCTGGTGCTGGGAGTAAGGAAGATGGGGCGGCCGCAATGGCATGCGACAACTGACCCTACTTTCGTGGAGACCACTATTTGTGTTTTAGGTTAGTCGCCTATTATACGGTAATGGATTAAACCTGCAATGTGGTGTAAAAGCTATGTGCAGTGTAGCCTGCCTTGAGTAGTGTGGGGAGAGGTAAAATCACCTTTAAACTTTGGCCGAAGTTTTTAAGGCTTTGCTTGCTGAAACCCATATTGCAAAAGAGGCTAGGAGGATGCCTAACTGTCGAGGAAATCTCCTAGACTGTTCCATGGTGAAGTATCTTGAGGATTGCAGTGCGGACTAAGTGGTAATCCAGTCCTGCTATTGGTGACAAAGCAGATAGAATATTAAAGGGAAACCGTCAAAATGGCGACGTTTTGGTTATTCTCTGGGAAATCCTACTGGACCTAAGCCGCAAGTTTTACTCAATATACTACCACTTTTTCCCTAAAATTATTTAGGGGGAAGGATTTTGGATATTTATCCGAAAAAAGAAAACAATAAAGAAAAGAAGAAAGAGGAAAAATCCTCTATTACTAATAAAAGCAATAGGTGGGTTTTAACTATTATTTTTTGGACAATATTAATATCAGGAAGTGCAAATCTTCTTTCCGATGTGCTACTAAGAAATGTTAACATATTAGTAGCTTTTATTATATTAATTATTATTATATTTATTGGTATAATATTTGATATAATAGGAGTAGCTGTAACAGCGGCTGAAGAAAAACCATTCCATGCAAAAGCTGCAAAGAAAATCCCTGGTGCTAAGATAGCTGTAAAGCTTATTAGAAATGCGGATAAGGTCTCTAATTTTTGTAACGATGTTGTAGGAGACGTATGTGGTATTGTCAGTGGATCTGTTGGCGTATTAATTTTAGGTAAGGTAACTGAAAATTTTCCAAACCTTAATGTGACAATAACTTCTGCATTAATCGGTGCATTGATAGCGGCTGCTACTATTGGAGGTAAAGCATTGGGAAAAAGTTTTGCTATGAATGAATGTGAAACTATTATAGATAATGTTTCAAAAATAGTTTATATAATTAAAAAGGATAGATAAACATGAGAAAAATATTAGATGATTTTAATGATATAAATAAAATTGATATAAATAAAGTTAAAGAAATGTCTCTAGAGGAATTAGAACAATTTTCAAAGGAAATTAGAACTTTTCTAATACAGAATGTTTCAAAAACAGGTGGACATTTAGCTTCAAACTTAGGAGTCGTAGAATTAACCCTAAGTTTATACAATGTTTTTCATTTTAATAAAGATAAGTTAATATGGGATGTGGGGCATCAAAGTTATGTGCACAAAATATTAACTGGAAGAAAAAATCAATTTGAAACTTTGAAACAATACGGTGGATTAAGTGGTTTTCCTAAGAGAAGTGAGAGTCCCTATGATCATTTTGAAACTGGACATAGCAGTACTTCAATTTCAGCAGCTCTCGGAATGGCTAGAGCTAGAGATTTAAAAAAAGAAGATTTTGAAGTGGTTGCTGTTATTGGTGATGGAGCTCTTACTGGAGGAATGGCTCTTGAAGCTTTAAATGATGTTGGAGATAGAAAAAGCAAAATGATTATAATATTGAATGATAATCAGATGTCTATAGATCAGAATGTAGGAGGATTATCTGAATATTTAGGGAGATTAAGGGTAGAACCAGGTTATAATAGACTAAAGCAAGATGTAGAAAGTGTATTGAATAAAATACCTAATATTGGAAAAGGCATGGCTAAAACCCTAGAAAGAATAAAAAATGGCATTAAGCAAATGGTAGTGCCAGGGATGCTTTTTGAGAACATGGGAATAAAATATTTTGGACCTATAGATGGTCATGATATAAAAGAATTAAGTAGGACACTAAAAAAAGCTAGAGAAATTGATGAACCTGTATTAATTCATGTGATAACTAAAAAAGGTAAGGGATATAGTTTTGCAGAATGCAATCCAGGCAAATTTCATGGAGTAGGTCCTTTTGATTGTAAGAATGGAGAAATGAATGGTGGAAAATCTTTAAGTTATTCAAAAGCTTTTGGTGATTCTATGGTTAAAATTGGGGAAGAAAATAAAAATGTTGTAGCTATAACAGCTGCAATGAAAGATAGCACTGGTCTAAAAGAGTTTGGAGATAAATTTAAAGAAAGGCTATTTGATGTAGGGATAGCAGAACAGCATGCTGTAACTTTAGCAGCAGGAATGGCATCACAGGGTTTAAAACCTGTTTTTGCAGTATATTCAACTTTTTTGCAAAGAGCATATGATCAAATTCTCCATGATGTCTGTATTCAAAACTTACCTGTGATATTTGCTATAGATAGAGCTGGATTAGTAGGAGGAGATGGGGAAACTCATCAAGGAGTGTTTGATTTATCTTATTTATGCCAAATGCCTAATATGACTATCATGGCGCCCAAAAGAGCTGATGAAATTGAATATATGCTAAGATGGGCACTAAAAGAAAATTCTCCCGTTGCTATAAGATATCCTAGAGGTGGAGATAATAATATAAACTATACTCTTTTAAAAGATTTTAAAAAAGGTAAGTGGGAAGTATTAGAAGAGGATGGAGATATAGTAATAATTGCAGTAGGAAAAATGATAAATCAAGCCTTATTAGTTAGGGAAAGATTATTGAATTCAGGAATAAAAGTAGGAGTAGTTAATGCTACCTTTGTAAAACCCTTGGATGAAGAGCTCTTAAAAGACTTATGCTATAAAGATAAAAAAATAATTACTTTAGAGGATAATATTTTAAATGGTGGATTTGGTTCTACTGTATTAAGCTTTGTAAATAAATTAAATAAAAACAATAAGGTTGTGAATTTAGGTTTTAATGATGTATTTGTTCCTCACGGTTCTATAGATTTATTATTCAAAATTCATGGTCTTGATGTAGAGGGTATTATACAAAGTATATTAAAAGTTTTATAGGAAAAGGAGCAAAGCATGGCTGATAAAAAAAATAGGCTAGACGTTATATTATTGGAAAGAGGCTTATTTTCTTCAAGAGAAAGGGCAAGAGCCAGTATTATGGCAGGAGAAATATTTGTAGATGGAATTAGAATTGATAAATGCGGAGAAAAAATAAAAGAAGATGCAAAAATTGAATTTAAAGGGGAAGAAATGCCTTATGTAAGTCGTGGAGGCTATAAACTTGAAAAGGCTATAAATTCTTTTAATATAGATTTGTCAGATAAAGTATGTATGGATATTGGCGCTTCCACTGGTGGATTTACCGATTGCATGTTACAAAATGGGGCAAAAAAAGTGTTCTCCATAGACGTAGGGTACGGACAGCTCGCTTGGAAACTAAGAGTAGATGAGAGAGTTGTCTGCATGGAGAGAACAAATTTCAGATATGTAACTCCAGAGGATATGGGGGAACAGGTGGATTTTGGTAGTATAGATGTTTCTTTCATATCTTTAGAAAAAATAATTCCTGCAGCTATAAATATTTTAGGAGATAGAGGAGAAATAGTAGCTTTAATAAAGCCTCAGTTTGAAGCAGGTAAAGATAAAGTTGGAAAAAAAGGTGTAGTAAAAGAAAGAGAAACTCATAAAGAGGTAATACTTAAGATAGTTAACTTTGTAAAGAATTTAAACTTAAAAATAAAAGGAATTCAGTACTCACCTATAAGAGGTCCAGAGGGAAATATAGAGTATTTAATTTATTTTACTAAAGATAAGGATTATATAGATGACTTTTCTTTAGAATTTATTGATGAAGTGGTAAAAATGTCTCATAGTAATTTAGATTAGAGGTAAGTTATGAGAAATATCGGTATTAACGTAAATACAAGTAAGGATATTGAAGGTAATATACTAAACAAATTAATAGAGATATTAAAGGATAACTGCAAAGACTTAAATATAAAAATATTTAAAGATTCTATAGGATTAGAAGAGAAAAGTACTGCAGAATTGGATGTAGTTATAGTACTAGGAGGAGATGGAACAATTCTTAAAGCTTCTAGACATTTAGGTAAATATAATGTACCAATTCTGGGTATTAATATTGGACATTTAGGTTTTTTAGCAGAAGTTGAGAGTTCTTTTTTAAATTTAGCAATAAGAACTCTTTTAAAAGAGGAATATGAAATTGAAGAAAGAAAAATGATTCAATGTAGAGTGCATAATGATGGCATTCCTTTTATTGCATTGAATGATATTGTTATAGCTAAAGATGTAACAGGTAGAATAGCAAAATATAAAATAGATATAAATGATAATTATTATACCACATTTGTTTCGGATGGAGTTATTGTATCAACTCCCACAGGTTCTACAGCCTACTCTTTATCAGCGGGAGGGCCTATAATATATCCTACCATGGATGTTATAAGTGTAACACCAATATGTAGCCACTCCTTAGGAATTAGAAGTATAGTGTTAGAAGGAAATAGCATTATAAATATAAAAATAGATAAAAAGTTTGGTAGTGTTCATCTAGTTGTAGATGGGCAAGAGATTATTGACTTAAAAACTATTGATAATGTTATCATTGAACCATCGCCATATAAGTGTAAAATTATTAAATTAAACTGTTTTCAAAACGATTATTTTACTTTACTAAGAAAAAAACTACATCTATAATTAAAAATAAGTAGGTGATATATTTTGAAAGTAACTCGTCATGCTAAAATATTGGAGCTAATATCTACTAAAGATATTGAAACACAAGAGGAATTGGCAGATGAATTAAGAAAATCTGGAATGAATGTTACTCAAGCTACTGTATCTAGGGATATAAAGGAATTAAAATTAATTAAAGTATTGTCCTCTAATGGTAGTTATAAATATGCTACAATTAATCATACAGAAAACTATCCATCTAATAAGTTGGTTAGTATATTTACTCATTCTGTAGTTAGTGTAGAGAATGTATCGAATTTTGTAATTATAAAAACATTATCAGGATCTGCCTCAGCTGCAGCAGAAGCTATAGATTCTTTAAGATTTGAAGGAATTGCAGGTACAATAGCAGGGGATAATAATATATTTGTTATGGCTAGAACTCCAGAACAAGCAGTAGAAATAACCCAAAGGATGAAAAAAATGATTAAGGAATAGGGGGTAAAAATGTGCTTCTTCAGTTAAATATTAAAAATTTTGCCTTAATTGAAGATTTAAGCATTTCTTTTGATAGGGGATTTAATGTATTAACGGGTGAGACTGGAGCAGGTAAATCTATTTTAATTGATGCTATAAATTATGTGTTAGGCGGAAAGTTCAATAAGGATTTAATAAGAACTGGAAAAGAGAAAACTTTCGTTGAAGCTATATTTACTTTGAGTAATGAAAAAACTAAAGATGAGCTTATAAAGCAAGGAATTGATTATGAAGATTGGATAATTATAAGCAGAGAGACATTTCAAACAGGCAAAAGCATTACAAAAGTAAATGGAAGATCCATATTGTTGACTAATGTAAAGCTTATAACTCAAACTTTATTAGACATTCATGGTCAACACGAAAATCAAAATTTACTAGATTCTGTAAATCATATTAGTTATTTAGATGCATTTGCAGGAGAAGATTTAACTAATTTAATGAATGAATATAGAAGCGTTTATAGGGAATTAAAAATAATAGAAGATAAAATAAAAGAACTTTCAGGAAAAGATGGAGATAGGGAAAAATTAATAGATTTTTTAAAATATCAGATAGATGAAATAGAAAATGCTAAATTAAAGATTGATGAAGAGGAAGAATTAGAAGAAAGATTTAAAATTCTTTCAAATGCTGAAAAAATAAATAAAGTATTAAATTATACATATGAAGTCTTATACAACGGAGTGGGAGAGAATAGTTCTATTTTAGAAACTATTAATTATATAATAAGAGATTTAAGAAGTGTAGAAATGCATATGGAAAAGATAAAGGAAATATCTCAAGGATTAGAGGAAGTTTATTATAACATTGAGGAAAAAGTACATAATGTAAGAGACATTAAAGATTCTATTTATTATGATGAAGAAGAACTCAATACTATAAATAGTAGGCTATATCAAATTGGAATATTGAAGAAGAAATATGGAGAAGACATTAAAAAAATATTAAACTATAAAGATAAGATAAAATTGGAGTATGACGAACTGATAAACAGTGGACAAATAATAGAAGAGCTAAATGAAAAAAAAGAAAAAATTATTGAAAAACTGAAAATATACGGTAATGATATACATAATATAAGAAAACAAAAGGCTACATTGCTAGAAAGAGATGTAAAGGATCAGTTAATATATATAGGACTTGAAAAAAGTAATTTTAAAGTAGGAATAGAGTTAAAAGATGATTTAAGTGAAAATGGAATGGATAGAGTTCAATTTTTAATATCCACAAATCCTGGAGAACCAGAGAAGCCTTTAGAAAAAATTGTTTCTGGAGGAGAATTAGCTAGAATTATGTTAGCTTTAAAAAGTATATTTGTGGGAAAAGATGAAATTCCATCAGTAATTTTTGATGAAATAGACACAGGAATAAGCGGAAGAATTGCTCAGAGTGTTGGAGAAAAAATGTATTCTATTTCAACAAAACATCAAGTATTTTGCGTGACGCATTTACCTCAAATTGCCTGTATATCAGATCATCATTATTTAGTTGCTAAAGAAGTGGTAGAAAATAAAACTTATACTCTAATCAAGAGGTTATCTACAAAAGAAAAAAAAGAGGAGATAGCTAGAATGATTGGAGGCAGTCAAGTAACTGAATTAACATTAAAAAATGCAGAAGAGATGGTAAGATTGGCAGATAGTAAAAAAAATCAGATATAATTTTAAATAAAAAGGTTACAATACTAAAGGTTATTGTAATCTTTTTTAATTTTTTGATTTATAAAATAAGAGTATTAAGGTAAGCAATGCCATTTATGCATTGAAATTATAGCATAATAAGAACTCTAAAAGGGCAACTTAATCATAAACGTTTAATAGAAACAGGAGGTGCAATAATGAAAAAAAAGGTAAGATATAAATTTATTAATAGTTTAATAATATCCGTCCTGTTAATATCTTCATGCGCTTATTATAAAGCTTTTAAAGTACCAACTACTATGTTTATTAGAGAAGGTGAAATATTAAAATCAAATAATATAATAAGACTAGTAGAGGATAAAAGCGTAAAAGCTTCAAAAGGATTTGAAACCAAGGATAGAAATATAGATGTAAGTCTTTTAGGATTACTAAAAATTAAATCAGTTTCATTAAAGTCCGTACCTAAAGAATTATCTGTATATCCAGGAGGGCAACCAGTAGGAGTTAAACTAAATACAAAGGGAGTTTTAGTTGTTGCATTATCTGATTTAGAAACCTCTAATGGTAAAGTGAATAGCCCAGCAGCCGTGGCTGGTATTGAAATTGGAGATAGTATAATTAAAATTAATAATGAAGAAATAACAAATTCAGAAAAGGCAAGTTCATTAATCAATAGTTGCGAAGGAAAACCCATGGTAGTTACATTAGAAAGAAAAGGGGAAACCTTAACTAAAAATATTATTCCCACAAAGACTAAAGATGGAAATTATAAAATAGGTTTATGGATAAGAGATTCTACAGCTGGAGTAGGAACTCTAACTTTCTATGATGATAAAACAGGAATATTTGCGGCTTTAGGGCACCCAATAACCGATGCAGATACAGGAACTATGCTAAGCATCAATTCAGGGGAGATAGTTAATTCTTCAATAATTTCTGTAAGAAAAGGAGTAAAAGGTACTCCCGGTGAACTAAAAGGTATATTTATCGATGAAGATGTAGTTTTAGGTGATATAAAGAAGAACACAGAATGCGGTATATTTGGAGTTAGTAATATGTCCTTAAAAAATAAATATAATAAAAAGATGAAAATTGCTCTAAGAGATGAAATTAAAGAAGGGCCAGCCCAAATATTAACAACAATTGACGGTAAGCAACCTAAAATGTATAATATAGTCATAGAAAAACTATTACCTCAAAATACTATAGGTCCAAAAAGTATGATTATTAAGGTAACTGATAAAGAATTGCTAGAAAAAACAGGTGGTATTGTTCAAGGAATGAGTGGAAGTCCTATAATACAAAATGATAAAATAGTAGGCGCTGTAACACATGTATTAATAAATAAGCCAGATACAGGATATGGAATATATATAGAGTGGATGATAAAGGATTCAGATATATTAAAATAAAAATAAATAGATAGCCATGATGCTATCTATTATTTTTTATTTTTATAAATTTTTTCCATGTTTTAGAAGGATTTTCTTTAATCTTTGTCGAACTCTATAATTGCTAAGATATGGGAATTTATTTAGAAAAGGGGAGTATAATTATGGAACATTCAAAAATTACTGTAGTAATTGCTGATGATAACAAAGAGTTTTGTAATATTTTAAATGATTACTTACTCAATCAAAGGGATATAGTTGTTGTGGGAGTTGCAAAAGACGGAATAGAAGCTTTAAAACTAATAGAAGAGAAAAAACCAGATTTAGTAGTATTAGATATAATTATGCCACATTTAGATGGATTGGGTGTTTTAGAAAGACTAAATGGTATGAATATAAATCCAATGCCTAGAATAATAGTTTTATCTGCCGTTGGTCAAGACAAAATAACTCAAAGAGCAATAACATTAGGTGCAGACTATTATGTAGTTAAACCTTTTGATATGGATGTATTTACAAAGAGAATAAGACAAATGTTTAATAATACGATATCTAGTGATGAAGTAAAGAGAACTGTTCCTGTTTCTGAACCAGCTAATGTCAGAGTAAATAGGAATGAACCAATAGACTTAGAAGCGGAAATAACTAATATAATACATGAAATAGGGGTTCCAGCACATATTAAAGGGTATATGTATCTTAGAGAAGCTATAACTATGGTTGTAAATGATATGGAATTATTGTCTGCAGTTACTAAAGAACTGTACCCATCCATCGCTAAAAAATATAATACTACAGCAAGTCGTGTAGAAAGAGCCATTAGGCATGCTATAGAAGTAGCTTGGTCAAGGGGGCAATTAGATACTATAAATAGAATTTTTGGTTATACCATACATAATGGAAAAGGGAAACCAACTAATTCAGAATTCATTGCTATGGTAGCTGATAAATTGAGATTGAAAAATAGAGTTGTATAGATAGGAATATCAATGGTTAAGGTTGTATATACAGCATACGAGTAAACCAACTAACAACTTTTTGGAGCAACTTATATATTAAATTTAAAAAGGACACTTTTGTATCAGAATTTATTAATTTTGATATGGAGGTGTCTTTTGTTTTGCCTAGAATTAAAAAAAATTTAATGACTTTAGATGATGCTTTAGAAGAATTTATGATTAATTGCACAAATAAAGATTTGACCAAAAAAACGCTAATGAGCTATGAAAGCACATTAAAATTATTCTTTAAGTATCTTGAGGAAGAATTTAATATTACAGAAGTAGAGAAAGTAGAAGAAGAACAAATAAAGGAATATTTAGATTTTACTAAAGAAAGAGGTAAATATTCTTTTGTTGCAAATATAGAAACAACTGATATTAATAGACCTCATAACCGTACGGACTTTGGAAAAGAAGTAAGTATTGGGACAATAAACAACTATCTGAGAAACATAAAAGTATTTTTTAACTTCTGTATGGATAGCAAGTACATTAAAATAAGCCCTACAGTAAGAATAAGGCAGCTTAAGGTTACTAGAAGACCAAAGGAAGACATTACAGATAATGACTTTAAAAAGCTTATTAAGGCTATAGATACAACAACATTTCATGGACATAGAGATTATGTAATTATACATTTGCTAATGGATACAGGTATGCGTATTGGGGAAACATTGTCACTTACAGAAAAAGATGTGTTGTTAGATAAAAGAGCAATTTTTATAAGTGCAGACATTGCTAAAGGCAGAAGGGATAGATATGTTTTCTACTCTATCACTATGCAAAAAATTTTATCAAGATGGATTGATTATAAAGATAGATATGTAAATACGGATTTATTGTTTCCATCTTCTAGGAATAACAAATTAGAAGTATCTAATATAGAGAAAAATTTAAAAAAATATGTACTAAGAGCTGGGTTAAATTCTAATATTTCATGTCATCATTTTAGAAATAACTTTGGCAAGAGGGCTTTAATGTCAGGAATAAACATTTACCAACTTTCTCAAATTTTAGGACACAGCTCAGTAGAAACGACCGAAAAAGCATATGCAGACCTTACAGTAGAAGATATAAGAAAAAGCTATCAACTGCATAGTCCATTAGAAAATATGCAGAAATAAATTTTTAAATAAAAAAATAAAGGTAGTTCGCACCTACCTTTTCAAAAATTGAATAAAGATTAACAAAATCTTCACCCAAAACATATAAACCTTACATATATTGTAACAAAAAAAGTTTAAGGGTGCAAGGTCTAGTTTCCTATTGCCTTTTTTAAGAAATAGGTAGGTTATATATGCACTCTAGTAACTTTAAATAATTAGAGTAGGACTAGCCGCACCGATGCAAAACAAGTGGCTCGGACTTCTATAGTTTCTGCTATTGCTATAATTGCCCGTAAACTGGTTGTATCCAGCCAGTAAAAATATTAGATAGGTAGGTAAACTGGTATGCAAATACGGGATTATGTGGACTGTTAGGGCAGTTTTTAACAGGAAGAAACATAATACAATAGCAGTGTTAAAAGAAACTTCAACCGATAACAGAGCATAATTACTATGCTTTTTTTATTTTTCCCCTGTTTCTAGGGGAAACTGCGCCCAATTGCTTAACTTCCTCCAAAGCATAATAAATCTAATCTCAAAGTCAAGTGATTATTTGAAAAATATTGCTGTTTTAATAGTGAGTTTTATAAAAAAAGAAGGTAAAAGTTAGTATTAAAATTACAAGAAGATAATGAAAATTGGATAGACTCTAGGATACTTCATGAGCAATTATAGATAAAATCAAAATTTGCAGACTAGATTAAAAATAGAATAAATAAATATGAATTTATTCAAAATACTGACTTTATAACAGTTTCTAAAACTTTAGAAAACGGTGGAAAAAGTTTAGAATATAACATAACAATAGAAATGGCTAAGCAATTAACTATGGTTGAAAAAAGCAATATAGGTACAATTGCTAGAAAATATTTTATATACATAGAGAAAGCATTTAAAGGCAGACATGAATGGAATAAAGGCAAGGAAGAAACATTAAAACAACTATTATCTCGATAGCTTACATATTAAAATATACAGATGATCCAGTTGGTAGAGATAAGATGTATCACATTCCAATAACTGAAAATAAATATCCTCAAAGATAATAACAATAGATGTAGACTTATATGCTGATTTAGTATAAAGGTATACGTTTTATTTTTCAAAATAATAAAAAGATAAACAATATTCCAGAATAATGAATATTATATTATAGCTTAGTCAATAAATTAAATATATGTTATTAATGAGGAGAGAATTATATGGAAAATCAAGGATATGTTATAGATGGAAATAGGGCTGCTGAACTAATTTCAAGTAATATTTATAATCCTATAAGTTCAATTGTAGAACAGGTAGCAAATTATTATGATGAAGATGCAACAGAAGTAAAAATAAACTTTATAGAACGAAAAGACTATATTGATGAAATAATGATTTCAGGTGACGGAGAGGGATTTTCAATTGATGATTTAAGTAAGTTAAGAGAAATAGGAAATAGTAAAAAAAGAGAAAATATGTGTACTCATAGATTTGAGCGTGTCAAGTTGGGTTCTTTTGGTATTGCATTCGTAGCGCTTCAAAATTTAGGGGAAGAGATTGAAATATATAGTAAAGTTAAATCTGGAAAGATATTATATAAAAAAATAGTTATAAAAAATAATTTGCCAATATTTACAGATGTTAAGGAATTAAATTATTGTGATTTGATAAAATATGAAACTGGTTGTACATTAGTAATTAAAAATTGTAAAATCAATAAATCTATATTGTTTGATTTTGATTTATTAGAAAATAAATTAGCATATTTACCTTTAAGTGAAAATTTTAAAATCTATTTATGTGATAAAGAAATTAAAAGATTTGCAATACATAATAATGATTTGTATAAAATGACTTTTGATTTTACTATAGAAAATATTCAATTTAACAGTAATATATATTATTATACTGATAACGTAAAAAATAGATATTTTCGTGGAGTCTTTTTGCAAATAGATGAAAGAATTATTGATTGGAATATATATGATGGTATAAAAAGTCGTATTACATCACCTATTGCTGTAGAAACTAAAATTCAAGGATATATAGTTGCAAATGAACTTAGGAACAAAATAAATGCTAGTAGAACCGGATTAACAGATATTAATTTAGCATTAAATATTTCTGAAATATTAAGAAAAAATATTTATAATATTAGTAAGCAAGCTGGGGAATATTATAAATTGATTGAATCATCTAAAAAGGAAAATAAAAAAATCATTAAGAAAAAAGATGATAGTACCTTGAAAAATAATGATATAAGTAATGGACAAACTAATAATAAAATTAATTGTGAGAACATTAATAAAGATAAAAAATTAATAACAATGAAAAATCAAGATGTATATAGTGCGTCTAAACGCACAGAAGAAGCAAATGAAAGAATAAAAATTCCAAATAAAGATTTAGAAAGGCTGGGAATAAAATTTTGTTATGAACCAGAATCAGAAATAGAAGTAATTATTATAGCATCACAAATGTGGCAAAAAAACTTGTTGGATTTCGATATTGTACAAATGCGTTCAAATGAGTATCCTGATAGCATTATAGTTAAAGATGGGGAAATAGCTTTCTTGGAATTTGAAAAATCATTGCATGATTTTTATATCCATAGTCACAATCATAATAATATTGATTATATACTTTGCTGGAAAGTTAATGAAAAAGAGTTAGAGAGTAAATCGAAAACTTATCTTAAAATATATTCGAGTTATATAAAATATATTGACTATAAGAAAACATCTAACAATCATGAGCTTATATTTTATAATTATGATGGGACTAATCATGTTGTAAAAATATATGTAATATCTGATATCATAAAAAGAATCTAAATAGTAAGAGACTAGGTTATTGTTCCTAGTCTTTTTTAGTCCAATTAATATCATATCCAATTATTTCAGCAATCTGTTTTACCTCATCATATTTTATAGTTCCTCTACTTAGCTTGTTTGATAGATTTTGTGGTGTTGTGTTAACACCATATTTTTCATTCATGGTTTTTACTATGTCTGTTATAGTCCAACCACTTGCAACTATATAGCTTTTAATTTCATTTCTTATTTCGCTCATTTAATCACCACCTATATATAATTATACTATATGGTTTCATATTATTCAATTATAAATAAAATTATTTATAATAGTGTATTGACGTTTGAAACTATAGAGTGTAATATAAAACTATAGTAAATAAAGTGAGGTGTAAGAAGTGGATGTGAAAATATTAAAAGAATTTATATTAATAGCAGAAGCTTTAAATGTAAAATTAACATTTAGTAACCTTAACAAGTTTAAAACTGCAATAAGTAAATTTTAAATACGGATAACCCGTAATTAGATTTTAACTGTATCTAATTAAACATAATTGCATTAAGGAGAAGAGTTAAATAAAACAAAAATATAAAAGATGGAGGAATTTAAGATGAATAAAAATTTAAGCACATTAATTAAAGAAATGGAAAACGAGGTAAAGGACTTCTTTACAAACTTACAAGACAAGGCAGTAATAATAGACTATATTACAGGTATACAAGGACAGGACTACATAAATAAAAGCTCCTTTGATATCACAGAATCGGAAATCATTTTTGAGGACGAAGATATTGAAAGACCTGCTATAATTTTTAACAAAGATATTATAGATAGTATAGAAGTAGATCCTTTAGTTGGGCAAGCTTATATAAGTATGGGCAACGTAGAAGTTGCTATATACGCTGTATAAGGGGGATTTAATATGTGTAGGCCTGTAGAAATTATTGAGCAGATTATAAAATCTTGTGATGAATTAGAAGATTTATTTAAAGAGAGCACTGCCAAGCTAAGTTTATTGGATAGGATGCAGCAGGACGTACTTCATGCTATTGAAGGCAATAATTTTAACGCTTACCACGGCTATCTTTATGCTAAGAAACTACAGGAAATAAGAAAAGAAAGAAGAACTGTTAAGAAGCAAATTAATCTGATAGCTAAAGCAAAAGAGGATTACATCAACATATATAAATTGGCTAAAGCATCTAAGAATAAAGTTGCTAAATTAGATAGTAAATTAACTTATGTAATAGATAATAATATATATAAACCAAAGGTTTTAGATAAAATTATATAAAATAGAAAGCTGGTGGATTAATGTATAAGAGTAATGTACTAGAAGTTAAAAGGGGCAAATTAGAAAATAAAATAGCAGAGATTTGTGCTTGGGATACAAAACAAGGAGAAGATTCAAAATATCCTTATGTTTTTGTTGCATATGTAAATGGAGAAATTCCTGTTATGATAAAAAGTAAAGTAGATAAAAAAGAGTTTGATGAGAGATGTGTTTACTGATATCAGGATTGACGTTCACCTTTGAAGGTGAATTTAGGAATATCAATACTTCGCAAGAGGTCATGAAAGAGGATTATATTAAATATAGGATTTTCGACCACAAGTGTATGAATTATATAAAACCACAAAAAGACTACAAATAATTACCTTTTAAAAGAAAAATAAAGATAATTAACCGTAATCGGATTATTTGGTAAAATATGACGTTATTTGAAAATTGATGAATAAACCTTATCGTGTTATAATGAAATAATAGGGCTAATTATGCCTATTTGTCGACCCTAAAATTAAATAGTTGCATGTGGAGGTAGTTGGTAGCTATCTCTACATATTTTAGTATTGCCTTTTTTAAACTATTTATTCATTGGTTTAAAAAACTTTTAATTAAATAGATTTTACCACTTAAAGCCTTGAAAGTCAATAAAAATTAGTACAGTAAATATAAATTTACCACACTAATTATTAATAAACTGTTGTAAATAGGGGTTATACATGGAGTGAAAATATATAAAAAGGTGGGATTATCATGAATATTAATGATAGACAAAATCAAAGACAGAAATTATTGCAAAAATTATTAGAAAAAGAGATTTTGAGAATTAAAAGAATCTGCTTTAAATATCAACGTCGACCTTTATTCTACAATAAGGTGAAAATTGCAGAGGCTGAACTTAAAGAGAAATTACTTGGTACATATGAAAGAGAAGATATATTAAATGAATATATATATACTCATAAAATATCTATATCATCATCTCTAATAGATGAGTATTTAGATTATAAATATGATAAATGGGAATCATGGGCAGGGATAACAAAAAAGTGGTACAAAGATAGATTAAGACATGTAATTAGACATGAACTTATTCATGCTTTGTGTTATCAGGAATTTGAAAATCAGGTAAGCAGAGACGGAATACGTAATATTAATGCGGATGGAAGTCCTGTATTCCTTACATGTTTATGGTTTTTAGATGGTGATACAACAGGTCATGAAGTAGGGAATAAATTTAAACACAGTAAAGTTTATAAAGAAATCAAAAACTTTAAAACATGGAATGAAGTAAGCGCATACTGTGTAAATTTAATACTTGACTATAACAAAGCTATAAAAAATATAAAAGAAAAATATGATAAAAAGGGATATGAAAAATTGGCAATGAGAGCAATTAGCAATATTTTTATATTTAGTTCTCAAGAGTTTGGGTTATATGCTAGTAAATGCAATAAAGCTATATTTAAATGTAAAGAAAATAAAAAGTTTAAAAGCATAGATAGTGTATTTGAAATAGGTACATATATATTACCTAAAGATTTAGAAGAATTATTTGTTAGAAAAATTAATAATTACAATTTTGCTACGTTAAATCAAGAGAAGTATAGTGTAAGAGATAATTATATGTTAGATATGAGGACTGGTAATAAGATTCAACTTAAGCAAAGTTAGCCTAGTAAATTAAAGTCAACGCCTACCGCACCTACGGCGCAATAGGCTACGTGTGAAGAGCGTGTTTACTCGATTAAGAATGATTGGAAGAAAGGATGATGAATTTATGATAAAAGCAAACATGTATAAAATTTATTCAATTCCAAATGGTGATTTAGAGAAAAAAGAATTTACGGAAGAAGAGTTACTTGAGAGAGAAATAACATTATCAGAAAATAATTTAATAAGAAAATATTTAATTTTTAAAGATATTAAAAGAGGTAATATGCACTTAGATAATATTATTAAAGTTGCTTTGCCAGATGATAAAGAGAATAACAAGGCATTGGAAATGTTGAATAATGGTATAACATTTATGGGTAAAAAATTCATACCATTAGTATCCTCCCCATCTATGATGAAAAAAGAGGGGGAAGATGACTACTATGAGGAAGATTTTAAATGTGAGTATCTATTTATAGCAGAAGAAGATAAAAAATTTATAGAGATATTTGAAGATATAACATCATTAAGTAAATTAACAGTAAAGCGTGCAAATAAAGAAAAAATAGCTATAAATAAAGATGTCGTAGCTAGATTATCATTGAATACTTCTAGCAGCTATGAAATTAAATATAGTCCTAATATAGTTATATTGCCAAGCACTACTTATACATATGTTTCAAATTATTGCTATTTTAAAGACCAAGATTACAGCAAATTAGAATATATAGGAGAACATGAAAAAGAATTTGAATTCCAAGATGGATGTGGATTAATGAGCTTTAAAATGGCTGAAATAATTCAGAAGAATATAGGAGTTAATTATCATATAGATTGGGCTGGTATTAGACTAGATAAAGGATTAGCTGTAAAAGGATTATTAGTTAAAGTTGATTTTAATTCTTATTTTAAAGAAATGTATAAAGAAGATATACAAAATGTTTTTGAGAAAAGAGAAGATGGATTTTATACATTAGACCTTTGGGAAAATATGGTTAATATATCTAACGCAGATATTATTATAAATACGAATATGGCTAAATGGGCTAGATGGTGGGATTCTGAAGAAGAGTTATACAAAGAACTTAAAAAAGAAAAATATGATAAATATAGATATGTCCTAACTAATTTATATGTAACTAAATTTAATAAGAAGCAGCCTAAAGAATATTCTCGAACAAATTATCAACTTATCTCCAATTTGGCACTAACTCCTAAAGAATTAGAAGAATTAAGTCAAGAAACATTTGACATGTATAAAAAGGTACTAAGTATGGATATTAACTATGTAAATCTATTATTAGGAGACATAGTATCAGAGGAGTCCTTGGAACTAAATGCTCTCGATAAAACTCATTATCTATTACAATCTACAGAAGATGCACTTACAATACCACCTATTAGAAAAACAATTATTAACATGATAAATAAGAAAATTAGGGAATTAGCTGAAGGTAAGTTTTATGTAAAAGGTAACTACAAAGTTGCTTCCACGTGTCCTATAACCTTCATGGACTGGATAATGACGAGAAAATTTAGTAATAATGGACTTAAAGAAAATGAGTTTTATATACCTAAAGAAACAGGCAAGAGAGTTATGAGCCGAAACCCTCTTAATAGCTTTTCTGAAATTCATAAATTTACTATAGCTAAAAACAAACTATTAGAAAAGTATTGTGGAGATTTAACAAGTGAAATTATATTTTTTAATCAAAAAGATAATAGAGCGATGCTTAATTCTGGCGAAGACTTTGATACTGATACGAATTTTGTAATAGAGAATGAGATTATATATAATTCGGTGGTATTAGCAGAGGACGGATATAATTTCTTAAATACAGAAGATAATAAAAAAGCTATAGAAATGCCTTATACAAAAGAAAATGAATACTATTGTGTATTAAAAGCATCTGGAAATGCAATCGGGAGTATTGCGAATATAGGCATGAGAATATGTACCATAGCTACGGAAATTGGGTACTATTTTCCCAAAAATGATGACAGTTATGGATATAAAGAGCTACGAGAGATGTTCTTTATATCAAAACGGGAATGGTTTGAAGAAAATATAACAGAGATTAAAGAGTTTCAGGGAATAGGTGGAAGAATAGATGATATAAAGGATATGCTAAAGAACTTTAAATATACTTTAAACCAGGAAGAAGTGTATGATTTGGAATGGGAGTTAGATAATCTTAACAGAGAGTATTCAAAAAAAAGTTGGGAAGTAGATAGAATTAAAAAGAAATATTTTAAACAAGCGTTGGAAGAAAAAATTAACAAGAATGAATTAATTCCGATTGAAACGTTAGAAGAACATAAAATAAAAGATATTTTAATTAAACAATTTTATAAATATAAAAAACAATCTTATTTAGCACTACAATTACAAATGATTGCAATAGATATGCCTAAAACTCTAAAGGAAGTAGATAAAGGCTTAATAAAGGTTTTAATGAAAGAAATTAATGAAAAAGAGAATCCAATTTTCAGAAAATATACAACAAAATATGATGATAGAAAAGATAAGAATGGAAGAGAAAAAAGATATAGCAATACACATTCCGTTTTAAATCTACATGCAAAAAAGATTGCTAAAACATTGATGCAAGAGTGGTATAAAAAGAATGAAGACATTAAAAAATATGCAAAGAGTGATAGAGTTGGTTGTGTACATACTATACTAAATAACGCTAAAGTAACAGAGTATACCACAGAAGTTACGAATTTAGTTAAAGCAATTTTTAATAGTTGGAGCAATAATGCCGAAAGAATTAGAAGTACATGGAAGGATAATATAAGTAAAAGAAATGAGGAGCTGAAGAAAAATAATCTACAAACAAGCCAATCTATAATAGTTTTAACAGAAAAATATGAAATAGATACAATGGCTACAGCTTTGTTACATATGTCTAGAAGTAAAAACAGTGCAATAAGAACGAAATTTATTATAGATTGTTGTTTTAATGTAGTGCAAAGCTTATTAGATACTTATTTTAATGATATCTATGCTTATAAAGAAGATTTAGATGGTGAATACAATTGGATGTTTAAAAATTATAAAAAAATAAAAACAGTTAGGAAAGAACAGGATATGCAAGCTATAGAAAATAAACAAAATGAAATTACAATAGGAGAAATTATATTAATTAAGTTTAGACCAATAGATATGGGTAGCAAGTTTATTGTAAGTAAAAATGAAGACAAGTTTTATATTAACGATGAAATGATTTATAACAATAAAGTTAAGGGAATGAAAAAATGCACTTATGATTTATTAGTAGATTTATTATCAGATAAAACAGAATTAGAAGTATCTCTAAAAGATATTGAAATCAAGACAACCTACATTAGTGCAAGTATTATATGTTAAAGTATACGCCTGTATGGGATTACATCCCTACAGGCTACATGTGGAAAGGTAAAATACCTAACCATATTAAATAGGAAGGATGATGAAAATGATATTAAATAATGAAAGTATTAAAATTATAAGAAATTACAATGATGCTAATTTACTACTAGATAGAGGACATAAAATTGTACAAGTAGATAGAGATAGAAGAGATAGGAAATATATGATTTTTATTTTTGAGAAGAATGAACAGTTATTGAAAGATCTAGAAGAAATTACTCCTAAAAAATAAAAAACGGAATGATGAAAGGATGGGATGGTTTGAAAGTTAATGATTTAATTAAAAACTTAAATTCAATATATAGCTTTGATACATCACAAGACGCTTTAAATATTGAAAATATAGTGAAACTTAATAATAAGACTGAAATGTTAGTTAATAAGACAATAAAATTATTTAAGAAAACCATGAAAGAGTATGGTATAGACATTAATAATCAACAAAAAGACTTTGCTTATAAAATTTCTAAATTAATTTTTGGCGAAATAATAAACAAAAAAGTAAATCTAGTTCCAGCAAAATGTGGTTTTGGTAAATCAGTTTTAATTAAATGTGCTATGAAAACACTGGCTGACAATTTAATAACTGGATTTAGTACACATCATAATGAGGGAGCTATAATTATAACTGATAAAATTACCAAATTAGAAGAATTTAAAATATTTATAGATGGTACAATTGAAAATAAAAAAGGTCACAAAGCATATTTATTAAAATATACTGAAAGATTACCATACGAAACAGAAGAAGAATATTATTTAAATATTTATAAGCAAAGAAAAGAACAAAAAAATTGTCCTATATTATTACTGTCTTCTCAGAGGCTTTCTACTCTAAATGAAAAGATAGAAAAGTATGAAACGTGGAATAATGAAAATGATAAAAAAGAGTATAAAAGAGCTGTAAAAATAATAGATGAAAAGCCTGAAATATTTGACATAGTAGATATTGACAATAATTTTATGGCAAGTATTATTGACTCTATTGAAAATATAAAAATCAAAGATATTGAAAAAGACAATATAAACAAGAATTATTTAAGAACGGAAATAAATGAAATAAATTCAACGATAATTGAATTATCAAATAGTATGTGTGAAAGACAACTTGACATTTATTACCCTGAAAAAGGCGCTACATTAACTAAAAATGATACTAAATTCTTTCAATTGTGCAATATTTATTTAAGTGAATATACAAATAATAAGATAAATTATTTAAAGAAATTATTAGTTGATGAAGGTGGATTATATTCTAATAATATAGATCAAAAAGGCAAAAATAAAAGATATTTTAAAACTTTAGGACTTAAGAAAATAGAAAGCGAAGTTAAGACAATAATATTTGATGCTACAAGTTACTATGATATGAGTTATTTTAACTATAATAGATATCAATTTATAAATATAAATGATGAAAGAAAATTTGATAATTTATTTATACATAATATACCCGTAAACATGGCTAAATGGGCTACTGCAAAGAATGGATGTAAAAAATTAATAACTTGTGCAAGTTACTTGAAAAATAAGTTTGGTAATAGAGAGAATATATTTTTAGTAACCTATAAATCTATAAAAGATATATTAGATAAGCAATTAGGAAACGAATTAAATTTAGTCAAGTATGAAGGAAGTATTCCAAGTTTTGGAATGACAAAAGGAAAAAATAATTGGAATGAATGTACTACAATGATTCATTTAGGCTTTAATAGGATGAGAGAAATTGAATATATAGCAAGATATTTAAGTCTTATGCTTGAAGAAGATGTTAAAGAATTTTTTGAACAAATGCAAAATCTAAAGAAAAAAGAGAAAATGTTAGATAAGCTTAAATTGGAAAGAGGTAATTTTAAATCTGATAACTTACAAAAATATCTAATCTTAAGTCTATTAGTTGACTTTGAACAAGAAATTTTCAGAACTAAAATAAGAGATTTTAATAATACAACTACACCAGTACATATTTATGTTTTTAACATGTATTATGATATGATAACTAGGGTTGAACGTAGATTTGGTATAGAGATTATCCAAGAGGCGAAACCCATTGAATTTATAGAAAGTGAAATTATAGATAGAAGAACAAAGGATGGAAAGGAAACCAATCCACAAAAAATTATAAATTGGATAAATAATACATGGAATGGTGAGGAAATAAAGACAAAAGATATGTTAAATGAGATAGGTATAAGTCAAAGGCAATTTGATAAATCCAAAGAAAATAACAATGATTTAAAAGGCTTATTAAACAAATATATGGTTAAAAGAGGTATTTATAAAAAAGTTTCTTAAATTCTTACCCCCCGAATTACTATAATATATATATAGAAAATAGGGGGGTAAAAAATAATTATATTATAAAAACTATATAAGAACAAATATAACATACAAAAGGGTTGGGTTTGGGAGGGGAAATGTAAAAGATGTTTGAGGTACGAAAACATTCCTTTCCCCTATCCCAATATAATCTAGGAAATGGTATGTTACAAGTATGATAAAGCTTTGGAATAATCTAAGGCTTTTTTATTTTAAACTTAATATGAGTAAATCGTGCTGTAGTAACCTTTGAGTGCTACAGTTTTTTATATATGAAATTAATTAAAGGAGAGAGTGTGTATAAAATCATTTTGAAATTAAAAGGAGAGTTCTCATTTCGTTTATTTAATTAAAAGGAGAGATGTGTTTAGAAAAGTGACATTAAAAAGGAGATGCATTTATATATTGCAATCAGCTTTTAGTTTTAAAGAAAGTCAATTGGAGTATATAGCTCTAAAAATTAAGGTTATGCTTAATCCTAAAAGCACCGAGGAGGAAAAGTATTATGGAATATAAAGAAATTAAAGTAGTTAATAGAGGCAAGATAGCATATTTGCATACATACGGAGTTTTTGAGGAAAGAATAGATAAAATAATTAGGAATGAGCAAGAGATGTATGCATTTGTATATTTAGTTACTAATACAGTTAGGGATTTGTTAAAAAGATATGATGAAGATGATTTTCTTAAAAAATATAATTCTAGCTTCAAGCAAATAGCTTATGCGATTAAAAAGGAGAGAAGTAGGGAAATAAATTAGAAGGATTTTACATTATTTTGTGGAATATTGGACATAAAGAGAAATATATTAAATGTTTAGGGGGAATGGAAATGGGTATTGTTTTACATTTAAAAAATGGAGAAAAGATAATTCAAAATACTTTAGATAGTAGGGTATTGAATAATTTATCAGAGTTTTGTAAAGAAAAATTAATAAATGATCAACTTAATTTAGGGAAAGAAGTCACAATTACTTATGATAAGGATAAGGAAAGAACAATAAAGCTAAATGATTTAAAATCTATAGAAATTGAACTAATATAATAGCTTATTTAAAGGCATCCACTTTGGGTTCTCTTATTATTTTACATAAATAGATAAATTTAGAAGGAAATTTAAAACTCCTGTCGAATATGGATGTTTGGATATTAGAATTTGACAGGGGTGGTAGAGATGAAATTTAGATTATTAGATATCCAAAAGTATAAGTTTGATAAATATTGTAAAATGTTTAGTAAATGGTTTAATGATGAAAAGCCGACATTTGAAAAAATTAATTATAATAAACTAATAGATATGATTTTTAAAAAATATATTGATATGGATTTAAAACAGAGAAAAGTAGAAGAGCTATTGTTGAATGATAGAATAAATGAATATAATTTTATAAAAGGCAATTTTGATATTTTTATAACTATTATATTAACTCTTATTATATCTATGGTTGTAGAGAGTTTATCGAAAGTGTTTGGTGAAGAAGGATATGCTTATTATGGAGTATTCAATAAATTAATGTTAGTTTTTATAGGAGCTATAACATATTTTCTAATATTAGAGGGTCTTTCTAAAATTAGAGAGACAATTAATAGAGGGTTTTATACTTTGTGCTTAAATATTTTACACGATGTCATGAAGGAAAACTCAGAGGATAAACAGGAATATTTAAAAGAAATAGCTGCTACTAATGAAGACGATATGAAAGCAAAAGTTGATGACATAACTCAAGATATAAAAAGCATTAAGAAACATATTGGTATTAAGTAATTACTGAAATTAAAAGTCTATTTTATTACAAAATCGTTTTAATTTATAAATACATTGTACGAAAAATATTTTGGTACATTTATTAATAAAATTTTAGAATTATTATAAAAATTAAAGCATCTAGTTTGGGTGCTTTTAATATTACCACAATATATAGTGGTAGATATTTGCGTACATACAATATGTTGTGGTATAATATTCCTATAAAAAAAATTATAGGAGATGATGCCAAAAATATGTATAGTAAAATATTAATTATTATCAGTTTAGTGGGACTTATAATTGTAGGTTTTATAAAGCTTATATATGAAATTTACAAATATACTCAAGATTATAATTTTGTGAATGAATACATTTCAAGGCTTATTAAAATCTTAAATGATAATATGAGCGATGAAGATTTCAGTTATATATTAAATAATGCATCAAAACTTTCAAGTACAATGGGTGTCTACGGAATAATAGATTATCAACCACCGTTTGCTAATTATATTCATAAAAATTATAGTATTATAAACATAATTTTAAATTATAACGGAAGTATAATGAATGATGAATTGTTATTAGCATTAAAAACAATGCAATTTTATTTAGGTGCATGTGATAATAGAATAGAAAAGTTAAAAAATCAATTAAAAAATCCTTTAGTTTTATTTGCAGAAGGTTTTAGATTTATATTTAATATACCGTTATTTGTATTAAATAGTCTAGGGATAATTTCTAATAATGTTTATTATAAAGTGAAAAGAAATATTATTTATTCTTTCATTCAAAATATATTCGGATTAATAGGTTTTATTTCATCTTTAATAGGAATAATTCAAGGTAAAGAGGTTATGTTGCAAGTTTATAATAAAGTTAGTTATTTTATAACATCTATTTTTTAATAGATGTTATAATTTTTGCTAAAGTTGAAGAAAGTCAAGATAAAATACCAATAATATGTAGTGTAAAGTGAAAATACTTTAAATGCAAATGTGAAGTTGTTAAGAGAGGAAGTGAGAAAATTGGGATTGAATGATAGACAATTAAAAGTTATAGAATTATATGCACAAGGAGAAACAGTTACTAATATTGCTAAGATATGTGGTGTTAGTAGAAATACAATATATGCAGATTTAGATAGTAAGGATGTAAAGGCTGGCATTAACAAATGCTTAACAGAGATGAAAAGTCAGGCTGAAAAGAAGTTAACTCAATCCGTAGATACTTTAGTAGAAGAAATAAAGAAGCTAGCGTTAACAAGTAAATCTGAAAAGATAAGAAGTGAGAATCTGCAATATCTATTGAATAGGATATACGGTACTCCAACAAGCAAGGTTGCGGATGTAACAGAGGATAAGGAAAAAGAAGAAAAATTTGATTTAGATGAAACAATTTTAGAATTTAATAATGTTATAGAATTAGATACAAAAGCTAAATAGTTAATGAAATAAAGATTTTAATGTGAATAATACCCTTTTATACTTGAGTTTTATGTATCTATCATTTATACTATAAATATAAGTGAATAATACCCTAAAATACATATTATAGGGTAAAAAGTATAAAGAGGTGTTATTTATGGGTAAAAGAAAAATACCTGAGTTTTTAACAAGTGAAGAACAAAAACAACTAGTAAATGTATTTAATATAAGATATTTTAATAGTTATAAAAATAAAGTAATGATACAATTATTTTTAAATACTGGATTAAGATTATCCGAAATGATTAATCTTGAATGGAAGGATATTAATTTAACTACAGGACAATTAAAAGTAGTACAAGGAAAGGGCGGTAAGGATAGAATAGTATGGATAGGTGAGGATATACTTGAAATATTAAGGGAGTATAGAATTAAACAGGCTGATAAATTAGATATATGTGAATATGTATTTGTAACTAATACTAAGAAACAATTAGATGATAGAGGTATTAGGAGAATGATAGACACATATGCAACTAAAGCTGGTATAACTAAGAGTATAAGTCCACACACACTACGTCATACATATGCTACAGATTTATTAAGAGCTACGAAGAATATAAGATTAGTACAGAAGGCTTTGGGGCACAGTGATTTAAGTACAACAATGATATATACGCATATTGTAGATGATGAATATGAAGATGCATTAAAGAATTTTAGAAGATAGTAATTAAACTATCTTCTTTTTTTATGTCTATAAATAAGCCGCCTACCTTCTAAAAATGAAAAATGAAAAAGAGGGGCGATAAGTCATAAAAAATTATATTATATTTTTAACTTTCAAAAATGGGGGTGATAATAAAATTGGTTTATATTGATAACTTACAATTAAGCGAAAAGCAATACAATACATATATATTAAAAAAGTACCTATCAAAACACTATGGAGAAACAGCGGCAATAAACACTATAAAAAATAATTCTACAAAATTATCACAAATTGCAAGAGCTTTAGGAGAAAAAGATATTGCCTTCTTCTGTTTATATTACCTTCAAGATACTTTTGTAGTTAAAGATAGTAATGAAGCAAGACAACTTAGTAAGGATCACCATCATTTATGGGATATAGCAAATGATACTTTTATAAATGATATACATGATAAGGTTAATATAATTTGTCCAAGAGGTTTTGCAAAAACAACTATATTTGATTTAGCAATTAGTATATGGCTAATTGCATATAAAAAATCTAAATTTACTCTTATAGGAGCTAAAAAAGACGATGATGCTACTCAATTTGTAGACTCTATAAAAAAAGTATTTAAAGAAAACAAAATGATAATTGATGAATTTGGCTTACTCATTGATAACAAGAAGTTTAAGGTAAATGCCAATGAAATTGAATTTACAAATGGTATGTATATCAGAGCAGTTGGTTCAGCATCTTCTGTTAGAGGTGCTAACTTTAAAGGGGTAAGACCTACTGTAGTAATAGCGGATGACTACCAAGACGAAAAAGATATATTAACAGAAGATGCAAGGGAAAAGAAATACAATAGATGGACTAAGGAAATTGAGCAAGTAGGAGATAAAGCAGTTTTTAGAAATGGTAAAAAAATAAAATCTGCTACTAAGATAATTTGCATTGGAACAGTTCTTCACAGTAGTTGTCTTGTAAGTAGGCTGAGTAGGAACAATGATTACTATACTGTTTTAAAAAGAGCGATTATTTTAAATCCAGAACAAACTGTAGAAGATATTTTTGAATCTGATTTATGGCTACAATGTAAAAAAATTTACTTTGATGATAAGATAGATAATCCTAAAGAAGAAGCTAAACAATTCTATGAGGATAATAAAGAAAATATGAAATTCTCTGTTTTGTGGGAAGAAAAATGGGATTGTTTTAATGATTTAGCTATTCCTTATTGGGAAAATAGAATTTCATTTATGTCTGAGCTGATGAACGATGCTACATCTATTGGTGAGAAATGGTTTAAGTCTAATAGAACACAAACTACAGAAGAAATAGAAGATCATACATTTATTAAAACTATATTTTGTATTGACCCTGCTGGGATTAAAAACAAAAAAATCGGTGACTATTTTGCATTTGTAGTTGAATCTTTGGCAGATAATGATTTTAAATATATTCGTAAGGGTGAAATATTACGCTTTATTAGCTTTGAAGAGTATATAAAGCACATATGTGATATATTAAAGGACTTTGAGGATATAACTCATATAGTTATAGAAAAAAATACTTATATGGGGTTGGATTTAGACAAGTTAAAAGAAATCATTGCTAGTGATGAAAAATTAAGCAATAGGCAATTTGAGTTTATAAATGAAATGCAAAAGAAAAATAAAGATGAAAAAATATCTACAATAGCTGATGCTATTAATAACGGTAGAATTATATTTGATAAAGAGAGAGTTATGAAAGAAGCTATAGAGCAAATGATGGAGTTTCAAGGACAATTATATACTTTGCATGATGACTTTATAGATTGTGTGGCTGAAGCTAGTAATAGGATTGATACTATAGAAACATTAGGCAAGTTACAGATATTCGATATAAGAAAATTAGGATTATAAGAAAGTAGGTGCGTTTTTGAATATAGAACTATTAAAAAAGTGCTATGATGACTTTAAATTAAACAAAGGTAAATATGATAAAATGTATCAATATTATATAGGTAATAGTGATAAAATTAGGCAATATTCGGCTATGGAATATGAAGAATCACATAAAATGAATCTTAACTATCTCAAAAAATTTCTTAAGGAAGAAGTAGCCTATTCTGTCGGAACGCCATTAAGCTACGTAAGCAAAACAAATGATAATAATATTGTTGAAGAGATAGAATATTATACATATCACTGGGATAAAAACCATGATGCTCAATTAATGAAAAATATGCTTTTATATGGTACCGTATATGAATTGTACTATATTGATAAAGAAGGGCAATTTAGTGCTAAAGTTATAACACCTCGTAATGGATATGCTTACTGTGATGATTTTGGCAATACATTATATTTCTTACATATATATAAGTTAAAATTTGATGATAAAATATATATTGATATGTATAGTGAAAATGAAATATTTCACTTCGATGAGAATTTTAAAGAAGTAAGAAAAAGAGATAACCATATATTTGGACAAGTGCCAGTTTCCGTAGGGATTTTAAGTGAAGAACTAGAAAAAGATACATTATTTGAAGACATAAAGGATATACAGGATGGATTTTCTATTATAAATTCCGATGGTGTAAATGAAATTTCTAATACTAGAGCAGCGATACTAAAAGGTAAGGGATTTCAGCTAGATGTAGAGCAAGTAGAACAGCTTAAAAAATATAGATTTGCGAATTTACCTAATACTTCAGATGCGGATTTAAATTGGCTACTTAAAAATTTAAATGCAGATTATCAAAAACTTATGTTAGAAACTTTAGAAGATAAGATGTATCAATTAAGTTTTCATATCAATAATCAAGAGCGTATGCAAAGTAATTTATCGAGTTTAGCCATGCGAAGCCGATTAATCAACTTGGAACAGAAAACCAAACTTAATAATAAAGCACTGGTTAATATTATAATAGATAGAGTTAAAAATTTATTTACATACTTAAAAATATTAAAGAATAAGGATTATGACTATAGAAATATTGCTATTAAATTCAATAGTGTAATTCCTTCAGATGATTTAATGATGAGCCAGATAATCAGTCAACTTGGAGATAAAATATCACTTAGAACAGCATTATCTCAATTATCCTTTATAGAAAACAGTGACGCTGAAATAAAGCAACTTAAATCGGAACAATCAGAATTAATGTTAGGACAATCCTTACTAGATGGAGTTGTTGAAGATGAATAAACTCTATGAAGATTTAACCTTACAATTTACTGAAGAAGGATACAAAACAGCAGATAAAAAGTCTAAGAAAATATATAAGCAGCACAAACAAGATCAAGAAGAGGTCTTAAATAAAATTGCTAAAATTATCTTAACTTATACTGTTTTAGACAATATATTATCTATTGGAAGTAAAGATAAAAAGATACTAAGAAAAGAATTTAGTAATATAATTTCTTCTATTTGTTTAGGGCAATTCAAACTAGAAAAAGATATAATGCAAGACATATTTGAAACAGTTACTAAGGATAAATACTATTCAGATTATTATGTTCTAAAACTTGGGCTAGACTTTAAATTGCAGAAATTAACAGATAGACAGATTAAGGAGATAGTTAATAAAACTATAAAAGGTGAGCTATGGTCTGATAGATTATGGAACAATAAAAAAGACCTTGAGAAAAGCTTAAAAGTAGAAATTGAGAGATTTTTACAAGGAAAAACTAATGTAAATAAAATAGAAAAGGTTATAAAAGATAGGTTTAACCAAAATGCTTATAATACAAAAAGACTTGTAGAAACAGAGGTTGCAAAGTGTCAAAGTGAAGTTAATGACGTATTTGCTGAAGAACAAGGTATTGAGGAACAAATATATACTGCAACCTTAGATAATGCTACAAGTAAGTTTTGTAGCGAGCATGATGGAAAAAGATATAAAATTAATGATCTTAATAAACCTAGTTTACCAGCACATCCTTTTTGTAGGAGTTGTTATATAAATATTCCATTTAAGGATTGGAAACCAAAGGTTAGAAAAGATAACATTACAAAAGAATATATCCCTTATATAAATTATAAGGAATGGTTAGAACAACAAGACATTAAATAGATGTCTTTTTTTTATTATTAAAATTAAACTGCGTCTCTAGTTATTAGGGTTAGAGGGGCTAACAGGAGGTAGTATAAATGAATTTACAAGAAATAAAAACATGGTTAGAAGAAAACAAAGAAAGTGAAGAGGTTAAAACATATTTAGATAGTTTTAAGGTTAAACCAACTTTAGAGGTGTTTAAAGAAAAAATAAAAAATGATAAAGATTTTAAGGCGTTTTTAGATTCTGAAAAAGATAAGCATTTAGCTAAAGGAATTGATACTTTTAAAACAAATAATCTTGAAAAGTTGATAAATGAAGAGATCGAAAAGAGATTTCCACAGCAAGATCCAAAAGATACAGAGTTAGCTAAATTAAAAGTTGAAATAGAGAAAATGCAAAAGGAGAGTCTTAGAAAAGATTTAACCAACAAGGCTATTAAAATAGCAACGGATAAAAAGTTACCTATTGAATTGATTGATTATTTAATAGGAGAGAATGAAGAAAGTACGATTGAAAATATTAAAAAGTTGGAAAGTGTGTTTAATACTTCTATGGAAACTTTGGTTGCAGAAAGATTAAAAGGTAACTCATATACTCCACCAAATAATGGAGGGGGAAATGATGCAACAACATACGAAGATCTACTTAAAAATGCAGATAATATGACTTCAACACAAATAGCTGAAGCATTTTCAAAGATAGGTAAATAGCCTATCTTGTTTTATTGTATTAAAAATAATGTCTTTAGACTTAGACATTAAAGAAAGTACTATAATATTAAAAAAGTGAGGTAATTATATATGGCAGTAGCAAATTTTAAGAAAACTTTATGGGAAGGAGCTTTATTATCTAATTTTCACTCTGTATCTGTAGCAGATACAATAACTACTAAACCTTCAGATAAAAATGGAGATAAAATTATATTTAACAGAGTAGGAGCAGGAAGTCTAAAAGATTATACAGGTACAATTGCATGGGATGAAATTACAACAACACCAGTTGAAATGACTTTTGGACAGAAAAAGTATTTTGCATTTAGTTTAGATGATGTAGACAAGGCTCAATTAGTTGCAGATGTAATGACTTCTACAACTAGTGAACATGGTGCAGTGCTATCAGAAACTATAGATGGATATGTGCTAGGGAAAGCAGTTGCTGGAGTTAAAACAGGTAACTACCCAACGAAAACAACAGCAAAATCTATTGCAAAGGTATCTGAAGCCTATGACTGCATAGTTGACCTAGGAACTTTGCTAGGAAAAAACAAAGTGCCAATGAATGATAGATATGTAGTAATAAATAATGATTTCTTAAATCTATTACAAAAAGATGATAGATTTACTAGGAATCCAGAGGTATTAGCTAATGGTATAGTAAATAACGCAAAAATTAATGGTATGACAGTTATTATATCTGAAGAAGTACCTACAAATAAAGTAGTAGCTTTACATAAGAGTGCTACAGGTTATGCAAAGCAAATTGATGAATTAGAGGCTATGAGGTTGCAAACTGCTTTTGCTGATGGTATAAGAGGTTTAGCAGTTTATGACTCTGTAGTTTTAAGACCAGAGGCTATAGCAGTATTAAATTATACAATAGCACTAGCCTAATCAAAGAGGGATTAATTTCCCTCTTAACTTAATTAAAGGAGGGAACAATTAAATGTTAGAAGATATAAAAACATTATTAAATATACAAGATAACTCTAAAGATTCAAACTTAAATATATATATAAGGAAAGCAATAACTCTAATACAAAACTATCTTAATAATTCTGCTTTTACTGTAGAGTATATCCAAACCAATTTTTCAGATGCGATAATTGATATAGTAGTAAATGGTTATAATTTCAAAGATAATAAAAATATAAAATCCATGACACAAGGTGCTAGAAGTGTAGCATATGCAGATAATACTGCTTTTATTATTACCGATAGTGTGGCTAATTTACTACCCACACCATATATAAGGATGTGGTAACAATATGTTTTATAATAAGGAAATTGAAATATGGAGAAGGAGTGTATCTAACAAAAATAATATAGGGCAAATTATAGAAGCTAAACCAGTACTAATTAAAACTACTATGGTAGATATACAACCATATTCTAGTGAAGAAGCTAAAAAAGACTATGGATTTACTATTAATTGCACCAAGAGAATGTTTATGGATTTAGAAGATATAAATATTAATACTAATTTTATTAAATACAAAAACAAGTCATATGACATAGTAAAAATAATTGAATGGGATGATTATATTGAGGTGATGTTAAATGAAATTTGAAAAGAAATTTGATAAAGCTAAAGAATCCATAAATAATAACTTAATTAAGGCATTAGAGGAAATAGGTAAACTTGTAACAGCAGAATCGCAGATGAATACACCAGTAGATACGGGTAATTTAAGAAGGTCGCAAGGGTATAAAGTTAATAAAGATAGAGTAGAAATTGGTAGTAATATTGATTATGCCTCTTTTGTGCATGAAGGTACAAGCAAACAGAAAGCACAGTCGTTTTTAAAGGATGCAGTAATGGAAAATATAGAAGAAATAAGAGAAATTGCAAAAGAACACTTATCTAAAGTGGGTGATAAATAATGGAAGAGTTAATGAGCTGGATTTATTTAAAACTTTCTTCACTTGGAGATACTTTTTTTGAGGATTTAGAGAGGGATGAAGAAGGTAAAACAGTTATAGATAATATAAAAATAGTTTATAATCTCTACAATATTTTACAATTAACTGATAATAAGGTTAGAAAAGATATTCCATTAAGCATAGATATTTGGGGGATAAAAGATCAAGTTTTAGAGATAGAAGATTTAGCAGAAGAAATAGACAAGGCGATAAGTGATGAAGTGTATAGAAATAATACGCTTTTTTTTATTGTTCAGAAGGCTAATTTATGGACTTTAAGCTTAAAAGATGAAGACAAAAATATAAGACGAAAACAACTAAATTATATAATTAGATTTTATAAAAAATAGAAAGTGAGGTAGTTAAATATGGGAAAAACTATAAGTGGATTTACGGAAGAAACTACACAAAATTTATTACTAGATACAGGTGCTTTTTATGTTAATTTTGAAATAGACACAGACACATTAGAAACTGCAAGCACAAAACTTTTAGGAGCAACATCTGGTGGAGGAAATTTTGAAGCGAAACCTAATTTTAGAGATATAAAAGTGGATGGTGTAAAGGGTAAAGCAAAAGGGCTTAAAATTTTAGAATCTTGGAGTGTTACTATGGGTGCGAGTTTACTGGAACTAAAAAAAGAAGTATTGCAAAAAGCATTAGCAGTTACAACTACAACAACTACTACGGTAAATACTAAAAATTACAGTAAAATAGAGGGTAAAAACGTTATAGAGAATACAGATTATATAGATAACATTACCTGGATAGGTAGTTTAAGTGGAAGTGGAGAGCCAGTAATTATACAGGTCTTCAATTGTTTAAATACGGAAGGACTAAAACTTAATCCAAAAGACAGTGAGGATATTGTAGCAGAACTTAATTTTGAAGGACATTATAGTGTAGATAATTTGGATAATCCTCCATTTGCAATATATTATCCTACTATAGTGTAATAGGACTCTTAAAAGTCCTTTTCATATTATAAAAAAATAAAATTTTGGAGTTGATATAAATGAGATTTAAAACAGAGCTAATGTTTAAATTGTTAAAAGTAGTTAAAAAAATAGGTATATTAGATGAAGTAAAAGGTATGTTTAAAACAGTAAAAGGCAAAACAGAAGAAGAAATATCTCAAATGCAAGAAGAGTTGGGCATGGATATAGTATTAAAAATGGTAATGGGACTTACAGAAGCAGAGGACGAGTTTTACGAAGTAATTGCATCAATAAAAGAGATAGACCAAAAACAAGCTAGAGAATTAGACTTTGAAGAAACAATAGAAATATTAAAAGAACTCTTTAGAAGTGAGGTATTTAAGGGTTTTTTGTCCTTACTCAGCAAGTAGAAAGTGAATTTGAAGTATATGACTTGTTGATGAAAAGATATAGCAACATAGAATATATATTAAATATGGATATTGAAGAGGGTATTGAGTTAATTAAAACAGCCTTTAAAAACGACACTAAAGATAAGTTGTACCAAATGTATATTGTTAAAAGTATCTTTATGTCAAAAGATAACTATATATCTTTTGATGATTATTTTAAGCAATGCACAGCAGTTATTAAAATTGAAAGTAAAGAAGAGGTTTATAATAAAGTAAATAGCATTTTAAAACAAGTGTGTAGGAGTTAATCTTATGCACTTTTATTTTTGTAGAGAGGAGGTTAGAAGAGTATGGAAATTTTCAGATTGTTTGGGTCTGTTTTTATAAAAGATGATGCAAGCAAGACTTTGGACAATATAGAAAAGAAGGGCGAAAGTAGTTTAAATAAGCTATCAGGAACTTTTAAAAAGGTTGGAGCAGTTATTGCAGGTGCTTTTGCAGTAAATAAAATTGTAGACTTTGGTAAAAGTATGGTTGAGACAACGGCTAAAGTTCAAGCGTTAAATTCTCAATTTGAGCAAACATTTAAAAATGACCAATCGAAAGCAATGGAATTAATAACAAAACAAGCACAAGATCAAGGAATACATGTTGATAGACTTAGAGGAGCATGGAGTAGTTTTTATGGTACTTTTAGAGGTAATGGTGCAGACGCTAATCAGTCATTAGAATTAACTAATAAATATATGCAATTGGCGGCAGATGGTGCAGCATATTATGATACGAGCTTAGAAGATGTAACAAGTAGATTAAAGTCTTTAGTTATGGGGAATTTTGAAGCTGGAGATGCTATTGGAATTAATATAAATGCAACCAAAATGGACATAAAAGCCAAGCAAGAATACAACAAGTCGTGGAAAGATCTAACCGATACACAAAAAGAATATTTACTTATAGATACGGTAGGAAAAATATATGAAAATAATGGTGCATTAGGGCAAGGTGCTAGAGAAGCTAATAACTTAGAAAATGTTATGGGAAATTTAAAAGCTACTTGGGCAAATTTTTTAAGTATTGTCGGTTCGCCTGTTTTAAGTGGAGTAATAGTAGTTATACAGGGTATTATAGATGGAATAATGGGACTAACTACATTTATACAAGAAAATTCCGTAATATTTACAACTATAGGAATTGCTATTGGCACACTTACAACTGCTATCATAGCTTATAACATAGCACAAAATGCTAGTGCGATTGCAACTGCTATATCTACTATGGCAACTACTGCATGGGGTTCTGCTGTAGCATTTGCTACTTCGCCAGTAACTTTAATAGTATTAGCTATAGGTGCATTTGTAGGGGCTTTATACTTGCTTTACCAAAACAGCGAAACTGTTAGAAATGCTATCAATGAGTTAGGAGATAAATTTAAGGTTATTTTTCCTCTTATAAAAGAATTAGCAGGGGCTGCAATTAACTTTATAATTGCTAGATTTAAAGATTTTATAACTTTTATAAGTTCTATTTTAATGCCTTTTATAAATGGTATAGAATCTTTTGTAAAAGATAATTTAGAAACTATAAAGGCTATTATATCAGGAGTACTTAATTCAATTACAGGAGTACTTAACGTTTTTATAGGACTCTTTACAGGAAATTGGAAAAGAGCGTGGGACGGTGTAAAGCAGATAACCTCTGGTGCTTTAGGAGTAGTTAAGAATACGATTTCGCTTGGCTTAAATGCTATAAAAAGCATATGGGATAAGGTAACAGATATTTTGTTTTACCCTGTAAGAGTTGCATGGGATAAAATAACAGGGATAATAGATAAAATTAAAGATGGTTTTAGTAACATATTTCCTGTAGATATTAAATTACCCCATTTTAATATAAGTGGCTCTTTAAATCCTATAGATTGGATAAAAGATGGAGTACCTAAATTAGGTGTAGAATGGTATGCAGAAGGTGGAATACTTACAAAGCCAACGGTTTTTGGAATAAATGGAGCAACAGGAAAAGCAATGGTAGGCGGGGAAAATGGTGCTGAAGCAGTATTGCCAATTGCAAAATTAGAAACCTTTATATATAACGCATTTATGGAAGCTATTAACGATAGTGGAATGGGTAATATCCAAATTTTAATGAGTAATAGAGAGGTAGGAAGAGCAGTAGCAAGTGTTGTAAGTGAAGAATTAGCCCGTAAAAAGTATTAGGAGGTGCATGGTTGTTGATTAGTTTTACATTTAAAAATAGAAGTGAAATAGAATATAATTCTTTATTGGATTTTGGAATATATTTAGTTGAACGTCCCGCACTTCCAAGAGCTGAAAGAAATTTTAAATACATAGATGTTGAAGGCAGAGATGGAACATTAATAGAAGACATAGGTACATATAAAAATGTAGAAGTTAGATTAAATTGTGTAATTCTAGATAAAGATATAACTAATGCGGCAATGGAGAAATTAAATAGCTGGCTAAATGGAGAAGGTGGAGAATTAACTTTATCTTATTATGCTGATAGATACTTTAAAGTTAAAGAAGTTAAGAGTTTTGCTATTAAGGAGAGTTCAGGAATTTTAGGAGAATTTGAAGTTACCTTTATCTGCGAACCTTTTAAATATAAATTAAATGATTTAGATTTATTTAGAATTTGTGAAGTCAACGTTGCTAGATCAGGGTTAGCCACAAATCCTTTAGAATCCTATAATTACACTATAGGTAAAGTATATCAAGCCAATGAACCAATCTTAATTAACCATGTAAGAGATTTTATAATTTATAATAATGGAACTATAGAAGCGAAGCCAATTTTAAAGCTTTATGGAAGTGGAGATATTACAATAACAATAAATAATAATAACGTTACAATTAAAAATTTAGATGAGTATGTCATTATAGATTCTGAAATGATGAATTGTTATAAGGGAACAGAGTTAAGAAATAACAAAATGATAGGAGATTTTCCTATTTTAAAAGTTGGAGAAAATAAGTTTAGTTACATAGGGAATTTAACGGCATTTGAGATAAAACATAATACTAGATTTCTATAATCAGAGAGGTAAATATAATTATGCCTCTCTTTTTGATTTTGAGAAGAGAGGTGAAAACATGATAAAAATATATGATAGTACGGAAATGGATTTTACACACAATGGTATATGTATTTTAGAGCCTTCTTATTGCGTTGTTGAAGAAGACTTAAATGGTATTTATGAACTAGAAGTAGAGCACCCCATAGATACAAGTGACAGATGGCAACATCTAATTGCAGGAAATATTATTAAAGTTTCAACTCCACAAGGAGATCAGTTATTCAGAATCTATAGAAAACAAAAGACTATGAATAGTGTTTATGTAAATGCTAGGCATATTTTTTATGATTTAGTAGATAATTTTTTAGAAGATGTTAGACCTACTAATCTTAATGGAGCAAGTACTTTAGATTGGATTTTAAGTAATACTCAGTATCCTCATAATTTTAAAAGCACAAGCGATATTGAAACTCTTAATACTGCTTACTTCATAAGGAAAAACCCTGTAGAAGCCATAAATACTGTTATAGAAAAATGGGGTGGAGAGTTAGTAAGAGATAATTATATTATTAAATTACTAACACAAATGGGAGAAGACAGGGGAGTAACTATTAGATATGGTAAAAATCTTATAGGAATTGAAGAGGAATTAGACTTAGATAGTGTAATTACAAAATTAGTTCCTCAAGGTTTTGATGGTTTGCTTCTACCAGAACGTTACATAGATAGTCCACTAATTAATAACTATCCACATCCTAAAATTCGTAAATTTGAATTCAGTAATGTAAAAATTGATGAGGAAAACGGTATAACAGAAGAAAAAGCAGTGAATGAACTGAGAAAAGTAGCTACAGATTGGATGGACAAAAATAAAGTTGATATACCAAAGGTAAATTATAGAGTCGATTTTATAGAGTTGTCTAAAACAGAGGAGTATAAAGACTATGCAGTTTTAGAGAGAGTTTATTTGGGAGATATAGTAACAGTTAAGCATGAAAAGTTAGGTTTTGATTTAAAATCTAAGGTAATCAAATATAGATGGGATTCTATAAGAGAAAAATATATAGAAATAGAGTTGGGAAACTTTAAAGAAAATATAGCTGATAGTTTTAGAGATATAGATAAAACATTAAATGAAATATCTGATGCTATGGAAATAGGTAAAAGCGATTTAAGCAAGGCTATAGATAATGCTACGGATTTATTAACCACAGCAATGAGCGGATATGTTTTAAAAAGAGAAAATGAAATTTTAATAATGGACACTAAGGATGTAATGACAGCTAAAAAGGTTTGGAGATGGAATGTAAATGGGCTCGGCTATAGCAACACAGGTGTGAATGGACAATATGGCTTAGCAATGACTATGGATGGAGCTATAGTTGCAGATTTTATTACTACAGGAGTATTGAATGCTAATTTAATAAAGACAGGACTTTTAAAAAGCAAAAAGGGTAACACATGGATCAATATGGAGGATGGTACTTTTAGTTTCGCTGATAGAGTAAAGTTTGATGGTAACATTTTTAATATTAATATTTCAGGTACTGAAGCAGAAAAACAAATAAATGATAAAGTTGCAGAGACAGAGAAAAATGCTAAAGAATATACAGACACTAATATTGATGACGTTAATACAGAGATGGAAAAAGTAACTGAAAAGATCTCTAATGTAGAACTAAAAGTAACACCAGATGCTATCATTAGCACTGTCACTGAAAGTAATAGATTTTTAAAATATACGTTAACTCCTAAGTCTTCTAAGATATCTATTGAAAGAACGGGATTATCTCTGAATCCATTAGAAGCTTATAATTTTACAGGTGGAACAATACATCAAGCAAATGAACCAATAATTATAAAATCACCAGAAACCATATATAACTATCTTGCAGAAGTACAAGTAAATGATACAAATATTCACACTTATGATAATGTTCAAGATATATATAAGGAAGTAAAGACAGAAATAAAACAGACGGCAGATAAAATTAGTTTAGTAGTAAAAGAAGATAATTCAATTAATGGAGATAGTCTAGTAAGTGCTATAAATATGAGTTCAAGAAAAATAGAAATGAAGTCATTGAATATAGACTTAACTGGATATGTTACTTTTAATAGCTTATCTCAAAGTGGGAAAACAACCATCAATGGTGACAACATAAGAACTGGCAAGGTGGCAAGCTTGAACGGATATAGTTATTTTGACTTAGCTAATAATAGATTTATGATAGGAAATGGTTCAAATTATTTAATGTATTTTGATGGTAGTAATTTAAATTTTGGAAGTAATGTAAGTTTGTCATGGGGAAACTTACCTAGCAGTGTCGCATCAACTAACGACATTGTTTCTGAATATAGAGTTACTCAAATTACAAATAATGCAATTTCAACAGCTAGTATATCTGCCAATCAAATAACAACTGGAACACTTGCTACTGAAATGTTATTAGGAAATGTACTTAATTTTAATAATGGTCATTCAATAGATAATCGTAATAATGCTTTTAGATTTAGATATTCAGACTATTCATATATGTTAATTAATGGAGATACGACATCTTTTTATATTAATGGAGGCTTGAGAGCAGAAGTAAGACAAGATGGTTTTTACAATGTAAGAAATGGTGTAGGTTATAAACTTTCAGAAGCAGGTGGTACATCGTTAATTCCTAAGTTTGGATAAGAAGGGGTGATATTATGGGATATATAAGCATAGATGGTGGAGGTTATGCAGATTGGGGCGGTAGACCTGCCTTAAATTTAATTATTAGAGACTATAGTCCTGATATAGTGCGTTGTTTTGGCTATGTAGATGGAGAGACTAATGCATCGTGGGCGTTTGATACAGAAGGTTATTATAGTAGTTTATATAAAGGTTGTAATCAAGTTATTACAAGCAGAAACGGTGGTTATACATTTACTGTGGGTGCTACCTATAAGATAGAGGTAAAAGCATACTATAAGTCAAGTGGTACGTATTATGTGTCGGCATGGAGTAATACCATATACGTTACAATAAGTAAACCGAAATGTCCACCTCCACAAATTGTTGCCATAACACAAGATAATAATTATGTATGGTGTCAAGCAATGCCACCGTCACAGGAGTTTGATGTTTATGTTATGTATCGAGTTAATAATCAAGGGGCGTGGCGTGGTGGTGCATTAGTACCTAAATCGGAAGTTTCCATAGGAGATTGGATTTATTTCGCTGTATGTACTGAAAGGGATGGATATGACGACTCAGACTTTATTTATCCTAATCCGATCAAAGTTTTAGGTAGACCAAGTAACTTCACAGGATTTAATATGAGTAGTGGTGATGCCATGAACTACCGTGTGGTGGGAGATAAAACTGTTTATGCATATCCAGTAACTGCTACCGAATGGAAGTCATTCTGTAACAAGGTGAATGACTTTCGAGAGTGGAAAACGTGGGGGCGTAAGACATTCTACATTCCTTCAAGAGATGATGACTTTACGGCAGTAATATATAACAGTGTTGCAAGTGCTATTAATGAAATTGCGAGGGATGGCGATATAATTCCATTTGTGGGTAATGACACCTATATAAATGCGTATCATTTTGTCCGAATGAAAGAAACTTTAAATTCAATAATTTAAAATAAGGGAGGAGATAACATGATAAATTCTTCAAGCAACAACAATATTTATGCAACAATAGTGGAAGAGGATAAAGCTATTGTATCTATAAATTCAAACTATAATGAAATAGGAACAAGTTTAACAGTTAGTTTTAATATTTTAGATAAAGAATATGTAGAAAAAAATCCAGCAATAATTCAAGACCAACTGAATCAATTTTTAGAGGAATTAAGAGACAAGTTAAAAGGGGTTGGTTACGATGTTACAATATGATGGAGAAAATAATGAAGATAAGATAAATAATATAGAAAAAGGATTTAATCTTAAAGTTATAGATTTTAGAACTAATTTATCAAGTTTAATAGATAATTGTAATTTACCAGCAACAGTTATTCAAATGGTTTTGCAGGAGTATACACGAGAAATAAATATACAAACACAACAAATAATTCAAAAAGAAATCGAGGAATATGAAAAATTAAAGAATAAATCAAAAGATGAAAATGCTAATAATTCCCAATAAAAGAAGTTAATTTAAGTATATAAATAGATTTATAGATATTGTAGCGATTGATATGATAAAAATGCAATTAATTAAAACAGTAATTAAAAGTATATAATAATTATTAAAGCAATTTAGGCAGTTAAGTAAACATCTATTTTTATATACTAAGGAAAACTTGTCCATTTATGAAAAATAATCTATAATATAACATAAGAAACCACTTGAGAGTAATCAATAGTGGTTTCTATAATGTTAAACTGTATTTATTTAAAAGAGAGGTTTAAGAATGGACAAAAATAATTTAAGATGGTTAAAACTTAATAAAATTATTCTAGATTTTACATATATAAAAAAACGAATAAGAATAAAGTATGGTTATGATATAAAAGAAAATTCTATTTTAGAGTTTAAAAAAAATATTAATAACTATAAAGAAATAGATGAAGATAAATTATTATCTCAAATTGAGGAATATACTTACCAAAAGATGTCTATATTTATAATGAGAGAATTAAAAAATAAAACTAAACATCCTATTCAAGAGGAATTAGAAAACGATGTCTTCAAAGATTTGTTTAAGAAAAAAAATAGAATATTTATGGAAAATGGAATAGAGTATAAAGGTGATTTAGATTCATGTTATAAAGTAGTAAATTATTCAGAAATAGATAAATGTATAAAATTAAAGCTAGCATGCATAAAAAAAATTAGTTGTACCGATACTGATGAAGATGGAATTCAAAGTGCAAATGAAATTGAAGAATATGATTGTGTTAAATTTATAATAAACTTAGAGAGTAAATTAATATTTATGTTTTATAATGATTTTAAATTTATAGATAATGACAATAAATGCTTTACCTTAAGAAAGCAAGCCTTTTATAAACTATTCTCAAATGCTACTAAAGGTAATATATTGACTTGTGACATAAGTAGAGAATTAAATGATTATTTTAAAGAATATTTATCTGAGATTAAGGCAGATAATCCTAAAAAGTTAATAAGTGAAATTGAAACATCAAATGTGTTAGGCTCAAAAAATTCAATAAAAAGTATAGCTCATGATTTTAAGCATAATATGTTTAGATTGGAAGCTATAAGCAATGCGATAAATAACGAAGGACATTATATATCAAGTTTGGAATGCTCATTAGGAACAAATTTAATAAGAATAAAATCATCAGGCGAGGTGATTGTAGAAACGTTATTCTTAAATCAGGAGGTGTTGGAAATTGTGTGCAAGGAATTTTTTAAAGACAACAACTTATATGAATTGCAGTGTAAGTTTGCTAAATAATATTATTGAAAATTTCAATAAAGTAGAAAATTCCTATAATATAAAAGAAATTTCAATAACATATTTTATGCAAACAACATCAATACCAAGTGATGAAATATATGATGCATTTCACATATTATTGATTGATAATAAAATAGAAAAAGTTGAATTTTCACGATGTCCTTATTGTATGAATGAAGATAAAGTTAAAAATATGGAAAACGTAAACAAATGTGCTAGATGTAAAAGTATTTATAAGATACATGATGTAATTGATAAATATAAAATTATAAATAAAGAGAGAAATGACTATGAATAATAAAAAAAGATGTATTATAATTTGCGTTAATATAATATTGTTAATAGCATTATATTTAATGTATATAATATATTATTATAAAGAAATTACAATAAATAGTTTTATAGTCCATACTGTTACTACTACAAATATTATTTTGAATTATATTAGAATAATTGCCGAAATAATTTTGAACTCAATAATTAATGAAAATACTATGAAAATATTTTTTATCGGAATTTTTGTTATATATTCTTTGAAAAATTTAGATTTATTAGGTTTTATAAATAATATAAAGACATTACAATTGAAAGATTTTAAGCTTGAATTAAATAAACAAGATGCTGAAGCAACAAAAAGGGAAGAAGAAGATAAGATAAAAAATTTAAAAAAGAATGAGGAAAATTTGTCTCCAACAGATATAAAAAAAATACAAGATGCAGAGGAAAGGGCAAAAATAATACAAATACTTATTGATACACCGTATATATCTAATTTAATAAATATGTTTGTAAATCAAGGAAAAAATAACGTAATAGTTCCTTTGAATTTGATTCCAGATAAAGTAAATCTTAAAGATTTATCAGAGATATTTGAATATAAGTTACAACCAAATTCAGTTAAACTTATTAAATTAAAAGTTGATATTCAACCGACAATAATAGATGTATTTAATCAACTTCTTAAAAAAGGGATTATATACCCAAAGTAAAATAGTACAAGCAATAGAAATTCTAGAGATATAACCTTTAGAATTTTTTGATGCCAAAATATAAGAAGGAATATTAAATGTATAAAAAGTTAAATGAAATAAAGAAATAGTTAGAATAAAGAATATTCTAATACACAGTATAATTCCTTTTGTAGATACTAAAATTAAAGAATATAAAGATAGAGAGACTGTGTTTATACAATATCCCTCCTTTATTCAAAACTTTGGCTTTCGATTATGAATAAAGGAGGGATATTGTACTTTATACTTATGGGTGTCCTATCACTTTTATGTATTATAGGAATTATTATTTTTTGTAAAAATAACTGGTGGCGTTGGGTTTAAATATTTGGTAGTAGATATATTTTATTTGATTTATTTGCTATTGTTACTAAAGTAGATGTATGGAATAAACTATTACTCTATATGTTTGATACAACAAAACCAGAATTAGTGTATTCTTTAGGTAGTGAATAACTTAATAAGCATCAATATTTTAATCTAACAGAGTCTTATAATAAAGATGTTGTAAAAGAATATATATATATGTATATATAATAGGTAGGAATTTTTAAAATTAAGGTTAAAAAATACTCATAAAATGGTTGATTCTTCTAAGTTATATTGATATACTTTTTATATACCTACAGGCAACTGATTAGGTGATATTTAAACCGACTGATACAAGAGTATATTTAATATATAAAAAAGTTGAAATCATTGATATTACTAGCCTTATACCATACATAATGGAAAAGGGAAACCAACTAATTCAGAATTCATTGCTATGGTAGCTGATAAATTGAGATTGAAAAATAGAGTTGTATAATCTAGTAAAATAAATAAAAATAGACTTTCTTCGTTTATAGGTAATGGAGGAAGTCTATTTTTATGAAAAATTTTAATTCTTTACAAGAATGTATCTAATAATGAGATCATATTTGGCACAACTAAGGAAAGAGCTAATGTAATTAATACATATAATATGATAAAATTGACTAAAGATAAATTAGGATTTGATGTTTAGATAGAATAATATCATCAATTAAAAAATATAGAAGATGCTACAAAATATTTTGTAAAAGAATTTATAAATAAAACATATAATAATTAATTTTTTAAATTTGGAATGTGAGGGAATTAACAATGAAAGTTCAAGATATGGAGAATAGAATAAATAGTATCCAATACAATTTTCTAAGAGAGGATATAAGACTAGGTAAAAATGTAATACTTTTAACAACGGGTGGAAGCTATGCTTATGGTACAAATATTAATACACAAGACCATATTAGTGATTTTGATTTAAGAGGAGTTAGATTAAACTCAAAGAAAGAAATTTTAACAATGAATTGTGATGATAAACCTTTTGAAAGGCATGATTTAGATGTAGTTATATATCCATTAAAACAAATAGTTACTTTATTAACTAATGCAAACCCTAATACTATTGAATTGCTGGGAACTAAAGACGAGCATTTATTTATTTGTACAGAAGAAGGAAAAATGCTAAGAGATAATTCAAATTTATTTTTATCCAAAAGAGCATATGCATCCTTTGGTGGTTATGCAACACAACAATTAAGAAGACTGCAAAATGCTTTAGCGAGAGATAGCTACCCTCAACCAGAGAAAGAAAAACATATTTTAGGTAGCATTAATAAGCAAATAATGACTTTTACTGATAGATATAAAACCATATGTGCAAATGAATTACAATTATATATTGATAAGTCCAATAAGGAACAGTATGAAGAGGAAATATTTATTGATATTAATTTAAAAAAGTTTCCATTGAGAGATTTGAAAAATATGTATGCTGAGATGAGCCAGGTTGTTAATGACTATGATAAATTAAATCATAGAAATAGTAAAAAAGATGAATTACATTTACTAAAGCATTCTATGCATTTAATTAGGTTGTTAAAAATGGGAACTGAGATACTTGAGGGCAAGGGTATCAATACTTATAGAGAACATGATAGAGATTTATTATTAGATATAAGAAGTGGTAAATACTCATATGAACAAATATTTGAAATGGTTGATAAATTAGAATTGGATTTTAAATATGCAACTGACAATACTTGTTTACCAGATAAGCCTAACATGTCTAAAATAAATGATTTGGTTATGGAAATTAATAAGAAGGTGATTTTAAATGATTTATAAGAATATAGAAATACATATACCTAAATGGGTTCAATACACTGTAGATACTTTGCATGAATTTGAATATGAAGCATATGTAGTAGGTGGATGTGTAAGAGATAGTTTATTAGATAAAACACCAAATGATTGGGATATAACTACAAATGCTTTACCTAAAGAGGTTATAGATATATTTAGAAGTCTAGGATACAAAGTTATAGAAACAGGATTAAAGCATGGAACAGTAACAGTTGTAATAAATGATGAAAATTTTGAAATAACAACTTATAGAATAGACGGAATTTACTCAGATGGAAGGCATCCTGATAATGTTAACTTCACTAGGAGCTTAAAAGAAGATTTAGCACGCAGAGATTTTACGATCAATGCAATGGCTTACAATTCAAAAGAAGGTTTGATAGATTATTTTGGTGGATTATACGATCTAAAAGAAAAGGTTATACGTTGTGTTGGCATTCCACATAATAGATTTTCTGAAGACGCCTTAAGGATTATGAGAGCCTATAGATTTGCAGGACAATTAGGTTTTAACATTGAAGAAGAAGCTTTAACTGCAATTTTAGAATTAAAAGAAAATCTTAAAAATATCTCAATAGAAAGGATAAGAGAAGAACTTAATAAGATTATGATTTCTGATATGAGTATATTTTTTGGATTATATAAACATGGAATTTTAAAAGTCATATTGCCTGAATTAGAGGTTTGCGCAGGAATAAAACAAGACAATCCATATCATATTTATGATGTTTATGATCATTCTATATATTCTGCAATTAATATAGAATCAAAATTACATTTAAAATTGACTATGTTGTTACATGACATAGGAAAGCCTGAGTGCAAAACCACTGATAAACAAGGCATTGACCATTTTTATAATCATAATGAAGTATCTGCAACTAAAGCTGAACAGATATTAAAAAGAATGAAGTATGATAATAAGATAATAGAGAAAGTTGTTACTTTGATAAAATATCATGACAGAGAGATTAGTGGATCAAAATCTATAAAAAAGCTATTAAATTTAATAGGAGAAGAAAGTTTTAAGGATTTATTAAAAGTAAAAATAGCAGATATGCAAGCTCAAAACCTTGACTTTTATAAAGAAAGATATGATAAATTAGTTAATATTGAAGAAAAATTAAATAGAATCATTGAGACGAAAGAATGCTTCACTATAAAGGATTTAGCTATAAATGGCAAGGATCTTATTAATATTGGCATTAAACAAGGTAAGGAAATAGGAGATATATTAAATCATTTATTAGATATTGTTTTAGAGAATCCTGAAATGAATACTAAAGAAAAGCTTATAGAAATAATAAAAATAAAAATATAAATATAAATATAAATAGTTAGATAAGTATATTTTTCCAAACGTTTTAATAGTGAGGCTATTATGCCAGCCAATATATAATACTATACTCAATATTATATATACAGTTATAAGTGATATTAAGGTTTGATGGTTATATATTCTCAATTGTGTATATTATTTTAAAATCTTGTTCAAAATATTTTTGAGGTGATTATGTTGAGTAGAAGATATAGAAGAAATTCTTTATTTTCAATATCAAGAACTGATAGAATATTTTTGGATACTATTATTGATCTATTTTATACATTATCTAGAATAGCCAAGTTTATATATAGGAACATATGTAAATCAACACATCTTACAGTTAAAACGATAAGAAATATAAATGCTTTAAAGAAAATAGGTTACACAACAGATAATATTTATAATATATTATATAGCCTAAGCCCCAGAGGATTTGAAATCTTTGTAGCAGAATTATATAAAGCACAAGGATATAATGTAGTCTTAACTCAAAATAGTAATGATTATGGAAGAGATGTAATTTTAAAAACTAATGCAGGAGATATATTTATTGAATGTAAAAGATATTCTAATGGCAATTTAGCTTTAGGCAGAGAAATAGCTCAAAAGTTGCTAGGGTCAGTTCAAAGGTTTGGTGCTATTAAAGGAATTATCATTACTACAGGTCAATTTCATAAAAATGCATATGAAGTAGAAAGAATGGTTAATAATTTAGAATTAATTGATATAGACGACATTATGATTATGTTAATGAAGTTAGATACTGAAAAAATAAGTAGAATATTACTAAAAGCTAAAAATGTTGCATGAGCTATATATAAACTATAATGTTGATAATTAATGTTGACACTGAGAAACTTTTATGAGATAATCTGAAAAGAATTGAATAACTAGTGCTTTTAATGCAGTCCAGTGAGGCTGACAAAGGTATCAAGTGGGAGAAGTATATACTTTTTACTGGGTATTTATGGACTTTTGTCGGTTAAAGACAAAAGTCCTTTTTGTTGTGCTAGTTGTTCCACATTATATGAATGGGGGAATAATAAATGAGTACAAATTCAAATTCAAAAAAAGATCACGATTTTTCTCTTACCGCAGTTGCAGAAAGTGATAAAAAAGGTTTTTTATCAATGCTTGTGGTTATGTTGGGCTTTACGTTTTTCTCTGCAAGTATGTTGACAGGAGGGACACTTGGAACTGGCCTTACATTAAAAAAATTTTTATTAGCTGTATTATGTGGTAATTTAATTTTAGGAGCTTACACAGGAGCCTTAGCATATATATCTTGTGAAACAGGTCTTTCAACACATCTTCTTTCTAAATATTCTTTTGGAGAAAAAGGTTCATATTTAGTATCTTTTCTTTTAGGCACCACACAAATAGGATGGTTCGGTGTAGGAGTTGCAATGTTTGCCTTTCCAGTAGCAAAAGCAACTGGTATAAATCTTTATCTTTTAGTTATAATATCTGGGATTTTAATGACTTCTAGCGCATATTTTGGAATGAAAACTTTAACTATAATAAGTACAATAGCAGTTCCTGCAATTGTAATTTTAGGAAGTTATTCAGCTATAACAGCTACAAATGCTATGGGTGGGTTCTCTGCATTTCTGAGTTATCAACCAAAGGAAACACTAGCATTTACCACAGCTTTAACTATGTGTGTTGGATCTTTTATAAGTGGTGGAAGCTTAACTCCTGATTTTACTAGATTTGCAAAAACTAAAAAAATTGGAGTGTCTACTACTGTATTAGCATTTTTTATAGGTAATTCTTTAATGTTTATTTTTGGTGCAGTGGGAGCTGCTGCCACAGGTAAATCAGATATATCTGAAGTTATGTTTTTACAAGGTCTTATAATACCAGCGATTATAGTATTGGGATTAAATATTTGGACGACAAATGATAATGCAATATACTCCTCAGGATTAGGATTTTCTAATATAACTAAGTTGCCAAAGAATAAACTGGTTATATTTAACGGATTACTGGGAACTGTGTTTGCATTATGGTTATACAATAACTTTGTAGGTTGGTTAACATTCTTGAGTTCAGCTATTCCAGCTATAGGTGGAATAATAATTGCAGACTTTTTTATAATAAATAAAAGAAAATATTCTCATATAGAAAACACTGAATTTAAAAATATCAATTGGGCAGCAATAACAAGTTGGGCAATAGGAACTTTAGCGGCAAAGTATATACCAGGAATAACGCCATTATATGGAGTTATAGGAGGAGCATTATCCTTCGTACTTATTAATAAAGTGACTAATGCTAAATATGAAGAGAAAAAAGAAAAAATTGCTGCATAGTTGTAGAGGAGGTAAATATGTTAATTAAAAATGTAAGGCTTAAAAATAAAGAAGGATTGTATAATATATTAATAAAAGAAGATAAAATTAAATCTATTTCTCAAAATATAATATGTGAAAAGGAAGAGGGAGAGATAATTGATGGAAAGGGAGGTCTTGCTCTTCCACCTTTTATAGAACCACACGTGCATTTGGATGCTACATTAACTGCGGGAGAGCCACGCTGGAACATAAGTGGAACTCTTTTCGAAGGAATTCAATGTTGGGCTGAAAGAAAAGAATTTTTAACTAAAGAGGATGTAAAAAATAGAGCTAAAAAGGCTTTAAAATGGCAAATTTCAAATGGAATACAATTTGTTAGAACTCATGTAGATGTTACTGACCCAGAACTCACTGCACTAAAAGCAATGCTAGAAGTAAAAGAGGAGATGAGAGAATGGGTTGACCTTCAGATTGTAGCATTTCCGCAAGAAGGTATACTATCCTATTCAAATGGAATAGAACTGTTAGAAGAATCTATAAAAATGGGTGCAGATGTTATAGGGGCCATACCACATTTTGAATTTACAAGGGAGTATGGAGTACAATCTATTGATGAAATATTTAAGTTAGCTATGAAGTACGGAAAATTGATTGATGTTCATTGTGATGAAATTGATGATGAACAATCAAGATTTATTGAAGTACTAGCAACTAGGGCATATGAATATGGTATAGGTGAAAAAGTTACAGCTAGTCACACTACTGCAATGCATTCCTATAACAATGCTTATACTTATAAATTATTTAGATTACTTAAGATGTCGAACATAAATTTTGTAGCTAATCCATTAGTAAATACTCATCTTCAGGGAAGATTTGATACCTATCCAAAAAGAAGAGGAATTACTAGAGTAAAAGAGTTTTTAGAGAATGGAATTAATGTATGCTTTGGTCATGATGATATAATGGACCCTTGGTATCCATTGGGAAATGGCAATATGCTTCAAGTTTTATTTTTAGGACTTCATGTATGTCAGCTTATGGGATATGATCAAATTAAAAATTCAATAGATTTAATTACTACAAATAGCGCAAAAACTTTAAATATTGAAGACAAGTATGGAATAGAAGAAGGAAAAGAAGCTAATTTAATTATTTTTTCACAAGAGGATGAATTTAATATCATAAGACTTCAAGAACCAGTATTGTACTCAATAAGAAGAGGTAAGATAATTTCTGCTAACTCAAAAATTAATAGAAGAGTATATACTTCAAAAGAAGAGGTTATAGATTTTAAATAATCAATAAACCTAAAGACAATCCATTATTTAGTATGGATTATCTAGAAGATTTAGTAAAAGGTATTACTGAGAAAACTTCAAAATTGATTGTGAAATAGGGAAAGAAAACTTTTTGGTTTTCTTTCCCTATTTAATATTGCTACTATTTAGTAGTAGGAAGAATTCTTCTGAAAATTTCCTCTACTTCAGCACCAAATTCAGAGAAAGGTCTACCTTCACTTATTCCTTTCCCTATGTTTTGAATTCTTTGAACAACATCCACATCTGCTGAAACTGCAACGGTTTTAATTTTAGAATCAGTGCTCTTAACTTTCTTTTCAACTTCTGTTTTTAGTTCATTAGTAAGATTGCCTTCTACATTTTTATCTAAATTAACTCCAACTAGAGCTCTTTCATTAGAGATAAGGACATTAGCGCTGTGTATACCTTTTATAGTTGTCAACTCTTTTGCAATTTTGTCAGCTCTTCGAGTTAATTCAGCTGTATTTTCTGTAGGCTGAGTTGTACCTTTAGGTGGCACAATTTGATTTGGCGCCGTGCTTGGTGGCTGAGTAGTGCTTGGTGGCTGAGTAGTACTTGGCGGTTGAGTAGTGCTTGGTGGTTTATTTGTAGTACCACAAGCCATCATACCTGAAGTCACAACTGTTGTTAATATTAAAGCTAATATTTTTTTGTTTTTAATTTTATTCATTAAAATCACCTCATAAGTATTATTTACAAATAAGATAATTTTTATTTAACAAAAAAATATTTAATCATATACTAATGGAATTAATCATAATTATAAAAAGATGGATAACAAAGGGGGAAAAAATATGGTAACCAGAAAAATTACTGATGGAATTAATAATCATATAGGCAAGAACTATGTACTTTATATAATAAGTTTAGCTTGTATTTTTTTAGGAATTTTATCTGGAATATACAGTGTTAAGCATATGGGAGATGTCTATAAAAGTGAACTTGCAAATTATTTAAGTAGTTTTACTGATTTTTTAATAAATAAAAATGTAGACTATAAGAGAGTATTATTTCAAACAATTAGTAACAATATACCGTTTATGGTATGTATCTGGTTTTTTGGTATGACCATAATTGGAGTACCGCTAATATTACTAATGAATATAGTTAAAGGATATACTTTGGGATTTACTATTAGCTTTATAGTAAATAGTATAGGCAGTAAAGGAATTGCTGTATCTTTGTTGGGAATCCTGCCACAAAATTTATTTTACTTGCCATGTATAGTGATTGCCTCAGCAATTTCCATGGAATTCTCACTTCATTTTCTAAGAGAAAGAAGCAATAGACGATATAGAGATACTCTCGCTAGTAGAATAGTATCATATTCCTTATGTTACATAGTTGTAATTTTTATTATGGTTATAGGATTTTTCTTTGAAGCTTATGTTACTCCAAATATATTAAAATTTTTTATAGTATAAAAACTAGGAGGTAATATATGAAGAAAGATAGTTATTATACCATGGAGTTCTTGATACTCTTACTAAAATCCTTTACAATACTCCTATTCTTTGGAGATTTTTTACCAAAAGTATTAGATAATATACTTTATAATTATTTTAGTAAGAATATAGTATATGATAATAGTATTTTAGTTAATAATATAATAATTAAAAACAGAATGATTATATATAATTATTTGATTATCTTTGACGGATTTCTAAAAATGTGAAGGTATTTTTTATTTTTTGTTGAATAGTTTAATTTATAGAATAATTGTTACAAGTAGGAGAAATGCTTATGGATAAATTGATAGATAAATATAATAATAATCTTTTGAGTAAAAATTTGAGCAAAAATACATTAGATGCCTATATAAGAGATGTAAAAAGATTCCAAGAATTTGTTGATAAGAGAAATGAAGAATTGTCATCAGTGGATGAGATAACAGTAATGGCTTATGTACAACAACTTAAAAAAAATAAGAGAGCTAATTCTTCTATTGTAAGAAATATAGTATCCATAAGAAATTTTTATAAATTTTTAAAAAAAGAAGGTATAGTTGATGAAAATCCAGTAATTAATTATGAAATTCCTAAGGTTACAAGGAACATCCCTAAAATATTGACAATAGAAGAAGTGGACAAGTTATTAAGCGCCCCAGATATTAGCACTGAAAAAGGTCTAAGGGATAAGGCCATGTTAGAGGTTATGTATGCAACTGGCGTAAAGGTCAGTGAACTTTTGAACATAACTATATTTGATATTAATTTAAAGTTAAGTTATATTAAGTGCAAAGGAAGTAAAAATAAAGAAAGAGTAATTCCCATAGGTTCGTATGCTGTTAATTGTTTAAATGATTATTTAAACATAAGATCCTCGTTAAATTCAAATAACTTAGATTACTTGTTTTTAAACTTACAAAGTAGTAAAATGACAAGACAGGGATTTTGGAAGATAGTAAAAGGATATGCAAAGTTATCTGGAATAAATAAAGAAATAAATTCCTATACCCTAAGGCATTCCTTTGCAGTTCACTTATTACAAAATGGAGCTGATATAAAATCCGTACAAGAACTTTTAGGTCATAGTGACATGACTACTACTCAGATATATTCAACAATATCTAAAAAAAGTAAAATTGCAGAGGTATATAAAAATACCCACCCAAGAGCATAATAAATATTAAGAAGCAAAAAGGAGGACAAAAACATGAACTTAGAAAAGATAATGGAAAGTGTGGAATTTGTAAAAAATAAAGTTAAAAATATACCGGAAATTGGTATCATATTGGGGTCAGGATTAGGAGATTTAGCAGAAGAAGTAGAAGAAAAAGTTTGTGTAAAATATGAAGATATACCACATATGCCTAAATCAACAGTAACAGGTCATGCAGGACAGTTTGTCTTTGGAAAGCTTGAAGGTAAAGATGTTGTAATGATGCAAGGTAGAATACATTTCTATGAAGGTCATCCAATGGAAGTATTAGCTTTACCAATTCACATCATGAAATATATGGGGATTGAGAAGTTGATCGTAACAAATGCAGCAGGAGGAGTGAATAAGGAGTTTACCCCTGGAGATTTAATGATAATTACAGATCATATAAATTTTGCTTTTACTAATCCTCTTATAGGAAAAAATGACGAAAAAATTGGACCGAGATTTCCTGATGTAAGCAATGCATATGACAAAGATTTAGTAGAGTTAGCTGAAAGCATTGGAAATAAACTAAATATAAATCTTAAAAAAGGTGTATACGTTATGATGACAGGCCCTACTTACGAAACACCTGCTGAGGTTAATATGGTAAGAATTTTAGGTGGAGATGCAGTAGGGATGTCTACTGTACCAGATGTGCTTGTGGCTAAACATTGTGGCCTTAAAGTATTAGGAATATCTTGTATAACAAATATGGCAGCAGGAATTTTAGATCAACCACTTTGTCATTCAGAAGTTATTGAAACTTCAAATAAAGTAAAAAGTACCTTTACATCGCTAGTAAGAGAAATTATAAAGAATATATAGTGAAAGGAAGGTAGCTATGAATTTATTAGACAAGATAAATAAAGCAAAAGAATATATAAGATCAATTGAGGATTCTTCCATAGATGTTGGGATTATTTTAGGCACTGGCCTTGGAAGCTTAGCTGAAGAGATTGAGAACAAAAAAATTATAAAATATGAAGATATACCTTGTTTCCCAATATCTACAGTAGTTGGTCATGCTGGAGAGCTTATAATTGGGGACTTGATGGGGAAAAAAGTACTGGCTTTGAATGGAAGATTTCATTACTATGAAGGTTATTGCATGGAAGATGTAACATTTCCAGTAAGGGTGATGAATGCCTTAGATATAAAAAATATTATAGTATCAAATGCAGCAGGAGGAATGAATCCTAACTTTGAGCCAGGGGATTTAATGATTATAAAAGATCATATTAATCTTATAGGAGATAATCCTCTTATAGGAAGGAACTATGAAGAATTAGGAGCGAGATTTCCTGATATGTCAAATGCCTACTGTAAAGAGTATGTAAACTTAGTTAAGAAATGTGCAGAAGATTTAGATATAAAAGTTCAACAAGGAATTTACATAGCAATATCAGGACCCAACTATGAAACACCAGCGGAGCTTAGAATGCTAAGGCTTTTAGGCGGAGATGCTGTAGGAATGTCAACCGTTCCAGAAGTTATAGTTGCAAACCATATGGGAATGAAGGTTTTAGGCATATCCTGTATTACAGATATGGCTCTAGCAGATAATTTAGAACCATTGGACCACTTAAAAGTTGTAGAAACAGCTAATAAGGCTAAGACTAAATTTGTTACTTTAGTAAAAGAGACTATAAAGAAGATGTAACTAAGAGGTGATTAATATGAGGATGTATGACCTTATTTTAAAGAAAAGAAATGGTGAAGAGCTCACCACTGAAGAAATTAAATACTTTATAGAAAACTACACTAATAGTAATATACCAGATTATCAAGCTTCTGCTTTACTCATGGCTATTTATTTTCAAAAAATGAATAAGAGAGAGACCGCTGATTTAACTATGGCAATGGCTCACTCAGGGGATGTATTAGATTTATCCGCTATAGATGGAATTAAAGTAGATAAGCATAGTACAGGTGGTGTAGGCGATACTACTACTTTAATTTTAGGTCCTATGGTGGCAGCCTTAGGTATTCCTGTAGCTAAAATGTCCGGTAGAGGTCTTGGACATACTGGGGGAACCATAGATAAACTAGAAGCCTTTAAGGGTTTTTCTGTGGAAATGTCAGAGGAAGATTTTATAGAAAATGTAAACAAAATAAAGCTAGTAGTAGGGGGACAAACGGGAAATTTAGCACCTGCTGATAAAAAGATTTATGCATTGAGAGATGTAACAGCTACCGTTGACAATATAAGTTTAATAGCTTCAAGTATAATGAGCAAAAAAATAGCTTCAGGAGCAGATTGTATAGTATTAGATGTTAAAGTAGGAGAAGGGGCTTTTATGAAAAACAAGGAGGCCGCTTTTGAATTAGCAGAGGAAATGGTGGCTATAGGGAAGAGTGTAGGAAGAAATACTGTAGCTGTAATTTCAGATATGGATCAACCATTGGGCTTTGCAATAGGAAATGCTCTTGAGGTAAAAGAAGCAATAGATACTTTAAAGGGAGAGGGGCCAGAGGATTTATATGAGCTTTGCTTAACTTTAGGATCTCATATGGTAGTATTAGCAGGTAGGGCTAAGGACGATAAAGAAGCTAGAGATATGTTAATAGAGACAGTAAAGAGCGGCAGAGCTTTAGAAAAACTTAAAGAATTTGTAAAGGCTCAAGGAGGAGATGAAAGCAGTATAGATGATACTGAAAAGTTATCTAAAGCTGAGTTTATTATTCCTGTTAAAGCAGATAAAGACGGATTTATAAGAAAAATACATGCTGAAAAAATTGGAATAATTGCAGCTGAACTAGGAGCAGGTAGAGCTACTAAGGAAGATGTGATCGATTTATCTGTTGGCATAGTTTTAGCTAAAAAAAGAGGAGAAAAAGTTAACAAGGGTGATGTATTAGCATATGTTCATGCTAATGATAAAGAAAAAGGGGAAAAAGCTATAAGCGGCATATTGAATAATTATGAAATAGCTTCTGAATTTTCAGATAATATCCCTCTTGTGTATGGAATTGTAAGATAGTTTCAAATAAAAATCAGTAATACTGTTAGTATTACTGATTTTTTATTTAAAGTATTAAGTAAATTATTATAGGGAATTATATAAATAAATTAATTCTGTATCATAAGTTACCGAATTACGGATTTCAATGTATTATACTTTAATTATAGAAAATATTGGAGGGTGATTTTATGAATAATAATTTAATTAAAAATATAGAATTTTCTAGAGTTTTAAATATGGAGAACTTAGTTGAATATGGAGAAGGCAAGGTAATAAGCAGAACTCTATCTCAAGGAAAAGCTTCTAGTGTTACTTTATTTGCCTTTGACAAAAATGAGGAAATAAGCTCTCACTCTTCCTCTGGAGATGCTATGGTGCATATTTTAGATGGGGAAGCTCAAATAACTGTTGGAGATGAAAACTTCAATGTGAAAAAGGGAGAAGTTATCGTAATGCCTTCAGGAGTACCTCATGCTCTTTTAGCAACTGAAAAATTTAAAATGCTCCTAATTGTAATATTTAAACAGGATTAAATATTTGACTAATAAAAGGCTCTGTCTCGCTTTAAAAATTATTTTTTAGAACGAGACAGAACTTTTTTTAATAGCTTATTTGTTAATATTAATTATAGTTTGGCCATTAGGGTTTTTATTTACATTAAATTTATATCCCATTGATTCAAATATGAATTTTGTTTGAATATAGGAAGGTGATTTTTCATCTAATAATAAATTTTTATTTGGTAGATCAATTGATTTACCATTGATATAAATTTCAATGGTTTTTCTTGGAATCCAAGAATTTTTATTAACTGCTATTCTAGTTATTTCATCTTGAACTTCATTAGCCAGTATTAAGGCATCAGTACACTTGTCCATTATATAATTATTTAGAAGATCACTAGCTTTCTTAGTATTTTTTTTACTTATCTCTATATATTGTTGTTCAATTTCAGGAAGTTCCTTAAGTGTAGCTTTTTCATAAGGAGCAAATTTTGAGCTTATAGCATCATGATAAAGTGAATAGAAACCAAAGGTTCTTGTATCTATCTGCTGGAATAATGATGCAGCTTTTGGACTTTCAAAATCAGAATGCACTTTATCTATACCAACGTAAAATGGAACATAAACTGAGTTACATGGAGGTGAAAATGTATGCAACATTAAACCAAGTTCATTGGGTACATTTGGTCTTGCAACAAGAAGTCCTGAAGAAACAGTACGTCCCCAGTCTAAATCATGGCTGCATACACCACGAATATATAAATTTGATTTTACTATATCTTCCTTTGGAAATAGCTTTACAAATTCATGGTCTTCCCATTGGGCATATTCTGTACTATAAAAAGGAATTTGATTTGTATTTACAACTTTTCCACTAGGTAAAGTATAGGTATCATAATGATCACGAGAAGCAGTCATCATTGTATCCATAGTGATTTTGCCAAAGTTGTTTTTCATAATTGATAAGGCTCTTTGATAACGCATTTCTGTAGTATACATCTTTTCTATAGGCGTTCTTTTGTTTAAATCATTATCTTCTGGATATCCTTCTAAAACGTTATAAACCTTCTTAAAGTTAATTTTCTTAGCATTTTTATCTACCCAGCCTTGTTTAATTGAAAAACTTACTAAATCTGATGAACATAGATCATAGTCATCTTCTATCTGATACTGATTAGATCTTGCGGAAACAGTATCCACATATTTTTTTGCAGCCCATCTATGGCCAGTTACTTCTACTACCCATAGTTCATTTGGGTCGCCAATTTCAAACATGATTCCATTCCAAGCTTGGCCATATTTTTCTACTAATTTTGTTGCTATCTCTACACCTTCTCTAGCGGTTTTTGCTCTCTCAAGTATGAGTCTAATCATATCATTATCATGTAATCCTGCTTCAAAATCTAAATAATCCCTTGATGGAGCATCGTTGTTAGCAACAATTACCTGATGCTCATTAATACCCATGCCAAGTCCCCAACGACCAGCAGTTCTATTACCTACAAATTTATATGTTTTTGATATTTGAGGTATGTCTATATATGCAGCTTCATATATCCCATTACTTGGATGAGTAGAGGCAGCTTGAACTGTTACTTCACAAAGAGCAGTTGCGCCTTGGTCACGATTTTTCATGATCATAGTGCCTTTACCATCTTTTAAGGCCTTACCTTGAGCAAGCATTGTAGTGCATTCCCCTTCAAAACCTACAATATTCTTATCAAAGGCATTAAATAATAAAAGGTCTTTGTAAGGTATGTCAGTACTGTCAGATACCCCTTTAATCCAATCTAATTTTTCAGGTAATATTTCTTTATAAAGTTTCTCTGTCTTGTCAACGTTTTCATAAATGATAGACCAGCTAAGATTTTTTAATTTAGCTTCATTCTTCATAACTTCTATATTTTGTATAACCTTATCTTTATATTCTTTACCAAATTCTATACCTTCATTGTAGCTACTTGTATCATTTGCTGAAGCTATGGAAGAAGAGAAAAAAATAAGTGAAAAGATTAAAAACACAGTTGTTAAAAACTTGACAAATTTTGAATTTTTACTGTAATATTTTGGTTTAGTAATCATGATAACCACTCCTTTTGCATTATATTACCTATAATATTATAATATGGAAAAATTATCAATAACAGTTAATGATAAAAATTTAATATTTTTGAATAACTAGATTATTGCATTTAAAGGGATAAATTTTGAAAGCAAGGAGAAAATATTTTTGAAAGGAGGAGAGATAATTATGAAGATAAAATTTAAAAAGATAATTAGCCTTTTGTCTTTATTTACATTTTTAACTGTTCAAGGTGCATATTTGCCATCAAAAGTAAAAGCTGAAGGTGAAGGAATAAATGTAGAGGCATCTTCTGCAATACTTATAGAGCCTACTTCTGGTAAAATAATATACGAAAAAAATCCCCATGAAAAATTAGCACCAGCATCTGTTACTAAAGTTATGACTATGCTCATTGCTATGGAGGCTATAGATTCAGGGAAGATAAAATTGACGGATAAGATAACAGTAAGTGAAGAGGCTAAGAATAAAGGTAAAAATGGCAATAGCAGTATGTTACTAGACACAGGAGAAATTAGAACAGTTGAAGAGATACTAAAAGGAATAGCAATAGCTTCTGGTAATGATGCTGCTACAGCTATGGCTGAGTACATAGCAGGTAGTGAAGAGGCCTTTGTAAAGATGATGAATGATAGAGCACAGGAATTAGGAATGAAAAATACTACATTTAAAAACCCTAGTGGGCTATCTGCTCCAGGACATGAGACTACAGCTCATGATATAGCTCTAATGTCAATGGAACTCATTAAACATCCTAAAGTATTAAAATATACAGGAACCTATATGGAGACAATTTCAGAGGGAAGAAAAAGCCCAATAGGATTAGTAAATCATAATAAATTAGTTAGATTTTTCAAAGGATGTGACGGCCTTAAAACTGGATTTACAAATGAAGCGAAATATTGTATATCTGCCACAGCAGTAAGAGATGACGTAAGAATGCTTGCGGTTATAATGGGAGCTCCTACTTATAAAGTAAGAAACAGAGATGCTAGTATGCTAATGAATTATGGTTTTTCTAAATTTGAAAGTATAAAAGTATTAACTAAAGATGATAATGTAGAAAAAGTACAATTAGGTAAAAATGAACAAAATTATTTTATAGCAAAGGCATCAGAAGATTTTAACCATATAGTAGAAAGAGGAAATAAGGACAAAATTACTAAAAAGTGTGTAGTAAATTTAGAGAAGAAGCATTATAATAAAGGAGAAGTAGTAGGGGTTTGTGAAATATATTCAAATGAAAAGTTGATTGGAAAAGTTAAAGTATATTGTGATAGAGATATTAAAAAAGCAGGTTTATTAGATAATTTAAAGTTTAATTTTAAAAACCTTTTTAATAATGCAATATAAGTACAAAATATATGATAGTCTACTATGGACTATCATATATTTTTTGATAGGGAGTCTGAAGTGAAGGTAAAGTTAATCAACAAGTTAAATGACGAAATAATAGAATACGTAAATAATGGGATTTTAAAACTATCAGCACAGATAGGATGATAAAAGAGTTACATTTAATATGAAAATCATATTGAATGTAGTCTACATCTTCACAAAAATAATTATAATATATATAATTTATTAAGGAAAACACTTACTATTATAGAGTAATTTTAGCGTGGAATAATAAATTACAATATAAAATAATAAACTTTTAAAAATATCTAAAAGACATTCAATTATCCTTTAGTGGAAACTATGTAAGGAGCAAGGTGACATAAATGGAAAAGCAATTGGAGATATAATAGAATGGATTAAAGAAGTTAAATTATGTATTGGTATAAAAGAGGACAAAGATTACTTGAAAAAACATTTAGGAGAGATAAAAGATGACGTTAAATATAAAGATAGAAAACTTTGAAGGTCCTTTTGACTTACTGTTGCATTTGATAAAAGAAAATAAACTTAACATATATAACATAAGGGTTTCAGAAATCACAAATCAGTATATACAATATATAAATTCAATGAAGGAAATGGATTTGGAGATAACATCAGAATTTATATTGATGGCTGCTACATTAATAAATATAAAGTCAAAGGAATTATTACCTAAGGAATTAAATGATGAAACTGCTATGACATTAGAAGAAAAAGATCCAGAAAAGGATCTATTAGAAAAATTAATTCAATATAAAAAGTTTAAAGCATCTGCTGCTTTTTTTAGAGACAGAATGGCCTTAGAAGAAATTATGTTTACTAAAAAGCCTGAAGTTATTGAAGAAGAAAAGTCCTTTGAGGAGGAAAATATTTTTAAAAATATAACTATGTTAGATTTATATAATTTATATAATGAACTTATAAGAATATATGCAAATAAAATAAATATAGACCTTATACCAAAAGAAATACCTATAGATAAATATAAAATAGAAGATAAAATGCTTATAATTAAGGATTTTATTATAAGAAATAAAAGAACTACATTTAATCAAATAGCAAAAGAGTGCAGCTGTAAAATAGAAATTGTTGTATCTTTTTTAGCACTATTGGAACTAATAAGACTTAAAACTGTAAAAGTAGTACAAGAAGGAAATTTCTTGGAAATAATCGTAGAAAGGAGCAGTGATGATGAATAAGATAAATTTAAATCAAATGGATGTGGAAGGGAATTGTTATAAAAGTAGGTATATTTCTGTAATTGAGTCTCTGCTGTTTGCTAGTGGTGAACCTTTAAAAATAAGAGAATTAAGTAATATATTAGATTGTAGTATAAATTTTACAAAAGAATTGATAGATAATATGAAGGAAAACTATGAGGCCTTAGATAGGGGAATAAGGTTGTTAGAATTAGATGATAGTATTCAGCTATGTACAAAAAAAGAAAATTCCTCATTCCTTCAAAAATTACTGAAAACCAATGTTAGGCAATCTTTATCTCAGGCAGCACTAGAATCTTTAGCAATAATCGCCTATAGACAACCTATAACTAGAGTAGATATTGATGAAATAAGAGGAGTAAAAAGTGATAGAGCTGTACAAACTCTTATTGAAAAAAAACTTATAAAAGAATGTGGAAGATTAGATGTACCAGGCAGACCTATACTTTATAGTACTACTGAAGAATTTTTAAAAAATTTTGGACTTCAAAGTTTAGAGCAAATGCCTAATTTAGAAGATGTATTAAATATGTATGAAGAAGAATAAGGTTACTCAAAAGAGTAGCCCTATTCTTCTATATTTGAGGAGGAATTTTTTTCACATTTATTTTTACCAACGTATTCTTGAAGCATTTCCATTAGCTGTGGAACAGTATCGATTATTCTATCATAAGAGCTATTAGCCTCAAGAGGAAGCAGTCTTGCAGTATTGTTTTTTAGAACTAAGAAGGCTACCGGTTTTAAGGTAACTCCTGCCCCTGAACCGCCACCAAATGGATATTTTTGGTTTTCATTTGACAGACATTGATTAAATTCACTACCTCCGGAAGCAAAGCCGAAGGAGACTCTTGATATTGGTATTATAAAAGATCCATCTTTAGTTTCTACTGGATCTCCAACAATAGTATTAACATCTATCATGTTTTTTAAATTTTCCATAGTGCTTTTCATTAAGTTTTCTATTGGATGATTATCCATATACAATACCTCCTTTTATATCTTTCGTTTTTTTATTGTAATTTTTCCTGAATAATATGTATATATAGATAATTTTAACTAAACTTACATAAATTATTCCTTTTAGCTCTAAATTTAAAAAAAATTTATTAAACTCAGGAGTTAAATTAAAATCTATATTTTTAGTTTTAAATATAGATGTAATTGAATTTTCTACAAAAGGATAAATAGAATGGATTAAACCAAATAATATTGCAGTTATTGCCGCATCGTCTAAACCATATATTAAATTAGTTTGTAATTTTAAAACGGGCTTTAATTTACTATTTTTTAAAGTAAGCCAAATCACTTTAATATCACTTGAGGTGATTTTTTTTTGTTCTGTTATTACTTTTAGCTCTTTTCCCTTTTCACCTAATTCTTTTGAATCCATTTTAATGTCTTTGCCTAATATCTTTATTTTTAGAATATTTAAATCATAAAATAAATAAAATTTTATAGGAATTGGGATAATAGTAATAATGCATATAGATATAATAAACACCAATAGTTTAAACATGCTAACTCCTCCATTTAATCCCTTATAATTATAACCACAGGAGTAAAAACTATACAAAGGCTATGGAAGTATTTATATGAGTAATAAAATAATTGTGTAAAAAATAATAAACAGAGGAAGAGGTGGTAAAATGGACAATAGATTTAAAAAAATTATTGTTTCCTTCAGTTTAATGTTCTTTTTTTTACTTTCAGTAAGTTGGAATAATGTGTATGCCCATAGCGCTGTAGAACTAAAAAATAAAGATTTAAAAAAGATAAATTCCTTGGCATATATAGCGTTAGACTCTAATTCTAGAATTGTCTTAGCAGAAAAAAACTCGGAGATAATAGTGCCTATGGCAAGTACAACAAAAATTATTACTGCATTAATAGCTTTAGACTATGGAGATTTAGATAAAGAAGTTGAAATATCTTCTAGAGCAGCATCTATAAGAGGATCTATAGTAGGCTATAGAAAAGGTGAAAAAATTACAATTAGAGAGCTTACCTATGGATTGATGTTAAGATCAGGAAATGATGCTGCCATAGCAATTGCAGAGGGAATAAGTGGAACAGTAGAGGAATTTGTTAAGCTAATGAATGAATATGCATCTAAAATAGGACTAATAGATACTCACTTTCATTCACCTCATGGTTTAGATAATCCTGAACATTATTCAACAGCTTATGATTTAGCCATATTAACTTCGGAAAGCAAAAAGCATCCTCTTTTTGACAAAATAGTTAGTGAAAAAGATGTAGATGGGAAGAATCAAGGATTTACAAGAAGTTACCATAATATAAATAAGATACTTTGGCAAATCCCTGAAGCCAATGGTGTGAAAACAGGTTATACAGGAGGTGCGGGAAAATGTCTTGTAACCTCTGTAGAATGTAATGGTAGTGATGTAATAATCGTAGTATTAAATTCATCGGATAGGTGGAACGACACAGCTAAAATAAATAATTATGTTAAGGATAATTATGAATATAAAAAGTTTTACTCTAAGGGAGACAAAGTTGGTGTAGCACCACAAGAAAAAAGTAAAGTAAGCTTAGTATGTGACGATGATATTGTAATACCAATAAGGAAAGATAAGAATTACTCAACAGTTATTAAAGCTCCCAAATATATAAAGCATAATATATATAAAGGTGATAGTATAGGAAGCATTTATATATTTGAAGAGGATAAGCTAATTTACAAAAAACCGCTAAAGTCAGGAAACTATTATAAAGTTGGTTTAATTGATAGAATCATGATGAAAAGTAAAAAATAAATTTTAAGCAGAGGCTTTGACTTCTGCTTTTTATTATTTTATTGTATATTTATATTGTGGAGTAAAATTGTATACTTACTGTGGAGTTATGGAAGTTTTTATGAGATTTATGGTAGTTTTTAATGATATAATAAATATAATAACTGATGTTTTAATACAAGAAACTATATTAAAACAATGCTTAAGAATGGTAAATATCTTATCTTTTATTATTTAAAATTAATAAGGAATTAAAAAGTATATAAAATTATGGAGGTATATAAATTATGAAAAATCTTATTTTGGGTAGAGAAGAAATTATAATAGGTGATGGATCAATTAAGTACCTGAGTAGACTTAAAGATTTAAAAGTATTTATAGTAACAGGAGGTAGCTCCATGTTTAATAATGGAGCAATTGATGAAATCCAAAGCATATTAGATGACAGTGGATGTAGTTATTATGTTCATAGCGGAGTTAAAAGTGATCCTACTATAGAAGACGTATTAAGTGGACTAGAAAAAGTGAAAGAATTTCATCCGGATGTATTAGTAGCCATAGGTGGGGGATCACCTATGGATGCAGCTAAGGTAATGGCTCTATTATATGAATATCCAGATATTGATTTAAAACAAATATCATCTGCAGAACTTCCTAAGAAGAGAAAGAAATTAAAAATGATATTTATTCCATCCACATCTGGTACAGCAAGTGAAGTTACAAGGGCGGCTGTACTTACTTTTAAAGAAAAGAATAGAAAAATTGGATTAAAAACTGATGCTTTTATTCCAGATGTGGCAATATTAGATGGAAGATTAACATTATCTATGCCAAAACATATAGTTGCTGAAACAGGAATGGATGCTTTAACTCATGCAGTGGAATGCTATATTAATAATGATTTAGATCCATTTACTGAAGTTATATCAAAAGGTGCTGTAGAAGGAATATTTAAAAATCTTACTGAATCATATAAAGAAGGAACCAAAGAGAGTCGTGAAAATATGCATTATTATCAATGCATGGCTGGGCTTGCTTTTGTTAATGTAGGATTAGGTATGGCACATGGCATATCTCATGCTATAGGAGCAGCATTTAACTTAAGTCATGGGCTAATAAATGCTATAGCACTACCTTATGTATTAAAATTCAATAGCAGAGATAAAATAGTTAATGATAAATTAAATAAACTTGCTCAAGCTATTATGAAAAAAGATTTTATAGAGGAAGTTGTGAATTTAAATAAAGAACTAAATATACCTAAATCATTTAAAGAGGCAGGAATTACAGAAGAGGATTTTAATAGTAAATTGCAAGTATTAATAAATAACTCGATGGAAGGCTCTACTAAAGCAAATCCTATAAAGCCAACTAAGGAGGAAATATGCCAAATACTTAACAATATTTTTAATGGCCAATTGTAAAACTTAGGAGGATGTATGAAACTTCAAAGTAAAATAACTTTATTTATAACAGCAATATTATTTATTGTAATGGCATCAACAGGATATCTTTCGTTTAAAGAGATGAAGAATTTAATTAAGGAAGAAAGGTCAAAAGAGGTAATTAAACTTGCTCAAACCGTAGCTACAATAGATGTGATTAAGGACAATTTAGGTAAAAAAAATGGTGATGCTCCAATACAATATTATGTAGAAAGATTGAGATTGAAAACTAACGTGCAATTTATAGTAGTTTTTGATATGAACGGAGTGAGGTATTCTCATCCCTATGAAGAGAATATAGGGAAAGTTTTTGTAGGGGGAGATGAAGCCCTTGTATTGTCGGCAGGTGAAAGTTATGTTTCAGAAGCTACAGGAACATTAGGACCTTCATTAAGAGGATTTGCACCTGTATATAAAGATGGTGTTCAAGTTGGAGCGGTTTCAGTAGGTATACTAATTGGAAATATAAATGAAGAAATCTATCAAAAACTATCAAAGTTTATACCTTTTCTAATACTTGGATTAACTATTGGAATTCTTGGTGCATCATTACTAGCTTACAGCATTAAACAAAGTATATTTGGCTTAGAGCCAGAGGAAATAGCTGTTTTATTAGGACAAAAACAGGCAATGTTGGAAAGTATAAAGGAAGGGATAATTGCTGTTGATACAAAAGGAAACATAACCAGTTATAATAATGCAGCAGCGGAATTGTTATCCTTAAAGGGAGATGACTTGGGCAAAAATATATTGAACTACATAAATGATAATTTCATATTAGAGGTATTAGAGAAGAAGATATCTTTAAAAAATGTTGAAAATAGAATAAATAATCATATAAATATTATATGCAATTATAATACACTTATGGATTATAACAAAGAATTTTTAGGAGTAGTTATTAATTTTAGAGATTTAACAGAAGTGAAAGAACTGGCAGAGGAGTTAACTGGTATAAAAAAAATACTATGGTCATTAAGAGCTCAAAATCATGAATTTATGAACAAGTTACACACAATTTCAGGATTAATACAGCTAGAAGAATACGATAAAGCAGTTGAGTATATTTCAGATATTGGAGATAAAAGAAATGAAATTAGTGAAATATTAAATGAAGATATTAACAATTCACATTTACAGGGGTTATTATTGTCAAAATATAATAAGGCAGAAGAGGAAAAAGTTCAGTTTATAATATCTGATAAATCAAAGCTGGATTTTTTACCGGAAAAATTAAATTCTGATGATCTTGCATCAATTGTAGGAAACTTAATAGACAATGCCATAGAAGCGGTAAAAATAGATGGTAGCGGTATGGTTAAGTTTAATATATATAATGATGATAAATTTTTAAACATCATGGTGGAAGATAATGGACCAGGTGTAGATGAGGATATTAAAGAAAAAATATTTGATAGAGGTACTTCTACAAAAGAAGGACAAAGAGGGTATGGAATGTATATAATTAAAAATATTCTTGATAGAGTAGAAGGAACAATAAGTTATTATAATTGTGATGGAGCAGGTTTTATAGTAAAAATACCAATGAAGGGAAGCAAGATTAATGATAAAAGTAATGATAGTAGAAGATGACCCTATGGTTAGGGACATAAATGCTAAATTTCTAAAGAAAATCCAGGGATTCACTCTAAACAAAGCAGTTGGGAGTTTAGGAGAAGCATATGATTATATCAATGAGGATAAACCAGATTTAATATTATTAGATATTTATATTCCCAGAGAAAATGGGTTGGATTTTCTAAAGGATTTAAGAAAAAATGAGATATATTGTGATGTAATACTCATAACTGCAGACAAAAGCAAAAATTCTGTTAGAGAAGCTTTTATGTATGGAGCAGTAGATTATTTAATTAAACCTTTTACTTTCCAAAGATTTGAAGAGGCAATGAAAGGTTATAGGGAAAGATATGAAAAATTAGGAAGTACTGAATTAATAGAACAAAGCACTATTGATGAATTTATTAACAATGTTACTCAAGAAGATGAGGAAAAAGAATATAGTAGTTCTATAGAAGATTTAGATAAAGGATTAAATAGATTTACCTATTCAAAAATATGGAATTATATAAATACAAGAGGAGATAAGTATTTTACGGCAGATGAAATTGCAGGAGATCTTGGTATGGCAAGGATTACCCTTAGAAGATATTTAGAATATATGTCAAAAGAAAATAAACTGAGCATAAAATTAGAATATGGAAAAGTAGGAAGGCCTAAACATATGTACAAGATAAATTTGTAAATTTGAGAACAAAATGAACAAAAACATTAATATGTATAAAACATTGATATGTTATTAATTTAACAATATAATAATCATATCAAGAAACTAGAGAGGAGCATATTAATGAAATTTAAGAAATTAATGTCATTAGTAACAGCAGGATTGATCACTACTACAGTATTAGCGGGATGTGGTAATGGCAGCAAGCCTACAGCAGCTAGTTCTGAAAAAACAGATATAGTAATTATAGGTGCAGGTGGAGCTGGACTAGCGGCAGCTGTTGAAGCTAAAAATGAAGGTGCAAATGTAATAGTACTTGAAAAAATGCCAATAGTTGGAGGAAATACTATTAGAGCTACTGGTGGAATGAATGCATCAGGAACAAAATATCAAAAAGAACAAGGAATTGATGATTCTTCTGAAAAGTTTTACAATGACACTATGAAGGGTGGACATGGTAAAGGAGAGCCTGAATTGGTGAAGTTATTGACTGATAAATCAGCTGAAGCTGTAGAATGGATGGTGTCATTAGGAGCAGATTTAACTGAAGTAGGGAGAGCTGGGGGTGCAAGTGTAAATAGAATACACAGACCAACAGGCGGTTCAGCAGCAGGACCAGAAATGATTAAAACTTTAAAAAAAGTGGCTGAGGAAAAGAAAATAGATATAAGAACCATGAATAAAGCCACAGAAATTTTAAAAGATGACAAAGGCAATATAAAAGGAGTTAAAGCTTTAGACAAAGAAGGTAAGGAATATACAATAGATGCTAAAGCAGTTATAGTAGCAACTGGTGGATTTGGTGGTAGCGAAGAAATGTTTGTTAAATACAATGAAAAATTAAAAGGATTTGGAAGTACAAACCATCCAGGAGCTACTGGGGATGGAATTTTAATGGCTGAAAAATTAGGTGCTCAACTTACTCAAATGGAGGAGATTCAAACTCATCCAACGGTAGTACCAAAGAATGGATTTATGATTACTGAAGGTGTTAGAGGTAATGGAGCAATATTAGTAAATCGTGATGGAAAGAGATTTATTAATGAAATAGAAACAAGAGATGTGGTATCTAAAGCAGTATTAGAACAAGAGGGAAAGACAGCATACTTAGTATTTGATGATAATGTAAGAAAGAGCTTAAAAGCCATAGAAAAATATATTGAAATGGAATTAGCAGTTGTTGGAGATTCACCAGAGGATTTAGCTAAAAAATTGAATATTGACCCAGCAGCATTGAAAAAAACCGTTTCAGACTATAATGGATATGTAAAGAGCAAGAAAGATGCTGAATTTGCAAGACCAGATATGCCAATGGAATTTGGAAATGGAAAGTACTATGCAATAGAAATCGAACCAGCAGTTCATCACACTATGGGTGGATTGAAAATAAATACAAACACAGAAGTATTAGATGAGTCAGGAAAAGCTATAAAAGGTTTATACGCAGCAGGAGAAGCAGTAGGAGGAGTACACGGAGGAAACAGACTAGGAGGAAATGCACTAACAGACATAATAGTTTTTGGAAAAATAGCTGGAAAAAATGCTGCAACAATGGTAAAATAATTCATGTATATGTATATTAGGAGGTAACAAAATGAAAAAAAGATTTTTAGCTGGAGTTATGGTAGCAGCATTAGGATTAACATTAGTAGCTTGCGGTGGCGGAAGCAAAGCAGCTTTTAAAGACGGAGATTACAAGGCAACAACAAAGGGTCATAATGGAGATTTAACTGTAAATGTACAAGTTGCTGATGGTAAAATTAAGGAAATTAAAGTTACTGATCACAAAGAAACTGAAGGAATATTCGATGGAGTTGAGGAGAATTTAATACCTGAGATAATCAAAAAACAGTCAACAGAAGTTGATACTATATCAGGAGCAACTGTATCAAGTAAAGCAGTTATAGAAGCTGTTAATAAAGCTTTAGAAGAAGGAAAATAGACAAGCTAAGGAACCAAGAAATTTGGTTCCTTTTTATTTTATAAAAATTTGGTATAATATATTTAATAACAATTGATAAAATTTTAAGATAAGATAGGAGAGATATGTATGGAAGAACAAAAGGACGTTTCAATGGAAGAGTTCATGGATAGTATAGATAAATCTATGAAAAAAATTAGAAAGGGAGATCTTGTTAAAGGTACAATAATATCATTGAATGATGATGAAATATTGGTAAACATAGGATATATGTCAGATGGAATAATACCTAAAGAGGAATTAAGTTTTGAAGGAGAGATAAGCCCAAGGGAAGCTTTAAAAGCAGGGGAAGAAATTCTTGTGTACATATTAGAAATAAACGATGGAGAAGGAAATGTATTGCTGTCAAAAAAGAGAGCAGATGTAGTAAGCAATTGGAATGAGTTAGAAGAAAGTTATAGAAATAAAGATGTAATTACTGTTAGGGTTAAAGAGAGTGTTAAAGGTGGGGTATTGGCTTATATAAAAGGAATTAGAGCTTTTATACCTGTATCACAACTTTCTATTGAATTTGTAAAAGATACATCTACATTTGTAGGGGAAGAATTAAAAGTTAGAATAATTGAATTTCATAGAGAAAAAGAAAGAGTTGTACTATCTGCTAAAGAAATTCAAATGGAAGAAAGAGAAAAAAATAAACAAAAATTTTGGGATACACTAAAGGATGGAGAAAGAAGAAAAGGAAAAGTAACAAAGTTAATGAGATATGGAGCCTTTGTTGACTTAGGTGGAGTTGAAGGATTAATACATTTAAATGATCTATCATGGAAAAGGGTAAATAAGCCAGAAGAAGTTGTATCTGTAGGTGATGAGGTAGAAGTATTTATAATTAGTTCCGATAAGAGTAAAAACAGGATATCTTTAGCGCTAAAAGATGTAAAAGATAATCCTTGGGAAAATATAGCCTTTAATATAGGAGATGTTTTAGAAGGAAAGATAGTTAGAATATTAGATTTTGGAGCTATTGTGGAACTAACCAGTGGAATAGAAGGCTTAGTTCATATAAGTGAGATATCTGATGAAAGAATACTTAAGCCTGAAGAAGTATTAAAGATTGGTGATAAAGTTAAGGTGAAGGTATTAGATATAGATAAAAAATCACAAAGGATGTCCCTAAGCATCAAGAGTGCAAGTAATCCATATGAAGAAGAATTAAAGCAGTATAATGATACTGAGGAAGGCTTTACCATAGGAGAGATGTTTAAGGATTTATTTAAATAAAATAATGAAATTATAAAATGATAAAATAATTATAAACATAAGTTAAAAGCTTTAGAAGTAGATTTTAGACCTACTTTTAAAGCTTTTATTTATTTCAAAATATAAATTGCTTTACAATAGAACATATGTTCTGTATAATTATAGTATAATTTTATTGTAGGGTGATGTTATGGATATTAAGGAAAAGATTAGAATACTTTCAGACGCAGCAAAATATGATGTGTCCTGTTCTTCTAGTGGGGGTAATAGAAAAAATAAGAAGGGAGGACTAGGAAATGCTAACCCATCAGGAATATGTCATAGTTTTACTCAGGATGGAAGATGTATATCATTATTAAAAATTCTTTTAACGAACTATTGTTGTTATGATTGCGCTTATTGCATAAATAGAATTTCAAACGATATTGAAAGGACTGCTTTTACACCAGAAGAAATTGTAGATATTACACTAAATTTTTATAGGCGAAATTTCATAGAAGGATTATTTTTGAGCTCAGCTATATATAGAAATCCTAATTATACTATGGAATTATTATTAAAGGTGGCCTATTTATTGAGAAAAGTCTATAAGTTTAATGGATATATACATATGAAAGCAATACCAGGAGCAGATGAAATATTGATAAAAAGACTAGGGGAATTAGTTGATAGATTAAGTGTGAATATTGAATTGCCAAGTAATAATAGTTTAAGATTATTAGCACCTCAAAAGGAAATTAGTAGTATAATCAAACCTATGTCTTTCATTAATAAACATATTCACAATAACAAGGAAGAAAAAATTAAGTATAAAAATTCTCCTAATTTTGTTCCAGCTGGACAGAGTACTCAGCTTATCGTAGGAGCAACTAGAGAAAGTGATAAAGATATATTAAACCTCTCAGAAAATTTATATAATAAATATGATTTAAAGAGAGTGTATTATTCTGCATTCGTTCCAGTAACAAAAGATAATAGGCTAATATCAATTAAAAACCCTCCACTATTGAGAGAACATAGGCTTTATCAGGCAGATTGGTTGTTAAGGTTTTATGGATTTTCGGCAGGAGAAATTTTAGACGATGAAAATCAAAATTTAAGTTTAGATTTTGATCCTAAAACTCAATGGGCTTTAAATCACTTAGAGTTTTTTCCTATAGAGATAAATAAAGCTTCCTCTAGAGATTTACTGAGAATACCAGGAGTTGGTGTTACATCAGTTAATAAAATTACTAAAATTAGAAAGGTACATTCTATAGACTTCGATGATTTAAAGAAAATAGGTGTGGTGCTAAAAAGGGCTAAATATTTTATAACTTGCAAAGGTAAGTATTTTGGTGAAATTAAATTTGATGAAGAAAGTATAAAAAGTTATATATTGAATGGGACACCAAAGGATACTTATCATCAAATATCATTATTTGAGTTAGAAAAACATAGGATGCTATTAGGGGATATATGAGGTGGTAAGATGATAGTGTATATTTATGATGGCAGTTTTGAAGGACTTTTAACAGTTATTTATGAAGCTTACTATAATAAGTATAAACCAGAAAAAATAATGAAAGAAAAAGACTATACATATAATTTTCTTTATCATATTGTTAAAATTGAGAATAATAAAGAAAAATGCGAAAAGGTTTATAGGGCTATGAAAAGTAAATTAAACAGTTCCTCTATAAATAATATATTTTTAATTTACATGTCAGAAGTGGAAGGGGCGGAAAATTTAATATTAGATTATACTAAGTTAGCATTTAAAATAGGTAAAGATATAGATATCCATTTACATAATCCAGTAGTTAGGGATGTACATAATATAGTTAAAAAAGTGGAAATTGAAAAGCATAGAATGTTAGGCTTTATTAGATTTCAAAATTTAGGAAAAGAATTATACTATAGTGAAATTGAACCCGATTATAATATATTAGAATTAATAATGCCACATTTTAAAGAAAGATTTAGGTATCAAGATTTTATTATACATGACGTAAAAAGAAATATTGGAGGAATATATTCTAAATCAAAGGAAGAATGGATTTTATGCACTATGAATTTAGAAGACATTCCTCAAGTGGGTAAAGATGATCTATATAATAAACTATGGAAAGAGTATTTTTTAAGCGTCTCTATTGAAGAAAGAGGTAATTTAAAACTTCAAAGAAAAATGATGCCTAAAAGATATTGGAAGCATATATTGGAGGTCAATATTTAGATAATTAAATTAAGAACATAGCCAGTATTGTCGTTATAACCAATCCAATGGCCACAGGTTTAAAATTACGTCTAGCTAATTCAAAGGGATCAACATTACATATAGCTGCTACAGGAATAAGAGCCCATGGTACTATGGTTCCACCGCCAACCCAAATACCAGCCAATTGTCCTAAAGCTGTTAAGGTGGCAGTACCTCTTCCCAATGCAATTCCAAATATTTTAGCTACAGATCCTGCTAAGGAAATTCCTGAGAAGCCTGATCCATCAAGCCCAGTTATTATTCCAACTGTAGTTAAAGTAGTGGCACCTATTGGAGCGTTTAATGGAACTGAATTTGCAAGATATATTCCTAAATCATTAACTAATCCTGTAGAACCCTTAGGTAAAACTTCACCAAATACTTTTATAAATCCAGAGTCACCAAGATAGAAAAATGCAGCTATAGGTATAACTGGACCAAAAACTTTAAATCCAAAGGTAAAGCCTTCTACAATATAGTTAATAACAAGAGAGGATGCATCCTTTTTTCTAACAAATAGAGTTATTAATATTAAGATAGATAGTGCAGTACCCCCAATTAAAGCAGTGGCATCTCCCCCTTGAAGATTCAATTTATACATAAGAAAAATATCAAAGACAAACATTATCATTATTATTAAAGCAAAGATTTTTTTAAGTTTTGGATTAATTAAGTTATAGAATTCACGATCAGAATCGTTAAGATCATAATCACTTTTATTTAAGGATAAACTTCCATTCTTCATATCTCTTTTTATCATAAAAAATGCAATTGTTGTGGTAACAATACCCATTACTAATACTAAAGGTATGGAAGCTGATAAAACTTCACCAACTGCAATGCCAGCACCATCAGCTGTAAGATTTGGAGCCCCTTGAATTACAAAATCTCCAGATAGAGCGATACCATGGCCAAATAAATTCATGGCAACTGCAGCTCCGAGAGCGGGAAGTCCAGCTTTAATAGCAGCAGGAAGCATTATAGCTCCAATTAAAGCAATAGCTGGTGAAGGCCAGAAAAATAAGGATATAATCATCATAGAGATTCCTATTATCCAGTATGCTAATGCTGGGGTTCTCATTAGTTTAGTAAGAGGACGTACCATGGTTTCATTTATACCAGTCTTATTAAGAATAACGCCCATTGCTGTAATTAAAGATATGATTAAAATAGTACCTAATAGTTCCGTTATCGCTAAAGCGAAACTATTAAATACTCCGGTAATAGCAGCGGATAAAGAGCTTGTAGCGAAGATACCTAATGTGAAAATGCCTACAACACATAAAATAGTAATATCTTTTTTAAATACCATAAATAGAAATATAGCAATAATGAACAATAAATAAATATAGTGTAATGAGTTTAAAGTAATAGCCATAATTGAGCCCCCCATAATATTTCATACTAAAAAATATGAAGTTAACTTACAATGTGTTACAAATATATTTGTTATATGGAAAGGAAGTGATAAAATGAATATATAGTTTAAAATAGGGGGGATAAACTTGGAGAAAATAATATATACATTAGTAATTGCATTAATTGGGGGCTATATTGGCATTAAGGCTAAGATACCAGCAGGAGCTTTAGTTGGAGCTATGGTTTCCGTAGCTATTTATAATATATACACTGGAAAGGGAGAGATACCATATAACTTTAAGTTGTTAAGTCAAATAGTAGTAGGTGGTATGATTGGGCTAAACTTTACTATGGACAGTGTTAAGCAATTAAAAAATTTAATATTTCCAGCTATTATATTAGTAGTAGGATTAACTTTATTTAGTCTTATATTAGGTTTTATAATACATAAGATTACAGGTCTTGATTTAATAACCTCATTGTTTAGCAGTGCACCAGGAGGTATTACAGATATGACTTTAATTTCGGAAGCATATGGAGCTGATATATCTAAAGTTGCGTTGCTACATCTAATGAGATTAGTTACTGTAATTACTGTAATGCCTATTGCTATAAAAATATTCTCTAAAATTATGTTAAAAAAATAAAAGTAACTTAGACTTCTAAGTCACTTTTATTTTTAAATTTATTAACAAGGTCACATTAACTATATAGATGCAGCTTGCTTACTAGAAGCACCACCATCAATTGTATCTACTATCATAGCTACAGCTTGGTCACCTGTAACATTACATGCTGTTCCAAAGCTATCTTGAGCTATATATAAAGCTATCATTAAACCTAACATTCCTTCATTAAATCCTAATATACTTTGTAAAACTCCTAAGGAAGCCATAACTGCTCCACCTGGTACTCCAGGAGCGGCAACTATTGATATTCCAAGCATAGCTACAAAATTAAAGAAACTACCAAACTGAACGGGCATATTATTTAACATCATAACCGACATAGCGCATATTGATAATGTAATTGTACTTCCTGACATGTGTGTAGTAGCACAAAGAGGAATAACAAAGTCTCTTATACCCTTAGAAATACCCATTTTTTCTGAGCATTCAACGTTTACAGGTATAGTTGCAGCTGATGATTGAGTTCCTAAAGCAGTAAGATATCCAGGCAGTTGCAATTTTAAGCAAGTAAATAAATTCTTTTTACTTATAGATGCACCTATTGCAAATTGGAATACTATAATTGCTATATGTGCGCAAATAACGATTACAAATACCTTTCCAAACACTGAGAATACAGCTGAAACTTGTCCGGTTTTAGTCATGTTAGCAAATATACCTACAATATGGACTGGTAGTAAAGGTATTATAATGTTTTCTATTACTTTTGTAATTATAGCTTGAAAGTCAAAAGCAACTTTCTTAAGTGTTTCACTCTTAACTGCTGAAATACCTAGTCCTAGAAGAAAAGCTAGAACTAAAGATGTATTTACGCTCATTAGTGGAGGCATTTCTACAGTAAAGAATGGAGATAGACTCTCAGCAGCCTCGGCAATTGCAGCAGCAGTGGAAGTGGTAATTATTTTTGGTAATAGCGTTATACCTAAGAAATAGGCGAATACTCCTGAAATAAGTGTAAAAGCATAGGATATTCCAACAGTTATTCCAAGTAATTTTCCGGCATCAGTACCTAGCTCAGCAATACCAGCAGTAACGAATCCAAGAATTAATAATGGAATTATAAATCCAAGGAAATTACCAAAAATTGAACTAAAAGTAACAAAAATGCGGATAATTGCTTCTGGAAAGAACTTACCTAAAATTACACCTAAGGCAATACCCATTATAATTTTAGGAATTAAACCAAGTTTAAATTTTTTACTCATACATTCTCCCCCCATTAATATTAAATTTTTAGAATGTTAAAAAAATACTAACAAAATGAGTATATCATATTTAAAAAGTGTCCGCAATATGCGAAATCCCAGTGCTAAAGCTAGATTTTTTGAAAAAAATAATATTTGATAAAATACTTAATTTAATTATTAAAAGAAAAGAAAATATATAAAAAAAGAAAATAAAAAATCACTCAATTATGTATAATCAGGTATTTATGGTAGATAAATGTAGGTACAAGAGATATATTGTCAATAAATATTTTTGTTAAAAATATGGGAAAAAATTAAATATTTATATTGTGTCCATAAATGAAGATGAAACTGTCCATTCCAAGAAAAAGCTTAAGATTAATAAAGATACAGGAAAGAGATTTATAAAAAGAATTAAGTTGCTATTTTTTAGTAACAAAATAGTAAATATAAAATAAATTAGTATTATAGGTTTAGTAATTGGCAGGAGGATTATTAATGAACTATGAGGTAAGAGACTGTATGGATGCAGGAAGTGAATACTGTCCTTGCCATTTAGCAGAAAGTGGAGAATGTCTTTTGTGCTCACAATTAAGAGGAAAAGATTTTTGTGACTGTATTAATTGGAAAGGAGTATGTATTTATCAAGAATTTGTTTGGAATGGAGAAAAAGCCAAAGATGGAAGATGTGAAATCCAGTGTGTTTTGTTAAATAAAAAATATATTTATGAGGATTTAGTACTTTATACAATATCTGTTCCACATAAATTAGCTAAAGAACTAAATAACCCTGGAACTTTCGTATTTTTAAGAAAGCCAGATAGCGAATATTTCTTTTCCACTCCAATTTCTGTTATGGAGGTAAATATAGAGGAGAATAGAATAGTTTTGGCCATTGAAGTTAAAGGAGTAAAAACTAAAAACCTAGATCTTTTAAAAGAAGGGGAAAAAATTTTATTAAAAGGCCCTTATTGTAATGGAGTATTAGGATTAAAAAATTTAGACAAGAGTAAAGATGGAACTGCAGTTGTAATAACTAGAGGTATAGGTCAAGCTCCTATAGTACCAGTGTTAAAAAAACTATATACAAATAATAATAAGATATATGTGCTAATTGATAGTAAACCTTATGAAAAAATATTTATTGATAATTATATAGAACAATATAATTGTGAAGTAATAGATACTACAGTTATAAATGAAAAAGGAGAGATACCTTCTGAGTTCAAAAATATATTAATATCTATATTAAAGAATGAGAAGGTTAATATAGTGCATTCATCCGCAGCAGACATAGTTAATTATAATGTACTAAATTTAATAGGAGAAACTGTTGAATTTTCTTGCTGCAATAACGGTAAAATGTGTTGCGGAGAAGGAGTGTGCGGAAGTTGTAGTGTAAAAAATAAGTATTTCAATATTGAAAGATCTTGTAAGCTTCAAATAGATCCAAGAAATATTTTGGAGGGAAGAAAGTTACTATGAAGGTTATTGTAATTGGCGGAGGATGGGCAGGATGTGCTGCAGCTATAACAGCTAAAAAAGCTGGAGCAAAAGTTGTTTTATACGAAAAGACTGATATGTTAATTGGCCTAGGTAATGTGGGAGGAATAATGAGAAACAATGGAAGATACACCGCAGCAGAAGAATTGATTAACTTCGGTGCAGGAGATTTGATAAATATAACAGATAGCAATACTAGACATAGAAATATAGAATTCCCAGGACATGGTCATGCATGGTTATATGATGTAAATAAAATAGAGCCAGATGTAAGAAAGCATTTAACAGATTTAGGTATAGAGCTAAACTTTATGACTAGAGTTGTAGATGTAGAAAAGAACGAAAATAAAATAATAGGAATATATCTTTCTGATGGTACCTATGTAAAAGGCGATGTGTTTATAGAAGCCACTGGATCCACAGGTCCCATGGGGAATTGCTTAAGGTATGGAAATGGATGTTCCATGTGTGTGCTTAGATGTCCAGCCTTTGGACCAAGGGTAAGTATTAGCGCTAGAGCAGGTGCGGAGGATCTTCAAGGTGAGAGAGAGGAAGATGTTTACGGAGCTTTTAGTGGATCATGTAAGCTTTGTAAAGAAAGTATAGGAGAAGAATTATTAAAAGAAATTGAAGAGAAAGGATCAGTAGTATTAAAAGTACCACCAGAAGATATAAATATTGATAAATTAAAACTAAAGGTATGTCAACAATATGCTTTAAGGGAATTTGCAGAAAATATAGTGCTTTTAGATACGGGTCATATAAAATTAATGACTCCTTTTTATCCTTTAGATAAATTAAGAAAAATAAAAGGGCTAGAAAAGGCGAAGTACATTGATCCATATGCAGGAGGTAAAGCAAATTCTATAAGATATCTTTCGGTAGCACAAAGAACCGATGATATGAGGGTTAAAGGTTTAGATAATTTATTTTGTGCAGGTGAAAAATCAGGTTTGTTTGTAGGTCATACGGAAGCTATGTGTACCGGCTCTTTAGCAGGACATAATGCAGTAAGATACCATTTAGGAATGTCTTTACTAACACTTCCAAAGGCTACTGCTATAGGAGATATAATATCTTATGCAAATAGTCAAATGGAAACAAAGGAAGGAAGAAGAAAAAGATACACATTTGCAGGAGCTGAATATTTTAAGAGAATGAAAGAAATAGGACTTTATTCTGTAGATGACGCAGAAATAGCAAAGAGAGTTGAAAAATTAAATTTAAAGGATATTATGAATCAAAAATTAATTTAAATTATATTGAAATATATAGATGAAGCTCTTGTATATATGAAATACAGGAGCTTTTTTTATATATACTATCCTTATTGAATTCATTTTTATGATATAATATGGATATTCTAGTAAACTAATTTATGGGAGTGAGCAATATGGGAATTAAAATATTTGATAAATTAGATCCCATTTATGAAATCTTTGGATTGATTTATATGAGTCATAACTACGAAGGAATTATTGATGCGGCAATACAAGAGCTTAACAATGATGGAGTTAATGGAGAGTTAATTATAAAGAAAAATTTTAAGATAATTAATAAATATATAAAAACTTTTAATAAATATAAGATTATTAATGAAAATGAAGTATTTTTTTTTGATGAAGATGATGGATCTATTTTTATGTTAATTGCCTTTGTCTTAATTAACAATGAAGATTTAATATATTCCTTAGATAATATAACAGATGATCAATTTAAATCTATAATTTTAGATGTTTATAATGAGATGTTTGAGGATGAAAAGACTATAGATTCTATTAGTACATTAAATAATATAATGGAGTTTTTAAAAGGACTAGATCTTAAAGAAAACACTAAATGGAATTTAATGGTTATTTTAAATGATCCTAAGAAGTATTATAAAACTCTAATTAAGATAATAGAAGATAATAGAAATGCATATAATGAAGCTTATAAAGTTATTGAGAAACCATTATCTAAATTGTTAAGTAATTATATTAAATATGTTAATTCAAATAAATGCGAGATATTAAATAATATTATAAAAGATAATGATAATGAGATTAGTGTAATTCCTACATTAGCATTTGGTGCTTCATTAGTTGAGTTTAAAAATACATATTTTATGGGAGTATTATATGAGCTTATATCCAAAGAGTGCATTAATTGCATGGGGAGAAAGGGAGAACTTGTTTTAAAATTAAAAGCCTTAAGTGATAAAAGCAAATTAGAGATAATATCACTTTTAAAGGATGGCTCCAAGTATAGTTTGGAGATAGCTGAAGCCTTAAAGCTTACTCCAGCCACAGTTTCATATCATATGTCATCCTTAGTAGAATTTAGCATGGTTGTTGTAGAAAAGAAACAAGGTAGAGTATACTACCATTTAAATAAAATTGGATTAAAAAATTTTATAGATGAACTTAATAGTACATTATTATAAAAAAATCTCTCAGTATAGCTGAGAGATTTTTTTATTAAAACAAATTACATATCATAAATATATCTAATTTATTTGACAAGTATCTAATTATATAATATGATAAAAATGTTAATTAGATAATCATCTAATTAATTAGATGTTTATCTTAATTTACGGTTATATTAATTTAAGTTAGGAGAATTGCTATGAAAGAATGTATTAAAGAAAATAAACTGCTATTAGCGTTAACGGTTATATTCAGCGTAATATCGTCAGTAGCTATGGTAGGACTATCCTTATTTATTCAAATCACTATAGATTATGTTACTAGTAGAAACATGGTGGGGTTTAAAAGAATATTAATATATTCCGTAGGATATGGTATTCTTATAGGATTACTATATTTTATATATGATATTTTAAGTAAAATGTTTATTAGGAACTTATTAAAAATGCTAAGAAATAAAGTGTTTTTTGGGATACTTAGAAGAAACTATAAGGATTTTAATTCTAAAAATACAGCTGATTATATTTCAGTATTAACAAATGATATGAAATTAATAGAAGAGAACTATATAGGCCCATTACTTTTAATTCTTCAATATGGTGTTATGTTTGTGGTAACAGTTATTCTCTTATTATATTTGAGCCCATTGGTCACATTAGGGATATTCATAAGCATGTTATTAATTTTTATAGTACCAAGTATATTTGGAAAAGCTTTAGAAAGTAAACAATTAGAACTTTCAAATAGATTATCATTTTTTACTTCTAAAATTAAGGATATATTTTCTGGATATGACGTTATAAGGTCATATAATTTAAGAAACAATATAACTAAAGAGTTTCAAGAGGAGAATAATAATTTAGCTAACACAAAGTTCCAAGCTGATAAGATATTTGTGATAAATGAATCACTATCTCAAATGTTAGGACTGGGAACACAGTTTGTAGCTATATTTTTATCAGGATATTTAGTTATAAAGGGTAACTTAACCATGGGAATGCTTATTGCCATTGTTCAACTCTCAGGTACTTTTGTACACCCAGTAATAATGATAATGAGTAATGTTCCTAAACTTAATAGTGTTAAACCTATAATTGAAAGAATCGATAAATTTTCTACTTATAAAGATAATGATTTTATAGGTAAAGATAAACCTTATTTTAATAATAGCTTAGAGGTTTCAAATTTATCTTTTAATTATGGTAATGAAAGAGATGTTATTAATAATATAAGTCTAAGGATAGATAAAAACAAGAAATATGCAATAGTAGGGGAGAGTGGATGTGGTAAATCTACTTTAATAAAGCTAATGCTTGGATATTATTTTGATTTTACCGGAGATATAAAATTTGATGGAAATAGTATTAAGAATTTAAATATAGAACAGTTAAACAAAATGATTTCTATTATACATCAAAATGTGTACATGTTTGATAAAACTATAGAAGATAATATATGTTTATATAAGGAATTTTCAGAAGAACAGATAAATAATGTTTTAAATTTAAGTGGTGCAAATAAATTTATAGATGAAACAAGTAATGGATTAAATTCTTTAGTTGGTGAAAATGGTAGTAATCTTTCAGGGGGACAAAGACAAAGAATTGCAATCGCTAGAGCGCTAATTCAAGAAACACCAATACTTGTGCTAGATGAAGGTACTTCTGCTATAGATATGCAAACAGCTTATGATATAGAAAGCAAGCTTTTAAATATAGAGAATCTAACATTAATTACAATTACGCATAAAATGAGTGAAGAATTATTAAGTTTATATGATGATATAATATATATGGAAAGTGGACATATAGTCGAGATAGGAAGTCTTAAAGAGCTATTAGATAAAAAGGACAAATTCTTTAAGTTCTATACAGTATAAATGAAGATTTTGTTAAAGATAATTAGATGAGTAGATTAATAGATAATGTAATACACCCTATGCAATGGAAACTGAGATACGTAGTGACGTCGCCCATAAAAAGACGCTCCTCCCACTACATACCTCAGTTCCTTTATGTTTTACAGATATATTTTCAAAATTAAATTATGACACATTAGTTCTTCATTTATAAATTTCCACAAAAGTAATTTACCTTCTTATTTTAAAATAGAATAAGTCAATAAATATATAATATAAATCAATAATAATTTATTGATAAACGATAAAAACCATGCTATCATATACATAGAAATTAAAAGTGAGGTGCTTTTTATGAAAGGATATTCAACAATTTTCTTAAAGATAGCTGTTATTCTTATTGGAATTCCGGTTCTTGCTCTGTGTATATTTTGGGTACCTAGATTTGTAAATTTTTTTAATTATGCCATTTTAATCGGTGTTTATGCAACGGCGATAACGTTTTTCGTTGCACTGTATCAGGCTTTAAAACTTTTAAGCTATATAGACAAGAATAAAGCTTTCTCTCAAATTTCTGTAAAAGCTTTAAAAAATATAAAATACTGTGCAAACACAATTAGTATTATATATGTAGGACTAGTACCATTTTTAATTCCTATAGCAGATGTAGACGATGCCCCAGGACTCATAGCATTCCCAATCATCATCATTTTTGCTTCAATGGTGGTTGCGGTTTTTGCTGCTGTTCTTCAAAAGCTTTTACAAGAAGCAATAGATATAAAATCAGAAAATGATTTAACAGTATGAGGTGATAAAATGGCTATTATAATCAATATTGATGTGATGTTGGCTAAAAGAAAAATGAGTGTAACGGAACTTTCAGAGAAAGTTGGAATAACCATGGCAAACCTCTCTATACTAAAGAATGGAAAGGCAAAAGCTATTAGACTTTCAACTTTAGAGGCAATATGCAAAGCTTTGGACTGCCAACCAGGTGATATTTTAGAATACAGAAATGATATATAGTAGATTAGTTAAATGTTGAGTAAAGTTTATCCGATGACTAGCCGCTCTAATATTCCCATCTTCTTCAAAGCGGGAGCGCAGGAGCTAAGAGCGGCTATGTCCCTGGATAACGATTTCTAAGAATCAGATGGAGTAAAAACTCCACCTGATTCAAGAACTCTGTTTATTTGAGGAGGTAATATATGAAGATTAAATTGATTCAACCTGCAATGCTACCAAGACCAATGGATACAAAGTTAAAAACAAGAATGTCTCCTTCATTAGCATTACTCACAATAGCAAATCTTACGCCGAAAGAACATGAAGTTATTATTGAGAATGAAAATGTTGAAAATATAGATTTTGATGAACCTGTAGATTTGGTAGCAATAACTGTCACTGTAGATGTTATGAATAGAGCGGTGGAAATATCAAAGGAGTTTAGAAATCGTGGAGTAACAGTAATCGCAGGAGGTATACATATTACAGCAGATCCAGATGCTACTCTTAATAGTTTTGACGCAATATGTGTGGGAATGGCTGAGAGAGTTTGGGCAAAAATCCTTAAGGATAAAGAAAACAATTCCCTTAAGAAGATATATTATGATATGGAAAATATTGCTGGAGAAGAAATAGTATCGCCTAACTATTACATTATTGATAATAATAAGTATTTATATACTAATATAATTAGTACTAGCAGGGGATGCCCTTTTGAATGTGATTTCTGCTACAATAGTTGCAAAAATGTACTTAAAACTTATATTAATAGACCCATAGAGGATGTAATTAAAGATATAAAGGCATTAAAAACAAGACATATAATGTTTATTGATGATAATTTTATTGGAAATCCCAAATGGACAAAAAAATTATTAAAAGAAATAAAACCTCTTAAACTAAAGTGGAACGCAGCGGTTACTTCTAATATAGTGGACATGCCTGAATTATTAGATGAAATGAAGGAATCTGGTTGTCAAAGTTTATTTATAGGTTTTGAAAGTATAAATAGTAAGTCAATAGATAGTGTCCACAAGGTGCAAAATAGCGTAAAGAGATATGAGAAGCTTGTAGATGAAATTCATAAGAGGGGAATAATGATAAATGCAAGTTTTGTTTTCGGATTAGATGAAGATGATGCCTCTGTATTTAAGAATACATTAGAATGGATAGTTAAGAATAAGATAGAAACGGTAACCTCACATATTCTTACTCCATATCCTGGTACAAAGTTATATTCATCATTAATGGAGGAAAACAGAATTGTAGATTTTAATTTATCAAATTATAATACTGCCCATGTGGTATATAAACCAAAGAATATTACAGCAGAAGAATTATATAATGGCTATCTATGGATATATAAAGAAGTGTACACCTTTAAAAATATAATGAAAAGGCTACCAAAATCTAAAAAACAGTGGATTCCATTTCTAGCATTTAATTTATTTTATAGGAAGTTTAGGAAGCTGACAGAGTTATTGTGCAATATAGTTTCTTTTGAAAATATAGGAAGATTTTTTAGATGGTTAGCTTATTGTATAAAGTAGGTGGTGGAATTTTTCTTTTTAAGCGATGTAAAACTGAATTTACGTCGCTTTTGAGTTATAAGGTGACGCAAAATCAATGAATTGATTTATAGCGGATTTAATCTTATACTTATAAAGTGTAAGATGTTACTATAAATATAATTTTATAGGAGGTGTTTTATATGGGGGAGAGGTATAAATTAAAGGTAAAAAATGGGGAGATGCGCCTATTCAAAGAAGGATCATTTTTTGATGATGATTGTGGTAAATTGAGCAAAACTTTTACAGGCAAACTTAAAACTAGTAATTTATTCTCTATTAACTATACATTAGAAGATATATCAGGTGTATTTTCTTCGGGACAAAAATATAAGGTAATAAAATCAAATGGAGAAGTAGGAGTTATGACTAAAAAATCATTTAGTGAATATTATGAATATACACCTCTAAAATAAATTTAATTTTAAGCAATAGGTTAATTTAGTAGCATAATTGTAATAAAACGTGAAATAAAGATTGTTTATAAAATAGGAGGTCGATATAGTTGAAACCAATGGATATAAAAAACAAAATCCTGTTGGGAATTAGTATGATTGGACTACTTGGTATATCATATTGGCTATGCAGATTTTCTTTTTTTGAAATGCACGGTATGAAACAGTGGACAAATCTATTGGCTATATTAAGTATTACTATAATAGTTATCGCTACTATATTTGGAAATCGAATAATACCAGTAGCCACTATTGTAGGGTATATGGATGGATTTATTCTTGCTATGATATTTAATACTGATGGTGTAGACCAAGGTGGAGGGAAAACAAATAATGCTTGGATAATATGGGGAACTGTTTTCATTTTCTTAATTCTGATTGGTATCGTTTGGAGTTTTATTTCTAAACAAAGACATGAAAATGTAAAGAAATAAATATTATATTTGTGTCGCATTTTTCTAATTAAGCGATGTAAAACTGAATTTACGTCGCTTTTGAGTTATATTATGAAGATAGAAAAAGAATAGAAATTTTGAAATATAAAGTTTAACTCCTAGAGAAAAGATTAGGGAGTTTTTTATTTTAACTTTATTAATGAAAATTTGATTACCCATTTTTAAAGAATTCTATGTGTATAGTAACCCTTTAAATGCTTGTTCATATTATAAAATAGGAAATCACTTGATTTGTCTATTTCAAAGGGAGGGATTGCTGTGCCTGATGGAGTTTTTGATTATGAAAGGCAAGAGGAACAGAGCTGTCAAACTCACGTACATGAATATTTAGGTAGCACCACAATTTTTGAAAAAATACCTCATAATCATCGTTTTGCTGGAGTTACTAGCGAGGCCATACCAAGTGGCAATAGCCATGTTCATCAGTTATTAGGAAATTCAGATTTTGCTGTAGCCCATCTACATGAAGTTGGAGCTAGAACTGGACCAGCTATACCAGTTGGTAGTGGTAAACATGTCCACTTTGTTTATGGTACAACTACCCTTGACAGAGGGCATGTACATCAATTTACTTTCGCTACTCTAATTGAAGATCCTATAGATTAAATAAGCTTATTGAGTCGTCGTGATTGACGGCTCTTATTTATATGTTTATATTCTTTTGGGTGATTCAATTTCTTATTTTTACTATATTATTAGTGTATAGTATCTTTATAATGATAATACTCAGGAAGTTTAAGACTAAAATTGGTTACATATGTTATAATATTCCTGTAAATCAGTTTGTAGTTATGGGAGGATAACATGAAATTTAAGGAGTTCGGTAATAGTAAATTACCTACTATAATATTTTTGCACGGTGGGGGATTATCATGGTGGTCGTTAGAAAAAATAATTGATAATCTAAAACATGACTATCACATTGTAACTCCTATAATTGATGGGCATGGTGAAGATTGTGAAAATAACTTTGTAAGTATAGAAGATTCTGCAAATAAACTTATAAGTTTTATAGATATTAATTTTAATGGGAGAGTATTTGCCATATCTGGATTATCAATAGGCGGACAAATTTTAATAGAGGTATTATCTAAAAGAGATAGTATTGCAAAGTTTGCAGTTATCGAAAGTGCTTTAATTTATCCTATTAAGGGAGTAAATTTAATGATACCAATTTATAAAATCTTCTACGGATTAATTAAGAAAAAGTGGTTTTCTAAATTACAAGCAAAAACTCTTTTTGTACCATCTAATATGTTTGATCAATACTATAAAGAAAGCTCAAATATGACAAAAGAATCACTAATTAATATTACTATAGATAATGGAAATTACAGGTTAAAAAATACAATAAAAAACACAAGCGCTAAGGTTTTGATTATTGTAGGTGAAAAAGAATTAAAAATCATGAAAAAATCAGCTAAAACAATTAATAATACAATATTAAATAGCCAATTATATGTAGCTCCTAAAATGGGACATGGAGAACTTAGCTTATATAATTCGGAAAAATACGTTGAAACTATCAAAAACTTCTTTGCGAACTAAAAAACTACAATTTTTAGGTGAATAACTTTCTTATTAAGCGATGTAAGTTCAATATTACATCGCTTTTAATGAGTTATGATTACAACATAATTAAATAATTAATAAATGCAAAGGAAAGGACCGGGAGGGATCTTTTTATTTTGTCCATCTTTAAGAAACGGGGTGTGATATGGAAACTATATCTATAGCTTTATTATGTTCTGTAATAGGAGCAGTAATAGTATTAATTACATTTTCTCGAAACAAAGATAAAGATTTAAAGAAAAATACTAAGGAAGAAACTATAATGTCTACAAGGATTGATTATATAGCTAAAGGGGTAGATGATATAAGATTAGATATGAAAGAATTAATTAATTTAGGATTAAAGTCAGATGACAATAAAGCTGTAGTGGGTAGTAGGCATATAGCAACAAATTTTAATAAAAGACATGACTAAGTATTAAGGGATATAGATAATCTTATAGAGGGTCTCCACAAAATTACGGACACTCCTGTAAATAATTATTTTATAAAAATTAGCTATATACATAAACAAAATAATCAAAAGTACCCAGAATACTTGCTAACACGTGATGGATTTTCGGTTTTAGTTATGGGCTTTACAGGAAAGAAAGCTCTTGAATGGAAACTTAAATATATACAAGCTTTTAATTCTATGAAAGCCTTTATTAGAGAAAAATTATCCAGTGAGTGGCAAGAAACAAGAATAAAAGGTAAACTAGCTAGAGGGAATGAAACTGATATAATAATGACTAAAATTATATTCACTAATCTAATATTTTAAGATGTGTTTTAAGAAAATCACATCTTTTATTCTTTTCTAGATTTTTATTAATTTATAATTGTATTTAGTTTTATATTAAAAATTAGAGGAATTTAATCTATTAATGTTGAATACTTACTATATAAACTTATATATACATTTAAAACATAATATTAAAATGAAGGGAAAATATTACATAACATGCAGAAAAAGATAACGATATGTTAAAATGTAAATAATAATGCTGAAATTGAAGAGGTGGCTTATGATATGAAAAGAAAATTTTATTTGTTAATTGTTATCTTAATATGTATAGGTCTTGCAATATTTCATAATGTAAATAAATATTTTATAATTCCATTTTATTTGAATGATTTACACCTTACATCTGAAAGTTCAATTTATTTTTATTATGTAAGTTATGTGATATTAATATCTACAATGATCTATTTATTAATAACAGAATTTATCAAAAGTAGGGTAAAAACAACTAAATTAAAAACAATAGCCTCTCATTTGCAAATAGGTGTATATATAATAATTTTACAAATAGCACAAATGAAAATAGTACCTCAATTTCTTAAGAGTAGACTAAATTTGAAACCATGGGAGTATGGATTTGTTTTCTTAATATTTCTATTTTCATCACTATATGCAGTATTCTGTATTTATGTTTTTGACAAAGCAATAAAAAAATTTAATTCTAATAATATTTAGGAACTAAATGTTATTAGAATAGATTAGTTAAAGATTATTATTTTATTGTGATTTAAATGCTATAGAAAAATTAAATTACTATTGAAAAATTAAAATTAGTAAAATAATCCGAAAGCGAACTAAGTAATATTGGTTCGCTTTTGAGTTATATTGCGAATTAAGTAAATTGAAATTAAGGAGGGGGATAGTTAAATTGGAATGGAATGGTATGAAAGGTCGCTATTTCACTATATACTTAGCTCTTTTAAGTTTTTCAATATATTAATTATCTTTAATATTATTTATCACCTTGGTAAAAATAATATTAAAAATAATAAAGGATTGATTATGTAGTGGAAGAAAAAATAATAAAATATCTTTTAATAATAAATCTAGCTTTTATAAGTTTAATTCTTTTTACAAAGGTAACTATTTTATATAAACTAATGAGGATTTTAATAAAATCAGTTATTAGTCCTTTACTGATTTCTTTATTTTTTTATTACCTAATTAGGCCATTAAATGAAGTTTTTAAAAAGAAAGGATTAAAACCCTCTGTAACTTCAATGCTTACTTTGACAATTTGGATATTTATTTTATCAGGGATATTTTTTTATTTTACTCAATTAATTACCCCTGAATTGAATGGATTAATAAATGAATTTAAAAATATTGGAGAAAAGAATAATCATATTAATAAAGCGTTAGATCAAATTGGTAAATATATGGATATAAGTAATATTTATAAAATGTTTATGGAATCTGTAAATAAATATATGCAAAATATAGTTCGAAATTTATATAAAGGATTCAAATATATTATGGATAGTTTCTCAAAACTTCTTTTAATATTAATTACAATTTTTTATTTATTAAAAGATGGAGATAAATTTAAAAATAGCTTTATAAATTTATTCCCTTATAAATATAAGAACATTGTAAGTAGTATACTAGAGGAAAGTCATGTGGTTTTATCACAGTATGTAATAGGACAGAGTAAAGTAGCATTTTCTCTTAGTATAATGATATACATAGGCTATAGAATAATACATATGCCTAATGCACTATTATTTTCAGCAATTACATTTATCTTAGCTTTTATTCCCTATATCGGATTTTTTATATCTATGATTATTCCTACCATAATTGCAATCTCAGTTGGATTTAAAATGCTTATAAAGCTTGGAATTACTTTTCTTATAGTTCAGACTTTAAAAGGTAGAATAGTAGTTCCAGCCATCATGGGCTATACTATGAAAATACATCCATTAACAGATATATTTTTAGTAATAGGGGCTGTTGCCTTTGGAGGGCCTCTAGCCGCATTTGTTATAGTACCTATTTATGGTATATTAAAAATATTTATAAGTACTATTTATGGGTATGTAATAAAAGAAAGACTTTCTAAATAGCACGTTGTGTGATATTGTATATTTGTATGTAAATTATGGAATAGGATGTGTATTGTATGAAGATTATTTGTTCTATTGGTCCAAAGGTTAATAATATAGATTCCATAGATAAACTTATAAAATCAGGTACAGATATTTTAAGATTTAATTTTTCACATATAAATTATAAGGATACCGAAGCTTTAATAAATTACACACAAAACAGTTATAAAAATATTTCTATACTTCAAGATTTAGCTGGTAATAAAATTAGAGTCAGTAGAAGCTTTCACCATCAGTATAAGGTATTTGCTGGAGACACAGTATATTTTTGTAGTGAAAATAGCTATAAGGAAACGAGAGATATTATAGAAGACAGAATTTTTTATGTTCCGCTTTCATTTCGAAAGGATCTTTCACTATTAAAATCTACAAAAACAATTTATATGAAAGATGGCACAATGGAATTTGAGGTTTTAGATAATAATAAAGACATAATTAAAACTGTTGTAAAAAGAGGCGGAATGATTAGAAGAGAAAAAGGAGTCAACGCTCCAGGTGTGGATAGAAGCTTTATGGGACTTACAGCGAAAGACAAAAGGGATATAATTTGGGGATTGAATAGGGGAGTAGACATAATATGCCTTTCCTACGTCTGTTATGCTGAAAATATGAAAGAATTTAGAACATTTGTAAATAAAAACTCCAATGGTAAAAAGGTTGAATTATGGGCAAAGATAGAGAGCAAAGAAGGAATAGAGAATTTCCAGGAGATATTGAGTGAAAGTGATGGAGTAATGATAGGTAGAGGAGATTTGATTTCAGAGATAAACTATGAAGAAATTCCTATAGTTCAGGAAAATATAATAAAGCAAATAAAAAATAGTAATAAGAATATTATTATTGCTACATATGTATTGGATTCAATGAAAAGAAATATACGGCCTACCTTAAGTGAAATGAGTGATATTTATTATTTTTTAAAAAATGGTGTATACGCTATTATGTTAGCAGGTGAAGTTTCAGTGGGAAGTAGACCTATACTAACGGTATCTACAATGAAAAAATTAATAGAAACATATTCAAAATAATACTGCAGTAAAATTCTGCAGTTTGTTATTTTTTTGAGTGAACTTTTTGGTACATAGAACGTTAAATGGATGAGGAGTGATAGAATGAAAGGAATAGTAGTAGAAAATTTAACTAAAACTTATGATGGAACTTATAAAGCTATTGAAAATATAAATTTTACAGTAGAGCAAGGAGCTATCGTAGGTTTTTTAGGGCCTAATGGCTCTGGTAAAACCACAACTATAAGGATTTTAAATGGTATTTTAGAACCTACTGCAGGTGGAGCAAAAATATTAGGAAAAGATATAGTAAAAGATGCCTATGAAATTCGTAAAATTTCTGGTGTAATGACTGAGACAGCTGCATGCTATGAAAATTTATCGGGTAAAGAAAATCTACTGTTTTTTGGAAAGTTGCATGATTTACCTCATTTTGATTTAAAGACTAGGGCAGAAGATATGCTAAAAAAATTAGGATTATATGAGCATAAAGACAAAAAAGTAAAAGAGTATAGTACAGGTATGAAAAAAAGAATAAGTTTAGCTATTGCTTTAATTAATAACCCTAAAATAGTTTTTCTAGATGAGCCAACCTCAGGTTTAGATCCTGAAACTGCTCAAAATGTAACAGAACTTATAAAGAATATGGTTTATGAAAGCGGTACTACTGTATTTATGTGTACTCACCAATTAAGGTATGCAGAGGACATATGTGATACCTATGGATTTATTAATAAGGGAAAGGTATTAGGCTTTGGAAAATTTAAAGAATTAGCAGAAGAGAAAGGGATAAAGGATAATCTAATAATAAGAGGGTATGATATCCCTAATAATTTGGGGTTTTTAGAAAAGAGCAGTGGCATATACAAAAAAGAAATAAGTTCAGAGGAAGAGATTCCTCAAATATTGACTAATGTGATTAATAAAGGTGGTAAAATTTATGAAGTTAAAAATTCAATATGTAGTTTAGAAGAATTATATTTTGCTTATACAAGGGGGGATAAGATTGAGTAATAAAGAAGTCGCTTTAATAAAGAAAGATATAAAAGAAATTTTTTCATCAAAACAAATATACCTGCCCATGATAATTGTACCTATTATAATGGTTGTTATAATTCCTAGCATAATTCTAATAGGTGTTAATTTTTCTAAAGATGCTTCTGGTCTTATAAAAGATATGAAAGGTTTATTAGAAGTTTTACCTTTGAATTATGGAGAACTTGCTACGGAACAAAGGATAATCAAAGCATCAATAGATTATATTTTTCCAACATTTTTTCTTTTAATACCAATTATGTGCTCAAGTATAATTGGAGCTAGTAGTTTTGTTGGAGAAAGAGAGCATAAAACATTGGAGACTTTATTTTATACACCTATGAGCTTAAAAGAACTATTTAGAGGTAAAGTGCTAGGGGTGTTTATACCTTCTTATTGTATAACTATACTCTCTTTTTTTGCATTTGGTATAGTAGTAAATTTTGGTGGCTGGAAATATTTTGGGAGAATTATTTTTCCAGATATAAAATGGGCTATATTAATACTTTATTTAGTACCTGCAATTACACTACTTGGACTTACATTTACTGTTTTAGTTTCAGCTAAGTCTAAAACATTTCAAGAAGCTCAACAAGTTAGTGGACTTATAGTATTACCTATAATTATATTAATAGTTGGTCAAATAACAGGTGTTTTTTTATTAACTAACAGTATTTTACTAATACTGGGGGCAATAATTTATATTATAGATTACATTTTATTTAATAAAATAACGAAAAGCTTTATATATGAGAAACTAGTATAACCCCTTAGGTAGGTGATGGAATTGATAGAAGAAAAAGCTTTAGTAGAATCAGCTAAAGCTGGAGATAAGGAGGCTATGACTCTCTTAATAAATAATAATTATAATATATTAAAAGGATATGTAATAAAGCTTACTGGCAATAGTGAAGAAGCAAAGGATATTGTACAAGAAGCTTTGCTGAGAGCTATAATTAATATCGATAAATTTACTCCTAAGTATAAATTCTCCACTTGGCTTATCACTATTGCTACAAATTTATATAGAGATAAGTTAAGAAAAAATAAAAATACAGTACCTTTTGATGAAGGAATAGAAGCCACTACAAATAATTTAGAGAATAAAGCTTTAAACAATATCATAATAAAGCAGGCTTTAGAAGTATTGCAAGAATTGCCCTATGAGAAAAGAACAGCTTTTATTTTAAAGCATTACTATAATTTTACTTATGAAGAAATAGCGAACATTATGAAATGTCCCGTGGGTACAGTTAGATCTAGACTTCATAATTCAATAAAAACTTTGATAAAGGAAATGAAGGAAAGAGGGATAATAGATGAATGATAATAAAGACTTTGAAAAGATGAAAGAATTTATGGATATTTTAACAAATGACAATTTTGATATAAGTTTAAATATAGAAGAAATAATAGAAAAGGGCATGGCGATTAAAGAAAAAAGGAATAGAATAAAAGATAATTTGCTGTTTATATCCTTAGCATTTGGAATTTTGTTAGGGTTATTCAGTTTAACTTTCATTTGGGGAATAGAATTTATAATATATTTTCAAATAATCATAATGCTGTTATCCCCTTTTATTGTACTACCTATAACTAAAAACCTTTTTCTAAAGGGGGACAGATCATGAAGTTAAATAAATTTCACATAATTTTTTTATTTGTAGTAATTCCCATACTTTTATTACAAGGATTATGGATATTTAATGATGCGAAAAAAAGAGGAGATAGAAAGTATTGGCTTTGGGGATTGTTTGGAATATTAAATACACCAGGAAATTTAATTATTTATCTTATAGTAACGAGAGCTATAATTGATAAATACGCGAAAAAATAGGTTAAAAACAATGTTGCATTTTTCACTACTTTCATAGTATATATAAAGAGAATTATTAGGAGTGGAGATTTATGTACAATTATTATGACTTAGTTGTAGGAGAAAAGACATTAGTACCTATAGCAAATGGAAGAAAAGTAAGATATGTAAACTTGGATAATGCGGCTACCACTCCAGCTTTCAAAAATGTTGTTGAAGATTTAGTAGCTTTTCTACCCTATTATTCTTCTATACACAGAGGAATGGGGTATAAGTCACAAATTTCAACTAAATTTTATGAAAATGGGAGAAAGGTTGTAGCTAAGTTTGTAGGTGCAGATTTAAATAATTCATCAATTATATTTGTAAAGAATGCAACAGAAGGGATTAATAAGCTAGCTAATATGCTATATAGTAAATACAAGGATGATGTCATTTTATCTACAGAAATGGAACATCACTCTAATGATCTTCCTTGGAGAAAATTTAAAGTGGAATATGTTAAAGTAGATAGTAATGGTAGATTGTGTCTAGATCACTTAGAAGAGAGTTTAAAGAAACATGAAGGAAAAGTTAGGCTTGTAGCAGTTACAGGCGCCTCTAATGTAACAGGATATAAAAATCAAATTCATACTATTGCTAAAATCGCTCACAGATATGGTGCAAAAATTTTAGTGGATGGGGCCCAGTTAGTTCCCCATGCTCCTGTAGATGTTAAACCTTCTAATTCCTCAGATCATATAGATTATCTGGTGTTTTCTGCTCATAAAATGTATGCACCTTTTGGGATAGGTGTATTAATTGGACCTAAAGATGAGCTAGGGGATTTACCACCAGATTATTCTGGAGGAGGGACTGTAGATGTGGTGACTCATGATTATGTAAAATGGCTTGATACTCCTGAAAAGGATGAATCTGGATCCCCAAATGTACTAGGAGTTATAGCACTTACATCTGCAATTAAAACTTTAAAAGAGTTAAATATGAAAGATATAGAGGATTATGAAAATAAGTTACTGAGATACACATTGAGTCGCATGGAGCGAGTGCCAGAAGTGAAGCTATATTGTAGAAATTGCAATGAAAATGTATCTATAATAACCTTTAATGTGGAAGGGATATATCATGAAGTTCTTTCAAAAATATTATCTAATGAGTTTGGAATAGGAGTTAGAAGCGGATGTTTCTGCGCCCATCCTTATGTTCAAAAATTGTTGAATATAAGTCCTGAAGAGGTTATTAGAATATCAAGAGAACATGAAAATAAACCTGGCATGGTAAGGGTCAGTTTTGGAGCTTATAATAATTTCGATGAAATAGATTATTTTATATATGCACTTAATAATATAGTAAAAAAGAAGAGTTTTTATTTAAAAAAATATGATAAATAAAATCTAATAAAAATAGATGCTCAAATTGAGCATCTATTTTTATTAGATGATTGATAAATATAATTTTTTATTGGCTTTTGATTATATTAAAATATCTCTTTTAGTAAATACGAAATGAGATATTAAATAACAAACTATTGTCCAAACAAGTAAAATAGTTATCCCATATAGGGGAGTAATAGATGGATTTTGCAATCTTTGGGCCAGGGTTCCATCAAAGAGGTTAGATATATTTCCATAACTTATAAATAAGTAATGGGATCTTTTTACCACAGCAGGAATTACTTGAGATAAGATTGTTGCCATGATAACAGATATAATACCCAAGGTCATAGAAGCCATACTACTTTTTAAAATAGAAGATACTAAGAATGCAAAGGCTACACAAGCAACTATAAATAAAGTTTGCATTAATAGCATATTTAAAGTATATTGCCATACAGGTATCATCTTACTACTATTAGCTAGTTCTACAAAAGCAGGTTTACCAAACATATCTAATTTACTATAGTCGAATTTATACAAGGTTCCAGTAATAACAGGGAGATTAGGGCTACCAAAGCCGAGTAACAATCCTATAATTACAAAGAATATAAGTTCTGAGGAAATAATTAAGAGTATGGCTGAAATAGTTACCGCTATAAACTTGGACAATAATACTTTCCCACGGGATACAGGTTGTATTAATAAAAACTTTAGCGTTGGTGGTGTACATTCTCCAGATACTATATCAGAAACAAAGAGAATTACTCCAATAACTAACAACAAAGATCCTAATATATCATTTATTAATATTTTAAGAAAATTAAATCCATTAAAAGCATATTCCTCTTCAGGATTTATATTATTATCATATAGATATTTTAGTTTATTTAACTCTAATTCCTGATTATGATTATCTGTGGATTTATTATCTGAATTTGATAATTCTTTTTCAATAGTTTCAATATTTGTCTTAAGTTCTGCCTTCCAGTCTTTTTCCGTTTTGCCGGATTTTATTAAGATTTCTAACTCTGCAATTTCTTTTTCAATTTCTTTAATGTTTGAATCAATGCTTGCTTTTTCATCTTCAGGAACATTATTTTTTTGTTCTAAAAGGGACTCTCTATAGGTTGTATACATTTCAAGCTGGGCTTGAGGGGTATTAGATTTAATTCTTCTTTGCTCCGATTTATATCCAGCCACAGATACTACTGCCATTAAAGCAATAAAAGCTATGTAGACTATTATAGTCTTGGGTCTTTTTATTAGTTTTCTTATTTCGTTATATATCAATGTAAACATTAGTTTTTCCCACCCTCCATTAATTCCATGTATCTTTGTTCTAGTCCTTTATGTTTTTTATAAACCTCTTCTAATTCTATACCAGAGGATACCAGTTCTTTAATTAATTTAGGGGTATGGCTCTTATCTAAACTTACTACTAAATTATCGTTTTCTAGTTCTACATCATGGATAAATTGTAAATTTTTCAGTGCTTTATTACATTTATCAATTTCCTTAGTAGTGATAATTACTATTTCTTTAGAAGCTTTATCTCCCATATCATTAGTATTTTCTATGGATTGAATTATTCCTTTATTAATAAAAGCAACTCTATGACATAATAATTGAATTTCACTTAGAATATGAGATGAAATGAAAAACGAAGTCTTTTTCTCACGACAAATATTCTTTATTAGACTTCTAAATTCTAATATACCGCTAGGGTCTAAACCGTTAGTAGGTTCATCTAATATAAGAAGTTTAGGTTCGGGTAGAAGTGCTGCCCCAATGCCTAGTCTTTGTTTCATACCAAGAGAATATTTTTTCACTTTATCATCAATTCTATCTTTTAAACCTACTATATCAATGATTTCATCTACTTTTTCTTTTGATATACCTCTTATTCTTGCAATTTGCATTAGATTTTCTCTACCAGTAAGATATCCATATAATTCTGGGTTTTCTACTACAGCACCTATATGAGAAAGAGCAGCCTCTCTTTCTTTAGATAAATCCTTACCCATTATCTTTATACTGCCTTCATTAGGATGTATTAAACCCACTAACATTCTTATAGTAGTAGTTTTACCCGCTCCATTTGGTCCTAGAAATCCAAAAATTTCTCCTTCTTTCACAGAAAAACTAACTCCCCTTATAATAGGTTTACTACCTAATCTTTTACATAAATTATCTACTTCAAGCACATTCATTAATTAAGTCCTCCTTAGAATATCATATTAATCAGTATGACCAATTAAGATTATTCTAACATGGCTTTTTAAAGTTAACTTTAAGTAATCCTTAAAAAAATCTTAACAATTATAAAGAAATATTTATTTTTACTATTGACAATAGATTTCAATACTAATATAATAATCACAACAAGAAAAAATATAATAATGCTTATCAAGAGAGGTGGAGGGACTGGCCCTGTGAAGCCCAGCAACCAGTATTATTTAGTAATACAAGGTGCTAAATCCTGCGGTGTATACCGAAAGATGAGGGAGAGACTAGGTTTTTAGCCTGAGGATATCCTCAGGCTTTATTAATTGAATAAAATCTTATCAAGAGAGGTGGAGGGACTGGCCCTATGAAGCCCAGCAACCTGTAGAAATACGAGGTGCTAAATCCTGCGGCAATTGCCGAAAGATGAGGATAAATAGGCTTAGACCTGAGGATATCCTCAGGTCTATTTTATTAATACATAAGGGGGATTAGAATGATAGCAATACAAGGAGTAAGCAAAAATTATAACGATATTGCAGTATTAAAAGATGTAAATTTAGAAATAAACGAAGGCGAAATATTTGGAATAATAGGTAAAAGTGGAGCAGGCAAATCTACCTTATTAAGATGCTTAAATGGTTTAGAAGGATACACTGAAGGAAGTATACAAGTTATGGGAGAGGAAGTAAAAGAACTTACTTCTGATGGAATAAGAGAACTTAGAAAAGAGATGGGTATGATATTTCAAAACTTTAACTTGCTAAACACTTCAAAGGTTTTTGATAATATAGCTCTACCTTTAAAGCTCTGGAACAAGGATAAAAAATATATAAAAGAAAGAGTGACTGAGTTATTAAGTTTAGTTGGATTGGAGGATAAAAAAAGTAGCTATCCAAGGGAATTAAGCGGTGGTCAAAAACAGAGAGTTGCTATAGCCAGAGCATTAACTTTAGAACCTAAAATATTACTTTGTGATGAAGCAACTTCTGCTCTAGATCCAGAAACTACTAAATCAATACTAGCTTTATTAAAGGAGATAAATGAGAAGTTAAATATCACTGTAATTATAATAACTCATCAAATGGAAGTTATAAAAGAAATTTGCAATAGAGTAGCATTAATAGAAGATGGTGAAATAAAAACTTGCGGACTTGTAAAAGAATTATTTTTAAAACCAGAAGGAGAGTTAAAAAGGTTATTAGAAGGGGATGAATTACTTCCTAATGATGGAGTGAATATAAAAATATTTTTCCCAGGTGAAGTTAGTGAATCTTCAATAATAACTTCGATGGCCAGAGAATTAGATATAGACTTTTCTATAGTTTGGGGAAAACTTGAGAACTTTAGACAAGAAGTATTAGGAAGCTTGATAATAAATGTGAATAAAGAATATAAGGAGAAAATATGCAATTATTTAAGTAGTAAATCTATAGGATGGGAGGAGATGTAACATGTATAAAGAAATATTAATATCTGCCTTAAAGGAAACTGTATTTATGGTTGGTTACTCTACGATATTTGCTATTATTATTGGATTTGTTTTAGCAATAGTTCTTGTAGTTACCGATGACAAGGGATTAAAACCTAATAAATTTATTTATGGAATTCTAGATTTATTTATAAATATTTTAAGATCTTTTCCATTTATTATATTAATGATAGCTATAATACCTTTAACTAAATTATTGGTTGGAAAAAGTATTGGCACAGTTGCTGCAATAGTTCCATTGACAATAGGAGCAGCACCTTTTGCAGCTAGAGTATTAGAATCAGCATTAAAAGAAGTTGAGCCAGGCCTTATAGAAGCGGCGAAGTCCTTTGGAGCTACAAATACTCAAATATTGTTTAGAGTAATGTTAAAGGAAGCTTTTCCATCCATAATAAGAGCAATAATACTGACAATAATAAATCTAATAGGTTATTCCGCCATGGCAGGGGCAGTAGGTGGAGGAGGACTAGGACATGTAGCTATAAGCTATGGATACAATAGATTCAACACAGAGATTATGATTTATACTGTCATAGTTTTGATTATTCTAGTTCAAATAATACAAAGTTTTGGTAATTTAGTTTATAAAAATTTAAATAAATAAAATTTTAATTCTTAAGGAGGATTTATAATGAAAAAAATTTCAGTTTTATTAGCAACAGCCTTATTATCAGTAGGATTAATCGGATGTTCTGGGGGAAAGAACGCAGAGAGTACTCAAGGAAAAGCAGGTACACAGGAAAGTAAAAAGGAAATAGTGGTAGGAGCAACTCCAGTTCCTCATACAGAAATATTAAAAGAAGCAGGTAAAATATTAGAAAAAGAAGGGTATACACTAAAGATTGTAGAATTTACAGATTACCAAATACCAAATACAGCTTTGGCTGAAAAAGAGCTGGATGCAAACTTTTTCCAACACATTCCATTTTTAGATAAAACAATCGCAGAAAAGAATTACGAATTAGATTATACTGCAAAAGTTCATATAGAGCCTATGGGGATTTATTCAAAGAAGATTAAGGATGTAAAAGAACTAAAAAATGGAGCAGAAATTGCTATTCCTAATGATCCAACTAATGGAGCAAGAGCTTTAAGGGTATTAGAAAATGCGGGCTTAATCAAAGTTAAAGAAGGGGAACTTGTAACAAAGATAGATATTACAGAGAATAAAAAGAACTTAAAAATAACAGAATTAGATGCTGCACAACTTCCAAGAGTGATAGATGATATTGATGCCGCTGTAATAAATGCAAATTATGCTATCGAAGCTGGCTTAAACCCAACAAAAGATGCCATAGCAATAGAATCACTAGATTCACCCTATGCTAATGTGTTGGCAGTAAGAAAAGAAGATAAAGAAAAGGAACATATAAAAGCATTAACAAAAGCATTAACATCTCCAGAGGTAAAGAAGTTTATTGAAGAAAAATATAAAGGTAACGTAGTTCCAGCTTTTTAAATAAAATTTTTAAAATTATAGGTAGAAAACAACCCAAGTTACTGAGGGTTGTTTTTTTATACTATTAGTGAGGCTAGATAAGTTGAATAATATATTTAATAAAGCTATAATGAGTTTAAGTTATAAGGTTAGGAGGGTGTTTATGTATTTTAAAAATTCGGGAAAAGAGAATACAGAAAAGACAGTAGAATTAGCATTAGCTGTTGCGAAGGAAAGGGGAATTAACCATATAATTATTCCTGCTTGTGAGGGAGATACTGCTCTTTTATTTAAAAACTGTGGGTTAAATGTAATAGTTGTAACTCACGTAAATGGTTTTACTACTCCAGGTATTCAAGACATGAAAGAGGATCGTAAACAGGAATTAGAAGGATACGGTTTTAAATTATACACTTCAACACATGTATTATCTGGAGCAGAAAGGGCTTTATCTAAAAAGTTTGGAGGGGTATCTCCAATTGAAATAATTGCTCATACTTTAAGAATGTTTGGACAAGGAGTGAAGGTAGCTGTAGAAGTTACAACTATGGCCTTAGATGGCGGACTAATTCCATATGGGAAAGATATAATTGCCTTGGGAGGTACTGAAAGAGGTGTGGACACTGCAATAATTATAAGACCTTCTCATTCATCTTCAATTTTGGAAACAAAAGTAAAAGAAATTATTTGTAAACCTGTATAACTGTATAACTGTATAAATTGAATTATTTATACTTGTGTGGTAAAATTGTCATAAGTAAAACTTAGGCTTTATTGCAATAAAATCTAGGTTTTATTTTGATGTTTTGAATATAATGTAATTATAAAATAGAAAGAAGGTGATAGTTATGGATATTGACCCTGGACCCTATAGGTGTACGTTAAAAAACAGTAAAGGAAAATATGCCATAACGTCTAAAGGTATGGTGATGCATAGGAGTTGATGTAAATGAAATGGGAAATCGAAGAAATATTAACACTGATTTCTGAAAAAAAATACACTGAAGTAAGGGAGAAAATAATTAATTTAAACCCAGTTCACATTGGAGAAATAATAGAAAATCTTGATTTATCTGAAGTTATATTGATCTTTAGAATGCTACCAAAGGACTTAGCTGTTGATGTATTTAACTATATAAATACAGAATTTCAGGAAAAGATCATATATTCAATTACAGATAAAGAAATAAAACACATAATTGATGAACTTTATTTTGACGATATGATAGATTTGCTAGAAGAAATGCCTGCTAAAGTAGTAAAAAAAATATTGCAGAATTCTAATGTAGAAGAAAGAAAGCTTATAAATGAATTTCTAAATTATCCTGAAAGTTCAGCAGGAAGTTTAATGACAATAGAATATGTTGACTTAAAGAAAGATATGACTATAAGAGAAGCTATTGAGCACATTAAGTTTACTGGAGTAAATAAAGAAACTATTTATAATTGTTATGTTATTGATGGTCATAGAAAATTAGAAGGTATAGTCTCATTGAGAAAACTAATATTAAGTGATTATGACCTTAGAGTAGAAGAAGTGATGAATACGGACGTAGTATATGTAAACACCCATCAAGACCAAGAATATGTAGCAAGTATATTTAAAAAGTATGATATAATCGTCGTTCCTGTTGTAGATAAGGAAGATAGATTAACTGGTATTATAACTATTGATGATATAATTGATGTAATTGATCAAGAAAATACTGAAGACTTTCAAAAGATGGCTGCTATGGCACCTTCAGAGGAGGCTTACCTAGATACTGGAGTGTGGACTTTAGCAAAGAATAGATTAACTTGGTTGATAATTCTTATGTTATCTGCCACCTTTACTGGAGGTATATTAAAAAAGTTTGAAGATGTGCTACAATCAGTTGTGGTATTAACCTTTTTTATACCTATGTTAATGGATACTGGCGGAAATTCAGGTTCTCAGTCAGCTACGCTTGTTATTAGAAGTTTGGCATTAGGAGAAATTGATGAAAAAGACACTTTAAGGGTTATAAGGAAGGAGTTAGGTGTAAGCTTAATTGTTGGTGTAATACTAGCATTTGTTAATTTTCTTAGGATTTATTATTTACAAGGCACAGATTTAATGGTGTCTTTAACAGTATGTATAACGCTATTATTTACAGTTGTATTAGCTAAAATCGTAGGCGCGATATTACCGATAATTGCCAAGAAAATAAAGGTTGACCCAGCTATAATGGCCAGCCCTTTAATAACTACTATTGTAGATGCTGGCGCGTTGATGGTTTATTTTTCCATTGCGAAGCTATTACTTAACATATGATTATTTTTTCTCCACAGTTTTCAATTATTAATATATAATTTACGATTTACAGTATGAATGCTTAAAATAATATTTAATAAAAGTATAGTTGACTTAAAACTAAAAATTTAGTATAATACACAAAACAATAAAAAATGCTTTGAAGAGAAAGAGTAAGATATCCAGTTCTTTTACAGAGAGCTTCCGGGTGGTGTGAGGAAGTAAAGATTGATACGCTGAATACGTCTCTGAGCATCACACCGAAGCTCTTAAAGAGTTGTAGGCTGTTGACGGAAGCCTTCCACCGTTATAAGGATAGAGTATAATGCATTTATTTTGCACAGTACTTGAAGAGGTTGATATGGAGACATATTAATAAATAAAGGTGGTACCATGGGAGTATACTCTCATCCTTGCATAGTTGCGAGGATGAGAGTTTTTTATTTTTATTAAATATTATAGGAGGTAAGATAATGATAAGTATTGATGAGCAAATTAAAATTATTAAAAAAGGGGCAGATGAAATAATAAATTTAGATGAATTAAAAGAAAAGTTAATAAGATGTGAAAAAGAAAAAAGGCCTCTTATTGTAAAATTAGGGTTGGATCCAAGTGCACCGGATATACATTTGGGTCATGCAGTTGTTCTAAGAAAGATAAAGCAATTGCAGGATTTAGGACATGAAGCAGTGATAATAATAGGAGATTTTACAGGTATGATTGGTGATCCTACTGGAAAGTCTAAAGGAAGAAAACAGTTAACAAAAGAGCAGGTTATGGAGAATGCAAAGACTTATGAAAAGCAAATATTTAAAGTGTTAGATAGAGAGAAAACAAAGCTTACTTTTAATAGCCAATGGTTAGGGAGTTTAAATTTTAGAGATGTAATAGAACTTGCATCTAAGTGTACTGTAGCAAGAATGACGGAAAGAGAGGATTTTAAAAATAGACTTAATAACGGAATAAGTATAGGAATTCATGAATTTTTTTATCCATTAATGCAAGCCTATGATTCAATTCATATAAAGGCTGATATAGAGCTGGGTGGAACAGATCAAAGGTTTAATATTTTAATGGGTAGAACGCTGCAAAAAGAATTTAATGAAGAGAGTCAAATAGCCATATTTATGCCTATATTAGAAGGATTAGATGGAAAGGAGAAAATGAGTAAAAGTCTTGGAAATTATATTGGTATATATGAAAGTGCCAAAGATATGTATATAAAAGTTATGCAATTACCCGATGAGTTAATAATTAAATATTTTGAACTGGCGACAGATATTCATCCTGATGAGATAAATGACATAAAGGAAGAACTGAAAAAAGAGGAAGTTAATCCTAGAGATATAAAAATGAGATTAGCAAGAGAAATTGTAACATTGTATCATAACACAGAAGAGGCAAGTATTGCTGAGGAATATTTTAAAAATTTATATCAAAAAAATGAAGTTCCTGAAGATATTTTAGAAATTTTAATAGAAAAAAACACAAATTTAATAGAAGCAATTGTATTGTCAGGATTTGTGTCATCCAATAGTGAAGTTAGAAGATTAATTAAACAAGGTGGAGTTAAATTAAATGGCGGTATTATCTCCGTTTATAGTGATATTATATTAAGTAATAATGATATTGTAATCATAGGAAAAAGAAAAATGTTTAAAATCAAAATCAAATAATTATTAAAGCATATTTAATATCCAAAGCTTATATATTACATCAAGTATTACCAGTGTTTCCTTCAATTCCATAACATATAAATATTCTATTGGGTAAAACTTATATTACAAAACAAAATAAAAAATTAAATTAATTAGGAGGGAAACATTATGCCAAATTATTCATCAAACAGAGTATTAGTTCCAGAAGCTAAGAGAGGATTAAATCAGTTCAAAGCTGAAATAGCTACTGAATTAGGATTATCAAATTATGAATCCATGGATAAAGGAAACTTAACTTCAAGACAAAATGGATCAGTAGGCGGAGAAATGGTTAAAAGAATGATAGAAGCTTACGAAAGAAATCTATAAAATGTAAGAGGCTAGCTTAGGCTAACCTCTTTTATTTTTATACAGTTATATTTTCGCTATAACTCTAGCAGGACCTCCATCTCCATTGTGAACCTTTAATGGAAATATGTAAATGTCACATAGTTTATCTTTTAAAAGTGATAGATTCTTTAAATTCTCAATAATAATTTTATTGTTTTTTAATAGAACTTTATGATTTTCAAATAGTTCGCTTTCATTGCTATCTACAGAAATAGTATCCATTCCTATCCCTTTAATAGGTAAATTACTTAGATAATTACAAAGTTCTAAAGAAGGATATTTATAATTATTTAAATATTCATTAGTATTCCAATACATCTCAGCACCGGTATAAAACAAAATATAGTCAACTTCATGTTGATAATATTTACAAAAAATTTCCAGGGAAATAATTGTGTTTTCGTATTTTGAAAAATCCATTACAAAAGCTTTCCCAAAACAACTTTCTAGAGGTAGTTTATCAATAGTATTTCCATCATCAAAGATATGTTTAGGTGCATCTACATGGGTGGAAGTATGGGTAGTAATAATTAATCTATTTACTTCGAATCCGTTGTCAGCAATGGTAGATAGAGGGGATATATGAGGAGTTTCATCCCTTGAATATGATATTAAGTTCTCTTTAATAGAATGTGTCAAATCAATATAATTCATAGAATCCTCCAATTTTAACTAAGTGTATAAAATTGCTAATATGATTATCATATAATATTTTTTAAACTTTATCAAAAGGAGATAATATAAGGAGACAATATAGAAATAAAAATAGAATAGACTATTTCTATTCTATTTTTATTTGTTTTTAGCTTTACCTAGTAAAATTCTAACATATACAAACAATAAATTCCTTATTTCAATAATGGACGCACCAGGTTGGGATATATTAGAAAATTATAGATGAATTTTTAAAAAGTGAATTTTATTTGCTGGCCAAGTGCTGTAATAAGGAATATTTAAAGCTTCAAAAGAATGGTGACTTACAAGAGGGATGTTGCCCCTAAATCCCGTTATTATTGCAGAATGAAATATTAAACCACTGTTATCCTCATAAAACACAAGGTCACCTAAGTCTAATAAAGAAATATCGGAAATTTCTCTTCCCTTAGCACCGCTAAGATTACTTTCATTATTTATTTTTAAAAACCAATATAAGGAGTGAGCTACTGCCCAGGGTATAGACCAAGTATCATCCATTACATTTCCGGTACCCATGTTATTATACCACCAGGAATGTTCTCTGTTATAAACAAAAGGAGCTCCTCCAGCCTTTAAACACTGAGAGAGAAAGTTAGCACAATCGCCACCAGTATTGCTTAAAGAAAAATATCTATATTGGGGATTAGGGTTCAAAGCATATTTTTTAGCATATTCCACAGCTAAAGTTCTTGAATATGAGTTTACATTTTCAAAGGTCTCCATATATACTCCTATTAATTGTTTCATTATATTAATATGTGGCAATTTTAATAATGTTAACCTTTATCAAAAAAATCATTACAGCATATTATATATTAGCATTTATTTGAAAGGGGCAATTTATTATGAAGATTGCTGTAGATTTTGGGCATGGAACAGGAGAGGACAGGGGCTCTATTGGTTATTTTAATGAAGAAAAAATCATAAGAGAATATGGTTCTTTAGTAGTAGAAGGACTAAAAAAGCTAGGACATACTATAATTAATGTTACTCCAACCCAATCTAATTTGACTTTAGCTCAATCCTTAGCCTATAGAGTTAATATGGCAAATAGTAATAAGGTCGATCTGTTTGTTTCATTACATGTAAATGCTTTTGAAAAAGATAGGGCTAAAGGATGCGAGGTTGAATATATTTCTCCAACAGCCAAAGGCTTGGCTGAAAAAATATGCTCAGAGATAAGCAACTTAGGATATGTAAATAGAGGACCTGTAAAAAGAGAAAATTTATATGTTTTAAAATATACATCTATGCCAGCTATTTTAATAGAACCATTTTTTTGTGATAACAAAGAGGATTGTGATAAATACAATGCCGTGAGCATTGCAAATGCAATAATAAAGGGAATAACTGGGCGGTGCGCTTTTGTTGAAAAGAATGGGTCAAGCATTCCTAATATAGACTACAGTATTCCTTCTATACCAGGGGTTTATTCTCTACCAGGAAGGGTTGGTTATATCCAAGTTATAAAAGAAAAGGGAAGAGTTGAAATTCACCTTGATAAATATAATTACATTACAATTCAAGATAGTGAAATAGAAGGAAATAGAATTATATTAACCACTAGAACAAAGGGTTCAAAAATATTGTTGTGATGGAGGGGTAATATGGAAACTTTGCAAAGTGGTATTATGGATATTCTAGTTCAAGGAATATTAAGTATATTAGGAGTAATAATAACTTATTTTATTACTGTACTAGTATCGTACTTGTCTAAAAAGAAAGAAATGTTGATTAAGCAAATAGGTGCAGAACAATATAATGGCACTTATAATATTGCAAAAAGTATATTTTATGCAGTTGAGCAACAATTTAAATATATGCCTCAAACAGGGACGGAAAAGAAGAAAATCTTTGACCAGTTATTATTAAATCAAATACCTTCCTTATCCCAGGAAGAATTAGATCATTTTAGAGAAGCTATAGTAGGGGAGATTAATACTCAGCTAAAAAATTCAAAACTGTTAGAAGAGGCTCCAATATTCAACCCTAAAATAGATGAGGCAGATCCTAAAATTACAGAATAAAGCAAGAATAAAACAGGTATTATGCCTGTTTTATTCTTAAGCCTTATGCTGTTAATCTCCACAATATTTTATTGTTAAATATATAATTCTACTTACGATTTTTTTAGCGTGACAATAAGGCATTCCACACATCATAAGACTTCTAAATATTTCTGGATTCTTTCTTTCTATTTTCCTTAATACGTCATCACAATCACATTTACAATGTTTCCAGTGATCTTTGTGTTTTCTTGCGAATTCTAAATCGTCATTTTCATCTGTAATAAAATCAGCATTTGCAGCTACATCTTCATTAACTTCATCAGCTTCATCTGGAGTATACTCAGTTCTCATGTAATCCATTATGTCCTCGTTCATGCCCACATGATTCATTAAGCCCATATCTCCCATAATGTCCGTATCACTCATCATTTCCATTGTGTCCTCCATGTCCATGTCCATATCCATATATTGCATCATGGGCATTGACTCCATTCCCATAGGCATCTGATACATATTCATAGATTGCATTCTCATCATGGTAGGGCAGTATACTTTGTGCATGCACATTTCGCACATATTCATCATATAAGGATCCATAAATAACCTCCTAAAAACTTGAACTATAATAATATACTATGCCATATGTTTATTTATGACATAAATATAAAATCTTTTCTATAGTTAAACTTTGTGTCAAAATAAAATTTGGAACATATAATGTATTGTACCTAGTAATATTATTTTGGAGGATTGGATGTATCATTGTTGTTCAAGTTATGGAATGGATTTTACTAAAATGGATTTATGTAAATCATTAGATTTAATAAAAGAAGCTGTTCAAGATGAGCGAAATGATGAGTTAACCTATGACTATTTAATAAAAATGGCTCCAACGAAAGAAGAAAAAGAAATAATAATATCTATAAGGAATGATGAGAGAAAACATAGAAAATGGTTTAAAGAAATTTATAGATGTTACACAGGAAAAGATATAGAAAGTACAGATTGTGAAAAGTTTGTTAAGCCTAAATCTTATGTAGAAGGAATTAAACGTGCCTTATTTGGGGAATTAGGAGCTGTTGAAAAATATAGAATCATAAGAATGGGTCTACCTAACAGATATCAAAGAGATATACTTCTTGAAATTTTTACAGATGAAATGAAACATGCAACAAAATATAATTATATTTTAACAATGAATTTGTGCAAACAAGTTGGGCGTAAAAAAAAGAGTGAAGAGAATTGTTATAGAGGAGAAACTGTATTAAACCAAAGTGAATATATAGATAGCATGAATGCTATAATGAAAAGAGCTGTACAAGAAAAGGATATGGGATTAAACATAGAATATTTATTATCTAAATCTATAATTACGGGCATATTGGTAGGAGCTGGTGAAAACATAGAAGAAGCTCAAAGGCAAGTAGAAGAATGGATTGAAAATGAAGAAATAGGTTTATTTAATAAGAACTCCTAAATCATTAGGGGTTTTTATTAGCTGTTTAAAATTAAATTATAAGATAATTAATAAAATACTTGCAATAATTTTGATAATAGTCTAATATTATATTATGAAAATTTTGTAAAGGAGGTCGTATTAATGTTATTAATAAATTTATTGAACAATGAATATAATTTTATATTTAAAATACGACCTATGGATATGTAAATTTTTATAATTAGTTAATTAAGCCATAGGTTATGTATTCTATGGCTTTTATATTATATTTATATTGTTTTGATATGAAAGCTTAGGATACTCCTAGGCTTTTTTTGTTTACAAAAAGGGGGTACAAAAATGAAAAAAAATATTTTGCTCTATTCTGCAGCAATACTATGCGTAGCTATTGCAACCTTTATTGGTACTTTAGAGCCTTTAGTTATTAAGGTTACTATTGATAACGTCATAGGGAATATACCTGTAGATAGTATTAATAAAGTCAATTATTTTATTAATAAAATTGGAGGGGTATCATATTTACAAAAAAATCTATGGATTTGCGGTTTAATACTAGTAATTTTAACTTTAATTAGGGGATTATTTTTATATTATAGAGGAAAATGGTCTGCTAAAGCTTCTGAAAATATAGCAAAGGGCTTAAGGGATAAGCTGTATGATCATATTCAACATCTACCTTACGATTATCACGTAAAAACAGAAGCGGGGGATCTTATACAAAGATGTACTTCTGATGTAGAAACCATAAGGAAATTTTTATCAAATCAATTAGTGGAAATGGGAAGAGGAATTTTTATATTGATATTTTCCCTAGTAGTGATGTTTTCATTAAATGTTAAGATGACCTTAGTGTCAATGAGTATGGTACCAATAATTTTTGGTTTTTCATTAATATTTTTTTCTAAAATAAAAAACATATTTAATGAAGCAGATGAAGAGGAAGGAAAGATGACCACGGTACTTCAAGAAAACCTCTGGGGAGTTAGAGTAGTTAGAGCCTTTGGGAGAGAAAAATATGAAATTGATAAATTTGATAATGTAAATAAAAGATACCAAAATATATTGTATAAACTTTACAGTTTGCTAGGCACTTATTGGAGTGTATCTGACTTTTTATGTATGATTCAAATAGCCTCAGTTTTAATATTTGGAATATATTTCACTTTAATAGGGGATATAAGTTTAGGTACATTGGTGGTTTTTCTCAATTATGAAATAAAGCTATTGTGGCCTGTAAGACAACTTGGAAGAATTCTATCTGAAATGGGAAAAATGACTGTAGCTAAGAAGAGAATAGATCAAATACTTAATGAAAAGGTAGAGGAAGATAAAGAAGGAGAAAAGAAACCTAAGATATTAGGCAATATAGAATTTAAAGATGTGCATTTTCAATATGACAAAGGTCAACCTATTTTGAATGGTATTTCATTTAAAATAAATAAGGGGGAAAAGGTTGCTATAGTTGGACAAACAGGTTCAGGAAAATCCTCTTTAATTCACCTATTAGGAAGGCTTTATGATTATAATAGTGGTTCTATAACCATTGACGGAGTGGAGTTAAGAGAAATAAACAAAAAATGGATTAGAAGTAACGTAGGCACAGTGCTTCAAGAGCCTTATCTTTATTCAAGAAACATTGAAGACAATATAAAGATTGCCAAGAAAGATGCTACTAAAGAAGAAGTAATATCCAGTGCAAAGAATGCCTCTGTTCATGAAGTTATAGAAAGCTTTGAGAAAGGCTATGAAACTATGTTAGGAGAAAAGGGAGTTAACCTATCAGGTGGACAAAGACAGAGGATTGCTATAGCAAGAACATTGATTAAATCTAGTCCAATACTTATATTTGATGATTCTTTAAGTGCTGTAGATACTGAAACAGACAGAAAAATTAAAGAAGCATTAAAAGAGAAAAGTAAAGGAGTAACTACAATAATAATATCCCATAGAATATCCTCAATTATGGATTCAGATAAAATAATAGTATTGGATAAAGGTAAAATTGCTCAAATGGGTAGTCATGAGGAATTAATAAAGGTAGAAGGGATATATAAGAGAATATGGGATATTCAAAAGAGTATAGAAAATGAATGGAATGATACGAGAGTAAGTTAAGGAAATGGCGGTGAGGTAATGGATGATAAATTAAGTTTTAGCCTATGGAGAAAATTATTTAATTATGTAATAGAATTTAAAGGAAGTTTAATAAAATTATCTTTGGTTATGAGTGCAGTAGCAGGCATAGATGTATTGGTGCCATATCTTAATAAGTATGCAATAGATACTTTTGTTGAAAATAATAATATGCTAGGACTAAAAAAATTTGCAGTGGTCTATTTAGTTATTATAATTATTCAAGCAATTAATATTAAAATATTTATAAATGTTGCAGGTAAAGTAGAAACAGGACTTGCCTACCATATAAGAAAAATATCTTTTGAAAAGCTTCAAAAATTATCATTATCCTATTATGATAAAACTTCAGTAGGGTGGATAATTTCTAGGGTTACTTCAGATGTTATGAGATTAAGTGAAATAGTATCCTGGGGGTTAATTGACATGGTATGGGCCTTGGTTATGATGTTTGGATTTGTAATAATTATGATGTTTCATAATGTTAAACTAACATTAATTACTTTAAGCGTAGTACCGCCACTTATAATAATCGGAATATATTTTCAAAGAAAAATATTAGATTCTTATAGAAATGTAAGAAAAATAAATTCTAAAATAACAGCAGGTTTTAATGAGGGTATAACAGGAGCAAAAACTACTAAAACATTAGTTACTGAATTAGATAACCTAGAAGAATTTAAAGTTACTACAGGAGAGATGAGAAGTTCTTCTTTAAGAGCAGCTATTTTTTCCTCCTTATTTTTACCTATAGTATTAACTCTAGGAAGCATTGGAACAGGTTTAGCTCTATGGTATGGTGGTAAAGGAGTGCTTTTAGAAACATTAAGCTATGGTACATTAGTAATGTTCTTGGCCTATTCAATACAATTTTTTGAGCCAATAACGCAACTAGCTACTACCTTAGCAGAGCTTCAACATGCCCAGGCATCAGCAGAGAGGGTAATATCTCTTATTGAAGAAAAAATAGAAATTCAGGATAGCCAAGGAGTAATAAATAAATATGGTGATATATTTAATCCTAAAAATGAAAATTGGGAGACTATCCATGGGGATATAACATTTAAAAATATAAGTTTTTCTTATAAGGATGGAGAAAAAGTTTTAGATAATTTTAATTTACAAGTAAAAAAAGGAGAAAAGATAGCTTTAGTTGGAGAGACTGGCTCTGGGAAAAGTACCATTGTGAATTTACTCTGTAGATTTTATGAGCCTACAGATGGAGAAGTATTAATAGATGGAGTTGACTATAGAGAAAGATCAATTTTATGGCTTCAATCAAATTTAGGATACGTGCTACAAAGTCCTCATTTGTTTAGTGGAACTATAAAAGATAATATAAAGTATGGAAAGTTAGATGCTACGGATGAAGAGGTTATAAAAGCAGCTCAATTAGTAAACGCCCACGATTTTATTATTAAAATGGAGAATGGCTATAATACTGAAGTTGGAGAAGGAGGAAATAAACTTTCCACAGGAGAAAAACAACTTATTTCTTTTGCTAGGGCAATTATATCCAATCCATCATTGTTTGTTTTAGATGAAGCTACCTCATCTATTGACACAGAAAGCGAAAAGATTATTCAAGATGCAATTGATAAAGTTTTAAAAGGAAGAACTAGTTTTATAATAGCTCATAGATTATCAACTATAGTGTCTGCAGATAAAATATTAGTAATACAAAAAGGTGAAATAGTTGAAATGGGAAATCATGAAGAATTAATGAAAAATAAAGGCTATTATTATAATTTATATACTAATCAATTTATTAAAGAAAAGGAGAATGAAATATTAAATTCTTAACACAAAAAACTGCCTTAATAAAATTTAAGGCAGTTTTTTAATTTTATGAAATAGTATATTGACAACATACTATTTAAATAATATAATCATAGTAAATATATAGGATTAAAGGAAGAAGAGGTGTAGAATATGAAGATATCAACTAAAGGCAGATATGGTTTAAAGGCTATGATGGATATTGCCATATATACATCTTATGAGAGCATAGCACTAAAGAGTATTTCTGAGAGACAAAATATATCTGAAAAATATTTGGAGCAAATTTTTTCGGCTCTTAGAAAAAATGGGTTAGTAATTAGTAAAAAAGGTGCTCAGGGAGGATATAGTCTAGCTAAGCATCCATCTAAAATAACCGTAGGAGATATATTAAGAGTATTAGAAGGGGATTTAGATGTGGTGGATTGGGAAGAAAGCATGAAAGATGATATCTTAGAAAAATGTATTTATGACAACATATGGAAAAAACTTAACATTTCCATAGCTTCAATAGTTGATTTAATAACTTTAGAAGATTTAGTAGAGCAATATAACAAAAGTAAAGGAATAGAATACATGTATTATATATAATACATGTAAATATTTTAAAATAAAGCATACTATTCATATCGGAATAATAAATATATAATTTAAGGAGGATCATTATGAGAGTATATAATAATTTAACAGAACTTATAGGAAATACACCAATGTTGAGACTTGGTAAATTTGAAAAACAATATGGTGTTGAAGCAAATTTAATAGGTAAGGTTGAGTATTTTAACCCAGGAAGCAGTATTAAGGATAGAATAGCTTTTGCTATGATAGAAGAGGGAGAGAAACAAGGACTTATAAAAAAAGACACAGTTATTATAGAACCTACTAGCGGAAATACAGGAATAGGTTTAGCATTAGTGGCAGCAGCAAAGGGATATAAAATAATACTAACTATGCCTGAATCTATGAGTATAGAAAGAAGAAAGTTATTAAAAGCATATGGAGCAGAATTAGTATTAACACCAGCTGCGGAAGGTATGAAAGGTGCTATTGCAAAAGCAGAAGAACTAGCAAAAGAAATACCAAATTCATTTATTCCTCAACAATTTGATAATTTAGCTAATCCATCTATTCATGAAAAGACTACTGCTGAAGAAATATTAAGAGATTTAGATGGAAAAGTAGATGTGCTTATTTCAGGAGTAGGAACTGGTGGAACTATAACAGGAATAGGAAGAGCATTAAAGAAGAAGAATCCAGATGTAAAAATCATCGCAGTGGAACCAGAAGATTCAGCAATTCTTTCTGGCGGTAAACCAGGACCACATAAAATACAAGGTATAGGTGCAGGATTTATCCCATCAATATTAGATACATCCATAATTGATGAAATTATTAAAGTTTCAAATGAAGACTCCTTTAAAATTACTAAAGAAATAGTAACATTAGAAGGACTTTTAGTGGGTATATCTTCAGGAGCAGCATTACATGCAGCTAAGGAAGTTGGTATAAGAGAAGAGAATAAGGGAAAAAATATAGTAGTAATACTACCTGATACAGGTATGAGATATTTATCAACACCTGTATTTGACTAAATAAAAAAGGTGATTTGAAATGAGCAAGATTATATATATGGACTATGCAGCTACTACTTTTATAAAAGATGAAGTATTAGAAGAAATGATGCCTTATTTGAAGGGGTTCTTTGGGAATCCCTCATCTCAATATTCAATAGGACTTAGGAGTAAAATGGCTATTGAAAGCTCTAGAGATAATATAAGTAGTGCAATTAATTGTAAAAGTGATGAAGTGTTTTTTACCAGTGGAGCCACTGAGGCTGATAATTGGGCAATAAAGGGATTTGCCTATGCTAATAAAAACAAGGGTAATCATATTATTACTACAAAAATTGAGCATGAAGCAATATTGAGTACTTGTAGATATTTAGAAGAAGATGGGTTTAAGATTACTTATCTACCTGTAGATAGGGAGGGGTTTGTAAATCTAGACCGATTAGTAGATTCAATCACCAAAGATACAATATTAGTATCTATAATATATGGAAATAATGAAATTGGAACTATTCAAAACATAAAAGAGATAGGGAAAATATGTAATGAAAAAAATATAACTTTTCATAGTGATGCAGTACAGGTTTTGGGAAAGACTCCCATGGACGTAAGAGATTCAAATATAGATATGCTTTCCCTGTCCTCTCATAAAATATATGGTCCTAAAGGAGTAGGAGCTTTATATGTTAAAAAAGGAGTAAAGCTTCATAATATGCTTCATGGCGGAGGTCAAGAGAGAGGAAAAAGAGGAGGCACAGAAAATGTAGCCTCTATTGTTGGCTTTGGAAAAGCCGTTGAAATATCTATGAATACAATGAAAGATGAAATGGGAAGATTGTCATTTCTAAGGAATAAAATGATAGAAAAACTTTTAAAGATAGAAGGAGCTTTTTTGAATGGTCCTGCTGGTGAGAGTAGATTATGCAATAATATAAATATAGGTTTTAGTGGAGTTTATGGGGAAGATTTAGTATTTAATTTGGATAGGGAAGGTATATGCGTATCTAGTGGAAGCGCGTGTCAGGCTACTTCCATGGAACCTTCACATGTATTATTAGCATTAGGTCTTAGTAGAGAGTTATCAAAATCCTCTATAAGAATCACTATAGGTGAGAACACTAGTGAAGAGGATGTAGATTACGTATGTAAACAAATAAATAGTATAGTTGATAGAATTAGGACGGTGGGAAAATGAAAAAAAGAGTAGTATTAGCTATGAGTGGAGGAGTTGATAGTTCCGTAGCGGCCCATTTATTATTAAAAGAAGGATATGAAGTTATAGGTGTTACGATGCAGATTTGGGATGAGGACCAAGAGTATGAAGAAAGAGAAGGTGGTTGCTGTTCTCTATCATCTGTCAATGATGCAAGGAGAGTAGCCTATAAGCTTGGAATACCATTTTATGTAATGAACTTTAAAGAAGAATTTAAAGAAAAAATAATAACTAATTTTGTAGGTGAGTATTTAAAGGGAAGAACTCCTAATCCATGTATTGCTTGTAATAAATATATCAAATTTGATTCATTCTTAAAAAGAGCTTTAAACCTAGGGGCAGATTATATAGCTACAGGTCACTATGCTAAAATAGAAAAACATAATGATAGATATGTAATAAAGAAGGGTATAGATTTGACAAAAGACCAAAGTTATGTGCTTTACAATTTTACACAATTTCAGTTAGAGCATACATTACTACCCTGCGGAGATTTTACTAAGAAAGAAATTAGAGCTATAGGCAAGGAAATTGGATTATCTGTCCATGATAAAAAAGATAGTGAGGAAATATGCTTTATTCCAGATGATGATTACGGAAGGTTTATAGAAAAACAAATTGGAGAAGAAATAAAAGAGGGCTATTTTAAAGATAAGCATGGTAATATATTAGGGAAGCATAAAGGTATAATTCATTACACCATAGGTCAAAGAAAAGGATTAGGTATTACACTTGGAAAACCTATGTATGTAGTGAACATAGATTCTAAAAATAATGAAGTTATACTAGGAGAAAATGAAGATTTATTCAGAAAGGGATTAATTGCTGAAGAAGTAAATTTAATAGCTTTTGATAAATTAGAAAAGCCTACAGAAGTTGAAGTAAAAGTAAGATATTCTACCACATCAAATAAAGGCACAATATATCCAATTGAAGATGGAAAAGTAAAAGTTGAATTAATAAATCCCCAAAGAGCAATTACAAAAGGTCAATCTGTAGTATTCTACCAAGAGGACATCTTAATTGGTGGGGGAATAATTAGTGAAATATTATAGTTTTTAATTTGTAGTTTATATGTTTATATAAACTACTTTTTTTATGGTAAAATATTTTGAAAATTCCGCGTATTGAATATTTCACTATAAATTAAATAAAAATATAGACGGAATTTAATGAAATTGATAATATTATATCTATAGATAATAATGCAAAAGGAGGTAGAATAGCATGAAATTTTGGCAAATAACATCTCTTTTTATATTTTGGATCATACTAAGTGAATCAATTACATTAGAAAGATTAAGCATAGGCCTCATAATATCTTATTTAGTGTTTAGATTTAATGAATACTTAAATAGAGAGTTAATGGAAAAAAACAGTAAAAAAGTCTCCTTTAATGTTAAAAAAATAACTATATTTTTGAAGTATTTAAGTACATTAATTTTAGAAATATTTAAATCTAATATACATGTGGCTAAAATAGTTTTAAGTCCTAAGATGAATATATCACCAAATATATGTACAGTAGACACAAAGATACAATCGAATCTATTGAAAACGGTTTTAGCAAATTCAATTACACTAACTCCAGGTACATTAACTCTGATTATGGATGATGACAAATTAATTATTCATTGTCTTCAAGAGGAAAATATAAAAGATTTAGAGGAGTCCTCTTTTGAGAATATTCTTTTGAAAGCTGAGGAAATTATAAATGAATAAGATATTGATTTTTTCCGTTGTTTTTTTATCAATAACTATACTAGGATGTCTATATAGAGGGGTTAAAGGCCCCACTTCTGCAGATAGGCTTATTGCAATAAATGTAATAAGTACTAAAACAATAATTATCATAGCGTCTATTTCCTTCATACTTAAAGAAACATATTTTGTAGATGTAGCGCTAGTATATGCTTTAATTAGTTTTATAGCTTCTGTAATAATATCCCGTTATATAGAAAGTTTAGGAGGAAACAATGATGATTAAAATACTACTAGTAGCAGCATTTACAACAGGAGGTTTATTTTTCTTCATGGTAGGTACATTGGGTATTTTAAGGTTCCCTGATGTATTTACAAGGGTGCATAGTGCAGCGAAATGCGATACTTTAGGAGCTTTATTATGTTTAACTGGGTTAATAATTAATAGTGGATTTAATTTCACAAGCTTAAAATTAATTTTAGTCCTTGTGTTTATATGGATAACAAATCCTACCGCCACTCATTTAATAGGCAAGGCTGAATACCTAAGAATAAAGTCTATTGAGAGAAAGGATGGAATAAAAAAGGATGAAAATCTTTAGTATTGTAATGTTGTTATTTTTAATAATATCTTCAATAATGGTTTCTTATGTAAAAGATCTCCTAGGAGCTATTATAGTTTTTATGGTTTATAGCTTAATTATGGCTATATTATGGCAGCAACTAAATGCTCCAGATTTAGCAATAACCGAGGCAGCCGTTGGAGCTGGCATTACTACAGTATTGTTTATTCTAACATTAAAGAGAATAAAGGGAGAAAAGAAATGAGAAAGATAAATGCAGTACTTATTACTTTGGGTATAACCTTTATACTTCTTCTTGGAGTAATAGAATTACCGCAGTTTGGAACAGGTTCTCTACCAACTCATAATGAAGTTTCAAAATATTATATAGAAAATGCTATTAAAGACACAGGAGCTACTAACATAGTTACTGGAATAATACTAGACTATAGAGCATTTGATACTTTTGTTGAAGCCAGTGTTTTATTTACTTCAGCAATAACTGTATTAGTAGTTCTAAAAAAGAATAAAGAGTAAAAGGAGAGGTAAAATGAAGGATATTATACTAAAAGAAGTAACTAGAGCAATATTGCCTTTCATACACCTTTTTGGCCTTTATATAATTTTTCATGGTCACTTAAGTCCAGGGGGAGGATTTGCTGGAGGAACGGTTTTAGGTGCAGGTTTTATACTTTATAGGATCGTGTTTGGAAAAGATAAAGCAAGAGAAAAACTTCAGTATAGTAAATTAATAAAGATTATTTCCGTTGCATTAATTATGTATGGAACTATAAAAGGCTATAGTTTTATATCTGGAGGAAGTGATCTAAGTTGGCCAGGCCCACCTTTAGGAAAGGCAGGCAATATACTAAGTGGTGGATTTTTGCTTCCTTTAAATATTATAGTGGGGATAGTCGTATCTATAACTATTTATTTTCTATATAGTTTATTTGAAGAAGGTGAAATATAAAATGGAAAAGCTATTTATTAATTATTATGAGACTGCTTCAGTAATACTATTTGGAATAGGATTTGTAACATTACTATTAAATAATAATCTAATAAAAAAGATTATTGGACTAAACATTATGGATACATCAATTTTTCTTTTTTTTATATCAAAAGGTTATATAGCCGGAAGAGAAGCACCAATCATAGTAGAGTCTTTTAAAGGAGTGGATGGATATATAAACCCAATTCCTACTTCTCTTATGCTTACAGGAATTGTAGTAGCTGTAAGCACTACGGCTTTTGCGTTAGCATTAACTATAAAAGTTCATGAGAAATATGGAACAATAGAGTTAGATGAAATATTAAAAAAAGGAGATGAGTAGATTTGCCTATTGACAGCTTTCCGTTAGTCTCACTGTTATTACTATTTATTACGGCTACTATAATGCCAGTGATAAAAAAAGAAAAGATTTCTAAGGGAATTAGCCTCATATCTTTTTTAGCATGCTTTTTAATGTATTTTGTTACATTAAATTATGTAATAAAAACGGGGGGATATTACTATAGAATAGGACATTTTCCTGCACCTATAGGTATTGAATTTTATGTAGGTGTAATTGAATGTATATTAGGTATGCTTTTTACCTTTGTGGCGGCTATAGTAGTATGGTATTCAATTTACAATATAAACTATGACATAAGCAAAGAAAAAACAAATCTATACTATCTTTTAATAAACATTTTAGTAGGTTCTCTTCTAGGGATAATTTTTTCAAATGATATATTTAATATCTTTGTATTTATTGAAATAGGTAACTTAGCTTCCTGTGGAATAGTAGTTATAAAGGATAAAAAGGAAAATATAAAAGCTGGAATTAAGTACTTAATAATGAGCTGTCTAGGATCCGGGCTTGTGCTTATGGGGATTGCTTTTTTGTATTCAATCACTGGGCATTTAAACATGACTTTTATACATGAGAGCATGATAAAAAACCATAGCCAATATACTAGGATTATTACAATAACCTTAGGTTTATTTACTATAGGATTAGGTGTTAAGAGCGCTATGTTTCCGTTACACACATGGCTTCCTGATGCTCATGCTAATGCTCCAACATCCTCTAGTGCTATATTATCATCACTAGTATTGAAAGGATACGTATGGTTTTTGATAAAAATTATTTATAAGGTCTTTGGAAAAGAGATAATTAACAATCTTCCAATATTAAATATTATATTAATATTAGGATCTTTAGGAATGATTTTTGGATCAATATTTGCAATACATCAAAAAAATATTAAAAAAGTCATTGCATATTCTACTGTAGCTCAAATGGGATATATATTCTTTGCCATAGGATTAGGTACGGAGCTTGGAATTACAATTGCTATATTTCATATTATAGGACATGCGGTAACTAAAGGGGCTTTATTTCTAAGTGCAGGTTCAATTATTCAAAGTACGGGATTAAAAGAATTAGAGGATTTAAAAGGTGTTGGCAAGGAGATGCCTTATACTTTGGGTATGTTTTTTATTGCATCTTTATCCATGATAGGAATTCCTGTATTACCTGGCTTTGTCTCTAAATGGTATTTAGCCTTAGGAAGTATTGAAGCTAACAAAATTATATTAATAGGGGTAATACTATTAAGCAGTTTATTAAATGCAATGTACTATTTTCCAATTGCTATAAATGGTTTTTTTGGTGAGGAAAATTTAAAAAGTAAAGTGTATAAAAGTAAAGAAAAACCTCTAAAAGAATTATTACCAATAATAATTTTAATTTTAACTATGATATATATAGGAGTTAAATCTCAATCTATAATAGATTTAATTAAGACTGGTTTAGTTTAGGAGGAGCTATATTGAATAATATAATTGTTTTATTACCAATAATCTTTCCTTTTATAGCAGCTATTTTAATATGGTTGTGTAATTTTAACAGAAGAAAAAGAAATGTATTTGTTTTTATAATTACTTCTTTAAATTTTATATTTGTTTATATAGTTTTTAAGTATTTTAATAAAGAAAAAATACATTTATTTGTATTCAATGAATTCTTAGATATATATTTTAAAATAGATAAACTTACAATATTATTTGCTATATTGGTTTCGGTTTTATGGATATTTACTACTATTTATGCTATGGAATATATGAAACATGAGGGAAAGGAAAATAGGTTTTTTACATTTTTTTTAACTACTTTAGGAGTAACATTAGGCATAGCCTTTTCAGGTAACTTAATAACACTTTATTTATTTTATGAATTATTAACTTTAGCTACTTTCCCATTAGTAATACATTCTGATACAAAAGAAGCTTTAAATAGTGGAAGGAAATATTTAATCTATTCATTTGCAGGAGCAACCCTTGTACTTTTTGGAATGATTATTTTGTTTAATTTGACTAAAGATTTATCATTCTTACCTAAAGGCATAATAAATAATTTATCTAATGAAAATATGAAACTATATAGTATAAGCTTTATAACTATGTTTCTAGGTTTTAGTGTTAAGGCGGCCTTAGTACCTTTCCATTCATGGCTTCCACAAGCTATGGTAGCACCCACTCCAGTAAGTTCATTATTACATGCTGTAGCAGTAGTTAAATCAGGTGTTTTTGCACTTGTTAGAACTGTTTATTATATATATGGAGCTGAATTTACAAGAAATAATGAAAGTACAAAATATTTAACTATATTTGTAATAATATCTATATTAATGGGATCATTTTTAGCCCTTCATCAAGAAAATCTTAAAAAAAGATTAGCATACTCTACCATAAGTCAATTGGGCTATATTTTGTTAGGAATAATTCTTGTAAATAGAAATGCATTTGTAGGAGCAATGCTACATTTAATAAATCATGCGGTAATAAAAATCACCTTGTTTTTCTGTGTAGGAGCAATCATGTACACTAGAGGAAAAACAGAAATAAGCCAAATAAAAGGTATTGGAAGAGAGATGCCAATAACATTATGGTGTTTTACCATATCCTCTATATCTCTTATAGGAATACCACCTACAAATGGTTTTGTTTCTAAATGGTTTTTAGCTCAAGGAAGTTTAGGTGCTGGCAAAGTTCTTTTCCCAGCTATATTACTATTTAGTGCACTGCTTACTTCAATGTATTTATTGCCAATAATAACTGAGGCCTTTTTTAAAAGGGAGAAAGACAATCCCCACATTACTAGTGAAGCTCCAAGAAAAATGCTTATCCCCATAATATGTATAACTACAATAACAGTAATTCTTGGACTATTCCCTAATCCAGTTCTTAGCTTTATACAGGAAATAGCAAAAGAGTTAATGTAAATATTAAATACAATAGAGAGGGAAGGTGAAATTTTGACTGGAGAAAATTCATTATTATTTATAATTTTATTTCCGTTGATTTCAACATTTATTGCATATTTACTTGGTAGAACAAGAGAAAGTTATAGAGATGTATTTAATATTTTTTCTACATTTATTATGTTTATATTTGTAAGTAGTCTGTATCCTAAAGTCTTGAATGAGGACATGCATTTATTAGTCCCTAATATTATGGGAACAGGACTTTACTTAAAATTAAACGCTTTTAGATATATCTTTGTATGGTTAACAACTTTAATATGGTTTTTGGTTACAGTGTATTCTATTTCATATATGAAGTCATACAAGGATAAAAATAGATATTATGTGTTTTTCATGTTAACATATTGGAGCACCTTGGGAATCTTTATTTCAGAGGATCTGCTGAATCTATTTACATTCTTTGAAATTATGTCATTAACATCGTACCCATTGATAATACATGAAGAAGAGGAATCCTCACATGAAGCTGGAGACACATATATAATTATGGCGGTAGCAGGAGGATTAGTTCTATTAATGGGGCTGTTTTTACTTTATGATTTTACTCAAACCCTCCTACTAGGAGAGCTTAAAATTGCTGTAAGTAAAATAGGAGATATAAAGTATTTAATTGCATCTTTAATTTTATTTGGATTTGGAGTTAAAGCTGGAGCCGTACCATTGCACATTTGGTTACCTAAGGCCCATCCGGCGGCACCAGCACCAGCCAGTGCTATACTATCAGGTATATTACTTAAAACGGGCATTTTTGGAATAATGATAACGACCGGATATATGTTTCCTGATGATTTTAATATTTCTTCTGTAATATTAGTCTTAGGCTTTACAACTATGTTTATTGGAGGACTACTAGCACTATTTCAAAGAAATATAAAAAGGACACTTGCATATAGTAGTATGAGTCAAATGGGGTATATACTTGTAGGTATAGGACTTATGGGTATTCTAGGAGAGCATAAAGCCATAGCTTTTTATGGAACACTATACCATATAATAAATCATATAATTTATAAAGTACTTTTATTTTTAGCTGCTGGCGCAATATATATGTGTTTACATCAATTAGATATTAATTCTATATTAGGATTTGGAAAGAATAAAAATCTATTTAAATATTTATTCTTAATTGCCTTGTGTGGAATAATTGGAATGCCAGGATTTAATGGCTTCATAAGTAAAAACTTACTACATCATGCATTGGCAGAAGCTTTGCATATCTATGGAGGTATATGGCTAAAATTAGGGGAATATATTTTTATAATTAGTAGCGGATTTACAACGGCATATATGTTAAAGTTATTTGTTGCTATATTTATGGAGGGAGAAGACAAATACTCTAAGGAAAAATATATAAGTAAAACTACATTTATACCTATGTTAATTTTGGCTTCATTAATATTATTTATAGGAGTAAATCCTCAGTTTGTAATTAAAGTAATAGAAAAAGCTTCAATTTCATTTGGTATTCATGAAAGAATTGCAATAGATTTTTATTCTATTGAAAATATTAAATCTTCATTTGTTTCTATAGGGCTAGGTATATTAGTCTATATATTATTCATAAGAAAGCATTTAAGAGTTGTATTAAATAAGAAAATCACTTATATAAATACTACTTCAAGCTGGTTTAGCATAGAAAAGAATATTTATATCCCTTTATTTAAATTTATATTCAGAATTTTAAGCTTTGTTTTAAAGGTATTTGATGAAGGTTTGATAAAACTTATATATTTAATCAATGATAATATAGAAAAGGTTGGCAATTCAGAAATCAAATTTGGAAATAATATGGATGGAAAGTTAAAAGAATTATTAAATAAAAAGTTTAGCTTAACAGGCTATAAACTAAGTAGTATAACTTATTCAATATATATTTTTGGCATTATGCTTTTGGTAATTCTAACAACCTTAATCTTTTAATAATTATTAGTAAATGAAAATAATTATTAAAAGATGAGAGAAGGAGCTTAAAGTGGTAATAACTACTGATAGCTGTCCTTCTCTTTATTTTTATGCTAATATTTTAATGTTGAAATAATTTCTAAAAAGATATAAATTCAATATAGGTATGCAAAATAAGGTGGTGTTGACTTTGGAAGAAAAAGAGATTATAGAAAAATTAAAAAAGGACCCTTATTACATTAAGTCACTAACTAGTGTAACTGAAGATATGGCTTTAGTTGTAGTAAAGAACAATGGAGTATTAATTCGATATATAAAAGATCCATCAGAAAGCGTTATGTGGGAAGCACTAAAGCAAAATCCATGGGCTATTGAATATATTGATAGTCCTAATGAAAATATGTGTTTATATGTAGTAGAAAAAGCATGGAATTCTTTAAAATATATTAAAGATCCAAGCTATAATGTAATAAAAAAGGCTATAGAGTCAAAAGGATGGGCGATACAATTTGCCTTAAATCCCGATATAGAACTTCAAAAGGTAGCGGTAGAAAAAGATTTTGATTCTATAAGGTTTATAAAAAATCCTTCTTGTAAAATACAAATGATTGCTATTAAAAAGGACTGGTCTTCTATAAAATTTATAGATAATCCCTGTGAGGAAGCAGAGCTAGAAAGTATAAGAAATAATGAAGAGGCTATGAGATATATTCACATAACAGATGAAAAAATCAATAAATATATTAAGATAAATGTAAAAGTGGCGAAATATCTACAAGAAGAGAAGTTAAAAGAATTAGAACCAATTATAATAGAAGAAATAGGTAAAGAAGAGGTAGAAGATAAATTTTTATTAGATTTTATAGAGTGTGATGCATTTAAATTTGATAAGGTTCGCTTTGTTTACAAATATGGAAGTATGAAAGCTAAGACTGTTTTGTTAGATTATAAACTAGGTATGTAAGGAGTGTAATATATATGAATTTTAATGATGCTTTATTAACAGTAGATTTAGTAATTAAGAGCGGTGCTGTTCCATTGATTATAGGAGAGAGTGGCATAGGAAAGACTGCTTTAGTTAGGGAATTGAGTAAAAGAGAGAATTATTTTTTAGTTAATATTGATGGTAACCTGCTAAAAGAAGGTGAAATTGGAGGGCTACCTACAGTAGAGGAATACGAAAAAAATATAGCTGGTTTAATCGAGAAAGAAAAGAAAACTGTTTATGCAATTCATACTAAGCTGTTACAAATAGAAAATGCTATAAAAGAGCATCCACAAAGGAAAGTGTTGCTTTTTATAGATGAATTAAATAGATGTGAACATGCTGTGCAACAAGAGTTAATGAATATTATACTAAACAGAGAGATAAATGGATATTTTCTTCCTAAGGAAGTAGATGTAATGGCAGCTATGAATCCTTCTAATAAATATGATAACTTTTCCCAAAGTGATTATCAGGTAGTGGAAATGGATCCGGCCCAAGAGGATAGATTTGTTTGGATAGAGCTTGAATCAGATGTAAAGACATGGATGCAATGGGGAGTGAGTGAGGAAGGAAGAATACATGAAGATGTATTGCAGTTTATTGCAAGTTTTCCAGAATATTTGCATACCCCATATTCACAAGAAGCTATTAAGGCTACACCAAGAAGTTGGGAAAGAATATCGAAATCCTATAGTGTATATACGAACTATAAGGAAAAATATCCATCAAAAATATTTTACAATGTGGTGAAAGGTAATGTAGGTGGTGCTATTGCACAAGATTTTATTAATTACCTACAGGAAAATAGACATCCATTGATCTCACCAGAAGAAATATTTGCACAAGAAGAATTAAGTGAAGAGTTTATAGGAAGAGTAAAGGGAGAAAGTCATTCAAGACTTTATTTATCTTCAAAAAATGCTTTAACTTATTTAAAAGATTTACAATATAGAGATAAAGAAGTTAAAATATTTTCCAAGTTTCTTCAGTTATACCCTGCAGATTTAAAAATGGGTATTATGCAGGAAATAAAATTTAATTTTAAAGATACTCTATATAAAGAATTTATGGGGGATGAAACCTTCGTTGAAGGCTATTTTTCTCTATATAATGAATTAGAAGATTAGAGGGATGGAGATGAAAGAAAGTAAATTTGATTTGTTGAGAAAAGAGTTATTAAAAGAAGTTTATTCATGGGAGGAAGAAGCTAACCCTAGTTCTAAATTTATAAATGATTTTAATAAACTATTAGAGCTATGTACATTCTCTCTTATGAAGGGAGAGGATAATTTCTTTGCTCTTTTTATAATTCAAATGAAAAGAAAATTAGATTTTAATATGGCTTCTCCTCTAGGCACAACAGCATCTCTTTCGCATTTTATTCTTCATGTGAATCCTGTAATATTCTTAGAATGTAGATTAGAAGAGATGAAGGCATTAATTAAGCATGAAGTATATCATATAATGTTTGGGCATATAGTAAGGAGGAGAGAATTAAGAAAAAAATACAATGATTTTGTAGTTAATGCAGCCTTGGATATTTCTATAAATCAATATATAAAAAATTTACCCTCCTGGTCATATACTATTGAAATGATTAACTGGTCATTTAAGGCAAGTTTAGAATATGAAAAAAATGCAGAGCATTATGCTGAGGAATTAAATAAGGCAATGAATAAACTAAGTGGAGACAAAGGGCCTGAGATTTTAGAAAAAAAGAGTGAAATGGATAAATCTGAAATAAAATATTCAAAAGAACATGATATCTGGAAAACTCATGATATTTGGACTGAAAATAAAGAGGATTATAATTTTGAAGAAATAAAAGAGTTAACAAGAAAAACAGCAAATAATGCTAGCAAAGGTAAGATTCCTAATGCTATTGAAAAGGCTTTAAAAGATCTTAATAAAAAACCTGAAATATCTTGGAACGCTTATCTGAAAAAAATAATGGGGGCTCTTCCAGTGGGATATAAGAAAACTATAACAAGGAAAAATAGAAGGCAACCAGATAGGTTGGATTTAAGAGGAAGGCTATCCAATCATGTAATACAAATATTAGTTGCCATAGATATCAGCGGAAGTGTCACAGATGAAGAGATTAAAAAGATAATGGTAGAGATATTTTCCATTGTAAAAAATCACTCTTGCGAAATTACTGTTATAGAATGTGATGATAAAATAAGGAGGATATATAAGGTTAAGGATTTAAGAGACATAAAGGCAAAAGTAGATACAAGAGGAGGTACTTCTTATTCGCCAGTATTTCAATATATATATGACAACAAATTAAGAAACCATCTCCTTATTTATTTTACAGATGGACTAGGAGAAATGGAGTTAAAAGTAAAACCTATAAATTTTAAAACTTTATGGGTACTTACAGGTAAAGAAGATAGTCTTTCTTTGACAAATCCATATGGAGAGATTAAGAAGCTATCAAATAAAAAAATAATACAAAATGATGTGACAATTGCATTAGATGAAATGAAAGAGATAATCAAGGACTGGGCTTGTGCAGCTAATCAATATATTTAATGGTAAAATGAAAGAGGGGGAAGAAAAGCAAAAAAATATAAAGAGGCATTTTTACGTAGATGCCTCCTTATACTTCTAAAATTTTATATAACTATTTCCATCTAAAGGTATAACTACTTGGAGAGATGGTGAACCTGAAGATAATCCAATTATATATATTGTGTAGAAATTATTTGGTTTTAGCAATATATTAGGGACCATTAAAATTAAATCTCCAGTACTTGCAGCCTCCGCTTCCATTGTATACAACCCTGGATTTATTTTTTGGTAATCTGTAACTTTCGTATAGTCCACATTATCAAATTTAATACTACCGTTAGCTAAAGATGCATTTATTATTGGAGCATCTGGAGAAAGATGAGCGATCCTTAGCATTGCACTACCTTGTTCTATAGGCATTGGAGGATCTTCAATTACTTTAATACTAATGTTGTCAAGGAGACCTATAGCTGCGGCAGTTAATATTTGATTTTTACCAATAGATAAGCTAGTATTAATTATTGGTGTAGTGCTATTACCAGTTGGGTATACTTTAATATTATAGTTATTAGGTGTAACTTTAAGGTATTCTGTGAATTCTTTATATTTTAAATTCCTAGCAACTATTTTATTATTAAGATAAACATCTACAGCAGGGGCATTAGGAGAAGCGTGAAATATTCTAATATAGGAAGTTTCTTCTGGATTTCTAAAATTATTAGACGTAAAATATGGATAATTAAACATTTTTAAACATTAAACCTTTCAATTAGTAATACTTACATTATTAATATATGAAATAAATATATTGAGGTTACATTTATGGGAAAAATATAAAAATATTCTATTATAAATTTATAATGTATTTAAGGGGGATTAAACTTGGAAAATTATTTTAATAAAGGAAGTTTGAAAAACATTTTTTTCATTATACTTGGTACATTTCTCTCTTCTGTGGGTATTAACTTATTTATTGCCAATGCCAATTTATTAAGTGGTGGAGTTTCTGGTATTTCATTGATATTAGAATATCTACTTAAAATACCTTCAGGATATTTTGTTTTTGCATTTAATATACCTTTATTTGTTTTAAGCTATAAGAAAATGGATAGGCGCTTTACTATTTATTCAATAATTGGAGCTACTTCTCTATCTATTATGTTAATATTAACCGTGCCTATGAGAGGTCTTATTAAAATTAATGATCCTTTACTATTATGTATTTATGGTGGGGTTTTAAATGGCTTAGGAGTTGGAATGGGATTTAGTAACAACGGTTCTGGTGGAGGGCTTGATATAGTAGCGGCAGTAATTAAAAAGAAACATGAGAGCTTCGATATAGGAAATATAAGTTTTTCTGTTAACTGCATAATAGTTACCATAGGAGCCTTCATATTTAGTATCGAAAGTGCATTATACACATTAGTATCTATGTACATTACATCCTTTGTAATTGATAGAGTAATTAAAGGATTCAATAGAGATAAACTTATATTAATTATAACTGAAAAAGAGGAAGAAGTTAGTGATTGGATATTGAGAAATTTAGGAAGAGGAGTTACTTTTCTTTATGGAGAAGGGGCCTATACTAAGAACAAAAGAAAGATATTATATTGCGTGGTTCCTTTAGCTGAGATTCCAAAGATTAAAAACATTACAAAAGAAATAGATAATAATGCATTTATATCTATTTTAGACGTATCTGAAGTAGAAGGAAAAGGATTTAAGAAGAAATCAAAATAGGCAGAAATACTGCCTATTTTTTTATTCTATAGTAATATTCTTTTGTATCTTCAGTTATAGCTTCAAATTCATATCCCAAGTTTTTATACTGCTCTATTATTTTAGGAAGAGCTTTTACAGTATTTTTATTATTGAAGTTGCAATGCATAAGTACTATTAATCTGGAATAGTCCTTACTATATTTTTGGGCATTAGATACTAATTGGTCAACTTTCAAGTTTGGATTTACTCCATCACAAATATTAACATTCCAATCATATATTTTAAAATTATTTTGGTGTAATTTTTCTAGGAGGCCTCTACTTAAATGTTTGGAACTTCCTCCAGGGAACCTTATTATATTAGATGTATATCCTGTGATTTCTTTAACTCTTTTTTGTGTTTTTAACATCTCTTCAATGAAAATATCATCATTTTTATATATCTTATTAAAATCATGGGAGTAAGTATGAAGACCTATACTATGACCTTCATCATAAATTCTTTTAAGTATATCTTCTCTTCCTTCTATTTCCTTGCCTACAACAAAAAAGGTAGCTTTAACGTCATGTTCCTTTAATATATCTAATAAATTATTTGTAACCACATAAGTAGGGCCATCATCGAAGGTTAAGTATACCGGTTTATTTACATATTCATCTTTATCACCATCATTATAATGGTAATTAAATCCCAATGTTAATATACATAGGCTAAATAAAATTATAGTAGAATACAATCTTTTATATTTCATATATTTACGTTTCATGACATCATCTCTTTCATAATTATCTTATGTGTATTAAGTGAAAATTAACATTTTTATCTCCCCAGCCTAAATCCCAAGGCACATGATATCTATCTGTGGTATGAGAATTTATAAGTGGATATCCATGAGAATCAAAAGCTGTTACTACAGCAAAATGGTCAATATCATTGCCTAATGCATAACACACAAGATCTCCAGGCTCTAATTTTCCCACAGCTCCACAAGGAAATTTTTCACTAGAATCAATTAATTTTTCAAAAGTTCCTTTTTTAATCAAAGCTCCTTTACCACTATAGATTAAATAATTTTTAAAGGCATCTGCGTTTACCCATGCTTTGCTACCATCACTACCACCAAATTTGTTATAAGTACAGTACCAAGTACCATCAAATTTTAATCCTCCTGCTTCTTTGTCGCCTAGAACTTGAGAAACATAATTTGTGCAATCTCCTCCAAGACCATTAAAGTCCTTGTATTTTTTATTGTATTTATAATCTGTACCTTCCTCTAAAGAAGCTCCTGAATACTTATCTGCATATTCTACTGCTTTTCTTCGATTATATTTTTTAGAGGTATCATAATCTATAGTTTTAGGACAATTTGGAAGAGAGTATACTTTCTCTCCTGATAAATCCATTGCTTTTACATCACCAGTATAGGCTTTTAAAGCATCACCAAAGCAATCTGTATACCAATCTGTACGGATAACCCATTTATCATCTTTATTTACTATATGAACATTGTGCCGTAAACCTACAGCAAAATCATTAGTCATAGGTGTTTCATCATCTTTATATACATAACTAAACTTACATATTTCCTTTAAAGACAATTTAACACCACTATCAGTTTTAGTAACTTTATTTAAGATTATTTTAGAGTTTATATCAGTAAAGATTATACCTCTTTGATGACCCCAATGTCTTAGATATTTTACTCTTCTAACTTCATTTTCTAAAGCCCATTTTCCATACTTTTGAGAAGTATCGAAATATTGAGGTAGTGAGCTTAAATCTCCATTAATAAAAGCTTCAGAACGTTTATTATAAATATTTTCTATGAGTTGAAGATACTCTTCTTTGTCAATGTTATCATTTTTAACATCATTTTCTAAAACCGATTTTCCATAAGCCCATTTTTCATATTTTTGAGAGTTATCCAAATATTGGGTGAATGAACTTAAATTTCCATTAATAAAAACCCCAGAACGTTTATTATAAACATTTTCTATGAGTTGAAGGTACTCTTCTTTGTCAATTTTATTGTTACTATAATTAAAAGCTACTAGTAAGGAAAATAATAATAACAGTGAAGAGGGTAAAATTATTTTTAAATATTTTTTCATTAAGATTAGCTCACCTCCAAAAAATTAAGCTTAAACCTAAAGATAGTGTTTCCCAAATTACATATAATTAAAAAGGTAAAATTTATAGATATTTAATCAAAATTGGTTGTATTATAAAAAAATATAAATATACATTATTGATAGTAATAATTTGGTGTAATAAATGAAATGAAAATAAGAGAAGTATTTGAAGATATAATAATACTATCCATACCAGTAATTGGGGAAATGATAGTATATAATTTTGCAAATTCTTTTGAGTTAATTATGATAGGAAGATTTGGTGGTAATGAATATGTAAGTGCTATTACATTATGTAATGAATTAATAGATAGTATTTATTCTATATTTATAACATCAGGTTTATGTATTGCCATAACTTCCTATATTGCTAGAAGTTTTGGAAAAAAAGATAGACAATCAATAATAGATTATTCATTTATAGGAGTATTTCTGGGAATGATATTATCTATAGTATTATGTGTATTATTGAATAATGGTGGCAGTAAAATTTTATCTCTGATGAATGCAGAAGGACAAGTAATGGATTTAGGAATATCTTATATAAAAATAATAAGCTTAACTCTTATCCCAGGAATATTTGTACATACTATAAATGCTATATTACGAGGAGTAGGAGATACAATTACGCCATTTATCATTTCATTAATTATATGTTTTTTTAAAATAAGTTTTTATTTATTACTTGCATTGGAGCTCTTCACGATGCCAGCTGGGATTAAAGGCCCAGCTTTAGCTACATTGATATCGCAAATTTTAGGAGCTCTTTTTGTAATAAAACATTTAAGGGAAAATAAATATATTAAAATTTTTAATAAAAAAATTAGATTATATAAAATGTTTGATTTTTTAAGAGGAGGGCTATCCTGTATATTTGAAGAAGGGGCATATAGCATCAGTAGATTAGTTTGTACTGGAATGATTTTATCTCTAGGCTCAAGAGCTTTTGCAGCAAATCAAATTGCAAACACAATAGAAGCTGTATCTTTTGTTCTTAGTATAAGTTTAGGAATAGCTATAACAACCATTGTAGGAATAAAGATAGGAGAGGGAAATATTTTTATGGTGAAAAAGTATACTTACTATTCATGCCTATTTGCTACCATAATTAGCTTAATGTTTTCAGTGATATTCTTTTTATTTCCCTTTGAATTATCGAAAATATTTGTTAATAAGGAAGAGGTTGAGGTAATCTACTATACTGGAATGTGTCTTTTGATAGGAGCTATAGAGCAGCCTTTTATAGCAATTTCTAGTGTATTTTCAGGTGCCTTAAAGGGATTAGGAGATGCTAAAACCCCTTTTATTATCTCTACCTTTACCGCATGGTTTATAAGAATGCCTTTAATGTATTATTTTATTTATGTTTATAAAAAACCAGTAACATATGTTTGGTGGATAACCTCATTACAGTGGGGGGTAGATGGTATTTTAATGTATTTTGGTTTTAAGAGGAAAGTAAATATGATACAATGATAATGTAGTAAGAATAGAGGTGGTGTGAGATCGTGAAGATTGGTAGTGTAGATGTTGCAAAAGCTGCAATAGAAATGGCAATATCCTCAAGAGAAGAAGAAAGAAGATTAGAAGAGAATTTTAAAAATAAAGGAATAAGTACTGTAGCGGTAGATATAGGTGGAAATATTAATACATCTATTCCAAAAATAGTAGAAAGGGCCTTAGTAGCTTCAAAAAGATGTGGGGTTATAAAAGATTCTCATGTGCATGATGGAGCAGTAGCTGGTGCTACTAGAGAAGCTATTTTACAAGTATTAAGTAAGGCTAGTGGCTTGAATGTTGGCGGAAAGATAGGGATTTCAAGAGCTGGTGAGCATTTAAGTGTTTGTATTTTTATGAGCATAGGGTTGCTTCATTTAAATGAAGTGGTTATTGGAATAGGGCATCGATCTATACCAGATATTTAAAAATACTTAATTTACATATGGAAAATTTTATCTCTTTTATTGGAATGATCTGATAAAATGGAATAGATTTAAAATAAATTTAACAAATTAGCCTAATTGTGAGGAAAGTTCTAAGCAAGAGGGGGAGTATTGTACCTATATATAATTAATTTTGGTAACATAAACCTTCTAGTTTAACTGGGAGGTTTTTTATTTTAAGGAGGTTTTATAATGGATAAAAGAGTGGGAGTAGTGGGAATCGTAATTGAAAATTTTGAGAGTTCAGTTAAAGTAAATGATATATTACATCAATATGCTCATATAATTGTGGGACGTATGGGAATACCTTATAGGGAAAGGGATATTAGTGTAATTTCTTTAATTGTAGATGGTACTTCAGATGAAATTAGTGCATTAACAGGGAAACTAGGTAATATATCAGGAGTCAATGTAAAATCTGCTATAACTAAAAAATAATGAGGGGGCATGTGTTATGAATAAATCTAAAAACTTAGTTAGAACTGCTTTATTATTAGCAATTTCAATAGGCGTTCAGGCCATAGGGAGAAGCTATCCTCAGATTAGTCAAATTTTCGTAGGTTCAATAGTAAATGCGGCGTTGATTATTTCTGTGTTTAGTAGTGGAGTTTCTTGGGCTATTTTATTAGGAGCTTTAACTCCTATGTTAGCTTGGATAATTGGACAACTTCCTGGACCTATGGGACCATTTGTACCTTTTATAGCCATAGGTAACGCAATATTTACTATTTCATTTGGATTATTAAAAGGGAATAAAGACATAAATAATTATATATTTTTATCAATTTCAGCGGTACTAAAATTCTTATTTTTATCTCTATCCGCAAAAAAATTAATCTATTTGTTTAATTTAGGATTACCAGGAAAAGTTGCTGAAAAACTTGGAGTTATGATGGGAATACCTCAACTTATTACTGCTTTAATTGGTGGTTTTTTAGGAATTTTAATAGTGAAAATATTAATTAAAAATAAGGCAATATAAATGTTAAGAGGCTTTCTTTTAAGGAAAGCCTCTATATATTATTGAACTAACATTTATTAAAAATCAATGCTAAAGCAATTAATGGCAATATACCATTGTTGCATCCACCAAAGAGACCGCCGCCTCCAAATCCATCACAGCATTTACGGCTACTACAACTACTACAACTATTACAACAGCAGTCACACTTCTTATGACAGCATTCATGTTTACAACAATGTCTACGTTTGTGTCCCATAATCAACCCTCCTTTTTATTAATATGTTAATGAAAATAGGGAGAGTCTATATTTTTAATATATTCCAATATTGTAATTCGGTGAATTAATATTTTTTTATCATAGTTTAGTATACATAATATAAATTATGTATATAAATCGAAATGTAAACTTAGTTTTTTCTGTACAATTTAACAAATTAATGTAGTATAATAAATTATGGTTATTAGAAAATATTTCAATAAAATATAAAAGGATGTGAAAGTAGGGTATGAATAGATCTTTTAATTACAATATCTTAGAAGAAATTAAGAAAAGGTGGTCACCTAGAGCTTTTAAAGAAGAAAGTTTATCAAAAGAGGATTTACTTCCACTAATAGAGGCTGCTAGATATGCTCCATCTTGTTTTAATGAACAACCATGGAAATTCTTATTGATGTATAAGAATGAGCATTTAAATATGACAAGAAGAATATTAGTAGATAGCAATAGGTTATGGGCTGATAAGGCGTCGGCATTTATAATTATATTAAGTAAAAATATTTTTGATCTTGATGGAAGAGAAAATTATTGGAGTAAATTTGATGCAGGAACTGCTTGGGGATATTTATCATTAGAAGCTGAAAAAAGAGGTCTAATTACTCATGCAATTGGTGGTTTCAAAAAAGATTTAGCAAGGGAAACCTTAAATATACCTAGAGAATATGACATATTAGCTGTGGTTGCAATTGGTCATTTAGGTGATAAAACTACTTTGCCAACAGAAGATTTGATAAATAGAGAAGAACCAGGAAGTAGAAAACCTTTAGAAGAAGTATATATAGAAGGTAAATTTTAAACTTAATTTATTGTGGAGGTTTAATAATGTTTCGCAAATTTAGTAGATGTAATAAGGAAATTGAAAAAATAGTAGTTAGTTATGAAAAAAATGATATTAATGGAATGGAAGATATAGTTAAGAACAGTGATAATAGAATAATAAAATTTATTGGAGATATAACAGGTACTTGCAAAAGGGTCTCTACAAACTTTAATGATTTAATTAAAGGATTGTTAAAAACAACAACAGAAGCTAGCTCATTTAAAATTGAGCTTACTCATTCAGTTGAAAATTTAGAGAAATATTCTGTGAAACTTAAGGATTCTTCTGAAAATCTATTGGCGGCCATTGAACAAACAAATGCTAGTATGAATCAAATAAATGATTCTATGACAGAAAATTCTAGTGAAATAACAAATTTAGTAAATCAAACTGATATAATTACAAAGGAGTTAGATAACAATAATTTAGTTTTAGAAGAAATTCTTCAGGTTAATAGCACATTAAATGAAAATTCAAAAACCATGGAGTCTAATCTAGACAATCTTATGAATATAGTTACAAATATGAAAGGAATAGTAACAGGTATAGATAGTATAGCAGCACAAACAAATCTTTTAGCTCTTAATGCTAGTATAGAAGCTGCTAGAGCAGGGGAAAGTGGCAGAGGGTTTGTTATCGTTGCAGAAGAAGTAAGAAAGCTTGCCGAGGATACTAAAAATCAATTAAAGTTTATGCAAGATTTAATGAAGAACATAGAAGACGCTTCAGAAGTAAGTGTCAATAGTGTTAAGCACACAATTGATTACATAGGAAAGATGGATAATAAGGTTAATATGGTTGCGTCATCTTTTCAAAAGAACAAAAGTTCCATTGACAGCATGGTATCTAGTATGCATGTGCTTTCTGCAAGTTCAGAAGAAATAAATGCTTCTACAGAAGAAATAACCGCAACTATGGATTCCATAATTGACGATACAACGAGTTTAACAGAAGTATCAGATTCCATTAAAAATGAATCCTTAAACATAGATAATCTTACTAGCTCATTAGATCATATTGAAGAAGAAATAAATAAATTGGCTATATTAGGAGGAACAATTACTAAGGAAAAAATCTTTAAATTACCCAATAAGGAATTTATAATCGCTATAGAAGCTGCGGTAGAGACTCATAAAAAATGGCTTGAAAAGTTAAAAAACATGGTGGATATCATGGAAGTGAAGCCTCTTCAAACAAATGGTCATAAATGTGGGTTCGGACATTTTTATTATGCTGTAGCACCATCTCATAACCAGATAAAAAAAATATGGGATGATATTGGAGAGGTTCATTTAAACTTTCATAAAATTGGAGATAAGACTATAAGTTGTATTAAAGATGGGGATAAAACTTTAGCTGAAAAGAGTTATTATGAAGCTGAAGAATTATCAAAAAAAATTCTATCTATGTTCAATGAAGTAGAAAATATATCCAAGGTTTTAGATGGTAATGGAGAAAATATATTTTAGTATAATAAAAAAATAAAAAATGGTTACACTTTATCATAAGGGGGACTTTACATTAAAGTAAAGTTTCCCTTTTATTATGCTGAAACTGGAAGTGATTTAATGAAAGATTTATTATATTATTTAACCGCTATAACACAAATAACTGTTTTCTTAATAGCTTCATATTACTTTGTAATTTCATTATTTGGACTATTTTCAGGAGCTGATAAAAATAAAATATATGGTAGTCCAACAAAAAAGTTTGCTATGGTAGTGGCAGCTCATAACGAGGAGTTGGTGATAGAAAATACTATTGAGAGTTTAAAATCTCTTAATTATCCAAAGGAATTATATGATATATTTATAATTGCAGATAATTGTACAGATAATACCGCTAGCATTTCAACATCTTTAGGAGTAAATGTATTTGAAAGAAAAAATAATAAAAAAAGAGGAAAAGGATATGCTTTAGAATGGATGTTTAATAAAATTTTTGGTATGGAAACTGATTATGATGGCATATGTATATTTGATGCGGATAATTTAATATCAAAGAACTTTTTGATTGAAATGGATAATAAGTTAAGTGAAGGATATATGGTGGTTCAAGGATATATTGATAGTAAAAATCCATATGATTCTTGGATAACACAATCTTATTCTGTCTCATTTTGGAATACAAATAGATTATTTCAATTAGGTAGAAAAAATTTAAAGCTGTCAAATCAAATAGGTGGAACAGGGTTTTGTGTACATACGAAGATTTTAAAAGAGCTGGGCTGGGGATCTACTTGTCTTACCGAGGACTTAGAATTTACTTGCAAGCTAGTATTAAATAATTATAAAGTAGGGTGGGCACATAATGCTATAGTATATGACGAAAAGCCGCTAACTTTAAAGCAATCATGGAAGCAAAGGAAAAGGTGGATGCAAGGTTTTGCAGATGTTTCTTCTAGGTTTTTTTCAAAGTTAATGTATAAGGCATATAAAGAAAAGGACATTATTGCATTAGATTGTGCACTTTATACTATACAACCTTTTGTAATATTATTATTTGGACTTTCTACTATGATTACATTTTTAGGTGCTATTGTACCTTATAATAATCTTTTTTCAATGAGTGTTATACTATCACCTGTTATAATACAAATTATTGTTATTTTTCAAATGGCTATTAATCCTTTAATAATGGTTATTGAGAAAAAAATTTCGAAATTTATGTTTGGAATTTTTATATTTTATTTTTTAAGCATAACTACATATTCTTATATCTTTAATATGGATAATAGCTTTATAAACAAAATAATTTTCAGCTTATTACTATTGATGGTTATATTGTCTCTTTTATATATGGCAAATAAGAGGCAATATTTAAAACTTTTTATTAGATATTTTATGTATAATATTTACGTTTTTACTTGGATTCCTATAACAATTCAAGGTATAATATATAAAAAAGACAAAGAATGGAGTCATACAAAACATACAAGAAAAATTAGAATAGGGGAAGTAGAGTGAAGCATATGTATAGTTCATCATATGCTTTTTATATTGTATAATGTTTATATGAATATATTATATTAAGGGGATGATGGTAGTGGATATGGTGTTAATTGGACTAATTGGTTGTATATTCGCTGGTATGGCCACTGGTTTAGGAGCTTTACCAATATTTTTTACAAAAGAGATATCTCATAAACATTTAGATGGATTATTAGGATTCGCAGCAGGAGTAATGCTTGCAGCCACATGCTTTAGCTTAATTGTTCCTTCAATAGAATATGGAGGAGGGGGATTGAATGCTGTACTCATTACCTCTGCTGGAATATTATCAGGAGGAATAATGCTAGACCTCATAGATAGATATGCTCCTCATGAACATCTTTTATTTAGAGATAAAGAAGAAAGTGTAAGCTCCTCATTATCTAAGGTTTGGTTATTTATAATTGCAATAACAATTCATAATTTTCCTGAGGGATTAGCCGTTGGGGTTGGTTTTGGTAGTGGAAATGTATATGATGGAATTTCATTAGCATTAGGTATAGGACTTCAAAATATACCTGAAGGATTAGCTGTGGCCCTAGCACTAAAGAGAGAAAATTACTCTAATAAAAAAGCTTTTAATATAGCTTTGATTACTGGATTAGTTGAACCTATTGGAGGAATAATAGGAATGCTGATGATTAAGATATCAAAGCCTATGTTACCATTTATATTAGCATTGGCTGCGGGGGCAATGTTATTTGTAATTAGTGATGAAATAATACCTGAAACTCATGAACATGGCTTTGAAAGAATAGCTACCTATGGACTATTGTTTGGATTTGTAATAATGATGATATTAGATGTAACATTAGGATAAAAGGAGAGTAGATCAATGGAGGAAAGACTGCAAAAATTTATGGCTAGATGTGGAGTAGCTTCTAGAAGAAAATGTGAAGAAATAATTTTAAAAGGTAAAGTAAAAGTAAATGGAAGAATAATTGATGAATTAGGTTATAAAGTAAGTGATAAAGATACAATAGAAGTAGAAGGATTAATAATAAAACCTGAAGAAAGAAAGGTTTATATATTATTAAATAAACCTGAGGGGTATATATGCACTGTAAAAGATGAAAAAGGAAGAAAAACTGTATTAGATTTAGTAAAAGTAGATGAAAGGATATACCCTATTGGAAGGCTAGATTATGATACTTCAGGTTTATTGTTACTTACTAATGATGGAGAAGTTTACAACAATATTATGCATCCAAGAGTTGAGAAAAAAAAGACTTATATTGCACTTATTAAAGGTATACCTACTAGAGAAGAGATAGAAAGATTTAAAGGCGGGCTAGATATAGGAGGATATATAACTGCTCCTGCCAAAATTGAAATTATTTCTGTTGATAGTGGAAATGCAAAGGTATCAATTACTATACATGAAGGCAAAAACAGACAAATAAGAAGAATGTGCGAAAAAATAAGTCATCCTGTAATAAAGCTTAAAAGGGTTTCCATAGGTAAAATAGAACTAGGAAATTTAAAAAAAGGAGATTGGCGATTTTTAAATAAAGAAGAAGTGGATTATTTAAAAAATATTGAATGAATTTTCGAAAATAAAACCTTAAAGGATTCAGACTTTATTTTGATTTAATAAGAAAATGACAAATACTCTATAACAATATATAAAGAATAGTATGCTAAATTGAAAGAATCATTGATAATTTCGTCAATAGATGGTAAAATGAAATAAATATTGCATTTCTCAGGGAATATGAAGAAAGGATTGGATACTTATGGAAGACAATAAGCAAGATTTGATGCGCACAATTCAAACAAAGTTTCCTAGATTAAGTAAAGGACAAAAACTAATAGCAGAATATATCTTAAAGCATTATGATAAAGCTGCATTTATGACTGCTGCCAAGTTAGGTACAAGTGTTGGAGTGAGTGAATCTACTGTAGTAAGATTTGCTAATGAATTAGGCTTTAGTGGTTATCCTAAATTACAGAAAGCACTTCAAGAATTGATAAAAAACAAACTTACAACAGTGCAAAGAATTGAATTGTCAAATGATTTTATAAATCAAGAAAGTGCTCTTAAGAGCGTGCTTAAATCTGATATGGAAAATATAAGGGCTACATTAGAAAAAATTAATCATGTAACCTTCGATGATGTAGTAAATAGTATTTTTAAAGCAAGAAAAATCTATATTGTAGGACTTAGAAGTTCAACTGCTATAGCAGAATTTTTAGGATTTTACTTAAATTTAATACTTGATAATGTTAAGGTAACTGGATATGGAGTGAGTGATATATTTGAACATATGTTAAATGTGTCTGAAGAGGATTTGGTTATCGGAATAGGATTTCCTAGATATGCAGCAAGAACTATAGAAGCTTTGGATTATGCAAAAAATAGAGGAGCAGATGTTGTTGCTATAACAGATAGCTTATTATCACCTTTAGCAGCAAGAGCTGATTATACACTGATTGCTCAAAGTAACATGGCTTCTTTTGTGGATTCATTAGTAGCACCTTTAAGTGTTATAAATGCATTGATTATTGCTGTAGGATTAAGGGAGAAAGAAAAAATATCTTCTACATTTGCTAAGTTAGAAAAAATCTGGGAGGATTATGAAGTATATTCCTATAGGGAAAATAGAGTTGATTAAACGAACCATAGGGTTCGTTTTATTCATTATAACTCCAAAAAAGGAGGAGAAAGTGTGGCAAAAGTAATTGTAATTGGTGGAGGACCTGCAGGTATGATGGCAGCTATTCAAGCTGCAAATAAACATGAAGTTATTTTAGTTGAAAAAAATGAAAAGTTAGGCAAAAAATTATTTATTACTGGTAAAGGTAGATGTAATGTAACTAACGGGAAAGATATTAGTGATTTTTTCGAATATATTCCTGGGAATCCTGAATTCTTATATAGTTCTCTCTATACATATACTAATGTTGATGTTATGAATTTTTTTGAAAGTTTAGGAGTGAAACTTAAGGTAGAACGTGGAGAAAGGGTTTTCCCAGAATCAGATAAATCCTCAGATATAATAAAAGCACTAGAAAAAGAGCTTATTAAAAAAGGAGTAAAGATATTAACTAATGAAGATGTTGATTATATACTAATTAAAGATAATTTAGTTACGAGTATTAAGACAAAAAACTTAAAGATTATAAAAGGAGATTATTTTATTTTAGCTACTGGTGGTGTGTCTTATCCACAGACGGGCTCTACAGGAAAAGGACACGAACTAGCTAAGATTGCTGGACATAAAATTACCCCTCTAAAGCCTTCTTTAGTCCCTATAGAAATATATGAAGAGTGGGTAAAAGAGCTTCAAGGACTTTCTTTAAAGAATGTAGAGTTGACATTGAAAAATTCTAAAGGAAAGAAAATTTTTAATGAATTTGGAGAAATGTTATTTACTCATTTTGGAATATCTGGACCTATAGTTTTAAGTGGTAGTAGATTTATAGATGAAAAAGAAAAGTTTAAAGCAATAATTAATCTTAAACCTGCATTAACTAGTGAAGAATTAGATAGAAGAATACAAAAGGACTTTATGAAATATATAAATAAAGATTTTAAAAATTCATTAGAGGATCTATTGCCAAGTAAGTTAATTCCTATAATTATTAGAATTTCTGAAATACCCGAAAATAAGAAAGTAAATTCAATAACAAAAGAAGAAAGAAAAAGACTTGTAGATATCCTGCAAAATTTAACTTTAAGAGTAAAAGGATTGAGACCTATCGCAGAAGCTATTGTAACAGCAGGTGGAGTAGATGTTAAAGAAGTAGATCCATCTACGATGAAATCAAAATTAATAAATAATTTGTATTTTACCGGTGAGCTTTTAGATGTAGATGCCTATACAGGAGGATATAATATCCAAATAGCTTTTTCCACAGGATATATTGCAGGAAATATGGTAGGTGAAAAATGATGTTTGCTATAAGAGGAGCTACTACTGTAAAGGAAAATACTGTAGAAGAAATTAAAATTTCATCCTTAGAGCTATTTAAAGAAATAATTAAAAAAAATGATATAAAGCTAGAACAGATAGTTTCAATTTTTATATCTTGCACAAAAGATGTGACAAAAGATTATCCTGGAAAATTTATAAGAGAACATTATGATTTAAGTAATGTTGCAATAATGCATTTTAATGAAATGGAAGTAGAAAATTCTCTATCATTATGTATAAGGTTTCTTATATTAGTAGATGGAAGTAGAAATAATATTAATTATGTATACTTAAAAGAGGCAAAAAAACTTAGGACAGATCTATTTAATCATAATTAATAGAGGATTTTAATATTATTTATAGAATATATTTTTATAAAATATCTAAAAGTTAGAAAGGGAGTTTAACATTGAGTATAGCAATTGCGGTGGATGGTCCTGCAGGTGCAGGAAAGAGTACTATAGCAAAAATACTATCAAAGAAATTTAATTTAAACTATATAGATACTGGAGCTATGTATAGAGGAGTGACATTATTAGCACAAAGAAATGGTATTTCTGCTGATGATGTGGAATGCCTTTGTGGTTTAATAAAATCTTCAGAGTTTTATTTCTTTAAAGATAGATTAATTATAAATGAGGAAGACATCAGTGAAGAAATACGAAACCCAAATATAAGCAATAAGGTTTCTTTTTATGCTGCTGTTCCTGAAGTTAGAGAACTGCTAGTAGAGATTCAAAAGAATATATCAAAGAAATATGATGTGATTATGGATGGCAGAGATATTGGAACTGTAGTTTTACCACATGCTAATGTGAAATTTTATGTTACAGCTTCTCCAGAAGTTAGAGCAAGAAGAAGGTATAAAGAACTAATAAATAAGAAACTAGATGTGGAATATGATGATATATTACAAGAGATAATAAAAAGAGATTATATTGACTCAAATAGAAAGGTAAATCCATTAAAAAAAGCTGAAGACGCTATTGAGATAGACACATCTAGTTGCACTATTGAGGAAGTAGTTGAAAAAATGGCATATTACATAGAAAATTCAATTGATGTAGTAGGTGATTAATTTGAATATAATTCTTTCTAAAAATTCAGGATTTTGTTATGGTGTTAAAAGAGCTGTAGATATGGCATTAGATATAAAAAAGGAATACAATAAACCAATTTACACATTAGGACCGCTAATACATAATAGTGATGTAGTAAATTATTTAAAAGAAAAAGATATATATCCTATAGAATTAGATCATATAAAAGATTTAAAAGAAGAAGACGTAGTGGTTATACGCTCTCATGGGATATCCATAGATATACTTAATAAATTACATGATAAAAAATTAATAGTAATTGATGCTACTTGCACTTATGTATCAAATATACAAAAAAAGGTTGAAAAATATTATAAAAAAGGTTATAGGATACTAATAGTTGGTGACAGTTCCCATCCAGAGGTGATTGGAATAAACGGATGGTGCAATAATACAGCAATAATCTCGAAAGATGGAAGTGATTTAAAAGACCTACCTAAAAAGATTTGCGTTGTATCACAAACTACGGAAAAAAACGAGCATTGGGAACAGGTTTTAAGTATAGTTGTTAAACAATGCAAAGAAATATTAGCATTTAATACTATATGTAGTGCAACTAGTGTTAGACAAATGGCAGCAGAGAATCTTTCAAAAACAGTAGATAATATGATAGTAATAGGAGGGAAAAATAGTTCTAATACTACCAAATTATATGAGATTTGTAAAAATAATTGTGTAAATACTATACATGTTGAAAATGCAGGAGAAATACCTGACAAATTTATAAATAACAATTCTACAATAGGTGTTACAGCTGGCGCGTCCACACCTGATTGGATAATAAAGGAGGCTATTAATAAAATGAATGGAGAGAATTCAATGCAAACCAATGAACAATTAGAATTTATGGAAAAAAACAATGCTCAAATACATGTTGGCCAAATATTAGAAGGTGAAATAATCCATGTCAATCCAAAAGAAGCTTTTGTAAATATAGGCTATAAATCTGACGCACTGCTTCCATTAAATGAAGTTACAAAGGAAGAAAATGCTGATTTAACAAACATATTAAAAAGTGGAGAAAAGGTTACAGGAAAGATAATTAGATTAGGTTCTGAAAATTATTCTCCAATAATTTCTTTAATAGAATTAAACAGAGATAATGCTTATACAGAAGTAAAAGAAGCATTTAATAGCAATGATATTATTAAAGGAAAGGTAAAAGAAGTAGTAAAAGGCGGGTTGATATTACTATATAAAGACATTATAAGAATTTTCTTACCAGCTTCTCACGTAGAATTAAGCCATGTTGAAGATTTAAATTCTTATGTAGGCAAAGAGTTAAGTGTTAAAATATTAGAGTTTGAAGAAAAAAGGAATAATACAAGAATAGTAGCTTCAAGAAGAGAAATATTAAAAGAAATACAAGATAAGAGAATAGAAGAAACATGGAGTTCCTTAGAAAAAGACACAGTAGTTGATGGAGAAGTAAAAAGATTAACTGATTTTGGAGCTTTTGTAGAAATTGGTGGCGTAGATGGGCTTTTACATGTAACAGAAATGTCTTGGGGAAGAATATCATCTCCATCTCAAATGCTTAAAGTTGGAGATAAGATTAAAGTATATATTTTAGAGTTAGATAAAGAAAACAAGAAATTAGCTTTAAGTTTAAAAAAGTTAAAGGAAGATCCATGGAGCAGTGCAGATGCAAAGTACCCAATAGGCTCAATAGTACTTGGTAAAATAGTTCGTTTTGCTTCCTTTGGAGCTTTTGTTGAGCTAGAGCCAGGTATAGATGGTTTAGTCCATATATCACAGATAAGCCATAAAAGAGTTGAGAAAGCAGAAGATGTGCTTAAGATAGGGGAAAATATAAAGGCGAAGATTTTAGATTTAGATAAAGAAAATAAAAAAATCGGCTTAAGTATTAAAGAGGTTAATAATATATAGAAGCAAAGAATAAATTCAGATAAACGCGTGTGTTATAAAAATGATACACGCGTTTATTTTTGGTAAATTATATTGATATAGTAACATATACTAAATAGTACCCTTTTATTTTTAGGTAATATTCCCAACCATTATTAATATAATATATAAGATAATAATTGGAGGGGAATTATGGGAGATAGAAAATTAGTTCAATATGTAGATGATTTAACTGGACATGAAATAAAAACTGTAAAAAGAATAATGGAAAATTATAATTTAGATATTAAAGATATAGAGAGAGTAAGAAATACTTATAAAATATATACAGACAAAGGCCTAGTTTGTTTAAAGAAAATTAGAAGAAGTAAAAGAAAAGCTATAAATAGTAACATTTTAGTTCAAGAACTAGACAAACATGGATTTTCATATACCGCTAAGTTTTATAGAACCAAAGATAACTATCTATTTGAAAAATATAAAAAATCTTTCTACTATGTAACTGAATGGATAGATGGAGAAGAGTGCGATTTAAACGATATAACTGAGGCTTGCAATTGTGTAAAAATACTTGCTGAATTTCATATTACTTCTTTAAAAATTGACACTAAAAAATTAAAAGTTAAAAATAATCTTAGAAATTGGCCTAAAATATTCAACAAAAGTCTTAATGATTTAGAAAGTTATAAAGATATAATTGAAAGAAGAAGATTAAAAAATGAATTTGATATAGTATATAGGAATTATATTGATAGGTTTTATGCTAGAGGATTAGCAACCCTTCATTTCTTAAATGCTTCAGATTACTATATGTTATCCAAAAAATCTAGTGAAAATAAAACAATTTGTCATGATAGTTTCTACTATCAGAATATAATTAAAAAAGATGATGAATACTACCTTATTGATTTAGATAGTATCATAATAGATTTGCATATAAATGATTTAGGTAAGTTGATTAGGAGATTAATGTTCAAGAAATCCTACGCCTGGGATTTTAATAAAGCAAAGCAATTAATTGAAGCTTATAATGAGGTTAATAAGCTTTCAAAAGGAGAAGTAGAGGCCATGTTAGCTATGATAGCTTTTCCACATAAATATTGCAAATTAGGTAGAAAGCGCTATATAAAAAAGAAGGGATGGAGTGAAAGCAAATATATGAATAAACTTAATAAATTAATAAAGTCCGATGAGTTACAACAAATATTTTTGGAAGATTATATAAACTATGTAAATAGCTATGAGGAATGCTAATTGACTATAATATTCTTACCAATTATACTAATAAGTATAGATTAATGCAAGACGAGGAAGATTTATGTGTGTATACGAAATGTTAACTAAAAGAAATATAATGTATTTTCAAATTCTCAACAGTTTAAGATTAAGCTTTAATAAACATAACGAAGATTTTTTTTATTTCTATAATGCTAAAAATATCATAGGGAAGATGCAATTAAGAAAAAGTGTATATATGCTAAAAAAAAATAATAAATATATTGGATATATATGGAGTACTAGAGAGGGTAATTCTCTTTACTATATAAATAGCATGAATTTAATTCCAGAAGAGTGCAGTGCATCTAATATCATGAGATTACTAGGGATTTTTAGACCAAAGGATAGAGCTTATTTAATGTGTAGCAATAATGGATATAATATAAAATTATTAGAAGAAGTAGGATTTAAAAAGAAGAATGGAACTCTAAAGATGGAACGTGATTTAATGTTTGATAGAAAGTCATTTTTACCTAAAGAGGTTCAGTTTAAAATGTTTCAACGGGGAAAAGATGAAGAAATACGATGTTTTATACAAAATGAAGTTTTTAAAAATCAATCTAGAAAACCGCTTACAATAAAGGATATAGTATATGATCAATACCAAGAGTATTATTTCCCAGAGGGAGCAATTTTTATTATAGTAAATGGAGTTTATATAGGATATGGACAAATTATAATTTATAATTCTACACCTTTGATTGTAAATGTTGGAATATTAAAGGAGTATAGAGGTAAAGGTTATGGTGAAATTTTAATAAATTATTTATTAAATATAATAATAGATTATGAGTTTAAAAAGGCAATAATAAAAGTTGACTGGAATAATGAAACAGCATTAAATCTATATAAAAAATGCGGATTTAGAGTTATAGAAGAAGACTATAAAATGGAAATAACCATTTAAAAAAGATAGACCATTAGAAAAATGTCTATCTTTTTTATTTAATCAAATATTTTTTTATATTCTTCCAAGGCTCTTCTTAATATTTCCACAGATTCTTTTAAATCTTCCCTATCAATACAATATGAAAGTCTGACTTCATCGAGGCCTAAGCCTTCTGTAGCATAGAAACCTGCTGCTGGGGTAATCATTACAGTCTTGTTATTAAGATTAAAATCCGTTAATAACCATTTTGTAAAATGATCTGCATTTTTAACAGGAAGCTTTACTATTATATAGAATGCTCCAGAGGGCTTTTCACAACTAACACCAGGTATGCTTATAAGTCCTTCATATAGTACATCTCTTCTTTTTTCATATTCTTTATTTACATCAATTAAATATTGTGGAGTAACATCGATTAAACTAGCCGCTCCCACTTGATCTATACTTGAAACACTTAATCTAGTTTGGCTGAGCTTCATAAATTCATTGGATACAATTTTGTTTTTACAAACTAACATTCCTATCCTAGCTCCACATGCACTATACCTCTTTGAAATACTATCTACTAAGATTACTCTATCTGATACATCCTTCATATGCATAAAGGATGTGAATTTTTCAGTGCCATATACAAACTCCCTATATACCTCATCTACTATAATGAATAAGTCTTTTTCTTTTGCTATATCGCATAATAATCTAACTTCTTCTTCAGTATAAACAACTCCAGTAGGATTTCCAGGATTGCATATTAACATAGCTTTCGTTTTAGGGGTAATATTTTTAAGTATGTCTTCTCTATTTTTAATATGAAATCCATCTTCTCTATATGTTCTAAAAGATTTAATAGTTACACCAGCCATTTTAGCCATATTGTTATAGTTTGTATAGTATGGCTCAGGTAATATTATTTCATCTCCGTAGTCACAAATTGTCAATAATGCAAACAAGAGACCTTCACTTGCACCATGAGTAATAAGTATATCATCCTTGTCTAAGTTTATATTAATTGAGTTATAATACTTTATGAAACTGTAAATAAGTTCTTTAACTCCATGCGAGTTTTCATATTTTAAAGTTTTTTCTTTAAAGTTATTTACTGCATGAAAAAATTCTTCAGGTGTTTTTATGTCAGGCTGACCAATATTTAAATGATGTACTTTTATTCCTCTTTCTTTAGCTTCATCTGCAAATGGTATGAATTTACGTATTTCAGAAAACTTCATGTTATCTATTCTTTTTGATATATTCATAATATTCAACTCCCATAACTATAATACTTCGATTATATAATATTTTAATATTTATTAGAAAATATTGAAAGAGCCACTTAAGGATAAAAACTAATATATTGTGGTCTATATAAATATTATAATAGCAAAATAGAATTAAATATATACAATTATGATGTATAATATAGTATAATGATGAATGTTAAACTATAATTAAATATGAGGTGAACAATATGGAAAAGGAAAAAGGTTTATTTTATATAGAGACTTGGGGATGCCAGATGAACGAAGAAGATTCAGAAAAGCTATCTGGTATGTTAAGAAATATAGGATATTCAAATACTGAAGATAAAGAAAAAGCAAATATAATAATTTTTAATACTTGTTGTGTTAGAGAAAATGCTGAATTAAAGGTGTATGGTAACCTTGGAGCACTAAAAAAACTAAAAAAGGAAAATCCTGATTTAATTATTGCTGTATGTGGTTGTATGATGCAACAAGAAGGTATGGCAGAGGGAATAATTAAGAAGTATCCTTTTGTAGATATAATATTTGGAACGCATAACTCACACAAGTTTCCAGAGTATTTAAATAGAGCAAAACAAGAAGGTAAATCAATAGTTGAAATATGGAATGAAGAGGAGGGCATTGTAGAAGGTCTTCCAATCGATAGGAAAAGTGATGTAAAGGCTTTTGTTACAATTATGTATGGTTGCAATAATTTCTGTACTTATTGTATAGTTCCCTATGTAAGAGGAAGAGAAAGAAGTAGAAAGCCTGAAGATATAGAGGAAGAAATTCAAAGTCTAATTAAAAAAGGTTATAAGGAAATTACTTTGTTAGGCCAAAATGTAAACTCCTATGGTAAAGATTTAGTTCCATTATTAAGCTTTAGCCAATTGTTAAGGAGATTAAATGAAATAGAAGATTTAGAAAGAATTAGATTTATGACATCTCATCCAAAGGATTTGACTGATGATGTTATAGATGCTATTAGTGAATGTGATAAGTTATGTGAGCATATACACCTCCCTGTGCAATCTGGTTCAACAAAAATTCTAAAAAAGATGAATAGATCTTATGATAGAGAGCAGTATTTAGAATTAGTTAAAAAAATAAAAGAAAGAATTCCAGGGGTAGCCCTATCTACGGATATAATAGTTGGCTTCCCAGGAGAAACTGAAGAGGATTTTGAAGAGACACTATCCTTAATTAAAGAAGTTGAGTATGATACTGCATTTACATTTATTTATTCTAAGAGGAAAGGTACCCCTGCAGATGAAATGGAAGAACAGATAGCGGATGATGCAAAGCATAACAGATTTAATAGATTAATTGAAACTGTAAATAAAATATTTGAGAAGAAAAATAAAGAGTATGAAGGTAGAGTTGTTGAAATTTTAGTAGAAGGAGAAAGTAAAACTAGTGATGACAGATTAATGGGAAGAACTAGAACGGGTAAACTAGTTAACTTCTATGGAGATAAGAGTAATATAGGTAAGCTTATTAAAGTGAAAATAGTAAAATCTAACTCTTTTTCATTAACTGGAGAAGAAATATAAAAAAAGCTCTTTAAAGAGCTTTTTTTATAAATTAAAGGAGGATGAGTAATTTGGCATTAACTCCAATGATGCAACAATATTTAGAGATTAAAGAAAAGTGCAAAGATAGTATTTTATTTTTTAGACTTGGCGACTTCTATGAAATGTTCTTTGAAGATGCTAAAACTGCATCTAGAGAATTGGAGTTGGTATTAACAGGCAGGGATTGTGGATTAGAAGAGAGAGCACCAATGTGTGGAATTCCATATCATTCAGCAGACTCATATATAAGTAGATTAATTAGCAAAGGATATAAGATAGCTATATGTGAGCAGTTAGAGGATCCGTCTCAAGCAAAGGGTATTGTTAAAAGGGATATAATCAAAATAGTAACTCCTGGAACATACACAGACCCTTCATTTTTAGATGAAAATAAAAATAACTATATAATGAGTTTTTATGTGGAAAATCATCATGTAGGCATATGTTTTTGCGATATTTCTACTGGGGAATTTTATGGTACAGATCATACCTTTAGTGAAAATATTATTATTGATGAAATATCAAAATATAATCCTAGCGAAGTATTGATATCTGAAGATAGCAACAATGAAATCGTTGAAAGTATTAGAAATAGATTTAATGTGGTGTTCACAAAGGTTGATAAAGATTATTTTGAAGATGAGAATTTATTAGAAGACCAATTTGAGGATTTTATAAAGGATAATTATAATTTATCTCTTATTAAAGCTGGTAATTGTCTTTTGAAGTACATATTTCAAACTCAAAAAACTTCTCTATCAAATATAAATAAATTTCAATACTATAGCATAGTGGACTTTTTGTCTATAGATATAAACTCTAAGAGAAATCTTGAGTTAACAGAGACCCTTAGAGATAAATCAAAAAAAGGATCCCTATTATGGGTATTGGATAAAACTAGTACCGCTATGGGGGGAAGGCAAATTAGAAAATGGTTAGAGCAACCACTTATCAATAAACAGAAAATTGAGGGAAGATTAAATAGCGTAGAAGAGTTACTAAATAACATCTCTCTTCACGAGGATATTAAAGTAGCTTTAAAAGATATATATGATATAGAGAGAATAGTAGGGAAAATATCCTCTAAGAATGTAAATGCAAAAGAGCTTATATCTTTGAAAAATTCACTAGAAAAAATTCCTGGAATTAAAAAGCTTTTAATGGATTTTAATACTCCTTTGTTAAAAAGCCTATGGGAAAACTTAGATGAATTATATGATATATACGACTTACTTGAAAGATCTATAAATAATAGTCCATCTTTATCCTTGAAAGAAGGAAACATAATTAAGGATGCATATGATGAAGAGGTTGATAGCCTAAGGAAAGCTAAGGCTCATGGTAAAAAATGGATAGCACAATTAGAAAATAAGGAAAGAGAAATAACGGGAATCAAATCTTTGAAGGTTGGTTACAATAAAGTATTTGGATATTATATTGAAGTAACAAAAACCAACTTAGCTTCTGTACCTGAGGATAGATACATAAGAAAACAGACGCTAGCAAACTGTGAAAGATACATAACGCCAGAACTTAAGGAAATGGAAGATAAAATACTACATGCAGAAGATAAACTTATTTCCTTAGAGTATAATTTATTTGTAGTAATAAGAGATAGCATAGAAAAAGAAATTGAAAGAATGAAAAAATCTGCACACATTATTGCTACAATAGATTGTTTAAGCTCCCTTGCTACAGTGGCTTTAGAGAATAATTACTATAAGCCTATAATAAATACCGGCGATGAAATTGAAATAGTTGAAGGTAGGCACCCAGTTATAGAAAAGATGATACCGATAGGAACCTTTGTATCCAATGATACAGTTATAAATACAAAAGAGGATTCATTAATTCTTATAACCGGTCCTAATATGGCTGGAAAGTCAACTTACATGAGACAAGTGGCTTTAATAACTATAATGGCACAAGTAGGTAGCTTTGTACCGGCAAAAGAAGCAACTATTTCTTTATGCGATAAAATCTTTACAAGAATAGGTGCTTCAGATGATTTAGCCTCTGGCAAGAGTACTTTTATGGTTGAGATGTGGGAAGTTTCTAATATATTGAATAATGCCACTAACAAAAGCTTAATACTACTTGATGAGGTAGGAAGGGGTACCAGTACTTTTGATGGACTTAGCATAGCTTGGGCTGTAATTGAGTATATATGCAAGAATGAAAACTTAAAATGTAAAACTCTTTTTGCAACCCATTATCATGAACTAACTGAACTAGAAGGTAAAGTAACAGGAGTAAAGAATTATTCTGTTTCAGTAAAAGAAGTAGGCAAAGAGATAGTTTTCTTAAGAAAGATCATAAGAGGTGGAGCGGATCAATCTTATGGTATAGAAGTTGCTAAACTTGCAGGGTTGCCAGAAGATGTAATCAATAGAGCTAAGGATATATTAAGTTCTATTGAAAAAGATAAAAGTATGGACCTGAAAATAGAAAATATAGATAAAGTAAATGTAAGTGAAGAAAATATAGATAGTAAAGATTTAAAAAGCAAAGATATATATAGTAATGATGCACATAGTAAAGATATAAGAAATGAAGATGGAAGTAAAGAAGTGGCATTGGATAGCATACAACTAGATTTTACCCATATTCAAAAGGATAATTTAATTAAAGAAATAGCATCAATGGATATTATGAATATAACTCCTATGGAAGGTTTTAATAAATTATATGAATTAATAAAAAAAGCTAAATCCATTTAAAAGGTGGGGATTGTTTTGAAGAGGATAAATATTTTAGATCAGGATACATTTAATAAAATAGCTGCTGGTGAAGTAGTGGAAAGACCTTTTTCTGTAGTGAAGGAACTTGTTGAAAATAGTATTGATGCAAATTCTAAGAATATAACTATAGAAATTGAAGAGGGTGGTTTAAAGCTTATAAGAATCACCGATGATGGTCATGGTATATATCCTGAAGACATAGAGAAGGCCTTTATCCCCCATGCTACAAGTAAAATTTCTAACATTGAAGATATTTTTACCTTACGAACCATGGGATTTAGGGGGGAGGCTTTAGCTAGTATTTCATCTGTATCTAAAACTTTATTAAAGAGTAGGGTTGAAGATTTTAGCTATGGTAAAGAAATATGCTTAGAAGGCGGAAGAATTGTATCCAATAAAGAAACAGGTATGAATGTGGGAACTACTATTGAAGTAAAAGATTTGTTTTATAATGTGCCAGCTAGACTTAAGTTTATGAAATCAATATCCAGGGAAGGAGCATTAATATCTGATATAGTGCAAAGATTAGCTCTTGCAAACCCTCATGTAGGATTTAAACTTTATAATAACAATAAAATGATAGTAAACACGTATGGTGACGGTAATATGCTCAATGTTATAAGGGCTATATACGGCAAAAATATAGTTGATAATATAAACTACTTTGAGTATCACGGAGATATTTCATCTGTATACGGATATATAGGTAATGAAAGTATAAGTAGGGGGAGTAGAAATAATCAAAGCATATTTGTAAATAAAAGATATATAAAAAGCAAATCCATTACAACTGCTGTAGAAAATGCATTTAAATCATTTTTAACGGTGAATAAGTTTCCGTTTTTCATTTTATTTTTAGATATATATGCGGAATATGTGGATGTTAATGTCCATCCAACCAAAACGGAAGTAAAGTTTAAAGATGATAGAGCCATATTCTCTACAATATTTAAAACCGTTCATCAATCCCTAAAAGAGAGTTTAAAAGATACATTTAATATCGAAGCAGATAGTATAGATAAAATGGAAGAAGTCAGTTATGGGGATAGAGATAATAACAACAATAATGAAGTTGTAAAGGAAAATGGGAATATATTCACAAATTATGAAGGATATAAATATGAGGCTCCCATAGTAGAAAAAATTCAACTACCTATAGATCTAGATAAAAGGGAAATAGTCATGGATGAGATTATTCCAACTTTAAACAACAAAGTAGAAGATAATAAAAACTTTAATGAAGTTAACGAAATAGACGAAATAAAAGAAGTATCAGAATCTGTTGTTACAGTTATAAGGGAAGCTAAATTCCCTAAACTTAAAATTATTGGGCAGTTTAATGCTTCATATGTATTGGCACAGTGTTTAGATGATCTATTCATTATAGACCAGCATGCTGCCCATGAAAAAATTATTTTTGAAAAATATAAATTTAATATTTCTAACTCTACTGTAAAATCACAACTATTGTTATCACCTGTGGTGTTAGAATTAACTCCTGAAGATTTTGCTTGTTATGAGGAAAATAGGGATTTGTTTTCTAGAGTTGGATTTAATATTGAAGTTTTTGGAGATAATACTATAAATATTAAAGAAGTGCCTTTTATTCTGGGAAAACCTGAAATAAACAGCTTGTTTATGGATATAATTGATAATATAAAGAATTTAGGAAGTGGGGAAACTATAGAAGTAAAATATAACTCAATAGCCACACTTGCTTGTAAAGCCGCAGTAAAAGCAAATGACAAACTATCCTTGGAGGAAATGGAGCGGTTATTAGAAGATTTAAGATACATAGAAGAACCTTTTACATGCCCTCATGGTAGGCCAACTATTATTAAAATTACATTAAATGAGTTAGAAAAGAGATTTAAAAGAATACAATAGCGGGGGAGGTATACTATGAGAGATTTATTAGTGCTAACGGGCCCTACTGCAGTTGGAAAAACCAACATATCTATACAATTGGCAAAAAATCTTAATGGTGAAATAATATCTGCCGATTCAATGCAAATATACAAGTATATGAATATTGGCTCTGCCAAAATAACTGAAGATGAAATGGATGGAATTAAACATTATTTGATAGATGTGGTTGAACCAAAGGAAAGTTTCAATGCGTCACAATTTAAAGATTATGCAGAAAAAGCCATTGATGATATATACAATAAAAATAAGTTGCCTATGTTGGTTGGTGGAACTGGGCTATATATAAATTCTGTCATACATAATTATAAGTTTACAGAGGCAATAAGCGACGAAAGTTATAGGGAGTATCTACAAGGATTAGCAGAGGAGAAGGGCAAAGAATACGTCCATAGTCTATTAAAGGATATAGACCCGTATTCTTATAATAACATTCATTACAATAATCTTAAAAGAGTTATTAGAGCTCTGGAGGTATATAAGATAACAGGAAAGAGTATAAGTGAATATTCAAATGAAGAAAATGAAGAAATTAAAGAGAAGAGTCCATATAATCTGCGGTATTTTATTTTAACTATGGATAGAGAGAAGCTATATAATAGAATTGATGAAAGAGTAGATATTATGCTTGAACAAGGACTTATTGATGAAGTTAAAGAGTTAAAAGATATGGGTTGTACGGAGCATATGCAATCTATGCAAGGGATTGGATATAAAGAAATACTTTATTATCTTAACGGTAAGATATCTTTAGATGAAGCTGTTTACTTAATAAAAAAAGGCAGTAGAAATTATGCTAAAAGACAATTGACATGGTTTAGAAGGGCAGAAAATGCAATTTGGATTAATAAAGATGATTTTAATTCTGATGAGGAGATAATAAAATATATTATAAATAACTATTCAAGATGATAAAACTTAGAGGATTTTAGCATACTTTATAGAATATTTATAATAATCATTTAATGGAGGGTGGTACATATGAGTAAAGCAGTTAATAACCTACAGGATATATTTCTAAATGGAGCCAGAAAAAATAGAATAGAAGTTATCATATATTTGACTAATGGATATCAAATAAAGGGGCTTGTAAGAGGATTTGATTCTTTTACAATCATATTAGATTGTAATGGTAAACAGATGTTGGTTTACAAACATGCAGTATCTACAATTACTCCTAGTAGACCGATATTATTTAATAATTTTCAAGAAGAATAGGCAAAAAAATTTTGCCTATTCTTTTTTTATATGATAATATGTTTAAGTAATTAATGTTAATTGGAGGGTTCTAATAAAATGTTTGATTTAACAAAAGAACAACTTAAAAATCTATATAAAATAGGAGAGAATGTTATTGATTTATATGATAAAGCTCTCGAAGATATAGAAGTTGAATTTAAAAGCTATCATCAAATTAGAGAATACAATCAATTAAAAGTTCTTAATGCTTTACAAGAAGAGAGAATAAGCGATTCTCACTTTACCAATTCTACTGGATATGGATATGGGGATATAGGTAGAGATTCATTAGATAAAGTATATGCTAGGGTGTTTAATTGTGAAAGTGCTTTAGTAAGACCTCACTTTGTAAGCGGTACTCATGCTATAGGTACTGCATTATTTGGAAATCTAAGGCCGGGAGATACTATGTTTGCAGTAACAGGATCACCTTATGATACCCTTCATAGTATAATTGGTTTAACAGGAGAGAAGAACACAGGTTCTTTAAAGGATTATGGAATAAAATATAGACAAATAGATCTTAAAGATGGAAAAGTAGATTTTGATTCTATGGAAGAAATATTGAGAGAAGATAAAAGTATAAGATTAGTACATATACAGAGATCTACAGGCTATGGTTGGAGAAATTCAATGTTGGTAAGTGAAATAAAGGATGTAATTGAAAGGGTAAAGAGCATAAGAAAAGATATAATATGCTTTGTAGATAATTGCTACGGAGAATTTACAGATACTCTAGAACCTACTGATGTTGGGGCAGACCTTATGGCGGGATCTTTAATCAAAAACATAGGTGGTGGAATTGCTCCTACTGGGGGCTATATTGTAGGTAAGAGTGAGTGTGTTGAAATGGCATCTTATAGACTCACTACACCAGGCTTAGGAGGAGAGTGTGGCTCTACTTTTGGTGTTATGAGATTATTATTTCAAGGATTATTCCTTGCACCACATATATCAATGGAAGCGGTAAAAGGTGCAATATTATGTTCTAGAATAATGGAACTAGCTGGTTTCGAAGTGTTACCTAAATATAACGAAAAGAGAAGTGACATAATTCAAGCTGTTAAGTTCAATGACAAGGAGAAGTTAATAAAATTCTGTAAAGGCATACAGGCTGGTTCGCCTATAGATTCTTTCGTACAATGTGAGCCGTGGGAAATGCCTGGCTATGAAGATGAAGTAATTATGGCTGCTGGTGCATTTGTTCAAGGTTCATCAATAGAGCTATCTGCAGATGCTCCCATAAGAGACCCTTATATAGCATATCTTCAAGGAGGATTAACTTTTGATCATGCTAAAATAGGTATTCTTATAGCATTAAATAAGATAATCAATGAATAAAAAAAGGTGACCCGCAGGGTCACCATCACTAATATTTTAATACTTTCTAAACAATCCTACGATTTTTCCGATGACTTTACAGTCTTTAACTAGTATAGGCTGCATATCTTTATTCTCCGGTTGTAATCTTATGTAACCATCTTCTTTATAAAATCTCTTTACTGTAGCTTCATTCTCAATTAAAGCTACGATTATTTCTCCGTTATCAGCAGAATTTGATTTTTCAACAATAACCCAATCTTCATCCATAATTCCAGCATCAATCATGCTTTGGCCTTGGATTTTTAGCATGAATAGGTCCTTGTTACTATTTATAAAATTCACAGGTAATGCAAAGGTATCTTCGATGTTTTCTACAGCAAGTATTGGCTGTCCTGCGGTAACGGTACCTATGATGGGTATATTAAGCATTTCTTTTTTGTTGATATTATCATGTACTAATTCTATGGCTCTTGGTTTGGTAGGGTCTCTTCTCAATAGTCCCTTTTTCTCCAATCTTTTTAGATGACCATGAACAGTAGAGGTTGATTTTAAACCTACAGCCTCACAAATTTCACGAACAGAAGGGGGATATCCTTTTTCTCTTACCTGATCTTTTATAAAATCATATATTTCCCTTTGCTTATCCCGTTTTATCATAAAAACACCTCACAATCTATCTTAAGTGAATTATACCATATATATTATTAAATATCAAACTTATGTTCTCGTATGTTAGTTGAAATTAAAATGAGCTTCTGATATAATTGCATAATGTAAAATATTATAAAAGAGGAGATTGCTAAAGATGTCAAATAAATGCTGTATATTTAATAATAATAATCAATGCAATGAGTGCGGGGAGTGTTATACTTGTGATTTAGATAATAATAAAACATGCGATAGTTGTGGAAAGTGTCTAGAAGAACCAAAGGACATGAGAAGTGTAAGGATTGATGAGATTATTGAAGATGAATTTGAATGTGAGGATGAATTAATCAATTCAGATTATAGTTATGAATCTAAAAGCCAAGATGATGAAAGCATAGAAGGGGCAGAAGAAATAGAATTTATTGATGATATAGATGGGTTAAATGAAATTCTAGAGGATGAAATAAAAAGGGAAGAGTATACTTATGAAGAGTTTCCTGGGCTGATAAAAATAAGAAGAAAGAAATAAGAAGAAAAAATAAGAGGGGAAATCCTCTTATTTTTATTCATCTGAATATTCTTCACTTAGTGGATTGGATTTAACTGCTTCTCTTAGTCTTTCGTTATCTACGTGGGTGTATATTTGAGTAGTAGAAACATTTTCGTGACCTAATATCTGTTGCAAACTTCTGATATCCACATTTCCGTATTTGTACATCAAAGTAGCAGCTGTATGCCTGAGTTTGTGAGGGGTGTAATTCTCATCATTCAATCCAGCTTTTTCAACATATTTTTTTACTAACATTTCAACAGAACGCTTATTGATTCTTGTATAGTTTTTGCTTAGAAAAAGGGCGTCTTTATCTTTAATTTTATCATTATCCTCATTTCTAACCTTTAAGTAATCTTCAATAGCTTTTATGCATGCGTTGTTTAGATAAATGGTTCTTTCTTTATTTCCTTTGCCAACTACGGTTAAAGTATCACCTTTAATTTTAGGAATATCGATTCCACATAACTCTGATAGTCTCAATCCGCAATTTAAAAATAGGGTAATAATGCAATAATCTCTTTCCTTATACCTACCTGTAATTGCGTTTAATAATTTCTTGCTTTCATCTAAGGTGAGATAAATAGGATTTCTTTTGTTGATTTTAGGCGATTCTAAGTCTAGTGCGGGATTTTCTTCTAGTATCCTTGCTTTTCCATTAAGATACTTAAAAAAGGATCTTAATGTGGCTACTTTTCTGGCTCTAGCATAGCTTCCATTATCTCTATAATTTTCTGTGAAAGCTAAAAATGCATATAAATCCGGAAGTTTCACCTCTCTAATAAGATCGTCATCAACATCGTTGATTTCAATTGAGTCAAACTCAATGTCTTCGGATACCATACCTCTATATAATTTTAAAAATCTAAAGAACATGGTTAAGTCGATTTTATAACCATTTATAGTATTGATGGATTTTCCTTTGATAGTACCTAAATAGTTCAAAAAATCATTAACATGTCTTGGTAGGTGTGGGTCATAAATACTTTTTAACTTATACTTCATATAAACCTCCTTAAAATATGCGAAAAATACATACAACTTCGCTAAATGTATATTTAGCGAATATAATATTCTATAAATAGGGGGCAAAATCCTTCTTTTTTAGTAAATTTACTATAATACTTTTATATAAAAATATAAATTTCTACTTTTCGTATATCTAGTAAAACTACATTTGAAGAATTTTAAAATTTATTTTGTTGCTAAAAATCGAAATATATGTTATAAATAATTAAATGTAGAATAACAGGGCTGTAATAATAAAATTCTATATAACATGTCAAATCTCCTCCCCTGTGCCAATTGATATATCAATTGAGAATAAGTATCAAACAAAGAATTAATTTCCATTATCTGTATCTATATGCATGTTGTATTGACTGATACAGATGAAATGGAATTAGCTGTATAAATATACCAATTAATGTAATTAACAATTGTTGATATTAACGTGGGTAATTATTAATTTATTAAATTTACACATTATGGGAATAACTCTGTGAACAATTTTATTTATCAGTGAAAAGTAAAGCAAAGGAATAAATATTATTATAAGCTTCAATTAATTGTTGGGAAAAAATCCTAATAATAAAATCATAATAACATAAAAGAATAGTTGAAGGGATTTTGCTATGCAAGACCCCTTCAACTATTCTTTTATCCTTTGTTTTTAGTTTTTACCGCTTAAAGCATTCCTCTATACTTCATAGCAATTGCTAGTTTGTTTATAGCATGCATATAGGCAGCTTTTCTCATAGGTACATTATGCTCTTCTTTTAATTGCCAAACTTCGTTGAAAGCTTTAACTAGAGTTTCTTCTTCTTTATTCTTAACATCTTCTTCTGACCAGTAGTATCCATATAAGTTTTGCACCCATTCAAAATATGAAACTACAACTCCGCCGCTATTAGTTAAGATATCAGGAGTTACTAATATGCCTTTTTCAAATAATCTGCGATCAGCTTCAGGTGTTATTGGTCCATTTCCACCCTCACATATAACCTTAGATTTTATTAAATCAACATTATCTAATGTAATTGAATTTTCTAGAGCTGCAGGAACTAGAATATCTACATTTAAGGCCCAAAATTCATTCATATTTAATTCTTTAGTACCAGGTAAATTTATTAAAGTTCCATTTTCATTAAAATATTTTAATGCTTCTTCAACATTTATACCTTCTTCGTTATATACTGCATAAGTCCCTTTCTCTCTGCTCCATTCCGCTATACTAACTATTTTAGCTCCTAATCTTTCTATATTTAAAGCTGAATAACTTCCTACATTCCCAAAACCTTGTATAGCTACTGTTCTTTCTTTTATATCTATATTTAATTTTTTTAATGCTTCTCTAGCTGTTATAGCAACTCCTAATCCTGTTGCTTCTGTTCTTCCTTTTGATCCGCCAATTTCTAATGGCTTACCAGTAAAAGTACCACAAGAATTATATCCAACTAATTTATTATATTCATCTACCATCCAAGCCATTATTTCACCATTAGTATTAACATCAGGTGCAGGAACATCAACCTTTTCTCCTATCAACTTATAAATACCCTTAACATATCCTCTGCTTAATTTCTCAAGCTCACCTTTGGAAAGAGTTTTAGGGTCAACTATTATTCCGCCCTTTCCTCCACCGTAAGGTATTCCTGTTATAGCACATTTGAATGTCATCCAAGTTGATAATGCTTTAACTTCATCTAGGCTTACTCCTGGATGAAATCTTATTCCCCCTTTTGTTGGGCCTAAAGAATCATTATGTTGAGATCTGAAACCTTTAAACATTTTTATGGAACCATCATCCATTTTTACAGGTATATTTACTTCTAGAACTCTCATAGGCTCTCTAAGAAGTTCGTATACATTTTCGCTTAGTCCTAAACTTTTACAAGATTCTTTTATGACTGATTGAACATTTTCAAAAGGATTTAAATTTTCCTTTGTCATTTTTGATCTACCTCCAAATTTTAAAAAAAGTTGTGTCTGTTAGTATATACTAAATTCAAATTCGTTTAATATAAATATTCGATATTATTATACAAAATTCCTTTTAAAAACATAAAAAAATTATAAAAAATTATAGAAATATAATATATTTATATAAAAAATGTATAAAAATATAAAGATTTATACGTTAATGGATATTTTTACTCCAAGGACATCTTTATTTTCCTCTAATAATGGATTTACTACTTCATTGATAAAGTCTATTACTTGATTCGGCGCCCTTCCTATAAACCTATCCCCATCAATTAGATTTATGATTTCTTCTTCGGTTAAATTAAAGCTATCATCTTCAATAATTCTTTTAATTAAATCATTATCTAATCCATCCATTTTTACCCTCTTAGCAGCTTCCATAGAATGCTTTCTTATTTTCTCATGTAGATCCTGTCTGTCTCCCCCTCTTTTAACCGCTTCCATCAATATGTTTTCAGTGGCCATAAAAGGTAGTTCCTTTTCAATGTGTGATGTTATAACTTTTTCATATACTGCTAAGTTACTACAAACATTTAAGTATAGATTTAATACACCGTCTAGTGCTAAAAAACTCTCAGGCACTGCAATTCTTTTGTTTGCAGAATCATCAAGGGTTCTTTCAAACCATTGAGTAGAGGCTGTAATAGCTGGATTTAAAGAGTTTACTATTATATATCTTGACAAAGCACTAATTCTTTCGCATCTCATAGGATTTCTTTTATAAGCCATAGCAGAAGAACCAACTTGTTGTTCTTCGAAAGGTTCTTCTATCTCTTTCATGCTCTGTAAAAGCCTTATATCATTGCTAAATTTATATGCACTTTGAGCTATTTGAGATAATATATCTAATATGTAGGAATCAACTTTTCGCGGATAGGTTTGACCTGTTACATAAAAAGGTTTATCGAACCCTATTTTCTTTGTTAACATAGTATCTAATTTCTTAACCTTATCCTCATCCCCATCAAAAAGCTCCATAAAACTAGCTTGTGTTCCAGTAGTTCCTTTAACACCTCTTAACTTTAATGAATCTATAATAAAATTAATATGCTCTACATCCATTATTAAATCTTGAATCCAAAGAGTTGCTCTCTTTCCTACTGTGGTAAGTTGTGCAGGTTGAAGATGAGTAAAACCTAATGTGGGTAAAGCTTTATATTTTAAAGCAAATTTAGAGAGTTCAAAGATTATATTTATAATTTTTTTCTTAATAATGATTAAAGCTTCTTTCATTATTATTAAGTCTGTATTGTCTCCTACAAAACAACTTGTAGCTCCTAGATGAATTATTCCTTTGGCATTTGGGCATTGTACTCCATATGCGTAAACATGACTCATAACATCATGTCTTATTTCTCTTTCTTTCTCCTCTGCTATATTGTAGTTTATATTATCTATATTAGCTTTCAGCTCTTCAAGTTGCTCATCAGTTATATTTAAACCTAACTCTTTTTCACATTCTGCAAGAGTAAACCATAATTTTCTCCAAGTTCTAAACTTCTTTTCTTCCGAAAATATGTAACTCATTTCTTTTGAAGCATATCTTTTACTTAATGGACTATAGTATAGTTCTTTCATGACAAAACCTCCTAGCGCACATAATACATAATTATATCATGTTCATTTTGTTGTATGATGCAATTGTGTTTTCTTTAATATTAAAGTTGGTTTTCAATGGGGTTCTATATTTATTTAAGTACTAATATAATCTAATAGGAAGATTATTATTATATAATATGGGGAGGAAATTATGTACAAGTTTAATTTATTTGACAAAATAGCTTTAATATTAGTACTAATTGGTGCACTCAACTGGGGATTTTTAGGATTATTTAATTTAAATTTAGTTAGTGCTATATTTGGAGAACCTGCTAACTTCTTATCAAGAATAATATATATACTTGTTGGAGTTTCAGGAGTGTACTTATTATTATTGCTTTTTAAGATGAAAAAATACTCAAAATCATAACATAAATAAAAGGCTCATAAAGAGCCTTTTATTATTGCAAGGATTCAATTAATTTAGATACTTCTTCTAATGCTAATACTTCATCATCTCCAGAAGCAGAAAGAGTTATTTTTCCGCCTTTTGTTACTGCTAATGATAAGACACCAATTAAACTTTTAATGTTAGCGCTCTTACCATTGAACTCCATAAATATATCAGATTTAAAAGATGATGCTTTTTTAACTAATAATGTTGCTGGTCTTGCGTGCAAACCAGTAGAACTATTTACTATTAATTCTTTACTAACCAATTTATATCACTCCTAATAATTCATGCTAATATTTACAGCTTTATTATAATTTTATTATAGCATCATTTAGGTATATTTTAAACATGGAGTTTATTTATAAACTCTTCTAGTCTATCTAAACCAGCTATAATGTTTTCCATTGAAGTTGCATAGGATATTCTTATATAACTATCTAATCCAAATGCTATGCCTGGAATAGCAGCTACTTTACCTATGGTTAATAATTTATCACAAAAATCTAATGAGCCATTTATTTTTTTACCTTCAATATATTTGCCAATTAATTTTGATATGTCTATAAAGGCGTAGAATGCCCCTTTAGGTGGAATTAAATCTAGTTCATTAATTTCTCCAACTCTTGTTATTACGTAATCTCTTCTCTTTTTAAATTCTTTTATCATATTATATAATGGAGTCTGATCACCTTTTAGTGCCTCCAAAGAAGCGTATTGAGCTATTGAATTTGGATTTGAAGTCATATGACTTTGTATATTACTCATTATTTTTATTATCTTTTCGTTACCAGCAGCATATCCTATTCTCCAACCAGTCATAGCATAAGATTTAGACATACCATTTACAACTATAGTCCTCTCAAAAGCATCTTGACTTAAACTAGCAATGCTTATATGCTTATCTTCGTCATATACGAGTTTTTCGTACATTTCATCTGATATAATAATTAAATTATGCTCTTTTGAGAAATTAGCAAGCTCCGTTAGCTCATCTTTAGTGTAGACATTTCCAGTAGGATTATTAGGACTATTTATAATAATAGCTTTTGTCTTATTGGTGATAACTTTGTTAAGATTATCTATAGTATACTTGTAACTGTTAGCTTTTTCTCCTTCTACAAAAACAGGGATAGCATCAGCTAATTTAATTAATTCAGGATAGCTGACCCAATAAGGTGTTGGAACTAGAACTTCATCACCAGGATTTAATATAGCGAGAAATAAATTGGTTAAGGCCTGTTTACCACCAGTAGATATTATAATTTGAGATTTATTGTACACTAAGTTATTTTCTTTATTAAATTTTCCTATAATAGCTTCTTTTAGCTCATCAATACCTGAAGCAGGTGTATATTTAGTAAGGCCATTTTTCATGGCTTCTATTGCTGCATTCTGTATGTTTTCTGGAGTATTAAAATCCGGCTCCCCTGCTCCGAATCCTATAATATCAATGCCATTAGCTTTCATTGCTTTAGCCTTTGCAGTAATTTCAAGTGTAATGGATGAAGATATATTTTCTCCTTTTTTAGATAATATCATAATAGCACCTCCGTAAATAAATGAATATAATTAAATAATACATAAAAGTTGTAAAAAATGCAATTTTATTTTTATACATAATTCATTTTTCATATTTATTCTCTAAAAATATTATAAAACCCAGGATAAATAGAAACTTTCATCCTGGGTTTATTGCATATTTTATTTAACTTCTAGATACAAAAATTACTCCAACTATTATAAATAATATACCTATTATTCTTAAATAAGTTATATTTTCATTAAACAAAAAATATGAGAAAAATAGTACTATTACATATCCTAAGCTTACCATTGGATAAGCGTAGCTTAATTCCACTTTACTTAATACTTTGATCCAAATAAGAAAGCTTACTCCATAGGATATGATTCCCACCATTAAAGGAACATTTTTTAATATGTTTACAAAAGTGTACATAATTTTATCTATAGAAAAATTTATATCTAATTTACTTGCTCCTAGCTTTACTAGTACTTGACCTAAAGAGCTTAATATAACTGATATAAGAATTTGCCATATCATAAACTAAAACCTCTCTTTAACATATAGAATAAATTTTTGATAAAAACATGTAGATAAATAGATCATAGTAAAAATTAAGGGAAATGAATATCTTGGTTGTCCTTCTGTAAGGAAATATACACAAGTTATCATATAAAATAATATCAGTGAGTATAAGCTAAATCTATCAATTAAACGGGTATTTTTAGTAAAAATACAATATAGTATATATACACTATATATTAAAACAAATAAAATGCCCGGATAAAATATTAGCGCTTTAATAACACTAGAAAAAGTAAATATATAATGTTTAGCGCTATCTGATAAAACACTATTGTACATAGTATAATATGAGTCACCAGCAGCAGCATAAGTAACTTTTAGTCTAAGTAGTCCTAACTCTATAAAGTCCTTAGGATGAGATTTTATCCACTCTTTAGCAGCGCTGCTTAACATTTTATTCTTTTTAGTCATGTTTGAGTTTATATATTCTTCAGTTTTAACTATAGAGTTCTCTACATCTTCTGCAGGCATCCATGTACCATGATTATTTTGTGAGTTGTTGTTTATATATAATACTATACCGCCGTTATTTGAAACCCAAGTAAGCTCACCAGTTAGTTTACTATTTCTATAGATCCAAGGGGATAGTAATATAATTGATGTTATAAATATTATAAGAGCCTTTTTAAATGAATCCATAAACTTACCTGTAGAAACTAAGTTTACTACAAATATTAAAAAGGCATATAATATATAAAAGGGTTTTACCATGGTATTTAATGCAGTAAGCATACCTAAAATTAAATATTTACCCCTAAAGTCTAATAGATATATATAAGTACACCATAGAATTATGTTGGTAAATAGTATTTCTGTCCCTACCAATATGTTATAGTAAATATTTAATGGGAAAAATACAAAAATAGTGAATATGATTTTTTTAGTTCTTTCTTCTATAGATAATCTTCCTAAAATTTTATACACTAGAAAATAATTTATACAGGTTAATATTAGATTAAATATTTGTGCATTCCTTACACTTGCTCCAAATAACTTAAATATCCCCCCTAAGATTATTGGATAACCAACGGAAGTGTATGTATCCCCCCAAGCCCCACCTTGAGAAATTTCAACAGCTAAATTATAATAATATTCAAAATCAGAAAATGGAGTAGCTTTAATAAAAATACACCATAAACTACTTAACAAAATTCCTAAAACTGATATTTTTAAAAAATATGATTTATCCTTCCTAGTATTTGTATAATATAAAGTTTCTAACATTTATACCCCTCCATTATAGTTTAAAATAAATTATTGTTAATACACTTATAATCCATAGTAAAATATTTATTAAGAAGGGAATATCCTTTGTAAAAACATCCTCAGGTTTACCACCTAAGTTTTTAGTAATCATTAAATATTGATATCTAAATATACCATAAAGGACAAATGGAATAGTGAACATCATACTTTGACGTTGCACTGAATTAAAAGTGTATAAGCAATAAGCAATTAGTATTGAAGGCGTTACTATAGTAAGCATATTATCTATTAGTTCTATAGAGTACTCTTCAAGAATTTTTCTATGACTACTACTACCATTTTTTAATGTAATTATTTCACTCTTTCTCTTATTTAAAGCTAGAAACAATGATAATAAGATAGTACATAATAAAAGCCAAGGAGATATAGGTATTTGGGTTGAAACACTACCAGCTTCAACTCTAAGTACAAATCCTAGGGTTATAGACATAACATCTATTATCACCACATTCTTAAGCTTAAATGAATAGAAAATATTTAATACTAAATAACCTATTAAAATGCTTAGTAAGCTTAAGTTATCATAAGATAAGCATATTACAGATATTAATAAAATTATAGCTAATATAATAGCAGTCATTTTTGATATCTCACCACTAGCTAAAGGTCTATATTTCTTTTGAGGATGTAATCTATCCTTCTCAATATCTACTAAATCATTGATTATATAAACAGTGGAAGATATTAAACAGAATAGCATAAAGGTTTTTATGGTAATTAGTAACAAATCTATTTTAATAAAGCTACCAGAAAAAATTAAAGCTGCAAAGACAAAACTATTCTTAATCCATTGTTTAGGTCGCATTAAACTTATTAAAGATTTTAAGTTCAAATTTATTCCTCCTTTGTAAATAGTCACAACTATTAATGTATCATATATTTCAAAAAAATAAAAGGACTTGATTGCTCAAGTCCTGAAAAACATATTTATCTAGGTTGTACTATTAATTTTATAGCTGTTCTTTCTTCCCCATCAATTTCTATATCAGTAAATGCTGGTATACACACTAAATCAATACCACTTGGTGCTACAAATCCTCTTGCTATTGCTACAGATTTAATAGCTTGGTTTAAAGCGCCAGCTCCAATAGCTTGAATTTCAGCTCCTCCTTTTTCTCTTAAAACTCCTGCTAATGCACCTGCCACCTTGTTTGGACTTGATTTTGCTGAAACTTTTAATACTTCCATAATAAACCTCCTACTATATTATAATTTTTAGCTTTAATTATTATTGGTATTATTTATAATATTCTACACAATATGAAAAAATCCTTTTATTTTTGTAAATTTTCTAATTTTTACAAAACAAAAGGATTTATTTTCCAAATCATTTAATTATTTTACTTTGCATATTCAATAGCACGAGTCTCTCTTATAACATTTATTTTAATTTGACCAGGATATTCTAGTTCACTTTCAATTCTCTTAACTATATTTCTTGCCATTTCGATTGACTCAGCATCATCAATTTCGTCTGGTTTAACTATTATTCTAATTTCTCTACCCGCTTGAATGGCATATGACTTTTCTACGCCTTCATATGAATTTGCAATTTCTTCTAATTTCTCTAATCTCTTAATATACGCTTCTAAGGTTTCCCTTCTTGCACCTGGTCTTGCAGCTGATATAGCGTCTGCTGCTTGAACTAGTATGCCCTCTAGAGATTGGAATTCTACGTCACCGTGGTGTGCAGCTATTGCATTCACTACGATTGCAGATTCATGATATTTTTTGGCTACCTCTGCACCTATTAGAGCGTGAGGACCTTCTATTTCATGATCTACAGCCTTTCCTATGTCGTGAAGTAAACCTGCTCTTTTAGCTAGTGTTGGATCAATTCCTAATTCAGATGCCATCAATCCAGCTAAATAAGCAACCTCAATAGAATGCTTTAATATATTTTGACCATAACTTGTTCTGTATTTTAATCTACCTAACAATCTTATTAATTCACTATGAAGTCCATGTACACCTGTTTCGAAGGTTGCCTGTTCCCCTTCTTCCCTAATGTCATTGTCAACTTCTTTTTTAGCCTTTTCAACCATCTCTTCTATTCTTGCTGGGTGAATACGGCCATCCATAATCAACTTTTCTAAAGCGATTCTAGCTACCTCTCTTCGAATAGGATCAAATCCTGAAAGTATAACTGCCTCCGGTGTATCGTCAATAATTAAATCAACGCCGGTTAGAGTTTCTAGGGTTCTGATATTTCTACCTTCCCTGCCTATTATACGCCCTTTCATTTCATCATTTGGAAGACTTACTACATGAACAGTGGTTTCAGCCACATGGTCAGCAGCGCATCTTTGAATAGCGTATGTAATTATTTCTCTTGCTTTTTTATCAGCTTCTTCTTTAGCTTTTGCCTCAACTTCTTTTATAATCATAGCAGATTCATGTTTAATTTCTTTACTTACTTCTTCTAGAAGTATTTCTTTAGCCTGATCAGAAGTTAGACCTGATAATTTTTCTAATTCTTCTCTTTGTTTGGTATACAAATCTTGTATACTTGATTCTAATTCGTTAAGCTCTTGCTGCTTTTTGTTTAAACTATCATCTTTCTTTTCAATCATGTCAGTTTTTTTATCGAGCAGCTCTTCCCTTTGAATCAATCTTCTTTCTAGTCTTTGTACTTCATTTCTTCTATCTCTGGATTCTTTTTCTAAATCATTTCTTAATCTATGAACTTCTTCTTTCGCTTCTAAAATAGCTTCTTTCTTTTTAGCTTCTGCAGATTTTTCAGCATCTTCTAATAATTTTTTAGCTTCTTCTTCAGCCTTAGATATTTTTGCAGCTGATACATTTTTTCTTATATAATAATTAACATATATAGCAATAATAAGTATAATAGCCATTGCTATAAGAAAAATAAGTTGTGATTGTTTCACATGAACACCTCCTTTGCTTTACTTGTTACATTATCTATTGTCCCTAAATACAAAAGCATAGAAAGGTGTCATATTATTCAAATGGATTTTTTCGCTAAACCAGATTTTGTCTTTATTTTATATTAATTTTGACATTATGTCAAGTTTAATATGCTTGCTATAACATGATTAGGTTGATATTTTATTTATCTTTTTCAACTTTATTTTTAGACGTTTCTTTCTCAGAAGCAACCTCTTCTACTTTAACAATTGGTAATTCATATTTTTGTCTTATGGAGTTTTCAATTTCAAATAAAATTTGAGGGTTATCTTTTAAAAATTGCTTTGCATTTTCTCTTCCTTGGCCTAGTCTTATATCTTTATATGAGAACCAAGCACCACTTTTCTGTACGAATTCTTCCTTAACCCCTAAATCTAAAACATCTCCAGTTCTTGAAATTCCTTCGTTGTACATTATATCAAATTCCGCTTGTTTAAAAGGAGGAGCTACTTTATTTTTAGTAATTTTAACTCTTGTTCTATTACCTAATATATCTTCTCCTTGCTTTATTGAATCTATCCTTCTTACATCCAATCTAACACTAGAATAGAATTTTAAAGCTCTTCCACCAGGGGTTGTTTCAGGATTTCCAAACATTATACCAACTTTTTCTCTTAGCTGATTAATAAATATAGCAACGCATTTTGATTTATTTATGGAACCTGCAAGTTTTCTTAATGCTTGTGACATCAGTCTTGCTTGTAAACCTACGTGTGCATCTCCCATTTCACCTTCTATTTCTGCTTTTGGAACTAAAGCTGCAACAGAGTCTACAACAATTACATCAACTGCATTTGATCTAACTAAGGCTTCTGTAATCTCTAAAGCCTGCTCTCCAGTATCAGGCTGAGAAACTATTAAGTTGTCTATATCCACCCCTAATCTTTTTGCATATGAAGGATCTAAGGCATGTTCAGCATCTACAAAAGCAGCAGCTCCACCAGCTTTTTGAGCTTCAGCTATTATATGTAATGCTACAGTAGTTTTACCAGAGGATTCAGGTCCATAAATCTCAATAATTCTACCTCTTGGTACTCCACCTATACCTAGAGCAATGTCCATTCCTAAACATCCTGTTGATACAGCATCCAAATTTAATACGCTGTGTTCCCCTAACTTCATTATAGAACCTTTACCAAATTGTTTTTCAATCTGCCCCATGGCAGCTTCTATCGCTTTTAATTTTTCATTATTCATAATATCCCTTTAAAGGGCTCACCATCCTTTCACAATTCGAACATTTGTTCTTAATTATTATTATACAATACATTCTAATAAGGGTCAACTTATAAATAAAGTTCCTATTGCTAGGAACTTATTATTTTAATTATTACCAACTTTTAACTTTTTAAACTATGAAAAATCTATCTATCAGGTTTTATAGCTTCCTTATTTTTTACGAAGTAATCTATTCCTGAAACTATAGTTATAATTACAGCAATACCCATAGTTACTGTTACTAATATATCAAAATAGTGAGTAGGTATTTTAAGTACATTAATAACATCAAAGAATTCTTTGTTTAATGGAAGTAGTGATACTATAATTGCTACAATTTGTGTTACTGTTTTAGCCTTTCCCCAAGGACTAGCCGCTATAACTATGCCCTCAGCTGCAGCTACGGCTCTTAATCCTGTTACTGCAAATTCTCTAGCTATAATAATCATGGCAACCCAAGTAGAAATTACTTGAAGTTCTACCAAGGAAACTAATGCAGCTGTAACTAATAGCTTATCTGCTAAAGGATCCATAAATTTTCCAAATCTAGTTATTTGATTTCTACTTCTTGCTATGTATCCATCTAACTTATCTGTCAGTGCAGCTAATATAAAAATAGTTGTAGCTATAGTTTTACCATAAGGGATACCATTAACGGCAATAAAAATCAGGAATATAGGGATTAAAAATATTCTTATTATAGTAAGTTTATTTGCAAGATTCATGGCATACAACTCCTACTAAATCATATTCTAGGCTATCTATTATTTTTACATGTGCAATTTCACCTATATTAAATATTTTATCACATTTAAAATAAATTGCACCATCTATTTGAGGAGTCATTTCATAATTTCTTCCAATATAGTACTCTCCATCAAAACCATCTACTACAACATCAAACATCTTTCCAATTTTACTATTGTTTAGATTCATAGAAATTTCTTTTTGAATAGCCATTATCTCATTACGTCTACTCTCTTTAATTTCCTCAGGTATTTGATTCACCATAGAAGCTGCTGGAGTGTCTTCTTCCTGTGAGTATTTAAATACTCCTAAATTATTAAATTTAACATCTTTTACAAGTTCTATTAATTCTTCAAAGTCTTCTGTAGTTTCTCCAGGGAATCCAACTATAAGTGATGTTCTTAAACATATATTATCTACTCTATTTTTAAGAGAGCTAATAGTGTTAAGTATATCTTCTTTTCTTCCTCTTCTTCCCATGGTTTTTAGTATATTGTTGCTTATGTGCTGAATAGGTATATCTAGGTATTTACAAACTTTATCATTCTCAGCTATGGTTTTAATCAAGTCTTCTTCTATTTCTTCAGGATAGCAATATAAAACTCTAATCCATTTTAATTCATTTAATTTAGATAATTCATTTATAAGATCACTTAACATTTTTTTACCATATAAGTCAATACCATATCTTGTTGTGTCTTGAGCTACTAATATTATTTCTTTAGTTCCATTTTGAACTAAAATCCTAGCTTCATCTATTATAGCTTCCATCTTTCTGCTTCTGTACTTGCCTCTTATCTTAGGTATAATACAATAAGTACAATGATTACTACAACCCTCAGCTATTCTTAAATATGCATAATGACCTGGAGTAGAAAGAGTTCTATCTCCTTCATTTATAGCATCATCACTATAATTACAAGAGGTTTCCTTATGGTTTTTTTCTAAATAATTGTTTATATATTGATCTAACTTATCATAATCATTAACACCAACCATAATATCAATCTCAGGAAGTAGGTTTTGAAGTTCTTTTCCATATCTTTGACTTAGACAGCCAGTTACTACTAAAGCTTTACAATTACCTTCTTTAAAGTTAGCCATTTCTAATATGGTGTCAATAGATTCTTGCTTTGAATCTTCTATAAATCCGCAAGTATTAACTATAATTATATCCGCTTCCTTTGGATTATTTGTAAGAGTATTATTTTTTAATAACTTATTTATAAATATTTCTGAATCGATTCTGTTTTTATCGCAACCTAAACTAATTACACCAAACTTTAATTTGTTCATATGTGTTCCTCCTTATTCTATATCATCTTTAGTTACTAAAACTTGTCTTGGCTTACTACCATCTTTACCAGATATAATGCCTCTTTCTTCTAGTTGCTCTATTATTCTAGCTGCTCTATTATATCCTATTCTTAGCTTTCTTTGCAATAAGGAAGTAGATGCTTGTTCCATCTCTACAACAATTTTTATCGCTTCTTCTAATAGTTCATCTTTATCTTCCTCATTTATCTCTGTAGATGTATTAATTTGCTCAATTATACTATCTTCATACTCAGCAGTTCCTTGCTCATTTTTAATGTGATCCACAACTCTTGATACCTCTTCTTCAGAAATAAATGCTCCTTGAACCCTTATAGGTTTAGCTTCACCTGTAGGGTAGAAAAGCATGTCTCCTTTTCCTAATAACTTTTCTGCACCAGCCATATCTAAAATTGTTCTTGAATCAATCTGGCTAGAAACAGCAAAAGATATTCTTGATGGAATGTTAGCTTTTATAACGCCGGTAATTACATCTACAGATGGTCTTTGGGTAGCAATTACAAGATGCATACCAGCGGCTCTAGCCATCTGCGCTAATCTTCCTATATAATCCTCAATATCATTTGGACATACCATCATCAAATCCGCTAACTCATCGATTATTATTACTATAAGAGGTAATTTTTCAGTTATCTTACCTTTTTCATAGAGTTCATTATATCCTTCTAGATTTCTAACATGATTTTCAGCAAATATTTTATATCTTCTAGTCATCTCGGTAACAGCCCAATTTAAAGCTCCAGCAGCTTTTTTAGGATCTGTTACTACCGGTATTAGAAGATGAGGAATACCATTATAAACATTTAGTTCAACTACCTTAGGGTCTACCATTAATAGTTTTACGTTCTCGGGAGAATATTTATATAATAAGCTTATTATTAATGTATTAATACATACGCTCTTACCAGATCCGGTAGCTCCGGCAATCAATAAGTGTGGCATTTTAGCTAAGTCCCATACTATACTATTGCCTCCGATGTCTTTACCTAAGGCAAAAGCCAAGTTTTTATTAAAGTTAGTATACTGCTCAGATTCAATAACCTCTCTTAAGAAAACAGGATTTAAATCTTTATTAGGTACTTCTATACCAACAGCTGACTTCCCAGGTATTGGTGCCTCTATCCTTACTCCTGAAGCCGCTAATCCTAAAGAAATATCATCTGAAAGATTTACAATTTTACTTACTTTGATTCCTGGGCTTGGTTGAAGTTCAAATCTTGTAACAGATGGTCCTTTAGTAACTTGAATGACCTTAGCTTCCACACCAAAGCTAGAAAGAGTTTCTTCTAATTTAGTTGCACTATGTAATAGCTCCTTTTTATCTCCCTTGTTCATTTTAATTGATATATTCTGATTTAATAGATTTAAAGGAGGATAATTGTATTCTATAGGAACGGTTACCTTACTAATTTCTTTTTCTAATTCTTCACTGATGTTGCTATTTTCTTCTTGATTTATTTCCTCATTTTTATCTATCTTATCTATCTTATCTATTGAGGAATCTTCTATATCACTGGATTTAATAAAATCTATTATTTTTATTCTATTGTTTTTCTTTGTATCTTCTTCTTTATTGCTATCGTATGCTATTAATTCTCTAGTTTCTATTTCTTCTTCAATAATTTCAGTATCCTTCTTTTTTGCTTCTAGTAGCTTTAACTTTACTCTATCTATAATATAAGATAAAGTAACATTACTAATTAACACAAAAGAAATAGCATATAAAGATATAAAAATTATGAAGGAACCTGTCCTCCCAAAAAGTTTATACAGTGGCAAACTGATTAAGTATATAATAATCCCTCCATGAATTATTGATTGAGAGTTATATATACTTGAAATGCCTTCACCAATACTTAAACTGGCATTGGTTAAACTTATATCTGCCATTTGTATACACATTAATGTATTTATTATAAAGAGTACTATTCCATAAAATTTCTTCGTGAATTTAAGTTTTTTCTTATTAAGAATATAGCAAGCTCCTATAAATATTATTATAAATGGAAAAATATAAGAACCTAATCCAAATATTCCAATTAATAATTTTTTAGCAATTCTTCCTATATATCCTGAATCTTTGGGGGAAAATACACTGACCAATGAAAGTATTCCTATGGTTATTAGTACAATTCCTTTTATATCATTGTCAAAGCTATCTTTTTTCTTTTTCTTCCTCTTCCCCAATGTACCACCTCCTAAATTAATAGTTATTCTACAAACTATTTTAATTATCCTTTAATTGCTTGTCCACAAGTGTTAAATAAATAAACCATAGGTTGGATTACCTATGGCTGTTTTGTACTCTTTTCCTCTATTAGAATATCTAACTTATCTAAAGCATCCCTTAAACCGCCAACTTGATCTATGAGACCACACTCTACTGCTTGTTCTCCTATGAGTATAGTACCCATATCATTTAACAAATTATCAGTCTTAACCATGATCTTCTTTAAATAATCTCGTTCAATTTTTGAAGTTCTTACAATAAAGTCTGTAATTCTCTCCTGCATTTTATCGAAATACTCAAAGGTTTGAGGTACTCCTATAATTAATCCGTTCATTCTAATAGGATGAACTATCATTGTTGCAGAGGGCGAAATAAAAGAGTAGTTTGCTGAAGTAGCTAAAGGCACACCTATAGAGTGACCTCCACCAACTACTAAAGATACCGTTGGTTTACTCAAAGTATTTATCATTTCAGCAATAGCCAAACCAGCTTCTACATCCCCTCCCACAGTATTTAGAATTATTAACACTCCTTCAATTGCATCATTCATTTCTATAGAAACTAATTGAGGAATTAAGTGCTCATATTTTGTACTTTTTGTTTGAGCCGGAAGCACCATATGCCCCTCAATTTGACCAATTATAGGTAATATATGAATTTTATCATCTTGTTTAGGTATATTAATTGTACCTAATTCCTTAATACTATCCAATTCCTTATTGTTTTTTTGATCATCTTGTTCTATTCTTTCATTTATCATACTCTTCCCTCCTAGCACAATGTTATTTTGTGCATAAGAAAAAAGAATATACCTATTTAAATTAGTGATGACCTAAGCTGAAACCTTTATGAAGAGCATTTATGGCTTTTTCTGTATATTGACTTTCTACTAAACACCAAATAGTAGTATGAGAATCTGCAGTTTGGAGTACCTTAATATTTTCTAAATTTAAACATTTTAAAATTTTTGCCATTACCCCAGGTATTCCTCTCATTCTACTTCCAATAATAGCTACTTTACTACAATTCTCTATATAAGAGTATTTTAAATTTAAATTATTCATTATATTGTTAAATTTATCGAAGTCACTACCATCTATTGTAAATATATTCTCCTCTGGGAAAACGTTTATTAAATCTATACTTATTGAGGCTTCAGCTAATATATTTAACAAACTATGGTAATGAACGTTATTTTCATTATCTTTAAGGGTTAATTTTATTTGAACTCTGTTACTCATATGAGTTATTCCAGTTATAATATTACTTAAGTTTAAATCACCAATGCTATTAATTATAGTACCTTGGCAATTGCTAAGTGTATTTTTAATTATCAGAGGGATATTACCCTTCATTGCTATTTCTACAGCTCTTGGATGTATAACCTTTGCACCCTGGTCTGCAAATTGAAATACTTCATTGTAACTTATTTCTTTTATTAAAGAAGCATCAGATACAATTCTTGGATCAGCGGTCATTATGCCATCTACATCTGTATATATCTCTACGCCCTCAGCTTTTAGAGCTACACCTAAAAGTGCCGCTGTAACATCACTGCCACCTCTTCCTAAAGTGGTTAAAAATCCGTTTTTGCTGACACCTTGAAATCCAGCTATAACTGGCACTTTTCCTTCTTCTAATGCTTGTAATATTTTATTTGGGTCTAAGTCTATCATTGAGGCACTGTTATAATTATCATCAGTTATTATGCCTGCCTGTCCCCCTGTCATTGGAATGGCATCCACTCCTTTATCTAGCAATTCATCTGTCATAACTACTGTGCTTATAATTTCACCACAGCCCATAAGTAAATCAATAGAGAGTTTATTTCTCTCTTTTAGCCTAGTACTTGTCAGTGAAAGTAAAGTATCTGTAGCATAAGGTTCACCTTTTCTTCCCATAGCAGAAACAACTACTACTGGAAAAAATCCTTCTTCCTTAGCTTTAATTATTTTGTTTATTACCATCAATCTTCTTTCGTGGGTAGAAACAGAGGTTCCACCGAATTTTTGAACAATGATTTTCATATTATCCCTCCCAATTTAAATCCGGGTTCTTTTAAGAGATCTCTCATCAACATCTATTATTATAGTTCTAGAACCAATTTTTTTCACGTATTCCCATGGCACCTCAATAAAATCGCTTTTACTAAAAAAGCTTAATTTTACGTTGGGTTCTGATAAGATTAGTAGCTTTAAATTTCCCTCTTCATCAATAATAATATCATTATTTCCTAAATAATCATATTTTTCACCATCATTTATGTTTATTATCTCATATCTTTCCATATCGCTATATAATTTAATATCCTCGTCCATATTAAAACCTCCTTAATATATTTCATAGAATAATATGAAATATATTAAGGGTTTATTACTATTATATTAAGGAAGATGGTTTATTGTTAAAAGGGAATATGTCATTTTCAATAATATTTTTCATTATATCCAAGTCAATATTTTCTCCTACATAGGCTGAGTTTAAAATTCCCTTTTTAAAAGTTGTTTCCATTACATCATGTATTTTTTCTTTATTTATATTATCAATTTTATTCAGTATAACTTTAGGTTCATTAATTCTATTTAAAAATAGAACAGATTTACCGTTGTTAAACATTCTACTACTAGTACTTTCAAGTCCTAAAATATAGCTTCCTTTTAACTGTTCTCTACCCTTTGCGATTCTATCATCAGAAATATCCATCTTAGTAAATTTAAATAATTCTTCTTTTATAAGATTTACAACTTCTACGGAATATTTTGGATTAAGTCCCGTGTATATACTCACCACTCCAGTATTATTAAAAGCGCTTAAGTATGAGTATATAGAATAGCATCTACCCATTTCTTCGCGTATTTTTTGAAACAATATAGAAGATGCTCCACCACCTAAAAGATTATTTAAAAATAACAATGGATAAAGATCATCACTTCCTAGTGGCAAACCATTAAGCCCCAAACTAATGTGTAGCTGTTCAATTTGCTTTTCTTTAAATAAGTGACTATTTAATATTTCAGGAGAGGAACAATCGGATAAATCTTTGTTTTTAAAATTCCAATCACCAAAATAACACTCCACCAGCTTTATAATGTCCTTTTCATCAAACTTTCCTGCTATTGATAATACACAATTTTTAGGTATATATTTAGATTGAATATAATCCATTAGCATTCCTTTTGTAAATGAGGTTACAGTTTCCACATTTCCTAAAATAGGAAATGCAATTGGATCCTCTCCCCATATAGCTTCACTATGTAAGTCCAATAAGACATCCTCTGGTGAATCTTCATTCATATTTATCTCTTCAATTATTACACCTTTTTCTTTCTCTATTTCTTCTTCATCAAATTTACTATTAAAAAGCATATCTGAAAGTACATCTAATGCTAAATCTAAATGGGAATCTAATATTTTTACATAATAGCAAGTAGACTCCTTAGCCGTAAAAGCATTAATTTGCCCTCCTACATCTTCTATAGACTCAGCAATTTCCTTTGCACTTCTTTTTTCAGTACCTTTAAATAGCATGTGTTCAATGAAATGAGAAATTCCATTGTTTTGCTTATTTTCATTGCGGGAACCATTCTTTACCCATAAACCAACACTTACTGAATTAACATAGTCAATTTTTTCTAATACTACTTTTAAACCATTACTGATTTCAATAATATCGTACATTATATTCCTCCAGCATTGTTATATTTTGTTAAAAAATAAAAAGGCGCAAAGCCCTTCTATTTTTCACTATTGTTTTTTGCTGTCATCATTGCTTTCTTCGTCTCTTTTAATAGCATCTTTTCTAGATAGATTAACTCTGCCTTGTTCATCGATTTCAGTTACCTTAACTAAAATTTCATCACCAACAGATACCACATCTTCTACTTTATTAACTCTTGTAAAATCAAGTTTTGATATATGAACTAAACCTTCTTTGCCAGGTAGTATTTCTACAAAGGCTCCAAAATTAGTTATTCTAGTAACTTTTCCTAGATATATTTCACCAACTTCTACTTCCTTTGTTAAATCATCTATCATCTTAATGGCTCTATCTGCTCCAACACTATCTTCAGACATTACATATATTGTACCATCTTCTTTTATGTCGATTTTAACTCCAGTTTCAGCTATAATTTTATTTATAGTTTTACCGCCTGAACCTATAACATCTCTTATTTTTTCTGGATCGATTGTCATAGTGTAGACTCTTGGAGCATAAGGTGACAATTCTGCTCTAGCTTCAGGTATACACTCTTTTATTTTTCCTAAAATGTGCATACGAGCTTTCTTTGCTTCTTCTAATGTTACTTTTATACAATTATTTGATAAGCCTTCAATCTTTGTATCTACCTGAATTGCAGTAATACCCTTTTCAGTACCTGCAACTTTAAAGTCCATATCACCAAAGAAATCTTCAATTCCTTGAATATCTGTTAATATTTCTTCTTCTGATAAATCTTCGCTAGTTACAAGTCCCATTGCTATTCCGGCAGCTGGTCTTTTTATAGGAACTCCTGCATCAAGAAGAGCTAATGTACTACCGCATACACTTGCTTGAGAAGTAGAACCATTTGAACTCAATACTTCAGAAACTAATCTAATTGTATATGGGAACTCTTCTTCTGAAGGCATTAGCGGTTCTAAAGCTTTTTCTGCTAGAGCACCATGACCGATTTCTCTTCTTCCTGGTCCTCTTAGTGGTCTAACTTCACCTACGCTATAGGAAGGGAAATTATAGTGATGCATATATCTCTTAAATTCTTCATCACCTAAACCATCTAAAATTTGAACATCTCCTAATGGACCAATTGTAGCTACAGTCATAACTTGAGTTAGTCCTCTTGTAAAAAGACCTGTACCATGAGTTCTTGGTAGAAGTGCTACTTCACAGTCTATATTTCTTACTTGATTAAATGCTCTTTCGTCAGGTCTTCTTTTATCTCTTAAAATCATGTTTCTAACTATTTCTTTTTGAAGAGTATATACTACTTCACTAACATCTTTAAGATTTTCAGCGTATTTTTCACTGAAATGTTCATTTATAGCTTCCTTAACTTTATCAATAGCATCATTTCTCTTATCTTTATCTGTTATGTACATAGCTTCTTTTATCATTGAGGAAGAAAATTCTCTTACTTCTTTTTCTAGGGTTTCATCTACCTTATAAAGTACAGGAACTATTTTTTCTTTACCAAATTCAGCCATAGCCTTTTCTTGGAATGATACAATTTTTTTACATTCCTCAAAAGCAAACATTATAGCATCATACATTACATCTTCGTCAATTTCATAGGATCCGGCTTCAATCATCATTACTCTATCTTTTGTAGCACAAACAGTTAAATTTAAATCACTTTCTTCTCTCTCTTTAAGAGTTGGATTTAATATGAACTTTCCATCAATTAGCCCCACAGAAACAGTAGCTACTGGTTTATCATATGGGATACTTGAAAGGCATAATGCTAAAGAGGCCCCATTCATTGCTAATATGTCTGGTTGATTATCCTGTTCTACAGATAAAACAGTACAAACTATCTGTACATCATTTCTGTAGCCATCTGGAAATAAAGGTCTTAATGGTCTATCAATAGCTCTTGCATGAAGAATAGCTTTTTCAGATGGCCTTCCTTCTCTTTTGATAAACCCTCCTGGTATTTTTCCTACGGAGTACAATCTTTCTTCATACTCTACGCTAAGAGGAAAGAAATCTATCCCCTCTCGTGGTTGTTTTGATGCATTTGCATTTATTAATACTACTGTCTCGCCATAACTTACTAATATAGCACAATCTGAAAGTGCTCCAACTTTTCCAAATTCAACTTTTAGAGTTCTTCCAGCAACAGTAGTTTCAAGAATATGACTCATAGTTTACCTCCCTTCAAAGTATACACTATTATTATCCTGATTTTTATATTATTTTATACAGTATAATGTAATAACTTGTTTCAAAATAATAGAGCGGTCTAAGCCGCTCTATGTATTAACTATTTTCTTAATCCTAATTGTTGGATGATTGAACGATATCTTTCAATATCTTTCTTCATTAAGTAATTTAAAAGACCTCTTCTCTTACCAACCATCATTAGAAGACCTCTTCTTGAGTGGAAGTCTTTCTTATGAGTTTTTAAATGGTCATTTAAATGATTTATTCTTTCTGTTAAAAGAGCTATCTGAACTTCTGGTGATCCAGTATCTCCTTCGTGTCTCGCATGAGTTTTTAATATTTCTTCTTTTCTTGCCTTATCCATTTATATACACCTCCAATTGTTATATCCCCTTAATCCACGAATGTAGCCGGCATTCAACAAACATAGATTAAGGTTCACAAAAGTAATTATAACAAAGATAACTATAGTTGTAAATTACTTTTTATAATTAATTCTAAATTTTGCTTAATTACGTATTTTTTATCTTCACCTATTCTATGAGCTAATTCTTCTAATGAATTAAATTTCTTTTCATCTCTTATTCTATGGATAAAATGAAGTCTTATATCTTCACCGTATATTTCTTTATTAAAATCGATAATGTGAGTTTCTATACCAAGTTTACCATCTTCTACTGTAGGATTATATCCCACATTAGTTACTCCCTTATAGAACTTTCCCTTATATTCTACTAAGGTAAAGTATACACCTCCTCTTGGTATAATATAACCTTTATCATAGCTTAAATTAATTGTTGGAAATCCCAGAACTCTCCCTAATTGTTTTCCAATAATTACAATACCTGATATGGAATAGGGTCTTGTTAGCATCATCTTAGCTTTTGCCATATCGCCGCTATCAGTAATAATATGGCGTATATGAGAACTAGATACTATTTCTTTTTTATATTTAACTGGTCTTACAACATAAAGTTGAAATTTGTATTTTTTGCTTAATTCCTTTAAGAACTCAACATCTCCTAAGTTCTTATATCCAAATCTATAATTAAAGCCTACTACAATGCCTTTAGCATTAAATTTACTTACAATATTATAGATAAATTCCTCGGGAGACATTTTCATAAATCCTTCATCAAAATTCACTAAATTTAAGTAGTCTAGTCCCATTTTGGTTAGTACTTTTTTTTTCTGATTCATATCCATCAAAAGTTTTGGGACTAAATCTTTATTTATAATTGATAGAGGATGGTTTTTAAAAGTATATACCATACTTTTACCACCGTTTTTTTCAGCTAATTCTATCGCTTTATTTACAAGCTTACTATGGCCTAAATGCAAACCATCAAAGCTACCTAGAGCTATATAAGTATTCCATTTAAACGTCTTAAGCATATTATCTTCTATAATATCCATAGTCATTACCCCTATACAAGCAATTTCAAGATTTTAAATCCTTCTTCACTTCTTTTACCTAGACCTATAAACTTATTACCAGAATAAACTCTTAAGATGACATCTTTTTTTATATTTCCCATTATCCTTTTATCTTTTATAAGAACTCCATTTACTAGTAACTTTTCATAAACTTCTTCTATAGTAATACTTTCATATTTGCTTAGTGCTTCATCTATAGGTACAAGGTATTCATTTATATTTTCACTGTTCAAATTATCTATATGTAGAGAATCTTTAATATTAAAAATACCAGTTTTAACCCTTTCTAATGCCCACATGGAAGCACCTACGCCTAGTTTTTCGCCAATATCATAGCAAAGACTTCGTATATAAGTGCCTTTTGAGCAATGTACTTGAAAGGTTACATAAGGTAAGTCTACATTTAATATATCAATAGAATATATGTTGATTTTTCTAGCCTTTCTTTCTACTTCTATTCCTTCTCTAGCCAATTGATAAAGTCTTTTACCATTGACTTTTAATGCAGAATACATGGGTGGAACTTGCTCTATACTTCCTTGAAAAGATTTAATACACTCTTCTACAATTTTTGACTCCAAGTTTATAGTTTCTTCTTTTAATATTTTACCTTCTTTATCATAGGTATCTGTAACCACTCCAAGTTTTAAAGTGGCTTTATAAATTTTACTTTCATTCATTATATAATCTACAATTTTTGTAGCATTCCCCAAACAAATAGGGAGTACACCAGAAGCCAGTGGATCCAGTGTACCTGTATGACCAACTTTTTTTGTATTTGCGGCTTTTTTAACCATTCTAACCACATCAAAAGATGTTATGCCAGAAGGCTTAAATATATTTAAAACTCCATTCATTACATCAACTCATTTTCCGCTAATTCTATTAATATACTTTTTACTTCTCTTAACGATTTATTTTTAATGGAGGCGCCAGCCGCTCTTATGTGACCTCCACCGCCTAAGGATTCTGCAATTTTTCTAACATCAATTTTTGATTTAGACCTTAAGCTTATTTTTACTTCATCTTCTTTTTCTTTTAAGAGAATAGTAATCTCAACAGGTTTAATACTATTTCCGAAAGAAACTATATCTGAGGTATCTGTACCAGGATCTATATTAAGTTTTGTAAACATGTCCGTTGTAACTGTCATTACGCATATCTGGTTATTTATAAGTTCCATTGTATCAAATACCATACCATATAGTTTGAATCTATTAAAAGCCTTACTATCAAATACAAGACGATGTATACTACTAAAATCAATACCAGTATTTATCAACTCTCCTGCAATAGAATGAGTTACTGAGGTAGTATTTGAGTATCTAAAAGATCCTGTATCTGTTAATATGGATGTATATAAACAAGTTGCAATGTCCTTATTTACTTCTACATTTAGATCTTTAAGCATTTGATAAACTATTTCTCCCATACATGCAGAATTAGTGTCTACATAATTTAAATGACCATAAAGTTCATTTGATACGTGGTGATCAATATTAATTATTGAATATTCTTTACTACCTAATTCAATATTACCATTGATTCTCGCCGTATTTCCACAATCTAAAATAATTACACAATCTGTTCCTTCTAGAACATTTCCATTAGACTCTATAATTTCATTGCTATAAGGTAAAAAGGTAAAGTTATCAGGAATAGATTCTTTGCAGATAATGTAAGCAAATTTATTTAGCTTTCTAATTCCTTGTAAAAGACCAAGAGAACTCCCTAAGGAGTCCCCATCGGGAGAAGTATGAAAGCTTATAGCAATTTTTTTACTTTCTTTAATAATTTTCAAAATATTATTCATCATCATTGTGTTCTCTCTCCTTTATTTGAGCTAATATAGCATCAATATGCATACCATGCTCGATGGAGTTATCTAATTCAAAAATTATTTCTGGAGTATATCTTAAGTTAATTCTATGACCTACTTCTCTTCTAATAAAACCGCTAGAATTTTTTAATACTTCAAGAGTATTTTTCTTTTCTGTATCATCTCCAAATATACTAATGTATATTTTTGCATATCTTAAATCCTTGGTTACATTAACTTTTGTTATACTAACCATAGCATTCATTCTAGGGTCTTTTATATCATATTGAATTATATTAGACACTTCTTTTCTTACTTCTTCGTTAATTCTTCCAGATCTATGTTTAGCCATAAAATATCCCTCCTACTATAGGGTCTGCTTTTTTACTTCTTCCATAGTATAAGCTTCTATGATGTCGCCTTCCTTAACATCATTGAATTTCTCAATCATCATACCACATTCATATCCTGAGGCAACTTCTTTAGCGTCATCCTTAAATCTCTTCAATGAAGAAAGTCCTGATTCAAAAATTACTATTCCTTCTCTCAACACTCTTACACTCGCATTTCTTAGTATTTTACCATTTAATACATAACAACCTGCAACTGTTCCAACATTTGAGACCTTGTAAGTTTGCCTAACTTCAGCTCTTCCAAGGATTACTTCTTTATAATCAGGCTCCAACATGCCGATCATAGCAGCTTTAATATCTTCTATAGCAGTATAAATAACCCTATAAGTTTTAATTTCAACGTTTTCTTTATCCGCTACAGCAATCGCATTATTATCTGGTCTTACGTTAAATCCAATGATTATAGCATTAGAAGCATTAGCTAATGTTACATCAGTTTCTGTAATTGCTCCTACACCACCATGTATAACCCTAACCTTTACTTCATCAGCTGATAGCTTTTCAAAGGATTGCTTAACAGCTTCCACAGAACCTTGTACGTCTGCTTTAACGATTATATTTAATTCTTTTATTTTACCTTCTTTAATTTGACTATATAGGTCTTCTAATGAAACCTTATGAGTGGATTGTAAATATTCGCTTCTTGTTTTTTCTTTTCTTTTTTCAGCCATATCTCTTGCAGTTTTTTCATCTTTTACTTCATTAAATCTATCTCCAGCAGCAGGAACTTCAGACAATCCTAATACTTCAACAGGTATTGATGGGCCGGCTGATTTTATTCTCTTACCCTTATCGTCGAACATTGCTCTTATTCTGCCGTATGTTGTACCTACAAGTATTGAGTCTCCAACATTTAAGGTTCCATTTTGAACTAAAAGTGAGGCTACTGGTCCTCTACCTTTATCAAGTTTAGCTTCAATAACAGTTCCTTTAGCATTTCTATGAGAATTTGCTTTTAGCTCCTCCATTTCAGAAGTTAAAAGTACCATTTCCAATAAATTATCTATACCTTCTCTAGTATGTGCTGAAACTGGTACTGTTATAGTATCTCCGCCCCAATCTTCAGCTAATAGATTCTCATCAGCTAATTGTTGTTTTACTCTATCTGGATTAGCTGTTGGTTTATCCATCTTGTTTATTGCAATAATTATTGGAACATTTGCAGCTTTACAGTGGTTTATAGCTTCTCTTGTCTGAGGCATTAAACCATCATCAGCAGCTACAACTAATATAACTATATCAGTAATTTGGGCACCTCTTGCTCTCATTGCTGTAAAAGCTTCGTGTCCAGGTGTATCCAAGAAGGTTATTTTTTCCCCTTCTATTTCTACTGTATAGGCACCAATGTGTTGAGTTATGCCTCCTGCTTCTGATGAAGCAACTTTTTCTTTTCTTATAGCATCTAACAATGAAGTTTTACCATGGTCAACATGACCCATAACTGTAACTACAGGAGGTCTCTTTTCTTTATTATCATTATCATCTTCTTCTCCAACAACCTCTTCAATTGAGTAGTCTTCTTCTTTTTTAGATATAAGAACACCGAGTTTTTCTCCTAACTTCTCTGCTGTTTCGAAATCTATTTCTTGGTTTAATGCAGCCATTACTCCCATAAACATAAGCTCTTTTATTACTTCTGAATAAGGTTTAGCAATTCTATCTGCAAATTCTTTTACAGTTATACTATCTCCTAGTTCTAACACTATTTCTTCTTCAGCGTTATCACTATCATCACTATCTTCTGCATTATCTTGTGATTTAGTTTTTATTTTTCTACCTTTTGTCTTCGCTTTTATTTCTGCTTCTTGAAGTTCACCATATTTCTCTTCTATGTTATCAGAACCATCTAAATCTTCACTATCTTCTTTGCCAGATTCAGCATATAATTCTTTTATAAGCTGAGCATCTTCATCTTCAATAACACTCATATGGTTTTTTACTTCTATGCTAAACTCATCTTGTAATAGTTTTATAAGATCTTTACTAGACATACCTAGTTCTTTTGCTAATTCGTATACTCTAATTTTTGACAAAGCATTCACCCCCGAAACTAATTTATGTTCATGTCATTCCATAAATCCATTAACCTTTTGGCAATAGATAAATCGCTTATTCCAACGATATTTATTCCTTCTTTACCTAATATACTGGATAAATCATCTTTGCTATAGTAAATTATCATAGGTGTGTTTCTAATATCACAAAGAGTTTTAAACTTATCTTTCGTGTTTTCAGATGATTCTCGTGATACTATTAATAAATGACAGTTTCCTTTTTTAATGGAATCTTCACATTTATTATAACCCTCTAGACATTTACCAGCTTTTTTAGCTATTCCTAGAAAGGAAATAAACTTATCCTTCATTATTTATCTCTTCCCTTAATTTATTATATATTTCTTCACTTATGGTGGTTTCGAGATTTCTTTCTAATTTTTTACTTTTAAAAGATTTTTGAAGGCACTCTACATCTTTACATATATAAGCACCTCTACCAGGCTTTTTACCAGTTAAATCTACTGAAACTTCACCATCTTTATTTCGTACAATTCTTATAAGTTCTTTTTTAGGTTTCATTTCCATACAACCGGTACACATTCGTTCAGGTATTTTTTTAACTCTCATATAAACCCACCTTCCTTTTAAAGTGTCATCTATCCATTGATTTGTGAAGAACTTTTAATGTCTATCTTCCAACCTGTAAGTTTTGCAGCTAATCTTACGTTTTGACCTTCTTTTCCTATGGCAAGGGATAATTGACTATCATCTACCACTACTTTAGCTGACTTATTTTCCTCATCAATTGTAACATCCAATACTTTAGCTGGACTTAACGCATTTGCAATATACTCATCTGGAAGCTTACTCCATTTTATTATATCAATTTTTTCGTTTTTAAGTTCATTTACGATATTTTGAACTCTTATGCCTTTAGGACCTACACAAGCACCCATTGGGTCTACATCGTCATCGTTAGAATGAACAGCTATCTTTGTTCTTGATCCTGCTTCTCTAGCTATACTTTTTATTTCTACAATTCCATTATATATTTCAGGTACTTCTAATTCAAATAGTCTCTTAACTAAACCAGGATGGGTTCTAGAAACTATTACTTGGGCACCCTTAGTAGTATTTTTTACTTCAACTATATATAGCTTTAATCTCTCGTTGAAATTGTAAGCTTCACCTAACATCTGTTCATTAGGTCCAAGAACTGCTTCTATTTTGCCTAAATCAACAAAAACGTTAGTTTTATCTTTTCTTATTACTGATCCAGTTATAATGTCACATTCTTTTTCTATAAATTCATTATAAACTATTCTTCTCTCTTCTTCTTTAATTCTCTGAATTACTACCTGTTTTGCTGCTTGTGCAGCAACTCTTCCAAATTTTTTGGGAGTTACTTCTATGTTTACCACTTCATCTAATTCGTATCTTGGATCTATTTCTCTAGCTTCTTCTAAGGAAATTTCATTAAATTCATCGTCCACATCTTCAACTACTGTTTTCTTAGAATATACTTGAATTTCTCCAGTTCCTCTATTCATGTTAACCGCCACGTTTTGAGTTGTAGCACCTTGTTTTGCATAATTCTTCTTATAGGCAGCGACCAAAGCATCTTCAATAGTATTAAATATTAAATCTTCACTGATACCCTTTTCTTTAACTATCTCTTTAAGTGCTTCCACAAATTCTTCATTCATTATTAAATTAACCTCCCTTAAAACTCCACTTTTAAATTAATAGTTTTTATCTTTTCTCTAGGTATAGCTAATAAGTTATCCTCTAATTGAATACTTATAGTATCCTTATCAAATTCTTTTAAAACACCGTCAAATTTTTTGCTGCCATTAAATAAAGATTTAAGCTTTACAGAAACTTCATAGTCAATATACTTATTTAAGTGGTTATCGTTATGTAACTCTCTTTCAATACCCGGAGATGAAAGTTCTAAATAATAACCCTCTGATATTGGGTCTTCAATATCCAGCATTTCACTAATTTCTCTGCTAACTTTTTCACAGTCTTCTAAAGTTATTCCTTCATCTTTATCTATATATACTCTTAGGTAATTTTCTCTATTTTCTTTTACATATTCTAAATAATAAAGTTCATATCCTAATCTATCAACTATGGGGTGGATTAAATTTGTTAATTCATCTATAAATAAACTTCTTTCCATATAACGATCCCTCCTTACATAATATTGTGTAGTAAAACAGCAATTTAAATACAATTTTCCTATATTAATTTAAAAACGCAACTATGGTTGCGTTTTATACAAATAGAAAGAGCGGGTTAATACCCACTCTTACAAGTCAAAATATATCTGCAAACTTACTAATTTCCATTGTATCACAACAAATTCCTTATTTCAAGGGCTAGTTATTTCTATAAGTTAAATAAGCTCAACTGATTGGTTTCAGGCATACCTTTAAGACAGCCATGATTATCTAAAGCTTCTATTACAGTTCTTGTAGCTTTTCCCCTGATTTTTAAGTCTTCTTTTGATATGAATTCTCCAAGCTTTATACCTTCAACTATGTTTTTAGCAGCATTGACTCCTACTCCATTAAGAGCGCTTAAAGGAATTCTGATTCCATCCTCTTCAATTATAAATTTCTCAGCATGAGATTTATATAAATCAGCTTCTAGAAATTTAATTCCTCTAAGATACATTTCATGGCAAATCTCTAATGTAGTTAAAAGTCCTTTATCCTTAGGAGTAGCATTATTTCCCATAGCATAGATCTCTTCCATTTTTACCAACATAGAATCGATACCCTTTAATATTATGTCTGCATCAAAATCATCAGCTCTAACGGAGAAATAAGTAGCATAGTACTCTCTAGGATAATATACTTTAAAATAAGCTATTCTAACGGCCATCATAACATAGGCAACGGCGTGACCTTTAGGGAACATGTATTTTATTTTCTTACAAGATTCTATATACCAATCTGGAACTCCATTTTCTTTCATAACTTGCTCATGTTCTTCGGACAATCCCTTTCCTTTTCTGACTTTTTCCATAATATTAAAAGCTGTTTTAGGCGGAAGCCCTTTATATATTAGATATACCATTATGTCATCTCTTGTAGCTATACAATCTTTTAGGGTAGTATAGCCTTCTTTTATATAATATTGAGCATTATTAAGCCAAACATCAGTACCGTGTGAAAGTCCAGATATTCTTACTAAATCTGAGAAAGTTTTTGGTTGAGTGTCAATCAGCATCTGTCTAACAAACTTAGTACCAAACTCTGGAAGTCCATATGTAGCCACTTCACAACCCAATTCTTCTTTAGTAATTCCTAAAGCCTCAGTAGATGTGAAAAGACTCATTACTTTAGGATCAGCTAAAGGTATTGTTTTAGGATCTAGCCCAGTTAAATCTTGAAGCATTCTAAGCACAGTAGGATCATCGTGACCTAAAATATCTAACTTTAGTAGTCTACCGCTTATAGAATGATAATCAAAGTGAGTGGTTATTATTTCAGTATTATTATCATCTGCGGGACGTTGTATTGGAGAAAAATTAAATATTTCGTTATCCTGAGGAACAACCATAACTCCACCAGGATGCTGTCCAGTAGTTCGCTTTATGCCAGTACATCCTAGAGTTAACCTTTCAATTTCAGCTCCGCTAGAATGGATGTTTTTTTCAGTTAGATATTTTCTAACAAAGCCATAGGCAGTTTTCTCTGCAATTGTGCCTATTGTTCCAGCTCTAAAAACATGACCTTTACCAAATAATTCTTCAGTATATTTATGTACTACAGATTGATATTCACCTGAGAAATTTAAATCTATGTCGGGTTCTTTATCTCCTTCAAAACCTAGAAAAGTTTCAAAAGGTATATCATGACCATCTTTTGTCAGTACGTTTCCACATTCAGGGCAATCTTTATCTGGCAGATCTGCACCAGATCCTATGGAACCGTCCGTTATAAATTCACTATATTTACACTTAGAACATACATAATGAGGAGGCAAGCCATTAACCTCAGTTATATCTGACATTGTAGCAACAAAGGAAGAGCCTACAGATCCTCTTGAGCCAACTAAATATCCATCCTGATAAGACTTATCAACTAATTTATGTGCTATTAAATACAATACTGCATAACCATTATTTATTATGGAATTTAGTTCTTTATCAAGTCTCTTTTGCACCACTTCTGGCAAGTCATCTCCATAAATGCCATGAGTTTTGTTTAAAGTCATTTCTCTAATTTCTTCTTCAGCACCTTCTATTTTAGGAGGAAATGTTTCATCAGGAATTGGCTTTATTTCCTCAATTAATTCAGCAATCTTGTTAGTGTTTTTTACAACTACTTCAAAGCTCTTTTCTGTTCCTAAATAATCAAATTCCTTTAACATTTCTTCAGTTGTTCTCAAATATAGTGGCGGTTGGTTGTCTGCATCGTTATATCCTTGACCATTCATTATAATTCTTCTATAAATTTCATCTTCAGGATCTAAAAAATGAACATCGCAGGTAGCAACCACTGGTTTATTATATCTTTCCCCCAACTCACATATTTTCTTATTTATATTTTTTAACTCTTCAACATCTTTAACTATACCATTTCTTATCATGAAATAGTTATTTTCTAGAGGTTGAATTTCAAGATAATCATAGAAATCAACTGTATTTTTCAATTCATCATAACTTTTACCTTTAAGAATCTCTTTATAAATTTCCCCTGCCTCACAAGCAGAGCCAATAATAAGACCGCTTTTATATTTTTGAATTAAGCTTTTTGGCATTCTAGGCCTTTTATAAAAATGATCCAGATGAGACTGAGATATTAATTTATAAAGATTTTTTAATCCCGTCATATTTTGAGCTAATATTATTAAATGATATGTAGTTAATGTTTTCACATCAATATTTTTAAAATATTCTTCATTTATATTTTCTAAGGTAAAAATTTCTCTTTCACTTAAAGTTTGAAAACTTTTAACTAATATTTCTCCTGTAGCTTTTGCGTCATCCACAGCTCTATGATGATTTTCTAAACTTACCCCTAAATGTTTTGCAACTATATTTAATTTATATCTCTTTAGTTCTGGATATAAAAATTTAGCAAGAGGGATTGTATCCATTATAGGATTATTAAATGTTAAACCTAAGTCCTTACAATTCTTTTTTATAAAAGAAACATCAAAATTTGCGTTATGTGCTACTACAACAGAATCCCCTACAAATTCTAGAAACCTAGGCAAAACTTCTTTAATATCTTCTGCATCTTTAACCATTTCATCAGTTATACCTGTAAGCTCTATGATTTTTAATGGAATAGTTACTTTAGGATTGACAAAACTACTAAAGCTATCTGTTATTCTTCCATTTTTTATTTTTACAGCACCAATTTCAATTATTTTATCATTTATGCTAGAAAATCCTGTGGTTTCTATATCAAAAACAACAAATTCATCGTCTATAGATCTTCCTTCTCCGCCTATAACAATAGGTACTCCATCATCTACTAGATAAGCTTCTACACCATATAAAATTTTAATATTGTGCTTTTTGCCAGCATCCATAGCTTCAGGATATGCTTGAACTACTCCATGGTCAGTTATAGCAATAGCACTATGGCCCCATTTCGCCGCTCTTTTTATTAAATTTTCTGCTGATGTCATAGCATCCATAGCACTCATTCTGGTATGAAGATGTAATTCAACTCTTTTTTCTTCTGCATTATCCATTTTCATAATCTTATTAAGCTTTATAATATCTCTTGCCATAATAACTACTTCTCTTGCATAGTTATCATAAATAGCTTCCCCTCGAATTTTGCAGTAAAGTCCTTCCTTTATTTCTTCTAACACTTTTTCCTCATCCTTTGGACGAGTAAATATTTTTACTGTAATAGACCCAGTATAATCTGTAACATAAATAGATACAATTTTTCTACCAGTTTTAGTTTCAATTACAGTTCTTTTAAATATATCTCCACAGATGGTTACCATACCCATTGGTTCATCGATAGAATCGATACTAATCCAATCTTCATTAATATTTTTTCCTAGGAGAATACTACTATCTTTATCTCCTTTTGAATTCTCATTTTTTTGTCTATCTAAAGATATAACTTTATTTTTTTCTAGCTTAGGTTTACTATTTTTTATAATTTCTTTAATTAAGGACATCTCTTCTTCTTCTAATTCATTGCATTCTTGATCACTGCATGAAAGCTCATAAGCTAGCTTTACCTTACACTCTAATCCAAAAATATCTCGTATGATATTATAAGTTAACTCTTCAAAATTTTTATTCTTTAACATATTATAGATAAATTCATTTCCATATCTTATGGTTAAAGTATTATCTTCTACAGATTTATCACCGTTTAGCATACACTCTTTTGCCAAAGGTACATGAGTGACTACTGCATTTGTAAGTTCACACCAATAATCATTACATAAATCCTTAAGAGTTACATTAGAAATATCTTTATAAAAAACTAGTTCTATATCATTAAAAAAGTTAAATTTTTTATAAAGCATTTCTTTAAAACGAGTTTCCATGTCTTTGTTAAATTCATTAAAAGATTTAAGTATTACTTTTAATTTATTGCTCTTTTTTAAATACTGTATTTTTAAAATTTTAATATCTTTTAATAAATCTTGTGAAGATGGACTTTCATCATAGAGTATTTTAGCCAAATCTATATTCATTTTCTTCACCTTACATTTTTTCTATTTCTTTAATAAGCTCATAAATGAGTTGCTCTTCTTTTACTTTTTTAATTATTTCCCCCTTTTTAAATATTAATCCTTCACCATTACCGCCAGCTATACCTATATCCGCATCTCTAGCCTCCCCAGGACCATTTACTACACATCCCATTACTGCAATTTTTATGTTTTTATTTAAGTTCTCCACCCTTTTTTCTACTTCATTTGCAATTTTTATAATATCAATTTCTGTTCTACCACAGGTTGGGCAAGATACGAATTCTATACCTCCCTTTAATAGTCCTAAAGATTTTAATATTTCTTTTGCTACCCTTATTTCTTCAATAGGATCTCCAGTTAGAGAAACTCTTATTGTATCTCCTATTCCTTCAGATAGAAGGGCCCCTATACCAACGCTGGATTTAATAGTTCCCCTCCAAGGAGTGCCAGCTTCTGTAACACCAAGGTGCAATGGGTAATTAGTTTTTTGAGCTATTAACTTGTAACTTTCTATCATTTCTATAACATTGGAAGATTTAATAGACAATGCGATATTATCAAAATCAAATTCTTCTAAGATTTTCACATGCCCTAGAGCGCTTTCCACTAATGCTTCTGGACAAACCTTCCCATATTTAATCAACAGCTTTTTTTCCAGTGAACCAGAATTTACTCCTATTCTAATAGGTATATCTCGCTCCTTTGCCTTTTTTACCACCATTTCTATTCTTTGTTTATCCCCGATATTGCCAGGATTTATTCTAAGTTTACTTATTCCATTATCAATAGATTTTAAAGCTAATCTATAGTCAAAATGTATATCTGCTACTAGAGGTATATTTATATTTTTTATTATACCTTTTAAGGCCTCACAAGCTTCCATATCAGGTACAGCGCAACGGACTATTTCACATCCTGCTTCTTCTAATTCTCTTATTTGATTTATGGTACTTTTTATGTCTCTAGTATCAGTGTTCGTCATGGATTGAATAGATATAGGGGCATCGGCCCCAATATAAATATTTCCTATTCGTATTTTTTTAGTAGTTCTTCTTTTCATTTTATCACTCCTAGAATGTTATAGGATGCAAAATATCTTTTATTGTAACTAATATCATCAATGACATAAGAATGGCAAATCCTATATAATTAATTACACCAACTTTGTTATTATCGAATTTTTTACCTGTAATTATTTCTATTAAAAATAATACAATCCATCCACCATCTAAAGCTGGAAATGGTATTATATTAAAAATACCCAACTGCACGCTTAAGTAAGCAGCAAAGTATAATAAGCTTAAAAATCCTGCCTTAGCAGCTTCTCCTGAAACTTTAATAATTGTAACAGGACCACCGAAATCATTTAAAGAAGCTTTACCTTTAAATATAGTACCTAAAAATCCAAAGGTTTGATTAATTAATGAATTTGTTTCCACAAAACCATAAGAAATGGATTCTTTAATTGTTGGATTGGTAATTTCTGTAGGATATACACCAACAATGTACCTATTTTCTTTTTCATCTTTTATAGGGGTAACTTTAGTTGTTTTAGTCTCATTTTCCCTTTTAACAGTAACATCTATTGCTTCACCTTTATTCATATAAACTTGAGTATAGAAATCTTGCCAAGTAAGGATTTTTTTATTGTTAACTTTAAGTATTTTATCTCCCTCTTGAATACCAGCTACTTGCGCAGGTAAATCAGGTACAACTTTATTAACTACAGGTACTAAATATCCCTTAATTCCACCAATTATACTAAATAGGACAACTGCTAAAATTAAATTCATTATAGGGCCTGCAGAAACTATACTTAATTTCTGTAAAGAACTTTTGTTTGAGAAGGCCCCTTCGTCAGAGGTCTCTTCCCCATCTTCACCAAGCATCTTAACATATCCACCTATAGGTAATAGTTTAATATTATAAGCAGTTTCGCCACTCTTAAACCCGACTAGCTTAGGTCCCATTCCTATTGCAAATTCCTCAACCTTTACTCCATTAAGCTTAGCCATAATAAAATGTCCTAACTCATGGATCATGACCAACAATCCAAAAGCAAAAAGAGCTCCTAATATGTTAATAAAATTCACAGATATTCCTCCTTAATTAAAGCTTAAAATTATCAAAGACATAATTTTTTACTCTCTTATCCATCTCAATTATACTCTCAATAGATAAAGTCTCACAGCTATAAAATTTATTCATTGCCTCTTCTAATATATTCCCTATTTCAAGAAATTTTATTTTTTTATTTAAGAAAAGATCAACAGCAGCTTCATTGGCTGCATTCAAAATTGTGGGCATAATGCCACCTTTTTCTCCTGCCATATATGCTAATTTTAAAGGTTTAAATGTATTCAAATCTGGTTTTTCAAAAGTTAAATTTTCTAGATTATAAAAATCGAGTTTTTCTCCAACTGCTTTTCTTCTCTTTGGATAGTTTAATGCATATTGTATAGGTAATCTCATGTCAGTAGTGCCCATTTGAGAAATAACACTTCCGTCTTCATATTGAACCATAGAATGTATTATACTTTGAGGATGTATTACTACTTGAATATCTTTATAATCTATTCCAAAAAGATAATGAGCCTCTATTACTTCAAGACCCTTATTCATTAATGTGGCTGAATCTATAGAGATTTTTTTACCCATATTCCATCTTGGATGTTTTAAAGCCTGTTCTAAAGTGACCTTTTCAAGATCTTCTATTTTTTTACCTCTAAAAGGGCCCCCGGAAGCGGTTAATATTATTTTATCTACTTCCTCCTTTGAATTTCCTTCTAAACATTGAAAGATGGCGCTATGTTCTGAGTCTACCGGAAGGATTTTAACATTATTCTTTTTAACCTCATCTATTATTATTTGTCCTCCAACAACTAGGGTTTCTTTGTTAGCTAAGGCTATATCCTTTCCTGCTTTTATTGCACTTAGTGTAGGCTGAAGGCCAACCATACCCACTACTGAGGTTAAAACAATATCTATTTCTGGTAGAGACGAGATTATATTTAGACCCTCTATACCCCAAAGTACTTCTATTTTCTTATTATTTTCCTTACAATAATTCATTATTTTCTCAAAAGCATTTTTCTCTGTCACAGCTACATATTTAGGATTAAATTCTTCAATTATTTTTATTGTACTTTCCCAATTGCTATGAGCAGAAATACCAACTAGGGAAAGCTCTTCTCTTGTTTTTCTTATAACATCTAATGCCTGAGTTCCAACAGAACCAGTAGCACCTAATATAGTTAATCTTTTCAAACAAACATCTCCTTTTGTAATAAATAACTCGTTTATACTTCTAGTATACTTTTACAAAAAATTAAATATAATGGCATAATTACTATACCTAGGGTGCCCATAACTCTAAAGCCTATGTAGAAGGCCAAAAAAGTATACAGTGGGTGAATCTTAAGCTTATTGCTCATAAGTTTTGCCTCTATTATTTGCCTATTTATCAATAGTAATATGTATAGAAATATTAAGCCGAAAGCCAGAAAAAAATTTTTTATAGATATATTATATAATATTAAGGGTAGAAAAACTAAAATCGTACCCACATAAGGTATTAAATCTAAAACACCACAAAGAACTCCTAATAAGAAATAATTGTCAATATTTAATATCATAAATCCTATTATTGTTTCAAAGGTTATAGCTATTACTATTAAAAACTCAATTCTAATAATGTTTTTAACATCTGAAAAGGTGTTTTTTAAAAAACTTAATTTTGACTCACTCATAATTTTTTTTGTCCAATTAAATATAACATATTTATCTACCAAAATAAAGTAAACCACTATATTGGCAACAAAATAATTTATGATACTATCCGTAGTATAGATTGCACTTTTTTTTAGAAGATTAGAATTTAATATTTTTAAGTAATATCCTTCTAACTCTCCATTTAGTAGATTAGAATTAATATTTAGACCTTCAAGTAGTTCTTTTATACTTAATAATAATTTTAGAACACCATTAATTATAACGTCCTTAGTAGCAAATAACCAATTTCCTAAATACAAAATAAAAGCAAAGATTATAATATTAACTAAGACTATACTAAACAGGCCCCTTACATTATTATTAATTATTTTATATCTACTTAAATAAGAGTTAATCGGACTTGATAAAACTAACAAGAATATAATAATGAAAAAAGGTTTGAAGTAAATTTTTATAACTTTTATAAAAATAATAAAAGTTATAAATAGTATGCCACAGTAAATTAATTTTTTAATATTTTCTTGTACATCTTGCAATTATATATCCCCTTATAATTTCTATACTAATAGTATATTCTCTATAAGCGCATATATTAGTAAAAAAATAACACTTAGAGCTTAGCTTCTAAGTGTTATTTTTTATATTAAAACTATTAATGTAAAATAATAATATACAATAATTGCAGCAAATAGTATACTGTCAAATCTATCAAGTATACCTCCATGTCCAGGTATTAAATTACTATAATCTTTTACTCCTAAATACCTTTTTATTGAAGATGCTACTAAATCACCAAATTGTACTACTATACCAGAAATGGCTCCTAATAAAAAGAAGTGTATTATTGGTATATTTACTCCTTTCCCTTGCAAAAACACACCGAATAGTCCACATGCAATGCTACTTCCTAATAGTCCACCGATTGAACCTTCTATGGTTTTTTGGGGGCTTACCTCTGGACATAATTTATTTTTTCCAAAATACTTACCCGTATAATAAGCTGAAGTATCACATACCCATGAGGATATAAATATAGTCCATACTAAGTAATTTCCGTAGACTTTTCTACTTACTAAAACTATGAAGCTAAAGAATACAGCTATGTATAAAAAACCTAATAAAGTTATTGATGCATCTATAAAATTATATTTTCTATTTAATATAGGAGTAATTAATAATACCATTACTGATATGGTTATTACATTAAATAATTGATTAACATCTAAATTTAAAAATACATAATAGATTAAACACATAGCGTATCCAATATAGCTTAATGGATGAATATTTTTTTCTTTTACTACCTTATAAAATTCACTCATTCCTACTAAAGAAAGAATGAGTGCTAAGTATTTTAAAGCAGTCCCTCCAATAAATAACACAATTAATAAAGGTGACAATATTAATGCACCTAAATATCTACTATTCACTTTGTACTCCTCCAAATCTTCTATCTCTATTTTGGTAGTCGTATATAGCTTTATGAAGATGTTTTACTTTAAAATCAGGCCATTTTATATTTGAGTACCAAAATTCTGAATAAGCACATTGCCATATTAAAAAGTTACTCAATCTTTGTTCACCACTAGGTCGTATTATTAAATCTGGGTCAGGCATACCATTTGTGTATAAATATCTAGAAAATATATTCTCATCAATATTTTCAATTCTTATTTTACCTCTTTGAACATCTTTGAATAATAATTGCATGCCTTTTAATATGTCATCTCTTCCACCGTAATTAAGAGCTAAATTAAGAGTTAATCCATTATTGTTTTTAGTTTTGGTATATGCAGCATTTAATTGATCTATGCATACTTTAGGTAATTTATTTATATCACCTATAGAATTTACTATAACATTATTTCTATGCAATTCATCTATTTCTTTGTTTAAATATTCCACTAATAATTTCATTAGAGCATTTATTTCTTCAGTAGGTCTCTTCCAATTTTCCGTGGAAAAAGCATATACGGTTAAATATTTAACGCCGATTTTATTGGATTCTTTTACTATTTCTCTTAAAGTTTCAACGCCAGCTTTATGTCCCATACTCCTTGGAAGCTTTTTTTCCTTAGCCCATCGTCCATTACCATCCATAATTATACCTATATGCTTTGGAATGTTATTCATATCAATTAATTGGTTACTACCTTTTACATCGTTTTTTTTAGTAAAAAAGTTCCACATATATTTCTCCACTCCAACTTCCTTTAGTAACAAAACCTGCGGAAAACGCAGGTTTTAAAAAGTATTAAATAGACATTATTTCTTTTTCTTTTACATCTAGAATTTTATCTATTTCTTTAACAAAATTATCGGTTTTCTTTTGAATTTCTTCTTCTGCTTTTTTAATATCATCTTCGGAAATATCAGCTTCCTTTTTTAGAGATTTTAATTTATCGTTACAATCTCTTCTTACAGCTCTTACAGCAATTTTTGCTTCTTCACCAGTTTTCCTAACGGTTTTAACAATATTTTTTCTTGTCTCTTCTGTTAGTTCAGGTATTATTAACCTAATAACTACACCATCACTTGATGGATTTAACCCTAAATCTGATTTTAAAATAGCCTTTTCAATAGCTTTTATAGCTGCTTTATCCCAAGGTTGAATCTGTAAAATTCTTGGTTCAGGAACTGATACACTACCCAATTGATTTAAAGGCGTCATAGTACCATAATATTCAGCTTCAATTTTATCTAACATAGCAGGATTAGCTCTTCCGGCTTTCATTGATGCTAAATCTTTTTTAAGTACATTTATAGTCTTTTGCATTTTTTCATCTGCATTATTAATTATGTCTTTTAACATACTATTAACCTCCCTTATCCTTTACACACTAGTGTCCCCATTTTTTCGCCAGTTACGGCTTTCTTAATATTTTCAGGAGAATCAAGTCCAAATACTAAAATAGGAATATTGTTGTCCATGCATAAAGATGTGGCAGTAGAATCCATTACCTGAAGCCCCTTATCTAATACATCAATATAAGTTAATGTTTCAAACTTTTTAGCATCAGTATGTTTATACGGATCTTTATCATATACACCATCTACTTTTTTAGCTAATAGTATAACTTCTGCTTCTATTTCTGCTGCTCTTAGTGCTGCGGTAGTATCTGTTGAAAAATACGGGTTACCAGTTCCAGCTGCAAAAATAACCACTCTTCCCTTTTCTAAATGCCTCATAGCGCGTCTTCTTATAAAAGGTTCTGCTACTTCTTTCATTTCTATAGCAGTCTGTACTCTTGTATTAACACCCAATTGCTCAAGTGAGTCTTGAAGAGCCATTGCATTTATACAAGTAGCTAGCATTCCCATATAGTCAGCAGTGGTTCTATCCATGCCATCGCCATTTCTTCCTCTCCAGATGTTTCCGCCACCTACTACTGCGCCTATTTCTACTCCCATGTCTACTAGTTCTTTTATTTGACTAGCTATTTCTGTAACAATTTCAAAATCAATTCCATATCCTTTTTCGCCAGCTAAAGCCTCTCCTGAAAGCTTTAACATTATTCTTTTAAATTTAATATTATTCATATATATTATACCTCCAAAATGTTAAAAATTACATAGTAATTTTTAAATTGAATGGATTTGTATTTTAAAAAAAGAGAACACCTGGTGTTCTCTTTTAAATTATCAGTACTATTGCTGCATCTGTTTTCTTACTTCTTCAGCAAAGTCTTCTTCTATCTTTTCTATTCCTTCGCCTCTTTCAAATCTTACATAACCAGTTACTGTTATTTCTGCTCCAACTTCTTTGGATTTTTCATTTAAGTATTTTGTTATTGTTAAATCAGGATTTTTAACCCAAAGTTGTTCTATTAAGCAGTTTTCTTTATAGTATTTTTCAATTCTTCCGTCAACCATTTTGTCAACGATTTTTTCTGGTTTTCCTTCATTTAATGCTTGAACTCTATATATTTCTCTTTCTTTATTTAAAACATCCTGGTCAACTGCATCTCTATTTAAGAAGGATGGATTAGCTGCTGCTACTTGCATAGCAACATCTTTAGCTACTTCAGTTAATATTTCGCTATCTTTTTCACATTCTAATTTAACAAGAACGCCTATTCTTCCAGCACCGTGAATGTAGCTTTCTACTACACCATTGCCAACAACGAAGTTACTAAATCTTCTTATTGACATATTTTCTCCTAATTTTGCTATTAAAGCTGTAAGAGCATCTTTAATAGTAGTGCTTTCATCAGCTATGTATTTTTCTTCTACAAGCTCTTCAACAGTAGTTGCTTTAGTTAAAAGAGCCTGCTTTGCAATGTTTGAAGCTAATAATTTAAATTCATCATTAGCAGCAACAAAGTCTGTTTCGCAGTTTACTTCAACTATAGCTCCACTTCTCTTGTCATCTGATATGTAAGTTTGAACTAGACCTTCAGCAGCAATTCTTCCAGCTTTCTTAGCAGCAGCTGCTAAACCTTTTTCTCTTAATATTTCTACAGCCTTTTCCATATCTCCGTTGCATTCGGATAAAGCTTTTTTACAGTCCATCATACCTGCTCCGGTTTTTTCTCTTAATTCCTTAACCATTTGTGCAGTAATCATAATCAGTTCCTCCTGTTCTATTTACTTGTTAAAAGGTAAATGGACACAAGATCCATCTACCTTTTTTATTACTCAGCTAATTGTTCACCTTGTCTTCCTTCTAAAACAGCGTCAGCCATTTTTGCAGTTATTAATTTAACAGCTCTTATAGCATCGTCATTTCCTGGAATTACATAGTCAACTTCATCTGGATCACAGTTAGTATCTACAATAGCTACTACTGGTATACCTAAAATTTTAGCTTCTGAAATAGCATTTTTTTCTTTTCTTGGATCTACTACAAATAGAGCTCCAACATTTCTGGAATCCATGTTTTTGATTCCGCCTAAGTTCTTTTCAAGTTTTTCTTCTTCAAGCTTAAGTTTAGTAACTTCTTTCTTTGGAAGAACGTCAAATGTTCCATCTTGTTCCATTTGTTCTAATTCTTCTAAAGTTTTTATTCTTCCTTTTATTGTTGAGAAGTTAGTTAACATACCACCTAGCCATCTGTTATTAACGAAGTGCATGTTAGATCTTACAGCTTCTTCTTGAATTGCTTCTTGAGCTTGCTTTTTAGTTCCAACAAATAGAACATCTTTTCCTTCAGCAGAAACTTCTTTTATAAAGTTGTAAGCTTCTTCTACTTTCTTTACAGTCTTCTGTAAATCTATGATATAGATTCCGTTTCTTTCTGTAAAGATGTATGGAGCCATCTTAGGGTTCCATCTTCTTGTTTGGTGTCCAAAATGTACACCAGCTTCTAGTAATTGTTTCATTGATATTACTGACATAAAATTTACCTCCTTGGTTTTAACCTCCATTACCGTCATATCTATAAACTACCATATGGCACCATTCATAGATTAGGTAATGTGTGTATTTTTCTTACCTAGTGTAGTATATCATATGAATTTATTCTATTCAATAAAAATATTTAAAAAACCTAATAAATGGATTGTTTTTTAGAAATATATAAGCAGGATGTAAATATATTGCACCCTGCTTTAGAAATTATTTAATTTTTTTCAACTCTTCTAAAAGTTTTTCATTAAGAATTTTAATGTGTGTTCCTTTCATACCTAAGGATCTGGATTCTATAACACCAGCACTTTCAAACTTTCTTAATGCATTTACTATAACTGATCTAGTTATTCCTACCTTATCAGCTATTTTAGAAGCAACAAGTAATCCTTCAGTTCCGTCTAACTCATTGAATATATGTTCTACAGCTTCTAATTCAGAATAGGATAATGTTCCTATAGCAAGTTGAACTACAGCTTTCTTTCTTGCTTCTTCTTCTATTTCATCTTGTTTTGCTCTCAAGATTTCCATTCCAATTATAGTTGCGCTGTACTCAGCCAAAATTAAATCATCATCTGTAAATAGATCATCAAATCTAGCTAATAATAATGTACCTAATCTTTCTCTGTTACCATTTATAGGTACTATAGTAGTGTTTTTATTTTCTATAGCACATTCTCCATGTTCTTCAAAGACACATTTACCGTTATTTGTTAAGTTTGATAAAGTTTCATGAACGTTTAATAATTTATTGTTATAAAAGTCTGGGAATCTCATTTCCTCAACAACTCTATCTTTAACTACATTACATTCGAAACCTGTAGATAAATCATATCCTAAGATTTTACCTTTTTTACTTAATATATATATATTACAGTTTAATACATCACTTAAAAGCTTACATATATCGTCAAATACTACTGGCTCAGTACCAGACTTTTGTAGTATTTTATTTAGTTTTCTTGTTTTATTTAATAGCGATGACATGTTCAAAATTCCTCCTCTAAAATTTAAATATAAACTGATATCTATAATCGAATAAAATAAATTGTCCTTTTATATTATCAGGATTTTTAAGACTTTTTTTAATATTTAGAATTGTTTGTCTTGTATTTAATAATAATATCATACTAATTATTAAATTTCAACCATATTAGGGTAATTTTTAATATAATATTAACATTTATTCGACAAAATCCACTCAATTATTTCCTTCAGTATAAACTTTGTTTTTACACTCCTCATTTGTACATTCGAGATAATTTCCTTTAGCTTTACTATATTTTTTAACCATATTCCCGCTGCATACAGAACATTTTTCATCAACAGGTTCAAACCAACTTACAAATGTACATTCTGGATATTTGCTACATCCATAAAATTTTCTACCTTTTTTACTCTTTTTAACAACTATATTTCCACCACATTTAGGGCATTTAGCGTCTACTTCTTCAACTATGGCTTTTGTATTTTTACATTCAGGATATCCAGGACATGCTAAAAATTGTCCGAATCTTCCTTGCTTGATTACCATGTATTTACCACATTTTTCGCATTGAGTGTCAGTTACTTTATCTTCAATAGTTACTTTAGCAACTTCTTTTTCAGCTACAGCTATAAGATCTCTTAAAGGGTTAAAGAATTCACCAACTATTTTAGTCCAATCTTCAGATCCTTCCTCTACACTATCTAATTTATCTTCCATCTCAGCTGTAAACTCTACGTCTACTATAGGTTTAAAATACTCAGCCATAATATCATTTACTATAAAACCTAACTCTGTAGATTTAAGGGTTTTCTTTTCTCTTTCAATGTACTTTCTTTCTAATAAAGTTGATATTATAGGAGCATAGGTACTCGGTCTTCCTATTCCGTTTTCTTCTAAGGTCTTAACTAAAGTAGCTTCAGAAAATCTGCCAGGAGGTTGAGTAAAATGCTGCTTTCCTTCAATTGCTTTTTTTATAAGATTTTCACCTATGGATAATTCTGGAAGCTTTATATTTTCTTTTTCGTCATCAGTAGAGTATTCATACACTTTCATGAAACCGTCAAATACTACTGTTGAACCTGATGCTTTAAATAAATAAGGACCATTTTCCACTTCAATAGTAATTGTATTTAATTTAGAGGAAGCCATTTGGCAAGCTATGAATCTATTCCAGATTAAACTATATATTTTAAACTGTTCATCCGTTAAGCTATTTCTTGCTATACTAGGAGTGATTTCAATATTTGTTGGTCTTATAGCTTCATGAGCGTCTTGTATATTCTTTTTACTTTTATATTCTTTTGGCGCCTCTGGAAGATATTCTTTTCCAAAGTTATTTGTTATATAGCTTTGAGCTGCTTCCTGAGCTTCTTTTGATATTCTTAAAGAGTCTGTTCTCATATAAGTAATTAAACCTACAGTACCATGTCCTTTTATATCAATTCCTTCATATAACTGTTGAGCAATAGACATAGTTCTCTTTGTTGTAAAGTTTAATTTTCTATAAGCGTCCTGCTGCAATGTACTAGTGGTAAAAGGAGGTAATGGATTCTTAGCTTTGGTAGATTTTTTAATATTTTTAACCTTAAAATCTTTATCGTTTAAATCACTTATAATTTTATCATTTTCTTCTTTATTGTTAATTTCTATTTTTTTATTATTCTTTGACCAAAGTTTAACTAAGAAAGTTCCTTTATCCTTTTCCTTTTTTAAATTACATTCTATACTCCAATATTCTTTAGGGATAAACTTTTCTATTTCTCTCTCTCTATCACACAATAATTTTAAAGCAACAGATTGAACTCTACCTGCACTTAATCCCCATTTTACTTTCTTCCATAATATAGGGCTAATTTCATACCCAACTAATCTATCTAACACTCTTCTAGCTTGTTGGGCATTGACTAAGTCTAAATTTATTTCTCTTGGTTCTTTGATAGCATTTTTTATAGCATTTTTAGTGATTTCGTGAAACACTATTCTGCACTTTTTTCCTTCATCCATCTTTAAAGCTTTTAATAAGTGCCAAGATATAGCTTCTCCTTCTCTATCTGGGTCAGTAGCTAAATATATTTCATCACATTTTTTAGCTTCTTTTTTTAGCTTTTCTAATAACTCCCCTTTACCTCTTATAGTTATATATTTAGGAGCATAATTATTATCTATATCAACGCCCAATTGACTTTTGGGCAAGTCTCTTACATGACCCATAGAGGCTTCTACTATAAAATTTTTACCTAAATATTTTCCGATAGTTTTAGCTTTAGCTGGTGATTCTACTATAACAAGTTTTTGTCCCATCTTAATTTCTGATAAATAATATCAGAATACACCCCCTATTCAACTAATTTCTGATAAGATTATTTATATCCTTAATTTTAATTTATATAACATAGAATTTGAAAATTAATATATTAAATACTATTTGCAATTCTAACATAATAATTACCAGAAAGGCAAGTTATTTGATTTTTAACTTGCAATTCAAATAATACCTCATATAGTTCCTTTATGTCAATATTCGTTATTTTATACAAATCATCTATATGTATGGGATCACTACATAATATATTATATATTTTTTTCTCAACTATATTTAAAGCATTATTTTCATTTTCACTTATAGTATTATAATTCATATTGATCATGTGAAAGATATCTTCAATGGATGTTAATGGATAAGCTCCATCTTTTATTAGCTTGTTGGTTCCTTTACTAGTGTCGCAAAATATAGAACCTGGCACAGCTAATACGTCTTTACCCTGTTCTAATGCGCAACCAGCAGTAATTAGTGTTCCACTTTTTTCCGAGGCTTCTATAACGATTAAAACGTCTCCTAGTCCGCTAATTATTCTATTTCTTAATGGAAAATTATAGGCATATGGTTTAGTTCCAGGAGGATATTCAGATATGATACATCCTTTTTCTAATATTTTATAATATAGATCTCTATTGATCTTTGGATATATTACATCAATACCAGAACCTAGTATAGCACAAGTATAGGTATTGTTTTTTAATGCTCCCCAATGAGCAAAAGCATCAATACCCATAGCCATCCCACTTATAATGTTGACTTCTCTTTTACTTAGCTCTCTACATACTATATCAGTTACTTTTCTTCCATAATAGGAAGCTTTTCGTGAGCCAACAATGCTTACTGACGGAGCGTTTAGTTTAGAAATATTTCCTTTATAATAGAGAATGGAGGGTGCATCCTCTAAGTTTCGTAATTTATTAGGATATGATTGATTAAAATAATCAATTACTTTAATATGATTAAGGTTTACCAAATCAATTAAGGCGTTTATTTTTAACATATCCCAACTCTTTAATAATTTTATCTTTAAAATACTTTCATCTAATTCGCCATTAAATACTTTTCTATCTGAATTGCAATAGTTATATATTTTCTCAGTACTTCCTAGTTTTTTTAATATATAAAGCTTTAACTTATTAGATATTTTAATAGTAGAATACCATACATCATAGATTGTCACATAAAAACCTCCTTAAATAATCTCTTCTATGAACTTTCTATACTGCAGTGCTTCAATTAAATCGCTCTCATAAATCTTATCTCTTCCATCTAAATCAGCTATAGTTCTGGATACCTTTAAGATTTTTGTATAAGCTCTAGTACTTAGAGAATATTTATTGTATATTTTCTTAATTATTTTCTCAGCACCATTTTCTAAAATGCAATATTTTTTAACTAAGGACATATCCATTTCACTATTGGTAGTTATATTATATTTTTTTAATCTTTCATATTGAATTTTTCTTGCCCTATCTATACTTTTTTTTATGTCTCTAGATTTTTTTGTTTTTTCCATAGATACAATATGACTATGCTTTACATAATCTACAGGTAAAAACAAATCAATTCTATCTAACAGGGGACCAGATAGTTTTTTTAGATATCTATTTTTCTCATATTCAGAACAAGTACACTGAATTTTGGAGCAGGGGCATGGATGTGCGTTGTAAGTTTGACCTACACAAAGAAAAAAAATTCCTTCATATTATATATAGTAAAAATGAAGGCGTAAAGATTAAAAATTTAAGATTAAAAAATGACATGACATTAAAGCAACTCTCTAAAGAAATTGGAATAAGTGAGGTTACATTAACAAAAGTTGAAAATAACAGAATTAGAGTTCCGTATTATTATTGGAAACTAATATGTGATTTTTATAAAGTGGACCATATTAGTTATCTTGGATTGTGTAATATGGATGAAGATTCTATTGAAAACAAATTAATTAAGATTAGAGCATATTTAGGTGCGAAAAGGTGGGGTAATGTTGGAAGTTATTTGGGGTATAGTGAAGCCTTTATTGTAGATATGTTAACTAGATATACCCCAAATAAAAAACAATTAGATAATATAGACATCACTTTAAGGAAAATTAAAATTACTACATTATTTAATTACAATCACTCTCTTTTTGCCTTCTATAATAATTATCTTTATCCTCAACCGAATTCCCTCCAAATCTTGCTTGATATTAACTATAAATATAAATCTTAAGATGATATTTTTTATATCATCTTAATTGATAAATGCCCGTTTTTATATCACTATGAAAAAATTGATACCATTTATGGTACTTTATGCTTTAGGGGTGATATAAATGTTTAGTAAAGTATTGCAAGGACTAAGAATAGATTCGGACTTGACTCAAGAAGAACTAGCTAGACTTCTTAGAGTTAGTCGACAAGTTTTAAGCAAATACGAAACGGGTGAAAATGAGCCTAATCTAGACTTCTTATTAAGGTGTTCTGAACACTTTAATGTATCAGTAGACTATCTACTTGGGAAAGCTAAAATATCAGTTCCACAGGAATCATTATTTGATTTCTTGAATAATAATGATATTGATAGCTCTAAAAAATTTAACTATATCTTATTAGCATGTAAGAATGATAAAAAATACATAGATTTTATATATTCTGTACTGGTTGCAACCCAAAAACTTAAGTAAATTTCTAATCTGTCCACTCACATTATACACTGAAAGGTTGTGACTGTTAGACAATTTATCGACAAACGAGGAAGAAATTTCTGATATTCTTCTTCGTTTTTTTATGGTAAAATTTATTATATATCATCATATGACAAAATTCGACTATGAATGAGAGAGTGATATATATTGAATATTGGTAAAAACATTAAGTTTTATAGAAGAAAACAGAGATTATCTCAAAGACAATTAGCTATTAGAATTGGAGTTAGCCCATCACATATAAATAAGTTAGAAAAGAATATAAGGATTCCGTCTATTCCTTTATTATATAGAATAGCATTTGCATTAGGAGTGTGCCCAAAAGCTCTCTTGGGTTGTTATCATGTTAAGTGTGATAGCTGCATCATGAGAGAACATACTATCACCGTTCCTATGCAGAATGTATAGATAGTAATGTATAAAATAACCCTGAAATTACTCCAGGGTTATTTTTATTATTAAGATTATTTAAATGTATTCAATGTCTGAATAATATCTTTATAGTCGGGTATACTTAGGTATGCAGATTTAAGTTTTGAATAGATTTCATGAGCGTCATTTTGGTAATGCTTATAGTAATATTTCTTATAATGGCCTAAACGCTCATCTATCAAAACTTTGATGTAAATAATTTGTTCTCTATTCAAAGATTTTTGTTGCATCAAATCTTTGAATAAATCTCTAGCTTGAAGATAGTAAGGTTCTATCTCTTTACTTTGAACCACATCTCCAAGCTTTAACTTTTTATCCCTCCTTTTTTTATTTTTAGCTACATGAATAGTTATCTTTATGGATACTATAAGTCCCCAAAATAGCACCCATGCCATCATTAGTTTTGCTAGAATTTCATCTAACATGTTTATTTCTCCTTTCGCTTAAAGGTTAATTCATATCCCTCTTTTGTTGCTGGACAGCAGCATTTGTTTTATATTTTGAAGGAATATGTACTTTGGAAAGGACTATTAGTATTACTATCGCTTATACTGTTAAACATACTGATTAAAAACTATATAGGTCAAACTACACATCTTTAGTATCTTATATTCCATAATTTAATAAGTACAATAGTAATAAGTATTTAGTAATCAGCCAATTAGAAATAAGGAATATATATGAGGCTGTTTATCTTTCCAGCCCCAATATCCTCTTCTCCAAACCTTTTAAGCTAAAATCTAAATATTCTACAAAAAAGTTATTACTTTCATATTTAATATCATTTACTCCAATTATAACTACTAACGGAAATGTTCCATAACATTCCTTTTGCAATATATTTTCTTTATATAGTTTTTCATACATTTGGAACTTATTAGCTCCAGTAAAATGTGTTAAGTCCACCTCTAACAATATGAAGTGAAGGTTATCATCTAGTGTAAATTTAAAAAACGCATCCGGCCTTATTAAGCCTTTTAGATATTTAGGTTCTTTTATATATTCAATATCTTTGCATCCATTAAAGACCAACATTGAATAAAAATCATTAATATACAAGTCATGAGCTGAAACTTTATCTTCTAAATAATATACTTTTTCTCTAGTTAACTTATTGATATAACTTTTTAAAACCCCCATAGTTTCTAGTTCTTTTAGTCTTTTTCTTGATCTATCATTTCCAAACTTGGCGTTGTTAAAAAATATCCTATATGATTGTTGAATTGTAATAGCTTTGTATTTCTCTAAAAACTTTAGAATATTCTTATCCCTTTGCATTAACATTATTTCTAACCTCCTCTAAAGATACTACTCCTTTCTTTTTAAATATCTTCTTTGGTGGATTATATTGCCCTATAGGTTCTAATTTTTCTGGAACATTCATTAATTGTATATTGTCTTTAATTTGCTTCCACTCTTCCAGTGAAGGAATTTTCCAACTGTAATTAAATGAATGTCCTGCATCCTGCACTTTCTCTTGTACTATGTCCTTTGAACTATCCTTAATGCTTTCTTTTATTATATATTTATTTATTTCAACTGTTTTAAATTTCGTATGTGTATTGGTAAATAATATAGCCTCTTGATTTTCTAAACCTACCGCACCCGTACTTTCTATAGCATTAATCGAGTTTATATCGCTCATTTGTCTGAAGGTAACTCTTGCCATTTGCGACTTAAGAGTCGCTGGGATATTATCAACTGTGGTTCTTTGGAGTGATGTTATTACAAAACCGCCTACCGCTCTCCCTGTTAATATAATGTTTTTGAGATATGATAAAGCTTTTTCTTTCTGCTCTTTTTCTCTGGCAGTATCCGAAGGGTCTGGCATGTAAAAACTAAACTCTTCAGCACAAATATAAAAACATTTCATCTTCTGCCTTGCAATTTTATTGTATTCTTCTATATTCTCGCAACCAGCCTTGTCAATTATATTTTCCCTTCTCTCTATAATTTTACATAATCGTTCGAGCATTATATTAGTTTCTTCCATAGTAGTTGCATAGAATTTTGTTTGTTTGCAGTATCTAAAATGCTTTAAATCCCTTTTTCTTACTTGTGTTAAATATAACTCTATTTCTTTATTACTATGATTGTGAATTAAGTTTGTAAGCATTACAAACACTAATCTACTCTTCCCAGTTCCAGTAGTCCCAGCAATCAATAAATGAGGGAATTTATTTTGATTTAAAACAACTGGTTTACCCGTAAAATCATATCCTAAAAACAGCTCATATGGTTTAGTTTTAACTGGTGTAAATTTTAGATTATTTAAAGGATTTATTATTATTTCTATATTTATATAATTACTAAACCTATCTTTAGTTACTTCACATAGACATTTTAGGTTATCTTCAATAGTAGGTTTAAGCTCCTCTATCCTTTTAAAGTTAAGTCCTGCTGGAATACTAACCTTACAAAGATATCCATACCTAGTCGTTTCTATATGTTTGATTTCAAAAGTTCTTGCTTTATCTTCTTTATTTTTTATCCCAGCACCAACCATTATTTTATTCCATTTCTTTTTTATTTCTCTTTCACCTTTGGTTTTTAATCTATGGTACCCATAGCAGCCTAGCCCCCATAAAGCAATTTCGGTATACATTATTTTCGCCCCTTTCTTGATTCTCCAAACGGTAATTGTATTACCCAAATTACCACTAGTAACCCAAAAGGATATCCTCCTATACTCCCAAATGCCAATAATTTTTTTAATAATCTAAAAACTAAATAATCTAAACCGTTCATATATACCTCCACATTGTACTTTGTTATCTACTATATACTATGCTGGTATATATAGAATGTTTCTTTAATTTAAAATCTTTTTCTTTAATTTATAGAATTTATCTATAAAAAATATGGTACTATTCTAAGTACCATATTTCCTCTAACCTTTTATTTAATTTTTTGCAAACCCTTAATCCTTCCTTCATTGAAGGTATTGCCGCACCTGATTCCCATCCGTAATATGTTTTTTTATTAACTTCTATTAGCTCTGCAAAATCTTTTGGTTCCATTGCATATTCTCTCATACGTATATCTCTAAGATTATTTTTTATTTCCATATACCATCACCTCATAGTAATTGGATAATAACTATTAAGTTAAAGAACTTCCAGATATTTTCCGTATCTATCTTCCATATCTTTAATAAATTCATTCAAGTTATCTGAATTTACTTCATCACAATTAACTACTGATAATTGTGGAAATTGTTCTAATAATCGTGGTCTACATGCTCTAATTGTTTCTGGTAATTGGTGTGTATATAAGCTATCACCTGTCATATAGTCAAGAATGCTGTAGATACCATCTATACCATTGACTGATACCATCTTTGTAGATGTTATTGATAAGATATCACTTATATGAAATTTCAATACAATCCTCTCCTCATACATTTAGTTGCATTATGTTTACTTTATTACATTTTAACAGTTGGTAATGTAACTGTAAATACTTGGAATAAATTGATTAAATAAACTCTAATTGGGTAAGGTCATAATGAGGTGATTTTTATGAATCCATTAGGGATTGCTTCTATTATAGGAGTTGTATTATTTTTTACATTAATAATTTTATTTTTATATATTTTGTTTATGCTGCTTTTATGCTTAATAAATTAAAAAATGATATTAAAGTTGATAAAATAAAAAAGAGGTAGTGCAGGATTTCTCCCACACTACCTCTAAATTACTGTTCTAAACTATTATTGATTTGTCCATCATCTAAAAAGTCCTTAGCTTTAATATACAGATAATGTACTACATTTCTCATTGTCTTTTCTGAAATAAATTTAGTAAATGCCTTAGGCAGATACTGATACAACTTCCTTACCACCCATTCCTCCTGCTGTGCTCCACTTTTAAGGACTGCATCTTTGGCTAAACTCTTAGCTTGCAGCATTAAAGCATATCCTGTTGCTTTAGCCTTTTGCCATTCTAAAAAACAATACAGTGCTATTGTAAGCACTGTAATAATTATATATCTAAATTCCCATATTAAATTATACATACCTATTTCCTCCCTACTCACTTAATCTTTTCTTGCCTGTTTTTCCATTATTGTCATTCCAGTATAAATCTATGAAACCCTGACCTATGGCTATGTAATTACCTCTATCTTTATGGATTATCAATCTGCCGTCTGTTGCCTGTTCTATATACCCAGTAGTATTAGGTATTTTAAATACACCTTCTGGTATAGATTCGTCATATTTGTTTAGGTTTGGAGTTGCTATAGTTTTATTTAGTAATCCTTCTGCGATTGTTTTAGCAATGCCATATGGCTTATATTTGTTTAGTATGGCTGCATCATGTGAGTTAGTTATAAAACATACTTCTATATAAATTGTTTTAGCTATAGTTCTGTTTATTAGAGCTAGAGATTGGTTTTTTATACCTCTGTTTTTAAAACCTAGTGATGATAGTTTATTTAAAATTCTATTAGCCTCTATAAGCTGATTACCGTTATATGTATATATTTCAGTTCCATTGGCTGTCGCATCCTTAAACGCATTAAAGTGTATACATATATTTATATCAGATAAAGGTGTATTGCACATAGCTACTTGTTTATTTAAAGAATCATTTAATGTTGCAGCATAATCAACAAAACTTTCTCTTACTATAATCCCTTCAGCTTGTAATATATTTTTTAGCTCTCTTCCCACTTCTCTAGTAAGAACTTCTTCTTTTAGGCCATTTAGTCCCCTAGCTCCTATATCTCCACCAGTTAATGTATGCCCATAATTTACTGTACAAGTTTTCATATTACACCCCTTCTTTCTCTAAACCATCAATTCTATGATGAGCTGACTTTGTGCTTTGTTCTATAACAATCAACCTTTCTCCAAAATCTTGCATCTTTCTATCCTGCGCTTTCATATCTAATCTTATATCATCTACCCCTTTAGCTATATAATCAAGCCTTGTAGACATTATAGTTTCTTCCTTAGTATCTTTTTTTAAATCCTTATCTCTATTTTTAGAGAATGTAATTAGTGCTATTACTGCTCCTATTATGGAACATAATAAAGCTATAGATATAGTTTCCATATCACACCCCGTTTCTTAAAAATAAGTAAAATAAAAAGAACCTGTATTAAACAAGTCCTTCGTATTACTTTATTCAAATATGTTTTAATAAAGTTGTATTACATTTACTACATTTATGAACTACTACACCATATTCTTCCTTAATATTATCTATATTATATTCTAATGCATCATCATCATAATCTTCATAATAAGAATCACAATAAAACTTTTTATCAATTTCGCTTTCTACAAATTCTCTGCAAATATAACACCATTCTTTATTATCTTTAGAAATTATTAAATCTGAACTAGAGTATACTGATTCCAAGTCCTTATCTTTAACAGTTCTCATTAATAAAACTTGAATATATTTTCTTTCATCCAAATTCAATTTTTTCTTTAATATACTTCTCAATGCTTCTATAAGATCACTTTTATTGGTTATTACAAAATAATCTTCTACACTCGTTACTCCCTTCAAGCAGAACTCAGAATGAAAAAATCTTACATCATTTACTTGTATGCCATTTGATAATGTGGCAACTATAAATCTATCATTTTTTATTGGATCCCCGCAACCTTTACAAATATCAAGTACTTTCATATAACCCCTCCTTAGGGATATTATACAACATATAAATTATTATGTCCTACTTCTATCCAATAATAAATAATATTGTATATTAATACACAATATAACTCGATTATGAAAAAAGAACTCTGAATTTAAACAGAGTTCTTCTTTATTTTATATTAATTTACGTCAGCGTTGATAATAATGTAAGGTTCATTTGGCTTAAGTAGTGATGGCCATATTGAATGAACTATTACATAATACTCACGTACTACACCATCATCATAAATACCTGGAAGTTCAATGTGCTTCGAGTTATCAAATATATCTTTTGTATTGAATACAATTTTCTTTTCTCCAGTATATCTATCTTTTTCATATACAATTACATCATAAAAAGTGTCTTTTGGTGGATGCATTATAATTTTATATTCTTTTGCGGTTGCATTAAAAAACCACGTATCGTAATCATCTTTGTCATGAAGATACCCTTGATTCAAAGTATAATCATCACTATAAGGTATTAAATAATTACCTCTAGCCTCTGACCATTCCTCATTCGGTTCTCTCTCCCAATTTATAGGTTGTGAAGCTGACACAGGACTTACATTAAAAAATAATAAGCCTATAACCAAACAAATAACAGGGAATATTTTCTTCATAAATAGTCACCCTTTCTTTTATCTTAGTACAGGCCTGTTCAATTACTATTTTATTACAATATATGTAATAAGTCAAATATATTGGTAATTATGTATTGATTATACTATACGAACCTATGCTGTAGCATTTACAACCTTTGTTACTACTTCCTTTAAGTTACTTAATGTTGGTACTTGTTCCACTGTATAAGTGCCATTCATTATTAAACTAACCCATACATAAACCAAACCACTTTCTTTATTAAACACACTACATACCTCCCGTCATAGTAGAAACTAATAATGTTAATTCACCTAATGCCTTTTTTGTAGCTTCATTCTCTGCTAACAATAAATCATATTTGCCTTTAGGTTTTTGAATATATTCAGGCTTCAGTACACCGCCAATAACTTTTAATCTTAAAATATATCCTTCTTTTTCTTCAAACACTTCATCAGATTTAACATATCTATCACCTAATTCAGCAGGTGGTTCAATGCTATAGATTAAGTCCACCTCACCTTTTTCATTGAAAAAATAATATTTCATTTTAAAATTCCTCCTATCACACTATAATATAATTTTCTTCCATACACCTTAATGCACTATACTCACCAAAACACACATAATTTTCTTTTGTGAGAACTAAATCATATACGGTTCTGTCATCAAAGTGGACAAATAATAATTGTCCCGTTGGTGATACTTTAAAAACACCACCGTCACCACATCCATATATATTCCCACCTTCATCTACATCTAAAGCTAAAACTACTTTTGTTGTAAGACAAGTCCACAATTTTGAACCAGTAGGTGAAAGTTTTACAACTGTATGTGAAATACCTGTTCCTGCATATACATTGCCATTTTTATCAAGTGCTAAACCATGTGCTCCATTGCCAACATTTAATTCCCAAACTAATGAACCATCAGGATTTAATTTTTTAACTCTTCCTGATTCTATTGTTATATATATGAATCCGTCTTTGTCAACTAATACCCTTTGTGTATAACCACTAGTATAACTTTCCCACTCTTGTGACCCTGACGATGAAACCTTAATTATATAATTTGAACATGCCATAAATATATAATTATTATCATCTACAAAAACATCATAAATTCGTTTGTCGGTAGGAAATGACCAAACTTCTTTCCCAGCTGGTGAAATTTTTTTAAGTGCTGTTCCCCATGCACCACTATATACATAACCATCTTTTCCAACTGCTACAGCTTCAACATTTGATGTATTGCCACTAAAGTCCCATATTTCTGAACCATGTTGTGAAATTTTTTTAACTTTATAATTATATGTTCCTATATAGGTATTATCGTCTTTATCTATAGCAACAGCATTAACAATAGAACCACTAACATTGAATCGCCATTTATTATCAAAACTAAATTTTATTTTATTAGATGGTATTTTTCCACCAATAATACCACTACTACGAATAAAAAAATTGCTACCTACCCTCACAAAACTGTAAGGCTTATTTGCTTCCAACTCTCCTGTTTGAAAATTAGTTCCATCTGTCTTTAACAATGGTGTTGCTCCTAGTCCATTGATATTTAATGTAGGATTTACTCCACAGTTTATATGAGGAACTATAGTTATTGTCATACCATCTACATAAGCTGTTGGTGCTGGATTTAAAGCTACTGTGTAGGCAGTAGCAGTTCCACTTGTTTTAGCAAAACCATTATTTGCTACATAATCATTTTTATTAACTTTATCCGTCTTAATTTGAGCCAATTGCGACTCAACTGTAGTTCCAGAACTGGTCTTAATATCCGTTGCACTTAGTGCAATATCTGCAGATAAAGGCTTATTATTAACTTTCCTACTTGTAGGAACTGCTCCTACATCACTAGCTGCTAAAGTAACTGCTCCAGTCTTGTTGTTTACGGAAGTTACTGGCACCGTTATATTTGATGCCTTGGTATCTATCTCTTTTATTTTTGTATCTAATATATCTGCATTGTAATTAAAATCATCAATGTTTACTACATCTGTACCATCTGGTTTTTTAAGACCATAATTAGCTGTAGTTTTCAATATAATCACCTCTATTCATATACTTTCAAGTCATTCCATGATTTAGTTTTAGCATTGGTCCATGTTAATTTCTTTTCACTTAAATGATCCCAAACTGTATAAGTGTATTTAAAATCATAGGACAAGTGGGCTGGTTTTATAGTGTCTAACATATCCTTAAACCCTGCTAAGTTCTTTGGAATACCTTTTATCCCTATAAATTGTACTGTAAAAGAATAGCTTTCAGGGTGTTCTATTATTTCAACTTCTCCACCACTGAAAGCTTCTGCTGTTTCTTTTATCATTTTTTTAGTTACGGTTCCATGCCCTCGCTTTTTAGCTTTTAATATCTCTCTTCTTTCCTCATAGCTCTTGCTTATATCTGTATTAATTCCATATTCTTTTTCCCATAAGGTTAGTCCCCATGTAGAAGTATCAATAAAGCATTGCTTAAGTAAATCTTGTATGTTCCAATTCAAAAGTCCTAATTCATATCCTACAACATCATCTATTACTATAAATTCTCTAATTTCTCTTAAAATTGGAGGTAAGTAAGCTAACAGATCTGGTCTATATAAATTTATCTCTTCCGTTGAAGATGCTTTTTCACCATATTTAGTAGTACCATACTTTATAGAGCCATACACTTACTACACCCCCTTTAATTGATTCCATGTAATAGAGCCTTTGTTCATTTTTCCATCTAAAGCACTTTGTAATCCTGTAACGTTAGCTATTGCATGTGTATGAGTTGATGGACTAAATGTACTTGGCTTTCCTGTTACCCCTGCCCAAGGAACACTATCGGCAGTTTCTGCTGTATCTACTTTACCATTATTATTTTTATCGTAAACAGATTTAAGCATATCTCCATAACCAGCACTTCCTAGTTCATCTTTTGTCGCAAATTTAGAATCTGCTTCGGTTTCAGTATAGTATCTATCATCATGAGTATGTCCTACATCAGACTTAGTAGATGGGTTAAAGTTATTTGCATGCCAAACTGCACCACCATTCACAGTAATCTTCTTATTGAGAGGGTCTAGTAGTATAGCCGAACTTGAGCCTACTGCCACCGTTTTATCACTATCATAATTAAGGTGTAGAGTATCAGGAGTCGAACCTGTTGCACTACTACCTGATATACCCCTAACTACTAGAGGTCTATCGGCTGCTGCACCGTCTATTACTAATTGACCTGTCATTGTGTCCCCTGCTTTATTAACTGGCGTGTAAGATAATTTATTTTGTTTCTTAGCTAATTCAGTATCTACATATGTCTTATCAGACTTTACGTTCCATGCTGCTCTTTCAGCAGCAGTTATATGTTTTACACTATCGGCTGCGTGTGCATCAAACTCTGTCTTAGTAGCTTGTTTAGTATTATCGACATTGCTTAATCCAACATCACTTTTAGTGGTTCCATGAGGATTAGTTCCTGAAGGATGAGTATAGACATTTGCTTCTACTCCATTTATTTTAATATTTCCGTTGGTGACGCTATTTTCTACTTTAGTAGATCCAGTAGCTATTCCATCTACTTTACCTTTGTAATTATTATCAAAGTCATTAGTTGATAATCCTTTACCTGTCACTTTATCAACCTTATTACTTACAGTATTCCATGACGTCCTCTCACTAGCTGTTATATGTCTTACAGAATCTGAGATATGAGTTACAGCACTATCCCATGAATCCAATAAAACTTGTGTTATTTTATCTAATATGGATTTATTGCTGTGTTCATGTCTTTTAGTATAGGCTTCATTCCAGTTAGCTCTTTCGGTTACTATTATATGCTTTACCTCATTACTATCATGGGTATCTGTATATTCTTTAGCTATTTTAAGAGCATTATCTGCTTTAGCCTGAGCACCTGTAGGTGTTTCTTTAGCATTCCAATTAGCCTTTTCTGTATCACTTACAAACCTTTTATTTAAATTTTCAACTATAATATCAGCACTATGTGTTGAAGGATGAATATATTTATTAGCTCCCTGTTCCACTCCTGCAAGTTTGTTTTTTTCTACAGTGGTATAATCTTCTGTACTTAATTGCTTTCCCACTACCTTATCAACTTTTTTACTTAACTCATTAGTCATAGTTCCAGCAAAGTCTGCATCATTATTTAAAGCTTTGGCTATTTCTTGTAAGGTATCTAAGGCTTCAGGAGCAGTTCCTATAATGTCTTCTATCTTCTGCAAAACTTCTTCCTTAGTAAATACCTGTTCTTTTAAATATCTTTTGTTTAATTCGGTATCAACATAAGTTTTCTCGGCTTTTTTATTTTCTAAATTTGTAGTTCTAACTTTTAAATTGCCTATTTCTAAATCATTGGAACCTTTATATTTATTCACTTCTTTCTGTGTATTAACTATACTTTCCTGAATCTTATTTATATCCTCAGCTTCTACAGTATCACCAGGAGTTTCATAGGTAATATAAGCTTTATTTAAATTACCAAATATTTTTATTTCTCTTTTCCATGGTGTAACACTTGGAGTAGATAGAATAAAATTCTCTATTTTATCTCCTGTAAGCTTGGGACCAGTATATACTCTTACACTAGAATTACTTACATTGTCATGTTCTAACTCTCCTTCGTATACGCTATCCTTTAAATTAACTTCCTCTTCAATTACATAGGTATTGCCATCAACCTTATTTAATTTCTCTGTAAACTTATCTATATCATTAGGGTACAATTATTACACCCCCAATTCCACAGTTCCTAAAACTGGTATTTCTTCATCTTGTAATCCTATATTACTGCTTACGCCATTTATAGTTAGATTGGTATAATCTAAAACTCCTGGAGTGCTAAGAAGCAAGTTTCCTATCCTTGCTATACTAATATAAGATAATTCAAAAGCTATATCCTTCAAATATTTATCTAACAACTTAATAAATTCTTCTTGAACCTGTCCAATATTAAAACCACTAGATAATACTATCTTGGCAGTTATATTTATGGATTTCTCTACAGCTCCTTTTACAGTAACTTTTGAACCTATGGGTCTAACTTCTTCTATATGGTTGTAAACTTTGTCTATTAGATCCTGTGAAGGTGCTTTCTTGTTACTATCCACTATAACTACTTTAATAGTGCCATTACCGTTCCAAAGAGGAAATACTTTTACTTTACCAACTCCATTTACTTCAAGAGCCCATTGTTTATAATGATTGGAGTTACCAGAGGTAGTAGGATTTTGAATCTTCTCTGTGAACCTATTATATAAGCTCTCACCTTCTTCAATGTCCTGTCCTTCGTTTAATGTTTCCCCTAGCTCTGCAGTTGCCAAATTTTCTATATAATCTATGGGAATTAAAGTTCCTGCTGGCTTATTTCCTATGGACCCTAATTCTTCACACTCCATTTTGTATATACCAGTATCTATCTTTTCTATTGCCTTATAATTAACACTGTCTATAGAAAATCTACTGTTTAATGGAATATCTATTAATTTATTTTCGCCATTATAAAATAATCCTTTCTTAATAGCTCTAGTAGGTTGCTTTCTATACATTCCTATTTCACTTACCCTTTTTTCTAAATACTTCTCTGGAGTATCTGCCTGTGCAAAAGTGTACTCTAAGAATCTATCTAAATTAGAATAAGCCATAGCTAATTCTAAGGCTATAGGAGCTAAGGAATTATACATTATACTACCTTCTCTTTTATCTAAATCACCAGGAACCTTATCCATCATTCTATTGAGTATAATTTCTTCTGTATTTACTTCTTCATACAAATACTACACCTCCTTAGTTACTTCAAAATCCCCATAAATAGAAAAGACAGTGAAATCTACTATTACACCATCTTTATCATATTTAAATATAAAATTATCTACATTATTAATTCTTTCATCTTGGATTAATGCTTCAGATATTCTCCTTTTAATTTCACTCTCTGTTATATCTCTATCTTTACCAGTTAAATCTTTTAATTCACTACCATAATTCCAGCTATAAATAAGATGTTCATATCTTTCAGTGTTCAAAATTAATTGAATGGCCTGTTTAAGAGCTTCAACATCATCACAAACCCCTATTACTTTTGCTTTTTCAAAGTCAATTTTATAAGTTTTTGTCGGTTCGATTATTTCTTCTACTTCCAAGTCATTTCCTATAGTAGCGCCCTGCGGTAATATACTAACGTTACTCATATTTATACCACCTTATCTAGGATTATATATTGTTGTCCACCTTGTACTCTTGCTAATAGTACCTTGTCACCTTGTTTCAATCCTTCTCTAATAACTATTTTATTTAGCTCTTTAGATGTTGAACCATTTGAATAGTTATGACTATGGATTAAATCTATTTCATACCTAGTTAGACTTTCAGGAATAATAAAAAACTCTTTAGGCAGTATAAGCTTTTGATCTATTTTTATCTCAATAGGATTATCTTTAACTATTTCACCAAAGATAATATTCACAGGATTTTGAGCTCCTACTGCATCTATTCCAGCCTTTTTTATAATATCTATCATTCCCATACCTTACACCACCTTTAAATCAAAATCCATAACTAAATTATCCTTTTCAAACTTATGTGTAGCATCTTCTATTAAATAATATTGACTTATGCCTTTTTCTTTTATTTCCACATAAACACCACTGCCAGCTCTTAGCTTTAAGTCTGCTGCTATATCTGTACTTGCTACATCTTTTAATTTTAGAGTTTTAGTTTCTCTATTCTTAAGTTTTAATGTGTTATTAACCATTTCTTCTATTTGTGCTTTATTTAAGTTTTCATCTGCTTTATGAAAATACTGTAGTCTTCCCCATTTAGCTATATTATTGCTGTCTTGTGCAATGTAAACATCTCTACCCTTAGTTTCCTTATTATCTCTTACTATTTTAACTCTGTTATAAGTATCATTATCTATGCTATTCTTCCAATCATAGTCACCTAAATTGCTGTCATCAGAAATTACAACTTGTTGTTTCATATTATTTATATTTTTTAAGCAAAGAGCTCCAAAGTCGTCATATAAGGTGTAAGTCTTTCCAGTTGATAGTAATGTCTTTTCTAATGCACTGTATATTATATCTAAGAGCTTTTTATCATCTTCTAACAGTTGTGGTATAACATATCCTGTATCCTCTATATTACCTACTTTTAATCCTACATCTTTAGCAATCTGCATTATTATTTGACTAGCTTTTTTATTGGTAAATACATAAGTATCATTGCTCAATAGATACCTCATTTGGTCATATGCTGTTACTTTTATTTCTGGATCCTTACTACCACTTATATCAAATACATATCCGTAAAATATATTATTATTATCTGCTTTAAAGCTTACTACATCACCATTACTTATGGATATAGATTTATCTTTTAAGAAATTAAAATCCAAACTTGAAGCTCTACCTTTTCTTTTAGTTTTCCATGTAACTTCTGTAATAAGTTCAGATATATTAAACATATTTCCATTTTTATTATCTAACAATAATTCAATTTGCATTTAATCACCCCTAGGAAAGTTTTAAAGACTGTCCTGGATAAATAACATCAGGATTTTTTATATTGTTCAATTGTGCTATTTCTTTATATCTACTGCCATCACCCAAATATTTTTTGGCTATTTTCCATAATGTATCTCCATTAACAACTGTATGAGTTTTAGGCTTCGACTTTTCTACTGGTCTTGACTGATTAGTTTTCACTGTGGCCTTACTAGTATTATTTTGTTCAGTAGCTACAAATACTTTTCTAGCTGCATAAGTTTTATATCTCTTAAGCTCTATAGAATAATATATGTCTCCTACTTCTCCACCTTTTTCAGTTAACTTTAAATTTTCTATAGTAAATAGATCATTAATATCTAAAGGACTTCCTGTAAATATGAATCTTACCTTTTCTTGTCTTTCTCTCCACTCTCTAATTTTAGAAATATAAAAGTCCGGCGAAAAAAATTTCTCCGAACTTACATATGGTCCTGTATTCTTAGGAAAATAACTTTCAAAAGATATTCGAATTAATTTAGGCTTATTTATTACATTAATTTCACCTAGATTAATAATATCAAAGGTTTTATTATTTCCACCTTCATTAAATTCTATTTTTTCAGGAAGTACAGGAAGAACAAAACCTTCATCACCATCATTTACGCCTAGATAGATTTTATACATTAAGCATATACCCCCTCTGCACTATTAGCTAATTCATTTTCCATGTAATTTTCTATCTTAGATATTATTTTATTAATATCTGCCTCCTCTTTTATATCTCCTGTAGTTACTTGTACTGTAGGAGTTAGTGTAACAAAGTTTTGTATGCTTTCCTGTTCTGCTAAATCTCTCATAAGTTCCAAATGCTCATTACTTACATCTATGCTGTCCTTAATTTTTCCAAGTTTATCATCAGTCGAACCAAACCCATCTTTTTGATTAGTATTCCAGTCATCTAATAATGAGTTTTGGTCTTGTATTCCCTTGTTTAGAGGATCATTAAGTCCGCCGAGTGCATTTCCTATATTGTTTGCTATATTTGTACCTTTACCATATCCATATTTAAATTCATTAGCATAGTCCTTCATTTCCATTTTAGGAGCTTCCCAATAATCTTCTGGAGGCTTTCCAGCGTCAGCTGAGAATGTATTTACAAAGGAGAAATCTCCAACCAAATCTCTTAGAAATGGAACTTTTTTAATAAGTCCAACTATAGAATCTAGAGCCCCACCAACGAATTTAACTATACTGTTCCATATATCAAAAAACAACTTTTTAGTTGAATAAAGTGGATGATTAAATACATTAGCCAAAAACTCCGCCAGACTTGCAAATGTATTCCATATTGTTGCTACACCATTATATAAAAATCCAAATAAGATACCAAAAATACCACCTATAAATCCAATTATTTGCCCTGCTGTAACTCCACATGCGTTTAATATATATATAAATATTGCCATCGTCCCTATTACTAACATTATAGGCCAGTTAACCATCATCCATGCAACGGCCATTGCCGCCACTGTAGTTATTGCATTCCATAATATAGGTATTAAAATATATGCTAAATAAATTATTGTAGCAATTAATATAGGTTCTATTATTGACCAGTTATTTTTAACTACACCTCCTATAAAGCTAATAACATATGCAACCCCTAACATTATGTTAATAATTACACTTAACCCTAAACTTACTCCATCAAAAAAAGGCTGGAAGTTTCCTGCCTTAAATCCTTCATTTAGTGTTTTTAGCAGAGGTTTTATTGCTTCTAATGCATTATTGCCTGCCTTTGAGAAAGACGTTGAAATGTTGGCTATAAGATTATCCCATAAAGATATGGCCGCACCTGCTGCTTCTTCTACTGCCAACTGGGTACCACCTTTTTTATTCAACATCTCATCAAATTTTTTCATAAAATCATCCATGTTTGATGCCTCTTTTAATTGCTTGATTTCTGCTGCACCAAAACCAAATCGACCTTTTAACGACATTCCATCTCCGCCTAGTATTTCTTTAAGAGCGAATCCTGCACCTTCCAAACCTTGGGTTGGATCTAGGAAGGCTAATCGTTCAGCCAGTTTATTTAAATCCATTAACTTGTCTGTATTCTTGGTAAATTGTATAAATTGTCTAGAAATAGCCGCAAAGTCCTTTAATCCATATTGACTTATAAGAGCATAATCATTTATTTGCTTAAAAAATGATCTTCCTACATCTTTATTACCTAGCATACCAGAAATAGTAATAAGCTGCCTTTCCAATCTAGCAGCACCACCTATAGTTGCATCTAATCCCCTTTTTGCTGTCTGAAATCCTAAATAGCCACCTACTAGCCCTTTAATTTTACTGGTTAAACTATCTGCAGAATTTGCTCCTCTATTAAAAGAGTTATTTAAGCTATCTTGACTGTTTCTAGCCCTGTCCTGTTCTCTTGCTAGTTCTTGCAACCCTGCTGATGCTCTGCTAATACTTTCTCTAGCAGTATTTAAAGTATTAGTAATTCTCATGTCTCTATTTGCGCTGTTATTCATATTATCCATTGCCGATATAGTAAGGTTTAAAGCTTGGGTAACTTGTTGCAGAGGCCTGGTCATTTGGTCGAACATTCTTAGACTAGTTGATATTGTTGCTATAATCGTCACCTCACTTTCGGGCATAATAAAAGCACCTAGAAAATTCTAAGTGCTTTTAAATATATTTAATTAAAGTTTTGCTAATAAATCTGATTTTTTCGTTGTAAATTCTTCTTCCGTTAATATTCCTTGGTCCCTTAATTCAGATAATTTTTTAATTTGTTCTATTATGTCTTCTTGGGGGTTATCAACTAAGTTAACTTTATCGACTTCATTAGCTTTATTTTCATTACTCTCATTTTTAAAATTTAACAATAACATCTTCTTATATATTTTTTCATCGACTTCCATTAAACTACTTTTACCGTCTTTAAACTCTACAGCAATTACATATACACCTTTCTTTTTAGCACTAGTAGCTGCTAACAATCCTATTGGGCCTAAAAATAGACTTCCCACTGCACCTCTTCCAATTGCACTACTTGCACTGGTTTTCTTTTCACTATCGAATATCTCATACTTTTTAACTGTATTTTCATCTAAAATTACTTTCTTTATTAATCCAAGTACAATAGTAACACCTAAAGCAGTTGCTACAACGCTCTTTCCTTTATAATCCCCATCGATAACTTTATTTTTTGCTCCCATTTACTTCCCCTCCATAGTTAATCTTACAATTACTATGATACTCCAAATCCACTATATTTTTCAACCATTTCCTTTTATTTTTACCTTATCCATATTTCTTTTTTCATTTTCTATGTGTAAATCAATAGAAGCATAAATATAAGCTCTTTCTTTTCTATCCATATTCATCAATGTACTAGGAAGAATTTTAAGCCTATGGAGGGCATAGTGTGCATAATTAGCATCACTATCGCCCTCCTTTATTAGTTTTTTGCTTCTTCAACTAACTCTTGCATACCTTTATCATAGCCATTTACTTCACTCACAGCACTTGACCATTCTGCGTATTCCCCATCACTCATCTTAGTTTTCATGGCATTTAATAATTCCTCTGCGCCCATAACTGACCATGCGCTCTGAAGCTCTGCATTTTTTAAATCTGGATAAGTTGTAGTTTCTATTATTAAATTAGCAATATATTTATCTTGGTCTGTTTCTATTATTTTCTGTCCCTTTGCAATAGTAACCTTCCTGCATTTTTTTCTTATCTCATCACCCGTAGTAGCTCCTATAGGTTTAAATTTCATTTTTCTTTTTCTACCACCCATAGTTATTTCTCTTTCTATTTCTTCTACTTCTTCAAAACTATCCATTAAAAAATCTTTAAAATCCATTTATACATTCCTCCTGTTATCCTAATACTGGTTTATTAAACTTGTCTAGTATGTCTACATCTTCAAAAGTAAAGCTCATATCTTCTTCCAACACTTCACTATCTACGTCAAACATAGCCATACTTACTTCATCCAGGTTACAATTCTTTAAAACAATTGTTTGCTTACCAATGTTGCTTGTAGGGTCCTCATTTGTTACAGCTAGATCAAAATAAGTATCAATGCCATCTTTCATATACTTAAGCATAAGCTCTCTAAATAAAGATGTGGCATAATATACTGTAAGGGTTCCAGTTCCTTTCCAACCTGCTGCTTTATTTTGTGTACCTCTTCTACCAAGTGTCTTTATCTCTGTTTTCTGTTTTTCTACCTTAGATTCTATCTTCTTAGCATAAAAAAGCTCTTCGTTACGCCCTTCTATGGTAATGTAAGCTCTAGCTTCCTGTCCACTTATAGTATCTTCTGCTTTAAAAAATCCCATATACTATTGCACCTCCACTTCCATATAAAGTTTTTCCATACTGTCTATAGGTTGTACTCCTACTCTGGCAAATACAGAATCTTTATCTTCTCCCTGTGATATAACTACATCATCTGTAGTGACGTTTTCTATTGCTCCTATACCTTGTAAAGTTTCCAAACGCTTTATTACATCTTTCTTGAATAGATTTCTGCCATCTTCGTTGTTGGATATTTTACCTATATAATTATTTTCATATAAGGTTTTAATATCGTTTCCTATGGCGTCTAATGTTCTTATAACCCTATTTTTTCTAAAGTCTTTATTCTTATCTTCAGTAAAAGTTTTTAAGGTATTTATATCCTGTTCTATAACTACTCTGTTATTACTTATTGTAAATACTATTTCACCATTCTTAAGAGCAGTTTCAACCTCTTTATTTGTATATCTAGTTTCAACATCTATGGATCCCTCATAAGTACTATAAGTTAAAGATTGATTAACATTTGCCCCTGCAGTAGCACCTGCAACAAACACAACTGCTTTTTCAGAAGAAATAGTCGTCATATCATTTAGAATTACACCATTCTTAACAGAAATTATTCCCTCATAATCAGCTTGTGGGTAGTTTTCAAGTACACATTGTACTTTTTTACCTTCTTGATCCCTGAGCCTTCTAATAAAAGTTGTAGCTATAGCTTTGATACTAGAATCCTTTGTAGGAATTGCCATTGTGTTAAAATCATACAGTTCTATTTGATTCAAATAATCCGTATAATCTCCATTGGTAACTGTACCATCATCAGCTCCACTAAGGGTAATACCTGCAGTAGCTTTTAATTCTCCAGTACCTTTAAACTCTACAAAAGAGTTAGGATTTAAATTCTCTATAGTTTTAACTCCTATTTGTTTATCTACTTGCCTATTTCCCAATATTGTTATTACATCAAAAGAAGTTTCATCATCAATATTGTTTTGTATAATAACTTTAATGCTATTGCCCTTTGTTCCACTATATTTAGCAGTTACAGTTAACCCCTCAATTGTAGTTGTTGCCTTAGTTCCTGTATTAAGTCTATATAGTAAAAGTTTCTTTGCTCTTTTAAGTGCTTCTCTTATTAATAACGTACTTTCTTCCGTTACATCTAATCCTATTAGGTCAAATAAATCATCATCAACACTTATTTCTATTACTTCCTTCTCTGGACCCCATGGAAGATTTAAAGGTATTGTAACTATTCCTCTTTCTCCAAAGATACTAGTGTCTTTCTTTTTAGATTTAAAGTTTATATATGCTCCTGGTCTAATTTTATTTTGTCTAGTCCATGTTCCTCCCGCCATCTATTTCACCTCTTTCTTATTAAAATCATCTATAATCTTTTTAGCTTCATCTAAGGAATACTCCTTATCTTCTAATAAAGCTTTAAGTATATCTTTTTCAATCCTATTAAACTTACTAGAATTGATAATCTGCTCTTTAGTAAATCTAACTTCTTGATTAATCTCATTCTTAGCCATTCTTAGTTATTACCTCCTTATGTAAGGTTTCCATTTTAGGTACTTCTTCCACTTGCCTAATAACTTTATAATTAAACTGTAAGAAGAAGTGTAAAACTCCATCTATAACCTCATGTGTCATGTTACTAGCTCTATATAAGCTATTTATGGGGATACATTCAAGCACCTCATAGAGCTTATCAGCCATGTTTAAACAATCTGAATTAATATCTTCTTTATCACTAAAATAATGAATATCAAAATATACATTTTTCTTGTATCTACTAGTTAATTCTTTACCTTGTGCTGAAGATAAAATCTTAACAAAAAAACAAGGCTCTTCAAAACCCTGCTCTATTTTTTCACTATATATAGCTATGTGAGGAAATTCTTTATCTAATGCCTGGTTAATTCCTATTCTTAAATCATTTATATTTGTTATTTATATCACCTACCATTCAATATCTGATTTAATAATTCTACTTGTTTTCTTTCTAAGAATTTTGGTAGTTGTCTTTCTATTTCTTGCATGGATATCGTGGCCATGAATCTTCCCTCTACCCATGACTTATGATCTCTAGTTCTATGCCCATACTCTACATAGCTTGCATACTCCACGTTATTGAATATTTCTACCACGTAGCTATTACCTTGTTTTATTACGTCTCCTACCTGCCAATTTCTTTTTAGATGCCCTCCTCTTATTTTAGGGTCTTTATTTGTAGGAGTTCTTTTCTTTATCTTCCTTTCAGCCCTGAAAGCCATCTCTAATAGAAATTCTCTTATCCATCTTTCAACAATTCTTTCATCTAATGCTTTTTGAAAACTACTAGCCATCTTTTTAAAATCACTGTAATCAAAGTTTCCTAATCTAGCCACTAAGCTTTACCTTCCTTTGTTAAAATAACTTCTTGATGTGTAGTATAAGGGAATCCTTCTCCTGCATAGTATTTATTTTTTACACCTAATACATTAGTAACTTCTATTTCATCACCTTGTTTTATATTTACTTCTGGGGCTATGAAAAGCTTAAGTTCATAAGCCACCCGATTAACTGTATCAGTTTGGTTATTTTTAGATAAACTTTGCTTAGATACTTTACAAGGTTGATTTTCATATTTTAGTTTTGGAACCGACTTAGTTTCTTTTGTAATAGGATCTTTAACTGTTTCTGTGCCTCCACTTATATTACAAGTGCAATTGTAAAGGCTTTCTATAGCTTTTCTTGCCTGTTTAAATGCCTTATTTAACATCACCATATCAACTCCTAATGCATTTTTACATACGGCTGAGGAAGCAGAGCTTTAATCTCATTATCTATAACTAAATTATCAATTGTATTATCAAAGTTAATCGATGTATCTCCCTCAACAATAGACCTAACTCCTATAGGCCTCGCCTCTCGAAATTCCTTAGCCTTATAAATCATTCTTTTAACTGCTAATCCGTAATTACTTTTTATATAATCATTAGTATGTTCTTTATTTAAATAATTTCTTATAGCTATACAAGCTATCTCTTCATATTCTTGATCTGTAAAATCCATATAACTCCTCCTTTATAAAAAATAAAAAGAGGGTATTTAATCCCTCTTAAATTAAGCTAATGTTACAGTGCCTATCCCTATTGTATCTGCATAAGGACATGATGGTATTGCTGTTGCAGCTGCTTTAGTAAACTTAGCTACTGGGTCAACGGTTGAATATGTTCCTACAAATATATTTCCTATCATACTGGCTTCATCCATATTGCCATTGCCTATTAACTCAATTTCTTCAGCTGTTAAGCCATAAATTGTTTCACCCAAGGTAGTATCTGAAAAAATTGATATTATATTTTCAGGATAATATCTTTTTGTATCAAACCCTTTAGCAGTTTCAATTTTATAAAGCTCATCATATGTTACAAACTTAGGTAAGCCCATGCGAGAGAGTAAATTATTTAAATCTGCTAAGGTCACAAGCATGTCGGAGTTAACTCCAAATATAGCTTTTCTTACACTTAAGCAACTACATATTGTATCAACTACTGTACTTGAAGTTAATGCTCTAGTTGATTTAGAACCGCTTTGGTCTTTCACAGCCTTTACCAATAATTTTATATCATCAAGTGGTTTAGCTGTTTCTAAATTACTCCAATTGAATGATTTTTTATTACTTGTTGGCACCCCGTAATCTAGAGTTACTTTAACTCCATTTTCTTCTATTTTTATCTTTCCAGTAGAAAGAAGCTCCATTCTCATAGCTTCAACTCTAACTTTTACTGATTCAACCATTTTCTCAGAATCCTTATAAAGTTGTGACACTGTAGCTTTTAATTCAACATCAGTTCTTGGTGTCTGAATTTTAATTATCTCTTTTTCTCTTATAGGAATTTGCCTTTTAATTAGCGCTAAAGCTTGAGCTCCCTTCTGTATTGCTTCTCTACTTGCAATTTGTGTTTTAGTATCTAAAGCATGTACACTAGCTGATACTGGTAATCCTCCACCACCAAGTATCATATCAAACTCTATGTCTTGAATTTTACGTTCCGGGAATAGTGATTCACCTAACATTGGTACAAGCTGTCTTTCTTTGTAATAATTTATTAATTCTTTCGTATTAAAAACTTCTTCAACTCTTGGCATTTCTACATTCCTCCCTTATTATCTAAATGTTACTTTTGGTAGTGCAACTTTAATTTCTTCAATAGCCTTTTCAGCAAATCCATCAAGAACTCTATCAGCTCTTAAATAACCTTCTACTATTAAAGAACACGGCATAGAACCATTAGTAACATCAACAGTTTTATATAAAATTCCTACTGGTGTAGATTTTAATGTTTCTGAACCAGTAGTTCCTGTTTGCTTAACTACATTTCCATCAGCATCTATTAAACTTCCAGCTAATACATACTTCCTACCATTTTCATCAGCAGTTGCATTTGTTGCTAAAACTGTACCACTAAAAGTTACTAAGTTTGCTGGAGTTACTAAAATCTCCATGTCATTTGTATAACTTGTCTTTTTAAAATACATAAATCTTTCCTCCTATTTACTTACCCAAGGGTCACTTGGGGTATTATTTGTATTATTTAATTGAGCTGCAATAGAAGCACCTATACTAATTGGTTTTCCGTCAGAACCATTACCAGGTACATAAGAATTACTTTTCATTTTTTCTGTAGCTATAGCTTCAAGTCCTTTAGACCAATCATTAGCCACCGAATCTATAATTTCTTTTGTTTTATCAAAGTCCTCAGCTAAACATTTTTCTATTACACTAGCAGGCAACTTTTTATCAGCTGCATATTTCATTACTTCTGATAGTAAATCTTTTCTTGCATTAGCAGCTCTTTCTCTTTCCAATTCCTTTTCTAGTTCTAAAAGTTTCTTTTGAGTTGGATCAGTAACTAAATCCGGATACTTTTCATTAATAAAAGGTTCCAATTCTTTTTCTAAATTGTTTTTCTTCCAGGTATCCAAAGCTTTATTAAAATACTTGTCATTTTCACTCTCTAAAAATGCTTTAAAATCTTTATCAATTTTAATTTTATTTTTTAATACATCCAAAGTAAGTCCAGCTGCTGTAAATTGTTCTTCAATATCAGTTCCAGCTAATAGAGAATTTACATCCTCATCATCTTTTGCATTTTTGATTGTTTCTAGTAAATCTTTCTTTAACATAGTTCCTCCTATCCCCTAAACTCACAACAAAGTCTAGGACATGTTTTATTATATTTTTAGTGTATTTATACCCCTTGCACGCAAAACCGCCCACAAGACGTATTAAAGCAGTTTAAGCCTTACTAAGGGCAAAATAAAAAAGCCTTACTTCTAAGACTTTACTTAAATAATTAATACCTTTTTAAATATTACTCTTTTCTAAACACTTTAAATTCATCACCAATATAGAAATGTGAACCTTCTTGAATTATTGGTTTTAATTCAATATCATAACCATTGCTTTTTAAAGCATTCGTTATTATATCTCTTACATTAGGATCTACAATAGTAAATTCTGATACTTGCCTTCTTGCTGTTCCTTGATTTCTTTCCAAATTTAATCACCTCATTTTTATACATAATAAAAGCACCTACTATTTTTACTTAGTAAGTGCTTAACTATAAAATTTTTTCACCTTTTTTATAAGCTTCTCTCGCTTTTTTTAATGTCATTTCATTAGGTCCTGCTAAATTATTCTCATTTCCATTAGGTCCGTTGTTTTGCCAGCCACAGTTATCACAAATATCAAATGAATCTACCTCTTTAGAACATACTGGGCACTTCATTGCTCATTCCTCCTTTTTATAATCTTTTATTTGTTGTAACCAATATTCATATCCATCTTTAGGCTTATACAATGTCGATATATAACCATCTACCCTTCCTATTGCAAAATCATTCGTAGATTTATTATATCTAAATATGAATCCTAGTTCACTTTTAAAACCTTCTATATCTCCCTTAACTGGTGAAGCTAATAATTTTCTAGCTATATCTAAATACTCTCCTTGTGAAAGGTTATCATACTCTTTTAAGTGTTTTTCTATGTGTTTATTAAACTTCTTCTCGCTAGAAAAATTAGAATTTAGCCATACTCTTCCACTTTTTGTATAACTATATTGCTGCTTTAACTTTTCCCAATTGTTACTATCATTATACTTCATTTCCTGGAATTTATCAAAGGATTCAAGGATTTCCCTTCCTAAAACTTCATTATATTTTTTATATTGTTTCTTATCGCTAGACTTATTTTGTATTTTCTTTTCTTCTGCCAGTGCCTTTGGATTATTAGCAACATTCTCTTTATACCATTGCTCATAATTCATATTACCAGGTACATACTTAGCTTTACCTGTCACTGGATCTCGTGCAATTCTTTCTTCATCTATGGCATCATCAAAATAAGGCATAATTGTTGTTCTGCAATTAGGGTGAAATGGTGGTGCAGTGATACCTATTAATTTGTCTTTTAAATCAAATACTTTTCCATCCAAAGATCTACATATCTTGCTTGTATGTAAATCTAAAGTAGCAAGTATTTCATATTTCTTCACTACTCCACTTGCACTATACCCATTAAATGTAGCTTTAGAAATAATATTAGCACTTTCTGTATTAACTAAGGTCCTAGCCCTACCAATTGCAACACCCATCTTATTGGCTATTACCCTAGATGTTTTATCTATACTGTCCCCTCTAATAAAAGCCTGTGTTAAACTAGATTGCAGCTCTTTTACAAGTAACTCTTTATTATTCCATATTCTACTACTGTAGTTTCCACCATGCCAAGGCTCTGTAATTACTTTATTTATTATATTAGTATCTAATTTTGCAAAATTAATTACTAATCCTAATCCCTTATGGATTTCATAGATATTTCTATAATAAGTATCTGAATACATACCCTTTAAAGCTTGTGTGGTACCATTTTGTTGATTAATATATAAGTTTTCTAGTTCATTTCTTACTTGAGTCTGTAAAGCTTCAAGTCTTGTTATCCTAACTTTATTAGATAAGTTATTCAGCTCATTTTCCCATTGTAAGTTTTCATTGTTTTTAGCTTTTTCAGTGAACTCTTTCAAAGTCATTCTAAATTCTTTTAACTCACTGGAATTAAGAGTTTTTCTAGCATCAGCCACACTTATCTTATTATCATTAGCAAATTTAGAATAAAAGACTTCAATATCATATTGTATGCTTTTTAAAGCTTTCCTATATTCTTCTTCCAGTTTTAATTTGTAATTATCAACCTTATCAAACTCGCAATTTGAAATATATTCAGCTCTTTTTTTCCAATAATCTCTATTTCTATTTATCACTCAACATCACCCTCAAGGTTCATGTCATTGTATTGGTTTCCTAGATCTAGTTGTTCCTTCATTTCCTTTTTAACTTTCTCGGCTTCAGCAACTTTATTATTTATAAAACTAAATAAACCTCTAGCAGTATCTTTAGAAATTGTACCTTCTGGAACCTGTGCAAGCATTTGAGCAGTTGCTAAATCGTCACTTGGGATGTTTGGAGTATATAGAGCCTTAATATCTTTAAAATCATAACTCTTATTTTTTTTAATATTTAAGTACTTGAATAAAAATCTAAGCCTATTCTTAACTATGTTTTTATGTGCCTTTATCTCTAAATTACATTTATTTTCAAGTACTATTAACCTAGATCTTAGAGTTATACCTGATAAATTAGATTGTAACTTTTCATTATGGTTAATATGACAAGCGAGCTGATACATTGTATCTTCATATCTATCTAATGTATTTTGAATAAACGTATCATTTATGTTCTTAATTAACCATGCCGCGTCTCCTCCAGCTTGAGGTAATTGAATAACACCTAATTTTTTCATATCTGGTATGTCATTTTTATCAACTTGAGCATTTTTAAATAATAAATAAGCATTTCTAAAATCACTTATTTCATTACCAACGTCACTCAAATTAGTTTCAAAAGCATCTTGTAAGCCTTTAATATCATTATATAAACTATCGTCAGTACCTTCCTCAGTTAGTTTTCCAATTGTAACAGGAACTTCTCCAAATATATTTACTGTTGGAGATGATATTTCGTTAAATTTATTATCAAAATGATATATTTTATCATCTGTATAAATATCAATATATGAAACATTAGTATCAAAATCATTTTTGAAGGCGTGTATAAAAAATAAAGCCTTACCTGAAGCATTATCCATATATGCATAACCATCAGTAGGTTTTATAATTTTAGAGCAAAAGTCTGCATTATCATCTATATAATACAACTCATATATTTGTGTAAAAATAAGAAGATATTTCATTAGATCTGTATCATGCAACTCATTCCAATGAGCTGTATAATATTCTATATCTCTTACAACATCTTCACTACCATTTCTAGATTCATAGATGATATTATTACCTAAAGTGTACGCAACCTCTTCTTTAATAAATTTCTTTATATAGTTAGCACTTACTTTTAAATTGGATCTTTCTGTTACAAATAAATATTTTCTAATTGCATCAGTGTCGCCCTTATAATACTTGTACATCTTTTCATAAATATTTTTAAATACATAATAACTACCATATACTTTTTTCACCAATTGTAAATGTTCGGGATTACTAAGATTCAATCCTACTTCTTTTTTAAATAACTTCTTCACCAAATCACTTAACAACAAATACCTACACCCCCAAACTCCTTCTATCTAATAACTTTACCTTGCTAACAGTTTTAATCTCATCAACTTTTAACCAAAACTCAGAACTTACATCGGCAGCATCATCATGAGTAGTAAACTTCTGTCCAGCAAACTCCATAAATTGATTAATAAAATCTTCATCTTCTGAACAAAAAACAAATTCCCCTCGATTTACGAAAGGAACTATAGTAGAAATCTTGTCATCTTTATTTTTTTTCTGCTGCTCGTTGATTATTGTAATATTTCTATACTTTAAAATTTCATGATCCTTAATGGCTTTTTCTAATTGATTCGCATCAGCTCCGTTAAAAGTATTCTTTTCAATACTTATATGTGTAGCTTCAGGATATTCAAGCAATAAATTAACCATGTGTTGAATATATTTATCAAACTCCTGCCTAGCATTTATCTTTGCCAGTTCAGCTTTTCTAGCATATTTATAGCCATTAGTTGCTTCAGAACCTACAATAAAAGCTGAATAGTCATTCTTTCTACCACCACTGGAAGCTGGGTCAGCACAAATCATTGTTTTTATAAATTCATGAGTTTCAATTTCTTTCCTAGTTTCAGTATGCATTTGCTTAAACCACTTTTCGCCTATAGAATCAACGTCACCCTGGACCTCTTGTTTAAAAGAGTTAGGATTTTCAAAGTAGTCTAAGGCCAATTCTAAACAATCCCAAAATTCACCCCACAACATAGGAAACTGCATTTCTTTCTCATTCTTATAGTAAAACTCTTTAGCATCTTCTAGCCTGGTGTCATTTTTAAAATTGAAAAGGATATCTTTAAATTGCTTCCATAGGCCATTATTGAATAAATAATCAACACCATTAATTTTCTGGCCTTCTTGATTTATAAAATCATCAACTAGCACACCTTTTTCCTTTTTAAAGATCCATGTAGCAGTTTTAATTAATCTACTATAGAAACACTCCTTATGCTGTTGAGTTCCCCAAGCCATAAGTACAGTACCTTTTTTAATTATTTTGCCATTTCTTCTTACAGGTCTTTGCTTAGCAAACTTAACATCATCGCTATAGCGCTTCCATTTTTTAAGTCTAGCTTCCTCAGTTCTAACATCATCCTCGGATTGGTAATCATCAAGAATAATTAAATCTGGTCTCACATTTTTATATTTTCTACCTCTCATAGGAGATGTAGAAGAAATAGCCTCGACAAAAGTTTTATTCATGAACTCAAGTTGTGTGGCATTGCAAATAAAGTCTCTGTTTTTATCATCAAGTATTTTACCAAAAGCAGATTCAATATACTCATTTTCAATCATGTTGTCCTTAATATCTTTTATAAACTTTTCCGCGGTACTCCCTATATCAGAGCATATCAAAACATAAGTTTTATGTTTATAAGCTACGCTCCAACAAGTGGGTCCTAATGTACCAAAAGCAGATTTACCAGTACCACGAGGTAAAACTCTTCCTAATTGCTCTGGTCCAGTACCAATAATACTTTCTTGAATATCATGCCATAATTCTTCATGTACTTCTGCCAGTGGAGCCGCGGCATTATCTTCCTTAGGCAAATAGATATCTTGTAAAAAATACATACAAAAAAATTCTAAGCTTATTTGCCCCAGCTGCCATGCAAGCCCATGGAAACCAAACAAATTCTTAGAGTTTTCTAACATTCGTGTATCTGTTAATTCCTCAGCTTTATCCTCAGGAATTCCTATATCCGTATAGGATTTTTTTAGATAGTGATAAAGCAACCATTTATTACGAGCTTCATCACTAGGAAAATCAAATGGTATTTTCAAGCTTTATCACCCCACATTTATCCTTTTATAAATGCTAATGTCTTATATATCATTTCTGTTAATTTATTAATATTATAATTCACCTGCAATTGTGGTTCTTTATTAGCTATTACACTAGCTATTTTAATAAAAGAATCTAAATAGCATATAGTAAAAATACTATAAATTTTTTCTTTCAAATTTTCATCAGTTCTATTTAAATCCATAATAAATGCATTATTTATAGGCGTTTCTTCATCAATTGGTGTTTTATATATATTTAGACTTGATATATCTGAATGTTCAAATTTACTAGCATCAGCATAATACATAGAATAAAGGTCAAATCCTTGCTTATCTGATTCTTGTGCTAATTTAAGAATAGATAATGGTCTTTCATTTATTAGAAATCCTTTAGCTTTAATTTGATTCTCTATTTCACGTCTTTCATTTTTTATATCACTAACACTAAGAGAAAGTTGATCTCCTTCTTGTTGCATCATTTCACCAAAAGGACCATTTATCATTTTATTTATATTCTTTAAAAAATATCTTCGTGATATTAACGGTTGAACATAAAATTCTTTTAAATGAATTCTATCAGTATCATCATTTAACAGATATCCTATTAAAAAATAATTATTCATTGCAGATCTAGCTAAGATTATAGCCTCTTCATTCATTCCATTATCCATAAGAAGTATTGCTGCTTCCAATAAATTATGTTGCTTGGCGTATAATGTAATTATTTCTCTAAACCATTCATATCCTTGCGCTATAATAACTGGTCTATTATTTTGTATAAAATGTTCTTCTATATCTGGCATTATGTGCTTTAGAAATTCTTCATCAGTCATAGTTTCAGTCCTCCTCATTTATAAAGTATAGAATTCTATAAATAATGGAAATTTCCTTTTCTGAAATATAAGTTAATTCATTACTATTGATATTTTTCATTATATTCTTTGGCATATCTATAATAAGTTGGTTTAGTTATATCAAGCAATTTCATACACTCAGTTGGCCTAATAGATCCATCAAGAACCCTTTTATATTCCTTAGAAAATTTATCAAAATCAAGAGCTCTTGGCCTTCCATAATCATCCCATTCGCCCCTTGCCTTTTTAGCTGCTATACCTTCTTTTTGCCTTTTTTCTTTTTTCTCTAATTCAGCCTGAGCAAATGAAGCATACATTTCTATAAGCATATTATTAATAGTCTCCATTATCATAGTAGCTATAGAACTGTCTTTAGGAAGTTCAGTTAATGTAGTTGGAATTTCTAAAACCATTAGCCTTATACCTTTATCTTGCATTTTTCTGATTTCGGCCAATATAAGTTGCTTGTTTCTTCCTAATCTATCTAGCTCGGTTAATATTAAAGCTATATTTTCATTTGGGTTAACCTTCTTTATTAGCTCCATATCTTGAACCAATTTATCATAAGAAGGTCTATTAAAGTTTTTTCCTGTCTGCTGGTCAGTATAAATATTATTAACTAGTTTAATATTTTCTTTAGTAATAAATTCATTAATTTCTGATATTCCTCTATCTAAATGTTGTTCTTTTGTTGAAGTTCTATGATACGCAAAATATAACATGTTAGCACCTCGACTTTTTAAAAATATTATAGAAATTGTGGGGTCGACAAACGCCATTTTAAAAACCTTCCATTTTAGAAGGTACCCCCCGTTCGACATTTCACAGCAATCGTTGAAGCCATTCAGTGTCGTTATTCCTCAATCATTTCTATAATATTATTATGTCTCTAAGGTATCAAAAAGTCAACATGTATTTTTGGTACTATATTGAAGTTGTTTTACTGCCTGTAAGGTGCATTGCACTGTAGTAATACTATTAGTATCATTAAGTATACTTTTTGATACTATTTAACAACCTTTAGATTCTTTAAGTCTTCCATTTCCTGCTTTAATTTATTAGGGTCTGTACTTCCCTTAGAATCATCTATCTTTATCTCTTCCTTAGCAGCACTTGGAGAACCTAAGCATTGATCTATTAGATACTTATTAGCCTGGAACTTAACTCTTATATCAGTGCTATTACAGGCAAGCTCTCTCATATTATCTACGTAGGTACATACATCATTAGTAATTTTGTCTTGTGCGGATTTTTTCAACTGTTCCCTTCGCCTTTCAAGCTCAGCCTCGACCTCTGTTTCCTTCTTCCACGCATAAATAGTTTGTCTTGATACATTTAAAGTTCTTGCAATCTCAGTAATATTAATGCCTGAGAGCAACATATCAATCATTCTATCCTTTTCAAAATTAATAACACTCATGCGAAAATACACCTCCTAACTAATTGACACTGTATTTTACGCTTATTAGCTCAATAGAGAAACTTTATTGCTATAATGTACATTCTTGCCTCTTAAAAGTAAAACCTCTGTATAAGCTTATATAGCGCATATAAAAGGACACTTAGAATTAACTAAGTGCCCTTTGCTCTATTTCCTATGATACTATATTAACATGTATTAACTAATATATATAATACTGTATTTATTAGTTTTTTCTAATATATTTATTAGTTTTTTATAAGAGGAATTAACTTTTCATTTATTATCTTTTTTCTTAATGTTATTAAGTAAATATCTGACTTACAGAGCATTTCTCCTATTTCTTTAAATTGGAGTTTCTTAAAATATCTTAATTCAATTATTTTATATTCATCTTCTGTAAGTATGGATAACATATTATCTATTCTTTCAACTTGTATTTCTTTACTGCGTTTAAGAGCTTTCAAGTACTGAAGCTTTTTCTCTTTACTTATTATTTCATTTTCTACACTGGAGTTAAATTTATTAGTCTCTCCAGTTCTTTCAGTATATGATATTGCTCCTACACCATTGTAATCATTATTTAACTCTTCAATATCCAATTCTATGTTTTTTATTTCTACATGAGTTCTTTTATAGTTATATAACATACCTTCAACAACTTGATAATATTTATTTCTATCTGCCATCTTATCAGCTCCTTTTGCATCAATTTTTATCTGTTTTAGCATGTCCAAATATACTTTTTCTATATTAATTTTAGCTCAGGTGATCTAATCTCAATTTTTTTATACTTTTTTATTATTTTTAAGTCCCAATTTTAATGTTTTTTACTCTTAAATCATTCTTTTTGGTTTCATTTTATATGTTTTTGCTTAATTTTTGCTTTAAATTGAGTAAATCTCTTATTTTTATATTTATCATAGTCTATTATCATAAACCATTGATATATCTAACTTTGCACGGTTTATATTTCTTATTATTTATGATAGGTTACATTTTGAGTTACATTACTTGTAACCGCTAAACCTATTGATATCACTTGATTTAAAGTACTTTTTTTATGGTTACATTTTTGGAAAAGTAATGTGCTTATCTTTTATATATATAAATAATTAATATAAATACTCTCACACACGTATATATATATTATTTTATGTAACTTTGTAACTTATATATATTTATATATATAAAAGTGAGTAATACCAACGGATTTCGCGGTTACATTTTGGTTACATTTCGGTTACATATTTTATTTTTTTGTAACCTTACACAAAAGGTATAATATTCGATTCTTCTTCAGTAACATCTAGTATCTCTGGCGGAATAATTGAGTCTACTCTTAGCTCCCTAAGCAGCTCTTTACTATACGTATCAAATCGTACCCCCTTCATATCCACTTTTATGACCTTGTCGGATTTCCCTATTAAGTAACCTGCTCTTTCTGCCTGTTTCTTAAAATCTTTTAACTTTAAGGGGATTATGTCCGCTCCAACTTTCGAACAATGCTCTTGAATCTGATTAACCATTTCAGAGGTCTTAATGAAAATCCCATCACCTCTATACTTCACAACTTCATTACTATTAAAAGCTCTTCCATCTTCAATCATAGTGTTATACAGTATTATCATTTGCTCTACTATTGAGTAAGTTTCCTGGCCATCTTCTAAAACTTCTGTCTTTATATTTCTTATCACATGCTCGCTATAATTCTTTATTTCTTTAATTCCCATACTCTTGAAGAGGATATTCAATATTTCCATGCCACAACAAACGTTGATTGCTGTATTAAGAGGTCTATTAAATATACCTTTAATTCCTACTGTTACACCTTCTCTAATTGCACCATATTCCTCTACATTGAGTTTCAAAACTATATCTATTAAGCTTCTTCCTAATTTATTAAGCAGCACTTCATTTTGTATTATCCAATTCATGGCCTTTGTGTGATCTGCTGTTCTCTCTCTCTTAGATAAGTAAACTATGCAGCTTCTTTCTATTAGAGCTTTTTCATTGTTTGGGTAGCTTTCCTCACCTACTAAAATCAAAGGTCTTTGTAGCTGGAAGTCCTTATTTCTAAATGATTTATCTCCTCTCGAAATAGTGGCCCTATCATATAGATTTCTAAAAATTTCGCTGAGCTTTGCTATTTTATATTTATCTAAGGATGAAGGCTTAAACTCATCGAATAACATCGGATAATTTCCATCACTTCCACTCTTAATTAATGCAAATGGTGTTATCAATCCTATCGATTTTATATCTCTTTTAGGGTAATTTAGTATAGGAGCTATGACATTTTCGAGAATTGTACTTTTACCGCAGCCACTTTCTCCTACTATCAATAGATGATGAAGTTTTTGCTTTAAAGCTTGATTTTGATGTACTGCTAAATTATTTATTACGGTGCCTATTATTGAAATTGTTTTTTCAGGAGTCGCGAATTTGAAAAGATGCTTTTTAACTTCAAGCAATTCCTGTTTGGTTATTAATTCTGTTTCGAGTACTGCTGCAACATTGCTTCCATCTGCTTTTATACTAAGATTAACTTTATCCTTACTTAAGGCTCCGTCATTAGTTATAAAGAGTACCTCTCCATTTCTTTCTATGAACTTTACTCCCTGGTGTGTTTCCTCAACTTCTAAAGCAAAATATTTATTAATCCATATCTTAAGCTCAGTTAATGTTTCTATTTTTCCAGTAAAGGCTAAATCTATTGTGCCAAGGAAATTTTTGAAGGTTCTTATATCATCAAATACGGTACTTGGTCCTACTTTTTCAACTTTTGCCCCTGTAGGTGATTTGATAATTAATTTAATTCCTTCCTGATCTTCATCTACAAAACTTATTCTTGTAGCTTCTAGTAATTTAAAGTTGGTTATATAAACTTTGTCATAATCTTCATCTTTCTTGTTATAAACCATCTTGTAAATACCGCCACCATCCTGCTGTAGTTCGTATTTATTTTTTAAATCTAGACTTCTATTAAAGGCATTTAATAAATCTTGCTTTGTATGTCCAGCTTCTATCCAATCAGTAACATCTTTGTTGTCTCCTAAGTCTTTGGCTCCTGGAAGATTGATAAATTTAAATGCTCTTGAGAATCTAAATAGCTTATGGTATATTTCCCACTTATACTTTTCCCCGGCTTGTCCAGTATCACCGCACACATATATCTTTGCATTTGCAAGTACTTCTATATCTCTGCATCCTTTTACACTAGTAGCTACATATCCATCTTTCTTTAAAATTGAATTTATTGTATTTGCATCCTTCTCACCCTCAACTACAACTACTGTCAAGTCTTGACTTATAGCATTTAAAGTATTGAAAAGGTTATAGGGCACTTCGTCAGTACCTCGGCTACTGACTACTTTGTCATTTTCAAAGTGGTAATAGGATAAACACTTCTCTCCATCAGGCTTTCTAAATTTAGCTTTATAATACAAAGGGTTACCCATCTTATCTACAAAGGTAAATATGCCTAGCAGTTCCTGACCTAATCTGAATTTACCAATTTCCCATTCAATATAGCCTTTAATTCTATCCTCTAAGAGTTCTATTTGAGTTTTTTCTACTGACAACCCTAGATACTTCTTAGCTTCAATAAAATCTATTCCTTTAATCTGTGAAATAAAATCAATGGCATCACCACTAACATCACAACCAAAGCATTTAAATCGCCATTTGTTTTTATCTGAATGAAATTTAATACTAAGGGAAGGTGTCTTTTCTCCATGGAAAGGGCACTTTATGTACCCTTGCCTATTAAATCTTTCTCCCGTTTCACTTTCTATCAATTCTTTTAAGTCTATATCCTGTAACTCCACCTTCTCACCTCTCTTCTAAACTTTTAATCTTCCTGTACATATGGACCTATGTCTGTACTCAATTCTTTTAAAAAGTTTCTTACACTATAGTAAAGCTTTCTATGTATTTCAAAACCTGTATTATCATTACTAGTAAATATTGTGTCATTTAAGTATTGATCCTGAATACTTGTCAACCTACCTAAAAATGCTTTAGGCTGATACTGGCTCCTATATTTACCCTTAATAATATTCTCCATGCCATTTTTATCTTCTATTATTAAAAACATCTTAATACCTTTTGTTTTTGCTCTCTGTAGCTCCCTTATTAATCTTACGTCATCCCTGGTGTCTGTTTTTTCGCCTAGATTATTAGCCAGCTCGTCAACACTATTCTTTCTTTCTACGGCCACATTGAAGTATAAATCTCTATATATACCCATTTCAGGTCTTTTAGTAATAATGGCAGTGTAGTCACCCTCATTTATTTTTTCTTTCCTATAGGGTATCTTTTTTTTATCAAAGTAGTCCAAAATATGTTGATTAACTTGTTCCCTTGTATCATATAAAATCATAAAATTTTCTTTAAGTAGCTTGTTTATTTCTGTATCAGTAAACTTGAATTGCATATAATCACCTGCTTTATTCTAATTTTTTTAAGGAACTTTTCCTGTTTAAGCTATCTTCTTTTCTAAAAATATGTTGCGGGTACCTTTTCTCTAATTTTTCTATATTTAACATTGCTACCTCTTCTAATGTTACTCCTAGTGCATTTGCCGATAAGTTCAAGTACCATAGTACATCACCTAACTCACTGATGAGGTTGTCTATATCCATGGGATGGTCCTGGTATAGATACTTTTTAAGTATGTCTATACATTCACCAGCTTCTCCATTTAGTCCCATAATACCATTTAGTAGCTTATCTACCTGATCTAATCCATTAGCAGTTCTTAATGCCTTTTCTTGATACTCTTTAAAGTTCATTTGTACGCCTCCATTCTTATAAAATCCGGTCTTTCTATCTTCCAGCGTTCCTCTTCTGTCCTGCTAGCCTGTCCACTAACATATATGCAAGCCCACAATATCACTCCGAAACTTAGGCTTAATAGTCCGAAAAGTATTGCTAATATCTTAATCACTTCCTAACCCTCCCTAGTTTTAATCTCTTGTTATATAATTTCTGTCTATTTCTAATTCTTTTTTTATACTTTTTCTTAGGTTTCATATTTTGTATAACTCTCTGAAGTGCTCTATTAATAGTTTTCTGTACATAACTCACTCCAACACTTCATCCCCTTTGTATTATTGTTTTAACACTCTAGTACACTTTAACTATAGAAATACTCAACATGCTGTTCATTTTGATCTCTTTTAAGATGTTTTTCTATATTCATGTATCACATATTCTTTACACGTTTGCGCATAAATTTGAGTAGTGGATGGGGTCTCATGTCCCAAAAGATGCTGCACTATGTGCAAAGGCATTCCACTATTTAGCTTGTGTGTTGCAAATGAATGTCTAAATAGATGTGGGAATACTGGTTTGTCTATTCCTGCTCTTTGGGCTATCTTTGCAACTTCTCTTTCTATGCTCCTTCCTCCAAGTCTATTGTGTGGATACTTACTAGCTACAAATAAGGCTTCGTTGCCATCTTTTCTAGTCTTCAAATACTTTTTAAGAAGTATTTTAGCTTTGGTACTAAAGCAAACTTCTCTTTCCTTATTGCCTTTACCGATCACACGCAAAGTCTTTTCATGCCAGTTTATATCACTCTTGTCCACTCCAACGACTTCACTTAATCTGCATCCGGTGCTATATATAAATTCAAACAACGCTTTTTCTCTATCGCTATCACAAGCTTGTCTTAACAATTCTATTTCTTCTTCACTTAAAGGATTTCTTAATCTCTTAGGCTCCTTAGTCTGTTTTAATTTACTCGCTGGATTTCTAGGAATGTATTCCTCTTCATGTAACCAACTAAAAAAGGATTTTAATATAGATATTTGTCCATTTAAACTACTTGCTTTTAGGTTTTTTCCTCTAACTGCTAAATACATTCTCAGATCCATAGCATTAATTGTACTAAGTGGTTTTCTTAGGTGGCTTGCAAATATCATAAGATTATAATTATAATTTTTTAATGTTTCAGGGCTTAATCCATCTAGCCTTTTGCTTGCTAAATAAATTTGTATCTTTTCCTCTATATCGCTGGTCACCAATGCTGTCTCTTGTGGTAATACATCATATTTGTAAAGCACTTCCTCTGTTATAGCTCTTACTCTTAACTGGTCTATCTCTGGAAACTCCAGAGATAATTTCCCCACCAGTTTTATTACTACTTCATTTTTACTTGTACTATACATAATACTTCCTCCTTATGTTTGCCACCGAGACACACATATGGTATAATGTCTCTAGTGATTTACTTAGAGAGCTGATAAGTTTCCCAGACTGCGCAGCTCTCTTTTTTTACTTTAGTTCTTTAGACTTACTTTCCTATTACTGCTGCATCCTTCTTAAGTACCACTCCATCTTTTGTTTTATAGTTACCTTTGTTGTCTATAGCTTGTACAATATACCTGTCAGAAACTTTCCCACTATACCATAAATTACTGTTAGAGCAGTTTATTATTAGTATTTTCATACTTGATCCTCCTGTTTCTATTTGTGTTGTAATTTATATATCAGAAGTAAGTTCTTTTACTTCTTCTTGATTAAATCCTAACTCATATAAATCTGCTCTCAAATCTTCCCATGTATCATTTGATGTGCAATCTTTATGATGAGGACATCTTGAACTACAACCGCAACTCTCCTCTTGCAATTTGTCACAATTAGAAGAAATCATTTTAATAAAATTAAATATGCCTGGGTATTTCACGTTTTACATCTCCTTCACATAATTTCAGAATCTTCTCCTGGTTTTTGAATTACAAACTATTTCTTATGTCTTTTAGTAAAACATTTATGGCAATATCCATCATTGTTTTTGAATTCTTTTTCTGTGATTTTTGCATTACAAATGTCACAAATCTTTGTTTTATTTTCTTTGTCCATAATTACCTCCTATTTTTGAATTATTTATCTCTTCCAAAGTTATCTTCATGCCAATCTATGCATCCATGCAAGAAAAATCCAATAATAATTCCTGCACAGAGAATCCATAATCCTTCCCATGTACTTATCATCTAATCACCTTCGTATTCATTTCAAAATATGTCACTTTATATTTGTATTGTGACGTTAAAGCTCTTTCCAATCTATCTTTTTTAGTTCTCCGTATTTATCTGTATATCTATCCCATAATATCTCACTTATATTTCCATCTGTATAATGGGTTGGAAACTCTTCAATTAAAGAAACTTTTTCATTATTGACTTTTGTTATTTCGACTTCTACATTGATATATTTATCATCAATCCTTTTATACTCTTCTTTATTGTTTAAAACATTAATTAAATGGACTAATCTTCTACCGTTTTGAATATCTCTCTCATAACTTTCTTTAGACATAACTTTTTTACATTCTTGGCACTCTGCAATAAGCGTTACTGAATTTTGTATCATTGCATCTTTTATTAATTTAATATCCTTATCATCCAACTCTTCAAACTTCATAATGCAATTACCTTCCTTTTTTAATATTTTTCTTGAATTACGAAACAACTAACTAAATAAATCTACCTCTGTATAATTGAAATCTGTATAATCTTCAAACATGTTTTGACCTTCTAAATAGTAGAAGACAAGTCTTTGCTTGTAGTCAATTTCCATAATTATATAATTATGTTTTTTACAATACTCTTCTATTCATTTTTTTAAAACGTCTCTGAACCCCATCACATCACCACCTGTAATTTACTCGTCATATTTTCATAAGTCGTCGTATATTTAAATTGCAACCATTGCATTTCTTATAAAATAACTTGATTTGTTCTCAATTTACCTTTTTTCTTAAAATTCAAGCTAACTTCATATTCATCATCTTTTAATAGTTCTATTAATTGTTCTAATGTTTCAAATAAATATTCATTACCATTAATATTTAAACTTTTTATTTCCATACTATATCCTCCATATAGTTTGTACTTTCTTACATTCAGATTGTGTCAATTTATTTGAAATGCGTATTATCTTGTCCATGCTACTCCTGTCTGCAAATAAGATAAAATACCCTTTATATTGTTGTATTCATGAATTTTTGTTAATCTCTGACCTTTTTCCGTAAGATACTCAATACAACAGCCAATTAAGAAAGCTTTATTGTTAAAGCAATCTTCTTCACTCAAAATTTTTTTATATCCTTTCTTTTCATACCATTCCCAAAAATAATCGGGCATTTATACCATCCTTTCTGATTTGCATTTTATTCAATTTGTATGACGTACTATTATTTTTTATCTATGTATAGGTACCTCCTTATCAATACAAATATTATGAAAGAGATTTCCTATATTCTGATTGAAGCTCTCTAAATATATCATAGTTCTGTTTTTCTATAAGCTTTGCACTATTAATATAATAATTAACTTTATCTTTAATTTTTATTAGTTCCTCGACATTGCATACAGATTTTTCAACTACAATACCACCCATTTCCTTTGCCATATCTTTTGCATCATCTTCTATTAAAATTGGAAAAGCAACATTTTCATTATTTGAAAAATCATATCCTTTAGTGTCTTTATTATCTTCACTCTTGCGTGGTAATCCACTCACATAAAATAAGTTACCTATTTTTATAACCCAATACTTTATTGACTCCTTTTCTTTAACCATTTTTTATTCCTCCTTGTAATTCATAATATTTTCAGATTGTGAATTAAATTTCTTTACCTTCCTCATTAATCTTTATGCTCCAACCACACTTGCACTCTCTATAAAAATAATTATCTTCAATTATTAATTTACCCTCTCCATCGCCTACTTTGTCATTACCACAATTGGGACAATTATTATACTTAGGCATTATTGTTAATAACATTCTCGCATTCATTTAGTAATCACTCCTTCAAATTACGTAATTTAATTAGATTCCGAATTAAACTTCCTTTATTGTATTTCTTTTTTTAGTCATTACTGGCATTGTTGCTGCTCTATACATATCCCATTTCAAGTTGCAAACCCTGTTATAAAATAGGGTTAAGTCTATTTCATTTGATTTAGCAAGTTCTTTAAATTCCTTCGGTATATTACCCCTTTTTGTTACTGGTGTACTAATAGCCTTTTCATTGCTCCAACCGTACTCCCGTACCCTTTGTTCTAAATTTTTCTTGCTTATACCATTATTTTTAGCAATTTTATATTCCTCAGGAGTTATATAATAGTCAGCCATATACAACCCTCCTTTACCTAATAGTTTTAAAAATATTTCTAAATAGTATCGCTGTGGTAACTGATCCCACTCCATCCCTAGCTGTTGTTACATCTGCAATTTCCGCAACACTTTTTTCTATGTCTCCAAGTCCAACGTCAATTATTATTGATCCCTTTTTAACCATATCCTTTTTAATTAAGTTTTTTACCCCAGTAGCAGAAACTAAAACATCTGCATCTTTTATTCTTTCTGCTGCTAAGTCTGGTGGTGTTTTACTATGTACTGGTGTAGGGCTGTAATCTGCCTTTAGAAGCACCTTAAATATCTCTAGTCCAATATGTCTGCCTATAATAGTTACCTTCTTCTCTGTTCCGATTCCAAGGTATTTTAATATCTCTAGCACTGCCTGTCCTGTGCAGTTAGAGAACTGACTTGTTCCTGTAAAGTTATCTACATCTAAAGAGTTAAATAACACATGTTTAATAATTTTTTCCATACTTTCAGAAAACGGACTTACTGGAAGAATGGCATCTGATATTTCTATTAGTTCTAGTATTTTTAACTCTGGTTTATCCAACCCTTTTAGATCTTGGATTATTACATTTACACCTAATTCGCTTGCCTTTCTTTCTATGCTGCTTATGTATGCTTTGCTGTCTTTCCTATCTCCATACTTTAGTATGCTAAGAGTAGGAGCTTGCCCTACTGCTATGCTATTTTCTATATGTTTTACAAGTGGTTTTAAATCTATATACATTTGCTCCTCCTGTTGTACTCTTCAAATACTTCTTTTATTTCCTATTCACTAGCGCCACCTCTTTTCAAAACTTACTTATGGTTGCCCTCTCCTTTTTCTGCTCTGATAGATTCTTTTATATGTTCTATCTACATTAGCAGCAGTATAGGCCAAGAAGTCTCCATCTGCTTTATACCTTCTCTCAACTTTCCTTTGCTGTAATATCTCATAGGTCTTTTGCGCCTTCTCTCTATTGGTCAATGCACTCACCCTTTCTTTCATTTCTGTCTTTAACTTGTATTCCATAGAATTAACTATGCCGTAAGGGTTATTCTTAAAGATGTATTTTCTCTCTCTTTTTATTATTTAAAATGGTATATCCCCATCATCCACTGGAGTTATATCTTCATAGTCATGTGCACTGTCTTGATTAACCGTACAATTGCTAGTGCTGCTTCCCTTGGATTGTAGGAACTCAAAATCTTCAACAACTACATCTGTACTCCATCTGTTTAATCCTTCCTTATCTACATACTTATTAATTTGAAGTCTTCCGCTGCATCCAAATAAGTGCCCTTTCTGAACATAATTTGCTATTGCTTCAGCTCTCTTTCCAAAGCATACGCAATTTATGAAATCAGCTTCCTGAGGTTTGTTCTTATCTAAATGAGGTCTGTTTACTGCTAAATTAAACTTTGTAACAGCTGTTCCATTTCCCGGGATAAAAGTTAACTCCGGATCTTTAGTTAATCTACCTATTAAATGTATTTTATTCATCTACTACACTCCTCTTATTTTTGTTTGTCTATTATCTTCTCCTGGCTTGTAATGCTCTTCTAAGATATAGCTTGCTTCCATATCTGCGGTATGCAGTGCCAAAGCTCCTTTACATTCTGAAAAACATTTTGATATTGCATTTGCATTCTGCCAGTTTTCATTTCCTGTACCCATATGCCATCTAATCATGAAAATTTCTTCTCTAGTAAGCTTTATGAATTGCTGTAGTCTAATTATTGATTTTTCTCCATGGCCTACAGGGAAATCATCTTCAAATCCATAGCCCTCGTAGCTCTCCCATTTTTGTGTCTTTTCATTTTTTCTATTCTTAGTACATTTATGATATAAATTAACCTTGCATGTATCATGTAATATAGCAGCTATTGTTATTGTTTCTTCTGATAACCCTAAATCATATAGTTTATTTTTTTCTTTTAAAATCTCATATACATTTAAGCTGTGTTCTGCTAATCCACCTTCGTAATTCCCATGGTAATTAGTTGAAGCTGGAGCAATAAAAAAGTCATTTTCTTCTAAATACTTAATAACTTTTTCAATGCCATTTCTTTTAGTGTCGCTTAAAAGAATAATTATCTTTTCTTTAACTTCTTGAATATCTTTCATTCTCAACTCTCCTAACTTATTTCTAATCCCGGTAATGCAATGTAGGTTGGGATACCAGTTAAAGCTTCTATTTCTTTTTTGAACCTCTCAGGTTCCCCGTTGTTCTGTGATAAGTGTATTAGTGTTATATCTTTTGTTTTTGTCAAATCCCAAGTTTTTAACGTTTCTTTAAGGGTTTCTAAACTCATGTGGGACTTAAATACTCTTTGTTCGTATGGTTCGAGTGCTTCTATAGTTTCCTCTGAGTAATTGCATTCTATAAGAATATGGTCTATATCCTTGAATTTGTATTTTAAATAGTAAGTATCCGTTGCAAATAGTACCTTCCCTATGTCTTTATGTTGTATTAAGTATCCTAGGTTTTCACAAGGTGAAGTATCTGAATTGGTATGCTGGCAACTAAAAGGCATTATCGTAAAACCACCTAATCTAAACATGTCTTTATTTTGGGTTATTTTACTTTTATGAAGGTTTTTGCACTTAAATTTTTCTAATACTTCTAAGGGAGCACATACTTTAGAGATATTCTCTAAAGCCCATTTAAAGCTTTTACAATGGTCAGAGTGCTTATGGGTTATTAAACATCCAACTACGCCTTTAATGCTGTAATCTAAGCCCTTTAATATCTTTCTATAATCTATTCCACATTCAAGCAGGAGTTTTTCTTCTCCTGCCTGTATGATGTAGCAATTGCCACTGGATCCGCTAGCTAATACCTTAATCATTTTAGTATGGAGAATCCTCGTCTTCTGGCTCAATAATCTCAGCTTCAACTATAGTATCTTTTGAGGGCTCGTCGTATTCTATATCAATAATCTCTTTATTAGCTTCTTGATTAATTTCTTCTTTTACTTCATGTTGTATATTTATTATTTTAGATTCATCAACTCCTAGTTCCTCATTTGAATATAATGCTCCTATATCTCCTGGGAAAGCTTCTCTTAGAGCTTGTACTAAAGCTACCTTCCTTATCATGGTGCTAGGCATACTCTTCCATGTACTTTGATTTTTGTTGTATTCCTGTAAACTCACCTTTGCAACTATTGGATGTTCTTTGCCTTCCACGAAAACCTCTGCCCATCCACCTACTAAAACATCTGTCTGCAGCTTAAAGCATCCTTCCAACTCTATAACTTCTTTTTCTCTAACTATTATGATTCCTGCTCTGTGACCTTTATATTTAGGATTTTCTTCTGCTTTTCTCATAAAAGCTTCTTTGCCTGTTACTATCTGAGCTTCATCATTAAATTTAACTAGATAGGCCTCATTTAAGAAAGGATTAAGTTTTCTATATTTACATAAATTCATAAACACAACTATTTCCCTGTTGGTTATCTCTTTATTACCTCTTGCTAAATAATTTTTAACTATATTACCAGTAAGTTTTACATCTTCTTCTCCTACTGTATAAACCATTTCTTTTTCTAATAGTGCCACAGCACTGTTCTTTTCATTTCCCATATTAATTTACCTCCGTTTTTTAAATAGTTATATTTTTATCTGAAACATCAATCCCGTTAATCTTTAAGATTTTGTTTGCACCGTCTTCTCTAATCCCAACTTCCATTCTTACTTCACAACCTAAATACAACAGTTCCTTACTATCCTTCCACCCTAATCTTTTTGCATTTTCTTCTATTTCCCAGTTATCTTCCTTACTCCTATTGAAGTATATTTCTTCTCTCCAACCTTTCATTATCCAAGCACCTCTACTTTTAATTGCTTATCCTTACTTACTATTAAGTTGATAATTTGACTGTCTACATCTATTATTCTATTTGTAGATTCTCTGTTATCTATGAATATTGGAGCATATACATTATAGTGTTTGCATAGCGTATTGATTATGTCCAATCCTGCATTAATCTTAGCTGAGGTGTTAAGGTTACTGGTGAACGGTACTCCTTTAATACAAGGCTCACAACATTCTTCTAATCCACCATTAATTTGATTTCTGAACATCTTAAATTTTACATACTTGAATTTTGAATTTACCCTTTCCTCTAGCAACTCAACTTTTGTCCTTATAAACTCTTCTGAAAGAATTTCCAATCCTTCAAGCTCAGCTATCTTTTCACTTAGCTTTGTTTCTTCTTCCTCAAGTTCCTTAATTCTATTTTTAGCTTCTTCATTTATCTCTTGATAAGCTAACTGCTTGTCCAATTGCTGAAGCTCTGTTTGTAGTTCTTGTTTCTTTTGTTTTAAATCAGCTATATCCTCAACTTTAAAATTCTCAATTTCAGATTTTAGACTTTCAATTTCATTTTTAATTGCTACAATTTCTTCTGGTTCCTGAATATCTCCAGATAAAAAGTTGTTTAGTTTCTCTTGGAGTGCTGTAAGTGATTTTTCAGCAGCATCTAGCATACTTTCTTCTTCATTTATTTTTTTACGTAGCTCCTCAATCTTGTTAATAGCTTCATCCTTTGCATATGCAACAGCTTTACCGTTATTAATATTTGCCTCTAGCTTTTTTGCTTTTTCTGAATTAAATTTTTCTTCTAGTTCTACCATTTTCGCTTCAATGTCTGCTGTTTCAAATTTTCTATTGCACATAGGACATTTGCAATTTTCTTCATCAAATTCAAATGTAGATCTTTTTGTTTCTTTATAGCTTTTCAATAGTTGATTCCTTTTAGGGTCTAATTCATTATCAATATAATCTGACTTTCTTCTCATTTCCCATGCAAGTTCATTAATATTAGCTTTTAAATGTCTAATATTCGTTTCAGCACTCCTTATACTGCTCTCAATTAGTTCCTTGGGTTTATTAGCATTAGCCTTAAACCTATACTCAATCTCTGTAAGTTTATGTTGTTTTTCCAATAGTAAATTTTTTAATTGGAACAGTCCTTCATTAGCCTTACTTTTATCATGGAGTTGTTCATCTATCTTCTTAATGTTTGTTGCTATTTCTTTTCTATGTATTGCTAGCTCTTCAAAATCTAAGTCTCTAATAGAATTATTTACCTCGTCCATCCTAGAAGGTATTTGGCTCCTATCCTTTTTTAATTGATTTATTTTAGATTTATTAGCCTTTATAAAATCATCTACCGTATTATCATTTAAATAAGCTCTTAAGGGCTCTAAATCTTTTTTATTATTAATAACAGCTTGATGATCTAAATCTCCTACAATCTCAGTTATAATAGCTCTCCTATCTTTCCATGGAAGATTTCCAAAGTATTGAGGATTGGTTATTAGCTTGAATAAATTTTCATCTAGGAGCTCACTTATAAAGGTTTTATACTCCGTCACTTTTTTAGGTACTTCATTTACATAATAAAGTGATTCATAACCCTTAAATTCTTGCCTAGCTGTGCCTCTAACCTTGTTATATTTCTCTTTGTATATTCTCTTAAGTGTTACTTCTTTACCATCAATATTTAAGATTGCTTCTATAACTGTCTCTAAGTTATGAATTGGGTTGTTGTCCTTATCCAGTGGCTGCACATCAAATTTAGTACTATCCCTTGAGTCCTTATCGAAGAGTAGAAAATTAAAACTATCTTGAACGGTTGTTTTTCCTGCTCCATTTTCTCCAAAAACATTAGTAACCTTTCCAAAATCTATGCTTAAATCTTTTATGCCTTTAAAGTTTTTAATAGTTAGCTTATTTAAAAAAATCTGTCTAGACATTATTTACTTCCCTCCAATTTCATATGTAGAATCTTTAATTTTTTCTTGTAATTGTTTATTTTCATTTTCTAAGCTTTGTATTCTTTTAAATTGCTTAAGTATAACCTCATTATTAAGTTCGCAGCCTTCTTCGAGTTCTTTTATGTACTTCCTTGACTTCTTAATTTCATCGTTATTCCTATAGATATTAACTATTATTGGATCTTCATCTTCTTCTCTAATATCTTCTACGAAATCAAGCATATCGTTTAAATCTTCAATGAACCCTTTCATGTGTTCTCTTCTTGTTTCTGAAATTGCTTTCTGCATTCCAGTCACAGGAACATTGTTAATTATCTTAGCAGTTCTATTTTCATAACTGTTTATCATGGCTGTTAAATAGCCGATTATTTGGTCTTTCATCTTTACAAAACCTCCATTTTCATTTAAAATCAAACTAACGTATTTTTTTATTTGGCCCTCTGCAAGGGTCTTTTTTTATGCCTGCATTCTCTTAAAACTACTTCTTATAACTGGCTCTCTAATTTCGCCTTTCTTCTTAAGTTTTGCAACTTTATTCATTACTGCGACTATTGGTCTATCTAAAGCAAAACTCATTTCTTCAGGACCTATTTTGTAATACCAGTCTTTTAAATACTGTAAATCCTCCTCATTCCATCTCTTGAAATGATTCTGATGGAATGCTGGATGATGCTTCATTCTTCCAAACTTGTCATATTGGATTTCCATCTTTCTTCCCCCTTAAAAACCCTTATAATTATGCTTTACATAGCTGTCCAAACTTTTATACATGCCTTCCCAATACTTAGCTTTACTCTTATAAACTTCTATTAAAGCTAAGCTTTCTTGGATTAAGTCCTTAAGTATTTCATTTTCTACCTCTGTTATATCTCCTATGATTTGTCCACTGCTGTCATGTAACTCTGTACTGTCTAAAACACATTGGCTAAGAATATCAGCATTGGTATTAGGAGAATCAATTCCCATCCTTCTGTTTCCTCCTTTACTATTTTTCTTATACTTAGAACTATTAGAATTACTACTGAAATTAGGCTATAAATACTAAGTATTATCCTGCCTACGGGTGTCAACCTTACTCCCTCCTTACCTATCCCTTACAGTAAAACTAAGTAAACCAACACATCTTCGCATTGACCTTTCAATGTATTATGGTGTGGCTCATGTCTTCGCCTACTCACGCTACTTATTGGCTTATTTAGTTTTACTAATAAGGGGTTCTATTCTTAGATTCCACGCATAGAATATACTGGGGAAGTCTAATCCTAAGTTGCTAATAAAAGCTTTTTATAAAAGGCCTGTAGCCTTATTGTTTCTTCATATCATTTATACCCGTTCCAATACATTTACTTAGAACCACCGCAGTATGGTTTTATGGTGGAGCTTGTACTACAAATTACCATTACTGTCCTAACTTATTTAAAATATGTACTATTCTTTCTTATATTCCCACCCTGGACCCATTACTTTTAGAACTGCTTCCTTAGTTTTATCAATTCCAGAAGCTTCTTTAGTTACAATTATTCTTTTTTTACCATCAATTAGCTCTGTTCTAATTTGCATATTTAATCCTCCTCTATCGCTTTATATATTTCATCTACCTCTACGCCTAAGGTTTTTGCTATTTTCTTAGCAGTAGAATATCTAGGCTCTTTTCTCTTACCAGATACCAACTCACTTATCGTAGCTTGTCCAATTTTACTATCCTTAGCTAGTCTATAATTAGTTAGTCCTTTTCTTTTTATCATTTCTTGCAAGTTCATTTTTCCACCACCTTTTATTTTCGTATTCGAAAAGCTTAACTAAATTCTATTTCACATTACGAAACTATTCAACTTTCAAATTTCCTGATTTTTCACAATTATCTCAACTTTTCTCTTGATTGCTCTCGCTTTCTCTTTTTGTCTTTTATTTTCGCAAACGAAATTATTTTATTGACTATAGTCAATAAAAATGATAAACTATTTCCGTAAACAAAAATAAAAGAGGAGTGCTTATATGAATATTTCTATTTTAGGATTAAATATAAAGAAAATAAGAAAAGAAAAAGGAATTAGTGCATATAGACTAGCAAAAGATGCTAAAGTTGGAGCATCTACTATAAGTCAAATCGAAAGTGGTAAAAGGCAAAGTTTAAATTCTGCGACAATAGAAAAAATAGCTAATGTTCTTGGAGTCAGTGTTGATGATTTAATGGCTACAGAAGCTAATACAGAATATGTTGTTACAGATATAGAACAGACAATAAGCCTAATCTTAAGTTCGGATGAATTAGTTCTAGATGACATAGAATTAAGTAAAAATGAAAAAGAACAATTAAATACAGGAATAAAATTAGTTTTGGAATCCATAAGAAGACAGAGAAATCTAAACCAATAAAAGGAGTGATACTTATGAAAAAAGTCGCTCTATATGGCAGAGTTTCTTCTGATGAGCAAAAAGAAAGAAAAACAATAGAAAATCAAACGGAAATACTTGAAAGCTATGTAGATTTTAGAGAATTTGAAACATACAAGATGTATTTAGATGATGGTATATCTGGTGCTGTGCCATTATACGAAAGACCATCTGGTAGGGATCTGGTGGAAGATGCTAAAAATAAATTATTTGACATTATACTTGTCTGGAAAGTAGATCGTTTTGGAAGAGATACTTTAACTGGATTACAGGCAGTTGAGGTATTAAGAGAATATGGCATTGAGATAATCAGTGTAACTGAACCATTCGATTTAAATACGCCAATAGGAAGATATCAATTTATAAATTATCTAAATATGGCAGAATTAGAAAGAAGTAATATTTTAGATAGAATGTATTTAGGTGCCACTCGAGCAGCTAAAAAAGGTAAATGGATGGGTGGAGTGGTACCTTATGGGTACATAGTTAATAGAGATGGTTACCTTGAAATTAATGAAGAAGAAGCCAAAGTAATTAGGACTATTTTTAACCTTTATGTAGAAGAAAAATTACCTACTTTGGAAGTCGCGGTATATTTAAATAATTTGAACATAACCAGTACTAGTACTTGTATGAATAATAGAGGTAAAAGAACAAAGGGGATTACAGGCAAGTGGATATCTAGCACTATACAAAGAATAATAAATAGTACCACTTATAAAGGGGTACATTACTATGGTAAAAGGGGCACAAGAAGAAAAGAACTAATAAGAAGAGAAGTGCCAGCTATAGTAACGGAAGAAATATGGGAAAAAGCACAAACAATAAAAAAACAAAATGTAATAATGTCCAAAAGGAATCTTAAGAATAGAGAATTTTTACTTAGAAAACTAATAAAATGCAAACATTGCGGAAAAACTTTCTATGGAATTACTTATGCAAAGAAAAGCGATGTATATGTATGTAGTGGTAAGCGCGGAGATAATAAAAAGGTGTTTGGTATAAAGTGTACTAGTGCTAATGTTAATGCAGATATGATTGAGGAATATATATGGGGTGATTGCTTAAATATATTAAAAAATTATGATCATCATATTAGCACATTAAAGAAAAATTCTAATACGATTGATAAAGATATCATTGGTGATTTGGAGAAATTAAAAAAAACATTACTTAATACAAAGTCCGAAAAGAATAAAATCCTTTCACTTTTTAGAAAGGATATAATAACTGAAGAAGAATTAACTGAACAATTAGAAGATATAAAAAAAGAAGAAAAAAGAGTGTTAAGCCTTATATCTATAATGGAAAATAAACTCGATAGCTACAAACACGAAGACGAGTTGATATCTAACATGTCAGAAAAATTAAAGACATACTATAAAAGAATAGATGAATTAGGTAATGATGACAAATATGAAATTATAAGATTATTAGTTAAGAGTATAGAGGTGGAGACTATTATAAAGGATGGATCAAAGATTCCAAAAATCCATGTAGTTTACAATTTGGTCAAACTTGACAATTGTACGGACAGGTGTTAAAAGCTCCCACTAACATAAAGTTGCTCGGATATTTTGTAGAGCCTGAAAATTTTGATATGGTTACACTTCTATTTTCTAAAGGTTGTCTTAACGATTCTAATACATCTTTTTTAAACTCTAGCATTTCATCTAAAAATAACACTCCGTTATGAGCCAATGAAATCTCTCCAGGCATTAATTTAGCACCTCCGCCTATTAATGCAATTTTAGTAGCTGTATGATGTGGAGTTCTAAAAGGTCTTTTATATATTAGTCCTTCCTCTAAATCTCCATATACACTATAGATTTTTGTGCATTCCAAAGACTCTTCATATGTTATATCCGGCAAAATAGTGGGTATCCTATAAGCAATCATAGATTTACCAGTGCCTGGTGGTCCATACAATACTAAATTATGATTTCCTGCTGCTGCTACTTCCACCCCTCTTTTTGCACTATGTTGACCTACTACTTCTGAAAAATCTATATTATATTGAGAATTGCAATTTTTAATTTTACCCATTTTGTAGGGTTTAATATTATCGTTATTAATTGTATTTATGGCATCATTTAGACTATCACAAGGATAAATTTTGGCTTCATTTACTAAGGAACATTCATCTTTATTATCTTTAGGTACTATGTATTTATTTATATTATTTTGTATACCTTCTATAACGATTGGAAGAGCGCCCTTTACGTCTCTCAACTTACCTAATAATGATAATTCACCTATGAATAGATACTTATCTAAATTATCTGTGTAAATCTGTTTACTTGCACACAATATTCCTATAGCTATAGGCAAATCTAGTAATGTACCTTCCTTTTTTATATCTGCTGGTGCTAAGTTTACTGTTATTCTACCTAAAGGAAATTCAAAACCGGAATTTAGTATGGCTGCCCTTACTCTATCTTTAGATTCTTTTACTGCTACTCCACCAATACCTACTATGTTAAAAGAAGGTAATCCTCTGCTTATATGAATTTCAACACTAACAGGATATCCGTGTATTCCATTTAATGTAGCGCCATTAATATTAATAACCATAGACATCACCTCATTTCAATTGTTGACAATTGAGTTAGTTTTTATAATGATGTTTATGAAATTTAAACTATTTTAAGCTTTTACAATTTAATATTCTTTTATATGGGCTATAATATAGTATGTGGAAAATATTCTTATAAAAGGAAAGGAGAGTATTTATGTACTCCTATAGAAAGAAAATGGGGGATTTGGGTGAGGAATTAGCTCAAAGTTATTTAATTGAAAGTGGATATATTATATTAGAAAAAAATTTCAGATGTAAGACTGGTGAAATTGATATTATCGGAAAGGATGGAAATTTTATTAGCTTTATTGAAGTAAAAACGAGATGCAGCGATTTTTATGGTAGTCCTGGAGAAGCTGTAAACTACGTTAAACAATGTAAAATATATAAAACTGCTCAAATGTATATATTAAAGAAAAAGCTCCATAGATTCAATTTTAGATTCGATGTAGTCGAAGTAATATTGAAATATGAGAGCGATGATTTTTCTATAAAGTTAATAAAAGATGCTTTTCAAATTTAAATAATATTTTTAATAAAAGAAAATCTATGTATAGGTGAAGGACCATGTTTTTTTAACCCTTGGATATGTTCGGAAGTACCATATCCCACATTGTTTTCAAAGCCGTAATATGGATATATCTTAGCATAATCCTCCATTATCTTATCTCTGTACACCTTTGCAATTATTGATGCACAAGCAATAGATATGCTTTTGTCATCTCCTTTTATTATAAATTCATTTCTTATATCTACATTCTTTATTGGATATCCATCAGAAAGTATAATATCAGGTCTAATATCTAAAGTGGTAGCAGATTTTTTTAATACCTCATTATTACACCAAGATATCCCTTTATGATCTATTGTTTCATTATCTAAATCCACAATTTTATAATACAATGCTTTTTCCTTTATTATTTTAGAAAGTTCCTCCCTTTTGCAGGAACTTAATTTTTTTGAATCTTTAATACCAAGTATTAAATTATCGTCATTTATGTTTTTTAAGTCCAATACTACTGCTGCAGCTACTATTGGACCAGCCAATGGCCCTCTACCAACCTCATCTACTCCAGCTACATATTGAAAATCATCAAATGATAAATCGAAGTTATACATTTTCTTTATTCTAGCTAATTCTTTTTCATCTTGATCTATGGTCTTAATTATCTTTTTATATAATCCTTGCACATTTTTTCGTTGATCATTTTTAATAAAATCGCATATATAAAGTAAATCTCTTTTGTTTTTTCTATGGTAATTATCAATATAGTCAGCAGTAACCTCCTTAAGCTTTGAGTAACTATAGGAAGAGGAGTTTTCTAAATCAAATATATACATATATAATACACATCCTATTTTAAGGTTTTTCTAGAGAGATTTTGCCAATCTTTCCCCCTCTAAATTCATCTAATAACATAGTAGCTACTCTATTATAATCAATTTCACCACCTGAAATCATAGCACCTCTTTTTTTGCCTATTGCATCCATATTTTTTATAGCCTCATCAGATAATTCTTTAAGCTTATATCTTTCTTTTAAATTTTCAGGATATTCTCTTTGCAATAATTCAATTAATTTCAAAGCTAAAGTTTCTATATCCATTATTTCGTCCTTTATGGCTCCTGTAAAAGCCAAATTAAGACCAACTAGCTCATCTTCGAATTTAGGCCATAGTATTCCTGGAGTATCCATTAGCTCCATATTCTGATTTGTTTTTATCCATTGTTTACTTTTAGTTACTCCTGGCCTATCACCAGTCTTAGCTATATTGTTTTTAGCCATTTTATTTATAAAAGAGGATTTCCCTACATTAGGTATACCAACTACCATTACTCTATCAACAATTTTTACTAAACCTTTATTTTTAAGTCTATCATGTTTTTCTTTTAAAAGCTCATTAAAAGCTCCTCTAATATTCTTTATACCTTCACCGGTAATGCAATTTACCTCTAAAACTTTTATATTATCTTTAGTTAACTCTTCTATCCAAGAATTAGTTACTTTTTTTTCACTCAAATCACTTTTATTCAAAAGTATTATCCTTGGCTTTCCTTCGCATATCTCATCTACGTCAGGATTGGCGCTGGATTTTACAATTCTAGCATCCCTTATTTCTATTACTGCATCAACAAGTTTTAAACTTTCCTTTATTTCTCTTCTTGTTTTGGCCATATGACCTGGAAACCAATTAATTGCCATAATTATCGTTCCTTTCCTAATTGGATGCTTATTTAAGTAATCCAAATTTATTAAATGGATACAATCTTAAAGCAGCTTTGCCAACTACCATGTTATATTTTACGAAACCAACCCGCTCATTTCTGCTATCTAAACTGTTGTTTCTATTGTCACCCATAACAAAAATTGTGCCCTCAGGTACTGTAACCTCATAAAAATCCTGCATTGTTTCTTCATTAATATAATTTTCTTCTAAAGGCTGATCATTTACGTAAACCTTATTATTTTCAATTCTTATTTTATCTCCACCTGTAGCTATTACTCTTTTAATAAATTTCTCTTTAGGATTAGCTGGATATTTTATCACTACAATATCACCTGGTTTAGGCTTTCTAAAATAATAGGTAACCTTCTCTACTATAAGCCTATCTTTGTTATCAAGAGTTGGATACATGGATAATCCATCCACACTTACAGTTTCAAATACAAAGGTAATTATCAAAAAAGCTGCAATAATTGCCATAAGTATAGATTTTCCTAATTCCACTAATTCTTTTACCATTTAACAGTCACCACCTAAATATACAAAAAAGGGACTATACTAGCCCCGTTTTTATTTTAATATTTCTTTTACTTTTGCAGCCTTACCTACTCTATCTCTTAAATATAATAGCTTAGCTCTTCTTACTTTACCTCTTCTTACAACTTCTATTTTTTCAACTGTTGGAGCATTTAATGGAAATGTTCTTTCAACACCTACTCCTGAAGCAACTCTTCTTACAGTAAATGTTTCTCTTAATCCACCATTCTGTCTCTTTAAAACTACACCTTCGAAAATCTGAACTCTTTCTCTTGTTCCTTCTTTAATTCTTACGTGTACTTTTACAGTATCTCCTACATTGAATTTTACTAAGTCAGTTCTAATTTGTTCTGCTTCAATTGCTTTTATTACTTCTAACATTTGTGCATTCCCTCCTCAAATATAATTGACGTTCATGATGTATAAAACAGCAGAGGACCGCCCGTACTAGCACGAAGATAATTCTATCATATATAAATAAGTTTTTCAATATTATATATCGAAATTTTTTTCAATATTTAACAAAAGTTTTTTATCTTCATCACTTAAATCTAATTTTTTAAAAAGATCTGGTCTTTTTTCTTTTGTAATTATTAATGATTGGGTTCTTCTCCATTTTCTTATGTTATCATGATGTCCTGAAAGAAGAACATCAGGTACTTTTTCTCCTCTGAAGTTTTCTGGTCTAGTGTAATGAGGATACTCTAACAATCCATCATAAAAGGATTCATCCATAAAGCTTTCATTTTTTCCTAATACTCCCGGTATAAGTCTACATATACTATCAACTACAGGTATGCAAGCCATTTCTCCACCGGTAAGTATAAAATCACCTAAGGATATCTCCATGTCTATGTATTTATAAGCTCTCTCATCTATACCTTCATAATGACCACATAAGAAAATTAACTCATCTTCTTTTGATAGTTCAGAGGCTAATTCATGATTGAATTTCTTTCCCCTAGGTCCTAAAAAAATAACCTTACCTTTATTTAGAGTTCTTACATGATCTATAGTATCTATAATTGGTTGGGCAGACATCACCATACCTGCTCCACCGCCATAAGGATAGTCATCTACTTTCCTGTGCTTATCTAGTGTATAATCTCTAATATTATGCAAATCAATATTTATTATACCCTTTTCAATAGCTCTTCCTAAAATACTGTGGTTAAATATTGAAAACATCTCTGGAAAAAGCGTTAAAATATCTACTCTGATAGCCATTCATCCACTGGTTTTATTATTATTATTTTTTCTTCAATATTTATATTAACCACAATAGTTTTTAGAGCAGGGATTAATAATTCTTTACTACCCTTTACCCAATACACATCATTATTTTTTGTCTGTATTACATCATATACTTCTCCTAGATTATTATTATCCTCATCATAAACAGTACATCCTATTAAGTCAGCAATAAAGTAGCTTCCTTCAGAAAGTTCTACTGCATCTTCTCTTTTTACATCTAGGTATTGGTTCTTTAATTTCATTGCTTCTTCTATAGAATCTACACCTTTAATTTTAAGAATTACCTTATCTACTTGAAGTTTACACCATTCTATTGAAATTTCTTCATTATTTATATACGCATTTTTCAGTAATTTAAATCTATTTATATCATCAGTTAAAGGGTATACTTTTAACTCGCCTTTTAAACCATGAGTATTAATTATTTGCCCTATACTTAAGTATTCCTTCATCCTTATTATTCCCCTTTTTTAAAAAAAGAGTTAGGTAGTCCTAACTCTTTTTTTTATATTATCTCTACAACTACCCTTTTGTTTTCTTTGATAGCTGCTGCTTTTACAACAGTTCTTATAGCCTTAGCTATTCTTCCCTGTTTACCAATTACTTTTCCCATATCTTCAGGTGCAACTTTTAGTTCCAGTATAATTGACTGTTCACCAGTAATTTCATTTACTTGAACCATTGCTGGGTTATCAACTAATGATTTAGCAATAATCTCCACTAATTCTTTCACGAATTACACCCCCGTATTACTTAACAAGCTTTTCATTAATTCCAGTTCTAGTAAAAAGCTTCTTTACTATATCTGTAGGCTGAGCACCATTTTGTACCCATTTAACAGCTTTTTCTTCATCAATTTTGATTGTAGCTGGCTCAGTTGTTGGGTTATAGTATCCAATTTCATCAATGAATCTTCCATCTCTAGGAGATCTTGAATCTGCTACGATTACTCTGTAGAAAGGAGCTTTTTTAGCACCCATTCTTCTTAATCTTATCTTAACTGCCATGTATTTCACCTCCTTTAAAGTGTGTAAAATATATTAGAATGGTAATTTACCAAACAATCCTTTTTTCTTCATGAAGCTTTTTTCCATACCTTTCATTTGCTTCATAACTTTCTTCATTCCATCAAAGTCCTTTAACAACTTATTCACTTGTTGAATACTAGTTCCAGAACCATTAGCTATTCTCTTCTTTCTTGAAGGAGAACCACTTACTAAAGAAGGAGTTTTTCTTTCCTTTGATGTCATAGAATTTATTATAGATTCTATTCTTTTTAATTCCTTCTCTCCTTGGCTAAAGTCAACACCCTTAAGTTCTTTTGAATTTACACCTGGAACCATTTCCATAAGTTTATTTAAAGGTCCTAATTTTTTCATTTGCTGCATTGCTGCTAAAAAATCCTCAAGATTAAATTCTTGATTCATCATACGAGCACCAAGTTTTTCAGCTTCTTTTTCATCTATGGCTTGTTGTGCTTTTTCTATTAAAGTAAGCACATCTCCCATGCCCAATATCCTTGATGCCATTCTATTAGGGTGAAACACTTCAAAATCATTCATTTTTTCACCCACACCTACAAACTTAATTGGCTTACCAGTCATTGCTTTTATAGATAAAGCAGCTCCTCCTCTAGTATCACCATCAAGTTTTGTTAAAATAACACCTGTTATATCCAGTTGAGAATTAAAGCTTTCTGATACATTTACAGCATCTTGACCTGTCATTGAATCTACAACTAATAGTATCTCATTAGGGTTAATATTTTCCTTTATACCCTTTAATTCATCCATAAGTTGTTCATCAATGTGAAGTCTACCAGCTGTATCTATAATAACTACATTATTACCATTATCTTTGGCATGTTTCATAGCTGCTTTTGAAATATCTACAGGATTAACTTTATCACCTAGTGTAAATACAGGGATATCTATTTGTTTACCAACTACCTGTAATTGTTTTATGGCCGCTGGTCTGTAAATGTCGCAGGCTACGAGTAAAGGTTTTTTGTTTTTCTTCTTCAAATCTAAAGCAAGTTTACCTGCCATGGTAGTTTTTCCAGCACCTTGAAGTCCTACTAGCATAATTACAGTTAATCCGCTTTGGGAAAAATTAAGTCCACTTTCTGTATTTCCCATAAGAGCTACTAACTCATCATTTACTATTTTTATGACTTGCTGCCCTGGTGTCAGACTTTCCATAACTTCATTTCCAAGACATTTCTCACTTACATTTTTAACAAAATCCTTAACTATTTTGTAGTTAACATCTGCTTCTAAGAGAGCTAATCGGACTTCTCTCATAGCATCTTTAATATCTTTTTCAGAAAGCTTACCTTTACCTTTTAATTTTTTTAAAGTTTCCTGAAGTTTAGAGGCTAAACCTTCAAATGCCATGGCCATCCTCCTATAAATTATTTATTTCATTAACAATTTCATCTATGTTTTTTGATACATTTATGTCACTACAAGATTTATCTATATCTTTTAATCTGTCTAAAATAATTTCTTTACTCAATTTAATTTTATTGAATTTTTCCATTAATTTTAGTTTGTTTTCGTATTGGAGTAATATTTTATTACATCTTTTTATCAAGTCGTATATAGCCTGCCTACTGGTATTAGTATGCTCTGATATTTCAGCAAGAGAAAAGTCTTCATTATAATAAAGATTCATAATATCTCTTTGCTTTTCTGTGAGCATAGAACCATAAAAATCCAATAATATTGAAATTTCAATTCGTTCATCCATAGGAACTGCAGTTATATCTGCATGCTCACTCCTTTTTCATATACTGACGAATTATATAATAACAAATAAAAAAAAGACTGTCAAGTAGTTTTACTTAACAGTCTTAAATTTTTTTAGAATAATGCTTCTACAAAATCTATTGGGTTGAATTCCTGTAAATCTTCTAGCCCTTCCCCTACTCCAATAAGTTTTACTGGAATATCTAAAGCGTGTTTAATTGAAATTACTATTCCACCTTTAGCTGTTCCATCTAATTTAGTCAATATTATTCCATCTATCTTGCATACTTCCATGAACTGCTTTGCCTGTTGCACAGCATTTTGTCCCGTAGTTGCATCTAAAACTAAATAAGTATGTTTATTTGCATTAGAGTATTCTCTTTCAATTATTCTATTAATTTTTCCTAATTCGTCCATTAAGTTTTTCTTGTTGTGCAATCTTCCTGCTGTGTCACAAACTAAAACATCAGTTCCGCGAGCTTTAGCAGCCTGAATTCCATCATATACTACAGCTGCTGGGTCAGATCCCTCTTGATGTTTAACTATATCTACACCAGCTCTTCTGCTCCATACCTCAAGTTGATCAATAGCTGCGGCTCTAAAGGTATCCCCTGCAACCATTAAAACTTTATATCCTTCATTTTTAAGTTTGTTAGATATTTTCCCAATTGATGTAGTCTTTCCAACACCATTAACTCCAACAATAAGCAGTATTTCAGGAGTTTCTTCAGGTATTATAGTACCCTTTTCATCACCTAACATTTCTACTAGCACTTCTTTTAAACATGGTTTTACTTCGCTTACTTCTTTTATTTTATTTTCTTTTATTTTTTCTTTTAATCTATCAATTATTTCTAAAGATGTCTCTACGCCTATGTCTGAAGTAATTAATATTTCTTCTAATTCATCAAATAGTTCTTCATCGATTGTTACATATAAATTTAACATTTCGCTTATTTTATCTGTAAAATTATCTTTAGTCTTTGACAATCCTTCTTTTAGTTTATTAAAAAATCCTCCGAACATTATACAGCACTCTCCTTTAAATCTATTGAAATAACCTTTGAAATACCTTTTTCTTCCATAGTAACTCCATATAATACATCACTAGCTTCCATGGTTCCTTTTCTATGAGTAATGACGATAAATTGAACATTACTAGAAAACGCTTTTAAAAAGTCTGCATATCTTTTAACATTAGCATCATCTAGTGCAGCCTCAATTTCATCTAATATACAAAAAGGCGTAGGTTTCATTTTAAGTATTGCAAATAATAAGGCAATAGCAGATAAAACTTTTTCACCACCAGACATTAAGTTTATATTCTGAAGTTTTTTACCTGGTGGTTGAACATTTATCTCAATATTTCCATTTAACACATCCTCTGAGGATAGAATTAAATCCGCACTGCCTCCTTTAAATAATTCTTTAAAAGTTTCATCGAATAATTTTCGTAAAATATTAAAATTATCATTGAAAACTTTTTCCATATTGGTTGTCAATTCTTCAATTAGAAGTAACAACTCTTCTTTCGCTTTAGTCAAATCTTCTTTTTGACTATTTAAAAAAGTGAATTTCTCTTTTATTTCTTTATATTCTTCTATGGCACCTACATTTACCATCCCTAAAGAAGATATTTTATTTTTTAGTTCATTTATATTTTTCTTATAACTAGAAATATCCTCAATCTCTTGTTTAAAATCTAATGCTTCATCTAAAGTTAAACCTATTTCTTCATTTAGCTTTAATACTAGATTGTTATTTTCACTCTCCAATTTAGCTAAATTTACTTGCAATCTATTGTATTCACTTTCTTTTTTGTTTTTCAAGATATAATTTTCTTCAAGCCTACTATGTATTTCGTTTAGATTGTCTTTGGTTTTTATTATTTCTATTTCTTTATCTTTATAAGTTTCTTCTAACTCTTTTAACAGCTTATTAATAGTATTACATGCTAATTTATTGTTATCTATTTTTATTATGTATTCATTAATATTATCAGTTCCCTTAGCTATGTTTTCTTCTAATTGCAAATGTTTATAGTTTAGTTCATCTATTTCTTTATCTAATCTTACTAGCTCCTTTAATTTACCAGCTATTATTTCATCTATTTGAGCTTTTCTTATTTTTTCTTCGGTAAGTTTATCTTTGAAATTGTTTATTTTTTCTTCATAAGTTTTTAATGAACTTTCCATATTCACTATACTACTTGAGTTTTCTTCTTCTTTTGACTTTAGTTGTGTTAAGTAAAATGTTTTTTCATCTATAGATTTTTTATTTTTTTCTATATCCTCTTTTACTTTTTCAACCTCTGTATTCCACACATCAAGTCTGTTCTTTAATTTTATATTTTCATTTTGTATATTTGATAATTTCTCTTTTAATTTTGCTTCTTCAATATTCTCGCCATATATTAAATCTTTTAGGTTCATACATTCTTCATCAAGTTTTTTTAAACTTCCCCTATAAGTTGCAATCAAATCTTGCGTTTCTTTTATAGATACAGATAAACTATCTATATTTTCCTTCATTTCTTCTATTTCTCTTTTTCTTCCTATAACACTGGTGTTTTTAGATTTTGAAACGCTTCCACCAGTTAAAGATCCACCTACATTTATTACTTCTCCAGATAAAGTTACAATTTTATAGCTGTAATCAGTAACCTTGGCTATATTAAGAGCGCTATCCATGTCATTACATATGATAGTTCTTCCTAAAGCAAATTCTATAGCGTTTTTAAATTTGCTATCATATTTTAATAATTGACTTCCTATACCTAAGTATCCTTCTATATTAGTCACGTTATTTTTTAGATTAACACTTCTACCTTTAATAATATTTAATGGTAAAAAAGTTGCTCTACCTAGGTTATTTTTCTTTAAATGCTCTATCAATATTCTACTTATTTTTTCATCTGGAGTTATTATATGAGAAATAGATGCTCCTAGTGCTATTTCTATAGCTGTTTCATATTTTTTTTCAACCTCAATTATCTCACCCAAAACAAAAGTATTTCCATAGGCTTCCTTAATTATTCCTTTACTAATATGTCTCATAATACTTTTAACAGATTTGTTATATCCTTCATAGGAGTTTTGAAGACTAGTTAATAAAGTATAATTTGCTTCTAACCCATTATACTTATTGTTATAAACTCTTAGCTTGTTTTCATTCTCAGATAATAGACCTTTCAAATTATCCATTTCTTTTTTATGTTTTTTAATTAAAGCTTCATATTCTAATATTTTAGCACCGCTCTTTACTAATTCTTCATCAATAATTTTTGCGGTATTGTTATTTATCTTTAATGAATTTATACTACTCTCATAAGAAGATTTTAGATTATCTTTTTTATTATTTAAAATCTCAATATTATTTTCAATTATTGAAACTTGATTATTAACATTAGAAATAGAGCTTAATATTTCAATTTGCTCACTTTTATATTTTTTTATATTTGCAAGTCCTTCCTCAATAGATGAGTTTAGGTTAATTATCTGAGTTTCATATTCTACAATAGTGCCATTTAATTTTTTTTGCTCCTGTTGAAGATTACTTGCTTTAGTTTCCTCTTCATCTTTACTTTCTTTAATGATCTGTATCTTTTTTTCTACTGTATCTATTTCTTTTGTTGAACTTTCAATAAGTATTTTTGCATTGCTTATTCTCTCTTGTAGAATATTTATTTCATTTAGTAAAGAACTTTCTTCTTCTTTTTTTAAATAGTATTGATTTTTTTCTTTAGAAATTAAACTATCCAATTCTTCTAATTTCTTATTCCAATTATTTATATCATTTTTATAATTAAGTTCCTTTGATTCTAATAAATTAAGCTCTTCTTTAAATTTATTTGTATTAGATAATACACTGTCAATCTCCTTAGTGACAGTATCTAAGCTATGCATTATTATATTTATTTCTTTACACTTCAATTCATTGCTTAGAGTTAAAAAAGTTTTGGCTTTTTCACTTTCTATCTTTAATGGTTCTAATCTTTCCTCATAGGTAGATAGTATATCCTTTATTCTAGTTAAATTTACTTCAGTATTTTCTAGCTTTTTTTCTCCTTCTTCTTTCCTTTTTTTAAATTTTACTATACCAGCTGCTTCTTCTAATAAAGACCTTCTTTCTTCTGGTTTTCCGCTTAATATGGCATCTATCTTGCCTTGTCCTATAATTGAATATCCTTCTTTTCCTATACCTGTATCCATAAAAAGTTCTTGTATATCTTTTAATCTACATTGAGTATTATTTATATAATATTCGCTATCACCAGAACGATATATTCTTCTAGATACCGTTACATCATTATAGTCTAAAGGCAATTCACCACTAGAATTATCTAAAGTTAGGGAGACTTGCGCTAAACCTAAGGGCTTTCTAAATTGTGTTCCAGCGAAGATTACATCCTCCATCTTACCTCCCCTTAAAGTTTTAACGCTTTGTTCTCCTAAAACCCATCTTATAGCATCAGATATATTACTCTTCCCACTGCCATTAGGTCCTACTATAGCAGTTATACCTTCTTTAAAGTTTAATTCCGTTTTATTAATAAAGGATTTAAAACCTCTAATTTCAATTGATTTTAATTGCATACTGTCACTCTCTCCCTATCTTATGAACATAGTAGGAACTAAACTCAAAATAAATGCAGCTAAAACTATATAAACCATTATTTTTTGTATTTTTTCTCTTTTATGTTTTTTCATCTAACTCACCTCAAATATATTTCAATTAACATTATATAAGTTTATAATATACTCATAAAAATATCAATCCAAAAATAAAAACCATGCTGTAGCACGGTTTTTATTTTATATACATATATAAATTATCTTGGTTCTACTATAAATTTAATAGCCGTTCTTTCTTCCCCCTCAATGCTTACTTCTGAAAATGCCGGTACAACTACTAAATCGATTCCATTTGGTGCTACAAATCCCCTTGTTATTGCAATTGCTTTTACTGCTTGGTTTACAGCACCTGCACCTACAGCTTGAATTTCAGCAGAACTCTTTTCTTTAATGGCTGCAGCCAATGCACCTGCTACTGATTTTGGTTCTGATTGAGCTGATACCTTTAATATTTCCATAGATAACTCCTCCCCATAAATACATTAAAAATTAAGTACAATGTTATTTTATATAATTTATATATTCTATAGTATTTATTCTATAAATTTCTAAAATTTCCTTCTTTATATTTTTGCCAAATATATGTAGTAATCGACATACTATGTTCTTCTTCATTTAACCATATTTTTAATGTATCTTTGTCTAAACTTTCATCTGCAATTACTTTAATTGTAGGGAGTTCTAATTTATTTAGCATATCCTTATAATATTGCTTTTTATTGCTATATAGCTTAGATAAGCTTTTATTATTTATAGCTATCTTTATTGAAAAAGCTTTCTTATCTAGTAAAAATTCATATATCATATCGTTGAGTATACTGCTTTCTACTAACTCTCTAAAAGCAGGATGAAATGGTCCTTCTACTATCTCTTTTCCAACGTTTATTTCCTCTGTAGGTTGCAATCCAACTCTTATAACATTAATTCCATTAGCTAATAGCATTTCATATATAATTTTAGATATTTCTACTCCTTCTTCTAAAGTGTATGGTATATAAGTTTTATCCCTATACATAATCTCCATAGGGGTATTCTTAACTACAAGTGAAGGATAAATTCTACATAACTCTGGTCTTAAACTTATTATTTTTTTTGTAGTTTCTATATCTTTTTTAAAATTATCCATTGGAAGCCCTAACATAATTTGATGACCTAGTGTAAATCCATACTCTTTTATAAGTTGTGATGCTCTTATTACATCCTCTTCTGTATGTCCCCGTCCTGAATGTCTTAGCACTTCATCATCCATGGATTGAACACCTAATTCGATAATATCTACGCTATATTTTTTTAAGTTATCTAATATAGTATTATCTATATAATCTGGTCTAGTTGATAGCCTTATGTATTGTATACGACCCATATTTTTATATTTTTTAGCTACACTTAATAGTTTTCTTTGCTTATCAATATCTATAGCTGTAAAAGTACCTCCAAAGAAAGAAACCTCGATAATTGAATTATTGCCGTCTATAGTATTTAGATATGTATTTATAATATCTTCAGCATATTTTTCATCTACCTCAATTACATTGCCTGTTATAGCATTTTGGTTGCAAAATACGCAATTATGGGGACAGCCTTCATGAGGTACAAAGATAGGTATTATATAATGTTTTTTATTCATTTTTTTCCTCCATGTTCTTTACTGCTTCTTTAGCTGCATTTTGTTCAGCTTCTTTCTTGCTGTATCCAGTGCCTGATCCTAATATTTTATCTTCAATCATCACTTCTGTATAAAACTTTCGTCTATGCGGAGGCCCCTCGTATTTTACTAAATTGTAATTTATATTAATCTCACCATTTTCCTGCAATTTTTCTTGAAGTTTAGTTTTATAATCTAATACTATTTCATCGCTCATTGCTCTATCAATTATTGCTCTAAAATTAGAGAGTATAAAAGGTTTTGCAAAATCTATTCCCCTATCGAGATAAATAGCAGCTATTATAGCCTCAACACAATCAGCTAAAATTGACACTCTCTCTCGCCCACCTGTGAGCTCTTCGCCTTTACTCATATTTATGTATTTACCTAATTGCCACTTTTGAGCAATATCAAATAGCGAGTTTTCACAAACTATCAAAGCTCTTTTTCTCGATAGCTCTCCTTCGGATTTATCTAAATAATTAAGGTATAGATATTCCGTAATTACCAGCTGCAATACAGAGTCGCCGAGAAATTCTAATCGCTCGTTAAATTCAATATTTTTCTTTTGATTTGCATAGGAACTATGAGTTATAGCAGTAAAGAGTAAGTTTTCATCTTTGAAAATAACTCCTAATTTATATTCTATTTCTTTAACTTGTCGTCTTTTGTCCATGTTTTTATTAACTCCTTTTTCAGAGTTTATTATTCAATTTGACATATTATTAATAATTTATGGCTAATTCAATAATAAACAAATATAAATTTAAATCCCCGTTTAATACGGGGATTTTTTAATTACTCTTCAACGTTAGCTTTTATGTAATCTACCACATCACCAACTGTGGAAATTTTTTCAGCTTCTTCATCTGGTATTTCTAAATCAAATTCAGTTTCTAGTGCCATTATTAATTCAACAACATCTAGTGAATCTGCTCCTAAATCATCTATAAATGAAGAGTCCATTGTAATTTCCTCTGAGCCTATTCCTAATTGTTCAGAAATTATATTTTTAACTTTTTTAAATATCATTATTATTTCACCTCCCCGAAAAATCGTATATTTAGATAATATTATATAATATCCATAGCGTCAATATTTTGGATATGATTTGACTTTATAATCTCTTCTTTAATATTATTTATGATGTTATTATTATGAAAAATTATACATTGTTTTATTGCGTTTTTAAAAGCCAAACTATCAGAAGAGCCGTGAGCTTTAACACATATGCCATCTACTCCTAAAAATGCTGCTCCTCCATACTCTTTATAATTGAATTTTTTCTTTATGTTTTTAAAAGCAGGCTTTAATAATAGCCCTCCAACCTTACCTAAAGTTGAAGCTGTTATTTCATCCTTTAAAACATCAAATAAGGTAGCTGCAGTTCCTTCAAACATTTTTAGAACAGTGTTCCCAGTAAACCCATCACAAACTAAAACATTTACATCCCCTTTAGGAATCTCTCTAGGTTCTATATTGCCCACAAAGTTCAATCCTGATTCCTTAAGTAATGAATAAGTAGCTTTTGTTAGTTCATTTCCCTTTTCTTCTTCTGTTCCTATGTTTATTAAACCAACTGATGGATTTTCAACTTTTAAGATTTTTTCAAAATATATTTTACCCATCAGCGCAAATTGAAGTAAGTTCTTAGGCTTACACTCTGCGTTAGCTCCCACATCTATGACCATAAAAGGAGCATTTTTACCAGGCATAACAGGTGCTAAAGCAGGTCTGTCTATTCCTTTTATTCTTCCTACTATAAAAAGTGCTCCAGCCATAAAAGCTCCTGTACTTCCTGCTGAAATAATGCCATGTGCTTCCTTTTGTTTAACTAAATTCAATGCCTTAACTAAGCTTGAATCTTTTTTTCTTCTAATGGCCATAACAGGAGGTTCATTTGGATCTATAACTTCTTTAGCATCTACAACTGATATTTTATTTGTGTCGTATTTATATTTATGTAATTCTTTGAGAATTAATTCTTCATTTCCTGTAATTATTATTTTTATATCATTAAATTCTTTTATAGCTTCAACACAACCTAAAACAACTTCACTCGGTGCAAAGTCTCCTCCCATGCCATCAACTGCAATTATCATAAAGGTTCACATCCTTTCAAACGAAGTCATACTTCTCTAGGTCAAAAGTATATATCAAAATTTTACTAATTACAATACAAAGTAGTTTAAAAAAATAAAAGAAAGTCTAAAGACTTTCTTTATTTTTCAGTTGAAACAACTTCTTTACCTTTATAATATCCACAGCTTTTACATATTCTATGTGCAAGCTTCATTTCGTGACACTGAGGACATTCTACTATTCCTGGTGCACTTAACTTAAAAGTTTGAGCTCTTCTTGAATCTCTTTTAGATTTTGAAGTTTTTCTCGCTGGATTTCCCACAGTAAACACCTCCTTAATTAGATGAAAAGAAATCTTTAAGCTTTGCTAATCGTGGATCAATATTATTTTCACCGCAATTACATGCAGAATCATTAAGGTTTACTCCACAATCTGGGCATAAACCCTTACATTCCTCATTACAAAGCATTTTGATTGGTAATGATACAATAATATTATTCTCTATTATTTCAGTAATGTCAATAACATCACCTTCAATAAAGATGTAATCATCATCTTTATTTTCCTCTTTAGATAATTTTTCCTCAATAGGAATTTCCACTTTCTTAGCAAATTTAACTAAGCATCTTGAACATGTAAGCTCAAGTGTGGTTGTGACAGTACCATTAAGGCTTATTGTATCTCCTATTAAATTAAATTCACCTTTAAGTTTAACAGGCTTTAGAAATGCTATGTATTCGCTACCATCATAGAATCCCTTTTCCTCCATGGTAATATCTATATCCTTTTTAATAACTTTTCTTTTTAATAAATCGGATAAATCAACTATCATATTACTCACCTCAATGCTATAGCCACAATTTATTATATAAAGATGATGATTAAAAGTCAAGATTTATTTATTTTTCCACAATTTCTTTAGTATCTCTAGCAATCATTAATTCTTCATCTGTTGGTATTACATAAACTTTTACTTTTGAATCTTCAGTGCTAATTATTTTAGAGAATCCTCTTCCTTCATTGTTCTTCTTTTCGTCTATACTGAATCCTAAGAATTCTAGACCTTTACATATTTCTTCTCTGCTAGTAGCTGAATTTTCTCCTAATCCTGCAGTGAATACAATGCAGTCAACTCCGCCCATTACAGCTGCATATGATCCAATAAATCCTTTAACTCCGCTATGGAATATATCTAATGCTAATTGAGATCTATGTTCTCCTTTTTCAGCAGCTTCTTCTATATCTCTAAAGTCACTACTTACTCCTGAAACTCCATAAACACCTGATTTTTTGTTAAGCATATCATTAACTTCATCAATGGACATATTTAATTCTTTCATTAAAAAAGGTATAATTGCTGGGTCGATATTACCAGATCTTGTTCCCATAGCTATACCTTCAAGAGGAGTGAATCCCATACTAGTAGCTACAGATTTTCCACCGTCAACAGCACAAATACTTGCACCATTTCCTAAGTGACAAGTTATTATTTTTAAATCTTTTATATCTTTTTCCATAAGTTCTGCTGCCATCATTGATACAAATCTATGAGATGTACCGTGGAAACCATATCTTCTTACGCCATGTTTTTTATATAATTCATATGGTATAGGGTATATATAAGCATGTTCTGGAATAGTCTGATGGAAAGCTGTATCAAATACTGCAACCATAGGAGTATTTGGCATTAAAGCTTTGCATGCATTTATTCCTATTATATTTGGTGGATTATGTAATGGAGCTAGTTTTACACAATCTTCTAATGATTTCATAACTTCATCATCAATTAAAACGGAGTTTGCGTATTTTTCTCCGCCATGAACAACTCTATGTCCTACTGCTGAAATTTCAGACATATCTTTTATAACTCCGTGTTTTTCATCAATTAAAGCCTCTAAAACTAATTTTATAGCATCTTTATGATCCTTCATTGGTTGTTCTATTATGTATTTTTCATCGTTTGCCTTTTGAGTAAGTATTGAACCTTCTATACCTATTCTTTCTACTAATCCTTTAGCAAGTGCATTTTCACTTACCATATCTATTAATTGATATTTTAATGATGAACTTCCGCAATTTATTACTAATATTTTCAATCGTTATTCTCCTTCCTGATTTTAAAAATGTTTATTTCAATTATTGAGCTTGAACAGCTGTAACAGCTACAACGTTTACTATATCTTCTGCGCTACAACCTCTGGATAAATCATTTATAGGCTTAGCAAAACCTTGTGTTATTGGTCCTATAGCTTCTGCATTTGCAAATCTTTGTACTAATTTGTATCCAATGTTTCCAGCTTGTAGGTCAGGGAAAACAAGTACGTTAGCTTTTCCAGCCACTGGGCTATTCGGCGCTTTTAAGTTAGCTACTGACTCTACAATTGACGCATCTAACTGTAGTTCTCCATCAATATCTAAATCAGGTCTTTGTTCTTGTGCTAACTTTGTTGCAGTTCTTACTTTGTCAACTAATTCGTGTTGTGCACTGCCCATTGTAGAGAATGAAAGCATTGAAACTTTTGGATCCATTCCACATAATTTTTTAGCAGTTTCTGCAGTTGATATTGCAATTGAAGCTAATTCCTCTGCAGTTGGGTTTGGGTTAACGGCACAGTCTGCAAATAGAAGTAAACCTTCTTTTCCATAATTAGATCCTGGAACATACATTATAAATGTACTTGAAACAACGGATGTTCCTGGAGCTGTTTTAACTATTTGAAGTCCTGGTCTTAATAAGTCTCCTGTTGTATGTATTGCACCAGAAACCATTCCATCAGCATCTTCTAGTTTAACCATCATAGTTCCAAAATATAATGGGTCTTGAACTATTTTTTCTGCTTTTTCTAAAGTAACACCTTTATTTTTTCTAAGTTCATAAAGAACTTTTGCATATTCTGCTGTTTTTTCAGAAGTAGCAGGATCAATTATCTCAGCTCCTTCAAGACTAACTCCTAAATCATTTGCCATCTTCTTTATGTTAGCTTCGTTTCCTACTAACACTACATTAGCAAGGCCATTTTTTGTAATCATTTCACAAGCTTTAATATTTCTTTCTTCCTCACCTTCTGGAAGCACTATTTTTTTTCTGTTAGATTTGGCCTTCTGCCAAATTTCATCCATTAACTTCATTAAAAATTCTCCTCTCGGTTATAATATTACTACACACATATATAATATAAGACTTTTTATGTACTCTTTTCAAGTATATTATTAAATTTTTTTATACATAAATACTTTTTATGTACGCACTATTTACACAATATTCTTTCAAAAGTATAGTTTATATCCATAAAAGTGTTAATAATATATCAATCCTTTGAAGGAGTAATACAAATCATTTATAATATTCTTAGCAGAAATTAGTTTAAATATTATGAATGGAGGAATAAATTTGAATATAACCGGAATTATAGTGGAATATAACCCATTACATAATGGACATTTATATCATATAGAAAAATCTAAAGAAGTGACTTCTTCAGATGCCATAGTGGCTGTTATGAGTGGTAACTTTGTTCAGCGAGGTACTCCTGCACTTGTAGACAAGTGGACTAGAGCTAAAATGGCATTGCTAAATGGTGTAGATTTGGTAATTGAGTTACCTGCGTTATACAGCCTTTCTTCAGCTGAATTTTTTTCCTTTGGAGGGGTAACCCTACTAGATTCACTGGGTATTATTAATAATATATGCTTTGGAAGTGAAGTTGGAAATATAGAACCGATTTCTAATATAGCGAAGGTTTTATTAGAAGAGCCCACAATTTTCAGAGAGTATTTGAAAGAAAATTTAGATAAAGGATTCACATTTCCTGTAGCTAGAGCTAATGCTTTACACTCATATTTTAACAAAGAAGAAAAACATTGTTTTCAATTTAACAATTTATTGGATACTTCTAATAATATTTTGGCAGTAGAATATTGTAAAAGTTTATTGAAAATAAATAGTAATATTACCCCTTATACTATTAAAAGGGAAGGTGGAACTTATAATTCTATGGATTTACAACATGAATTTTCTAGTGCTTCTGCCATAAGAAGCCACATTAAGAATTCTCAGGACTTAAAAAAACTTGAAGATTATATGCCTAAAAATGTTTTAAACATTTTAATGGATATTAAGGACTTAGTTTATTCTTTCCCTTTTGACGAAGATATGTTACCTTTTATTAAACATAAATATTTTAGTGGAGAAAATGGATTAGAGAATCTACCAGATGTATCAGAGGGACTACATAATAGAATTTATCGAGCGTTAAATGAGAGTACTTCATTAGAGGATACTATACTTAATATTAAAACGAAGAGATATACCTACAGTAGAATAAGTAGAATATTATGCCAGTACTTTATAGGTTTTGATACCATAGATACTTATTTCCTTAGGCAAGAGCCTTGCCCTTACGCTCGAATACTTGGCTTTAATAAAAAAGGCAGTGAGCTTCTAAAAATAATGAAAAAGAAATCATCTATACCCCTATATACTAAAATACCTAAAGAAATAAACCCTACTCTCTATTTAGACATAAAGGCTACTAAATGTTATAGTCTTATTAATAAGTCCTGTAATCCATTAAGTGACTTTAAAAATATGCCTATAATCTTAGATTAATATTAGTGTAATAAATAAAGCTCCTTTAAATATATATAATATGAATCATGTATTAAAGGAGTTTTATTTTGATATTATTAATATACCTCATCTTAATACTAACTTTTACATTGCTATACCTTTTACTTAAAGATAAATCTATATTAATTATTTTATTATGCTCATTTATAATTATAAATTTTATAATTAATCCTAATATATGTATAAAAGGTTCCTTAGTAGGAAGCCAACTGTTTTTTTATAAAGTTTTTCCTTCTCTATTTCCATTTTTAATAATAACCAATATTATTATGAGCTTTAATGGAATTCATTTGTATTCAAAAATTTTTGGTAAAATATTATGTTATCCTTTAGGATTGCCAAAAGAAAGTAGTTTTGCGTTATTGGTAAGCTTATTATGTGGGTATCCTCTAGGTGCAAAATACTCTTGTGATTTATATGAACAAAAAATAATCGACTATAGAACATGCAGTAGATTGCTTAATATTGCTTCTAATGCTAGTCCATTATTTATAGTTGGTTCAGTAGGTGTAGCTATGTTAAATGATAAAAAATTAGGATATATATTATTATTAGGTAATTATCTTTCCTGTTTTTTTATCTCTCTTGTTATTAAAAGAAAATCTCCCAATTACATAAAGAAGGAAAATCACATCCCCACTACTCATAAAAATATAAAAAACTTTGGTGATATACTTAAAAATTCCATAGAGAACTCAATAAATACCTCTCTTTCTGTTGGTGGTTTTATAGTTATCTTTACCATAATATCAAACATAATAAAAAATAGTATTGTAATCAATACTATTTTAGAAAATTTAAGTTCACTATTTAAAATTCACCCTTCAATATTAGAGGGATTAACTTTCGGAATGGTTGAAATGACAAATGGATGTAATATAATAGCCTCTACTAACTTAGATAGTGGCGTAAAAATACTCTTTATAGGCTTTCTATTAGGTTTTAGTGGACTTTGTATTACTTGGCAATGTAGCTCATTTATGAGCAAGCATGGCTTTTCATTATGGAACTATAGTAAATACAAGATAATTCAAGGAATTTTTGGATCAATATGTTCTTATATATTATATAAATTAATGTTTGTCCCCAAAAACCTTGAAACATTTAGCACCACTTCTTCAAACATTATAAATCCAATAATGTTTTTAGGAATAATATTTATATTGATATTACCTAATATTATTTATAGATTTAGAAAACAACTTTAATACTTATTATTTGTTCATATTTTTTAACTCTTTAATATTTTCTCTAATTATTTCAGTTGTAGTATTAATGTCAGAACTTATAGCCTTATAATAGTTTCCCATCTCTACTTGGAGATTATTTAACATTTTATCACTGTTTTCAGTAAGTTCTCTCTCTAACTGGCACAAAATTTCATGAGCATAATCTCTTGCTCCTAGTCTCATTACTTTTGCGTCTCTTTGGGCTGAAGATACTATCTCTTCAGCTCTCATTTTAGCATCTCTAGTAATATCATGATTTTCTATTTGTCTTTTTAATAGTTCCATATTTTCTTTTTTTAAAGTTTCAGCTTCTCTAACAGCCTCACTTAAAATTCTTTCCTTTTCCTCATACACCCACTTAGCTTTTTTAAACTCCCCAGGTAAGTGAGTTGTTATTTTATCTATAACATCCAAAACCTCTTTTTTATCTATCATAACCTTCCCCGTCATAGGAACTTTAGCGGAAGTTTCAACAATATCTGCAAGATAATCTAATAATTTAATTACATCCATTTATAATAACCTCCTACTTACCACGAAATTTTAGCATAATATCTTCAATTATTTCATCCGGTACTAAATCTTTAATACATCCTCCAAAAGCAGCAACTTGTTTTACTGATGATGAACTCAAGTATGAATATTGAGCACAAGTCATCATAAACAATGTTTCTATATCTGGATTTAACTTTTTATTCATTAAACTCATTTGAAATTCATATTCAAAATCTGATATTGCTCTCAGACCTTTAATTATTACTTTTATATCATTTTCTTTCATATAATCTACTAACAGACCACTAAAGCTTTCAACTTTAACATTAGGTATATGTTTAACCGCTCTTTCAATTAGTTTAACTCTTTCTTCTATGGAGAACAGTCCTTTTTTATCTGGATTAACTAAAACGCCAACTGTAACTTCATCAAATATCGTGGCAGCTCTTTCTATTATATTTAAATGTCCATTAGTTATAGGGTCAAAGCTACCTGGGTAAATTGCAATATTCATTTTTAGTCCTCCTTGTATCTGTAAAAACAAATTGTTGTATTACCATATTTTCTATGTTCAGTTAGCTTTATATTATCTGTTCCTAAAAATATTTCTTCACTTGAGTCTATTTTTGTAACTATTAAACCATCTTTATTTAATAGATTATTTTTATCAATATCCTCAATTGCAGGTGGTATCATATTTTTTAAATAAGGAGGATCTATAAATATTAGATCAAATATAATTCCTTTTTTATCAAATAATTTTAATGCGTCATAAGCACTCATATTTAAACATTCACATTTATCTTCAAAATTTAAATTTTTAACATTTTCTTTTAAATACTTAAAAGTTACATCACCTTTGTCAATTAAATAGCATTTTTTAGCTCCTCTACTTACTGCTTCTAATCCTAAGCTTCCTGTTCCTGAAAATAAATCTACGGCTATAGTATCATATACATCATTTTGAATTATATTAAATATATTTTCTTTCACTCTATCTAATGTTGGCCTTGTTCCCATTCCCTCTGGTGATAGTAGTTTTCTTCCTTTAGCAAGACCTGAAATTATTCTCATAATATTTTCCTCCTTGTGTAAAATCCTGAAGTCTTTAATTTATTGTTTATAATATTTTAGCATATTTAAATAGTTAATACAAAGATATTTTATACAAGACAAAAGGGAGGAACATATCCTCCCTTTCATCCTAGTTATTTAAAACTATTTACCATGTGGTTAAATACAGAACTATTCATTGGTAAATTATTTTGTCTACACCTTAATTAGTTTAAATCCTTCTCACAAAACATAGTGAGAAGCTAACCTATACTACTGGTATATCCTCTTCAATTTCCCATTTTGCTTTCGCTCCGTCTCCCATGGCGAACACCTCCGATTTTTATTTGTGCTAAACCTTTGGTGTACTATTATATTAACCAGAATTATAAAACAATAAACATGTAATTATTAAGAATAAAAGCAATATTAATTAAAACATATATATCTTGTGTTGTTTTCCAATCTCTTCATTATATATTTAATAATATTTTTATCTAATGAATTCTCGCTGTTCAATATTAATTTTGCATCTCCATGAGCCAGTTTAAAAGCTTCAATATCCTCTACTATGTTACATAATAAAAACTCTTCTGCGCCATGTTGCTTAAAGCCAAAGATTTCACCGCTTCCTCTTAATTTAAAATCCTGATCCGCAATAAAAAAGCCATCATTACTTTTTACCATAGTTTCCATTCTTTTTTTAGTTATATGGTTTTTAATTTCTCCAATCAATATACAATGGGATTTTTTACTTCCTCTGCCCACTCTACCTCTTAGTTGATGAAGTTGGGCTAATCCAAATCTCTCTGCATTTTCCACTATCATTAAAGTAGCGTTGGGTATATTAACTCCAACTTCTATTACCGTTGTAGCTATTAAAACCTTTATTTCACCATCTTTAAATTTATTCATTATATTGTTTTTTTCTTTGGAAGGCATTTTTCCATGCAACATAGCTGTGGATATACCTTTAAAATATTTATCATTTAATTCCTCATATAGATATTCTACAGAAGTTAAATCTAAATTTTCGTTTTCTTCTACTAAAGGGCATACAATATAAACTTGTCTTCCCTCTTTAATCTCTTTTATAGCAAAAGAATAAGCTCTATTTTTTTCGCTAGATTTTATAAAATATGTATCAATTTTTTGTCTTCCTGGTGGTAGTTGATCTATAATTGAGACTTCTAAGTCACCATATAAATATAAAGCTAGTGTTCTAGGTATTGGTGTAGCTGTCATAACTAAAGTATCAGGATTTTCACCTTTGTTAATAAGTTTACTTCTCTGCATTACACCAAATCTATGCTGCTCATCAGTAATTATAAATCCTAGATTATTAAATTCAACATCATCTTCTAAAAGAGCATGAGTACCTATTACCATGTGTATTTTTCCCTCTTTTAAGTCCCTTTTTACGTTTTCTTTTTCTTTTGCATTTATACTGCCACATAATAGCTTTATATTAAGGTTAAAATCCTCTAAAATCTTATTTGCTTCCTCAAAATGTTGATGAGCTAATATTTCTGTAGGGGCCATAAAAGCTACTTGATAGCCATTCATCATTATATTAAATGCAGAAATAATTCCAACTACTGTTTTACCACTTCCTACATCACCTTGTACTAATCTATTCATAACTGCAGGCTTTTTCTGATCAATTAAAATTTCTCTTATAGCTCTGTTTTGCGCTTCCGTTAATTGAAAAGGTAACTTTTCTTTTAGATCTTTTAAATTATCTGATATGTTAAAAGATATACCTTTAGAATTATTTCTCATATTTTTTAACATAGCTATTTTTAAAGAATAAGTAAAAAGCTCTTGATATTTCAATCGTTTTTTACTTTCAAACAACTCTGATTTACCTTTAGGATAATGTATATCTCTGATTGCTTCATTTAAAGATATAAATTTATGCTTAGCTATTATCCATTCAGGCAAGTTTTCTTCTATTTCTACTTTCCTTAATACTTCATTGATTAATTTTATGAATGTAGAATTGGTTATCCCATTTCTTAAAGGGTAAACAGGTTCTATATTTTTTTCATTTCCCCAAAGTTGAGCTTTTAAAACTTTAGGATTAGTTAATATTTTTTCGTTTCTGTATACACTTATCTTTCCCTTTAAAATATATTCATTGTTCAACATAAAGCTGTTCTTGATATAAGGCTGATTAAACCATTTGCATTTTATATTATTATTTCCATCTGTAAACACAATGGTGGTAATTGTTTTCCCGCCAGGTATCCTTATGTCTTTTTTTATATCTATAGCTTTACATGCAACTATAACCTCTTCTTTATCTTTTCCTTCATTAAAATTAGTGCAACTATTGTATTCTTTATAGTCCCTTGGAAAGTAGAGAAGTAAATCCATTATAGTATAAATACCACAATCCTCTAAAATTTTTTTTGTTTTAGGTCCCACACCTTTTATACAACTAACATTACTATATACATCCATAATATCACTCCAGTTACACTCCTCTTAAATAAAAAAAGCCCTACGGCTTTTTTTATAATAGATGATAATTTATTGTATATATAAGTTCATTATTTACTCTACAGAGAAAATAAAATAATATAAAGGTTGTTTTCCATTATAACATTGAATGTCTAAATCTTCGTATTCGCTTTCTAACCCATTAACAAATTCAAGAACTTGTTCTTCATTACAATCCTCACCGTAGAAAATTGTAATAAGTTCAGTATCTTCATTAACCATAGATTTAATCAAGTTTTTGCAAACTTCAAATATATCATTACCAGTCTCTTTTATTTTGCCCTCAATTAATCCTATTATGTCTCCTTCTTTAATAACCTTTCCATCCATTTCTGTATCTCTAACAGCATAAGTAATGGATCCAGTTCCCACATTTAAAATAGCTTCTTCCATGCTTTTAACATTTTCTTCAGCCTCAATATCTCCATTAAAAGCAGTAATCGCAGTAATTCCTTGTGGTATTGTTTTTGTAGGTATTACAAAAACTTTTTTGTCAGATAATTCTGCTGCCTGAGTTGCTGCCATTATTATATTTTTATTATTTGGTAAAACAAATATATTTTCAGCATTTATTTTATTTACAGCATTTAAAATATCCTCTGTACTAGGATTCATAGTCTGACCACCTTCTATAACAAAGTCAACACCTAAATCCTTGAATATATTCTTGATTCCTTCTCCTAAAGCAACAGAGACAAAAGCAAATTCTTTCTTTTCTTCATTTGCTTCTTCTTGAATATCTTCTGATTCCTCTATAATATGTCTATGCTGTTCTCTCATGTTATCTATTTTAATTTTTGATAGAGAACCTAGTTTTACAGCTTTAGATAAAACTAATCCTGGATCGTTAGTGTGGATATGTACTTTAACTAATCCCTCTCCACCCACAACTAACATTGAGTCACCATGTTGTGATATATCATTTTTAAATTCATCTATATCGATATTATTTGATACTACAAAAAATTCTGTGCAGTATCCAAATTCTATATTTTGTTCTCCAAAATCCTTAATTATAGATTCGCTATTAGTCTCACTAGTAGATTCGATTATAGATAAAGATTTTAAATCTTTATCTAGTACTTCATACATTCCTTTTAAAATAATAAGCAATCCTGCTCCGCCAGCATCTACAACTTTAGCTTGTTTGAGAACAGGTAGCATTTCAGGTGTCTTATCTAAAGTTATTTCACTATAAGAGCACACTTCTTCCATAAGGTTTTTAATATCCTTATGTTTACTTTTAATAGCAGCTTCTCCAGCAGCTTTTATAATGGTTAAAATAGTTCCTTCAGTTGGTCTCATAACAGCTTTATAAGCAGACTTTGAACCTTCTAAAAATGCATTAGCTAATTCTTCAGAATTAACTTCAGTCTTATCCTCTAATCCTTTTGCTATTCCTCTAAGTATCTGAGATAATATTACTCCTGAGTTTCCTCTTGCCCCCATTAAAGCGCCTTTAGCAAGACTTCTTGCAATAGCGCCTATAGGTTCGTTGTCAATACCTTTTATCTCAGATACTGCTGATTTAAATGTCATTGACATGTTAGTTCCAGTGTCACCATCTGGCACTGGAAAAACATTTAAAGAATTAACATAGTCTTTGCTTTCTTCAAGCTTATTGCTTCCGTTTATCATCATATTGTAAAAATGACGACCATTAATCATTAAGTATTCCATTTTTAGCTACCTCCTTAGACCCTCACACCTTGCACATTCACTGTTATATTTGAAACCTTTAATCCTGTATAGTTTTCTACAGTATATTTTACTTTTTGAATTATATTACTTGCTATGACAGATATTTTTGTGCCATATTCAACTATTATATATAATTCAATAAATAATTTATTATCTTTTGAATTTATTTTAACACCTTTGCTTAGATTTTCACCTTTTAGCAATTCCCATAATCCGTCAGTAGCATTTTTAGATGCCATTCCAACTACACCATAGCACTCCATAGTAGATACTCCAACTATATTTCCTAATACCTCTTCAGAGAAATTAATATATCCATAATTGTTAGAAATGTTTCCTATCATAGTTAACCCTCCTTATGCTTAAAGCCTTAAACTTATTTTATATTAAATATGGAATTTATTCAAGGAAATATACGATAATTATAATCTATTATCGAATTAAATGCTAGAATACTATTGCATAAATTATACAAGTTATGATAGAATAATATACGTCCGAATTGAGAAGGTTTAATTCATCTCAATTTGTAAAGGAGGTGTTTTCAATGTCAAGAAAGTGTGAAGTTTGTGGAAAAGGCGTAGTAGCTGGAGTTCAATACAGCCATTCACATCGTCAATCAAAAAGAACTTGGGCTCCAAACCTAAAAAGAATAAAGGCAATAGTTAAGGGAACACCTAAAACTATACATGTATGTACAAGATGCCTACGTTCTGGTAAGGTTCAGCGTGCTATATAAGTAAAAAATGCAATTGATTTCAATTGCATTTTTTTATTTTTAAGTACTATTTTATTTTCTAAGTATAAACTTTATTATTGAAGATAAGAATTTAGGAAGCTTTATAGCCACAATTTTCATAGACCCACCTCGCCACTATTTGTATTGTTGAATCAAACACCAACCAAGATATATTAGTCCTACACCTACAGCAATTATCCATCCCCAAACAGGGATAATAAATGTAACTACTATTCCCATCCCTATAGAACCAATAATCAGTCCCAATTTTGATTTAACTTTCTTTTTCATACTTTTAGATTATTATCCCTTTCAAAACTACTTATGTTACTATTATATGCATATTGTTAAAAAAAGTTACTAAACTTATTCCTTACTTTGTATTAAAAGTAATAACCCTTCTTTAAATTGCACTTCAACTTGTGAATCATTAAATTCATTAGATATTCCTAAAGATTCTCCTAATTTTAATGTATAGTTATTTAAGGGATATTTAGCTCCTATAAGAGTTATTCCAGTGACAGAGGTTCCATAACTAATTAATGAAAAATAATTATATCCATTAGGCTTAACTATGCAAGATTTATTTATTAGCTTAATTAGATTGTAGCTATCTTTAATATAGGCATCTACATTATTATTTAAACAATAGTACAATAGCCCTAAATTGCCAAAGGTATGGTCTAATCTAGTTCCTGTACAGCCCAAAAATGTGATTTTATCGCTTCCAATAGCTAAGGCTTTTTCTAATGCAGCATAAGAGTCAGTAAAATCTTTTTCCGATGGGAAATAATCTACTATAATATGTTTTTCTTTATAATAATTTAAAGTATTTTTATCTATGGAATCAAAATCTCCTAATATAATATCGGGTTCTATGCCGTATTTATATAATACTTCTCCACCCTTATCTGCACAAATTATATAATCTGTATCTATTAACTCTTCATTTAATAACTGGAGTGATGGGGGTTGTCCTCCGGAGACAATTAACGTCTTCATTTTATTGCCTCTTTTAATCTACTTATATTTTCTTCTATATGGCCTCCTTTAAACACCGCCGAACCTGCAACAAGCCAGTTAGCACCACTTTCCACTACTTCCTTAATATTTGAAGCATCGATACCGCCGTCTACTTCTATAATTAAATCTTTATTAAATTCATTTTTTAATTTATTTACTTCTTTTATTTTTTCCAATGTATAAGGAATAAATTTCTGTCCTCCAAAACCGGGATTAACAGACATAATTAAAACCATATCTAAAGAAGGAATTAAATCTTTGATTACACTCACTGGAGTTCCAGGATTTAATGCTACCGCTGCCTTTACTCCAAAACTCTTAATATAATTTATTGTTCTATCAATATGTTTATCTGCTTCATAATGTACAGTAATAATGTCAGCACCTGCTTTGGCAAAGTCTTCAATATATCTGCTAGGCTCTTCGATCATTAAGTGAACATCAAAAGGGAGGCCTGTTAATCCTCTAATGCTCTTTATAACAGGCATACCAAATGTAATGTTAGGCACAAATTTTCCATCCATAACATCAATATGAATTACATCAGCTTTATAAGTTTCTAGCTTTTTAACTTCCTCCCCTAATTTTGAAAAATCTGATGAAAGTATTGAAGGGGCTATTTTAATCATTTGTATATCCTCTCCTTTAATTTTTCTTCTAACATTTTTATATAAAAATCATATCTCATTTTATTTATTTTTCCATTTTCAACTGCTTTTTTTACATTACAGCCAGGTTCTTTATGATGAACACAGCTTGAAAATTTACATTCACCTAAATAGTCGTTAAACTCATGAAAACAGTATTGAAGATCCTCTTTTGATATAAAATCACTACTTAAAGATGAAAATCCAGGTGTATCTACAATATACCCATCACATAATTCTATTAATTCGCTATGTCTAGTTGTATGCTTTCCTCTCTTTAATTTTTCACTTATATTCCCTATTTCCATAAGCTCTGTTCCCGCTAAATTATTTAAGATTGTTGACTTGCCAACGCCGGAAGGACCACAGAGTACAGTTACATTATCCTTTAATTTCTCTTTTATTTGCTCAATACCTATGCCAGTTTTAGCTTGGAGAAATAAAACTTCATACCCTGCATCCTTTACCATATTTATTATGGCTTGCTCTTCTTTTTCATCTTTGCTTAAATCCATTTTATTAAAACATACTATTGATTTAAGCTTACTATAGTCACAAAGTAATAAAAATTTATTTAGCAAGTCTTCATTTATATCAGGATTTCTTAATGAGAATACAACTAATGCTTGAGTAACATTAGCAACAGCTGGCCTAAGCAACACATTGTATCGATCATATATCTTTTCAATTGTTCCTTTACCTTCTGTAGCTGATATTTCTACTTTATCTCCTACCATAGGAATAAGATCATCGTGTCTAAATTTACCTCTAGCTTTACACTCAACTATTCCATCTTCAACTTTAACATAATAGAATCCACCGATACCTTTTACGATTAATCCCTGCATGTTACCTCCTAAATTATATTAAGATTCTTATACTTTACTATAATTTTTATTTCCATTTTTATTTTTATTCTTATTATTTTTTTGGTTTTTATATTTATTTATATTAGTCCCTTCAGTAGTAACATTCTCATTAATGGCATTACTTAACATACTTTCATTATGATTAATATTCACACCGCTATCAGCTATTTCACCAGGATTTTCACCAGGAACTCCATCACCAAAATGATAGTAGCTTATATCTATAATACTACCTTCTTTCACCTGAGCACCCACTTCTGGACTTTGTCTAAATATCTTACCATGTAAAGTTTCATCATTGGTCCTAACAGGATTTTCTTTTCCTAATTTTAAATTGTATCCAGCTAATATAGTTCTAGCTTCTTCTAATGTTTTTCCATTCAAACTTGGAACAGACACATATTTTACTTCAGGTCCACTACTAACTACAACTTCTACAATTGTTCCAGGTTGAACACTGGTATCTTTGCCTGGACTTTGACTTATTATACAGTTTTTAGGTACAGTATCATCATATTTGTAACTTGGTTCACCTAATTTTAAATTTAATCTATTTAACATATCTCTTGCTACTTCTACATCTATGTCTCTTAAATCTGGTACATCCTGACCGTTTTTCCCACTACTAATTATAACCCTTACTTCAGAATTTGGTTTTACTGGAGTCCCTTCATCAGGGCTAGTTCTAATTACTGTTCCTTCTGGGTCATCACTTTTCTCTGTTCCAGCAACTAAAAAAACTAATCCTTCTTTTTCTATAGCTTTCTCTGCTTCATCTTCTTTAAGTCCAATAATCTTAGGAACAGCTATACTTTTCTTAGAATCATTAGGCGACTTATTAAGAACTTTGTTGAATAAAAAATACCCAGATGTAAAACCTACAACTAAAACTAAAATTATAGAAGTAATAGCAATTATCATTTTTTTATTCTTGCTGATTGGTAGTAGTTCATCATCATCTTCTAATTCATCATATTCTAAATATTCTTCTTCCTCATCTACATTTACAGCATCCATAATTCTCGTTCTATCATTATCAAGGTTTCCGAATATAATATTTACCGGTTCATTATTTTTTACTTTATTTAAATCTACTAATAAATCTCCGATGTTTTGATATCTCTTTATAGCTTCTTTTTCTATAGACTTTAAAATTACACTATTAAATCCTTCTGAAAGAGATGGATTTATTTTACATGGAGGAACAACCTCTTCTTGAATATGTTTTAAAGCTACCGATACTGGGCTTTCAGCATCATAAGGTACTTTTCCTGTAACCATTTCATACATAACTATACCAAGAGAATATATATCCGTTCTAAAGTCAACAAAGCTTCCCTTAGCCTGTTCTGGTGAAAAATAGTGAGCTGATCCTATAACTTTTGAGGTATTTGTTATTGTTGCTGAATTTGTTGCCTTGGCGATACCAAAATCTGCTACTTTTACTAAACCTTCTTCAGTTACAAGTATATTATGAGGTTTAATATCTCTGTGTATTATATTATTTCTATGAGCGCATTCTAAAGCCTTACCTATTTGAATTGCTATATCCACTGCGTCTTCGTTATTTAAGATTCCTCTTTCTAATATTACTTCTTTTAATGTTTTTCCTTTTACATATTCCATTACTATGTAGTTTACACCATCTTGTGATCCTACATCATATATGTTTACAATATTATTATGTGAAAGGCTAGCTGCTGCTGTTGCTTCTCTTTTAAATTTTTCTACGAACTGGCTATCTCTTGAAAATTCATCCTTAAGAATTTTTACAGCTACATATCTATTAAGGAGTTGGCACTGAGCTTTATATACTTCAGCCATGCCTCCCTCTCCTATTTTTTCTAATAGTTTATACCTATTTCCCAGTAAAGTATCTATCATCTTTACACTCTCCTTCGAATACAATAACTGATATATTATCTCTTCCGCCTTTTTCTTTACTCAATTCTACAAGCAATTTACTTGCATCACAACAATTATTTTTCATAATTATATCATATATTTGACCAGGAGTAACATCATTAGTTAATCCATCTGTACACAGTAGTACTTTTCTGATATCTTTTAAATTTATTACGAAAATATCAACTAAAATAGAAGGATTTGTACCTAAAGCTCTTGTTATTATATTTTTATTAGGATGAACCACAGCCTCTTCCTCTGTTATAGTCCCATCGTCTAGTAGTTGTTGTACTAGTGAATGATCTTTTGTTATCTTTATTATATTATTATCTTTATTAATTACATAACATCTACTATCTCCAACATTTCCAATTACCATCTCATCTTCATAAACGAGACAAGCAGTAATTGTAGTACCCATTCCACTTAAATTGGACTTCTCCTTTGAATGTTTATAAATTAAACTATTCGCATGTTCTATAGAACTTTCTAATAAATTTCCTCCATCCTCAATAGAATCTAATTTTTTTAACGAATCTATTATTGAATCTACTGCTAATTTGCTTGCTATTTCTCCAGCATTATGACCACCCATACCATCTGCAACTATATATATAGCAAAATTGTCATTTTTAAAATGACCAACAGAATCCTCATTTACGCTCCTATAATTTCCAACATCAGACAATATGCCCACCATGCACTACACCCCTTTATAAATATTGTTATCTTCTATATAACTTCTCCTTAATTGCCCGCAGGCAGCATTTATATCTGCTCCCATCTCTCTTCTAACCGTAGTTTCAATTCCTTTTTTCAATAGAATATTGCCAAAACGTTTAATATTTTCTGCGGAAGATTTTTTTAAGCTATTTTCTCTTATTTCATTTACTGGTATCAAATTAACATGACAAAGCATCCCTTTGAGCAGTTCCCCAAGTTCTTCTGCATGTTTATCACTGTCGTTTACATCTTTTACTAAAGCATATTCAAAGGTTATTCTTCTATTGGTCTTTTCTATATAATATTTACAACTTTCAATTATATCACATATTTTATATTTATTTGAGATAGGCATCATAGTTTTTCTTAATTCATCATTAGGAGCATGAAGAGATATAGCTAAAGTTATTTGCATATTTTTATCAGCTAAATCTATTATTTTAGGAACTATTCCACAAGTTGACAAAGTAATATGTCGCTGTCCTATGTTTAGCCCTTGTGATGAATTTACTAATTCTATAAATTTAATTACATTCTCAAAATTATCTAGTGGTTCTCCACTTCCCATCATTACTATATTGCTAATTCTTTCGTTTATTTCTGAGGATGCTCTTAGTATTTGCCCTAAAACTTCTCCTTGAGTAAGATTCCTAACCATTCCACCAATAGTTGATGCACAAAAATTACAACCCATTCTACATCCAATTTGTGTAGACACACATATAGAATTACCATGCTTATACTTCATGACTACGGATTCGATTATATTTCCGTCACTATATTTAAATAAAAATTTTATAGTTCCTCCATCTTTGGATTCTATTTTTCTCACCACTTCAGGTATGCTAAAGTAAAAGTTATTTTTTAATAATTCTTTAGCATTTGAAGATAAATTTTTCATATTATCAAAATCATAAATTCCCTTATAAATCCAATTAAATATTTGACTACTTCTAAATCCTTTTTCTCCATTATTAACTAGCCAAATTTTTAATTCTTCTATTGAATAATCTAATATATTTTCCATATATCCACCTACCGTTGTTTTCTTAGTCTAGCAATAAAAAATCCATCCATATTTTCATTTGGAAGTATAGTAACAAGACCATTATTATATATCAAATTTGCCGCATTGCCCAAATAAATAGGTTCTATTTTAAATTCTTTGTATTTTTCTAAAAACCATTTTATATTTTCTTCATTTTCTTCTTTATTTAACGTACATGTTGAATACAATAAAATGCCATCTTTTTTCACATATGCTGAAGCATTCTCTAAAATTTTTCTTTGTATTTCTATTAGAGATTTTAAAGATTGAGTTTGTTTAGTGTATTTTATCTCAGGTTTTTTTCTAATTATGCCTAGCCCGGAACAAGGTACATCAATTAAAACCCTATGAGCTATATCTTTTAAATCATCATTATATATAGTAGCATCCATAACATTTAAAGAAGTATTTGTTATTCCTAATCTATTCATGTTGTCCTTTATTAATGATAATTTATTTTTATGTAAATCAAAAGCCATAATTTTACCGGTATTATTCATTATCTCAGAAATATGAGTGGTTTTACCTCCAGGAGCACTACAAAGGTCTAGAACAATCATATCTTCTTGTAGCTCCATAGAAGGTGCTACAAGCATTGCACTTTCATCCTGAACAGTAACATATCCATTTTTAAATAAGGGATTGTTTTCTATGCTTTTGCCTTTAATTACATCAATTGCTTCAGGGCATATGTATCCCTCTTTTACATTATAATTATTTTCTATTAATGTGTCCCATACTTCCTCATAGCTACTTTTTAAATTATTTACCCTTACAGTAACATTAGGTTTAGAATTTAAACCTTCCAGTATTTTTTGTGTGTATTCGGTTCCATATTGTTTTAAAAATAAATCTACCATCCATTTAGGAAAAGAATACTCAAAACATAGTTTTTCTATTTCATTTCCTTTGAAAAAATCCTCATCTTTTCTTCTTATATAATTTCTTAATACGCCATTTACTAAGCCTGAGGATTTCTTTGATTTTTCTTTTGCTAATTCTACACATTCATTAACTGCTGCAAAATTAGGTACTTTATCTAAATATCTAATTTGATATATTCCAATTCTTAAAATATTTAAAATTTCCTTATCCGTTTTATTTATATCATTTTTTAAAAAATTACTTAAAATTCTATCTATAGAATATCTATATTTAATTGTTCCGTATACAATTTCAGTAATCAATCCTTTATCTACATCTTTTAGGTCATATTTACTTAAAGTATTATTTAATACTATATTAGAATATGAGTTTTTATAAAAAACATCATAAAGTATATTCAATGCTATTTTTCTGCTATTCGTCATCACTATACCTCAATTTCTTCAATATAATAAAGAAAATTGTATGGATAGAATCCATACATTTTCTAAAATTAGTCTCTTCTTCTATTACTTAATGCAATCAACCTTAATAACTGTGAAATTGCGGTTATTGCAGCAGCTACATAAGTCATAGCAGCAGCTCTTAATACTTTTCTTGCCCCATCTGCTTCTTCACCATAGAGTATTCCTGTTCCTTCTAGAACATTCATTGCTCTACTTGACGCATTAAATTCTACTGGCAATGTAATCAGTTGAAATATTACTACCCCTAGGAATAAATAAATTCCTGCTTCTAATAGGCTTGGTATTGAAAAAACAAGACCTACGAAAAATATTACCCAGGATAATCTTGAACTTATATTTGCAACAGGTACAATACTGTTTCTTATTACTAAAGGTGAGTACCTTTCTTCATGTTGAAACGCATGGCCTGTTTCATGAGCAGCTACTCCAATAGCTGCTACTGATGTACCATTATATACCTCAGATGAGAGTCTCATAACTCTACTTCTCGGATCATAATGATCAGTAAGTTTTCCACGAACAATTTCTATTGGAACATCGTGAAGACCATGACTATCTAATAATCTTCTAGCTACTTGGGCACCTGTATAACCGTTAGAACTTCTTACTCTAGAGTATTTTTCATAAGTTGAACTTATTTTCATCTGAGCCCAAGCTGATATTAATAATGCTGGCAATAAAATTATCATTGTACTATCAAAATAAAACATACAATTCCTCCTTTATTTCAAAATAGTCCCCTTTTGTATTTCATTTCCTCTTATATATTCTTCTACTAACATTGGCTTTTTAGAAGGGAACTGTATTTTCTGTATTAATAAGGCGCCTTCACCTGTAGCTACTTTTATACCCTGATTAGAAACTTCCATTATATAACCTGCTTCATGATTACATTTTTCATCTATTAATTTACATTTATATATTTTCATAATTTCATCATTATATGTTGTAAAAGCTAAAGGCCAAGGACTTAATCCTCTAATTAGATTATTTATACTCTTATTATCTAAATTCCAATTTATTCGTCCTGTCTCCTTTGATAGCATAGGAGCATAACAAGAGTCCTCATCTTTTTGCTTTTCTCTTGTTATTGTTCCCTCTAACAATCCTTTTATAGTCTTTATTAAAAGGTCTCCTCCATCTTCCATGATCATATCATGAAGTTCACCGTAGGTCATTTCTTCTTTAATTTCGTATACGCTTTTTAAAAGCATATCTCCTGTGTCCAATCCTTCATCCATAAGCATAGTGGTATTTCCACTTTCTTTTTCTCCTTTTATAATTGCCCAATTTATAGGTGCAGCTCCTCTATATCGAGGAAGAATGGATGCATGTAAGTTAATACAACCATATTTAGGTATATCTAAAATTTCTTTAGATAATATTTGTCCATAAGCTACTACAATTATAAAATCTGGGTTTATATTTCTTAACTCTTCTATACATTCATTATCTTTCTTTAAATTTTCTGGTTGAAAAACTTTAATATTATGCTGTATGGCTATTTCTTTCACTGGAGACATTCCAAGTTTTTTACCTCTTCCTTTACGTCTATCTGGTTGTGTAAATACAGCTTCTACTTCAAATTCATTAATTAAAGTTTTTAAAGAGGGTACTGCAAAATCTGGAGTACCCATGAAAACTATCTTCATAATTGACATTACTCCTCGCTTTCAATAATTTTGTCTACAAATAATATTCCATTTAAATGATCTATTTCATGGCATAAAGCCCTTGCCATAAAGTCCTCTCCTTCAATTATTATTTCCTCTCCTGCTCTATTTAAAGCTTTAACTTTTACTCTATAAGGTCTTTTTACACTTCCTGCTTCCCCTGGAATGCTTAAACATCCTTCTTCATCAACACAAAAACCTTCTTCTTCAATTATTTCAGGGTTAATTAAAAATACTGGTCCTTCTCCTATATCTATTACCACAGCTCTTTTTAAAATTCCAACCTGTGGAGCTGCTAATCCTACTCCATTATTATGATACATTGTTTCTAACATATCATCTAATAATACCTGTAATCTATCATCTATTTTTTCTACTGGTCTGCTCTTTTTTCTTAAAACTTCTTCTCCATACTTTCTTACATTTCTTAATGCCATCACTATACCTCCAAATAATTATATTAAACTTAATGGGTTCGCATCTATGCTAACTCTAATACTATTATACACATCTTTTAAAGAGGAATAAATTCTTTCTTTAACATATTTTTTTTCTTCGTTAGTTAAATTTCCTTTTATAATTATTTGCCATCTAAAATTATTGTTTATTCTTGATATTTCACAAGGGCATGGGCCTAATAGCTCTATTCTATCATTATTCGTAAAGAAATTTTTTAAAATTATGCCAACATTTTGTATACTTTTTATTAATATATCCTCATTCTCGCTAGATAAGTTTATTAACATGAGATCTACATATGGAGGATAATTCATAAGATCTCTGATTTTAATTTCTTCATCATAAAAAAAATTATAATTATTTTCAGTTGAATATTTTATAGCATAACTATCGGGATTATAAGTTTGAACTACTACTTTTCCATGTTTTTCTCCTCTTCCAGCTCTACCAGATACCTGTGTTATTAACTGAAATGTTCTTTCAGAAGCTCGAAAATCTGGTAGATTTAATGATAAATCAGCAGCTATAACACCTACTAAGGTTACATTTTTAAAATCCAATCCCTTTGCTATCATTTGAGTACCAATTAATATATCAGCTTTTCCATTTTTAAATGTATTGTATATATCTTCATAGGAGTTTTTTCTCCTAGTAGTATCAAAATCCATCCTTAATGTCCTGCTGCCCGGAAAAAGCTTTTTTACTTCCTGTTCAATTTTTTCTGTTCCTACTCCAAAGTATTTCACATATCTACTGCCACATTTAGGACAGTCTTTAGTAACTCTTTGTCTACTTCCACAATAATGGCAAAGTAAATATTCCTCAGAAAAATGATAGGTTAACGCTATATCACACTGATTACATTTAAAAACATAACCGCATTTTCTGCAAGAAACAAAAGTTGAAAATCCTCTTCTATTTAAAAATAATATAATTTGTTCTTTCTTGCTTAGGGCTGCTTCCATTCCTTTTAGTAATTCCATACTGAATATTGATTTGTTATTATTTAGCAATTCTTCTCTCATATCAACAACAGCTATCTCCGGTAATTTAGCACCATCTGCTCTCTCTTCTAACGTTATGAGATGAATTTCCCCTTTTTCACACCTATAATAGGTTTCTATAGAAGGGGTTGCTGTTCCTAAAACAATTTTGCAATTGTAAAATTCACTTTTCATTTCAGCAATTTCTCTAGCGTTATATTTAGGATCGCTATCAGATTTATAACTAGACTCATGTTCTTCGTCGATTACTATTAACCCTAAGTTATTAAAAGGTAAGAATATAGCTGATCTAGCACCAATAGCTACCTTAACGTTTCCTTCTTTAACCCTAAGCCATTCATCATATTTTTCACCATCAGAAAGCTTGCTGTGAAATACAGTAATATCTTTCCCAAATCTGCCTTTAAATCTCTCCACCATTTGAGGAGTTAACGCAATCTCAGGAACTAAAATAATACATTCCTTATTTTTATTAATCATTTCTTCTACTAAATTCATATATATTTCAGTTTTTCCACTTCCGGTGACCCCGTGAATTAAATAATTTATCTTATCAGAACTTAATATAAAATCGATAGTTTCTTTTTGCTTTAAACTTAATTCTTTCTTTGTGTAAGCTTTGTATTCTCTATCATTATATCTATTTACAACTATCTCTTTACTAACTAAAAATCCATGTTTAATCATTGTATTTATAGATGAAAGGGAGAGGTTAAATTTATTGCTCAATAAACTCCTTGTTAACTTGCCATTATTCTTCCTTACTACATCATATATAGTTACATATGGCTCTTTAGAGAATTTATTATTTAAATCCTCTCCAACAAACAAATAATTTTCTTTTTTGTTTTTAATTCCTTTAAATAAGGCTGAGGGAAAAATTGTTTTTATACACTCCATATAAGTACATAGATATTTTTCTCTCATTATATCAATAAGTTTTATGTCTTCAATTCTTAATATTGGAAAGCTGTAATCAATATTTGATATAGCTTTTAATGATATAGAGGTATCAATTTCGTCATACAACTCTATAACAAAACCATCTATTTTTTTATTTCCTAGTCCAAAAGGAACGTATACCCTCATACCTATTTCAATTTTGTCTAAAAACTTTTCTGGAATAGAATAAGTAAATATTCTGTCCAGCTGAATCGAGTTGCTGTTAATTACTATTCCGGCGTATTTTAACACACAATCACCCTTTTAAATTTAAATATACTAAATAAAAGAGGCTTTTTTCGCATTACACGAATATTTGCCCCTTTAAAAATTACTATTTATTAATATTTTTTAATATAACATTAAATAATTCCTTAGCTATTTTTCTTTTAGAAGTCTTTGAAGTTTCAATTATGTTGCCATCTCGGCATATTATTGAAACCTTGTTATCCTCTGAAGCAAATCCAATACCTTCACCAGTTATATCATTGGCAACTATATAATCTAAATTTTTTCTTTCTAACTTAGATTGAGCATTTTCCATTAAATCATGACTCTCAGCTGCAAAACCAACTAAGATTTGTTTCTTCTTAATTTCACCAAGACTTTTTAATATATCCATATCTTGAACGAATTCTAAATGGAATTCGTCTCTTGATTTTTTTATTTTCTTTTCAGAGTAACTTTTAGGCTTATAATCTGCTACTGCAGCAGATTTAATTACAATATCTTGACTATCATAATATTTTATTACTTCATCATACATTTCCTTATTGGTATTTATTTGAATTGTTTTTACACCAAAAGGTTCCTTTAAATTTGTCGGCCCTGAAATTAAAATTACTTCTGCCCCTCTATCTCTTGCTTCTTCAGCTATTGCATAGCCCATTTTCCCTGTAGATCTATTTGTTATATATCTTACTGGGTCAATAGGTGCTAGTGTCGGTCCTGCTGTAACTAATACTTTCTTTCCTTGCAAATCCTTTACAGGATATAACATGCTAATTATCTGTTCTGCTATAAGTTCTGTATCAGCTAATTTTCCTTTACCAGTATCTCCACAGGCTAATCTTCCTGCTTCAGGTTCAATAAACTTGTAACCAAGGTCTTTTAATTTTTCAATATTGCTTTGAACAATTGAATTTGTATACATATTCGTATTCATAGCTGGTGCAAATACCACGGTAGATCTTGTTGCCATAATGGTAGTTGAAAGCATGTCATCAGCTATACCATTAGCAACCTTACCTATAATATTGGCAGTAGCTGGTATAACCGCAAGTAAGTCTGCTTTTTTAGCCAAAGAAATATGTTGTATCTCCCAATGCTTTGGTTCATCAAACATGTTTGTAACAACCATATTTTGACTTAAGCTTTGAAAGCTAAGGGGATTAACAAACTCACAGGCAGACTTAGTCATAATTACATGAACTTCAATGTCCTTTTTCCTTAATCTGCTTATAACATCTAAAGCTTTGTAAACAGCCACTCCACCAGTAACACCAATAACTACAGTTTTTTTATCTTCCATGTCTATTTTATACCTTCTTTAAGAGTTTCATAAGTTATTGCACCAGAATGTATTTCATTTATAGCAACGGTTACAGGCTTTTTCAATTCAGTCTCTATTAAAGGTTCTTCATTGCTTATAAGCTGTCTAGCTCTTTTAGAAGCCATTACTACTAAAGAGTACCTGTTATCTACCTTTTCTAATAATTCTACAATTGATGGATTAATCATAGAGTTGTTCATGTATAAGTCCCTCCTTGGAATCTAATATTGTACTTTTTATTCTATCGACTCTGCATTTTTCAGCTAATATTATACTTTCTATTTTATTAACTGCATCTTCTACTTCATCATTAACTACTGCGTAGTTATATTTTGATACATAGTTTATTTCTTTATAAGCGCATTTAAATCTTGTCATCAAAGATTCTTCTGTTTCTGTACCTCTATTGGTTATTCTCTTTTTTAATTCCTCCATTGAAGGCGGAAGTATAAATATAAATACTCCATTAGGATAATTTTCTTTTACCTTTAAAGCTCCTTGAATATCTATTTCTAATATTACATCTTCGCCATTTTCAATCATTTCTATAACTTTTGATTTAGGGGTTCCATAATAATTTCCATAAACTTCTGCATATTCTAAGAAATCATTTTCACTTATTCTATCAAGAAATTCTTCTTTTGACAAAAAATAATAGCTCTCCCCATTCACTTCACCTACTCTAGGCCTTCTAGTAGTGGCAGATACAGATATCCAAAAATCATTTCTATCTAATAATGCCTTACATACTGTACCTTTTCCCGTACCAGATGGTCCAGAAATAACGATAAGCAAACCTGGTTTATTCATTACTCTTCAACCTCAACTTCATCATCTTCTTTAACTGATAGTCTATGTGCAACTGTTTCAGGCTGTACAGCTGATAATATTACATGATCGCTATCTGTTATTATAACAGCTCTAGTCCTTCTACCATATGTAGCATCGATTAACATACCTCTATCTCTTGCTTCTTGAATTATTCTCTTTATTGGTGCAGATTCGGGACTTACAATAGCTATAAGTCTATTTGCTGAAACAATATTTCCAAATCCTATGTTTATCAGTTTAATACTCATTGAAATCCTCCTATTTACATAAATATTATATTATTCAATATTTTGAATTTGTTCTCTAATCTTTTCGATATCATTTTTTATTTCTAATGCTAAATTAGATATATCTAAATTGTTTGCCTTTGAGGCAATTGTATTAGCCTCTCTGTTCATTTCTTGAACTATAAAATCAAGTTTTCTACCTACAGGATCTTTTAAATTTAAAGTATCATTAACTTGTTTTAAATGGCTGCTTAATCTAACTATTTCTTCATCAATGCAAGCTTTATCTGCGAAAATGGCTATTTCCATAGCTATTCTGCTTTCATCAAATTTTCCATCTTCCAACAATTCATTAATTCGTGATGTTAATTTTTCTTTATACATTATTGGAACCATAGGGGATTTTTCTTTTATTATATCCAAAGTAGCAGTAATCCTATCACATTTCTCTTTAATATCATCTCTAAGTTTTTCTCCTTCTTTTTCTCTCATTTGAATTAATAGGCTTAATGCTTCTTTTAATGGATTTGACAGACAAGTCCAGAGTTCTTCTATATCATCTTCTTCATACTGAAGAGTAATTACTTCAGGAAATCTAGCTATTAGGGATATTGAAATATCATTATAAACTTCATAACTATTCTTAATTTCTTTTAAACATTCATAATAATTATCTGCTAATGTCTTGTTTAATCTTGGCTTTAAATCTCTTTTATCATATGTATTTAAAGTAATAAATATATCTATTTTTCCTCTATGAATCTTTTCCTGTACTGCACTTCTAATTCTTTCTTCCAAAGATATAAGACTCTTAGGCATTTTTACATTTAAATCACAATATCTATGATTTATACTTTTAATTTCCACTGTAATGTTTCTTATGGTGTCATCATAAGTTGCCCTTCCAAATCCAGTCATACTTTTAATCATAATATTCATCCTTCCGTTTCCCTCTAGCTTAACATATACTAATTATACATATATACTTATAATAAATTCAAGCATATTTTGCATTATTTCAAAATATGCTCTCATTTCCTCATTAAATTGAGTTATAGCGTGACATTTTAAAATATTCTTAATCCTTACTTACAGCATATCCTACCCTAAATCCGCTTATATTATAAACTCTTTATAAACCTTTGAAAAGTGTCCAATCTCTACAGATTTTTCATCCCTATCATATTGTATTAAACTAATTAACTTTTCATCAGATCTAACTATTTCATTATACGTGGCATCATTGCATAAAACAATATTATTTTCATAGAAAGTTCCCCTTTCCACCTAGTTAAAGTTTAATTTTATTTATTTGAGTTGTTATTATAATGCTGAAAAGTATAAATATGGCTAAGGTTTACATTTTGTATAGTTTACATAACTTGAGTTATGTAAACTATACAAAATAAGAGAATCATAACTATGACTCTCCCTTATATTACTACCTATCCTCGTTTTTTATCTTTAATACATCACTATGATTCAAGTCAGTTTCTTGCAATACATCTGATATACTTTTACTATTATCCAGCATTTTTTTAGCTCTTTTAAAAGCTTTTGCATGAGGAAGTTTTTGTTTCTCTTTAACCATACTATATCCTCCTTTTCTATTTTTTATTATTTCTATTCTTGATATTCTTTTTATCTTCTTTATGCTCTATTTCACCATTATCTACTCTATCTATTCCCATGGCTTTAAGTTGTTGATTTTTTAATTTACCTTTTATCGGCATAATAAAACACCCCTTTCTATAGGATTATTTTATCCATTGAAAGGGGCATTATTCTAAAAATCAATCTTCAATATATTTTAAATTAATTATTTGAGGTTTTATTATATGCCAGTTATAACCGGCCTTCCAATAAGTAAATACATTATGGCTGTTTGGGTTTTCAAACCATTCCTTAAATTTTTTCTTCTGATAGCTATTTAGAGTATGACGCTCAAGTCCAAATTGAGTATTAATTTCTAATTTCATTTATAAACACCTCCATTGATATATATTCATGAAGGTAGACCTTTTATTCAAACTATTTTAAACTACTTAGTTAAATCATCCATTTCTATAATCACGTCATCATATATATAGCATTTATTCCAATCTATCTGCTTCTCTTTCTCCTCTTTTATATAGCTTCCATTAATAAAAGAAACCTTATCTCCTTCTTTAACATCTTTAAGCTCTTTTGAATTTATATTGAATACCTCTCCTGTTTCTTCATTTTTACATATTGCATAATCTCCAATAAAACACACAATTGTAATTTTCACTTTAATTCTCCTTTATCTATGTTATTATATAATAATAACACATTTTTATTAAAAATTGTACAAATCTTCTTATAATATTCTGTTTTCACCCTTAGTGGCCATAATTATAATTATCAGGAGGAAAAGGTTGTGTATGAATATAAATTTATTAATTCAGATGTAGGAGGCTTACTGTTTGATGAAACTTATGAAGATATAATAAAAGAATATGCTTCTCAAGGATGGAAACTTGTACAAATACTTCCTAAAGATTACACAAGCCATGGTAAACCAAATATATTTCAAGTTATCCTTGAAAGAAAATTAGAAAAATAAATAAAAACTGCCCAAAGTCAGTTTTACTGATTTTGAGCAGCTTTTTTTATTTGTTTTTATTATAAGTTTCTCTGGTAAGCTTCTACCATTCTCTTAACCATTTCTCCACCTACTGAACCATTTTGTCTTGATGTTAAGTTACCCTTATCCATGGAGTCATAGTTAGCTAATCCCATTTCAGTTGCTATCTCCATTTTAAATTGATTTAATCCTTGTTTTGCTTCTGGAACTAATACTCTATTAGAACTTCTGTTTGCCATAAGTGTTACCTCCTTAAATTTTTTATTTTGTTTATTTTGTTTTGCAGTATAATTTTTTGCAAAAACCCACTATTTTATTATATTTAATTGGAGGTAATTGAGGAAATTTATTTAAAATTACTCATTTTTTTCTTATTATTCTCTTGATTTTCATCATCTTTTTTCTTTTTTTTCTTTTCTTCTGTATTTTCATCCCTGTTAAATGTAACTTTCCAATCTCTAAATGGCATAAAATCACCTCTTTAGCTTTTAAAATTCCCATCAGTATGTAATATTATGCATATTATCTAGAAACTCTCTTTCGCTCATAGTAGTATATTTTTTATATATAGCAGTTCTTTTAAATTGATCTAATGACATCTCTTTGTCTTCTAGTAAGCAGAACCAGTAGAATAATGGATATACTCTTCTTATTACAGTAGAATTATTCTTTGAATTAGTAAATGCATATAGTCCATCATATTCTTCTCTATAGTCCGTTAGATCTACAAAGTTGCTCCTATTACTATCATCAACTTTTAGTTTGCTACACAGTATATTTGTATAATTTTCATGAAAATATGCTACTCCATGAGTTCTACATATTGAAGGTCTAACTTTATATATACTACACTGATCTTTAGAGTTTAAGAGAACACATCCTTTTTTAAGCTTGCCTGGAGAATCAGTAACATAATAAATATAATCTTCTGGTTTAATCCCCGTAATATTTATATTTAACCTATTCATATAATCAGGATGATCTTTATATAAAATTTCTCTAATTTCTAAGCTTTCTTTCATAATATCTTCTAATTGCAATTTATTAAAATGTTTAGTTATATAATCTACGATTATACAAAATTCAACCTCTGATATTGAAAAAATATGAAAACAACATTCACTACATCCTTTTTTGCATACAATGTTAAGTAAATTTTCATTTATTTTTTTATTCATTATGCTATCAATTTTTCTATAGAACTTATAAGTTTTAGCAAACTTACTATTTATTTTGATTTCTTTATGACATTTATCATATTCTTTTCCACTTCCACAAAAACATTTCGTTATTGTACTCATATTATCACCTCATTAATTATTATTCATATGAATAAGTTTATATGAGAAATAATTAATTAATATTATAATTTGATTTCTATAATTCAACATACGTAGTTTACATTTAACATTTAGCTATTGTAAATATCATAAAAACATACTATAATATCATTTGGACGAAATGAATATTTTAAATTATGAGGGAGTAATTGGCGCAGTGAACTGTGTTGTATAGTCAACATATTGGCTTTTTAAAGCCTGGCTTACATTAAATAATGAGACTCATGTATAACATCTTTTTTTGTTATACATGAGTCTTTTTTTATTATATAAAGTCTATAAGGAGTGTGTTTGTATTGGATTTAATTACTATTCTATTTATTGCCTTTGGATTATCCATGGATGCCTTTGCAGTTTCCATAACTAATGGTGTTACATTACAGGAAGTCCGTATAAAGGATGCCTTAAAAATAGCTACTTATTTTGGTATTTTCCAAGGATTAATGCCATTATTAGGATGGTTAGTAGGCATAAATTTTGAAAATTACATAACAAAGTTTGATCATTGGATTGCTTTATTACTTCTTGCTTTTATTGGAGGTAAAATGATTTATGACACATTAAAATCTGATGATAGTTGTCCAACTGAAAAGGTGGAGCTATGTAATAAAACTCTAGTTATGCTCGCAATTGCAACAAGTATTGATGCATTAGCAGTAGGCGTTAGTTTCGCTTTTCTTCAGGTATCAATTATTCAAGCAATATTTATAATTGGAGTTATAACTTTTATTGTATGTTTTATAGGGGTTTATCTTGGTAAAAAGTTTGGATGCCTATTAAAAAGAAATGCAGAATTAATTGGTGGTATTATACTTGTAATGATAGGTTTTAAAATTTTTGCAGAACATACGGATTTAATTTCTGCTTTTAAAATTTTAAATTAGGAATTTTTAAATAAGGAGTACTATAAAAGTACTCCTTATTTCTATCAAAGAACTATATATTTATGATTAATTTTTCTCATTTAAACTTATATTTTTTTATTACTTACATTTCATTTAACGCCCATATAGAGAAATTCAATACACCTGCAAAAGATACCCAAAGGATATATGGAATCATTAAAAATGCAGCAACCTTATCATGTTTATAAAACTCAAATGTAGTTAACAATATAAAAGCTAACAATATTAGAAGTTCAATGAAGGCTAATCCATAGAGATTAAACCTAAAGAAAATAATGGTCCAAAGAAAATTTAGCGCTAATTGAATAATATAATATGTTACAGCTTTTTTTATATTTTTACCTTCTTTTCCTCTAAGCAATATTCTAAAAAAAGCTACTGCCATAAGAAAATATAGTACTATCCAGATTATCGGGAAAACCCACCCTGGCGGAGAAAATGACGGCCTTATTAGCTTTTCATAAGTTTCTTTATTGTACATACCTAAAAAGCCAGATAAAAATCCTACTCCTTCAGTTAAAAGAATAGTCAAAATTAGTAGACCTATATTTTTTTTATCTTTCACCTTAAAAATATTTGCCATGGTACACCTTCTTTTTATTTATTCACCATAGTATATTAATAAAAGATATTTTTTATTACAATAACAAAATTTACTTATAAATCCTCTGATGTTTCTATTTTGAATCCTATACCCCTTTGCTGAAAAGCATTTATCATATAATTATCCTTTTCTAGATTACTTTTAAGATTTTTCGGATCTCCCAATGCTTTTATAATAAAAGGATGACTAATTTTTTTATCATTTACAACAATAGACATACCTTCAAAACTAATTTTACTTATTTCATTTACATTTACCTTCTCATCATTAAGATAAATTGTTGTTGCCCCTCCATTATTAAGATTAGTTATAGTATTTATGATATCTACATTGTGAACAATGCCTTGAATATCTTCAACATATATTAACTCCTCATATTCCTTTCCCCTCATTTCTTTATCTGAAAGGGTAACTATAATTCCTGTATTGTTTTTATCTTCTATTATCATAAAACTGTCTTTTTTATTTAACTCCCCATTAGTTAAACCTATAATTCCAATAATAGTAAACATTACTATTGCTACAACTCTCCAAATAAAAGGTGATTTTCTATATTTCGAAATCATTTCAATTCTTCTTTTTACTAAAGTTTTGCCTGTGGTCATTCCTGCTGTTCCCATCATCCATTTAGGAGTAGAATACATCTCTAATAGATTGATAATAGCATATCCATATTCTTTATGCTCTTCTTTTTTTATATAAGAAAGCGCTTTTTCATCGCAAGCTATTTCACAATCATCACTCATTTTATTTAATCCATACCACACCACAGGATTAAACCAATGTGATATTTTTAGGATTACATTTATCCATCTTACAAATATATCCTTTCTTTTATAGTGAGATAATTCATGAAACACTATATATCTCAATTGATCATAGCCAATATTATCTAATATATCCTTTGGTAACAACAACTTAGGTTTAATTAATCCTAAAAGAACAGGTGTAGATATATTATTAGATATTATTATAGGAATGCTCTTTCTTATATTCATTTTATGTTTGCAATCATCAAGCAATATACGTATCCATTCCTCTCCTTCATACTCTTCTCTTTTAACTCTTATATATAACTTTACATTTATAGCAATAGTATATATTCCAATAGTTAAAACCCCCGTAATCCATAGGAACACACAATAAAACTTTATATCCTTGATCTTAATTTCCTTTTCATATTTTAATATATTTTCTTTTGTAGTTACTCCTATATCTTCTACATTTTCTTCTGAAATGCGTACTTTTTCATATACAGTGTTATTGTTTTCTTTTTCAAATGCTGAATTTTCTATCGTCCAATTAAATGTATTATAAATACTAAAAGAACTTTTAGGTGCATAAGGTATAATCAATCTCAACAATAACAGAAACCATATACAATAATGCCAATTAGCACTAAATTTATTTTTAAAGATTAATTTCATAAACAAAATAATTATAACTAATACAGTTGACATTGCTGATGAAAGTAATATTCCTTTAAAAATACTCATAAGCACTTCCATAAAATTCTCTCCTTTATTCTTTCCTATCTTCAAGAATATTTTTTAACTCTTCTATTTCTTCATTAGATAATTTTTCATTTTTAACAAAATTGACTAACATTAAATTTAATGATCCATCAAAAACTTTTTTTAAAAAAGACTTGCTTTCTTCAGTTCTTAATTCCTCCTGTGAAACTAAAGGATAGCATATATAAGGTGATGTACCCTCTTTAATCCCTACTGCATTTTTCTTTACTAATCTATTAATTAAAGTATAAATGGTAGTGCTACTCCAATTTGTAGTAGATTTTAATGCCTCAACTATTTCTTTAGAAGTTATATTACCTTTATCCCATAATAACTTCATAACTTCCCATTCCGCATCAGATATTTTAGGCAAATTACTCATATTCCCACCTCCTCTACACCTGTAGAATGTATTTGTCAAGAACAATTTAACAGACATTACCAACACTATATTAATTTTTAAAATTAATTCTTTATAATAGCAATAAACTAAAATGCTGACTTTGAATTATTATCAAAATCAGCATTTTAATTTAGAACCTAGGAAAATTATTGTACATTCTACTTAGATTATTAAAATCTATATATTATTACTTGAATAATTTCTTGAACATCTTAAATACATTTTTATTAGTTTTCTTATTTATTCTTTTTAGAATGTTTTTTCCAGGTTTTTTTCTCCATTGTTTTGAGAATTTTAGTACTTCTTTAAACGTATCCCCTTCTAATAGACCTTTCCTTTGAGTTGTTTTCTTTTTTAAATCCAGACTTCTAAACGCAAATTTCATACCTACTCACCTTTTTTACATTTATTAGTATATTATTCATCTAGGTAGCAATTTGCTATAGTATATTATAATTGTTAAGTATAATATTATTTTATTACAATGTTTCCACCTTTATTTTTTGCTTCGTATAAATTTTTGTCTGCAAAATTTAATATCTCTTCAGCGGTAAGTTTCTCTTTATCCATAGTAAAAACACCAAAAGATACAGATAATTTAATTTTTTCATCTTTATTTTTTATTATTTTTTCTTCAATATTTTTTCTAACTTCTTCAGCAATAATAAAAGCCTCATGATTCTTTGTGTCGCTTAAACATATTATGAACTCGTCCCCTCCATATCTTGCTGCCCATCCTAAGTTAGGTGGAAAGGAACTTATCAAAGTATCGGATATTTCTTTTAAAACTAAATCCCCTATTTGGTGTCCAAATGTATCATTAATTAATTTAAAATTATCAATATCTGATATTATTATTGATAAAGGTTTTTCCTCAACCATAGATTTTATAATATCTGCCGGTAATCTTTCATTTATATATCTACGATTAAAAGTTTTAGTTAAAGAATCTTTTACTACCATATCATTCATTTCTACTAAAGTATCCTTTAAGTTATAACCTTTTTCATATTCTCCATTCCCTATTATCATTGATTCCGTAGTATCCTTAAATAATTCTAAAACAATTGTATTATCTTTTGTTTCAATAGGGATAGCTGTAACCATAAATAACTTATCAATAGTATGTTCTAGCTTCATAAAGGTTTCATTTTCTATATATGCTCTTATTGAGATACAATTATCACAAATATTTTCCTTATCCCAATAAGAAAAACAAATATCTCCTGTTTCTTCAATTTTCTTTCCATAATAATTTATAACCTTTTTCTTCAGTGGGTCAACAATTCTCAGCATATCGTACATTTTATTAAAAAAGTTCAAGTTTTCGTCCAATGCTTTAATATCTATAGAATTTTTCATTAAATCACAAACTTCCTCTCTATATTGCTAAAGAAATTATTTTGTTCTCGTACAACCATTGATATATAAATTTTACAACATATATTATATCTAAGTTTACAGTTATTATATCTAAGTTTACAGTGTTTTAATTAATATGATTTTATCCACGTTTTAAAAGCCTATAGATGATTTAATTTCTCATTTATAGCGCTTTAACTTGATCATATCTAAAACAATCTTTAATATGATCATTTACCAGTCCAGTAGCTTGCAAATGGGAGTATATTATTGTTGGCCCTAAAAACTTAAATCCCCTACTTTTTAAATCCTTACTTATCTCTTCAGACAATTTAGTTTTACCAGGTACTTCTGTTTCATTTCTCCATAAATTATTTATCGGCTTATATTGAACAAACTTCCATATATAATCACAGAAGCTCCCGAATTCCTTTTGAATTTCTAAAAATTTTTTAGCGTTATTTATTGAGGCTCTTATTTTTCTTTCATTCCTAATTATTCCTTGATCCTCCATTAGAGATTTAATTTTTTCTTCATCAAAACTCGCTACCAAGCTAGGATCAAAATCACAATAAGCTTTTCTATAGTTTTCTCTTTTTCTTAGTACCGTTATCCAGCTAAGTCCTGCTTGAGCGGATTCTAATACTAAAAATTCAAACTGTTTTCTATCATCAAAAACTGGTACACCCCATTCTTCATCATGATATTTTATATAGAGCAAATCATCTTTACACCAAGAACATCTCATAGTTCTACCCCCTATTTATGATTAATGCTTTATTTTTAAATTAAATTTTACAATATATATGAATTCATATTATTTTACCGTTGTGTAACAACTTTACAACTAAATTATACCATGGATTACTATTTTTTATAGTGGGTTTCGACGGAATTGAGATTTGAACTAATTTTTTAAATAAAAGAGAGGCTACGCCTCAAAATAATTTGTCCAACCATTTTGAGGGAGCCCCTTCTTTTTTATTGCTTTAATATGTCTTTATTTAGTCCAACTGGCGAGGATATATCTATAGGTCCAAACAGATTTATTTTTTTACCTTCTATAGCTATTTCAACCTTTTCTATGCCAAAATCCTTATATGTTATTAGTGTGTTTGCTAAAGAATATAGCATTAATTGTGATGATGTTATACTACTGTAGTTTCCATTTAACTCTTGTGATAGATCTTTAGTAAAATTTACTTTAGCAATCTTATCTTTAACTTCTATATCAATTACCTTAGTATTCTCAGGGAATACTCCAAATATTTCTGAACCTTTTGGTCCCATGATTAATTGTTCTACTACAGCTTTAGGAGTTGGATTATTAATTTTTCTAGTTTCTCCAACTAGGTACTCTGCGTTTTCATCTGAAAAATATAAAACTACTTCCTTTTCTCCATTTGTTTCTTTATCTGTTTCTTTTTTATTATCCTCTTTCTTTTCTTCAGGTTTTGAGTCTTCTTTTTTATCTGTAGAGACTTCTACAACTTCTTTACTATTATTTTTTTCATTATTTTTATTGTTTTTACCACAAGCAACTAGGTTAAAAGATATTAATAAAGATAATAGTATTAATGATACTTTAATTTTGTTTTTCATATTTTACTCCACTTCCTTTGCTTAGTTTTGTTTATAGGATACTACACCTATTGATTATAACATAGTTAATTATAATATTCATATTTGCAAAGGAGTATTTACGGTATCCTAAACTAAATTACAGCTAATAACTATTTAAAACTTTATATTTTATTAGCTCATTTCGTAAATTTATTGGGTTATCAAATAGTATAGTTTCAAACCCTAGTTTTTTAGCACTTTCTATATTATCTTTTGTATCATCTATAAATATAGCTTCTTTTGGCTCAATATTATATTTCATAATGAGCTTTTTATAAATTTCATTTTCTGGTTTTAATAAATTTTCTTTAAAAGAAATTATTCCTCCATCAAAGTAATTAAAAAAATTATACTTTTTTATTACATTTTCATATGCAAGCAGATGAAAATTAGATAGAGCTAATGTTTTATATCCACTTAACTTAACTTCTTTCAAAATTTTCACCGACTCCTCTATAGGAGTAAGCAATTCATACCAATTTTCCATAGAAAGCTTGATTAATTTTTTATTATTTGAACTTCTATTATATATTCTATCTACGGCTTCCTCCTCTGTTATATCTCCCCTATCAAGTAAAATCCATTCTTCACTTAGAAATATTTCTTTATATACTTCTTGAACCTTAATTTCATCAGGGATCTTACTACTTAAATATTCTATGGGGCTAAAGTTTAACAATACGTTTCCTAAATCAAAGATTATGGTCTTAATCATTTTGTCCTCCTATTTTATATATAATGATTTTCATTATAATTGATTTTACATTTTAATATTTTCTAAACTAATAGCTATTGGCACTATTAATAAATAAGAAAATAATACCAGGTGGATTATATGCTCATGCTTTGTCAGTTTAATACTATTGTATAATAATTTTTATAGTATAACAATTGTTCCACCTCCATAATATACCAAAAGCAAAAGACTCCCAGATTAAAAAACTGGGAGTCTTTTTATTTATTTTGATTTGTGATACTCTTCTAATAATTCTTCAATTACATGTAAACATCTACGTCCCTTACAAGCACCAGTGCCTGCACCTGTAACACTTTTAATATCTTCTAATGTTTTTGCACCTGATTTTATAGCACTTTTAATAGTAGCTTTATTTATATTTTTACATACACATACTTTCTTCAATTTGTCCATTAGTTCTTCATTTATATTATTTTCCATATATTTTCCTCCATATAAGTTTAATGATTAATATTATTAAGTAATAATCATTATATCATTTATTTTTAAAATTATAAATATATATCATATAATATACCCATATACAATAAATAATTATGCTATTGTAATTATTTTTTATAATCAGTTGACTCATAGTAACAATTGCCATTATTACTAATACTATTTGACAAGTGACTCATTTAGAAACACTTCATTTTGAAATAACTTACGCTGTTTTAGGGAACATTAAAATGAGGTGATTCTCAATGTTTAAAAAAGTAATAATCCTTTTAATTACGTTTATATTAATATCATCAAGTGTTTCTGCTAAAACAAATATAGATATTGAAATTTTTGATATAAGTAGAGAAAAAGTTATAATGAAAGTTCCATCAAACCCTACAATACAGAAGGAAGTTGAAACTTATCTTGAAGGAATAAAAAGTATATATTCTAAATTCAATCCTATTCCTGATAAAGGATACATGGTTAAAATTCCTCTTGAAGATCCAGTGATGGTACAAAATCAATTACTAAATACTTTTATTGATGTGGTAATTATCATATTCCCTCAAGAAGAGGAACCATATTTAATGGTTTTTGATGATAAGGACAGAATGATCTTTTTCACATTTCAAGGTAATACAGATGTACTCATAAAAAATCTAAATTTCAATCCAAGTACCTTAAGATAAAACTATTATAATTTACTGCAACAACTTTAGCTTATATCAAATTGATATAAGCTTTTATCTAACTATCTAGTAGAATAAAATCTATATCCACTTAATGAAAGTAATACTTGAGAAGGAAGATAGAAAATCCATATTAATAGTCCTGAAGTATTATTTAATAGCGTAGGCAATTCTCCTGATAAATTTATTAATCTTGCTATGTTATATAGACCTACGTTTATATCACCTAAAAGAAAAAGCAGCATAGCTAAAATTATCATATATTTATTCGGAGATGGGTATATGTTGTTTTTGCAAGCTTTTATAGCTCTTGTAATACTTGTAATTAGACATAATAAATAAAAAAATACTACTGCAAATAATAGATCAAACTCTATAATCCAAAAATTAACCATCAAGTAGACAATTATTACAATATAGGATATAGCTATAAATCTTAAAAGTGTTAATTTAACTTTAGTAAATTCATATCTAATGGAGTAAAGTATTTGAACTATGGAAAAGAAAACTACTCCTAAAGTAAAATAATCTCGAATAAGGAGACATAAATCTGCAAGAACAGTAAAAAAAAGTCCCCCTTGAAGTAATAATACATCTCTTCTATTAAAAGAATCCTTACCTGTCATAAGGGATATTATAAAACAAAGTATTATACATATATATTTAATATTATCAGATGATATAGATGTCCTTACATTGAAGATATCTATATATAGAAATAAAAAATACAATATGCAAATTAATACTAATAAAACTTTAAGAACTGAAGTTTTAAAAACTAATGACTTATAACTTATGTTTTCCATTTTTACCACCATGCACTAATAAAAATTTTTATTTCCTTTATTTTGTGCATGATGTGACTTAATTATTTAATTTTTTCTTCAATAGTCATTAAATCTTTTAAATAATTGGTTAAAGTTAATTTAACCTTTTCCATATCCTTCAAAGTATCCTCTGTAAACTTTCCTGATTCTACTAAGGCATTCGAAGTTTTTACTATGTTTTTTAGATAATCACAGTATTTCTCATGAATAGAATTTAATTCTTCTTCATGAGGTAATTTTATAACTTCTTCTAAATATTCATTGAGTTTCTTATTCTCCTCTTTAAACTTTTCGAATGATTTATTGTCTATAGACTCTAAACTATTATCGATTGATTTCTTTATCTTTCCTGTATACTCATATATCTGTTTTGTATAAATAGCATTGGCCTTTGTTGAATTAAATATATCTACTGGCCCTTTCCCATCAATAACTCCCTTTATTACAATAAAAGCAAAAAGTGCTACTAAAACAAATATAATAAACTTGGCTACCTTTTTAATTAGGCATACCACAATACTTATAGCAAGTATAGCTATTAATATAAATAATATTTTATCTGTATTCATATGTAATATATTCCTCCTTATTTTTTTATGATTTCACTTAATTATGTCTATATTACAACCTTTAAAGAAGTATATAATAATAAAGTATATCATATTTAGGCTTACTATTTTTGAGAATTCTATAATTATATTCTTAAAAATACTTTAAAACTTAAAAGTCGCCTATGGACTAACACTCCATGGCGACTTTTAAGTTTAAACTAAATTGCTACTATCATTTTAAACTTCCATAATAATAGGAAGTATAATTGGCCTTCTTTTTGTTTTTTCATACAAAAATTTTTCTAGAGACTTTTTCATATTAGCTTTTAACACATACCACTCAATAATTCTATTGTCTAAACAGTTCTCTAGCTCTCTTCTAACAATTTCTTTTGATTCATTAATTAAATCCTCTGATTCTTTTGCATAAATAAATCCTCTAGTAATTATGTCTGGACCTGCTATAATATTATAAGATTCTCTTTCTATAGTTGCAACTATAGTAATCATTCCGTCCTGAGCTAGATGTTTTCTATCCCTAAGTACTATATTTCCTACATCGCCCACTCCAAGTCCATCTACAAATACAGACCCAGTAGGAACTCTTCCTGATATTTTTGCCTCTTCACTAGATATCTCTAAAACTTCACCTGTTTCTAAAATAAAGATATCTGATTCTTCCATACCTAATTTTTTAGCTAAATTAGCATGATGTCTCAAATGTCTATATTCACCATGAACAGGCATGAAAAACTTAGGATGAACTAATGCATGAATTAATTTCAGCTCTTCTTGATAAGCATGACCTGATACGTGCACTTCTTCTAAATCTTCATAAATTACGTCTGCACCTTTTTTATATAACTGATTAACTACTCTAGATATTAATTTCTCATTGCCTGGGATTGGTGATGCTGAAATAATAAACAAATCTTTTGGCTCAATGGTAATCTTTCTATGAGTAGAAAAAGCTATCCTGGCGAGGGCCGACATAGGTTCACCCTGACTTCCTGTAGTTATTATTGTTACCTGTTCATTAGGATAATTGCTTATTTCATCTACAGTTATAATATCACCTTCTGGTATATGAAGGTATCCTAACTCCATAGCTAACTGTGATATATTCTCCATACTCCTTCCGCTAAAGGTTACCTTTCTTCCATACTTTACAGATGCATCTATTATCTGCTGCATTCTATGGATGTTAGAAGCAAAGGTGGCCACAATAACTCTTCCTCTAGCATTAGAAAATATTCTAGTTAAAGTTTCTCCTATAGCTCTCTCTGAAATTGTATGCCCTGGACGTTCCACATTGGTACTATCAGCCATAAGCAATAGTACTCCCTCTTTCCCTAAATTTGAAATTCGCTCTAAATCAATAACTGATCCATCGATAGGTGTATAATCTATTTTAAAATCACCTGTATGCAATATTACGCCTACTGGTGTATGAATGGCCATAGCACATGAGTCTGCTATGCTATGAGTAACTCTTATAAATTCTATATTTAGCTCTCCTGCTTTTATGGTATCTCCAACCTCAACTGTGTTAAGTTCACAATCTGAGTCCATACCATGTTCCTTTAGTTTATTTTCAACTATACCTAATGTCAATCTTGTACCATAAATAGGTACATTAAGCTGTTTCAAAATATATGGTAAAGATCCTATATGGTCTTCATGACCGTGAGTTAAAAAAATACCTTTAACCTTATTTGAATTTTCTAGCAAATAAGATATATCAGGAATTACTAAGTCTACACCATACATCTCCTCATCGGGAAATGATACACCACAATCTATAACAATAATCTCATCTTCATACTCAATGGCCGTTATATTTTTACCAATTTCTCCAAGTCCTCCTAAAGGAATGACTTTTATGCTACTATCAATTTCACTTTTCACTGGACTGCCTCCTTTTTAACTTTTTAAAATTAACCTTTAAACATCTTATTAATTTCATTTCTTTTATTTTGCCTTCCAGTGGTGAATTTAATTCTCTTTATTATTAAAACTTTATTTTTAATTTTTATACAACACCTATTGATTTTATAAATTTAATATAATTTGAGATATACTATGCATAATATTTTTAAGCTATGTAGAATATATCGCGAATAACTTTCCCATCTACAACTTCACTCTTACGCCATGAGCTCTCATCATTAAGAACTTGCCATCTTCTTTCATCTTTTATGTAATTCCAGTCTTTATCATTTTGATAGAATAACTGAATATCTGATGCTTCTAAAATATTTAATATTTCATTATCATGATAATTGTACTCATCATAATCTGTTAAAGCTCTTTGAGCCATTTCAGAATAGCATTTATTTAACTCCAATAAAAGATTATTAATATCCTCCCTAAGATTTGTTATGTTTAATCCTATAGACTTTGCTTCTCTTGAGGTTATAGGATAACCATGAGATGGATAATCTCCATTTAGATGATTGCTTATTCTGTTACACTCTTCCCTATCATTCATGTGATATGACAAAATTTCCTTGCATATTTTAATAGAAAGAGAGCTAGACCTATCTAATGCGCCAATAACAAGAGGATGAACGTATTTAAATATATCTGAATAAGGATTTCCATGATGTTCTTTTGAATTATTCTCCCAAAGTTTAACAATTCTATAAAGCTCATCTTGACTTACTCTCACTCTTCTATTGTCACGCTCATCTATAGGAGCTAAATTATGCATTATAGATGAATCTATTGCTGTAAGAAAAGATAAAGGTCCCATAGAAATTTCATTAGCTCCTAATGCAATCATTGTAGCTGATGAAGCACATTCTAATGGAATAAGTGCTGTAACATTAGTACTATAAGTCCTTATGAGATTTACTATCCTTAAAGCCGCTTCCACATCTCCTCCATCAGATTTGATAAAAATTGATAGTTTCTCATTTTTGCCTATTTTTTTAAATATTTCATAGAGGGCTAGTACGTCATTTTGACAAACTCCTCCTCTTTCTGATGTCCAATAAACAATCATCTTATGACCCAACATATCTTCAATCTTGGATATTAAATGTTGAGTCTCTTGAAATAAAACTGGTGGTTGCTTAGTCCTTATCTCATTTTGAATAGAATCATTTTCATCAACAATTTTTGTTTCCTCTTCTTTTATATTTTTATTACCTTTAAAAAACATAATAATCCTCCTACTCAATCTCTGATCTATTTCCTGCTACATGTTCGCTACCTGGATTCATATCTACTACTATTCTCTGGGGTTCAACTAAAGAAAATTCATGTTGGCATTTCCATTTTTCTCCACATTCTGTACCCTCTATGGTATGTCCATCTTCTATTACATCTCCATTTTCAAACAAATAATATGCATAATTATATAAAATAGATCCTATTTTCCCTGGATCTAAGTCGATAAAGTGACACTGTAAATCTGGAATTCCAAGAGCTGCTAGTCCAACTGTATCCATTAACATTTCATTTTCAACTCCATTGCTAATATTAAAAAATCTCACATTTACAGCTCCATATAGATGCCCTAAATTTGACGAATCCCTCTGTGATTCAAGATAAGTAATTGGATTAACTATTTGTCCACTAGGAACCCAATGAATTGCGTTACAAGGAAACTCTTCTAAAATAGTAACTAAAAACTTCTGAAATAGTTCTAATCTAGATTGATATTCTAGGCCTGCTGCCATCATATCCGAAACTAAAATTGAATATTTACAATTTTCAATTGCTTCTCCCGCTTCTCTCCATTCCCAGGATTGTTGAATACTACTTTCAAAAGACTTCAATTCAATAACTTTATCAGTTTTAGCAATAATACATTGTGCTGGAACTTTCTTATTGTCTTTATACTCCACAAGATAGTCTTCAAAAATAAATGCTAATAACCCCTTATCTTTTGTTTCAGTTAGTATTTCTACATTCCTACAGCTTTCTCTCAATTTTTTTAATAGTATATCTGCAGAAAAATTAGGCATTTTCTCATAGAGTAACTCAACATTATATGTTGGTCTAAATCCATCCTCTATTATTTCTTCTTCTACAATGTCTTCCTCTTTTTCTTCGTTTTTTTTCTTCCAATCAAACATAATATTTACTCTCCTTTCAATATGCTGAATAGTTTCCACTAAATAAATTAATTTTATTTAATGTATACCATTGTTCCTGTTTTAATATACTCTATCCTATCCCCTAAAATACCCTTCAATGTTTTGTATGCTTTTTCTCCAGTACAATGCCCTGTATATACTTTTTCTATATTCTCAGAAATAATCTTCTCTGTAATCACGTTAATCTCATCTTGTGAAGAACTTAATGATTTTATTATTGGCAATTTAATTAGATGAAACCCACCTATGATAGCTTTAATATTTACATTAGGAAAAGCGTTCTTGGATGCTTGTATCATGTTAGCAGCACCGTTGTGAGAACATCCTGTAAATATACATATCCCGTCCTGCTCCTTTATAACCATAATCAATTCATGTTTAAATTTATCTTTAGTTAGTTTATCCTCTTCTCTCGAGTACAAATAATTATTGCCCTTAGGAGCCTTATAAGATTTATCTATATCTGTAATAATATAAATATTCTCAGCTATTTCACTAAAACTATCAATATAATTAATTCTACTGGAATATTCCTTAAACACCTTTTTATCAATTCCAACGCTTTTATTAAAAAGCATATAATGAAAATAATAATCTTTTGAGGCCTCTCTTTTCATATATACCTTTGCTTTATTGTTTATTTTCAAAAATGATAAAAGCCCTCCTCCATGATCACAGTGTCCATGAGAAATTACTACAATGTCGATATCTTCTAAGGGAACACCTAATCTTCTTGCATTAGTAATGAAGGCGTCAGTTCTGCCTGTGTCAAAAAGTATACGTTTATTATCTTTCTCTATATAAAGACATAATCCATGCTCATTAATTAAATCCTTTGAATCATTATTTATATTTTCTATAAGTGTAATTATTTTCATGAATTTCTCCTTCACAAAATATCATTAATATATATTTTTTATTTTAATAAGTTTAAATTTCCTTTTTCCTCTTATAAATTTTGCTTCAAAAACCACTCATTAGCTAGGTGGATCAAAGTATCATAATATTCAAGAAAACTATGATCAGCACCATGGATAATCTCTAATCTAGAATCCTTAGAAAGCAGTGACATTCCATTTCTAGATCTCTTATAAAGAAGATTTTCTTCTTCATCATTATCACCATGAATTACTAAAATAGGACAGTTAATATCTTTTAAAAGCTCTTTTTGATTGATCAATTCAAAATCCATAAGCATTTGCTTATCAATGATAATTTCTTTTCTTACCCCTTCAGACAAGTATTCTGTTACATATCCTTTTTCTTTTAATGCTTTCATTTGTTCTTTTGTAAAAAACTCATCCCAATTATACTTCATTGAATCAGTTAATGCTCCCGACAATACCATTGTTATAATTTCTGGAGTATAACATTTTAAACAAACAAGACTACCTAAGCTATGACCATATAAAGCAATGTTTTTATACCCTTTTGACTTTGCAAATGCAATTGCCGAATTCAAATCATCAACCCTTTTATCTAAAGTTAAACTATCATCATCACTTTCTCCACAGCCGCTGAAATCAAAGGTTAAAGCACTATATTCAGATCCATTGAATGCTTTTGCTAATCTCTCAAATCTTCCTTTTGAATATTTATCAGACAAAAAACCATGACACATTATAATTATCGAATGAGAAACAGATGGATAAAGATTTCCTATCAAAGTTAAATTTCTAGAATTTTTAAATTTTACTCTTTCCAATATTCCTTTCCCTTCTCCCTATATTAAAACATTAATAAATTTGAATATATAAATTATACTTATCACTAATAACTCTTTAATATTTAAGTGTGCTTAGAATTTCAGATACTTCTGATTTCATATTTAGAAAAGTATTTATTTCAGGATGGTTCTCATAGAACCCTAAGTCTGTTGTACCACCTAAAAAATAAGTTTCACCATTTATTTCATAATATTTCTCACAGCCATAGATTGAGTCATACATAGTTTCATCTAATTCCTCTGTCTTTTTAATCATAGTAAAAAGCATTCCTATATTATTTTCTACTTTTTCCTTTGGCTTAAAGTAAACCGTAATGCTTGTATCATCTTCTACAATTCTGTATTTATCCTTCCAACTTTCAGGGAAGACAAATGAAAATCCAAAATTATCACTTTTAAATTCATCTGGTTCTACAGTTAATTCAGTTTTAGATTTATAGTCCTTTGTTTCATTTTCATTAGAAACTTCTTTTCGTGCACATCCAATTATAGATATTAATGACATAATAATCAAAATACTTATTAATAGCTTTTTCATATTTTTCTCCTTTAATTATTAATCTTTTTAAAATTTTTAAAGAGATTCGTGAATTTTAAAAGTATGTTTTGACATTTTAATTAAAAGCTTTGATTACATTATAATCCATAATATAGAATAATTACATATAAAAAATAGCTACCATTTAATATGACAGCTATTTTAGAGTTTAAGTGTTTTATTAAATTAATCAACGCTTGTATAACCACTTATATAGTGAATATGACCATCTACAAATGTTACTTTAGTTTCAAAGCAATGATAATGACATCCACAAGCTAGAGTAATTGCTGGGCCTGTTTTTGTCTCATAACTATGCTCATGACCATCATTAAAAGTTGTAATACCTTGCATACAGTGATTATGAGGCACTCCACTTTCAGCTTTATCAGTGACTCCTCCATAATGGTGAATATGTCCCTGATTGTATGTTGTTGCACCTGAGTAACTGTGGGAATGTTTCGACATTGAAATTCCTCCAAATTTATTTATACGTAAATAATATATGCTTATTTTAACCATATTGTTACTTATCGTGAAATTACCCTCATGTATAAAAAATTGAATTTTACAGATAATATCATATGTAATTAATACTTTTATACAGGAGGTGCTTAAAATGAGACCAGAAAAAATGAGTCGTCCTAACGAAGGAATCAAATGTGTTGTTAATACTTGCCACTATTATATGTCTGGTGACCATTGTTCAGCAGAAATGATAGAAGTTCAACCTAAAAATGCAAATAATACACAAGAAACAGATTGTGCAACATTTGTTACAAAAGATCAAGCGACTATGTAAGTTTTAATGATATAATTATGTCAATGTTAAGTCTCTTTTAAATACCGTATTATTCAGTATGAACTGCACCCTGTCAAGTAGACAGTGAAAATAATAAAAATTAACCTAAACGG
>JBFNFA010000002.1:0-577110 GCA_040797845.1 Clostridiaceae bacterium
CGTTGATTCTCTTTAGAATCGACTGGTTTCATTACCTCTGTTTAATTTTCAAAGATCATCTTCAACTTGTTTTGCCAACGTTTAGATATTATCATATTGAAAACATCTTGTCAACATTTTTTTAAAAATTTATTTGTCGTCTCTTTGGCTTTGTTTTACTCTCTCGCCTGACGACATGTGTTATTCTATCACATAATAACTTCACTATACTACCATTGAGCTTAATTGTGAAAAGTTATCTCATTAATGCTAACTATTTTTAAATATTTCTTCATTTTTTGCATGTTGATACACTAGGACAAGTATATAATGAAGTTCCATTTCTCCTTTATGAATTAACACCAATATACATTTAATTTGCTACTATTTATTCTTATCAACTTTATATTTCATATATTGTAGTTTTGTAGTCTTAAATGTAGATATTTTAGTTTCTGCATTAATACAATACTATGAATTTTATATATAATAATTAAGAAGTACCATCAACCCCATATTGAAAATGTATTTTTTATATATTAATTAGTTGAGGAATTTCATTCTATTTATATTTAGTGACATACAATTATTTAGTAGCTTTATTAATATATATATATTAGTAGAAAAATTTTTTTATAAAAATATCCAAAAAAATTGTTGACTTATGGGAATATGCGTATTATAATAAATCTTGTCCTAAAGATGTGGACAACATTTATGCCGAAGTGGCGGAACTGGCAGACGCACAGGACTTAAAATCCTGCGGTGCTAAAACACCGTACCGGTTCGATTCCGGTCTTCGGCACCAAAAAAGGAAACTAAATTCAATTTTGAAGTTGAATTTAGTTTCTTTTTTATTTTGCATACTTTCTTACAATGAAACTTCTTGGTTAGAAAGAAGTACGTACTTTGTTTAAAATCAAGGATTTTCACTCACTGGTTAGGTGGAATCTAAATTATTATAAGCTTCAGCCAGAGTAACTATTTCTATAGACAAACCCCAGCCAAAGCTAAGGATTACTTAATTTAATTTTAAAACTTAATCTTAGTTACATGGAGAAGTGTAGTTAGCCATTATTCTTACATCTAAGTCTAATGGTGAACAAACATCGCTGTTAGGAAGTATAATGTTAAATACTCTAGTTACATCTCCACAACTTCCAGAACATCCGCAATTGGAACTACTTCTGCTTTCATAAACTAAATCGTCACTTTCAGCAGATCTTATCATTCCTTCAGCTCTTAAAGATCCTTCTCTAGTAGCTATAAATGTTTCTGATTTATATGCTAATACTCTTCCTGCTGTATCTTTTACAATACAACCTACAGTTAATTCTTTTCCATAGCATACATTCATTAGTCTTGCGTTTACTCTCAATAATCTAGACATATTGTTAAGATTAGGCTCTAATCCAACAGTTTTACAAAGTTCACAAGAGTTAAAGCGGATATTTCCACTAGATACAGCTCTGTCATCTTCATAAAAACTTGCTAACCCTGCATTTGTATTTATATCTCTACTATCTGTAATATAACTTGTTTTACTCAATTACAGTCACCACCACTTCCTTAATAAATTGTTTATACTGTATTATATTAAGGAGTATGGAAATTTGTTAATGTTATTTCCAATTTGATTCAAAATATTGTTGCTGAGTATTCATATCATAACTAATTTCTATATCTGCATCGCTATTTTTAACAGGTCTGCTTATATTTTTAGACTCTTCAATTTTATTTAGCTTTTCTATTTTAGGTAAAATTTTTATTTCTTTCTCTTCTTTATCTTCTTTATCTTCTTTATCTTCTTTCTCTTCATTAATATCGCTAGCATAAATAGGGCATACAAGTAATAGAAGTGAAATATAAAAACCTCTACTGCTCTCTTGAGCTACAATAGCATCCTCAATAAAAACTTTAGCAGTTATAGATTCACTACTGTGAGCATTGGTTGGTAGCATGCATGAGAAATGTTTATAGAACTCTATAGTGTTAATAGGTTTAGATTCTTCATCTGCAACATAAACTAACTTTGTTGTTATGATACCATGAAGAAAAATTTTATTATCTCCTTGAGTATATACTATTTTGCTGTCTACCACTTTTGTATCAAAGAAAATTTGTAATGGAGTTTCAACGCTAGGTTTATCCTCTAAAAACGTAATACCATAAGTCTCACATATTTCTTTACGTGGGTAATGTAAGTTATAATAATTTAAATCATCCTGGGATATAACCCCTGATATTTCTATGTCATTAACTTTCATTTTTTACTCCTTTCATTTAAAGTTATTAAAGTTTTAATACTATTTTATGCTTAATAATGGATTTTGTTATAAACTGTATATCCTAAAAAACTATATCTCCTTCTAAGATTGTCCAATCAAAGGGGCTATATATACACTAGAAGTTAAACTCAATTGTTTTGGATCTAATACTTTTACAGAAATTTTATCTATTGGTACATAGAGATTTTTTACGTTAATGTCATCAAAAGGGTATTTTATTTCCGTCGAAAATGGTATTTTATAGTTTAATTCGTGAACTTTTTTATTAGAATTCTCAGCTATATAATTAATGTCTATATTTCTAAAACCTATAATATTTACCTTACACCCCCTATCCAATTTTGTTTTTTTAAATATCTTTAAACTAATACTCATGTCTACACTTAATACTTTGGAAATTTCATATGGTCTATATGATAGTTTAAGGATATTAGTTTCAACTATTTTTGAATATGGAATATTTCTTAGTTTTCTAGAAATCTCCCTTGAGGATGTCAATCCATTAACTAATATCTTGTAATCTTTCACTTACCTTCCTCCTTAAGAGTTTTTATATTATATAATATGTTTTATTACAATAAATTCCACAGTATTATACAAAAAGAAGGCGTAATAATCGCCTTCTTTTTATTTTAATCCAAATTCCTTGCAAATTTCCTCGGAAGCTTCCACGTTTACATTGGCAAGAATTGAATGTTCTATATCTTTATGAGCTTGAGCTATAAAGCCCTTTTCCTTCTCTACTAAACCTAATTCATATAAATCTTTTGTAACATCCCCATGAAACAGCACATCCCACTCATCTTTTCTAATGTTGCCCTTAAAATCTTCATACTCTTCTTCTCGTAAAACTTCACAATGCTCTCCATCATAGAAAATAGTAACTTGCTCATTCATAGCTATGATGTTTTCTACATCAGAGTATATAGGACCCTTAAGAGTATTAGAAGTTATTAATATTTTTAACTTTTCTTTTTCTGAAATCAACTTTATAAATTGAACTTTTGCCATACCTATGTCATTTCTAACCCATTTTTTGTTTTGTATCAAATTATCTATAGCTACACAGTAGTTCATAGATTTGCCTCCTTTCTTTATAGTTCTACTCAAGCTTTATCTAATAAGTAAGTATTCCTTATAAATAAACTCAAACTGAAACTAAGAATCACTTCGCTCTCAAAGTTTATTCTTCCTATTCAATTATCAATCTATGCAAAATAAAAAGAACTCAGGCTATTAATAACCTGAGTTCTTCTTTAATTATATTGTGAAATAAAGAGCTAAATATCTAATAGAACTATATTGTTATAATTTTAAACATAGATAGTATTAAAAGTACCGCTCCTACTAAAATTCTATATACAGCAAAAACTCTCATAGGTTTTTTCTGAAGGAACTTTATAAATTTCTCAATAACAATCAATGAAACTATAAAAGCTACTACAAAACCTATTGCAAGAGTAATTATTTCTATGTTTGACATAACTAGTCCACTTTTAATTAACTTCAATCCAGAAGCTCCTACCATCATAGGTATTGCTAAAAAGAAAGAAAACTCAGCTGCAACTACTGGAGATAATCCAGCAATCCATCCACCCATTATTGTAGATGCAGATCTTGACATACCAGGCCATAGAGCTAAACATTGAAATAAGCCTACAAATATAGATTGTCTTAATCTTATTTTATCTACAGATTTAGTTATACTCTTTCTTCTATACCTATTTTCAATAACTATCATCAAAATTCCGCCTACTAATAAGGCTGCAGCTACCGTTACTGGATTAAATAGTTTTGCATCTATAAAATCGTCTAATAAAAATCCTAACACTGCTCCAGGAATAGCAGCTACTACTATGTTTATCCAAAATCTTAAATCTGTGGCATTCAGTTTAAATACACCCTTTACACTGTTCCAAAGTTTGTCCCAATATACAACTACCACAGCAAGTATTGCTCCTAATTGAATTACTACTTCAAATAAATTAGCAAAGGAACCTGTAAATCCTATTAAATGTCCCACAAGAATCATATGTCCAGTAGAAGAAACGGGAACAAATTCTGTTAATCCTTCTACTATTGCGATAATAATAGCTTTAAATATTAACAACACTAGACTTCACTCACTCTCTCATTTAATTACTAATTAATTATACTACGATTCCTTTATAAAAAAAATGTTAATTTATTTCTTATACTCTATAATTACTTCTCTTATTGGTTTTTTACCATCTAAAGAAAATCTTATGTTGTTTTCTCCCTCTTTTAAGCTAAAAGTAAAGTAGCTCTTAACTTCCATCCACTCCATGTTATCAATGCTTATATAATACCCCTCTATGTTTGCACTATCCATAAAAGCTGCCCCATTTAAAGTTATTTCAGCGTCACCCTCTTTTTTATTTTCGATATTATTCTTTGAAAATATTAAAGTAGGCATTTTATCCTTTTGTGCATTTTGCTCTTGTTGAATGATTCTAGGTGATTTATTAAACAGTGTGTCATTTTTTACAAATATAGTAGGTCTTATGATGTTACCTTCTATTCTTATTTCAGGTAATTCTTCTCCCGTAGTATATGTAATAAATGCATTGCTCTTTGGTACACCATATATATTATTATCAATTTCTATAGAATATGAATACATATAAGGTTTTAATTTTTTAATATACTTTTTGATATTTTTTATCCCTTTTGTATCAACACCTACTAAGTCAGAGTTTAAAACCTCAATAGCACTTAACGGGATACCATTACTCTCCATAAAACTATTATTTACCACATCTAGCATAATCCACTTATTATATTTATCACTCCATACTTCACACACTTTAAAATATGAGTCTTCTCCATCTACTTGGCTATTTTTTACTCTAAATTCTCCCCTTCTAGCAAATATCCCTAATGAAGCAGCGCTTTGACTATAAACTATATTAAAATCCTTATCTGACAATGTATTTTCGTTTTCAGCTTCTTTAAGTATAGTTAATGCGTCCTTCTTAGTACTTAAACTACTTTTGCTATATTTCATCTTGCTATTAACCCAATTCATGAGCTTTATAGCCTTTTCAAAATCATCTTTACTGTCTTTTACTACTTCATCTAAATCATATTTGGTTCTTAATTTTTGTAGATTGGGATTATCAGCACCTTCATAGTAAAATTTTATATTACTTCCTTCATAATAATTATCCCACTTATTCACAAAAACACCCTTATCAGCTTTTTGATTACCACATGCTACAAAGGTAAAAGAACAGGTAATTAATATAGCTGCTGCTACATATTTAAAGGCTTTTTTTATCAAACTAACCACCTCTTAACTATTTTATATATATTATATCGGCATAAATACAAAAAAGCTAAGCCTCTTTCTTTTTGTTTATAACTATGACCTTTGAATATTGCTTAAAAAACTTGGGGCCGCCTCGCTCTAGAAATCACTTTCTATTTTGAGACAGCCCCTTATTACACCAATACAAATTATACTTTATATATTTATTTCTTTATAAGCTTTAATTCTACAGGGATTTCTTTTTCTACATTTTCGCCCTTTAATATTTTAACTGCATTTTCTATCGATATGCTTCCCATTAGGTCTGGTTGCTGAGCTATTGTAGCAGCTATTTCTCCACTTTCTACTCCTTTTACAGCATCATCATTTCCATCAAATCCAACCACTATTACCTCTTTTTCTGTTAATGCCTTAGCAGCTCCTAATGCCATTTCATCATTATGACAAAATACAGCTTGGAAGTCAGGATGAGCTTGTATTATATTTTCCATTACACTTAAACCTTTTTGTCTATCAAAGTCCGCTGGTTGACTTGCAACAACTTTAATTCCATCTTTTCCTGATAAACCATCATGGAATCCCTTTCCCCTATCTCTTGCCGCTGATGTTCCTGGCAGCCCTTGAATTTCAACTATATTTCCTTTTCCACCTAGTTTTTCAATGATGAATTCTGCAGCCAATTTTCCACCTGCCACATTATCTGAAGCGATGTGAGATGCTACTTCTCCGCTATTGGCATTTCTGTCTACTGTAACTACAGGAATTTTACTATCGTTAGCCACCTTTATTGCATTTCCAACAGCGTCACTATCTGTAGGGTTAACAATTATAACCTTTGCCCCTTTTTGTATTAAGTCTTCTACATTGGATCTTTCTGTAGCGCCATCATTTCTGGAATCTAACACTATAAGTTCATAGCCTAGTTCCTTTGCTTTTTTTTCAGCTCCTTCCTTCATAGTTACAAAGAATGGGTTGTTTAAAGTTGAAATAACCATACCTATTTTTTTACTCTCTTCACCTTTTGGTGCGCTATCTTTATCTTCCGATTTAGTACATCCTAGGAAACCTGCTGTTATTAAAACTCCTGCCAAAGCCAATGCTAGGATTTTTAAATTTCTTTTCTTCATTTTAATTCCCTCCTTTTAAATAATAATTTATTAAACAATAAATTATTTGCTTTTTTTATCTATCAAAACTGCTAAAAGTATAACCAATCCCTTTACTATGGATTGATAGTATGCGGATACTCCAGCCAAATTTAGTCCATTGTTTAAAACACCTATTATCATTGCACCTATAATAGTACCAATAACAGTTCCTTCTCCCCCTGCCAAGCTTGTACCACCAACTACTACCGCCGCTATAGCATCCAATTCAAAACCTGTCCCTGCATTAGGGGATGCAGAACCTACTCTACTTGTAGTAATTACTCCACTAATTGCTGCCGTGATTCCGCATAATACATAAACAAAAGTTTTAACTTTATCTGTATTTATACCTGAAAGCCTTGCTGAATCTTCATTTCCACCTATAGCGTATACATATCTTCCATATCTAGTTTCATTTAATATATACCATGCTATAAAAAGTATAATCCCTGTTATTATTGCTGGCACTGGAATATATCCACCTATTTTTTTGTTACCTATTATCATAAATCCCTCTGATAAACCTGATATAGGAGTTCCGTTTGTATATACCACTGTAACTCCCCTAAATATGGTCATAGTAGCAAGGGTTACTATAAAAGCTTGTATCTTTCCCCTTGATACCACTAATCCATTCATTAAGCCTATAGTAGCTCCAATGGCTACAGCTACTATTAAGGATAAAAATATATTATTTGTGGACTTTATTAAACTAGCAGAAACTGCTCCTGATATGGCTAATGTAGATCCTACCGATAAATCAATTCCCCCTGTTAAAATAACAAAAGACATCCCTATTGCTAATATTGCATTAACAGAAACCTGAGTAAAAACATTCATTATATTAGATATGCTTAAAAACCTTGGTGTTAATATGGAAATAACAACACAAAGTATTATTAATCCTAAAAGAGATTTGAATTTTAGAAGAAGACCCTTTACACTACTTTTCATTTATATTTCTCCTCACTTCCAGTATCTCGTGTACTATACCACAAGATACTGTTTTTTTAATTTACAGCACTTACTGCATATTTCATAATTTTTTCCTGTGTAGCTTCTTCTCTATGTAACTCTCCTGATAATCTTCCTTCACTCATAACTAATATCCTATCGCTTATGCCCAACACTTCAGACATATCTGAGGAAATCATTACTATAGCTTTTCCCATACTTTTAAGTTCATTTAAAACTTCATATATTTCTTTTTTTGCTCCCACATCTATTCCCCTAGTAGGTTCATCGATTATAAGTATTTTAGGTGAAATCATAATCCATTTTGCTATTATAGCCTTTTGCTGATTTCCTCCGCTTAATTTTTTAATCACTTGATCTAATGAGGGAGTTTTTACTGACAACTTTTTTATATAATCTTCTACATCTTTAATCTCTGCTTTTTTATTTATTTTTTTTATGCCATTTTCATACCTCTTCAAATTACAAAGACTAATATTTTTCCCCACGGACATATTAAATATGAGACCTTCTTTTTTTCTATCCTCTGATAAATAAGCTATTCCATTTTCTACTGCATCTTTAGTGGAGGTTATATTTACTTTTTTACCTTCAACATATATTTCTCCACTATTCTTTTTATATTCTCCAAATATGGCTTTAGCAACTTCCGTTCTCCCTGAACCCATTAAACCTGCTATTCCGAGTATCTCTCCTCTTCTAACTTCAAAGGATACATTTTTTACTTTGTTTTTGTAGCTTAGCCCTTCTACCTTTAAAAGAGCTTCCCCCTTTTCAACTTTTTTATAAGGAAATTGCTCCTCTAATTTTCTTCCAACCATCATGGCTATTAAATTATCTTTTGTAACCTCTTTTACTTGAACTTCTCCTATGTACTTACCATCTCTTAGCACATTTACCCTATCACATATTTGAAAAATTTCCTCTAACCTATGAGAAATATATATTATAGAAATTCCTTGAGATTTTAATTTTCTTATAACTTGAAACAACCTTTCCGTTTCCACATCTGTTAAGGCAGTTGTAGGCTCATCCATAATGATCAACTTAGATTTTTTTGAAATGGCTTTAATTATTTCTATCATCTGCATTTCCCCAATGTTTATATCTTTAACTGATGTATCAACATCTAGGGTAAATCCTATAGTTGATAAAAGATTTTTACTTTCTTTTCTCATATAATCTTTATCAAGTTTATTAAAAACACCTTTGTATTTTTCATTTCCTAAAAAAATATTTTCATATATTTTTAAATTGGGAAGCAAACTTAATTCCTGATGAATTATAGATATACCTAGTTTTTCTCCATCTTTTATTCCGTTTATATCAACTTCTTCTCCATTAATAAATATGCTTCCTGAATCTTTTTTATATACACCACACAATATTTTCATCAAAGTAGATTTTCCCGCTCCATTTTCTCCTAAAAGTGCTAGAACCTCTCCTTCATAGACTTTCAATTCTACATCCTCAAGAGCTTTTACTCCAGAAAAGTGTTTAGAAATACTTTTCATCTCTAAAAAAGGGAATTTTTTTAACCTATTTTCCTCCATTAGAAAACCACTCCTGATTTTAATATTATATTTGCATAGGGTGTTTGTTCTCCAGTTCTTATAACGGCTTTACAGTTCTTAAGCCTTCCTTTCAATTCTTCATGGGTAATAAAATTTATTTTCACCTGTCCTAATTCTCTTTTTATCTCTTCATAAAGTTGTGGACTTACCTTTTTAGTTTCATTAGCAATTTCTACTTCTTCTACTTGTAGTTCTAGTAGTACCGCTTTTAAAGTTTGAATAAAAGTAGGTATATCTTTTATAAGAGCTAAATCTATTCTTTCAGTTTCCTTAGGTATAGGGAGACCACAATCTCCTATAGCTATGGCATCTGTATGTCCCATTGTAGAAATTACAGACGATATTTTATGATTTAAAATTCCTATTTTTTTCATTAAATCTCCCCCTAAAAAGCTTATTGCTTCCTTATATATATTCTTATGGGACAAGTTATAAAAAAATGACAATAGGATAAAACCTATTGTCATTCTTATATTAATAAAACATTACTAAATCAGGTATTTTTAATTTTGTATTAGCTTGTGATTTTTGATAATCATCATAAAGTTTTTTAGCTTTTTCATAATTATCCTTTACCGTTTTCTTTGTATATTCATCCGTATCATTTGTAAGCGCCTTAACCGCTGCTTGTAAATTATAAACCCCTCTTTGAATATCTGCGGGGACAGTTATATAATAACATCCTGCATTGTTTAAGGTTAATGGGTCGTTTTTGTCTGCTTCGTAGGCAAACCTTATTTCTTTTATAGCCTCTTCATTTTTGCCGTTAAGATAATATATGGTACCTAATGTCCTGTGATATTTAGGAACATCATTCTTAAGTTTTATGGTTTCATTCAATATATTTATGGCTTTATCATCTTCTTTTTTTGATAGATGAATAATGGCCATATTATATTTAATCTCTGCATCTTCTGGTTTTACTATCTCAGCAAACTTAAAATATTCTAATGCCTTGTCATCGTTATCTGCATTCCAGTAATGATTAGCTATGTTAAGCATTATATTATAATTATAAGGTTCTATAAACATAGCCGTCCTAAAATAAGGTTCTATCTCTGAAGTCTTACCTCTCTTCTTTAATATCTGTGGCATTAAAAAAGCATAGTTGTCTGGATAATCTTCATTCTTATATAGAGATTGTTTTGCATATTCTTCAGCCTTGTCCAAATTATCTTTATTTAAATAGAACCATGCTGCATTGTGTAAAACTCTATAATCTTCCTTATATTTATTTAATAAATCATTTATAATCTTTTCTGCTTCCTCATCCTTACCTAGGTCTTGTTGTATATTAGCTTCTATTATATACTTTTGAATCTTTCCAATGTCTTCGTCCTTAATTGAATCCATTATATTAGTGGCTTGTGCTACGGTGTCTTTGCTCATAGAGTATATTTTAGCCATCCACATTTTATAAGCTACATCCTTTGGATTTTTAGTAGAAAGATTGTGTATATCTTCTAGAAGAGTATCTTTATCATTAAGTGCAATTTGCACTAATACATCATATATTTTAGACTCATCTTTATCAATATCCCAGGCCTTTCTAAGAACTGAAAATCCTTTTTCTTTATCACCAGTGAGCATTAACATTCTGCTATACTCCGCCATATCATAGGATGATTTTTCATCTACAGGATATGAGGATAAAATTTCTTTAGCCTTATCATAATTGTCATTTGCCATATAAACTGCAAACATTATTTTTATAAGCTGCTTATCATTTGGGTTGTTTTTTAAGGCCTTTTCACCATCTTCTAATGCCTTTTTAAAATCCTTGTTCATATATTCAGTGAAAACAACGAGATTAATTACATCTTCAGAGTTTTTCTTAAGTTCTTCTATTTTTATTTCTTCTAAATATTTTCTAGATTTTTCTAAATCTCCTGTAACTGAATAAATTTGCGCTATTTTAGCTTTCCATAGAGGAGACTGATCCTTTTCATAAAGTTTATTAAACTCTTGTATAGCTTTATCAAATTCTGCGTTATAATAATATTGTTCAGCTTTATTAGTAGCTATACTAAATTTAGCCTTTTCAGTTTTTTGATAATATATAAACGCAGAAATTATTAAAATAGCCGACAAAATTCCCGCTAGAATTTTTTTATTATTTTTGGCTAAATCAACCCAATCTTTAGAGGTAGCAGTATTGTTCATATTAATCCTCCCATTATAAACTAACATTTTTACTTACGTTTATATAGATTTTATCAAATATACTCAAAAAATGCCATAGGATTATAATGTATTTTATAGTGACAGAGATATAAAAATATCTTATTATTTTATTTAGTAGAATATTTAAATTTACAGGAGGTTTTATGAGTAAAAAGAAAACTTCAAATTTAGTTGTTGCATTTTTAATATTTGGATTGCTTATTTTAACAGGAACTATTTCCTATGTAATATACTATTCTAAAAATATTACTCAAATCCAAAATACTAAAGAAAAAGATACGGAAGTTTCCGCATCGAAAAATGATGAGAAAGAAACAAAAGAAGTGCCCAAGAAAGATGTTTTCTCTGAAGTTCTATTAAGCTTTGCAGGGGATTCAACTATCGGTCATGATAGTAATTTCGCTTTTGCTAATAGTCTTCCTTACGTGCTTAATAAGAACAATAATGATTTTTCTTACTTCTTTAAAAATGTAGCTCCAATATTTAAAGAAGATGATATCTCAATTGTAAACTTAGAAACTACCTTTACTACATCTGATACTAGAGAGTCGAAGCAATTTAACTTTAAAGCGGATCCTTCTTATGCAAAATCTCTAGCTTTAGGTCATATTGAAGGTGTAAATATTTCAAATAACCATATTTATGATTATAAACAACAGGGATTTAACGACACTATGAAGGCTTTGAAGGATAATAATATAAACTATTTTGGTGAAAATAACGTTTGGACTACTGAAGTAAATGGAGCTAAGTTCGGATTTTTAGGATATATGGGCTTTAACGATTACCCTGAATTTAGAACTAAATTAGAAAAGGATATAAAAAAATTAAAGGATGAGGGTCGTATTGTTATAATTAACTTCCATTGGGGGGTGGAGAATAGCTATTACCCTGTGGGTTCTCAAGAAACCTTAGCTCGCTTTGCTATAGATGTGGGAGCTGACCTAATTGTAGGACACCATCCTCATGTAATTCAAGGTATAGAACAATACAAGGGTAAAATTATAGCTTATAGTTTAGGTAATTTCTGCTTTGGTGGAAACTTTAATCCTAGAGATAAAGATACTTTTATACTGCAGGTTAAGTATAAATTAAAAAATGGTGTTCCTCAGTCATATGCTGTGAGAGCTATACCAACTAGTATTTCTTCCGTGGATTATATTAACGATTATTGTCCTACTCCAATGGAAGGCGATAATAAGGCAAGACTCTTGAAGAAACTAAATAACCTCTCTAAAAATGCTGGTTTTACCGTATCAGACGAGTTTTATGAAATAAGTTATAATGGGAAAAATTGATGTTATGTATTATAATATACTAATGTGAGATTGCGTGATATCCTAAATTTCAAATAAAGGGTGTGTTTAAAATTAATATTAAATTTTACATAAGCGTAATAGTTTCAAAAATAGTTATGAAACTTTCAAAAACCTTCTTTAAAGGGGGATCAAATTTCCCAGGAAAAGTAGCTTTAAAATTAGATGGAAGTATATTAAAAACTTTAGGTAAGGATTATAAGGTAATACTTATCACTGGAACCAATGGTAAAACAACCACCACTAGCATGATTTATAACATGCTTAAGGATAGTTCAAGAAAAGTTATAACCAACCACACTGGTGCTAATATGCTCCCTGGCATAGTATCCTGCTTTGTAGAAAACTTTAAATTTAATGATAATTATACAGGGGAAAAATATGCTGTAATTGAAATAGATGAGGCAAATGTAAAGTTTGTTACTGAATTCATAACTCCTGAAATAATAACTATTACAAATTTATTCAGAGACCAATTAGATAGATATGGAGAAGTGTACACAACTCTTTTAAAGATATTAGAAGGCGTTGAAAAATCTCCTTTTTCCACTTTACTTTTAAATGGAGATGAATCTTTATTAGGAGATTTGCCAGTACCTAATGAAAGAGTGTATTATGGGCTAAATTTCCCTCTACAGGATTCTGAAAACCTAGATAATAATGCTGACTCAAAGTTTTGCAAAAAATGCAAAAATCCTTACACATATAATTTTATAACCTATAATCATTTAGGTGATTATCTGTGCGAAAGTTGTGGATATAAAAGACCACCTCTAAAATACAAGGTGGATGATATAAAAGAGCTTTCTAGAGAAGGGTCAGTAGTTACCATTGGTGAAAAAGAAATTTACATTAATCAACCTGGTATCTACAATATATACAATGCCCTTTGTGCATATTCTATAGGTAGAGAATTAGGTTTAGATAAGGATATAATATCAGCTACTCTTAAAAATCAGAAAAGCAGTTTTGGAAGGCAAGAAGAGATTAAGATAGATGATAAAGAGGTTAAAATAATACTGGTTAAAAATCCAGCTGGCTATGATCAAGCCATAAATACAGTGTCCTTAGATGATAGAAAGATCAATTTAGTTACAATGTTAAATGATAATTACGCTGATGGAAGGGACATATCTTGGATATGGGATGTAAAGTTTGAAAATCTTTCTTCCTTAGATGTAGAGAAAATTATGATCTCTGGGGAAAGGCTCTACGACATGGCTATAAGACTTAAAATTGCTGGATTGCCAGAAGAAGGTTTCTCTTTATGTGAAAACTACGATAATTTATTAGATGAAATTAAAGGTTGTGAAAGTAACGTAGTATATGTATTAGCTACATACACTGCCATGATTAATTTTAGAAAATATCTTCACAGTAAAAATTATATAGATAAACTTTGGTAGTAAGGGAGGAAAATTTATGGAATTAAATATTTGTCATCTATATCCTGACCTCCTTAATGTTTACGGTGATATTGGAAACGTTCATATACTGAAATACAGAGGAGAAAAAAGAGGTATCAAAGTAAACATAATAAACTTGTCAGTTAATGAAGAGTTTAAAGGTGATGACTACGATATAGTGTTCTTCGGTGGAGGACAGGATTATGAACAATCCATAGTTTCTAAGGACTTAATGGAGACTAAAAAAGAGGCTATAAAGGAATATATAGAAAAAGAAAAAGTAATGCTCTCAATATGTGGTGGGTATCAATTGCTTGGTAAATATTATACCACTGTAGAGGGTGAAAAATTAGATGGATTGGATATCTTACCAATATATACAGATAGCGGCAAGGGACGTTTTATAGGAAATACCGTAATAATTAATGAGGATTTTTCCGAAACTTATGTAGGCTTTGAAAATCATTCTGGCAGAACCTACATTGGAGATTTAAAGCCTTTAGGCAGGGTAATAAGAGGTTTTGGCAACAATGGTGAGGACGGTTTTGAGGGATGCATTTATAAAAATACCTTTGGCACTTACTTCCACGGGTCTTTATTATCTAAAAACCCTGAGCTTGCTGATAGGCTATTAAAAATTGCCCTTGAGAATAAATATGGTGAAGAAGTTGAGCTATCACCTCTTGATGACACTTTAGAGATGAAGGCTAAAGACTATATAATAAATAAAAAAGATTAGTGAAAATTAAAGACTATATAGCGAATACAAAAATATTTATCCCATGACTACCATCCGTAATACTCCCATTTTCTACAAGTGGGAGATATTAAAACTCTTGAGCTTCAGCGATTTAGAGTTCTTATGCTGTGCATAACGGATGCTACGTCCCTGGATAAGTTCTTCTAAGCTTCAGTTGGAGTAAGTATTCCTTTTAAACAAACCCCATCTGAAGCTAAGAATCACTTGATAAAGACTAAAAGCTATATAACGAATACAAAAGTGGAGGGTCAGAAGTTAGTTCTGATCCTCTAATAAGTTTAAGGTAACATTGGAAAGGATTTTAAATAAATGAAGTTAGTTGTAAATAATTCATACACACCATCTCCAGTTAGAAATTATGTTAATAAAGCTATTCTCATATTTAATGAAAATCGTATTTTTTTTCTTACCATATTATTTTTATTAATGAAATCCATATTGTTTCTTGGTTTTATCGCTTCTTCTTCTGGAAACTACATTGCACTTTTTAAACTACCTATATATTTAGTTAATTTTATACTATATATAAGCCTTATAACTATTTTTCTATCCGTTGGATATTTATTTAAAGGTTTAGGTCAAGCTTTAGCCTTTGTAACTATAAATCTTTTACTATCTTTATTTATGATAGCAGATCTTATATATTATAGAGGATTTCAAAGTTTTATTTCTATATATAGTTTATCTCAGGGAGGAAATTTAGATAACCTTGGTGAGACGATAATTTCAATGCTAAGATCACAGGACATATTATTTATTATTGATATTATAATATTTCTAGTTATAATTCTAAGACAAAAGACTATTTATAGACAAGCTAAGAGGAAAGTTTCTTTGTTTTTCATTTTATTGATAGCAAGTAGTTCCCTATCTTTTTACTATCACTACCGCTATGATATACTAGAAGATGGCAAAAACAAAAGATATTTTCATATATATTGGTCTCCTCTTTATAGTATGGGGAGCATGTCCCCTATAGGATATCATATATACGATAGTTACCTATATTTTAAAAACTCAAAACAATTAGAGTTAACAGAAAAAGATCATGAGGAAATAAAAGCCTGGTATGAAAATAAGGAAAAGAATATTGAAGATAATTCCTATAAAGGAGCTTTAAAGGGGAAAAATTTAATATTTATGCAAATAGAATCATTAGAAAGTTTCTTAATAGGAGCAAAAGTGGATGGAGAAGAGATAACTCCTAATTTAAATAAGCTATTAAAAAATTCCCTTCACTTTTCAGAAATATATGAACAGGTTAGCGGTGGAAATAGTTCAGATGGAGATCTAATGGCTAATACTTCCATGCATCCAGTAAAGAACGGCTCTACTTTTTTCCGTTTTCCAAAGAATAAATATAATTCTTTGCCTAGGCTCATGAAAAAGCTAGGTTATTATACCTCTGCTTTTCATCCAGATGGCGGTGGATATTGGAATTGGATGCCTGCTTTGCAATCTATGGAATTTGATAAATGCACTGATGTTACAGGATTTAAATTAGATGAGAGCATTGGCCTAGGACTTAGCGATGGAAGCTACTTAAAACAGCTGAGCGAAAAAATAATTTCTCAACCTAGACCTTTTTATTCTTTCTTCGTTACCTTAACAAGTCATATGCCTTTTGATCTACCAAAAGAATACAGGCATATGAAACTACCTGCTGAAATGGATAGCAATGTATTAGGTGACTATTTCCAGAGTATACACTATACAGACAAGCACTTAGGAAAATTTATAGATTCTTTAGAAGAAAGTGATTTATTAAAAGATACTGTACTAGTTATTTACGGTGATCACACTGGTGTTCATAAATATTATAAGGATAAACTGGAGGCTATAAATCCAAAAGAAGATTGGTGGTATAAGGACAGCTTTAAAGTCCCTCTTATAATATATTCAAAGGATTTAGAAGGAAAAAGCTTCAAAACTATCGGTGGACAAGTGGATATAATGCCAACAGTAGCTTATCTTATGGGGGTACCTGAAGAAGAATTTATCAATACTGCTATGGGAAGAAATTTACTAAAAACCCGTAGAAATTTCACAATATTAAGCAACGGCGTATATATAGGTGACTATAAAACTGAAGAAGAAAAACGTCACGCCGTAGAAGCTCTAAATATATCAGATAAACTTATCCGAAGCGGATATTTTAAATAAAGTGGGGACGGGTCGTGAAAAATAGGCATTAATTATGCCTATTTTTCATGACCCGTCCCTATTGTTTTTAACCAAATAATATAAATAATTCCTATTTATGTATGATGATTTACAACATAATACCCCGTAGATTATATCTACGAGGTATGGTTTACTTTTTATATATCTTATATCTTAAATTTAACTACTAATTCTCTTAATTCTTCAGAAATTTTTGCTTGATATTCTGCAGTAGTTTTTACTTTATCCATGTTTTCTGTTGTCTGCTCTACATTGGCTAAAATCTCTCCAGTAAAGGAAGCATTGCTTTGTGCACTACTAGCTATTTCATTTATTGCTGAACTTATTTGTTCTACTGTAGCGTTTATTTCCTCAGTCATAGAAGCTAAATCTTGAGACATATTATTTAAATAATCAGCGTCATCACTGTACTGATTTCCTATTTTTATAAAGAACTCGAATTTTTCTTTTACTTGATTTTGAATAAAATCTAATATTTGTTGACTACTTTGTGATAAATTAGTGAAAGCTTCCTGTACTCTTCCTATGGTGATATGTATTGTAGCAACAGCTTCACTTGATTGTTCAGCAAGTTTTCTTACTTCCTCAGCTACTACAGAGAATCCCTTTCCATGCTCTCCTGCCCTAGCAGCCTCAATTGCTGCATTAAGCGCCAGTAAGTTGGTCTGTTCAGAAATATTAGCTATAGTATTTGCCATAACTTTTATTTCTTCTACCACTTTTCCTTCCTCAATTGCTTTTAGAATATCTTTTTCATTTTCAGAATACATTTTATGAGTTTCATCATAGGCACTTTGTCCATTTTTTTCGGCTTCTACTGCCCTCTCTTTTATCTCAATGGCATAACCACTTCCATTAACTGCTCTTTTTGATAATTCTTCCACACTTGAATCAACCTGGGTCATGGAAGCAGACATTTCTTCTGTAGTTGCACTCCACTCCTGAACTCCTTTATTTATCTCAATAGTTGAAGCGTTGATATCATTCATGCTTTCTGTCAAGTCTTCAACGGTAGCAAAAAGTTCTTCACTTGATTCAGATACATAATTGGAATCTTTAATTATTTTTTTAATTAATTTTTGCATATTATCTTTTGCATTATTTAAAGATAGGGCGGTTATTCCAAACTCATCTTTTCTTTTAATTTGAATATCAGAGGAGAAATCATATTGAGAAAGTCTCTTAGCAAAATCTTGGATTCTATTTAAAGGTTTTATAATATCAATACTCATAAGCACAATGAATATTATAGAAATTACTCCCCCTAGAACTGTAGCAATATTTATTAAATTTCTAGCTGCTAAATATATAGTTTCATTATTTTCATATTGCTTTAATGCCTCTAAATCATTTACTTCTACAACTTTATTTACACTATTAAAAGCATCTTCTCTTAATTTTATCATCTCCGAATTATACAAATTAAGAGCTTCTTCATATTTATTTTCTTCCATAAGTTTTACTAACTGATTCTTATAATCTACATACACTTCATATTTATTTTTAAATTCTTCATAGAGCAACTTCTCATCTTCATTCATGTGAATTTTTTCATAAATTTTTAGTTGTTCTCCAATTTCTTCTTCTATATTTTTTAGTTGTTCACTACTTTCTGCTGTATTTTTTTCTAAAATTAAATATATTATATTTGCTCTCATATCATTAAAGCTTCCTTTTATATTTTCTAAGGATTTTATACTCTTTAAATTATTAGAATACATATTTTGAGCATTTTTATTAATGATATCTGTTCCTCTAATTCCCAAAAATCCTGTTACTATGACTAAAGCCGCAATAAGAGCAAAGCTAAGCAATAATTTGATTTTTACGCTAATATTTTTCCAAAAATTCATGTATAACCATTCCTTCCTTTGTAATTGTCTAATATCTTGTTAAATTATCAGTTGTTTTAAATCCTCTTTATTTATGGGTTTGCTAAAGTAATATCCTTGTACTTCATCACAATTAAATTCTCTTAAAATTTGTAGTTCTTCCAAGGATTCAACTCCTTCTCCTATAACTTTTAATCCCAAAGAATGAGCCATTTCAATAATTTTTGATACAATTATTTGTTGCTTCCTATCTACTTGAATTTTATCAATAAAATGCTTGTCTATTTTTATAATATCTATAGGTAATATATTTAAATATTTAAAAGAGGAGTATCCTGTGCCAAAATCATCTAAAGCAATTCTAATTCCCATTTTTTTTATCTCATTTAAAAGTTTTACCGTCCAATCAATATTTTTTACAGCAGTGGTTTCTGTTATCTCTATTTTTAGTCTCTCTGCACTTAGCCCAGTTTCATTGAGTATTCCGCTGATCCATGAGACAAAATTTAAATTTTCAAATTCTCTACTAGATATATTCACTGCTAAATTTAGATCCATTGACTCAATATCCAAAAATTCATTAGCTTCATAGCAAGCTTTTTTCATAATGTAATTGCTTATTTCAAATATTAAACTTGATCTTTCAGCTAAGCCTATTATTTTGTTTGGAGGTATATTTTTAAAATTAGAATTCCCCCATCTTAACAGGGCCTCAATGCCAACTATTTTTTTGCTTTTTAGTTCTATTTGAGGTTGATAATATACTTGAAATTCTTCTTTTATCAGCCCTATTTCTATATTTTTTATTATATTTTTTTCCCAATTCTCTTCTAAGAATTTATCTTGTTGAACTTTAGTATAATTATCCTTTTGTAAACAAATTGCCAATTAAATGTCACCTCTTTTCATCAAACATAAATTTATACCTACTATTGGTAACTACTATATGCTATTATTTTCAATTTATTAAAATAATTGTAAATAATAAATGAGCCCGTACAAAGTAATAATTACACTTGCACCGGCTCACTTCTGGACAAAGTTTTTCATTTTTACCCCTCCATTAGCTTAACCATTATATAATTTTTAGTATTATCTCCATATAGTCTTCATGAATGTTTTCATCATTAAAAGCTATGTATACTTCCTTAGATAAAATTTGAGATATTTCCTGTTCTATCTCCTCTGTTAGTATGGGAGTTAGTCCTTGTCGAAAGAATTTTACTCTTTCATAATTTTTTTCTCTTTGTAGAGCAGTTTTTTCAATCTGTGAAAGTATTCCTTTAATGTAGATATTAATATTATTCTCTTTAATATCTACTCTAGTCTTCTCTGGTCCCTTTCCTACGACCTTCTTAATTATACCAGAAATACAACTTTCTACAATGTAATTTATCTCTTTTCTTGCAGCAAACAATATTATCACCTCCTTTCCATGTAATCAACGCCTCCTTTTTTCTTATATCTCTTATATTTTTTATATTACCTATAATAATACATAAAATTATATTTTATTATTATTTATTTGAATATATAGTATTAAATTCATATATTTGGTATATATTTGGCATATTATTTCCAATATATTAATTATATTGTATATCCCCTTAATTGTTTTTTCAATATTTCTCATATTATTGCAAATATATTCATAAAGTTACATTTGCCTATGAAAGTGCAATAAAATAGGTCTAAATTATAATTTTTTATAACTTAGACCTAGATTAGACCTATATTTAGGTTATACCTATCTTCTATTTATAACCCTCATTTTTATCAAATTATTTCTTTCATTGGGTGTCATTTCATTTATTTTTTTAAACTTATATCCATGGGCTTTTAAATGCTTAATAGTGCTATCTAAAGATTCTACTGTGGTAGTTTTATAATAACTATCATGCATTAATATTACAGCTAAATTTAAATCTGCGCATTGGTATTTTATATTATTATTTAAAATATTAACTGCAACTACTCCACCTTCTGCATCCCCTGAACTAACATTCCAATCTATATAGTCAATACCCTTTGCATTTAATTTATTTCTTATAGTTCTCAACACTTCCGAGTTAGATACAAGATTATCAGACCCACCTGGCAATCTTGTATAGTTAATTACATCTTCCCCTGTTATGTTTTTTATAGAACTAATACATTTGTTAAGATCATTAAAATAGCTTTCTGAATTGTTATATATAGTTCCGTAGCTATGTGAATAAGTATGAGGGAGTATGCACATTCCTTCTTTATATAATTTTTTTGCTATATGAGGATAGCTTTCTACGGAAGTTCCGATTACAAAAAAAGTTGCTTTTACATCATTATCTTTTAGTATTTTTAGTATTTCAGGAGTATTGTTTGGCGAAGGTCCATCATCAAAAGTTAAAAAAACTACTTTTTCTTTGGTAATATTATGGGCCATTACTTTATTACTACCTATAGTTGAATAGATACTCATTAAAATTAATACACAAATAAGGAAATATTGATTCTTTTTCACACTAGCACCTTCTTAAAATATAATCTACCTTTTAATAATAGATTAACCTCTATTTCCTCATTCATGCTTAGTAATTGAAGGAAATTATTATTATATTCTTTCTATTATAATATTTTCTCCTTTGACATCTACTCCTATTGCATCTCCTGGGATTATATCTCCTTTAATTATCTCCTTTGCAATTTGGGTTTCCAAAGTATTTTCAATATATCTTTTTAAAGGTCTTGCCCCATAAATAGAATCATATCCTTCTTCTGCCATAATCTTTTTAGCTTCATCCGTAACCTTTAAGCTTATATTTCTCTCCTTTAATCTATCTTCTATATTCTCCAAGAATATATCTATAATTTTTGTAATTTCACTATTGGTTAAAGGCTTAAACATTATTATATCATCAAGTCTATTTAAAAATTCTGGCTTAAATCTATTTCTAAGCTCATTCATAACTCTATTTCTAATAGGTTCTTCTATACCTGAATTGCTTTTATTTTCAAGAAGATAGCTGCTTCCAATGTTAGATGTCATTATTATTATACAGTTTTTAAAATCCACTGTTTTTCCTTTATTATCTGTAAGTCTTCCATCATCTAATATTTGAAGGAATACATTAAATACATCTTCATGAGCTTTTTCAATTTCATCAAATAGAATTACTGAATATGGCTTTCTTCTTACCGCCTCAGTTAACTGTCCACCTTCTTCATATCCTACATATCCTGGAGGAGCACCAATAAGTCTTGATACAGAGTATTTTTCCATGTACTCAGACATATCAATTCTAATTATACTTTCTTCGCTATCAAATAAATTTCTTGCTAAAGTTTTAGCGAGTTCTGTTTTACCTACCCCTGTTGGTCCTAAGAAAATAAATGAACCTATTGGTCTTTTCGGATCCTTCATCCCCGCTCTAGCTCTTATTACTGCATTAGATACTGTTCTAACCGCTTCCTCCTGTCCTATTACCCTTTTACTTAACTCATCTTCCAGTCTTAATAATTTTTGTTTTTCTCCTTCCATTAGCTTTGATACAGGTATTCCAGTCCATTTTGAAATTATCTGAGTTATTTCATTTTCAGTAACTTCTTCTTTTAACATATTTCCTTCTTGATTTTCATTGATTATAGCTTCTTTTTCCTTTATTTCTCTTTCTATTCCAGGTATTACTCCATATTTTAATTCAGCCACTTTATTTAAGTCATAGGTTCTTTCCGCTTTTTCTAACTCTCCTCTTACATTATCCATCTTCTCTTTTAAATTTCTTACTGAAGTAATTTGTTCTTTTTCTTTTTCATATTTTGCTGTCATTTCTTTATCTTTTTCTTTTAAGTTGCTTAATTCTTTTTCCAATGCATTAAATCTTTCTTGTGAACGATGGTCCTTTTCTTTAGATAGGGCTTCTTTTTCTATCTCTAGTTGAAATATTCTTCTTTTTATAATATCTAGTTCTGTTGGAAGACTATCTATTTCTGTTCTTATCATAGCTCCTGCTTCATCAATTAGGTCTATAGCTTTGTCTGGAAGAAATCTATCTGTAATATATCTTTGAGAAAGCTTTGCAGCCGCTACAATTGCTGAATCATGAATTCTTATACCATGATGAATTTCAAATCTTTCCTTTAACCCTCTAAGTATAGATATACTGTCTTCTACTGTAGGCTCCTCAACAATAACTGGTTGAAATCTCCTCTCTAAAGCTTTGTCTTTTTCAATATACTTTCTATACTCATCAAAGGTAGTTGCACCAATACAATGTAGTTCTCCTCTAGCTAACATTGGTTTTATAAGATTCCCAGCATCCATAGCTCCCTCTGTTTTTCCTGCTCCTACTATGGTGTGTATCTCGTCTATAAATAATATTATCTTTCCTTCACTGCTTTGAACTTCTTTTAATACTGCCTTTAGTCTTTCTTCAAATTCCCCCCTATATTTAGCTCCTGCAATTAGCGCTCCCATATCTAGTGAGAATATAGTCTTATTCTTAAGCCCTTCTGGCACGTCTCCTTTTACTATTCTTAATGCTAATCCTTCTACTATGGCAGTTTTACCTACTCCTGCCTCTCCAATAAGTACTGGGTTATTTTTTGTTCTTCTAGATAATATCCTAACAACCCTTCTTATTTCCTCATCTCTACCTATGATTGGATCTATTTTATGATTTTTAGCGTCCTCTGTTAAGTTTCTTCCGTATTTTACTAAAGCTTCATAGGTTCCTTCTGGATCCTGAGTATCAACTCTTTGGTTTCCTCTTACCTGAGATAAGGCGTTTAAAAAGTCATCTTTATTTATATTAAATTTCTTTAATATTCCTCCCACTATTCCATTTTTGTCAATCTCCATAATAGCAAGGGTAACATGCTCTACGCTAGTGTATGAATCCCCAAATTTTTTAGCTATTTCTTCGCCCTTTATAAAAACTTCTTCAAATCTCCTTGTGGCATATACACCACCACTTTGAGCACCTTCACCTAATACCTTAGGCATCTTGTCTAATTCTATATTTATTTCTTCCCTTAGCACTTTGATGTTTACGCCCATTTTTGCAAAAATATTAGGGATAAGTCCATCATCTTCAGAGTTTAAAGCTGCAAAAAGATGAATTATATCAATCTGTTGATGATTATGTTTTATAGCAATTGATTGTGAATCATTTATAGCCTGCTGGACCTTTAATGTTAATTTTTCAATATCCAAAATAAGCACCTCCATTTTATATTGCATATTTTTTATTTTATATTTTTATTTTGCGACCTTTAAGTTTTAACTGGATTAATCAGGGACGGGTCATGAATTTTCACTAACTATTTAATTATTATTTTGCTCATTTATTTAATTTACTCACTTATATTTTATTGATTTTTTATTAGTTTTCATGTCAATTTTCATGACCCGTCCCTGAAATATACTTATATATTCATGACCCGTCCCTGAATATTTTCATGTTTTAAACATCTCTATTTTTTTATATAACATTGGTCAAAGAAAGTCAAAGTCTAATTTACCCTGAAAAAATAGAAAACCCTTGCATTTTATAGCATAGGTTTTCTATTTTTAGAGTTTTTTATTAATTGCTTCAAATTTCTCTATTATATAGTTTTACTAATATTTAATGCTAAACTAAAATATTTTATAGACTCATTTATGTTTTTCATTTTATAGTACATATGCCCCATTTCCATGTATCTTTCATATACCTGCCTTTTTGCTCCATACTTCATTAAGGCATCTAATGATAAATTCATATACATTTCTTTTGAAGAAAGATCGCCTTTCTTGCCTAATATAAGAGCTTTTAAGTGATAAGCTTTTTCTATATATCTCATATCTTTTAAATTTATAGCATAGTTTATTGCCTCATCACTTATTTTTTCCGCTTCTTCAATTATATTGTTATCTATAAGCTCTTCTATACATTTAAGCATATATTTAACTAAAATTTCCTCTTCTTCACTTGGACAATAGGTTAAACCTTTTCTAATATATTCAACTGCTTTATCCTTTAAATTTAGAGTAAACATAGCTTGAGCATAGTTAAATACAGCGTTAGCTATATTTATCTTATTTTCACCATATAATTCATAAGCTTTGTTCTCGTAGTGCTGAAAATCATCTTTATTATTAATTAAAGTTAAGAGTGCCATCATATGAAAGCTTTCTGCTCTCTTTAAGTCATCATTAAAAAAAGTTATTAAATCCATAAGTCCTTTAGCTACTTCATAAGCTATGTCATATTGCTTTGCCATTATATAACAATGGCATTCGTTAAATGTTGCTCTTGTTATAAATTCATTATCCTTTCTTTTTTTAGCCTCTTCTTTCACTGTGTTGTAATACCCTGCTGCCTGCATATATTCCTCGGAACAATAAAAATATTTCGCTATATCCATATAGTATATCAATTGATTTTCATCGGATTTTGATTTTAAACAAGTATCGTAATACTTAGACATTAAAACTTGGAGTTTCTCATATCTTTTCATTTTGATATTGTAAACAAACATCAAATGCATAATTTCAAAGGCTTCTTTATAATATCCATACTCTTCTGCGTAAGATAAATTGTATATAAGTTGTTCTTGATAGTCGTTTCTATCTAATTTTTTTAGTCTCTCTAAGTTTTTATTAATTTGACTTCTCACATCATCCTTTAAATAATCTATATCTAGATCTAACTTCTTTGACAAAAACTTCAATATCCATTCCTCTGGCACAACCTTATCATTTTCTATACAGCTCATTTTGGATACGGAAATTTTATCTTCACATATATATTTCAGGGTATATCCTTTATATATCCTAGCTCTTCGGATCTTTTCACCAGTAGAAAGTATCTCCATAATTCTTCACCTATCCATTTAACACTCTTTTATTATTCCTAACTTTTTAAAGACTTCAACTCCATAATTTAAATATTGTACAGCCTCACTTTCTTTACCATAATCTATATAAAATTTTCCTATCATAATTGATATCTCTGCCGCTTCTTTTAAATAATTTATATTTTTAACAAAGTTTAAAGCCATTAGTAGGGAACTCTCAGCTTCCTTTAAGTCTCCTTGCAACATATGAACTCTATATTTTAATAAATAGTATTGTATTAATGCACTATTATCTCCATCTTTCATACTTTCTATAATCTCATCTAGGGTTGTCTTAGCATTTTTTACATCTTTTAGTTTAATGTAATTTTCACATATATTAACTAAAGTTTCAATAAGCTTTGAATCCTTTATATTTCTTCTTATTTCTTTTGCCTTATTTAAATGAATAAACGATTCTTCTATATTATCAAATTGATAGAATAACTTTCCTAAATTATTTTCAATTTGAGCAACATAAACTTCATCATTTATTTCTTTATATAAAGCTAGCGTTTTTTTAGAATATTTTATGGCATTATCTATATCGCCCTTTTTATTATATTGTTCTGATATCATTAATAACGTACTTGCATAAGATTTTTTATCATCAATCTGTTTGAACTTTTCCTTTGCTAGAAATGAATAATCTATGGCTTTTCCAACGTTTTCTAAAGCATATTGAACATTTGCCATGCTATAATAAATTTCTCCTAACAAAAAGTCGTTACCTATATTATTATCAGTATAAACCTTTTCAGCCTGTTGAAAATAGCTTGCTGAAGAGTGATATGCTTTTAGTTTTAAAGTTATCTTACCTAAATTTACAAAGGTATTTATTATTTCTTCATACCTATTTTCTTTTATAAAAATTACATTAGCAGATAAGAAAAATTGTTGAGCTATGGTCATTTCACCTTTATTCATGTATATTGATGCTCTTAGATAAGAGATTCTAGCCTTTCTATAATCTAAATTATATTTTTCCGCGTAAAAAAAGGCCTGTTCAATATATTGTTCTCCTAAGCAAAAATCCTTATTTAATATGTGTGATTCAGCTATGTTCTCATAATAGGTGCATATTTTTTCTGCTTGCGTCTCTTCAGATTCCATTAAATACTCTACTGTAGTATTTAAGGCCACAGCTAAATACTCTAGTAAATCCATACTAGGATTAGATTTACCTGATTCTACAAGACTTATTTGGCCCGGAGTAATCCTATCACCTGCTAAATCTTTTAAAGTCATATTCAGTTCTTTTCTTGTTCTTTTAATTTTTTCACCTAGTGACAATATTTCCATAGTCCACTCTTCCTTTACTTGAAAATTTATATTAATTACATTTAATCTATTACAAATACTAGTATATTATAACATATTTTAACGATGTATAATTGAAATAAATGAAAATTATAAGAAAATTATATAAATACATATAACTTTCTTACTTTTTTTATTGTTATTGTCATTATAAAACAAATTTATGATTTTTATGTAAAAATAAAGAACACTAAAAAGGGAAGTAATTTCTTCACTTCCCTTTTAATACGTTATTTCATCCATCTCATCATTCCTGCATAAGCTTCTTCTGCACTGTTTCTTATATATCTATTAGCCCTTCTCATTTTTCTTTTTGTGTTTCTGTCCATATCGGGCATTAATAGCATTGTCGCAGCTGCTCCAAGTACCATTCCTGTTATAATTCTATTACGCATAATCCATCACCTCTCCTATATAGAATACAATAATAGATTATGCAATTTATAATTTTTTAATCTATTAATTTGATGGAATTTATTTCATATAAAATTTAAATTTCGTTTTTTAACATTTCATCCATGGCTTCATTAGCCAGTTTATCGCATCTATTGTTATACTCATTATCAGAGTGACCTTTCACTTTAATAAACTTTACATGGTGATAGTCCAATAATTCTATTAACTTCTCCCATAATTCTCTATTTTTTACGGGTTCTTTTGAAGAAGTCCTCCATCCATTTTTAAGCCAAGAATCAATCCACTTATTATTTATCGCATTTACCACATAAGCAGAATCGCTATAAAGCTGGACTTCACAAGGCTCTTTAAGCATATTTAGAGCTTCTATAACAGCCGTTAATTCCATAATATTATTTGTAGTATTTTTTACTGCCTTTTTTACCTCTCTTTTATGCTCATTGTACATAAGAACTATGCCATATGCACCGATAGTGTTCTCTTTTCCGTTACCTCTACAAGCCCCATCAGTGTATATCGTAATTTTTTTCATTAAAACTTTTTCCTCCCTTTAGCTATCTATTTACTTAATACCCTAAAAGCATATTTTTATACACTTAAATTTTCTTTAACTTCTTCTTGTTCTACTTCTCTTGAATTCATTTTGCTGATATCTTTATTAAATCCCTTCACTGTACCTATTAATCTTGTTACATTATCAGTGCCCACCAAAGCAGATATATATTTAGTACCTTCTTTTATAGTTATTATTATATCTTTATCTCCTTGCCAATTCTGAAGAATAATTTCTTCTGGTATATCATTTAGTAGAGAATTCAGACCATAAAAAGCTATTGCTATATCATCTATTTTACCTATTAATGGTATAAAGTCCGGTAAAATATCAAATGGTAATGCTAAATATGAAATAGTTCCAGCAACTTTAGCCTTGGTGACAGTGCTAACTCTTTTGTCCCTTAACAATCTCCAAAGTAGTGCTACAATATCAGGTATAATCATTCCATATTCTATAATTTTCTCATACTTATCTGGAATCCTTTGTTCAACTTCGTTTCTAATTTCAGTATAGCAATCATCTTGAGGAATATAATCCTCATTTTCTTCTTTTTTTTCAAATTTTAAAGTTTCTTTATCTTGAGTGTACACTATATTCTCTATTTCTGCTTCTAGAGAACCCTCAAACAAAGTTACAGATTTTAAATCGAAATTAATATATGGCACTAGTTTTGCTATTGTATTAATATCTACTGATAAAGTTTCTTTTCCCGCTTTAACTCCATACTCTTCAAAATCTTTTAATACCTTGTTTAACGCAAAGTTTTTAATCCCATTTATTATGCCTATCTTAGCTACCTTTACTTTTAATATGCTTACATTCAGTAAATTATCTTTTATACTTCCAATAGCTAAATTTGCTGAAAAGGGAATATTAACTACCTTTTTATAGCTTCCTTCTACAGTTATAAATTCATTTATTGATACTTTATTAAACTCTAATCCTTCAACCTTAATAAATTCTTTTAATGCTCCTAAAATATCTTCTTCTTTTATTAAAGCTTTTACTGATGAAATTTTCATATTATCCCCCCGCTTTTAAATATAAGGGGTGTTCCCCCTAGCTTTATTTACATATTATTCAATAGTATTTATATATTAAAGTATACAGCAAAAATTAATTTCTGCAATAATATACATAATTTACTATAGAAAATTTTATGATTTTCATTGGACTATTATATAAAAATATTATAATATATTGCTGAAATGAGGATTATGTCGAATTTCGCTATATATTTTTATCTAAAGGAGGTATATAGATGAGCAAAATTAAGCAAAAGCATATATATATTCCTATAATTACAGCGGTTATATCCTTAATGTTATTAGTAGGAGTAAACTTCATTTTTAAATCTACAGGTAATAAAAGTTATACAGAATTTTTAGCAGATCTATCAAATAAAAAAGTATCTACAGTATATCTTACAAATACACCTACCATTAAAATTAAGCTAACAGATGGTAAAATATATGAAACAGATAATCCTAGAATGGATAACTTTAAGGAAACTATGTTAAAGTCAGGAGTGAAGGTTTCGGAAAACGCACCTTCAAACACTGTTAATATTGTTTTTACGTCAGCCTTTATGATTTCAATAATTTCATTGATAGTTGGATTGGTTAAATCATCAAATATAGCTTCACGAGGAATGCTATCCGTAGATTCTCTAGACACTTCTGCTACAGAAGATATACCTTTTAATTTTAATAATGTAGCTGGTAATGAAGAGGCGAAAGAAAGTGTTATGGATGTAGTAGATTTTATAAAAAACCCCGAAAAATATAGTTCCTATGGTGCAAGAATGCCTAGAGGGGTCATATTATATGGCGAACCTGGTACTGGAAAAACTCTTTTAGCTAAAGCTGTAGCTGGTGAAGCTAATGTTCCTTTCTATGCCATGTCAGGTTCAGATTTCGTACAAGTTTATGTAGGGGTTGGTGCTAGTAGAATAAGACAGCTATTTAAAAAGGCAAGAGGTCACGGAAAAGCTGTTATCTTTATAGATGAAATTGATGCCATAGGTAAAAAAAGAGATAATTCAAAAAATGGTGGATCTGATGAGAGAGATCAAACTTTAAATGCCCTATTAACTGAAATGTCAGGTTTTAATGAAAAAGAAGGGATAATAATTATGGCAGCAACGAATAGATTAGACATGCTAGATGAAGCCTTATTAAGACCAGGTAGATTTGATAGACATATTGAAGTGTCACTGCCAGACTTAAGTGCTAGAAAAAAGATTTTATCACTTCATTTAAAAAATAAACCAACAAATAATATAGATATTGAAAACTGGTCACATAAAACTGCTTATTTCTCAGGTGCTAAACTAGAGAGTCTTGTAAATGAAGCTGCTATAATTGCTTGTAAAGAAAATAGTTCCTTTATTGAAAATTCACATTTAGATAAAGCTTATTCAATAGTTATGGCAGGATATGAGAAACAAAATAGGGATTATATAAAGGAAAAAGATAGAGAGATAACAGCTTATCATGAAGCGGGACATGCCTTGGTATCACTTAAAGCTCTTCCTAATGAAAGAGTTGATAAAGTAACAATTATTCCAAGTACTAAAGGAGCAGGTGGGTACACTATAAGTATACCTGAAGATAGCATGTACCAAAGCAAAGACTATTTAGAAAAAAGAATTATGGTACTGCTAGGTGGAAGAGCTGCCGAAGATTTGAAGTTTGGACAAAACTCAATAACTACTGGTGCGCATAGTGACTTAAAACAATGTACTAATATAGCCTTCCACATGGTAACACAATACGGAATGGGAGAAACTTTAGGTTTACTAAATATGCAACAGCTAATGGATCTTAATATAAATCAAGATAAAATAATACTTGAATGCAAAAATCTTGTAGACAGGTTATATGAAGAAACAAAAGAGCTTTTAGCTAAAGAAATATCCTCTCTAGAAGAAATATCTACAAAACTTCTAGACAAAGAAACCCTACACCATGATGAATTAATGAGGATAGTTCACACATTTTCACCTCTAAACTAATGAAATATACGAGGAAGTATGCGGGGACAGTTCACTCATTTTTAACTAAGTTCAATAAAATAAACAGAGAAAAAACAGGGGATTTGAATGAACCGTCCCCTGTTTTTTACTTTTCTATGCTTCCTATAAATATAAATGATATGATTAAACCACCAATTAGCCCGCCAATGTGGCCTAAGTTATCTACATTTGCTATTGAAAATCCAATAATTAAGTTTATAAATATAACTGACATTATATTGTTTATAAACCCTCTACCAATCCTATCTTTATACTTCAATGCCATTACAGCGCAAGCTCCAAGCAATCCAAAAATTGAACCTGATGCTCCAATTGATATACTTGGTGAAAACATATACGAAAAAGTAGATGAAACTATACCTGACACTAGATATATGAATGCATATTTCCATTTACCGTACACTTTCTCTACAAAGGGCCCTATTGAATACAAAGCATACATATTAAATCCTAAATGCACTATTCCCCCATGAAGAAAAGTACATGTCAGTAATCTATAGTACTGCCCTCTATCAATTAAAGGATTGAACTTTGCACCTAAAAATACTAACACATTAACATTGCTATCTATTAAATTTCCTGATAAAAAAGCTGTTATTATATACATAAATATGTTAATTCCTATAAATATATATGTGATTGTAGCTTTTTCTAAACCTCTTTTTCTATTCACATTATTGCTGCTATTATTTGCTTTAACATTTATATAATATGATATTAGATTAATGAGCTCTTCATTATCTCTTGTATAATAAAATATTCTATCTGCATTTTCATTTAATATAACACAAGATTTATCTATATTATAAGAATTATATGTTGAACTATACTGAGAAGATTCATTATTAATCTGGTTAATATAGTTTTCAACCCATTGATAATCGTCGGTAAAGAATATTTTAGTCATAGTTACATTACTAATATTTAAATTATCCTGTAAATCCCTTATGATCCATTGATCATTTTTATTATCATAGTATTCATAACATAATAAAATAACTTTATGATTATATTCATCTATTTCTTTTACTAATATCCATTTACTCATAATTCCTGAGTAATCTATATTTAGTTCTTGTATAGAGTAGCCTAGATTTTTTACACATCCCTCTAATACAAGATTTATAAATTTATCTCTATCCTTCATTTCTATTAATCTCCCTTTTCAAACAGTAGTGTTGATAAAACTAATATATACTATTATATATTAATTTTATCAACATTACCTTTATAAACTGAAAATTTATTTTAGTTGAATTTCATGACCCGTCCCCAACTTCCATCTATATATTTTAAAGAGCTGTCAACTTGCTTATATAATTAATAGTCGACAGCTCTCTTTTATTCTTATTTCAAACTAAAGATAAAATTACAACACTTGGATTTAATATTAAGTCTATTTCATAAAATGGTATTGGTGATTTTGTTTTACTATCATATAATACCCTTACCACTGGTCTATCTGGGAAACCTTTATTTTGCCTTACTACATACCCTTCTTCACCAGTTGAAAGGCTTACACAGCTACCTAATGGATAAATTGCAAAGGTTTCTTTAAAGTTCATTACAAGTTTTTCATCAAATATTGCACCAGAACCTGCTAGAATTAACTCATAAGCATCATTAGGACTAAATTTTTTTCTATAACATCTATCATTACTTATTGCATCAAATACGTCACAAATACATACTACTTTAGCAAATTTAGAAATATTATTGTTTACTAGTCCATAAGGATATCCTCTACCATCAACTCTCTCATGATGCTGCTCAACAATATCAATTATATCACCAGATATTGAATAGTTTTTTCTTAATATTTCCCCGCCATAAATCGTGTGTTTTTTTATTTCATTAAATTCTTCTTCGCTTAACTTATCCTCTTTATTTAAAATGGTTATAGGCACCTTAGTTTTACCTACATCATGAAGAACAGCTCCAATTCCTAAGTCTTTTATCTCTTTTTCTTTAAATCCAGCTGAAAGTCCCAGAAAAGAAGACATTATGCACGTATCCAAAGAATGAATATATGTATAATTATCATAAGTTTTGATATCATATATACTTTTGTTTACATCTCCCATTTCAATTATGTATTGCACAAGGTCCTCTACAACGTTTAAAGTCTGGCGTAATTCTTTGCCATTACAACTATGAATATTTTTAATTATTTGAGACATGCTTTGCATTGTAAATTGTTTTAATTCTACTAGTTGCTCATCTTCAAGGACTACATCTTCAAGTCTTTTATCTTCAATATAAACATAATATACGCCTATTTCTTTTAGTTTCTTTATATAGCTATTTGAAAGCTTAACTCCTGCTTTCAAGAGTATTTTCCCATCACTAGTTAAGATACTTTTTCCCAGTACCTCATTATTCTTTACACGATTAATAAACTCAAGTCTCATGATTATTCTCCTTAAAAATAACATTTACATAAAAACAAGCATACTAATACTGGTTTAGTCATCTAACTATGATAATAACATAGTGCATTCATGAAATAAATACAAAATTAGAATAATTTTGTCAAAAATATTGTTCAATTGGCAAAATAATTATAGGTAATACACACATTATAAATATTCATCTTTTTTCAACTTAATTTCTTCAAAAACTCTATTAATTTCATTTTTAATCAAATAGCAAATTTCGCTTAATTTATTTTCCAATTCTTCGATATCTTCTATATAGTCAAACTTAATTAACCATGTTGGGTTATATTCATCATCTATATATTCTATATAATAGCCCTTATCCTTAAATATTTCCTCATTAAAACAATCATAAATAGCAGTATATTCCCATTCCTCAACATCATCCTTTGTATCGAAGTATAAATTTATATTTTCTCCATCGTAGAAAAATTGAGTTATATATTCTGCTCCTTCATCAACCTTATAACTACCTAACTCTTTTACAAAAATGTTATTTTCTTTTTCCATTAAAATAAGTGATGAAAATTCCATTTAAACTCCTCCCTTCTATAAATAATTTACTTTTTACCATTTTTTGTATATAATGTAATTGTATATTTATAATAAATATTATATATGTAATTAAACACAATTTATTTATCGTAGTAAATAGAAATTTATTAAATACTTGCAAATATTTTATCACGAGGTGACTTCAATGAAAATAAAGAAAATGAAGAAAATCAAGAATAAACACAAGTATAATTTAATTATATTTATAGTAATTTTACTGATTTTAGCTTTCATAAGAATAAGAATTATACGAATAAACAGCAGAGAAATAACTTATTCGGTAGAGAGATATGTAACAAGTGGCATATTTAATCGTAATAAACTGAATCATGTGAACAACTTTCACATAACATTTTCTGATGGAAAAATTGCTGTTGTACAAGTTATTGGACCACAAAAAAAGTCTCCTTACAAAAAGATAAAATATGATGTTCTAGTTGAGAAAAACTCAAAAGGAATTTGGAAAGTAAAAAAACTATACCAAATTCCTGAAAGTTAATAGTTATTCTTTAACTAGGCAATCTTTGCAGACTCCTTTGAACTTTACATTAACCTCTTGTTCAGCTAGGGTAAATCCTGTTTTATTTTTAATAATTTGTTCTAATTGTTGAATTGGGCAATCAATTTCAACTTCTTTATGACAAATAGTACATTCTAACAGATGGGTATGTTTATTATGATTTATTATATAATTATATTTACCATCTCCAATATCAAATTTATCCACAATACCTTTGTTGTTCAACAATTCTAGATTTCTATAAACCGTAGATAAATCAATATTACATCCATTATTCTTACACTTATCATGAATGTACTCAGCTGTTACCCCAACACTGCAATCTTTTAATACTTCAACTATTTTTATTCTTCCTTTTGTTATCTTAATATTATTTAATCTTAGAAACTTATCTATGCTCATATTATCACCTTATACTTATAATAAATTATTATATCATAAATATACTATATTAATCCTAATTTTTAAAAAAACATCATTCTAATACCAAATAAAACCAAAATTATTCCTCCAATATAGTCCGCATACTTGCCAATCAATTCAATTCTCCTTAAATATTTAGTTATAAAAAATGCCAATATTGTATTTACTAAAGTAATTAGGCCAATAATCAAAGTGCTGTTTAGCATTGTAATCTTATTACTAATATTATTTAATGCGGTAAATCCAACAACTAAAGCGTCAATACTTACAGAAATCCCAAGAACTACCCACATCCCTGGTTTTACAAGGGTACACTCATCTTTATTATCCATTCCTTCTTTTATCATAAGAACACCCACTATGGATATTACAATTCCACCAATTATTTGTGGCATTGATACAATGTATTTATTGAAAAGAAAACCTGCATATGCTCCTATAAAAGAAAAGAAAAACTGAAAAAAACTAAAAGATAAAGAGCATAATATTTTGTATCTAATATTTACATTTTTATTTAAGCCAACACACAAGGCCACGCCAAAAGCATCTAATGATAGAGCTAATCCAATTAAAAATATTGAATAAAAAGTCATGACAAACCTCCATATGTAAGTTAGGGACGGTTCACACCAATTCCCTATTTTTTATCCTTTATATTTTACCACTTTTAATATATTGTTTAAATATATTCATTATGTCTATAATTATTAATGTCAATTTAAAATAAAATATACTTTAAATAAATAGAAAGGATGAAATAATTTGCCTAGAATTCCTAGAGTAAAGGTAGATAATGGAATATACCATGTTATAATGCGTGGACCTAAGGAAATAAATCTATTTAGAACTAAAAATGATAAGGATAAATTCCTTACTATATTAAGAAAATATAAAAATATATTCTTATTCGACGTACTTGCTTACTGTTTAATGGATACTCATATTCATCTATTGATTGATCCTAAAAATGCCGATATTAGTATGTTTATGAAATCAATTAATCAAAGTTATGCTCAATATTACAATAGAATATATGATAGATGTGGTCATGTATTCATCGACAGATTTAAAAGTTTTGTAGCTTTAAAAGAAGAACAGATAGTTTCAATGTCAGCATATATACATAATAACCCTAAAGACATAAAAGGGTACAATAAGAGTGTTGAAAACTATGGCTATTCTAGCTTTGGAATATATATTGGCAAAACTAAGGATGAACACCAAATTATTAACTGCAGATTTTTATTAAATTATTATTGTAAAGACCCAATTCAAGCTGCACAGCAATATTACTCCTATGTTAAAAATAGATGTACCGATAGAGATCAGTATATTCAAGATATCCTTGTAAATTTAAATGATAAGCTAAATTTAAAGTACAATTTATCTAACGATATCTCTTGTTATTATAGTGGAATAAAACCTCTGATTAAAGATATAACACCTGAAGAAGTTCTCAATTTCTTTTTTAAAGAATGCAACTTAGACAATACTCTCTTTAATATTAAATACAATAGAAAAATATCTAACTATAGAGCAATTATTGTTTTAGTACTGAGATCTTTTTGCAACTATACCTTTCAACAAATTTCTAATATAATAAATAATTTCACCCATTCATCTTTATCGCGGTTATGTACTAAGGGATATTTCCTCATATCAAATGACAAATATTATAAAAATATAATAGATACCTTCTTAGAAAAATATTCTATTAATTATGATTATAAATATAGTTAATTTTTAAGATTATGTTGTCAAAATATATACAAATAAATCATTATTGTACAACCTATAAAAATCTATAAAAACTATAAATATAAAATAAAGTTAAACTATTGGAGCATAATAAAAAACAACTCATAAATTAAACTTGATTAGTCTAATTTATAAGCTGTCATTTATTAACTTTTTATAATTTATGAACCGTCCCTAATTCTTAATTAGCAGTAAACGTTACTTTACAAGCTGATAACTCAAATTCTTCCTCTTGTAACAAATCCTTTTTGAATACTAAACTTAGAACTCTTGCCTTATTTCCATTAACTTCAAAATCTTCTAACTCAAAGGATCCTGAGAGAATTGTTTTTCCCTCTGCAGTCGATATAGTTACTGGAAGTTTTTCTAATTTTACAGACTTATTAACTCCATTTCTAACTATTAAAGTCATCAATAAATCATCATTTTGATATTGTGTTATAGTAAATACTGAAACACTAACTTGATTACGTTCTAATTTAGGCAAAGTTTTTATAAACTCTCTAAAAGTATTCGCTTCCTTCTCATCTAATCCTTCTGGAAGTTCTTCCAATTCAACATTTACATAGCTTACAGCTTTAATATTATCATCAAAAACAATTTTCCAATCGTCTTGTGAGATTTCATCTACAGATACATTTTTCTTATCAAAATATATCTTCCAAGGTCTAGCTGAATAAGAAGGTATATCTCCCATTGCATTTAAATCAAAGATTTGATATGCCAATTGCTCTCCCTTAGAATTAACTATACAAAGAGGAACTTTATCTAAGTTTATTGCCTTTTTTAGACCATTTACTATGTATATTTTTGCTTCAAATTTATCTCCATCATCAAAAATGTATACACCTGATACATTAACCTGTCCATCTTCTATTTGAGGTATTACTTCATTCATTTCATCTTCAAGATAATTTTTTTGAACATCAGATATCTTATCAAGAGTATCTTGATTTAATGAAAGCTGGATTTTTAATGGATCCATCTTGTTCATTTTTTGTGACCCGTCCCCATTATTACTCATTATTTGTCCTCCAATTCTATTACTACTATTCTATCTACATTCACTAGTCTATACTAATTATTTCTAAATCTTCTTCAGACGCTTCTTCTGCTATCTTATTTAATCTTGTTTCAACATTTTGTGATAACACACCAGTTTGTCCTATTAAAACTATATTTGAGCTCTTATTTATATTGTTTTTTATAAACATTTCATATGAAAGCATATCTTCTTGAGCAGCTATGTTTCCACTTAAAACTAAAGGAGAACCGTCCTTAGCTGCTGCTGCTGAAGCTACTAATGCATCTGCAAAGTTCTTAACTCTATCATTACCGCCAGATGCTACATAAACCTTATCAAAAGAAATATCCTTTTTAAAATATTCTAGAACGCTTAAATTAGTTTTAAATCTATCCTTACCTTGAGCTATTCTATTACCATTAACTGAATTTATTATTGAATCTGGTAATATTCCGCTTCCACCAACGGCCATTACCTGTAATTTGTTATCATCAATTACTTTTTTAACTGCCGGATTTAATTTCTTTGAGTCAGATATTAATACTGGTACTCCTAATTTTGCTGCAATTGACGCAACACTTAGAGCATCTGAATATCCATCTTGTCCATTAACTAATATAGCTTTATTAGCTCCAGTTAACTTTATTAATTCAGCTGCTACAACCGCATTAGTATCGAATCTATTACCACCAGCTTTATGATGACGAACTACATTAAGATTATTTGATTTTAATGTAGAAAATATTGAGGCGCTAACAACTCCTTCGCCACCAACTATGTAAACATTTTTAGCTCCTATCTTTTTAATCGTCTCTAAAACACCATTAGGTAATTTATCTTTCTTAGTTAACAATATAGGCGCATTTAATTGTTTTGCAAGTGGAGTAGCGCTAACAGCATCTGCATATCCTTCTCCATTTACTAAAACTACATTCTCACTGCTGCTAAACATGCTTTCAGCAACGCTTATTGCCGTTGTAAATCTATCTTGTCCACCAATTCTATTTACTGAAGCCGCAAATACACTAGTGGAGTTTAATACAGTTGATAAAATTAGCCCCATTGCAGCAATCTTTGCCATTTTGCCATATTTCTTTTGTATCATAATTCTCCTCCTAACATCAATTTTCATATTATCCATTATATTATAACATAGGAATTTATATAGACAAAGTTTCATAATAGAATATATTAATAGTTAATTAATGAATATGAGTAATATTTTTACACTTTTTATTAGTATGAAGTAATATTTAGCGGTACATCGTAAGAATTATTTGATATATTTAATGTTGTTCTGCCTATTATTCTAGCTCCATCAATGCCATAAAAATATATCTGAACACTTGTCTTATCATTAATTACATTTAATGATGGTTCACCTATATCAAATAAATGGTCATTTCCTTCTACCTTATACTTTCTTATATCATTTCTAGTAGTAGCTGTTATATTTATCGCCTTAAAAATATCCAATACTGGTGATACTTCTACCCTTGCCATAGCTGTATTCTCGCTTTGAATAGAAAATCTCATAATATTGTCTTTAGTTAAAAACTTTCCATCTTTTCCTTGAGCACCTTTTCTAACAGTTATTTGATATGTCTGTCCTTTTTTATAGCCACCTTTTGGCGGAATTATTTTTACAGACATATTATCATTTTGCTCAATACCTACTGGAACAGAACTACCTAAAATATTGTTATTAACTTCGTTTACTTGAATTCTATCTTTTACAGAATAAAATTCTACCGATGAATTAAATTTAATAGTCCAAACTTTATTCGTATCTGTTGTAGCTTTATTAAGCACCTCTTTTACTGTCTCTTCGTTGTTCGCTGCATAAACTACTCCTGATTTTTTATTTATTAATCCATTAGGTAAATTAATCTGAACCGTCCCTAATATTAATACGAATAAAAATAAGACAAGTTTTTTATATTTCATATTTTTTTTCAAATTCATGCTTCCCTCTCCTTTCTATGTATAATTAACAGAAGGAAAGTTCGCGAACTGTCCCTGACTTTTCTAAACTTTCCTCTGTTAATTCTTCAATTAATTATCACAAATTCATGAACCGTCCCTAAATTTACATGAACCGTCCCTGAATTTATGAACTCACTAAGCTTTGAACTTTGCAACAATAATTATAACATTCATTTAAAAATATGAATACTATATTTGTTTAATAAATAATAATGATGTTTGTACATATTTATTAACGATAATTTACATAGCCAGCTTTAAATGCTTTACCATTATAAGTGTTAACAACATATACAATGTCTCCACTAGTTAAATTTTGACCTTTAATTCTAGGATTATCTTTATCTATAGTTGTCCATCCATCTGATACGCTTGCTCCTAATACTGGCAGTCTTTCTTCTGGTATCTCATCGCTTCCAACTCCGCCTTTTACAACTTTATATTTGTACTCATATTCTGGACTTATAAACGGATTTAATCCTTCTGCTATTACAGTTAAATCATTTGGATCTCCTATAACATCCAATCCTTCTAATGGTAATGCTATACCTTGTGGTATTTCTATACCATTAGAATCTTTACTTTCTGCAAGTTGAGTACTTCTAGTAATATATAATCTTCCATCGCTACTATTTGCTAAACTTTGAGCAGAAAGGTCTATAGTTGCCTCGCATTTTATGTCAGCCCATATATCAGAATCATATACCGGCGTACCTATTCCATATCCTATTCTTTCATATCTTTGATTATTATCTTTGATATAAACATTTACCATATCTCCAGCCTTTAAAGTAGTATTTGGCATGATCTTAACCTTACTATTTACTGTGTAGCCGTCTTGCATTATACCATATTTAATTATTTTAATTAAGCTCTTGTCTATACCATCAGGTACTCCAACTAAATCATCTTCAGGTTTTATCGTGCATACTGTTGGTGCACTTTCTATCATATTTTGAGAAGTTCTAGTTACATATACAGCTGTTGCATCATCTGGCAATGTCTTATCTTTTCTAAGTATTATTGTAACATTTAATTTATCATCAATTGACGGGAATACAACTTCTTGTCCAAGTAGCTGAGTCATATTCTTATCTCTATATACCTTTATAACATCTCCTATTTGTAAGTTAGCTTGTATAGGTGTACGTGTTCCGTCTTTTTCTATATTTACAAATATCTTATCCTCCGCTAAGCCAGCATTATTTACAACCCTTACAGATTCTGAAGGAATAGACTCACTTGCCATAGATAACACCAATGTAACTTTTGCACCATATCCAACAATAACACCAGTGTAGCTAGCTGCCCCACCTTTACCATTATTTTTAGGATTTAAATCCCAGTTAACCAAAAGTTCTCTTACACTGTTATCACTCATTACAGCTGTAACTTTATCTGGTAAATATTCTTCTAAGTTATTTATATCCGCTCCTATTGCATCCTTCTTTGGAGTAGCAACCTTATCATAAGATATTATTTTTAAATCTCTCTTAGGTTTTACTAAAGGAGTAGATGAATATGTATATATGGCTCTTCCATAAGGATCTCTATTTGGAGAAATCTGTGGCTCATTAGCAATTGACATATTATTTCCTTTAGTGTAATAAATTTTATCATCCACTATGTTTATAAAGTTAGCATAGTCATTTGAATATTTTTCTCCAGTAACTTTTAAATAATTCGTTAATGGTGCTCTATATATTTTATTTCCATCTGAAGCATCTGTATAATAGATGTAGTTGTTACTACTACTGCTTGCTTCCGACACATTCATAGTTGTTATAATAGCGTTTTTACCAGTAGTACCGTTAGTTACTGAAATATCAGCTACATTAGATCCACTTTTATTCATAGCCTTTAACTGTCCAGAATCTGTTATGTAATAAATTTTATCATTTCTTTCTGAAAGTGTTATAAACTTTGCTCTATCGCTAGAGATTTTACTTCTATAAGTTCCATCTGTATGAACTGAATATATAGAATTTCCTTCGCTCTTATTTACAAAGTAAATTATATCCCCACTTATAGTTAAATATTCAGCCTCGTCATTTGTTATATTAATACCTGTTGATTTATTGGCATTTTTGCTAACCTTTTTAATATTTCCAACGCCTCTTCCTGAGTGATAAGTATAATAAATATACTCTCCTGAAACTGTTAAATAAGAAGCCTGGTCTGTACTTACTATTCTTCTTCCTGTACCATCTTTTTTAATCTTATAAATTTTTTGGCCATCTGAGTAGTTAACGTAATAAATATAATCTCCAACAACATTTATAAATTTAGCATTATCTTCACAGATTTTTTCGCTAATAACATCATTAGTCTTGTAAATTCCGCCTCCGTCTGCTGAATGACTATAGTATTTCCAACCCCCATCTTGAGCTATTAATCCGTTATTATTTAGATTTCCTAATCCATTTCCATTTTTTCCATTATATGCATTTTCCGGATTAGAATTTTCTAAATTGAAAAATTGTACTGTTGTAATTCCCTCTTTTAATTCAACAATTTCTGTAGTTGCTATAGGTGACTTATCCGAAGTTAATATTTGAATTTTTATCTTTGGATCTGTAGTCAATAAGTTAATTGTATAATCGTCTTCTTGTCCCTGCGGAATCTTACCTATTTTTTTAACTAAATCACTATTGTTCTTATTTATAACTTTAAAATACTCTCCCTTTAAACTGCTTGGAGATAAATCCATCTTATCCTTATCTGGTATAGTTATACTCATCAGCATTAAACCACTATTTCCAAGTTTGGTCACCTTACTGCTTATCTCTAGCTTTACTGTCAGATTACTATCTGCCAAATAATCTCCATTTGATTGTTTTTTATATGGTACTTGTTTTCCGTTTGATACATAATGAGTTATAATATCCTCACTTACATATCCTGAATCTCCTGGCTTTAAGTCACCGCCTTTAAACAGTGAAGTTATTGTCCCTGAACTATCTTTTACATAATAAAGATCCTTATAGGATGAATTGTTTAAAATATCATTAAATTGTTTCGCATTATTAGTTATATATTCTACGCTATATGATTTATTTCCAATAACTATAGCACCATAAGGTAGTGCTGCTGAAACAGAAGATGACAACATTGTAGCTAAAACTATGGAAGCCACAAAAACCTTTGTTTTTTTCATTTGAATCCACCTTTCCAAATATTCATATTTATATATTTTAAAATTGAAATTTATGAATTGCCCTAATTTCCACTAATCTTTCTTAATTTTAATTCCTTATTAATACCCAAATTTTCACGAAATCTTCACGAACTGTCCCTGATTTCTCCCTAATCTTTTTAAACTTTTTTAAAAGACGGTTCATGATTCTTACCACAGACTTTTTATCAATTTTCATGAACCGTCCCCAACTTCAACTTACTTATATTGCATAATTTTTAGTTTGATACTACTTCAAGTACTAATAACACCGGCTTGCCATAATGTTTAACTCTACCCTTAATATAGTAAGTTTGTGGTGTTCCCATATCAATGAAAGGATTGTCCCAAGTGACATCAACCCAAATGCTTCTATCATCTGATGTAGTTGCTAATATTTGATTTGGCAGATAATAATACTCTCCCTGTACTTTTCTTACACGTATTTCTGGAATATCCTTAATTTTCGGAAGAACTATTAATGTCATATAAGCCTTGTATGGAGAATCTTTCACCGTACCCACAAGTTTTACTATACCTGTTTTACTTGTATCAATACTTCTAGTGTTCCAAGTTACTGGCATGTTTTTATTAGTAACTTTATCAAGCACAGTTTTAGGAAGTTTGTAAGGTTCACCTTGGACTATTTCCATTGTTGTATCATCAAATATATTTGAAGGATATCCTCCACCAGTATCTGTTATCTGTAAAGTTAATTTAACTTTCTTATTGTATCTATCTACAGTACCGTTAAACACATATAAACCTGGAGAATTTTTCTGCTGTGTTCCATAATCCCAAACTACTGGAAGTTCGGCAGAAGTACCATCGCTCATTGTTGCTAGTACTTTCTCTGGTAACACAAAATCATATCTACTATAGGAAGTTTTGTAAACATCCGGTATCTTTACGGGTATTGGATTTACAACTAAATTTAATGCTATTCTTCTATAATATCCCTCTATATCACCATAAAAAGTAAATAATCCTGGCTTAGAAGTATTAACTTTTTTAAGGTTCCAATTAACCTCTACTTCCACCTTCGACCCATCTGACGCCTTAGCGATAAGAGACTTAGGAGGAGTATAATTATCATTTTGATATATAGTATCATACACATCTGATACATATGAAACTGCCTTAGGTAAATACTTAGCAGCACTCTCTAGGTCATAACCTATAATCGAAGGACCTCCAAGTATAGTTAAATTATTTACTACTTCAGAGGATAAAAATTTGGTAGTAGAGCTAGGTAATGGACTGTCTCCTAATAAAATAAATCCATTATCTAAAGCTGCTAATGTAGATCCAGCCAAAGCATCAGCATAGGATCTACCTGAAGCTAAAAATAAGTTGTCCATATTCATTTCATTTCTAAAGTAATTTATAATATCAATGTTTCTTTGATATTTGTCTCCACTACCAATTCTCTTAGCATTAGGTATGCTATTAAAAACCTTCCTGCTTATAATGTCTTCTCCACCAATTACATATATTTGTTCTGCTTTCTTGTTGGAATTAATGTAACTCATTACTTTACTGTCTACACTATCTTTCCCCACCATTAAAATTGGCATTTCCTTTATAGCTGCTATAGGTGCCATAGATACAGCATCTTCAAAATAGCCTCCATTTACGATAGCAATTTGCTTTGGCTTACCAAGCTTTTTAGCTACTTCTAGTGAAGTTTCGTATCTATCCTTTCCACCAATTCTAGTAGTTTTAATTCCCATGGCTTTTAAACCATCTTCTACATTCTGAGAAATAACTCCTTTTTGTCCTACTAAAAATACATTTTTAACTCCCAATCTTTTAAGTTCTACTGATGTATACATATTTAAAGAATTTTTGTTTGTTAAAAGTATAGGAGCATTATACTTTTTAGCTAGTGGAGCAGCAGATACCGCATCTGGAAAATTCTCTCCAGAAACAACTACGGCATAATTGCTTTTACCTTTCCATCCGGTATTACAAACTTTTGCAGCAGTCTCATACCTATCATCTCCATAAATACGAGTAGTTTTTGGAGCAGCTAACACCTTACTACTAATGAGACATAATATTAAGGTCGCTATTACTATAAATCTTCTCTTTGTCATTAAACATCACCTTTTGATTATTTTATATTACATTAATTATCGTTTAATAATTTAAAAAATTAATAAATTATTGCTCTTTTTTTGAAATTATAACCTTTTATTCTACATTTATAAACCTATTTTAACCTAAATTACCATGTAAGTAAAATTAATCTACAAATTATCTTAATTTTTTATTGATATTATGTTATATTAATTATATAATTTAAATTATAATAATATTAAATTTTTTTTAATACTTTTATTTAGACATTATTTTTTTACAATATATAACAAGAGGTGATATTTTGTGCAACAATTAAGCCCCATTGAAGCAAGAAAGAAACATATAAAAAAATTAACTTGGACATTATCAATTCTTGCAGTAATCTTCGTAGTAGGTATAACAATGTTAATATCTTATATTTAAAAGAATCCACAGAAGGGTTCTTTTTATTTATTTGTTTATTTATGTAGATCAATGGGAATCCAAATCTCTAATTATTTAATATTAAAAGGGTTTTATGGAATTTCATAGAATAATTTATTCTAGATATACATTTAGAAAGAATACTTTAGAGAGGATGAATTATATGAGAGTAAAAAAAGCAGTAATACCTGCAGCAGGCTTAGGAACCAGATTTTTACCTGCTACTAAAGCGCAACCAAAGGAAATGCTTCCTATCGTTGATAAACCAACAATACAGTACATAATTGAAGAAGCTGTAGCTTCAGGCATTGAGGAAATCCTTATAATCACAGGAAGAAATAAACGCGCTATTGAAGACCATTTTGATAAATCCGTGGAGTTAGAAAAAGAATTAGAAGATCATAATAAAGAAGAATTATTGTCCATGGTTAAAGATATATCTAATATGGTTAATATATATTACATAAGACAAAAGGAGCCAAGAGGTTTAGGCCATGCTATAAGTTGTGCTAAAACCTTCGTTGGTGATGAGCCCTTTGCAGTTATGCTAGGTGATGACATAGTAGACAGTACCACTCCTTGCTTAAAGCAACTAATCGATTGTTATGACGAATATAAAACTACAATACTTGGAGTGCAAGAAGTTCCTCAAGAAGACGTTTCTAAATACGGAATAGTCAAAGGATTACATATAGAAGATAGAGTTCACAAAGTTAAGGATTTAGTTGAAAAGCCAAATATGGAAGAAGCTCCATCCAGCATTGCTATACTTGGGAGATACATAATAACTCCAAAAATATTTAATATATTAGAAAATACAAAACCAGGTAAAAACGGGGAAATCCAACTTACAGATGCTCTTAAAACTTTAATAAAAGACGAAGCTATGTATGCATATATATTTGAAGGCAAAAGATATGATGTAGGAGATAAATTAGGTTTTTTACAAGCTACTGTAGAATTCGCTTTAAAAAGAGAAGATTTAAGAGATGGCTTTATGAATTATTTAACTCAAGTCATTAAATAAAAATAGAGCATACATAAATTTAATTTATACAAATCTATGTATGCTCTCAATATATATTCGTTAACTTATTTCCTCTTCCTTTAGTCTTATATAATACAATAACAAAGAGAACAACGCTCCACTAGTGTCTATTAACACATCAGTAAATTTCCCACTCCTACCCGGTACAAAGGTTTGATGATATTCATCACTACAAGCATATAAAAATGAAATACCTAAGGCCAGTTTAAAACTTTTTCTTAATTCATAGTCCTGCTTTAAGGCATTTATCAGCAATAAATTCAATATAAAATACTCAGTAAAGTGCCCTAGCTTTCTCACTATGAAACTGGTGAATTCTCCAAAAATACTATTCATATTTATACCTATTGAAGTTAATACTTCAATTACAAATCCACTTTTACCATCAGATATATCTGCAGGGTCTGAGGAAAATTTATAGATTACTATCATCCAAGCAATCACTAAAAAATATTTTAAAATTTTTTTATAACTTATTTTATTCATTCTATACTCCAATAAATCATCTAATATCATATAAACAAATCCAACTCTTTTAATTATATCATATGCAACGTAAAATTCACTTAGTTTAACATATTAATATCATAAATAAAAAAATAGAGTATTTTTTAAATATACTCTATGATCTATAATCTATAAATTATGATTTATACCCTATACTTTATTCTCTATCATTATTTTCTTTATAATTATCTGTACAAATTCTGTTTCTTCCACTTTTCTTAGCCATATAAAGAGCTTTGTCTGCACAGTTTATCATATCATCTAAAGACATACTATAATCTTCTTCTATTGAGCATATTCCAAAACTAGCAGTAACCTTTATTTTAATATCTTTATAAATAAACTCACTGTTTTCTAACTCTTTTTTTATTTTACTGCATATGGTAAGGGCATCCCTTTCCTCTGAATTTTTTAGTACTAATATAAATTCATCCCCACCATATCTTCCAACCCAATAGGCCCTTTCCCCTATAGATTCTTTAACTAAATTTCCAAACTTCTTTAATATATGGTCTCCTACAATATGACCGTAATTATCATTTATACTTTTAAAATAATCTATATCAATCATAACTATACACACAGGAAAGTTCTTAAAAGAATTATTATTTGCTATAATAGCCAGCTGTTCCATAATATATCTTCTATTAAAAGCACCTGTTAGTGAATCTTTTATAGCAGACTGATTTAACTTAAAAATTAGATTGCCTATATTGTGCATAAACTTTTTATCTGAATGGGTATCAATGCCTTTATCCGTAACATCTTTTATTAATTCCACTATATGTGTGGCATTGCCTATATTTACTGGTGAAGCGGTTACAATAAATATTTTTCCACCTCTTTCTTCAATCTTCACAAAAGTATCATTCTCAAACATAGCTCTAAGAGAAATGCAATTACTACAACTTTCACCCTTCTCCCAAAATTTATAGCAGGAATGGTTTAGCAAGTTCATATTATCTTCTTTAGAATTTACATTAATAACCTTCTTTTTTATTGGATCAATTACTCTTATAGCATCGTAAAAATTTTTAAATACCGAGAGTCTATCTTCAATTTCAGTTAATATATCCATATATCCACATCCATTTCCCACATTATAAAATATAACTATATTTCATATGTATTATATAAATATTTAACAATCTTTACAATTAATATATTAAATCTTTTATAAGTCTCACTTTCATCTTCAGCGAAATGACATCAACTAATTATATTTAAAATATCCATATATAAATATAATTGTAGTTTACTTTTATTATATCCATTTTTAAAACAATAAAAAAAGATGGATATAAACTCTCTTTACCATCCATCCTTTTTAATTTTATGCTATTTTTTTAACTAATTATATTGATTAACCCTTTGACATTTCATAGTTGCCCGTTGAATTAAACTCTTCCTTCCAAGCTTTCTCTGCATAAGGTTTAAATTCTTCAGCTAGTTTATCTAAATTTTTCTTAAACTCCTCATCATGTATCATCATCTCTGCCCCTTTGTCTGTAGGCTTAGCACCAGTCTTTTTCACTAAATCTCTTATGGTTTCTGGATTATCAATCATCATACAAGGCAGCAATAAATTATCGTTATACGGTTGCATTTTTCTTAGCTCCTTAAAGAAAGGACCTTTAAATACATCTAATAAAGGCTTGCCTTTTACATTGTCTGTAGCGAAGTGTGAAAATATACACGGTTCTACATCTCCATGAGAATTTATGTGACAATAATATTTTCCTGCAATGCATCCTCCAACATAAGGCGCATCATTAAAAAAATCTATAGCAAAATAAGATTTAGTCGTCCTAATTTTTCTTACCCTTTCTCCTAGCATTAGCCTTTGTTCTGGAGTTAACATAAGATTGAAATCTGGCTTATCTCCAACAGGCATGAATATAAAATACCAACTCATCTTCGCACCCTTTTTTATTAGCATATCTATAAACTCATCTGAAGTTACTGTGTCTACATTATGTCTACCAGTGGCTGAAGATACTCCAAATAAAACTCCTCTTTCTCTTAAAAGATCCATTCCATGCATTACTTTTTTAAATACGCCTTTTCCTCTTCTCTCATCGGTTTCTTCTTCAAATCCTTCTAGTGAAAACATAGGTAGAACGTTTCCTAGATCCCTTATTTTATCTGCTAATTTTTCGTCAAATAAAGTTCCATTAGTGAAAGGAGTAAATATTACATCATTGTATTTCTCATATATATCCAGCATATATTCATTGAAGAATGGCTCTCCTCCAAGTATAACAAAGTAATATATTCCAATGTCTCTAGCTTCCTTAACTATCCTATCTACTTCTTCATAAGGTATATCGTCCTCTTTACTATAACTTGCTGCATAACATCCAGTGCACCTAAGGTTGCATCTCATTGAAGGGCTTAATAATATAACAAAAGGAGTTTTTATATCCTCTTCCTCTAGTAATTTAGACCTCTTAGGCATTCCGTACCAAACAGCATTGGCAAAAAAATTTGTAAATAGTTTTTTTAGGCAATTCTTATCTGTAGTTTTTAATATGTTCTGTACATATTCATTCACTGAAGGCATTTCTTTATAGTACTTTTCCACATTATAAACTCTCTTTAAGTTCTCCTCATCCTTTACGGCCCTTTTAATAATGTCAAACACCTTGTCAACATTTTTCTCCGGGTCTTTGCTGAGCAATTCTGCACCTTTTTTTACGAGCACATCCTTTGCTGCTTTTTCCATGGATTCCATAACTCTCATTTATGATTCCCCCCGACATAAAAATGATTTTTAATTGCCCTTCCAATAAGAACTGACTAATCGTCTAGTATTATTATATTCCTGTCATTTCCAAAAGCAACATATTCCATATACAATTCACAAACTATTCATAATATATACATATTTTTTCAACCGTATATTTTAACTTTAATTTAATAAAACATATACCTCTCATAATCCATATACTGTCTGCCTGCAAAACAGATAATAAGTTTTATAATTTTATGCAAAATTAAACTTATATTTATAAAATGCAGGTTTTACTTTATAAATCCTATGTGATATATTTAAAATAATTTACTTTACATATATATAATGGTAACTATAACATTTCCAATTTTAGGAGGGACATCAATGATTGACTTTTTTGAATTTCTATTTAACTTGTCATTAGTACAAGTAATATTTATGAACATAGGTATAATATTTATAAATATTTTACTATCATTGTTTATAAGATCAGCTACAAAGAAAAAATATAAGAAAACTAATTCAGTGGAAGAAACTCTGTATTTTCAACAAATGTTAAGTAAATACCTTCAGTTTATTTCCATTCTTATAACAGCTTTTCTTTTAACTTTATCTATAATGCCCCATTTAGAATGGATGAGTAATTTAAAGCTATTAGGAGCATTGATTTTTGTATATTTTAATTTGTTTATAATATTGATTTTAAACTCACTTATACTACATGATTTAAATAAATCCTTAAGAAAAACTACTTCAACGAAATGGGAAGATATCAAACTCCTTTTAAGAGTTTTAATATTCTCCGTAATACCTATGATAATAATGTTAGTTATAATAGATACTCAGCCCTTTAAAAACTTAGGCGGCGCTAAGATGCAAAAATATATAAAAATACTAACACCAATGATAATCTACATTTTATTATCATTTATAATGCCTCTTTTCACTAAATACATGTTAAAAGGAAAACCTTTTGAAGAAGGGGAACTAAAAGATGACTTTACAGCCTTCGTAAAAAAATCTGGTGTTAAAAAATTTAAATTATATCTATGGGCTACAAAAGATAACAAACATGCCAATGCTTTAGTTTCTGGACTTTTAACCAAAGAAATATTTATGTCAGACTATCTTTTAGAAAATTTCTCAACAGAAGAAGCAAAAGGTATTTTAGCCCATGAAATAGGCCACATAAAAAAATATCATTTATGGATAAGAACAGCTCTTATTTTAGGTTTATTTATTTTAGGTCCTGTATTAGGAAATTTAATGGAGCTTTTTGAAGATAATTTTTATGAAATACCATTTTGGCTTGGTCTACTTATAATAGCAGTAGTTATGATTGGATATTTAGTATTCTTAAAATACTTCATAAGCAGAACTCAAGAAAGACAAGCAGATGCCTTTGCTTTAGAAATGGGAGTTGAACCAATTGTATATGCCAGTGCTCTTTATAAGCTTGCAAAACTCAACAATTCCGTAATGAAATTTAATAAATTAGATGAAAAACTGCAAACCCACCCATCTATAGCTAGAAGGATAAAATATATATTAGAAAAAAACAATTTAAATATAGATGAAGTTATGGATAAGATTATATATGACTTTGAAAATCCAATATCTAAAGATGTTAATTGTTAGTCACCATATCAATTAAATAGCATCTATACACAACTTAAATAAAGTTAAACTAAAAGCGCAGAGCATAAAAAGTGTCATACCTCTTTATGCTCTGCTTTTGTGCTTTTATAAACATCCTTTGTAAATAGACTTTAATTTATATAGATTTTACCTTTTACTAACATTTTGCTAAATATTTATGGTCTATTTATTCACATAATTAACAACCCAATTACATAATGAACTTAATCTATTATTAGAATCCTTAAAGGAATCCCCCTTAACCCCAAAATAGAATTTTATCTTAGGTTCTGTTCCTGAAGGACGTATTGCTATCCAAGATTCATCTTCCAAAGTAAAGTATAGTACATCAGATTCAGGAAGGTGGATTTTATCCTTAGTGCCATTTAACATATTTATGATTTCCCCAGTTTTATAATCTCTAAACTCTACTACTTTTTTTCCATTAAAGCTATTAGGAGTATTCTCTCTAAAGTCTTTTAATATGCTATTTATTTTTTCTAAACCTTCTTTTCCTTTTAAAGTTAAAGAATATAGGCTTTCTTCATAATAACCGTATTTTTCATAGAGATTTACCAATGCTTCATATAAAGTTAATCCATTTGACTTGTAGTATGCAGCCATTTCTCCAATCATCATACAAGCATTTACTGCATCCTTATCCCTTACATAACCTCCTTTTAAAGAACCATAGCTTTCTTCAAATCCAAAAATATACTTATAGCTATTATCTTTCTCAAACTGAAGAATCATCTCTCCAATATATTTAAATCCAGTCAATACATCAATAACTTTAACACCATAATTGTCCCCTATAACATTTGCCATAGGTGATGTAACTATAGTCTTAATAATAGCAGCATTTTCAGGTAGAATTCCTTTCTTTTCACTTGATAATAAAATGTACTCTGTAAGGAGACATCCTATTTGGTTTCCATTTAAGATTATATATTCTCCTTCATTGTTTTTTACCACTACCCCAACTCTATCAGAATCAGGGTCCGTCCCCATAATTATGTCGGCATTTTCTTTCTTGGCTAATTCTATGGCTAATTCAAAAACTTCTTTTTCTTCAGGATTAGGATATTTTACTGTAGGGAAATTGGGGTCTGGAAGCTCTTGTTCTTTAACCACTAAAACATTTTTAAATCCTATTTCAGTTAGTACCCTCCTTACAGGAATATTTCCTGTTCCATGAATAGGGGTGTAAACAATTTTAAAGTCATCCCCCACTTTTTCTATTGCCTCTTTATTAATAACCTCTTCCTTTAACCTATTAATATAGAGATCATCCATTTCTTCTCCTAAGATTTCAATTAAACCTAAACTCTTTCCCTCTTCAAAGTTTGCTATTTTAATATCCTCAAAATTATCAATTTCCTTCACTTCTTTTATAATTTTATTTGCATGGGATACTATTTGTCCACCATCTTCCCAATAAACCTTATATCCATTATACTCAGGCGGATTATGACTAGCTGTGATTACAACCCCTGCAATACATTTTCTTTCTCGTACGGCAAAAGATAGCTCTGGAGTAGGGCGCAAGGATTTAAATAAATACACCTTAATTCCATTACCAGCTATAACCTTAGCTGACTCCTCTGCAAATTTCCTAGATTTAAACCTAGAGTCGTAAGCAATAGCAACACCCTTATCCTTTCCTTCTTTCCCATAATTTAATATATAATTGCATAGTCCTTGAGTAGCACGACGAACAGTATATATATTTATTCTATTAGTACCAGCTCCAATAATTCCCCTAAGTCCTCCAGTGCCAAATTCTAAATCTTTGTAAAATCTATCTTCTATTTCTTTTTCATCCCCTGAAATATTTTTCAACTCTTCTCTAGTTTCATCGTCAAAATAGTTGTTGTTTAACCATTGAAAATATTTATCTTTATAAATCACTACAATCCCTCCAAAGAATTTAATTTCACATTGTGTATATTTCTATGTAAATTATTCCATAATTATAAATATAAATCAATATTGTCACTTTACAATAATATATACTTATAATCATTAAATGGTTATATTTTGTCTCTATAAACTTCCTATAAAATAAAAATTTTACTATTAATACCAATGTTTTCTTACTTTTTGTTGACAAAAACTAGATTTAACGCTATTATTTCCATATACGTCTATGAAAGGGGATGAAGGTTATAATTAACTCTAAAAAACCTTTGATGCAAAATAAAATAAAAACATATGCACCAGAATTTATTATGGTTGCAATAAGCTTTATTTTAGTCATCTTTCTATATTCAACAGGAAAAAACATTACAGTAGTTATAGATGGTGAAGAAAAAAAATTTACTACTTATCAAAGTACTTTTGATGAAGCTTTAAAAAATGCAAATATAGAAATACATAAGAAGGATAAAATAGATAAGGATTTAAACTCAAAGATAGCTAAAAATGATAAGATAAACATAAAAAGAGCAGTAAACCTTAAAGTTATTGTAGATAACAAAGAACTAGATGTAAAATCTGCTGAGGATAACATAGGTTCAATGTTAAATGCAGAGAAGATAGCTTTAAAATCTGAGGATAAGGTTTTACCTGGAGTGGAATCAGAATTATCCGAAGGAATGAAGGTAGAAGTAGTAAGAGTTGAGACTAAAGTAGTTACATCATCAGCTCCTATTAATTTTAAAACTACCGTTAAAAAGGATAATAATTTATTAAAATCTAAAACTAAAGTTTTACAGCCAGGAGAAAATGGAGAAAAACAAATTACTACAAATATAGTTTATGAAAATGGTAAAGAAGTATCAAGAAAGGTTGTTAAAGAAGTTGTTACTAAAAAGCCTAAGGATAAAGTTGTAGCACAAGGTACTTTATCACCTATGTATGCTTCTAGAGGAAATGGCTCACAAGGGAACTCCTTTAGAGTAAAGGCTACTGCCTATTGGGCAGTTCATGGGGTAGGAACTACTTATACTGCATCTGGTAGAAAAGCAGTAAGGAACCCCGATGGATATAGTACCATAGCCGTAGATCCAAGGGTTATTCCTTTAGGAACAAAACTCTATGTTGAAGGTTATGGCCATGCTATAGCAGCAGATACAGGTACCGCAGTAAAAGGAAATTTTATAGATGTTTTCTTTGATACATATAAAGAGGCTTGTGACTGGGGATTAAAATACGTAAATGTACATATAGTTCAATAATAAAATAAACATCTGGTTTTTCATATTCCAGATGTTTATTTCATTTAATTTACATTGTCTCTTATATAATTTAGCATTAATTTATAGAAGTCAGCTTTAAAATGTATTCCATCTGGTTCATAAAGATTTTTATTACTATCGTTTATTAAAGATCCTATATTAAGAAAATTTATATTCTCCTCTTTTGCCATATCTATAAGCATGCTATTATATTCATTTATCTTCTTATTATTAACACCTGTTTTGCTACTCTCAGCCTTTGGTAAAACCGGTAATATGGATTGTACATATATATTGGAATTTGGAAACTTTGCTTTTAAGCTACGAACTAATTCTCTGTATTGATCTATAAACCACTGATTTGATATAGCCCCTAAATCATTAAGTCCATATAAAAGATAAATATTTCTTGGATTTTCTGATTCAATTTTATTTAGTTCATTTTTTATAGCATTAATATGACTTCCTTTTTTTGCATAAACATTCTCCTCTTGTACAAATTCATAATATGATATCCCTTCTGTAACAGAGTCTCCCATGAACACATCTTCTTTAAAAAACTCCTTATAATTAGTAGAATTGTTTGACCTAGTTGTGTCAGTTTTAGCTGGTGTTTTAGTATTATTATTTTTACTTGAATCATTAACTGCTTTATTAGTTGTGTTATCTTTAGCATTTTCAACTTCGTTATTTTTACTATCTTTTGATTCATCTGCTTTTGCTTTATCAACTTCTGTTTCATTATCCTTGTCCTTATTGTCACTTTCCTTGTTACTATTTTCTTTTGAACTATTGCTTTCAGACTTTTCATGGCTAGCATAAACTAAAGATGTTTTCTTGTTATTACCCTTATTAAAAGCCCCTATTCCCATGCCTACACCTATTATAAATACTGCCAATAATCCAACGGTTCTTTTAATTATTTTATTCCTTCTTTTGTTTCTCCTCTTAATTCTTTTTTCCCTTATTTTCATATTAGCTCATCTCCATTGCCTAAATCTAATCTTTGTCTTTAGCTATATTATAATATTTTCTAATTCTAAATTAATTACATGGATATTACATATAATTTACAAAACTATTACAATTCGACATAAAAATTCCCTTCAAAATAGATTTTAGACACATTTTGTTACTTCTATCTTAAAGGGAATACACTTCGATTTATATTATTTTTTATCCTGTTTTCGCATTTTCATAAATTTTATATCTTATTGCTTTTATCAGCTTTCGCATTATTTTTTAGCTTCCTAATTAATCAAATATGAATTAATTTAACTTTTTTCTATAAAAAGAAATATAAAATAAAAAGGTACCAAAAATACTTCCTGTAAAGTCAAGTAAAACATCTCCTACTGCAGAAGTTCTACCTGGAACAAAGCTTTGATAAAATTCATCTAATACTGCAGTAAATAAACAGAAAAATATTATGTAAATAAAAGCTCTTTTTCCTTTAATTTTAAATTGATAAAAAGCGTTGCTTATTAATATAGCTAATATACAGTACTCAAAAGCGTGAGCTCCTCTTCTAACTAAGTAATTTTGAAACGCTTGTCCTCCCTTAGCTTTGTTAGATGCTAAATAAACCTTATTATTAAGTTGCGATTTATTACTTTTGTCTTTTTGTATAATTTTTTTTGCATTTCTATAAACAGTTTTTATCATATTTAATGTGTTGTTACTTCGATAATTTGATTTTACACCATTATTAGAGGAATTATAAAATATAAATCCTATCCATAATACGCACAATGCTACCGCTAAAAATTTTTTCAAATTAATCACCTTTTATAATTCAATATATTAAATTATGACATAGCTACCTTATTCTATCAACAATAAATGCAATTCTTAATAATAAGTTAATATTTTTTACTTTGTCTAGAATATACTTGTCTTCTATTGATTTTATAGCAAGTTAAATACTTTAGAATATTATATAGTAAGAAAAATACTTTGGAGGTATTTTAAGTGAGCTTATCTATTGATACTCCTATTTATATAAATAAAAATTTAATAGTAGATTTACATTCCATATTAATAAATGGATTTATAGAAAGTAGAGCGGTAAGATTCTTAGAGGATAGAGCTACCTTATTAAAACTACAAAAAGGATGCAAAACTAGTGAGGGTAGTGGAAAGAAAAAATCTAAAAATAATAACAAAGAAAAGAATGTATCGAAAGATTCATCCTTAAACTGTTCCGAAGATTTTTCAGCAATTCTTGATACTAGAAATGCCACTAAGAATGAAGTAAGCATCAAACAAATATTTACTACATTTCAAATATTTTTTGATTTAAGAAATATTATGTTAGAAAAAGGCGTGCTAAAATCCATAGGAAATAATAGCATAATGAACTATGACACTTCCCCTGGGGAATTTATAGAATTTGAAGGACATATTTCTCCCACTTCTCCCTTATCTCAAATAAATACTATGATAGATATCTTCGAATGCTATGACTGCAAAAATTTAGATAAATTATTAAAAAGCAACGATTCAGAAGAACCTTTAAACAATTATTCTGTTATGTTAAAACAAATGAAAAACTTATCTGCATGTTTAAATAGAAATAATACAGTAAATATGATAATGGATTGCAATTCCTTTACTTCTGTATTAAATGTAAATGTTAATAATTTTTCAGATAAAAATGCCTATATGTATGATACTGTTCATTGTCCCTGCAAGGTTCTATGCAAAGTAATTAAAGTTGTAAATGAAGATAATCATATAGATCTATTATGTAAAACTTGCATGAGTGATTACTATACAGAGCTTTTTAATCAAGCACAGCCATATTTAGATTTATTAGCTAAAAATAATATTATATTGCCCAAAGAGTTTACTAGTAAAATACAAGGACCTGCCATTCAAGTTATCCCACTTGCCATGTATGTATAGTAGTAAACACTTATTTATTGTACGCAACTTAAAAATGCTACGTAATGTGCCCTATGCATTTGAGCGAAATCTAGAAATTCTTAATTTATTTTAGAGATTTTTATAAAATAAATTTTAGAAATTCTTATTGTAGCGAACTAGCATAAGAAGCATTATATAGCATTTTTTGTTTGTTGTAATACAAAATTGTTTTCACATTTATAAGTTTTTACAAAGATAAATAGGTATCCAAAATGGGAACTGAGATACATAATGACGTCACTTCACAAAAGGCGTTCCTCCCATTATATACCTCAGTTCCTTTATGTTTTACAGATATATTTTCACAGTTGTAAATTTCTACAGAGATAGTTTGTTGTATTAAATAGAGAGCTAAGCACATAGTGAAGTTGCTCCAGAAAAAAGTCACTTTTTCACTACATACTTAGCTCTTTTGTTTTTTATATCCATATTTTATTTATGCATTTACTACTATTTTAATGTTCACACCTAATAAATGCTATTACAAGAATACTTAAGAATATTAAGATTTTACTTATGAAGAAGGTTTATTAAAACTCTATATGCACCAGGCACTAAATTAGGAACTTGACGATACCAAGCAAGAGATGAGTAGGTGTAAGTTCCCTTTCCATATTCAGTTGTAAGCAATGTGCTGGTAAATTCACTTTCTCCAGGATCACCAGTGGAGATAAGCTCTACATATTTACTGTCCCATTTAGATGGATTATAAGCAGCTCTATCCTGAATCCAATTCTCCCAATCCTTTTCCGTTATTTTATTAGGGGAATTGAAAAATTTGTGCTCAGGCTTTAACATTGTAACCTTTGAGTTTTCATCTGTTACACGCCAATTCATAACAGGTGTTCCTATGGTCAATGGATATGGGGCTAACTCTGGATTCCAATTGTCTTCGGCTTTATTATATTGTATTACTAAATTTCCACCATTTTTAACATATTCTAAAAGTCTATTGTTGCTCTTTACAAGGTCAGGTCGTGCAAGATAGGCTCTAATTGCTACCACAATAGTATCAAACCTAGATAGGTTGCCTGCTTCTAAATCTTCTTTAGTTAGATTTGTTACATTCAAACCAACACGACGAAGGAACTCGTCAGTCTCATCAAAACCACTAGATATATATCCTACCTTTAAATTTTTATCGAATTTAACATCAAAGGCTTGAACCTTTACTTGGGATGGTTGAACAAAATAGGTACGGCCTATGTGTGGATACTCAATAACTTGAATTGATTCCTCACTTACTACGGAACCTCTTAGTGCCTTAGCTTTAATTTCATGTGTTCCGTCTTCTACTTTAGCAGGAGGTTTTACAGTAAAATCTGCAGATTGAATTTCACCTTTTTTACTAAATTCAACTACTGTGGACTTAGGTTCTACTGACCAACCCTTGGGTACGTCAAGATATACTGTAGCTTTATTAGAGGAGGAAGTATAATTAGTTAAAGTCACAGTAACAGGAATAGGTTTCTCTGGTTCCAGTGTATTTAATATAGCTGCTGATGGATTAAGAGATACTGAGAACTCTGGCAATACTGCAAAAAGCTCTTTAGAACTAACATTTAAAACAGCTTTTGAACCAAAACTTTCATATTCTACAGTAGCTTTCATAATATTTTCTTCATAAGGATGAAAAGTTTTTGCATTATTAGGTATGGTTACATCAAATTCAAATATAGCTGTTTCACCATTTTTTAAAGTATTTTTTATAGGAGACTTTCCATTAACCTTCCAGCCAGCTGGTAAATTTAGCTTTGTCCCTAAATTTTTAATATCTAAGTTTCCACCGTTGTACACCTTCACAGTAGTCTTTATAGTCTGCCCTCTAGTTACTTCTGAAGTTTCTGGGATAACTCTTATCACTACAGAATTACTAACGCTACTAGCATTATAAAGTTGATCAATTTTCTTATTTAATCGGTGTAAAATATCTACTTTTAATTCTTTATTTAAAGAGGACTCATTAACTTTTTTTATTGCAGATTCTACATCTACTATCATCTTGTGTACATTTTTATTAACCTCTTCAAAGTTAGGGAAGGATTTTTCTATATCTTCAGCATCTCTTTGAAGTTTCAAAATATGATCTACTACACCTTTAGAATTCTTATCTTTTTTTATTTCTTCTGCTAAATCTTTAAATGTAAATGCTATGCCATCAAAAAAATTTTCCTTTCCTTTTACTTCAGGCTTTAATAATGTGTAATAGCGATAAGATGGACCTTCTTCATAATCCCTTCCCATGCCCTGACACTTATGCATGTATCGTGATTCCTCTCCTAATTGAACATAGGATGAAGCATAAACTTTATCATAAGTTCCAACAGGTACAGCTGTAGTGTGTTTATCCTTGCTTCCAGGTTCATATAATTTCTTTGCCTTCCAAGGCATTAAACCTACTTTTAGATGTTCCGGGTATTTGGTAGGATCTTGTGCCAACTCATAAGCTTTCTTAGTCAAAATATTTATAGCCTGGTGGTGTCCATGAGTACTTTTTACATTTTCAAATGCAGGGAAAATTACATCTGGACGGTGTGTTCTTATGCTCCTTACAAGACGCTCTAAAACCACATCTTCTCCCCATTTTTTTAAAGTTTCCTCCCAACTTTTAGAGAAACCAAAATCCTTCAAGGGTTCATCAATATCTTTACGAAGAATCTCTAAATCTACATCTAATATTTTAGCCGCCTCTTCATACTCTCTAGTTCTTAACACACTTAAGGCATCCTCTAGTTCTGAACCAATCTCATTTTGTCCCCCTTGTCCTCGAGTTACACTTACTATAGAGGTGTCCACCCCTAAACCAAGAGAAGTATAAGCTAAAAGAGCACTGTGTTCATCATCAGGATGAGCACAAACATTCATAACACTTGTTACCGTAGTTAAAGGTTTTATAGCCTTCCAAAGTTCTACAACCCCACGTTCTGCTCTAACCTGCTCCGCTCCAACTTTGTTGGGAACAACAATTGATCCCATAATAAAAATTAGTGTAATTATAGAAGCTAAACGTTTAGTAAAAGATTTTGACATAACATACCCTCCTTTTTTTAAATATAATAAATATAATTAGTTAATACGATTAACTAATTCTTTATTATTACTTTATATTATTCCACAGATTCCAAATGATTCCTTCATATAACAGAATTTTCAAAAAACTTTTTTTTAACAATCTCTGCGATTTTATATTGCATAATTCTTATATATCAGTTGATATTTGTAGAACCTTTAGATTGTTTTTTCAAATATGAGTTCCCACAAAATTAACTAGGTATCAAAAGGGAACTAAGTACATAATGACGTCACGTCACAAAAGGCGATCCTCCCATTATATACTTAGTTCCTTTATGTTCCACAGATGCATTTTCAAATTTATATTGTGCCGAATTGATTTCTAAAATATAAATTTCTACAAAGATAATTTAGTTTTACAAATGAAGAGCTAAATACATAGGTGAAGCGCTCCAGAAAAAGTCACTATTTCACTACATACTTAGCTCTTTTGTTTTTAGAAATATATTTTTAAATTTATATTATGACAGTTTAATTTGCTAAATATTAATTTTTATAATTTCATTGGGTAAAACTTAAAAATGCTACGTAATGTGACCTATGCATTTAAGCAAGATCTAGAAATTATTTAAAATATCCATCGAAAATACTTTCTATTTTTTCACTATCCTCTGAAATAATAAATAATATATATCTACCGTTGTTCTTTAATGTATAGTTTTTTGCATTTTCATATTGATCTGGCAGATACGTTTCAAAGGTTTTTTGTACATCACCTGCACGCTTCTTTATTCCTTCAACTACTTCATCAACGTTTTTTTCATCTTTTACTTTAATTATCGCTAATTCATCTGCTTTTACATTCATTAATGGGATTTGAACAACAAACTCTTCTATAATATCAGGGTTAACGTAGTATTTTTCTTTTACTTCTTCCTCTTTTAGCTCTACCATAGGTGAACTTTCTACCTCATCTTTAATTTTTTCCGCTATTTCTCTAACTGACACATTTACTTCTTTCGTAGTTTTGCCACATCCAAATAGTGAAAGTAAACTTACAATTAAAAGTAAGAATATAAGTACTTTTTTATTCACGCTATCTCCTCCTCTTGTAATTAAATATTTAGCTTGTCTCAATATTTAATACGCAAAGGAAATATAAATAGATATATGATTAGAAATTATTTTTGTACCAATTTCATCCTATAATTATCATCCCAAATGCTCCTATTAAAGTGTGTAAAAGTCATTTATATCATAGTAATTACTATGAATTCTAAAACTTTAAATAAAAATTATAAATGCAAATTATAAATACAAATTATAAAATAAAAAACTAAGCTACCCATATTGGATAGCTTAGTTTTAATTATTAAGATTCTTATCTTATTAACTATTCTCCATTCACTAGATTTATATTTAAATAGTAGAATGTAAAATTCTATGAAAATTAGACTGTTGCAGCTTTTTTAGGCTGCTCTAAAGTCTCTTCCTGCAGCATCTCCTTTTTTAAGCTCTTGTTTAACCAAATGGACATTATAAGAGTTTCTATAAATGCCAATCCATCCGCTGCCGTTTGACAGAATATTACTCCATTTAACCCCATAAACTTTGGTAAAATATACATCAATGGGATATAAAATATTCCCTGTCTAGATATAGATAATATAAAAGCTCCCACTGCTTTACCTAAGGCTTGGAATAATACTGCATAGGTATTTATATATCCGAAAAGTGGAAATAATAAACTTGCTGATCTAAAGGCCTTTATTCCTATATCTATAACCTCTCTATCTCTTGTAAATATGAGCATACACTGCTCTCCAAAAGCTATAAATATAATAGATACAAATATGGCAGCAATTGTGCTCCATTTAATAGATATTTTTATAGCTTCTTTTAATCTAGTAAAGTTTTTAGCTCCATAATTATATCCTGCAACAGGTTGGAATCCTTGTCCGATTCCAAATACTATATAAAATCCTATAGACATAACTCTAAATACTATACCCATGGCAGCCACTGCTGCATCTCCGTAAGGTTTTGCTCCTAAATTCATAAATCCTAGAGCAAAGCTTGCCAATACTTGAGTTACAAAAATAGGAATACCTATCTTAAGTATTTCAAAAAACATATTAAAAGTTGGTTTTAAAAGCTTAATGCTTAATTTTATATAGCTTTTCTTAGAATAATAATATCTTAAAAGAAAAATGAAGGATACTAACTGGGATATAACCGTAGCAACTGCGGCACCTTTTATACCCATATTAAATGTAAACATAAATATAGGATCTAGTATTATGTTTATAATACCTCCTATACAAGTAGATATCATACTATATTTTGAATTTCCTTCTGCTCTAATAGTATTGCTCATTATTGCTGTTCCAATAGTAAAAACTGATCCCAATACTATTGAATATCCATATTCTCTTGCATAGGGCATTATGGTTTCTGTTGCTCCATACATCAATAAAAAATTATCTAAAAATATTGTAGCGATTACAGTAAAAATTAAACTAAATATACATCCAATTATTATAATAGATGTTAGAGTCTTATCAGCTTCCTCTTTTTTCTTTTCTCCCAACAATCTTGATAGATAAGAAGCACCTCCTGCACCAAACATAACCCCTATAGCTCCAATAAACATAAACAGTGGATATACTATAGATACGGCAGCAATAGCACTAGTATTGTTTAACATACCAACAAACATAGTATCAACTATGTTATAAATAGCATTAATTAACATAGCTATTATTGCAGGTACTGATAACTTTAAAAGCACCTTGGATATACTCTCTTTCTCCATCATTTCTGCTGTAGATATTGTGTTTTTCATATTCTTTTTTGCCTAATGAAAGCCTAGAAAAGCTTAGACATGCCTCCCTTCATAATTTAAATCTTAATTTTTTAATTTTATTATTATAGCGCTAGGCTTTGATTTTATTTTTATAGGTCTTGAAATTAAGAACCACTTGCTAATATACCACGTTATTTTGTTCTTGACAAATACAATTTTAATACCCCTAAAAATTAATATATAAAGGCAAAGAGACTCCCTCTTTGCCCTTATACGTTAAATTTATCCGATGACTACCATCCGTAATACTCCCATCGCACTCTGTGAAAGCGATTCACATAAAATCAAAGATTTTAGTTCTCTGCTTTTCTACAAGTGAAATATAACGGATGCTACGTCCCTGGATAAGTTCTTCTAATCTTCAGCTGGAGTAAGTATTCCTTTTAAGAAAACTCCATCTAAACCTAAGAATCACTTGATATTCTATTTTACAATTAAATCTTCAATATTAATCTCTTTTTCTTGTAGTCCATTCTTTAACATAAACTCTTGTGTTCTTTTAAGTTCTTCTATGTCTTTATCACTTATATTGCTATCAAAATCATACCAAGAATACATCTCTTTTGTTTCTTCAGGTGTTAATCCAACTTCCTTAGCTGTTATCTCCATAGCTTCATCAAGATTATTATTTATATAGTCAATAGTATCTTTATGAACTTTTTTAAATCTATTAACTACTTCTTTGTTTTCCTCTAAAAACTTTTCACTTACAGCAGTTACTATAGTACCTTCTACTATTCCTTTTCCATTAGCTACAACTTTTCCTCCTGCCTTTATAGCATTTAAAGCCGCTGGTCCAGCTAAAAGTGCTACATCTACACTTCCATTATTAAGTGCAGCCAAAGCTTCTGGTATTCCCATATTTATAAATTCTATATCATCCTGTTTTAGTCCATCCTTTTCTAAGGTTCCAAGTAAAAGTTGATGAAGTACTGTTCCTTTAGGTCCCGCTACCTTTTTTCCTAAAAGATCCTTTGAGCTTTTTATATCATCATTCTTTGTTATTATCATGAAAGCTTTAGGCGCTCTACTATATACATTAATTATTTTTAAATCTACTCCATTGGATGCAGCTAAAATAGCAGAAGTTCCTCCAAGAGCATGTACAAATTGTATTTCTCCAGCAGCAAGAGCTTGAGTTTGTTGAGGTCCTGAGGTTATTTCATGCCACTTTACCTCTATTTTGTCCTTTTCAAATTCTTTCTCAAAGCTTTCTTTGTTCTTTTCAATTATTGATGGTACATTTAAAGGTGCCTTTACATAAGTTATGTTTATTGGTTTATTATTCTCCCCTTTAGCTTTCTTTTCTGTACTAGCACACCCAGCTAATACACTTCCCCCTATAGCAACTGTTAGTAATAATGACAATATCTTTTTTCCTTTTATCATGTGTATCCCTCCAATTTATTTATACTAATTAATATTCATCTTTAGAAAGGGTTTTTAAAATGTCTTCCTTAATATATATAAGATTATTTAAAGCTAAATTTCTTGGGTAACTTTCCTCTATTCTATAATCTTTTATTACCTTTCCTTTATCCAAAATTATAATTCTATGCCCTAGTAAAATTGCCTCATCTACATTATGAGTTACAAAAACTATTCCCTTTTTAGTTTCTTCATATAAATTTATAATTTCTCCTTGAAGATTAGATCTTGTGAAGTAATCCAATGCTGCAAAAGGCTCGTCCATTAACATTATATCTGGCTCATAAGCAAGGGCACGAGCTATGGAGACTCTGTGAGCCATCCCCCTGAAAGCTGGCTAGGATAAGCTTCTGAAAACTTCTCTAACTTCATAAGCTTCAAAAGTTTATCTTCTATTTCCCTATTCCCTTTCTTTAAATAGAAAGTTATATTTTCTCTTACTGTAAGCCAAGGCATAAGTCTGCTCTCTTGAAATACCATTCCTATTTTAGGTTTAACTTCAACCTTATTCCTATAAAATGATATATTCCCTAAAGTAGCATCTTCTAATTTTGCTAATAATCTTAATAGAGTTGTTTTTCCACATCCACTTTTGCCAAGTATTATAGTTATCATATTGCTTTCAATATTTAAATTTATACCCTCTAAAACTCTATAACTTTTCCCATTTACTATGTAATCTTTACTTAAATCATTTATGCTATATCCTCTCATTATCGTCTACCCCTATGTCCCACACATTAATCCTTTTTACTAAAATGGAAAATAAATAATCCATTAAACTTCCTAAAATCCCTATACATAAAATACCCACAATTACTACATCTGACCTTGAAAGCTGCTGTCCATCTAAAATAAGATATCCTAATCCCGATGAAGCCGCTACCATTTCTGCCCCTATTATAGCTCTCCAACTATAGCCTATACCAAGCCTCATTCCAACTAATATGTTAGGGAGTGCAGAAGGAACTACTATTTTAAAAAATATATCTTTTTTAGGAAGATCAAAAATTTTTCCTACTTCAATTAATTTTTTATCGCAACTTTCTACGCCTTTTATGGTATTTAAGAACACTGGAAAAAAGGAGGCTAATATTATAATTATTATTTTAGACTTTTCCCCAATACCGAACCATAATATAAGCATTGGAACTAAAGCTAAAGGTGGAGTGTGTCTTATAAACTCTAATGCTGGTTTAAAGTAAATATATATTTTCTTATTTACTCCAAATAAAATTCCAATGGGAATTGCTAAAAGTAGAGTTATAAAAAATCCTATTAAAACTCTTATTAAGCTATATCCTATATGTTTAAATAAAACTCCTGAAGCCATAAGACTGGCCGCACTTTGAACTACGGATTGTGGTGAAGGAAGTATATAAGAAGTCCAATAGTTATTTATGCTACCTATATACCATAGAAAAACTATGGCTATAATAAGTATATATCCTTTTAACTTATACCCCATCTCCCCTATTACATCCTCCTTTACACAACAGCATCTCTATAAGATTAACTTTTTCCTTTGTTTTCTCTATATTTTTTACCTCTTTTAATATTTCTTCTTCTCCGCTTACCTCTGAAATATCTAGGTTTAAATCTCTAAAGAAACCAAGTGGGATAGGCGATTCACTACATCTATCTTCCTTTTTTATATGTAATCTTTCACATATATCATTCCAGGTTTCAAAAACAATCCTCGTCTTTCCTTCTTTTTCAAATATATGATTTCCCATGTCCTTTAGACAATTACAAGGAGTAGTTATAAAAAGTCTATTATCTTCGTCATTCTTTATGTATAAATCATATAAAGATCTAGCAGTATGAATTAATATTGGCTCTATTTTAGGTATGTGAAATTTACTATGATTTATTTTATTTTCTATGTATTCAATAGCTGCAGGACATCTTGTGTCCAATATTATTTTATCTTCTTTTTCACTACATAAGGTTTTAAATTTATTTTTCACCACATCTATTTGACTAGGAGGCTCTACCACTTCATAATCTTTTCTTTTTAGCTCTTGTAATAAATTTTCAAATTTAATCCCATACATATTCTTAACAACTGGGTTTATCCAAATATAATTCATGATTAATTTCATCCTTTAAATCTTTTATTTTATATAATATAGCAAACAGTTTTATAATGCTAATTATGATAATGATTATCAATATCATCATCTGTTACATTTTATCAATTCTATAAAAGTAAGTCAATATATGAATACTACATCATTTCCTCTATTTCATATTTTATTACTATATTCCTCTTTTTTCCCTATAATCTATTAAATTTTGCTAGTTTTTTATACAAATATAACTTGATAATATAATTTTTAAGAAATTATTAAGAATTTGGACAAATTCCTTTAATAAAATCTCTATAAATCTTTGGTATAATTAATAAATATATGAAACTAATACGAGGTAAGTGATGCTATGAGAAAACTAAAAAGATTATTTAGAACAATATTTTTTATGATATTTATAGTGGCTATGTTTAAAGTCCTACATAATTTTAATTTTAAAAAAGATGTGCTTCCTGCGTCTGCTATGAAAATCTATATTAAAGCTTCCGATGAAGTAAGCGAAAACAAACTTCAAGTAAATTGGAAATATGTAGCCGCATTGGATTCCTTGCGTATAAATAATGACTTTTCAAAGGCAAATATAGAGGATGCAAAAAAAATAGCTGATGAATTTTTAGAGGTAAATACTTCAGAAAATAAATTTAAGAATTCTAAATATAAATTATTGAGTTTTGATGAAGTTATAAACAAATTTTCCTATACCGATAAAGAGAAGGAGAAAATTTATAAATTTTTAGATCAATTAAATGATAAATATTTAGTTCAAGTAGATGAGAGTAAAAAAGTCTTCATAGAGGAATTAACTCCTACAGCTATAGACATATATAAAAATTATGATATTCTTCCCTCTGTAGCAATTGGACAAGCTATTATAGAATCTAATTGGGGTAATTCTACCCTTTCTTCTGAACATAATAATTTATTTGGCATAAAGTCTACTAAGTCATGGAAAGGCAAAACTGTAGATATGAAGACTTCTGAAAACTATGATGATACCATAGTTGCTACATTTAGAGCCTATGATTCTCAAAAAGATTCCTTAGCTGATTATGCACAATTCCTTAAAAATAATCAAAGATATAAAGAAAATGGAGTTTTCAATGCCGTTGATTACATAAATCAAGCTAAAGCAATTGATAAAGCTGGATATAGCACAAAAAAGGATGAGGATGGGAAAAATATGTATGCAGATCTTCTCATACAAATTATAAAGGAATATAATTTACAGCTTATCGATAGTAAGGTTCAACAAGAATCTTTTTAAGTACATATTTATTGTTCAAAATTAAAGAACTAACCATATAAACATATTTATAAAATGGTTTTTATATTGTTAAGCCTCTACAAAGATACTTCAGTATTCAAAAGGGGAACTAAGTACATAATGACGTCGTTTCAAAAAGGCACTCCTCCCATTATATACTTAGTTCCTTTATATTTTAAAAATGTATTTTCAAATATAAATTTCTACAAGAACAATTTAGTTTTACAAATATAGAGCTAAATATGTAGTGAAGCCGCTCCAATAAAAAGTCGCTTTTTCACTACATACTTAGCTCTTTTGTATTTTACAAATATATTTTCAGAATTAGGTTATGACAGATTAGTTTTCAACTTGTAATTTTTACAAAAAATATTTGAGTATTCAAAACGAGGATTGAAGCACATAACAATTCTCTTAAAGGTACTTTTTCAATTCATCTAAGCTATCAATATCAAATATATCCGTAGCTATAACATCAATAGTCTCTTCATCTAAAGCCTTTATCCTTTGTTTATATTCCTCGGGAATAGATTTAAATTTTTTTATAAGTTGTTTTATAAGAATTTCTGCCTTGCCTTCTTTCATTCCTTCTTTTACTCCGTCTTCCCTCAACATCTTTCCTATTTCAGTCATGGACACCAACTCCTTAAATTTTATTTTTGATAATTCATCTCCAAACTTATCAAATAAAGCATATAATAAGCTTAAACATTGCAATTTTTCATTGCCCTCAGGCATTTTACCTGCTAATTCTATACTGTCTAAGGTTCTTTTGCTTCTACTTTCTTTTCCTCTCATCAAAGGTATAAAACTTAGTGCTACTATATCTTCACCATTTAAAGTTTCTTCTCTTTCTATCTTATTCTTTAAATACTCCAACTTTTCATCTCCATCTAAGTTTTTCATATAAAAAGCTTCTATTTCATATTTTATAGTTCCTGCATCTATATAGGTTTCAACATCCTCTATATCCGCTGAATAAATTACTATGGTTCTTATTTTTCTCTTTTCCTTATAAAAAAGTGATGCATCATAATATAAGAATCTCTTAATATCTTCTTTTTTATCCGTAGTTTGAAATTCAAAATGTAGATAGTTTCCATCTTCTGTGTAAAAAAGATAGTCAGTATAGTTAGTTTTAATGTCTATGTTCTTTATTTCAGTTTCTGCCGGAGCTACTATTTTAGTGTCTATACCAAAAAATTTCACCGCATTATCTTTAAAGAATTCCATAGCCTTTTTTAAAACTGCATCTTCTACTTTATTATAATCCATACTCATCCTCTCTTTCTACTGGTAATTAAATATTAGGTATATACCATATTATTTCCAATAGGAAAAGATTTATGCGAATGTATGTTCGAAATTTATATTATGACGGATTAGTTTATCAAATATTAGTTCTTATAATTTATTGTATAAAACTTAAAACTGCTATGTAATGTACTCTATGCAATTGATTAAAATCTAGAAATTCTTATTACAACAAGACAGCATAAGAGGCATTATGTAACATTTTTATTTTTTGTACTCCTAAGTTGCTTTCTTAAATGTAGATTTTTGCGAATAATAATTATTATTTAATAAATATTTCAAAATCATATAGCATAAGCGAAAATTTTGTAGTATAATTTTGTAACAAGTAGAATATGGTGGAATTATATTTGAAAATGACGAGGGAGGATTATTACATGAAGGATATAAATAAGGGTAATATGAAAATTAAAACAAAATTATTTTTAGTGTTAACTTTAGTAACTGCACTTATTTTATCAATGATTGCTACTAATTTTTATACACTATCAAAATTAAATGGAGATGCTACTGCTATAAACTTATCGGGCAGTGAAAGAATGAGAAGCTATAAGTTAGCTTATAGCACTAACTCATACATATACGAAATAGATTCTACAAAAAAATCTCAACTAAAAGAAGATATATTAAAGGAGATAAATACCTTTGATAAAATATTAATTGGCTTAGAAAAGGGAGATAGTGAATTAAATCTAATACCGATAAAGGATGAGTACAGCATTGAAAAACTAAACTCTATCAATAGTGAATGGAGTAAAATGAAAGAAACATATAATTCGATTATCAATACAGAAGATATAAATTCACAAAAAAATAATTCTCAATACATAAGTGAAAATGTTAATGATATTGTAGGAGAAATTAATGAATTAGTTAATAATCTTGATGATATTTCAGCTAAAAAAGTAACTTTCTCTAAAAACATTAGTATTGTATTTTTCTTAATTGCAGTGGGTATTTTACTATTTATCTTTACATTCATAATAAATACTATAATAACGCCAATTGAGAATATAAAAAACAATATGAAAGATATAGCCTCTGGAGAGGGGGACCTAACAAAAAGAATACTTATAAAAAGCAATGATGAAATAGGAGAATTGGCCTTAGGGTTTAATTCCTTTGTGGAAAATATTCATAATATAGTGTCTAACGTGGTTATAACTACAAAAAATACAAAGGAAACTTCAGAGCAAATATCAGCTATAGCTATTCAAAACATGGAAGCTACTGAAACCATCTCATTATCTGCACAAAGTGTTTCCATTGGAAGTAATACGCAAACTAATGAGATTGAAAATTTGTTTTCTAAAGTAGAAGAGGTAACAAATGAAATTAAAGAAATAAATACTATAATCAAAAATGTATCAGGTAACTCAAAACAATCAGAGCAGGAAGCTCTAAATGGAAATAATAAAATTGAAGAGACAAAAGAGCAGCTAGATTTAGTAAGAGAAACTATAAATGAAATGGATGGAAAGATGACATTATTGGATACTAACTCAAGGGAGATAAGTAAAATAATTGAGTTAATAACTAACATCTCGAGTCAAACTAATTTACTTGCCCTCAATGCTTCTATAGAGGCAGCAAGAGCTGGTGAGCTTGGTAAAGGATTTGCTGTAGTAGCTGAAGAAGTAAGAAAACTTGCTGATGAAACAGAGGATGCGGCAAGACAAATAGTACCTTTTATTAAGGAAGTTCAAGGAAATGTCTATTCTATAAAAAACAACATGGGGGAAGTTACAAAAGAATTAGATAAAGAATTCGCCGTATTAAATGAAACCATAAATACTCTACATATTATACTAGAGGGAAGCAAAAACACTGTTTTAGGAATAGATAATGCGAAAGGTATAATGATGAATTTAGATAATAACCTTGAAAATATAAAAGAAATCTTTATAGATATAATGAATATAACAAGGGAAAATTCAGCAAATATGCAAAACGTAGCTGCAGCCGCAGAAGAGCAATCTGCATCTTCAGAGGAAATGTCTTCTTCTATAGACAATTTATTTTCTATGATCTTAGATTTACATAATAAAGTATCTGGTTTTAGGGTGTAAAAAGAGCTGAGCATTATATGCTCAGCTCTTAGTTTTTAAGCTTTTAGATTTTAATTTAATTATCTTTCAAAGCATTATATTTCTTAAGTATTTAAGCAGATTCTACATTTTTATCTTTACGTTTATAAAATATTCCTCCTACTGCCGCAAATGCAATCAAAACTCCACCGATTTTAATCCATTTAGAACCTTTATGGTGGTGACTTACTTCTTCTCCTACTTTCCACTTAACTTTATGTCCCATCCCATCATCTGCAACAATGTAGACTACACCGGAATCTTTATCGTATTTAAACTGTCCATTTTCATCTAGTTTTCCTCTTTTAATTTCTTTGTCATTAGCATCGTATAATATTATTTCAGTCTTCTCTGAAAAGCTTCCATCATCATAATGAACCTTTATAATTCCATCTTCTACTGACTCTATAGCTAACTTATGGGCATAAACAGGTGTAGTGAATAATAGTAACATAATACTTACAAGAAAAAACATTTTTAAATTCTTCATAATTTAAAATTCCTCCTAATTTCTTATGATATAGCACATGCTATACCAATTAATTTTCTTTTTTAAAAAGTTTTGTTAATAGTTCTTTTGCTTTATTTATGTTTTTAGGTCTCATAGAAGTATTAGAAAAAATTTCGTATAAATTAGGAGTTTTCAATTTTGCTTCCTCCATTAAAACTTCATTCTCTAATATATCTATAGATCCTTGAGCCAAAACTTTACCCTCTTTTAAAATAATGCATTCATCTGCCCAACTATAGACAATATCTACATCATGGGTAGTAATAATCAGGGTCCGTCCCTTACTATTTAGCTTTTCTAGAATGTATATAAATTGCTGTAATGAATATGGATCTAGCCCCGAAAAGGGTTCATCAAATATCATAATCTCTGGTTCCATAGCTAAAACTCCTGCTATAGCAACTTTCTTTTTTTGTCCAAGACTTAGGTTATAGGGTTGACGATGCTTTAAATCTTGAATACCTATTAAGCTTAATGAATTATCAACAGCTTTTTCTACTTCCTCTTCTTTGTAACCTAAGTTTCTAGGTCCAAAAGCTACATCTTCATATACAGTAGTAGAAAATAATTGATCATCTGGATTATCAAACACAATCCCCACAATTTTTCTAATATCATATAGACTTTCTTTGCAAACAGAAATGCCTTTAATTTTAACAGAACCCTTCTGCGGCAGAATCAACCCATTAAAATGTTGTAATAAAGTAGACTTGCCACTACCATTAGCCCCTAATATAGCTATCTTCCTTTGCTGCTTTATATCTATTGATATATCTTGCAATGCAATAGTTTCATGGGTGTAAGCATAACTTAAATTTTTGATTTCTACTATCTCCATTAGAACCACCACTTTTCAATAATATGTAGTAAAATTACGCTGCTTATAAAAAAAATAGATTTTAATATATCAATTATTGTAATTCTCTTTGGTTTTGATGTAGGCATCTTTCCATTAAATCCTCGTGAAGCCATAGCTCTATATACCTTTTCTGAAGTATCAATAGATTTCACCAACATTCCTCCCATGATTTCCCCATGAATCTTAAAGGAGTTTTTATGAAATCTCGGTTGAAATAATCTTGATTTTAAAGACTTATAAAATTGGCTAAGTCTTTCACTGAGTATGAACACATAACGCCAAGATAAAAAAATGATTGTAATAAAAGAGCTAGGCAATTTCATATGAGCCAAACCATTTAATAGCACTGGTACAGGTTGACTAAAAAACATAATAAACATAATAAATAAAGCATTTAAGCTCTTAAAAATCAATAATAAAGCTAGGGTCCTTCTCTCCTGAGTTGGTGGAATTCCTCCACCTATCATTATAGGTAAGGACATTAAAAGTAAAAAAGGTAGAAAACATACTACTCTTATGGCAATTTGCTTAATAGAAACTCCCATGGACAGTACAATTGCTGTTAAAATAGCAAAAGATAATATTAACAATAAAGGTGTTTTTAGAAAAACTAAGCTAAAAACCATTATTATACATGAAATAGTCTTTGTTCTTGATTCCCAATGATGAATCCAAGAATCTTTTGCTGTAGTTGGTATAGCGTTTTTTATTGATGGTATAGACTTTAATGCCATAAGAGAACTCCTTTTATAAATTTAAATTTTCTACATAGTTTTCTAAAACCTTAGGCCTTACGCGATATATAAAACTTATGGTAATTGCCGTAATAAAACTTTCTAAAATAGCTAGAGGCAAATGGCCTAAAACTAGAACATTAATAACTGAAAAAAATCCTTCACTATATGTGTTATTGGTAAAAAATAATACAGTTACTAAAATCAAAACAGTAATTAATACAGATAATGCACCTACTAAGGCTGCACTAAGAGTAATTGATTTCTTTTTCTTCATGGATCTAGAAAATACTTTATGAGCCATAATGGCTGGTAACCCTACCATTATGGTATTCATCCCCAGAGTAGTCAGCCCACCATGTTGAAATATGACGGCTTGGAGTAAAAGGCCTATAAACACTGCAATTGTACTTCGCCTACCTAAAATAATCCCTAAAAGTCCTCCTAATAAAGGATGCACTGAACTAGGCCCTACTGGAAAACTTATAAGAGCAAATGTAAAAAAAGTCGCTGTCATAAGGCTAATTTTAGGAATTTCATCTTCTTTTATGTTTCTAAATGAGTTAACTACCATCCCACCTGCTACTACTGATGTAACTGCAACTGCTGGTAAATTTAAAACACCATCGGACAAGTGCATAATAATCCCCTCCCTTCTTATTTCTTCTCATAAAAAATAGCCTATACTCCCTGGTATAGGCTATAAAAATACTGCTTGTCTATAATTAAATATGATTGTAATAAATCACTTCAAAACAAGTCAACGTATTTTTAATTCATACACCGTGAATAAAAAACACTGGAAATTATAGAAGCAGGTCTCCTGACTTAGGTTCATCGTTATTTATACCTTCCCAGATAACATCTAGTGGCAATTTAAAAATAACTTCCCATTACAGTGGCGGGACCGTGTTGGATTTTCACCAACTTCCCTTTTAATTTATAAATAAAACTTCTATAAAACTATTTCATTCGGGTTCAGTATAACATCCATTTAATACAAAATCAACCTTATTTGTATAATTAATTATATAATGGATTTTTATTATATTCTATAATTACAATGCTAGTTATAAAATAAAGACAGTCATAATAAATATTCAAATAATTATATAGAAAGCTTTATTCCTTAATCTTAAACACATTTACTTCTTTTAATAATTCATTAGTTAATCTACCTAAATCCGTAGCCGTTCTTGCTACCTCTTCTGCTGAAAAATTCATTTCCTGTGAAGAAGCTGCTATTTGTTCTGAGGAAGCGGATATCTCCTCAGCAATAGATGATGCTCCTACTATCTTTTCAAATATACTATTCTTCTCTTCATCTATAGCTGTTGCTGATTTATTTAAAGTATTTATCTTAGGTACTATTTCTTCAATAGATATAATAATATTTTCAAAAGAATCCAATGAATCCTTTATTACATAGGAAGAATCCTTTAATTCTTTATCTATATCACTAGTTGACTGTACAATATTTTTAGTCTCTTTTGATATTTCACTTATGAGAACACTTATATTGTTTGAGGACTTTTTACTTTGTTCTGCTAATTTTCGTATTTCCTCCGCAACTACTGCGAATCCTTTGCCGGATTCCCCTGCCCTTGCAGCTTCAATTGCCGCATTTAATGAAAGTAAATTTGTTTGCTCAGATATATTATTTATAAGTATAGTTATCTCATCTATTTTATTTATATTTTTACCCAAGCTGTCTATCTTCCCTACAAAATTTTCAAAGGATTGTTCCACATATTCAAAGGAGCCCTCTAAGTTTTTCATCTTATTGCTACTTCCATTAGCAGTATCAGCAATTTCATTTGAAACATTGTTCACTTCATTTAATCTATTAATCACTTCTTTAATGTTGTTGTCAAATCTATCTAATATACTAATTATGCCCACTAAATTTTCCGCTTGCTCCCCAGTACCCTTTGCCACACCATTTATAGCAGTTGACACATTCTCAGAAGAGGAAGCCATTTCCTCTGAAACTGCACTTAAATTCTCACATGATGCATTTATTAAATTGCTTTTCTCCTTTAAGCTTTTTATAATATTTCCAAAATTATTTATTGTACTTTGTATATACATTTTCATTTTTTCAAATTCATTTCTTCCATCTTCTTTAAGTTCTAAATCTAGATTTCCTGAGGACATTTCTTTTAATGTATTGTCTATTTCTTTTAAAAATCTTTTAAAATTTTTCACAGTACTCATAGATAATAGAGCAAAAATTATTATACAAGAAGCTATAATTATTAGAAGTATAGCTCTATTGCTAATAAATATTTCATTACTTTCCCTCTTATGTTTTTCTGCCAATTTAATATTGTAATCTTGAAAATCATTTAGGAAACTTTCTATTTGTATCCCCATTTCTGTTATTTTATCTGCTTCTTCTTTTGATAAGGGATCCCCCCCTTTAGATGACATAACGGATTTTTTTGCTATATCTAAATAAGTCTTATAGCTTTCTTCAAAAGTCTTTAGATATTTTAATTGTGTTTCATCAGAATTAGACTTGTACTCATTAATGTTTTTTATTATTCTCTTATCACTTTCATCTATACGCTGCATATAAACTTCATCAAAATTTAAATCTGCATTAGCACAGTTTAATCTTATTAACACAAAATTTTCTCTTATTTCAGATATGTTAGTGATAGGAATCAACCCATCTTCATAGATAGCTAAAGCATTATCATTGATTCTAGCTATACTAGTTATGCCATACGCCCCAATAATCAAGTTAGAGATTATCGCAATAATTGACAAAATTATCATAGTAGTAGATACTTTCAAATTCTTAAATAATTTTTTCAATTTACTCCCTCCCCAAAATGTTTTAACAATATACTGCAATAAATTGATTATATTACCAAATACTCTTTAAACAAATTATACCATGTTTATCTGCATTTCTCATTGTTTTTTCAGAATATTTTATATTATTATATTCTTTTGTCATTTATCCCTCGTAATGTTTTAATATATTTTATAATTAAATTTTAAATTATATTAATTTCTTTTAAATACAACTTTGAAATATATTAAATTTATGATATAATATTCTAGATTTTGTAAAAATATAGAACATATATTTATCATGAAAACCAAAATTTAGATTAATATATAATCAATTATTTAAAGGAGGAAAATTTATGAACGAACAAAAAGCGCTAAATTCTATAAGAAATGCATGGATGTGGGCAACTTTTTCTAGTTCTGTAATGTTTATTTTGTTTATATTATCTCAAGTAGGTATTATGGATGTGTACATGAACTATTTGATCATTATTGATATTCTTCTAGTATTAGGACTAGCATTTGGAGTATATAAAAAGAGTAGAGTGTGTGCAATATTACTATTTATTTACTTTATATTAGACAAAATTATTGTGACAATTTCCCAAGGAAGAGCTCCCAGTACTGTATGGTTAATTATAGCTGGTGGAATTTATGTACAAGGAATTAGAGGAACATTTTATTATCATAAAAATATGAAAGATAAAGAAAGTACATCAATGGAATTTTATTAAAATTTATACATCAAACTTACTTAAAAATAGATACCAGAACAAATTAATGTTCTGGTATTTACTTTTACATAATCACTGTTTACTTATTTTATATTTTAAATTTTAAATTTTAAATTTCTCTGTCTCTTCATTAAGTTTTTCTGCTACTTCTTTTAGATCAAAAGAAAAACTTGATAATTCAGAAGCTCCCGCAGTCATCTCCTCTGCTGAAGCTGCTATCTCCTCTGAAGCTGCAGCATTTTTCTCAGATACTAAAGATATAGTTTTTACCTTCTCTAATACTATTTCCTTAGATTCTACAGTGTTTTCAACAGATTTATATAAGTCATCTACTAAAGGAGCTATATCAACTACAGAATTTAACATATCATTTAAAGATACTTTAGTGTTTTCAGCTATGCCTGTCTGATCCTCTACAAGATTTTTAACACTATTAGAGGTTTCCATTACATTGTCAGTTTCATTTTTTATATTATGTACTAAACCTTGAATTTCAGAAATAGAGTTCTTTGATTGCTCGGCCAAATTTCTAACTTGATCTGCTACTACAGCAAAACCTCTTCCTGCCTCACCAGCTCTAGCCGCTTCTATAGCTGCATTTAAAGCTAAAAGATTTGTTTGTTCTGATATATTATTTATAACATCAGTTATGCTGCCTATTTTTAACACACTAATATTTAATCCACTAATCTTATTGGACACTACATCGAAAGCATCTTTTATATTTTCTATAGATTTTAATAAATTATCTATTTCTTCTTTTCCTACTCTAGCTTTATTTTCTGTTTCATTAGAAGTATTTTTTATAATAACTATCTTTTCATGAATATTTTGAAGCTCTTCAGATAAATCAGCCATATAATTTACAGTCTCCATCAAATCCCCTGTTTGTTCTGAAGATCCTTGTGCTATATCCTGTACCGCTAAAGCTACCTCTGAAGTAATATTAGTCATTCTATCTGCATTGTCATTTAAATTTTGGGATCTAATATTTACTTTATCACTTTCATTTTTTATAATGCCTATAGTATGTTTTAAGCTATAACACATCTCTTTAAAGCCTTTTGCTAAAATTCCTAATTCATCATCATTTTTAACGTTAATCTCTACATCGAATTCACCCTTAGATACTCTTTCTGATACCTGAACCAGATCATTAATAGGATTAATAATACTTTTAGATACAGATATCATAATTAATGCTAATAAAATAAAACATATTATAGATATTACAATTATAATGGTTCCCATTTCTTTTATGGCATTTTCTACATTTTCCATAGAAAGCCCTATGTTCAATGCTCCTATATGAATTCCAGATTTATATAGAGGAACTAATACGTCATAAACCTCTATACTATCTTTATATAGAATAGTTGAAGAATATGGTTCACTGTCCACTGCTGCACTCTTACTACCTATATCATCTACGGTGTTGCCAATTCTATCCCTCTCACTATGAGCGGTAATTTTTAAATTCTTATCTATAATCAATGCATACTCCATACCTTCATCTTTTGCCAAATCATCCAATAGCTTTTGTAGATCCATGCTATTGCTCATTTCTTCGACTTTATTGGCAAGCATGCCTATTTGTATAACCCCTCCGCCATTTTTCCTAACATATCCATATTTATAATAATTATTATCATCTACACTTTTCCTTATTTCCTCCATAAATTCATCTTTCTCACCTTTTATAATAGGGAGAACCATCTCTTGATCATTATAGCTAGTATTTATAATAGCAGGTATATTAGAATATATAACCTTTCCTGATGCATCTGATACATTAATTTCATCTATATTAAAGGTTTTTGCTATATTTTTTAGATAGTCATTATTCATAGATGATATATTCCCATTTACTAATTTACCTATATTTCTAATATTATCTTCTACAATTTTATTTAATTCAGTTAAGATTTCTTCATTTTTCCCAATATCATTGGATACTTGCTTTGCTAAATTCATACCATCCATTCTCATCTGATCCATTATCTTTCTCTTAGATACGTTTATTGCTGCACCTGATAATATGGAAATTATGATTAGCATTATAACTAATGGCGTCATTAAGGTTTTAGATTTAATAGATTTTTTGTTACTTTTATTTTTTATTAGCTTTATTTTCTTCACTGTGCCTTTCAACCTCCTCATAAAATATCAACTTTTTCATCCAACTACTCCTTTCTTTAATACTTATATTGTCGAATAAAATACAAATATTTTTAATAATAGTTTCATATTTTGACATTTTATGCTGTATTTTTTATTTATATTAAAAAAAATCTAAAAAGCTAATTAATCACCTATAAATTATTCCAAAAAGAAATTGTATACAATTTTCTTTATTTAGTAATTATATTAAATTTACGGAATAGTATTTAAGAGAAAAATAAAAATTGGGGGGATTAAAATGAAAAAAACTTTAACCAAAATAGCAAGTATTGCTTTATTAACATTTTCTATGGTACTGACGGGTCTTTCAACAAATGTTAGAGCTATAGGAGAAAAAGAAAACACTCACCAAAGTGTGGAAGTAGTTCCTGCTAACGAAGACATAAAAGCTACAGAAGATATAATAAATTTACCTAAAATAGAGGAGATAAATGATTTAATAGACTTAGAAAAAGATGAATTTAAACAAGAAGATATTAATGAAATACCTTCACTAGAGTTCCCAAAACTTAATGCTCTGAATATGACACAAGGTAACAATTATCCCATTATTCTAGTTCATGGTTTTATGGGATTTGGAAGGGATGAGTTGTTGTCATATAAATATTGGGGAGGAGTAGTAGATCTTCAAGAAGAGTTAAATGCCACAGGCTATGAAACCTATACAGCAACAGTAGGGCCAGTGTCTAGTAACTGGGATAGAGCCTGTGAACTTTATGCTTACATAGTGGGTGGAACAGTAGATTATGGCGAAGCTCACGCTAAAAAATTTAGACATAATAGATATGGTAGAACATATCCAGGTTTATATAAAAACATAAGTAATGAAAATAAAATACATTTAATAGGCCACAGTATGGGTGGACAAACTATACGTACACTTACACAACTATTAAGTGAAGGTAGTCAAGATGAAATAAATTATGGACAAGAAAATCTTTCACCATTATTTGAAGGAGGAAAACACTGGGTTCATAGCGTTACCACTATATCCACACCTAATGATGGAACAACTTTTGCAGATTTAATTCCAGCAATAGATTTATTAAGTACTGCCTTTGGTGTGTTAGGAACAATAACAGGTACAAATGATTTCTTTAGTTCATTATATGACTTTAAATTAGATCAGTGGGGACTAAATAAAGAAGATGATGAATCTCAACGTGATTATATAAAAAAAGTTTTAGAAAGCGATATCTGGGATACCACAACAGACATAGCAACTTATGATTTATCAACAAAAGGTGCACAGGAACTTAATTCATGGGTAAAAGCTCAACCAGATGTATATTATTTTTCTTGGACAACCCAAGCCACTATAGAATCCATACTTACTGGTAATTCTCTAGCACAAATTGGTCCAATGAATCCATTGTTTTATGTAACAGGAAACCTAATGGGTAGATACACACGTAACGAAGAAGGTCTTCCTATTATTGATAATAAATGGTTTCCAAATGACGGCGTTGTAAATTGCATTAGTCAAAATGGTCCAAAATTAGGTTCACAGGATGTTATTGAACAATATAATGGTGGAGCTAAAATGGGTCAATGGAATACAATGCCTCTAATTATAAACACAGATCATATGGATATAGTAGGTACATTTAGTAACGTTAAAGATTGGTATATTAATTATGCAAACGTTTTAAATAATTTATCAAAATAAATACATAAATTTTAAAATGCTATAATACGTATCTGACACACATAAAAATAGAGCAGATTAATCTTCTTTTAATCTGCTCTGTTTTGTGTTTAATTATATATATTTACATTATAATGCGTTTATTTTTATAATCTCAACTTATACATGAAGTTAAATAATAAGTGCATCAGTAGGATAACATAATAACTGTAGTTATTATTAAGTTAAAAGCGAGGTGAAAAAGGCATGAAATCTTTTAGAAGAGCTCTAATTTTTGTTTTAATTATACTAATTGTAACAATTATGAATCCATATGAATGTAGAGCCATGTATAGTGGCAAAGTAAATATTAACAATAAAATAGAAAGCAGCGAATTTATGCATAATAATATTTCCTCCAAAGAAATACCATTGAAATACAATGATGAAGGGGTATGTATACTTATGTACCACTCCATAGGTTATGAAAAAAACAATGGCTTAAGAATGCCAGAAGAGCAATTTAGAAAGCAGATGAAATATATAAATGACAATGGATATACCACTTTAACTATGGATGAACTATATAGTTTTTTTATAGAAAATAAGCCTATACCAAAAAAATCTTTAGTTATAACTTTTGACGATGGTTACTTAGATAATTATAAATATGCATATCCTATACTAAAAGAATTTAATCTTAAAGCCACAATATTTGTTATTGCAAGCAATATAGATAAGGATAATAGATCTATGAATTCACAGCAACTTAAGGAATTGCAAGCTAATGGAATAGATATACAAAGCCATACTTTAAATCATGAAGAGCTAAATAAGCTTTCCTATGAAAAACAGCTACAAACTTTAAAAGAATCAAAAGAAATTATAGAAAAAAACTTAGATAAGAAGATAAATTACATAGCTTATCCTTATGGAAGATATAATGAAGATACAATAAGGGCAGCAAAAGATGCAGGATATACTATGGGATTTGCAACAGGAGGTAGAATTTCAAGAAAAAACAACGGAATATATACTTTGCGTAGGATAGGGGTAGTAGCTGGTGATGGAATGGATGTATTCATAGGAAGATTAAAAAGTCAGTAATATAATTTTCTATTTTTTAAGTAAAAACCTCAGCTAAGGCAAGTACCCATAGCTGAGGTTTCATAACTTTACAACTTGAATATAATATTAATTTTTAACAATGAAACATAGATATTATTTAATAGATTCTGCAATCTTTATTAGTTCATCCTTTGAAATATTTCCTCTACCTGATAAACCATAAAGTACATTGTTATATTCCCAGTCAATAGATCTATCATCAATTATTACTGCATCTACACCATTAATTTTTAATTCTTCAACTGTTCCCTCTGTTCCATCTGCATATTTCATTTCTTCACAAGCAAATCTTTGCTGCATATAAATAGTTTTTTCTGTTTTCTCATTAACAAACCATAAGTCAATAACTTTATCGCCTATGCTTCCATCCTCTCTCTTGTAAAGTTCTGCTCTCTCAAATTTATAACCTTCTGGCAGATAAGAAGGAAGCTTAGCTTCAAAACTAAGATAATCGCTTAATTCATTAGGATCTTTTAATTCCAACATTCCTTCTTTTCTCATTTTTTTCTCTTGCTCTACAGTGATTATTTTTCCATTTGAAAGGTTAGCAATTTTTTCACCCTTTGCTGTATACATATCCTCAGCATTTTCCTTTGTAACTATTTCTATTTTATTTCCATGTTTATCGAAAATTTTACCTTTAAATTCTTCTGGAACAGGCATTTTTTCCATTTTAGAACTTTCTACCTGTACAACACTTATATGCCCTAAAGATATTGTTTTTATTATTTTATCCGCTATTTCACGTGCAAATGCTGGTTTTACTAAAGAAACACTGATTACTCCTACTGCTGCAACTGATGCTATTTTAGTCATATAAGACTTTTTATTTAACTTTTTCATATTATTATCTCCTTTATTTTCATTTATATTTTTTAAAACTCTATCGAACACAACTTCCTTATTGCTGTTTTTACTAAAATCTTGCTCCACTAAAGTTTTTCCCAATTCTAAAATTTCATTGTATTCTTGGGAATTTGAGTTATTAGAATCTTCTATGCCATTAAAGTAAGCGTCTATGTCTAATGAAAATTTATCTTCAATGCTTTTTTTCTTCATGGCTACTCCCCTTTCTCCATTTCTGATTTTAATTTTTTCATTGTACGGTAAAGTATTACCCCAACATTACTTTCACTAATATTTAATATTTGTGCGATTTCCTTATTTTTTATATTTGCCCCAAATTTAAGTGCTACAATATTTCTCTCTCTTTTATTCAAAATATCCAAGGCTTTTGAAAGTTTAGCATTAGTTTCTGCTGTTACAACCATACTTTCCGGAGTTTTTTCTTTCGATACTAATTCCTTAATTGCGTCAAGAGAAAAAAATTGATGTTTCTTTAAACTTCTAAAATAATCATTTACTACATTTCTAGCTATAGCAAACACCCATACTTCAAAGGGCGCTTTACCCTCTGAATATGTTTCAATTTTAACCATTATCTTTTCAAAAACCTGGCTTGTTAAATCTTCTGCTGTGTAATCGCAATTAACTCGATAATATATATAGTTGTAGACTCTTTTGTAATAATTATTAAATATATTAGTAAGTTCTTCCTCTGCACATACTATTTTTTTGATTTCTCTTTGATTAAGAGAATCATTCACTGCAAGCTGCTGCATATTTAAAAATTCTTCCTTTCATTAGGCATATTCAAATGACTAACAGATTAACTCATTTGAACTATTGTTTCATTTCATATGCCTTAACTTTTTTTACTTAGCTAAGTAATCTTCATATGTTAATACGCAAAACTTTCCATTCCATTACATTATAGTAAAATTAAACACACATCCCTATTTATTTTAACTTTTTAAAATAAAGTTTCATTCAAAAATAAAAAATCACGCTAAATTTTCACTTAGCGTGATTTTTATGATTAAGATAAAATCTATCTACATTTATTCTTTAAAAACTTACTCAGCTTTTAATCGTTCAAAATATTCATTGAAGATCCATTTAAACTTTAATTTTTTTAACTAAGTCATCTAGTTTAGTAACTATTTCTGTTTGCTCTTCTGCCTCAATTACTATTTTACTCATATTATCTGTGGTTTCATTTATACTAGATAATATTTTATCAGAACTTTCGCTACTATTATTTAAAGATTTTGATATATTTTGAATAAGCTTTGATATTTCTTCTATAGTTATATTAATTTCTTCAGACATGGCTGCGATATTTTGAGACATTTCATTTATAGACTTTACATCCTTTTCATAATTATTTCCCATTTCTAAAAATAAATCATAATCTTTTCTAACATTATTATTAATAAAATCTATAAACAGCTTAGAATTATATGATAAATTCTCAAAGGCATCCTCTACTTTTTCAATGACCTCTTGTATATTATAAACATTGGCATTAGATTGTTCTGCAAGCTTTCTTATTTCATCTGCAACCACTGCAAATCCATTTCCTGTCTCCCCTGCTCTAGCTGCCTCCATAGTTGCATTTAAAGCTAAAAGATTAGTTTGATCTGCAATATTTGCAATAGCCTCTGCCATTATTTTAATCTCTTTAACCACCTTATCATCTTCTATAGCTTTTATTATATTTTTTTCTTTTTCATTATTTCCTTCTATAGATTCTTGTGATAATTCATTAACAGCTGTGTTTATTTCTTCAATTGAAGCTGTAATTTCTTCTGCTATAGCATTATTGTCCAATATCTCATCTACTATCTTTTGAGCGTAGGTATTTATATTCTGAAGTTTTTTACTTATATTTTCTATACTATTTAACAGTACTTCGCTTTGTATATTTCCCTCATTGGATTGTTTAATTATATTTTCTACCAAATTTTTAACCTTATTTTCTGCCGCATCTAATTCTCTTTCTAACTCACCTAACTCATCCTTAGATTTTATATCAATTTTATAAGTTAAGTCTCCTTCTCTCACAGCTTTTGCAGATTTTAAACCTTCTTCAATGGAGTTAGCCATATATTTTGATATTATTATGGATAAAACTATTGATATCCCTAATCCTAATATGATAAATATAATCATTGTAATTATTATTTTATTACATATTGCATTGTTCATTTCATTATTTCTTTTACCCATTTCATAGTTCATATCTATTAATTCATTTAGTAGTGTAAACAACTCTTCTCTAGATTCTTGAATTTTAGGCAGATATATCTGTGCTTGTTCATATTGAAGATTTTTCATAAGCTTTATTGTATTATCTTGAACTTTTCTATATTCTAAAAGCTTGTCTTTAAAATCATTCCAAAGCCTTACATCATCATGAGCTAATGGATATTTTTCATAATTATCCATTAGCTTCATATTATCATTTTTTATTTTATTTATATTGTCAATTCTCTTCTCTATTTCTGCTTTATCTTTAGTAAAAACTATTTCTTGTAATTCTGCTTTGCCAATTAATATATTTTCCCTTATAAGATGTAAATTATCTATACTCTTTAAATTGTAGGAGTATATAGTATCATTATTCCTATCGATTATCTTTATACCAATTATCCCAATAAGTCCCACCAATGTAATTATAATAAACATAGGTAGGAAATATAGCATTAATTTAGTTCGAAGCTTTATATCGCTGATAAATTTCATATAAATCATCTCCTACTTTACTAATACATAATATAAAAAAAGTAGGAGCAAAGTTCTTCTTTTTCATATTAGATATTTTCCCCAATTAATAGGACATAACTGTCCCCCATAATGCTACATACATGTCCTATACAATAGGACAAAACTGCCCATAGAATAAATATAAGAGAATAATTAAAACTTAATATTATATAAGAATTTTAAATTCTTGTATTATAAAACAGAATTACAATAAGCAACAAATGCTATGTAACACTTCTTACGCTGATTCGCTTCAATAAGAATTTCTAGATTTTTCTCAAATGCATAGGGCGTATTACATAGCATTTTAGGTTAAAAATTGGACACCTTCCTCATTTTTTTGTGTTTATACATATACGAGGTGATGAATTAATGAGGGATGTGGAAAGTTTAGTTGATAAGGCTAAAAAAGGAGATAAGTCTTCTTTAGAGGAGTTGATTAAAATTCTAACTCCTTTAATTATGAAAGAATCATCTAAGGTATACCTAAAAGGCTATGATAGGGAAGATTTAATTCAAATAGGAAATCTATCTTTATTAAAAGCTCTAGATAAATACGATATGAGCAAGAAAAACTTCATTGGATATGCGGCTATGGCAATTAAAAATAATTTTTACTATTTGATAAGAAGGGAATGTAAGGAAAACTATGAGGCAAGCCTAAATAAAGAAATAGGAGAGGATATCTATATAGGGGATACTCTAAAAAGCACAGAGGATATAGAAGAGGATTTTATTAAAAAAGAGGAGTATAAAAATCTATATTCTGCTTTAAAAAAGCTATCTAAAGAAGAAATCTATATAATTAACTGGATATATTTTGAGAGGAAAAAATTAAATGACTATGCCATAAAAAACAACATTTCCTACAGCAAAGCTAGATATTTAAAAGATAAAACTATTAAGAAACTTAAGGGGGCTATGATGGATGGATAATTTTACTCTTTTATCAAAGGAAATAATACATATGGATATAAGCATGGGAGCATTTAAGCTATACAGCATTTTATCAACCTATTGTTACGGAAAAAAGGATAGTTGTTTTCCCTCTCAAAAAACCCTAGCTAATGATATGGGAAAATGCACTAGAACCATTAGAAGATATTTAAAAGAGTTAGAATTGAATAATTTAATTAGCGTAAAAAGAAGGGGCTCAAATTCAAGTATTTATACATTAGTTAATAAAATTGAGAGAGCTTACGTAGATAAATATAACATCATCATAGATAATATAAAAACTAAATCAGCTAAAAAAGAAAGTATAACATATAAGTCTAAGTTAGATAGGTTTAACGACTACCCCCAAAGAAAATACAATTTTGAATTGTTAGAGGAAGCTTTATTAAAAAGAGATGGAGAAATTAAATATAGTGAAGTTTCAGTAATATAAGATTAAAAAACTTCCTCACTTTTTTAAATAGTGCATATGTAATAGTGAAGGGAGTTGATATCATGGCTGCTAGAGCAGACAAGTTTAAAACCAGTTTAATTTTGGAGTATAGCATTGGCCAAAATGAAGAGGGAAAGGATATAATCAGAAGACAAAGATTTTCTTCTATTAAAATTGACGCTTTAGATGATGATCTTTTCCAAATAGCTGATGCATTCTCTCCACTATTAGAGCATGAGGTTATAGGTCTTAAAAAGCAAGATGATAGCGTAATAATTGATCATTAAAATTAAAGGAGGGGTTTTAGTTGGCTAGAAGTTTAGTTATGACCTTTGTAAACGTAGGTGGTAAAAAATCAAACATCACACTTAATAACGTTAAAGAAGATTTAACCGCTGAAGAAATCAATAAAGCAATGGATGTAGTTATAGATAAAAATGTATTTCAAAGTAAGGATGGAGATTTAGTATCCAAGGACTCAGCTAAAATAGTTGATAGAACAACTAGAGAAATTGATTTAGCGTAATCTAAAAACATTTTACTCTTAAGGCAAAGGGCAAATCACTCTTTGCCTTTATACTTTTACAAACAACAAAAGAGATAACTCTAGATAAAATTTAAGCTAGAGTTATCCCCTATAATCATATTTTGAGTAAGGTCTACCTCCACGCCTAGGTGAAACTAACTTATTTCTTTACAGAAGGTCCTGTCTTTGGAATATTTTCTGCTATACTTATATCAGCTTCATATAAAGAACCATCAGCAGTTGAAGAAATTAATGACATCATAGCTTCCACAAAGGTTCTTGTTAAATATCCTGAAGATTTTTGTCCAAGGGATTGCATATTTCCTCTCATTTCAATTAAAACACTTCCTGAGCCTCCAATACCATATGAATTTCTAGCTATGCCTTCATAAGCTCCGCCATCATATAAGCTAACTTCTGCAAATCCATACTTCTCTAAATCAGTATAAATAACAGAACACATCTTTTTAGATAATTCTACAGCTTCTGGCTTAGCTTTTGGATCTGTAGGCCAAAGTATTGAAGTTTTTATCATATTACCATTTTCCTCATTAATGTAAGTTCCTTGATGATGTAAGTCTATTACCCATTCTGGCTTAATTTCTTTATATGCATTTAATACAGCTACAGCTTCTGGAACTGGATTTGTTGGGTAAGTTTTTCCTCCATCCTTTTTATAGAGAGGACTATCCTCCCAATTTTGCCAATGCCATCTGTTCATGTCATAACCAACACCTTCTACTGCATAGTTAACCTTAGGAGCTGTTGGGTCTACATTGTATCTATGCTGTACTTCTGTTCCATCTACATTTACCCTAGGGACAATATAAACGGTTACTTCTTTTAATATGTCCTGAACATTTTTATTTCCTGTAGATAAGAATTTTAGCACTTGTAATGCAGCTTCTGTTCCAAGGGGCTCATTTCCATGCTGTTGGGTTATTATCATAACACTCTTAGGTCCATTTCCAACTTTAGCTAGGTATATGTCTCTTCCTTGATTTGACTTACCAGCTACAGTTAACTCCATAGCTCCCTTTGATGATTTTTCAATTTGTTTTAATGTTTTTGTTAGTTCCTCGTAGTTATGTAGGCTGCTTAAATTTACATTTTGAGTTTCAGTTATCCAAGGTCCATTTGGCTTTAATGGCTTCTCCCCTGCATAAATAGTAGCAGAAGTGGCGAGCACCATTGTTAAACCTAGAGCAGTAATTATTGATATTTTCTTTTTCATAATATTCCCCCTTTTTTAATTATTACCCCTTTATTATAAGTCATAGACAAGTATTATTTTGTCAAAATATAGAAATAATTTCTAATTATTTTTTGATAAATTTTTTCCTATTTAATATATTATTAAAAAGCATTACATTTGCATTTTAAGACAAATTCTTTCTCCTTTGCCTTTATTTTTTACCCTACTGTCATCGCCCATTTTAAGGGAATTATGTGTTTATATGTTATATGTAAAAGTATAATGTATGAAGGGATGGGATTATATTGACAATTGAAACTATGGGGGTTAAGACATTTTTAAAAAAGGTTGAAACGGGTGAGAATATATGTGGGAAAATTTTAATTAACACCTTTGAACCTTATATTAAAAATAAGTATTATAAAAAATACTATTCTGGGGAAATAAAAAATATTGAGCTTGAAGATGCATTGCAAAATGTTTATACCTACCTTTGGAGGAGCATCCCAAAATTTCAAGGTGATAATCCAAAATGCTTTTATAAATTCTGTTATGAAACCATAAAAAATTCTTTTAGACACATGACTACAAAAACTTTAAGAAAATACAAAGATAATATAACAGTTTTTAGTATTAATGACGAGATATATGAAGGTATTGAATGGATAAATGTAATAAAGGATGAAGACAATAATGATTATTACGATGAAATAATACTTCAGCAAACTATAGAGAACTATTTAGCAGACAAGCTTCCTAAAAAATTAAGAAATTACTTATTAGAAATATCAATGAACGAAGATTTTTGCATTAGAGAATTTGCAGCTAAAAATAACATCACCTACGAAACCGCCAGAAAACTAAAATATAGGTTGCGAAAAAAATTAGTTTTTGTGGAGGGAGAATGGAAAATTAGAGTGGATGGATGAAAGAATTTGTACATATTTCCATGGAAATTATGGTATATATTTATAATAGTGATATAATGAATTGGACAGCACAAGACGACATAAGACATCATATTATTACATTAAGGAAGTGAGACTTTTGAAAAAAAGATATAAGATTTTAATAGCTATATTAATAGCCGTATTTGTTTTACCTGGATTTTTGAATCCTTCCTATTCAAAAAATCAAAGAGAATTTTCCATTCCAGTGTTAATGTATCATTCTATATCTGAAGATGAAAAAGGATTATTTAAAGTACCAAAGGATACTTTTTATGAACATATGAAGTACCTTAAGGATAATAATTATAAAACATTAACATTAGATGAGCTATATAGTCATTTAACAAATGAAATACCTTTTTCGGACAAGTCTGTAGTTATAACCTTTGATGATGGGTATACTGATAATTATGAAAATGCCTATCCTATATTAAAAGAATTTGGACTTAAGGCTACTATTTTTACTATAACAGATTATATAGACAATAGTTCATATTTTATGAACTCAGACCAATTAAAAGAGTTATCTTTAAATGGAATAGATATAGAAAGTCACACCACTGATCATTCAAAATTAGACAAGCTATCAAAAGATGATAGACTAGAAAACTTAAAAAAATCAAAAAACACCATTGAAAAATTATTAGATAAAGAAGTTAACTATATAACATATCCTTTTGGAAGATTCAACGAAGAAGTAATAGAAGACGTAAAAGAGGCAGGATACAAAATGGCATTAACTACAAAAAGAGGATTTGCAAATATAAGTAATGAGTTATATGAATTAAAAAGGGTTTTTATAAGTGGCCATATGGGAATAGAAAAGTTTAAAAAAAGAATAATGAATGGATTTGAGGAAATGTAAATTATTCAATAGCTATAAGTTACTTGCAAGTTCAGCTGTTACCTTATCAAGAGCAGCTGAATTTGCAAAACTCTCCTAATCGAATCAAGTTTATATTTGCCAAGATTTAAACCAGAGCATTAATTTTGCTCTGGTTTTGTGATTAATTATATATCTTTATATTATCTTCAATAGATATATGTGTTCTAAGCTTCTCTAGTTTTATCAATATTAATGTACCATAGTTCTAATTTATTCTTTTTTAGTGCTATAAAACCTGGTCCTATAGCTGGATCTATTGTATAGTAACACTCTACATCATTGTGATAAAGATCAGCCTTTATTATTTCACATTGAAAGCTAGCTCTATAATATTCATACCTAAACAAATAAAATATAATGATGCTCTAATAAAGATTTCAAAGATACTTATAATCATAGCTAAAATTAATATAATTATAATTCTTTTTCTGTTTTTCATAACTGAAATCTTCTCAAAACAATACACTTTCTTATTTAATTATTATTGTATCATATACATTCTGCATCAAAAGAAATAAACATAAGCTTAAGATAAAGTTATTTCTTTTTATATATTATTCGTTTTTCGTCAATTTTTAGGTGTGGTCTGATCCATTAGTGAGGAAAATCTGAACTTGCTAATAGTTTCTCAAATAGTTGCTGCTGCTTCCTTGTCACCATTGTCAAAAACTTTGGTTTCTTCTGTTCTAACTATATTTATTAGATATTCCATAAAAGGATCTCTTAAATCTTCTCTTTTTAAAGCCATTTCAACTGTTGCTTGAAGATATCCTAGTTTGTCACCAACATCATGTCTTCTGCCTACAAATTCATAGGCATAAATAGCTTATTCTGAAAGCAGTATTTTTAGTGCATCTGTTAACTGAATTTCTCCGCCCTTACCTAGCTTTGTGTCTTCTAATATATTAAATATTTTTGGCATAAGTATATATCTTCCTAGAATTGCTATGTTTGATGGAGCTTCTTTTATGCTTGACTTTTCTATTAAGTCCTTAACCTTACAAACTCTATTCTCTATTTTTAATTCTTTAACAATACCATATTTAGAAACTTCACTTTACTCCACACGTTGCACGCCTAAAACTGAAGTTTTATATTCACTAAAACAATTTATAAGCTGCTTTAAACGAGGTATACTGCTATCCACAACATCATCCCCAAGCATTATAGCAAAAGGCTCATTACCTACAAAGCTCTTAGTACAGCTTATGGCATGTTCAAGTCCTCTAGGCTTCTTTTGTCTTATAAAATAGATATTTACTAAGTTACTAATGTCCTGAACAATCTTAAGTAATTCTACTTTATTTTTTTGTTCAAGCTCTAGTTCTAATTCTACATATTTGTCAAAATGATCTTCTATGCTTCTTTTATTTCTACCAGTAATTATAAGTATCTCTTCAATTCCAGACTCCACTGCTTCCTCTATTATATACTGAATAGTAGGCTGTCTATTATCTGAAGCATCTCCTTTGGCTGAGCTTTTGTTGCAGGTAAAAATCTATTACCTAGACTTGCAGCCGGAATAACGGCTTGTCTTATTTTCATATTTGTTCCTCCTATAAACTTACATAATCCTCTTATTCATTAATACAAGTAGTTTATAATATTAAATAATATCATAAATTCAAACAGTGATTTAAAGTGATTAATTGCTTTTGATACTTTAGTTTTATTTTCACCAATCTATTTATAGTTTGCTTAGAATTTTAATAAAGTGCAATAAAACAACATCTATAATTAACTTTTTGATATTATGAACTCTATAAGATTAATATTTACTAAAATAAAAGCAAAGTAAATCACTCTGCTTTAGTTTCAGTAATTTCTGAGAATTACTAATAAGTCTATTTCTTTAGCATATTGTATATAATTGATTTTGATTTTCTTTTTATCCTACTTAAAATGCTGTCCTTACAGTACTTTTCTACTAACTCTTCAAAAGAAATCTGCTCTAATTCTTTAAAAAAGCTTTCACGTTTTAAATTATGCTCAACGGACTTTATGGCTGATGGATTATACAATATAGCCCGTTCTATATCAACTTCTTTATATAAAATCCTATCTTTTATATGTTCTAGCATGTATTGTCCAGAAACACTATTTACAAATATAAGTGATGTACCTTTATCATCATCCATATCTGGCAATACATTCTGTACTCCCCAAAAGTCTGCAAGGGTTATATCGCTTTGCCTGTGTAATGTTTTAAAGTTACAAGCGTAGCAGGATGGCCTTAAACAAACATTTTTTAAAAAAGCTTTCATATATAAATCTTTTTTATGACTCTCTAGATACTCCATATCATTATTAAATGATAATGATATGGAGTATCGCTTCCAGCCTTCATTCTTACATCTGAAAGCGATTCTCCGTATTGATGATCCGGCGTTATTTTCCTGATAAGAAATATATTTTTGCCAAGCTTTTGGTGATGGTACTCCATGGCATATGATATCCATACAGAATAAATTATCGTAGTCTTTTTGTAAATAAGACTTAAGTCCGCCAATCTGGCAAGGTGTTCCTGTAAATAGAACATTTCTCCCTTGATCTAGAAATTCTTTAGTCTCATTGTATGCACTACCTATTCTACTTTGTACATACTTAGAACCACGAAACTTTTCTAATTCTTCTTTTGTTTCTACATAACTGTGAAATACTGAAAACTCTTTATCAAAACTTGCTCCAAAAACAGCACCACCATTATCAATTATTGTTTCTGCAACTAAGGTAAATATACCACCAGAAGAACTTTCTTGACGTATAAATTCATCTTTATTAATAGAAGCATAAGCTTTTGGTTCGTTTTTAACTGTTATCTTATTTATAATTGGGCAAACTTTAACACATAACTTACATTTTATACACTTTTGATAATCAACTTTCGGATACCAAAAACCTTCACTATCATTCTCCATAGAAATGCACGTTTGGGGACATATATTTGAACAAGCATGACATCCCATACAATCCTTTTTATCATTAATTATTATCATAAAAAATTCACCTTCTAAATTAAAATCCTAATAATTTATTAAATAGTTTCTTTCTAATTAGTTTCTCTGTAGCTAAAATGCTAATATGCTTTAAAAACTATTACACATATAAATTAATTGATTCTTATGCCTTTTTGCATCAGTAAGATATACGCCCAAAATAAATACTACTATATGTGAGTTAAATAATTGCTTCATTACAAGACACTAATCAAAATTCAAAGTAGCATTTAATATATCTTTATATTAAATACCAAAGAAATAATGTTACTGTCAAATACCTCCAATAGACATATTTCGTTTTTATCAGCTATAGTTTTCATAACTTTTTCTCCTAAATAATCTTAATTTCATTAATACTTTTATCATTGGCTTGCCAACTAAATCTTTTTCATATTGGTTCATTCCTAAAAACCACATCGAAATACAAAATATTAATACATAAATAGTTCCACAAATTAAGAAAGTTAAAATGTTATATAAATTTAAAAATATATTTATGAAAATTCCAAAAGCTATTGGTATTAATAGTGATGGTATAAACTTAAATATCTGTCTCCAAAAAAACTCCACATCAAGCCCAACTTTATACTTATAATACCAATTCATAATTAAACCATTTCCTATTAAAAGTGAGATTGCTGTGCCTGACGCTGCTCCTACTCCTCCATATATTTTTGCAAGCGGAATACTTACAAGCACGTTAGCAATAGCCATAAAAAAATACATCCATGAACGAAATTGATGCATATTTTTAGCCTTTTGAATTTCAATTCCCAAATTTTGAATTAAAGGAATTGTAACAGGGATAATAAGTATTAATGCTATTGAATAAGATTCATTATAATCATTTCCTGCCCACATATTTATAAACGGCTTTCCCAAAAATGTTAAACCTAAACAAATCATTGATAGCATAATAAATTGAATTCTTCCTACTCGGGTAAATAAATCAGTTAATTGTTCGTTATCATTGTTAATTGCTACCATCCTATTTACTCTTGGTATGAAAACATTTGAAATAGCTATGGACAGTGACAAATAATATGTATTTAATTGTGATGCTAGTCCATATACAGCTACAGCAATAGTTCCTTGAAATCTACCTAATATAAATTTATCCACACTCCAGTTAATTTGATCAATAATCATATTTAAAAATATATAAGATGAAAAAATTGTAATCTCTTTCATTAAATGAAAATCAAACTGACTAAATAAAAATTTTATTTTTAGTTTTTTAAAACAAAATACTAAATTACTAATCTCTACTGTAATATTAAATATCGTTGTCACAACTACCATACCTACTGATTTATAACCCATCATTAAGATTGGAAACATAACAAAAGGATTTATTATTGTCTTAATCATTTGTAATAGTTTTTGAAAAATATACTCCTCATTGGCAGTAATATGTGAATTAAATACACTTGCTGGAAATGATAGTGCAATATTAAATACCATTATTATCATTAAAGTTCTTGCTGTTGACAATTCAGCGATAGTAAGCTTCTCACCGAATATTAAATCTATATTGAAAACTAGAATCATACCTGCTAAAATTGCAATAAATCCGATTAGTGAAAAAACAACAAGAAACATACCATTTAGTTTAGCAATATTTTCTTGTTCATTTTTCACTTTATAACGAGAGTAGTACCTCATATAAGCGCTTCCAAATCCAAAACTAAGTAAACCTAAATAGCTAACTACCGAAGACACTAAATTATATAAACCGTACTCACTTTGCCCTAGCAAACGTAGCATAATAGGTGTATATACTATTGATACGATATACCCAATCCCCATTGAAATATACGATAAAATAGCTCCCGCTTTCAGTTGATTTATTTTCCTCAATTTTTAACTCCTAACAATTATATTTTTAGTTTTACATAATTTTTATTAAATAAATATATATTAAGTATAAACTTACTAATCTATTGCATCTCTTAGGAAATCTATCGATTTGATTTTCATTATTTCTAATTTTGTTGTTACTAATTTATAATCTATCTCTTCCTCATTTATACACTCTTTAATATTTGTTTTTAAATTAATTATTCTATTATTAATACCTAGCGAGCTAGTTAATGTATGTATGCGTGAATTCATTGAATTGATATTTTTGTCTGAATCCCTCATAAATATAAAAAAGTTCTTTTTAAAAATTATTGAAAAAATACTTCCATGATATGAATCAGTAAACACATATTCTGCATTTCTTATTAGATTAAGGAATTCTTCAGGCCCGGCCGGGTAATTTATATCTGCAAAATTAGAATTAGAATATTCATGAAATAACGATACTATAACTAATTCCTTTTCTTCCGCAAACTTTTTTACAAATTTCTCATTTTGAATATTTATCCCTAAAAAATAACAAAGAATATAAGGCTTGCTTATATCAGTCTTAGCACAAATACTATCCCATATTATAGGTTGTATTAATAATGTCGGATCTAATACAACCTCAATATTCTTATTAATGTATTTTTCTAATGCTCTTTTTCCTTCAAATTCTCTAACAGATATTTTATCAATCCTTTCAATTAACGATTTCATTAATTGAATCTTTTTTGGTGATATTTTACTTACTCCTAAACTAGGTGCATATGCAATTTTTTTGATTTCATCTGGTACAAATCCAAGAAAGTAAACCGGATTCAAAATATTAGGATTCCAGATTTGATCACTACCACATACAAAAGCATCATATTTTGTATAGCATTCCATTAGCTCTTGCCCAGAATAAGCAACTTCCGATTGATTAAGTCGCTTATTGGCAAATTGATTAAAATATTCCTTCCGCAATTCAAGTTTTTCTGACTCCTTATTTTTATTTGTATAAGCTCGTATTTTATTTTTTATATACTTTTTAATGGCTCTAAATGATTTACATTTTTTAAAATTTTCCCATCTCCTGTTTATAATTTCATCTTTCCTATTATTTTTATATGATATCAATTCAACCTTGTGCCCCATATTCTCAAGTACTTTGCTTAAAGCGTATGCTTGAAGTACTCCACCATAATTATAGTTCATATAAGAAAAAGTAACTATAGCGATTTTCTTTTTACTCATCACATTTCACCTTTAACCTTTCTATCAAATTATTGATAATTATGGAAGAATCTATATGGTACTACTCCATACCACTCTGGTCGATATACCCCAACTATTATAAATAATGAACTCATTAAAATAATCAAAGAAAATAAAACTAACATACGTTCTTCCTTACATGAAATATTTTTTATTGCTGCTGGTATCCAAAATAAATAAAAAATTCTAAAGTAGACTGATACACGTCCAATAATAGACATATTCATAACCATAACTTCGCTAACAAAAGCAATTGAAACAAGATATGCTAACAAATTAATATAAATCCTTTTTTCTTGTTCTTCTACTAAATATTCATTCTTTTGAGTACTAGTAATAAAATTATTTTGCAAATAATAATAACCTACACAAAGAATAATCAATGCAATCAATGAATAAACTAGTGCGGCACCATAATTAGAATTAGCATAAATAGTATTAATATAACCACGATATTTTGTAAAAATACTGATTGATGTTACTAATAAAAAGAGTTTTTTTGAAATGCTACCCAAAATAATTGCTAAAAGTAAAAAAGTAAAAAATATTTTTTTCGTATATTTCTTATTGAGTAATAAAGGTAATATAAATAATATCAATGCAGATTTATGAAATAGTGATGCAAATACAATGAAGCAGCAATATCGAATATATTTTCCTTTAAATAAATAGTCAATTGCCCATAAAAATATTGCAATTGCAATTCCCTGTCTCATTAATGGCATATAAAGTGAAAAATAATTAAAACTCAAAAAAAGAAATGTACTTATTTCAACCTTCTCAGAATATTTATAAATTGCTCTTCCAACTGATGGCATGATTATTACACTTGAAATAATAATTAGTAGTTGTGGATTTGTAGATACATAATTCAATGCTTTGCATAGTGCAAAAAATCCCCATTCATATCGCATATAGGTCCATTCAGACCAATCCAATTCTCCTATTATTTGATATGCATTCCAATATTGTCTAGTGTCAATCCCAACTGTTACATCTCTTAATGCTGATATTAAAGTTATTAAAGTAAACATTACAATTAAGTAGTTACGTTTTCTAATTTTATTTTTGTTCACATTAAATACCACATTTAAAAGCAGACATAATAATATGATTAGTATGTAAACTAACATTTTTTCACTCCTTATAATTTTCTAGCATATTATTATATTTATTTTCCAGCATATTTGCTTCTTCATCTATATCATATCTATTTTCCTTAACTAAAAAGCCATAATTTCTTTTTCTATTCTTATTTACACCATTATCAATTATTTTTTCAGCCCACTCGCCAGCACCAATTTTTAAAGATAAATAATATATCAAATCTGTAACTTTTGTGTCAATAGGAACCACATCTGACACAAAAGTTGGTAGTCCTGCTACTTGTGCTTCAATATTCACAATTCCAAATCCTTCATAGTAGGACGTTAATAAAAAAACATCCATTGCTTGATATAATTTGTGAACGTCATTTCTATCTCCCATGAAAATAATATTTTTATTAATTCCTAATTTCTGTGAAGATTCCTTAATGCTATTTTCTAAATTTCCTGTACCTACCCATAGCAATATAACATTTTTATTTATCTCAGTTAATTTTGTAAGAATATCCAACACAAATCCAGGATTTTTTTCATAAGTTATTCTTCCAACACAACCAATTACAAATTTATCACTTATATTTAATTCATTTCTTACTTTATTTCTAATTTCATCATTAAACTCATATTTATTAATTTCTATTGCATTATTAATTATTTCATATTTTTTTCCTTTAAACAGACTATCTCCTGCCATTTTTGAGCAGGCAAAATAATCTGTGGCATAATATTTAGCGATTGGTGCAATTATATCATTTCTAATTTTTTTCCACTTATTGTTCGCCGATTTAGTTGCATGGTTATGTAATATTCGTATCTTAACACCTTTCTTTTTAGCACATTTCAAAATAATTGCACCAACGTTTATTACATGAGAATGTACAATATCGTATTTATAATTTGCATCAAATACTTTATTTATTGCGTTAATATAGTTTCTCAAGCCATTTTTTATTGATGGCAAAACAGTTATTTCACTACCAGCTTCTTTAATTTCATCATAATATGGTGTTTCAATATTATTAAGTAATAAAAAATCAATTTTGATTTTGTTTTTATCAATATGTCTAAAATAATTCATGGCATAGCTTGCTACACCATTACATACTCTTAAATTTGGAACTACATATAATATTCTAATTTGATTCATGCTATCATTTCCTTACTTTGTGTAATGTTTTTTTTATATTTATTTTCATACTTTCAGGAAGCATATATTTTATCCATTGCTTTATTTTATCCTTCGGATATAAATACTTCTTTGCGTAAGTATCAAAATCCAATATATCAATTTCATTATAAATTACATCCCTAATTTGAGGTCTTGCCGCTGGAAAATGTAAATGTCCATTTCGACTTGCAGCATATTGCATTTTAGATTGTATATATTCAATGTCATCTTTAAATCTATCAAAGAAGTCTTTTCCTTTTTTTGTATTTATCAGTAATAATGAAACACCTTTTGATGAATAAAACTCTGGATGAAATAATTCAATCCCCCAATAATCAGCAAATGTATAATCTCCTTCACGTGTCTCACATGCATACTTACATGTATAGCAGCTTGGCCTATAAGTTTTTGACGTTATGAATGAACTAAAATAAGGATCTAATAAAGAAATTGGTCTGATTACAACATTTTCTTCTCCATTTTTCAAACAGACTTTAATAGTTCCACATCGCCATCCTTTAGTTTCCTTATTTCTAAAATCATATAAACATATTTTCCAATTCATTTTTTTAATATTGATTTCTTTATTTCTCATATTCATCTTAAATTTTCTTTTGGTCAGACTTTTCTCTAGCCAAATAATATATTTTTTAAAAAGCTTCGGACTAGGCGTTCCGTGACATATAATATCAGCTGTGATTAAATTAGTATATGATTCCCCTAAAAATGATTTTAAACCTGCGATATGACAAGGTGAACCTGTATAAAAAACCATTCGACCAGTTTTCAAGTAATCCTTTACTTGTGTATATGTATTATTTAAATCACTTGCTACATACTTGGAACCACGTAATAACTTTAAGTCTTCTTTGTTTTCAACTACAATATGTTTTGCAACTAAATTTTCATCAAATGCACATCCAAATACAACGCCTCCTTTATCAATTACTTTTTCAGCTACTACTGAAAACACACCACCAGATGAACTTTTCATTAGAATTTTTGTTTCTTTTATCCTTGCAGCATAAACTTCAGGATTTTTAAATTGATCATCAGATATGGTGTTATTTATTTGCGGACAATGTTTTATACACAATCTACATTTAATGCATTTTTTCTCATTAACTGAAGGATACACAAATCCTTCAGTATCTTCAATCATAATAATACATTGAGTAGTACATATTTGTTCACACGAACGACAACCGGAACATCTTGTTTTATCTAATATGTGAATATGGTCTTTCATTAATTATCTCCTTGCTTCTTCTCTAAAGATAATGCTTTTTTTATATAGGATATTGAATATTCTCTTTGTAATTCTAATACTTTATTTACATGTGCAAAATCTATTGGATTATCTGCAATTGTAAAGTCCTGTATATTTCTAATTACACGATTATCAATACCCATTAGATTCACAATACTTTCAAGTCTTGAGCTGAATTTGGGTGGATAATACACAAGTACTTGTTTTTCAAAATTCATGGAAAAAGCCGTCACATGAAAAGAATCTGTTAATATATATTGAGCATTATTTATTAGTGATAGAAATTCTTCTACAGTAGGACAAGCAATTAGTTTTCCACTTTTTATGATATCATGATAATTATAGCTCATATAATACAACGGTAACTTTTTCTGTTCAGCAAATTTTTTTGCATATTTCTCTAATTGTTTATTCCTGTTTATGTTATATAAAAGAATATATTTTCTATCATTATATTTTTTTGATATAAGATGTTCCCAATCACATTTATTCAACAGCAAAGTTGGATCTAATACCTGTATCGCATCATTAATATCTAGGGTCTTTAATATTTCAATCCCGGAGGTTTCTCTCATTGATATGTATTTATATTTTTGCAATAATCTAGCTGTTTCATCCTTTTCCCAATCATCTAATGTCGATTTACCAAAGCTAGCTGCATATGTAAAACAGTTCGCATCAGTTTGAACAAAATCTAAAAAATATGGATATTCAATTTTTTCATTCCATCCACTATTCCATACTTGATCACTTCCAGTGCAATAAATATCCGCCTGAGGCGGATCATTTCTCAGATCCTCAATTGTATTATAAGTAATAGATGATAAATGTATATGTTTTCTTGAAAAATCTGGGAATACTTTATATCGTCTAACATAAGAAGGGAAAATTATAATTCTACATATTGTTCGAACTAAAACACTTTTACTTAATAATTCTCCCCTGTCCTTAATTCTTTTTAGCATACCAATCATGCGTAAACGTTCAGGGTAATAGTCAATAACCTCTACGTTATGTCCTAACTTTTCCATCATATATTGAGTTGCATATGTTTGTAAAACCGATCCGTAATTTCCAACTCTATGTAAAGTAATCAATCCAATTTTCATAATTTTATCTCCTTTGTTTAAGCCTAATAAAAATATGAGGCATTCTTTTTCTCACAAATGAAATCAATATTCCTACAGCATAAGTCAAACTAACATTTTTAATTCTGATGGGTAATAATATTACTTTCATTTTCTTTGATGTTAACTTTGCATCTCGCAAAGATTCTCTTGTATATAAATGATTTATCATTTCTTTTATGTTTTTTCTTTTTTTACTGCGGTTTGCAGTATTCTTATTATTTAATTCATTTTCAATACAGCCGACTACTCTCTCTATAAAACGACGCGATAGAAACTCTTTTGCTTCCAACGTTGTAATTCCATAATTCTCAAAAAAACTTAAAAGTCTCTTATGTTCTTCAACTCGAATTTCAAACCATCCTTCTACATATCGGGTTGTGGCTGAATCCTCTCTTTCACGAATATAATGATAAAAACAGTTATTCAATATATAAAAAGAATTACAGTACATAAAATATTTATTAGTAAAATCTAAATCTTCCCCCATTGCCAACTCTGTTGAAAATCGGATATCATGTTCTTGTATAATATCTAATCGATAAAACTTGTTCCAAACATTATACATGAGTGATTTGTTCCATAGAGATACTAAATCTTTTTTTATACTCTCTCTTGATGGATAAAATATGTCGCTATTCCAAAAGACTGGATAGCTATCTATATGAATCTTATTATTCCCGCCTGTCTGGTGTGATTCAAAATAGTAGCCACAAATTAATAAATCGATCTTATATTCCTCTGACATCTTTACCATTATTTCAAAAGCATGATTATCAATATAATCATCACCATCGCAGAAAAAAACATACTTTCCACTGGAATATTTTAATCCAATATTACGCGCATTGGATACCCCATTATTTTTTATATGTAATACTTTAATTCTATTATCTTGTTCTGCATATCGGTCACATAAAACTCCACTTTTATCACTTGACCCATCATTAATTATAATTATTTCAAAATCTTTAAAGGTTTGATTTAATACACTCTCAATTGATGTTGAAAGATATTTTTCTAAATTATAAACAGGTATTACAACACTGATTAATGGCATAATATCACCACCTGTTTAAAAGAATTTAATATCCTTTTTAATTTATTTTTATAGTATACTAATGGTAAAATGTTATAGTCTAAACTCATTTTAGTTTCCTTTCTTAATAAGCTATTATATTCCCTATTACTCATTTATATAAATTATATTGGCTTTACCAATTATTCAAACCATTTTTTATTTGTATTTACACATACTAAATTAAATCTTACTTATACTAAATATTAAAGCAATATTACGCACACTCATATTTTTCAATTCATTTACAAAGTTTAGAACTAATACTCTTCAACAACTATATATCTATTGTTCATTTCCATTTGGTTCCAGTATATTCTTTGTTTTATTAAACATATTCTATTAATTAATAAAATGTTTCAGTTATTTTATTGATTATATTCTTTGCTACATCAATAATTTTTTCAACTCGCATTCTTATCTCCAAATAATACAAAAAATGTCTTAAAAATCAACTTTATATCAAGTAATAAATTTCTATCTTCTATGTATTTAATGTCTAATTCTATCCACTCTTCAAAATCTATATTATTTCTACCCATTACCTGCCAATAACAAGTAATTCCTGGTTTTGCTAAGAGCTTTGTTCTTTGGTAATCAGTAAATTTTATAACTTCCCTTGGAAGGTTAGGTCTAGGTCCTACTATGGACATTTCTCCTTTTAAGACATTAAAAAATTGCGGTAGTTCATCAATACTAGTTTTTCTTATAAATTTACCTACTTTTGTTATTCTTGGGTCTTCTTTTATTTTAAACATAGGTCCTGACATTTCATTTTTATCTTTAAGCTTGTCCAAAAGCTCTTCTGCATTTATCACCATAGACCTAAATTTATACATTTTAAATATCTTTCCATCTTGCCCCACCCTCTCTTGAGCAAAAATTAATGGACCCTTTGAGTCTACTTTAATAGCTATGGCTGTTATAAGCATAATTGGAGATAATAATACTATTCCTACAATAGCTCCAACTATATCTATAAGCCTTTTCAGTAAAAAATATAGATAACTCTTTTCATATTTATCTACATATTGTACCTCTACTCTATTACCCTCTCGTTGTAATCCTCCTTCAACCTCCTGCATATCCCTTCCCCCTAAATCTAAAATAAATAATTAATTAATTAACAATCTATGAACATATTACCATTGTATAACATTTATTATATTCCATAAATTCTATATTTTTATTTTATCACAAAAATATACCATTTATATTATAATTTCTTCCTTTTTTTTAATATAACTTTAATTTACTATTAAATTCACTGTATTTTTTTGTTTTTTTATTAGGTTTTAATTTAATGTAAATTAAAATTAAATATCTATACTGCATTACTGCATTACTTTTATTATAAATATGTAATTTTCCACATATTTATACATTTTTCTTGATATATTTTAAATTCACCTAAATTATTAATGTGAATTCCTATTCATTTTATTAATATGACTAAATATTCTCATAAAATTATTCATCAATTATTAAATACATTTAAGATTAAATTAAAAGGTATTGAATTTTAAATGTATGTTTTCTACATATGCATGCTTTAATTTAATTAATTCCATCCAAATAAAATTCCAAAACTTTTCTACATTTTTCGCACTCACTGAAAAACTATGAATTTTTTCAAATATAAGTAAATTAAAGTTATTGTAAATAAGAACTAACTATATAGCACTCTGTCTCTTCACTATATACTTAGTTCTTTTATATTTTATAATTTTCTTATTACAGTGAAGGCTGCAAAAACATTATATAGAATTTTGACTTATTCTAAATAGCAACTTCACCAGATTTATTTTTTCCTTTTTTTCTGTCTCCATCTTTTCCGTAGTAATATTGGTAATAATATCCGTAGTATCCTTTTTCAGAAACTTCTAGTTTATTTAGGACTATACCTATTATTTTTGCATTTACTTTATCTAGAAGTTCCTTTGCCTTAATGGCTGCTGCTCTTTCCACTTCTCCTGATGATATTACTAAAAGTGCACCATCTGTAAAACTTGCTATCAATTGGGCATCTGTAACTGCAATTATTGGTGGAGAATCTATTATGATATATTCATATTCTTCTCTTAACTCATCTATAAACTCTTTCATCTTCTTTGAACTTAAAAGTTCTGATGGATTGGGAGGTCTTGTACCTGCAGTCAATATATCTAAGTTTTCTACCTTAGAATCTTGAACTGCGTCTTTAAAGTCAACCTTACCTACTAAAAGGTCTGATATACCTATTTCATTTGATAAACCAAAAGTCTTATGTACTGTAGATTTTCTTTGATCGCAATCTATTAATATAGTTTTACTTCCTGACTGAGCCATAACAATAGCTAAATTAGCAGAGGTGGTGGACTTTCCTTCACCAGGCCCTGAGCTAGTTACTACTATGCTTTGAATTTTTTTGTCAAAGGATGAAAACTGAATATTAGTTCTTAATGTCCTATAAGCCTCTGCTATGGGAGACCTAGGATCTTCTATAGTAATTAAATTTCTACCCGCCATATCATTCACTCCAATTGTTTACTTTTTGAAAAAACTAAAGAAACCTCTCTTTTCTTTTATTTCTTCAAAATCAAACTCTATATTTTTATCTTCTAATAGAAACTTACAATTCTCTTCTAAATTATCGTAGACTTTAGGACTTATATCCTTTACCCTCTTTAGGGTAGGCAATACACCTGGACATCTTTTTCCTACTCCATGAGCATCAGAAGCCACAAAATTACAAATTCCATGTTTAATCAACGTCTCTGACGTCTTTTTAACATTCCCTCCAAATACTCCCCTTATGCTTCCTGTGTTTATTTGAAATAAACACCCTTCTTTAATAAAAGCATTAATATTTGAAGGTGTTTCAATTATGTACTTATATCTTTCTGGATGTGCGATTATAGGCACTACCCCCAGAATCCTAATTTCATATATTATATCTAAAATATCCTTAGGCATATTCATCATGGAAAACTCCACCAGCATAAACCTACTATTATTTAATCCTTTTATGATTCCTTCTTTATAAAGCTTAGGAGAATATTTGTCTAAAAATACTTCTTGCCCGGGAAATACTTTTATATCTGCCTGATTTTCAGCAGCTTTTTCATTAATTTTCTCCACATGCTTTAAAACGCTTTCATAATCATTTTCATAATGCCCTCTATAATAATGAGGTGTGGCAATTATGCTATTTATATTCTCTTCCTTAGCCATCTTAAGCATTTTTAACGAAGTTTCTAAATCCTCTGCTCCATCATCAATTCCCGGAAGAATATGACTATGTATGTCCAACATATTTATCAATCCTTTTTATATAGATTGTCAGATATTTAGTTTTCCGTTTTTGGAATTATACCAATCACCGGTACACCTAAATATCTTTCCACATCATCTTCTGTTTTTATGGTATTATCCATGTATTCTAAAACAAAAGTTAATCCTATAGATGCCATTAATCCTATGAAAAATGCTATAGCAACATTTAATGCTTTTTTAGGCTGTACAGGTTTTTCCGGCACCTTTGCTTTATCTATTATGCTTATATTTCCACCAGTTTTATATACTTCTTTTGATTCTTCAACAAAAGCTTCCGATGCTGCATTAATTATTTTTGCAGCTTCCTCTCCACTCCTATTTTCCGCTTTTATCACAAGTATTTGAGTTCCTTGTTGCGGAGTCACTGTAAGCATTTTTTTGATTTGTTCTGGAGTATACTCTCCTTTTAATTTACTTGAAGTAGTTTCTGCCACTCTATCTGACTTTCCTATTTCTGCATAAGTCTTTATAAGATTTTGATACATTACTACATCATTATTTTGAAGATTTCCCTCCTGCCCCTCAAGCTTACCAACAATTATGCTGGTTTTGGCTTCATAGGTTGGAGCTATTACAAAAAAACTTAATATACCTGATATTAATGTACATACCGCTGTAATGAGTACTATAAGATTAGCCCTTTTTCTTAATATACGAAAAAAGTCCCTCAGGTCTAAGGTTATTTCCTCTTCCACGTCTATTCCTCCTTTTACTAGTTTAGTAGATGTTTAGATAAATCTATTATCTAAACATCTAAATATCTAAAAAAATTAATCCTCTATAAAAACTGTGTATTTTGAACTATTTCCTGAAGCTCCCTTTACAACTATACTTTCAGCATGAATTAGACCTATATTGTCTATTCCAATTCCATCATTTTCTTTATCATAACCCTTAATTCTCAATAGCTCTATTAAGTCAATTGATTTTCTACTGCTTAATTTATTTAATTCGCTTTCACTTACATTTTCATTTAATGAGGTTAATGATAGTTCTTTAACTTCTTCAGTAAAATGTACTTTAATACTTGTTACATTTCCTTTAAAATTCTTTGGAACATTTATTGTAATACTACTTCCATCTATTGATCCCGTCATTTTAGAACCATTACTAGTACTTATATCAATTCCAGTTATTTTTATTTCTCCTTGAGCTGGTGGTACTACTCCTCCTCCAGCACCTCCTGCTCCACCACCTGGAGTAACGTTTGCCGCTCCTTCTCCTTCTAACTTAAATCCTTCTGATATTTGTTTTACAACTGCATCCTTAGGTATGTTTATTTCTATTCCTTTACCTTTAGATGATTTAGAAACAATCCTTTCCACTTCTGTTCCAGCTGCTAATTCTATTCTTTTTCCATCTTCCACTTCTATTTCTTTGTATTTTCCGCTTAATTTTATTACACTTCTATTGCTTGTAATAACAACCTTATCAACATGAGTTTGTGATTTTGATTCAACCTTCACTTCCCCGTCTAATGTAAGTTTATTTATTGGCGTATTTTCATTTATGTTTATATTAGCTTTTCCCTTTACAAAAATATCTCCCTTAATGTTTCCTTTAAGGTTTACATTTTTATTTTCTCCTGAATTTATCTTTATACCAGAAGTTTGTACATTATTTAAGTTTATAGTTTCCTCTCTTCCTGGATTTACAGAAAGAGCTCCTGAAATATTTAAATTATTTACAGTAATATTTTGTCCATAGGCATAGAGGTTTCCTTTAATGTCCCCTCCATCTAAAGTAACATTTTTTCCTGTTATCTTAATGCTCTTATCTTCATTTAAATTCTTTAGGTTTGCATTGTCCTCAGTATATACCTTTACTGCTGGCTTGATTTTCTCAATAGCTGAGTTTGGAAGTATACCTTCTCCCCCTAAAGCCACTAAATCTCCCTCAGGATTAACTACAGTATTTAAATAATCTTCCGTTACTTTTGGAAGATCCTTTGAGGAAAGTATCATTGGTGCATTATATTTTGCCGCAAGAGCCGCTCCTGATAAGGCATCTGCAAATTCATTACCTTTAGGGCCCACTCCTAGAGCTGTTACTACTTTGCTATAATCTAAGTCTCCCTCAAATTCCTTTAATATTTCAATATTTGTATCAAATCTATCCTTACCAGATAATCTATGAGGATTATCTAATTCATTTCCTATTTCTTTAGAGATTACTCCTGTTCCTCCAATTATGTAAGACTTGTCTACCTCTTTACCCTTTAAATAATTTTTTGCTTCCTTTGGTAAAGTATTTTTATCTGTAAGTATTATTGGCATACCTTTTATAGCTGCAATAGGAGCTACAGATAGAGCATCTGCATAATATTCAGAAGATGCTATTGCTACTTCTCCATTAAATCCTAGTTTTTCAGCTATTTTTATCGAGGTTTCATATCTATTTTTTCCGCCTATTCTCTCAATCTTTGCGCCTTTAATATTCTCTTTTATGTATTGTTCAATTTTAGGGGATAATACTCCCTCTCCCCCAATTAAAATTACATTTGAAGGCTTTAATCTCTTAAGTTCTCTTTGTCCCTCTTCTGTAAGTCCATCCCCCTTAGTTAATATTATTGGGGCATTATATTTCTTAGCAAGTGGCGCAGCACATAGTGCATCAGGGAAGTTTTCTCCTTGAGCAATTATTACATATTCAGAAGTTTCCCATCCATATTTAGATATGGCCTCAGAGGTTTCATATCTATTTTTACCACTTAGTCTATTGATATCATTTACATTCCCTTCTGCCTTAACATATCCAGTAGACATTACTAAAGCCATTGAAAGAGCTATTGCTGTTTTTTTCATTAAATATTCCTCCTTTAAATCTATAAACCAAACATTCTTCTTATTTCACCAATACTTGCTCCATCCACATTAGAGAATATGGAATCCTTAACTGCTTTCTTTTCTTTTCCACTAAGTTTTCCATATATTTTCTTAACTGATCCCACATCTCCTCCAAAGCTATAGGAAGGATCTTCAATTAACTTATCTATAGTAGATAGCATTATACCTATTATTTCTTCACCGCCACTGGAGCCAGTAGAGCCTATTGCGTTAGATAACTGTCCCCTTACATTTATAAGAGCATCTACCTTCTCTTTTTTACTTTTTTCTATGTCATCCACAGCTTTATCAATTTCTTTTTTACTTTCTTCATCCTTTGAATCTTTGCCTACCTCTTTAATATCTTCCTTTATCTTGTTCACTATATCTTTGGCAGGCTTTTCCTTGTTATTTTCTATTTTGTTTATTATGTTGTCGATTTTAGACTTTTCATTTTCGTCTTTTGATTTGTTTTTTACTTCCTCTAATTGATTTTTTATCTTATCAAGTTCAATTTTAACATTTTTTTCATTGTCAAACAATGAACTTTCTACAAATTTATTCAGTTTTATGTATAATATTCCTTCCCTTACATCTAAAGAACTAATGGAAAAAGGAACTAACTTCTTATCTATTAAAACCTTTCCTTCCTCCCCCTCTATGCCTTTCAGTTCATATTTTTTAATAGAATTAAAGACTAGAGATTTAGGAATAGGTAATTTGCCAACTTTAAAACTTTTAGGAGTGTATTCTATTTTATCTTCTATAAAATTTATCTCTCCCTTAGTGTATATAACAATTTCTTTATTCTTATAAGTCACTGGAACTTTAAGTCCAACATAGTTTTCTTCTAAAAATCCCTCTGGAGTATTTATAGTAATACCACCCTTTTTAATAGGATTTTTGTACATTATAGATAGGGCCTCATTTAACTCTTCATTATTTATTTCTACTTCTTTTCCTGTTTTCTCCCCATCTCTTATTTTAGTTATAACTTTTGTGGAATCCCCCTCCCACTTTTTATAATTTATTTTACTAAAAGCAAGGGATGTTATTACTCCAAGCACTGCTATGATTAAAGCTATGGATATTAACGTAATCTTTACACCTTTTTTCATGCTTTTCACTCCTCAATTCAATGCATTTTCATTGAATATTTATAATCTCCTACTATTTTTACAAAAATAACTCAGGTGGAAAACACCCGAGTTATTTATTTGTATGAGGTTATCTAGCTTGTTATTCAGCTACTTTTAGCTCAATTGTGTATGGCTTTTGTGTTCCTCTTTTAACTTCTATTCTTCCATCTTTAACAGTTACAGTATTATTTATTTCATTTCTATCTTTTGTAACTGTAGTTACTTCTACCTTAAGATTTATATTAGTTAAATCCTTTAAAGTAGTATCTGCACTTATATTTAATAAGTTAAATACATTTTTAATTGTTTCCCTTTTAATAGTAATATCACCATCTATTTCCTTAGTTATAGGTGTGCTATTTCCTATAGCAACAGAAATCTTCTCTATTTTAGTACCATTTCCGCTGCTTAATTCAGGTATTACTATTTCATTTTGGTCATTAATTAAAGCTTTTAATTTATCTCCTAACATCTTGTATAATGTATCAAAATCTTTATCTGGTTCTGATAGATAGTTAAGAACCGCTTCAGCGATAGCTTTTCCGCTCTTATCTCTATTTGCTTCTAAAACATCTGCAAACTTACTTTTATCATTTGTAATACGATTTAATTCATCTATTACATAGTCGATTACATTTTCTCCACCTATTGTATGAGTTTTAATTCTATCTAATTCATTTGCTATATTCTCTGTAATAATTTTATTTTGAACTTCTGCATCTTTTAAAGCTGTTCTCTTATTATTATAAACAGACTTTATAGTATCATCTTCCTTACCTAATCTAAACTTAGCTCCATTACTAAATACTAAATCATATACTTTCTTTTCAGTAGGCTTTGTTGATCCACCACCGGAACTTGAGCTTCCGCCGCCAGTACTAGTTGATGGTTTTATAGCATCTGCTGCTCCTGGTCCTGTTACGTTAGCTTCGTTGAATCCTTCAACTTTAATGGATGTTCCACTTGGAACGTATATTTTAGCTGAATTTTTAGCAGTTTCATTCATAGCTTTTATTGTTCCTGTTGCACCTGCTGCTACTTTAATATCTGCTGCTGTGTAAACTTCTACTGTTCCTAATGAACCTTGAAGATTTACTACATCTTCTGCACCAGATCTTATTTCAACTTTGGATAAGCTTCCTGCTCCTTTAAGAGTAACGTTACCTTCTACCACTACTGGTTTGCTGATAGTTCCTCTTAATTCTACAGTTTTGTCTAAAACTGTTTTTGGTATGTTTATGTTACCAAAGCTTCCGCCTGCTCCTTCAAGTATTATACTTGATAATGCAGATGTGGATTTTATTTCTGTTCCTGCTTCTGCTAATACTCTAGTGTTTGTTCTGCTTATTACATTTAATCTATCAGTTTTTACATTCTTTAGACGAACAGTTCCTTCTGCTCCTGATAATACAACTATACTATCAGCTTGTACTCCGTCTAAGTTAGTTTCTCCATCTTTACCTGGGTTAATATAAACAGTTCCTTCTACCTTTAGGTTTGAAAGATTTGCTTTAGTTCCTTCTACATAAAGGTCACCCTTTATTGTTGAACTCTTTACTGTTATATTTTTAGCTGTGATTACAGCATTACCATTAACGTCTTTTTCGAAAGTAGCTCCTTCTTTATCCATAGCTTCAGCAGTTATTTTTATGCTATCTACTACTGAGTCAGCTACATTTTTAGCTCCACCAAGTATTGTTACTGTACTTGTTGGTGAAAGTTTTTCTCTTGCTACTTCTTTTGTGCTATCGCTTAAAGTTTTTCCAGTTAAAATTACTGGAGCATCCTTCTTAGCTGCTAGAGCTGAACCTGCAAGTGCGTCAGCAAATTCATTTCCAGTAGCTCCTGAAGCTAATGCCATGTATGCATTTGCAAAGTCAAATTCTGTTGCAAAAGCTTTTAATACTGCAGCATTAGTTTGGAATCTATCTTGTCCATGAACTCTTTTAGCATTTGGAAGAATTTTCATCACTCCATCATTTACTGAAGCTGTTCCTCCAATTACATATGTAGTTGTTATTCCTGATGATTTTAAATATTCTTTAGTAGCACCTGGTAATTCCTTTACTTTAGTTAAAAGTACTGGAACTCCTTTAATAGCTGCTACTGGCGCTGCTGATAATGCATCTGCATATCCTTCTCCACTAGCTACTATAGCTTCATTTACATTTCCTAACTTCTTTGCTATTTTTACAGAAGTTTCATATCTGTCTTTTCCATCTAATCTTTCAATGGAAGTTCCTAAAGCTTTTATTTTTCCTTCAACTTCTTTTGATACTGAAGCATGTCCACCTACTATGTAAACGTGTTTAGCTCCAAGTCTTTTTAATTCCTTTAATGTGTCTTCGCTTATTTTATCTCTCTGTGTCAAAATTATTGGAGCATTATTAGCTTTAGCAAGAGGCGCAGCACTTAGTGCATCTGCATATCCTTCACCACTAGCTACTACTACATACTCTGATGAAGTCCAGCCTTCTTTTGAAATTTTTAATGCTGTTTCATATCTATCTGAACCCCAAAGTCTTGGATTTTCTGGTGGGTTAGCAGCTGATACTTTTACTGTAGTTAATGAACTAGTTAAAAGTACAGACGCCATTGTACAAATAGATAGAATCTTTTTATTACTTTTGTGCATCCAAACATCCCTCCATGTTTATTTTTCTTATTATGCTAAAATATAGCAAATTTAATATAATTTTAATTATAATTATACTATAATCAAAATTTATTTCCAACTAGTTGCATGAATTATTTTCAATATATTGTTAAACTTATCCATGAATGCTTATAATAATACAATAATCGTTATTATTTCTTAAAAGTTTATATAAACTTTTTTATATAAATTTGTATTTTTTTAAAATTCACATTAAAAAAGATAACCTAATTCAGGCTATCCTTTTTAATTTATTAATTTATCTAAATTAGTCTAGGCTTATAATACTTGCATCTAAAGAACTATTTTGCATATATCTATAAACTGGCACTTCCTCGCTAATATCTACAGTTATTATATTAAATTCTGTAAAGCTGTCCTGTGCATCTGGTTCTAATGCAATTGATATTAAATTTGCATTAGGTTGATCCATAGTAAACACATAGCTTCCTTTAGGGAATTTAACAAATTTGTTGCTCACATCTACAGTAACTCTATTTCTAAAATGTCCTTCATAATAGTTTGTTTCAACTTCCTTATTCTTAACCTTAAAGCTTTCAACTGGAAGTTCCACATCATTATTCAATCTCTTCACGGTTACTCCAGAGTAGGATAATCTTTTAGCAACTTCATGGTAAGCTGGTGGAAGTATGTAAGCATTTGGTCTTACTCTTTCCAATGTTGGTATACTCTCATTACTGCTAAAGAAATCCGCATCTACTGTTACTCTCTTGGAGGTTTCTAAATCAATTATATTAAACTTAACTGGGTCTACTTTTTTGTTTTGGCTATTTAAAATTACCTTATCACTATCTTCTACCTTTTGTCCTAACTTAACTATATTGTTTCTTGCGTCATCTATGGTATTTTTAACTACTTTAGCATTGTCAGCAGCAGTTCTTATTATATTTTGAGCCGCTAATATGTGAGACATTACTCTTTTTTCAAAGGTTTCTTTTCCTATACCTATTCCTCTTGTTTCAAGTAGGAAGGAGAAGGATGGCTGTAATCCATAAGCATTTCTTCCTATCTTAGCATCAGCTCCAGCCTCAAACAAGGTTATGTTTCCATCTTTCACTGAAGAAGTATAATACATATAGCTTGTATAATCCCTTGATTTCATTTCTTTATGAACATTATCCACAAATAATTTATTTGACATATCCCTTACTTCTTTTGGGATATTTAAATTTTTAGCAGAGGATATTAAAAGATCGTAATTAGTAAGTGAACCTTTCTTTCCAACTTTTCTAAAACTACTGTCAACACCATACTCATGGGCATCAACCACTACTTCAGGCATAAAATTATTAAAAGCCTTATGTACTGCTATGGTTTCTTTAAGATCAAATTTTAAGTGGTCACGATTTGAATCTATTAAAGTAGCTGTTTGTCTTTGGAAGTAGTATGAACCATCTCCATTAAACCTTGGAAGTATAACTACAGATACCTTGTCCAAAACTTCTTTTCCTAAGTTTCCACCTGCTAAGTTTTTTGCTACTGCAAGCATAGCTTCCCCTCCAGCGGGCTCATTGCCGTGGATTTGTCCTTGAAGCCATACTACAGGTCTTCCTGCTTTTAATACATCAGATGGTTTTTCATACCCTTCCTTTGTAAATATAATAATAGGCATCGGTCTTCCTTCTTGAGTATGCCCTATTATTGAAACTTTCATATTGGATGATGACTTTTGAAGATCATATATAAAATTCATCATTTCTTCATGGGATGTAAAATCTGTTTTCCCCTCTTTAAAAGCTGGAGTCAAAATCTTTCCTTCAGGTTTTTTAAAATAATTTTCGATTATTTCTGTTGGCTGCTTATAATAATCATCTGGAGCATAAGGAGCAGCAAATACCTTTGGAGCTAATGATCCCATTAATACAAATGAAAATGTTAATGATGAAACTATTTTCTTAAAAGTTTTTTTGTTTAACATTAATTCATCCCCCTTTTGTAAATTTTTTCCTATAATTTTATTTTAGTTCCCCTTTTTTATAATGTCAATCATAATTCAAAAACTATTTTAAATATTTTTAAATTTCTATTAATTTAATTTATTTTTCCATTTAAAGTATTTATTTCATTATAATAACTTATGGTTTAAAAAAATCATATTAAAAATATACTTTATTTAAATATTTTATTTAAAACTCTACATTTTTTTTAAAAATATTGTATAATTATTGATATACGTGTAAAGATTTACAAGGGGGATATTGGAATATGAGATTTATTAACAGAAAAACTAAAATTACCAAACCTAAAAACAACAATTTTTTTGCAAAAATTAAAAGCATGAACCCATTTAAAAAACTAAATTTTAATAAATTTAAAAAAGGAAATAAGATTAACAACAATGAAAATGAAAAAATTACAAAAACAAAAAAACTTAAAGTTAAATCTATAAAACATAAACTTGTTGCTTCCATGCTTACCCTAACATTAGGAAGCTTAGCTTTGAGCACCTTATTTTCTGCCCTAAATATTTATTCAAGCAATAAAAATACTTTTAGTGAAAATATTAAAAATAGTGCTCATTTACTTGATTCTTATGTTCAACAATATATATCTTCAATAGGCAATAATTTATTAACTATTTCTTCTTTGCCAAAAGTTAAAGCAGTAGGTTCAGACGTAGCCTCATATGTTAAAGTTAGTAACCCTTATAATCAAGTAAAAATTACAGCTAATACTCCTTATGAGAAGGATTTGCTAAATGTTTTGCAATCCTTTAAGGATAAAAATAGTGGTATACAATCTATTGCTATAGGAGTAGAAGAAAATATGGGATATATAGAATATCCATTATCTCTAAAGTCTAATAATTATAATCCTGTAACAGAAGATTGGTATCAAATAGCAAAATCTGATTTTGATAAGGTACATATATTAGATTCATATTTAAATGCCAATGGTGAAGTAAGCTCCACATTAGTAAAAGCTATTAAAGATGATAAAGGCATACTGAAGGGAGTAGTAGCCTTTCGTATAAATTTAGATACTTTAAATGAAACAGTTAGTAAATTAAGCATAGGAAAAACTGGTTATACAGTTTTAGTGGACAAGAGCGGTACTATAATGTCACACTCAAAGGATGAAAGTCTTATAGGAAGACCTATAGGAAATTTATCTATACCAGAGCTTGACACCGTTAACTTAGAGGAAAAAGCCTTTACTACTAATATAAATGGCGTAGATTATACTATTTTCATAACAAACTGTTCCGATAACGGTTTAGGATGGAATTATATAAACTTTATTGAAAGCAGTGAACTTATGTCTGTATTCTACTCCACTGTTTTCAGAAACTTATTAGTGCTATTAGTTTGTGCTGTAGTTGGTGTATTTGTATCATTATATATATCAAATAAAATTACTACACCTATAAAAGCTGTAGCAGGACATTTCTCTTCCTTAGGAAAAGGTGATTTTACTGTAGATTTAGACCAAAAATATTTAAATATACAAGATGAAATTGGTTTAATGGCTAACTCTGCCGTAGAAATGCAAAATTCAATTAAGGAATTATTGTTAAATGTACATGATTCAGCAGGAAGCTTAGATGAACAATCTCAAAGTCTTTTCTCCTCTTCAGAAGAGATGTTACTTGTTTCATCTGATGTAGCTTCTTCAGTGCAAAATGTATCTAAGGGTGCTTCTGAGCAGGCTATGGACTTAGAAAAAATGAACACTATAATAGGTAACTTTGCAAGACAACTCGAAAACATAATAAGTGATATACAAGAGGCTGAAAGAAACTCTAACTCAATCAATACCTTAGTTGGAGAAAGTGATAGCAAAATAAACAACCTATCCCTTTCAATTACAGAGATAAAGACTAAGTTTGAGGAGTTGATTAACACTATAACTACTCTTCACGGAAATGTTAACAAGATAAATGAAATAAATATATTTATAAATAATATAGCAGAACAAACAAACCTTCTAGCTTTAAATGCAGCTATTGAGGCTGCAAGGGCAGGAGAATCCGGAAGAAGCTTTGCTGTAGTTGCTGATGAAATAAGAAAACTTGCAGAACAAAGTAAAAATTCTTCAGTACAAATTACAAGCATAATTAATACAGTATCTAAGCACACAGATAATATAATCAACTTATCAAAGGAAGTTGACAAAAACATGGATGTGGAAATGGAAAATATAGATTCAGCAATAAGCTCATTTAATTCTATAAATAATGAGTTAACTGTATTAATACCAAAGATTCATGCTATAAACAATGCTTCTACTAGCATAGCAAGAGAAAAGGATGACATAATAAACTCTATAGAAAATTCCTCTTCTATATCGGAAGAAATAGCAGCCTCATCTGAAGAGATTGCAGCTTCCTCTGAAGAAATGAACTCTTCTATAGAAGAATTATCACAATACGCTAAAGTACTTAAAGATACTAGCGAATCAGTATCTAGCAAAATAAATGAATTCAAATTAAAATAATGTAATAACAAAGTTTACAAAAAGGATATGCACTTTATAGGGTGTATATCCTTTTTGTATATATACTTTCCAAAGTGTGTATCCTTTTTTATTAAAAAGCGTTCCCATACATTTGAATTTTCTCATAACATATGAAATAATTATTTTATACATATAAAAGGTGGGGATTATTTTGAGAGATTATAAATTTATTTTTGGACCTATACCCTCTAGAAGATTAGGTATGTCCTTAGGGGTAAGTCCAATTCCTAAAAAATACTGTAGTTATTCTTGTGTTTATTGTCAGGTAGGTAGAACGGATCACCTAACAGATAAAAGAGAAAATTTCTTTCCTTTAGATGATATAATAGAAGAATTTAAAGATTACATAGAACACAATGAAGATTTTAATGTGGTAACTGTGGTAGGAGAAGGAGAACCTACATTGTATAAATCTTTAGGTAGACTTATACATGAACTAAAAAAGCTCACTTCAAAGCCTGTTGTGGTAATTACCAACGGGGCTACCCTTGGGGATGCGGAAGTTAGAGAGGATTTAATGGAATGTGATATAGTGTTACCTTCCATAGATGCCTTTGATGAGGAATCCTTCAAAAAAATTCACCGCCCTCATGGAAGAATAAAATTTCAAGACTCCTATGAAGGGTTGGTAGAGTTTTCTAAAGAGTTTAAAGGGGAACTTTGGCTTGAAGTAATGCTTATCGAAGGAATAAACACCTCTGAGGATGACTTGATTAAATTAAAAGCTTTAATAGATAAAATAAATTATTCAAGAATATTTATAAATGCTCCTGTAAGACCTCCAGCAGAAGAAAACATTTCTATTCCGCCTAAAGAGAGCATGGAAAGAGCCACAAAGATTTTAGGAGGTTTTTCTATAGGTTCTTTGACTACAGGAAGTTTTTCCAGTGGAATTGTGGATAATTACCATGCAATTTTAAGCATAATAAAAAGACACCCTATGAATCAATTTGAAATAAATAGTTTTTTTAAGGATAGAAATTGTAATCAAGAAGAAATAGATTCTTATTTCAATAAGCTAAACAATGACTCTTCAGTACAAGTAGTTGAATATAGAGGATATTTTACTTATAGAGTTAAAAGTTAAGGAGGAAAATCAATGCATCCAGTAAAAAGAATCGCTGCTATTCATGATTTATCTGGTTTTGGAAGAGCTTCACTTACTTCTATAATACCTATTTTATCTAGCATGGGAATACAAGTATGCCCAATGCCTACTGCTATATTATCCACTCATACTGGTGGCTTTGAAGACTATACTTTTGTTGATTTAACGGACTCTATGGAAGCTTTTATGAATCATTGGCATAAAATCGATATAGACTTTGACTGCATATATAGTGGATTTTTAGGTTCTTCAAAGCAAATTAACATAGTTTCAAAATTTATTGATCTCTTTAGAACAAAGGATAATTTAGTCGTAATAGACCCTGTCATGGGGGATAACGGAAAACTTTATGTAACTATGGACATGGATATGGTGGAGAATATGAGATGTCTCATTAAAAAAGCAGATATTATAACACCTAATTTTACAGAGGCAGCATACCTTCTAGGTGAGGATGTTAATACCAGTCTATCTGAATGTGAAATCAAAGGCTGGATGAAGCGTCTTAGTGAAATGGGGCCAAAAATAGTAATAATAACTAGCGTACCAGATAGTCACAAAAAACATAAGAAAACCCACGTGTTAGCATACAATAAAGAAGATAATGTATTTTGGAAGGTGAGCAGTAAACACATACCAACCTTTTATCCAGGTACAGGGGATGCCTTTACCAGTGTACTTGTAGGCAGTCTTCTTCAAGGAGATAGCCTTCCATTAGCTCTAGATAGAGGGGTTCAATTTATTTCCACTTGCATAAAAGCAAGCTACGGATTTAATTACCCAAATAGAGAAGGTGTACTTTTAGAAAAGGTATTAGACACTTTAAAATTGCCTGTGATTGTTAGTAGTTATGAATTAATATAAAAAGATTGCATTATCGTGATTACCATCATAGAGTAAATATAATCCTCATGATACTATATAGTTATATATAACTATATAAGACTTAATAATATTTGCTGATATGAGGAGGATACAATGAAAAAAATTGGTATTATAAATTGTTATGAAGTTTCAAAAAGATGCTCAGCCTCAGGCTGTTTTAAAGCATTTAATAATAACACAGGAGCTTTTGAAGAATATGCAGACGAAGATACAGAATTAATAAGTTTCGTTCATTGCAACGGATGCGGTGAACAATCTGTAGAAGAAGTCCTAGCAAAAGCTAGAAGAATGAAGGAACTTGGAGTTGAACACATACACCTCTCCTCCTGCATTAGATCAAAATGCCCTTGGTACAATGATTTTATTAAAGAATTATCAAATGATCATAATGTAGTGGGATATACCCATAGTAAGAAAAAGTAAGGAAAAGTTCTTCTTTCTGATATATAAATATAATTGTGAAAACTTACAAATTGTAAACTAATCTTATACAACTTAATTTATAAAATATCTTTGTAAAAAATAAAAGAGCTAAGTATATAGTGAAATAGCGACTTTTTCTGGAGTAGCTTCACTGTGTACTTAGCTATCTGTTTGATAAACTAAATTATTTTTGTAGAAATTTATAATTGTAAACTAATCTTATATAGCTTATTTAGAAAGTACCTTCGTAAAATACAAAAGAGCTAAGTATGTAGCGAAATAGCAACTCTTTCTGGAGCGCCTTCACCGTGTACTTAGCTCTCTATTTGTAAAACTAAATTTATGTAATTATGTAAATTTAAAAACCTATTCTAAAATCACAGTAGCTACATTTTTACCACCGCTTATTGCTTGAACATTTACTTTTTTATCACTGTATTTTTTCTTTAAATCTTGTGCGTATTTATCTGCAAGTTTTTTAACTTCTTCTTCCTTTGATCCTTCTTTAGCTAGGATTGTAGCTACTACGTAGTCTCCCTGGAAATAAACTTGTCCGTCTGCTACTATGCTTTCCTTCTTTAGCTTTTCTGTAAGGTCTTCTTGCTTTACTATTTTATCTTCTTCTTTTTCCTCTTCTTTAGATTGATCATTACCTTCATCTTTAACCTCTACCTTATCGCCATCATTTACTTCTACCTTTTGTTCCTGGCCATTAGTGTTTTTCTCATCAGGCTTTGGGGATTCTTTTTTCGAACATCCTCCTACAACTAAAGTTAAAGCTAATAAAAATACAGCTATAATTTTTTTATTATTTAGTTTCATCAGTCTCTCCTCCTTTGTTACTTAGATTAGGTATCTTCCAAAAATAACTTGCCAGTACGCTAATCTATTTCGTCTCATCTTTGACTAGTTATTTTATTTCACATGCCTTATTATATCATAAATTTATGAACTAATAATTAAGTGGAGAGGGTTAATTATTAACAATTTATGGCTATATTTTAAATTTATTTACTCTACTATTCATCTCTTTTGTCATGTTAGACAGATTTATAATAGCCTCTGAAACTTCTTCTGTAGATGCACTCATTTCTTGTGATGAGGCAGCAATTTCTTCTGTGGATGCTGATATCTCTTCAGCAACTGAGGAAGAAGTCTCTATTTTTTCTACTATTAAGTTTTTGCTATTATTGATACTTCCTGCTCCTACATTAATATTTCGTATCTTAGGATTTATTTCATTTATAGTTTCTATTATTTTCTTAAATGACTCCATAGATTCATCTATAACATTTATAGAATTTTGTAAGTCATTTTCTACATTGCTGCTAGATTGAATTATATCTTTACTTTCTTTAGATATTTCCCCTATTAATTTGCTAATATCTTCAGCGGATAATTTACTCTTTTCTGCAAGCTTTCTTATTTCGTCTGCTACAACAGCAAATCCTTTTCCAGCTTCCCCTGCTCTAGCAGCTTCAATAGCTGCATTTAAAGCTAATAAATTTGTCTGTTCTGATACATTGTTAATTAAGTTTGTTATTTCATTTATATTTTCTATGTTATCTCCTAAGGAATTTATTTTATACATAAAGTCCTTAAATGTTTTATTCACATTATTTATGGATTCTATTAAATCTTCCATTTTATTATTACTGTTTAATGCAATATCTTCTATGCCCATTGAATTATCACTGACATCTTCTATAGATTTAACGATATAAGTAAGCTCTTGATTAAAGTTATTTAAAACTTCATTTATACTGGATAAATCCTGAGCTTGATCCCCAACCCCTTTTGCTATTTCACCAACAGTCTGAGAAATATTATCTGCAGAGGATGCCATTTCTTCAGATGTGGCACTTAAATTCTCTGTTTGAAGTCCAATTTCTTCAGAACTATTTTTAACTAGTGAAAGCATATCTCTTACACTGCCTTGCATATTTTTCACTGCATTTGCTAAGTCCCCAGTTTCATCATTCTCTTTTATATATTTTTCTGGAATCTCTAATGTATAATCTCCTGTGGCTATAACTTTGATATATTCTACCATTGCAATAATTGGAGAGGTAAGTTTTCTTCCTAGAATAACAGTGAATAAAATCCCTACAAATAAAAATATTATAGAAGCTATGGTTATGTACTTCAGTAAAGTATTTATGCCGCTTGTAATTTCTTCTTCATTGGCATATATCATAATTGACCAACCCATTTCTTCAATAGGAGCATATGCCGCATACTTAGATTCTCCTAAATAGGAGTATTCTCCTATGCCCGTTTCTCCAGCTACCATTTTCTTATGTATTTCAGCAACTTCTTTAAGTTCTGGATCCTCTGAGGATTTTGATATTGTATTTTCCATATTTAAAACTCTTTCTATATCCCCATCAGCAATAACAGTTCCGTCCTTACTGAGCATGGTCGCTCCGCCACTTTCCCCATATTTAATATCTGCTACCACATCATTTAGTATAGTTCCATCCTTTATACCAACTAAAACTCCTACTATTTCATTGTTATTTCTTATAGGTACTGCTATAGGTACTATTACAGATTTATCTGCCACACTAGCCACAGGATCAGAAATGGATTTTTCTCCATTCATAGCTTTCTTAAAATAATCCCTGTGCTTTAAATCATAAACGCCGCCATCAGTAGATAAAGCTTTTCCATTTTTATCAGCCATATCCATAATGGAATATCCATTTCTCTTCATTTCCTCTTCTAATATAGCTTTTTTCACATCCCAAGGAACATTAGGATCTTTTATCTCAGTCTTACTTGCAATTACCTCTAAAACCATAAGTTCTATATCTATTCTACTCTTAGCAAGCCTTGTAGCTTCACTAGCTGTTTTATTTAATCTATCTTTCATGTTCTCAATGGTTAAATTAGATGAAATTTTGTAGGAAATCATACCTAGTCCAGCACATATGATCACTATTAACAAAGTAAAAGAAATTAATAATTTAGTTTTGATACTTCTTATTTTTCCTACTTTTTTAAGTTCTACTTTTTTTAACTTTTTAATTTTTTCTTCTTTACTCATAAACTTTGCCTCCTTCTTAAATATAAAAATTAATTTTTTTATAATTTTTATTTAAACTTTCTATTTTTTTATAATTATATCACAAATTATGACAATATATAGCAATAATTTATAATTTCTTGGAACATTTTACTTTTTATAAGTTGCTAGAAAATAAAATATTTCAAAAAACTAAAAACCGTACGCCATTTTCATTTAGGCGTACGGATTAAAATATTTTTTATTTTTACAATAATCATTTTACTATTACAATACAGGACTAGAAATTATACATACCTGTGCCATTACATAGGTTACCCATATTAAAAATCCTCCATAAGGTATCTTTACATGGAAAAATTCTCCTAGAGCAATAAGGCTATCAGATATAACAAACACAATAGCTCCAATGAGAGTTAAAAATAACTTTCCATTAAAGGAGTAAACTAATAAAGCAGCCCATATACCCATAGTCAATATTAAAGAAGCGTAGGATATACCAAAGATTAATTCTCTCTTTTCTCCTTTAAATTTGGGTTTTAAAAATTTAAGGCATAACGCAATAAAAATTATTAAGATAGCAACATATATATAAATATATCTCACACTAAAAACTTGGTTATATGTGATAGTTTTTATAAAAGCTATAGTGTACAACATTTGTGACAAGGCAAATATGCTCATACCACCTATCAGCCTATTTTTAAATCCTAATATTTCAGCCATGGCTAAATCTCCAAAGAAGGAAATAATCATGCCAAGTAAAACATATTTTGAGTAAGGATAGTATCTTCCTGAATTAAACATAAAAACTGCTGTGGCTAATGCTATACAGGAGATACTTAAAGTTACCTTTATATTCAATGGTAAGGAAACATCATTCCCATACCTAGCTCCTTTTTTTATTAGTCTATGTCCAACAAAAATAAAAATAATTATTTGCAGAGCTATTACACTAAACACAAATAATTTCATACTATAATTCACACCCCATCCAAATACTTCTATAAATAATTATATCACACCAGATATATACATATGATGAATAAATGGTTAATTAATAAATAATTAACTAAATAGCTAATCATTCATACTTTATCTTAAAGCTGAAAAACCCAATAAAAAAAGGACAGTCATTTAGACTATCCTCTTTTAAATTCTTAAAACATATTTTCCTTAACTACTCCGTTTCCACCAAATATTATCATGTTTTTATAAGCCTTTGAACTTATAAAATCTTTTTGCTCTGATATATTCATATCATTGTTTACTAACATTATTGGTGCATTATTGTAAGTAGCATATACGCTTCCAACTAAAGAGTCAGGGAAGGTTACTCCAGATGCTATTGCAATAGTATCTCCCTTAATATTAAAATGTTTTAATACATTCATATTGGTTTTATATCTATCAGTACCGCTTATTCTTACTATATCCTTATCCTTTAGAGCAGTTAATTTGCCTACTGAATTTTTAACATTTTGGCTTACTACTCCTTCTCCTCCTACAATATATACTTTAGAAGGTTTTATTTTCTTTATGTACTCTTCTGCATCCTTAGATAGACTTTTACTTCCTGTAAGTATTATTGGATATTTATTTATTTGTGCTATACTAGTCACACTTAGAGCATCTGCAAAGCCTTCTCCACTTGCTATTATTATAGGGGTTCCTTCAGGGATATTTAACTTTGCATTTGTCTTAATATTAGTTTCATATCTATCCTTGCCTTCCATTCTGTCAATGTTTTTAATACCTAATGCCTTTATAGAATCTACCGTACTATCATTTACAGCAGCTTTTCCTCCAACTATATGTACCCTACCAGCTTTGTTCATGTGTGATTTTATGTATTCTAATGCCTCTATATCACTGTTAGGATTATTACCTACTAAAAGTACAGGTGCATTTAGTGAATTTGCTAAAATACTCGCAGATATCTGATCTGTATAGTTAAATGCATTTGCAATAACTATATCTGAAGTTCCTTTATCATACATCATTTTAGCTATTGATGCAGCCGTTTGGAATCTATTTACTCCTGCTATTCTAGTTTTGTTTAATGTACTTCCTTCTCCCTGATTTGTACCCTCATCTACAATATCTTCATCATTATAAATAGCTTTAATATCATCAATATATATAGCACCCTTTGTCATTGGGCCCTTACTGCCTGAAGCAAGAGACATAAATCTAATTCCTTGAGTTTCACTGATTTTGAAAGGAGCTTTCATGCTCTCAGGAATTTCTGCCTTAATATATTTCCATCCAGTCCAGTTTACTCCTGCTTCTGAAGTTAAATTAATATTTTGAGTTTGTCCATTACCATCAACTAGAGCCATTCTCAACCAATAACCTTTAGCTTCCGGAGTTCCATATATCCACATACCTATAGCCTTTGGTCTACCAGATATATTTTGGCTTTCTCCTGTACCTGCATACACTCCAAGGGTGGCATTTTTTTCTCCGCTTGTGAAGTCGAAATTAATTTTTAAAGAACCGCTGCCGTTTTTTACAGGATCTTTACCTGATGTAGCTTTTTCTATAGAGGCTTTTTCTCCTCTACCAGCAGTAGTTGTTTTCCAACTTCCTGTGTCCTTTTCAAAATCGTAAAGTACCTGAGAAGGTTTACCTACTGTCACATCTATAGAAACAGAAAGGTTAGTTCCCTTAAATGTTCCTGTAATTTTACCTGTTGCTGTTTTATCTTTGGTATGAAGTATTCCATTATTATCTATGTGTCCAACATCTCCAGATATATCCCATATTATGTCTTCATTTTTTACTTTTAATTTTCTTTCTCTATGTTCACCATAAATACTTAATTGAACTTGAGAATTTTTTTCCGCCGTAATTTGTTTTGTATCTACATCTATTTTATCGGGAAGAGCGATTTCAACTATGGTTTTTCCTACCACTTCCCCATAATAACTTAATAAAACCTCTACTTGTCCAGTTTTCCCAGTAGATTTAAATACTCCTTTTTCATCAATACTTCCAAAGGAATCATCAGAAAGAGACCAAGTTAATCCACTGCTTGGCAACGGTGAAGGCGCACCTGATCTATCTCTTCCTTTTGCTTTAAATTCTACAGTAGATTCTGGTGTATAGCTTTTATCAAAAGGCTCTATATATGCTGAAGCAAATTCACCATCTGATTGAACTTTAGAAACAACCAGCCAAGAGTTTCCAACCACTCTTTCTTTTCCTTCTGAAGGTTTGTTACCTAAAGAAAGTTCATCACTTCCAGGTTTTCTAGAAATATATGTAGAAGAACCTCCTCCATCTAAATTCAATGCTTGTACCGCTCCCATGTCAATCATAATCTGAGCTAAATCCGCTAGAGATATACCTGCTGAATAAGGTTCCTGCCTTCCATCAATAGTGAGGAAGAACACGGTGCCATCTGCCTTTATACCCACTGCTGTCCTTGGATCCTTTTCAGTAGACAGGTTTCCATTGATTTTGCCATTGTTTACAATAATAGCGTTGCCGCCTAAGGCCTCCTCAAGATTATCTTTAACTTCATTATATTTTTTCTCATCTCCAATCACTGGAGTTCCATCCTTTAATATTCCAAAAAAGTTCCATCCCTTTTCATATTTTGATTTAATTGCCCTTCCATCCTTATATACTATACCAATAGGTTCACCTGTTACCATGTAGTAAAAATCGCCATTTACTGCTGCAACTACTTTTTCTTCTGATGTTGTAGCAGCTTTTGCTTGCTCTCTTAATATCTGCATTCCATAGCCATCTTTGTCATTTGGAGTGCCCACTTCAATACCTGCATTAGGATTATATGTATCTACTTCCACAGTGACCATCTCAATTTTCTTACCGGATTTATCTCTGAAGGAATATTTTTTTTCTTTTATACCTGGAGCTATTTCAAATTCTTCTTTGTTTATTTCCTTTGATATAAAACTAGACTTAACATCAAAATTTCCTAAAGCTTGTACACTTGCGGAACTTACCATGTTAAGTAAAATGGTTGTAGCCACTACCTTGCTCACAACTTTTTTATTAAATTTACCAATACTCTTTCCTTTCATTTTATGACCTCCTACATAACATGTAAAAACTTAAATTATTACCTATATATAATAATAACACTAAAATTTAGTAAAACTAGTGGTAATTGATTATATTTACAGTATAACTCACATGTAGTACGAAATTCTATAATAAAAGTCATTGGTATATATAGGTAATTGCTATAATAAGGAGCATAACTATGAAACAGTAAGATAAATCTCAATGATAGAAGTTAGTAGTTACAACCTACCTTCTATAGCTTGGGTTGTCAGTTGAGGTATTTTACGTAACTATAGTATAATAATGTTAATTGCTACATAGTAACAACTTAATATTTTATTTGAGATTGTTACATTGCTATTCTATATGTTTTAAATTTTAGGGAGATGATTTTATGAGAGAGATTGGATTTTTAATTAGTCCAAAGGAAAATGAAGAAAGAAGAGCAATTGTACCAAAGGATATTTTAAACTTGAAAAATGCTGATATGTTGTATTTTCAAAAGGGATATGGAGAAGTACTTGGCATAAGTGATGAGGAATACATAAAGGCTGGAGCTAATGTAGTTACTATAGAAGAAGTTCTTAAAAAAGATGTAATCTGTGATCCAAAAATAGGAGATGGAGATTATCTAAAAAATTTAGAGCCTAGTAAAATTCTATTTGGATGGGTACATGCTGCTCAAAATAGAGAGTTAACAGATTTATTGTTAGAAAAAAGATTTGAATGTATAGCTTGGGAAGATATGTTTGAGGATGGAAGGCATAGTTTCTGGCGAAACAATGAGATTGCAGGAGAAGCTGCTGTAATGCAAGCCTTTCAATTGCATGGCATATTTCCTTACAACACTAAGGTTGCCATATTAGGGAGAGGCAATACCGCTAGAGGTGCCTATAGAATATTAAATGGACTAGGTGCTGATATTACAGTTTACAGTAGAAATATGGAGTCGCTGTTTAAAAAAGAAATAGGTCAGTATGATGTTATTGTAAATGCAGTACTTTGGGATAACACAAGAAAAGATCATATATTATATAGAGAAGACTTAAAGAGAATGAAAAAGAATGCATTAATAATAGATGTAAGCTGCGACAATAGTAAAGCCATTGAAACAAGCGTACCTACATCAATAGAAAATCCTATTTATTCTATTGATGGCATAGTTCATTATGTGGTAGACCATACCCCTTCACTTTTTTACAAAACCTCCTCTTTTGAGATAAGTAAAGAAGTAGCAAAATATTTGGATACAATAATTGAAGGTAAGGAAAATAATAATAAAGTATTACGTAATGCTATAATCATAAATGATGGTGAAATAATAGATGAAAAAATCGCTAAAGCTCAAAGTAGACAGTTAAAGAAGAGACATATTGCATGATTTAATAATTTCATTACTGAGAGAGTTGTGTACTTTACTTTTTACTTTTGATTTTTCTTCTTTCATTTCAAGCAAAAGAGATAGCCTTTTTAGGCTATCTCTTTATATTTTATCCCTTAGCTAACTCTTTATAATATCCCCACCTTCTTTGAGATAGGATATAAGAATTAACTAAAAATCTAATTCCATGTTAGGATCTTCATTCATTAAGTAGGAATCTAACCTTTCTTTTACATTTTTACTCTTGTGTAGATTTGGAGTATCTTTTCTTATTACATCATAAACTGAAACTCCAACAATTTCTGTAGCAGTTCTTAATCTTTCTACACTTATTCTGTCTATAGTATCATAAGGTTGATGATACCAAGGTTCTAACTCAACAGTTACTGGATCTCTCCAAATAAAGTTTGCTGAATCAATACCAGCTTCCCAGAAGGATACATGGTCACTTGCTCCACGCATAAACGGAGATTTTATAACATCAGCATATCCTAATCTTTCAGCAGTTGCTCTAGCTGTTTTTGAAACTAAATTATCCTGTCCATCTGTAACATTAACAAATAGTGTAGTTTGTTTTTCTCCTGCAGTTCCTACCATGTCCATATTAAAGTTACCTATAATTCTATTCTTTTCATCCTGTGAAAGTTGAGAAACATAGTATCTAGATCCAACTAATCCCACCTCTTCAGAACCAAAAGCTACAAAACGTACTTCTGTATCTATAGGGAAGGAGGAGAATATACGTGATAATTCTAACAGGGATACCACGCCTGAAATATTATCACTTGCTCCTGGAGCCGTTGGAACTGAGTCATAATGTGCAGATACTATAACAATATTTCCACTATCTTTATTTTTATGTGGCTTTCTAGTAGCTATTATATTTTGAGATGTATCGTATCTATTAACCTGGAAGTTTACAGTAGTTCCTTCTTTTAAAAGCATTTCTCCTGCTTCATTATTTAGTGTAGCAAAAGGAATTTTGCTAGTTACTGAAGAAGAAATACTTAATCTACGCCAATCATCATTTTGGATTATCACTGCTATAGCTCCAGCTTGTTCTGCATTTGAAAGTATTGTTCTATACATGCTTGTAGTTTTCTCACTAACTTTTACAAGGGCGATTTTACCTGCTGCCTTATCAGTAAATTCTTCTTTAGATCCAAATCCACAGTCTACTACCTCTGAAGTTATTCCCCCTTCTGGAGTAAGAGGTGAGCCTTTAGTTACTTGTATATGTAAATCCATAGTTTCAGGTTGAAGGACTTTTAAATATCCTACATTATTTTCATAGTTAAATTCCTGCACTTCTACATCATAATGTTGTTTTTCAAATTCCGATATTATAAATTCTGCAGCCTTTTTTTCTTCTGGAGAACTGGCTACCTTAGGGCCAATGTCCACGGATAAATATTTAAGATTTTCCATCATTTTTTTAGTGTTAATTTTTGAGATAACCTTTTGATCAAAAGAAATTGGTGATGCATAAACATTGAAGCTTAAACTTAAAGTTACAAAGCTAGTTACTAGGAAAGCAAGTCTTTTTTTCAGTTTCATTAATAAACCTCCTTAATATTTGTTAATTTTCACATTAATATAAATATGCTTGTCCTACTTTATTTAGTACAATATTCATTTAGTGCACTACTTATTTATCGTAACATTTATCACAATATTTATTATATTTTTTATTTTCTGTTTAATTATTTTATTAAGTATAGATAGAAAAAGAGTAAGGATAATTTTAATTTCCTTACTCCACACTCTTATATATTAATTTAACTTCACTTAAATTTCTTATATATGTTGATATACACTTACTTATATTTATATATAGTTACCTATATTAATTGTCACAATTATTTTCATTTTTAATTACTTTACTGCTACCAAGAACTCCCCACAAGCTGCTGGAGCTTGATGTAATGGCTCTAAATTCACAAATAAATTTTCCCTTTCATTCATCCAATTAAAAACCATACAGGAATTTAAATTAGGTTTAAACATATTAACGGCTTCATCTTTTAAAAACATCTTTAAATTATATGCAGCATATATAAAGGCTGCTTTTTTCTTATTCTTATCCTTATATTTTCTCATATTTATTAGCCCGCAAGCTACCCCTGCTAAGTAAAAAGAAGGGTTGTAAAGTACATTACGGGAATCTGATACTATAAGTTTTACATTCTCTCTAAGCTTTGGCATAAGCTGTCTTAGAAGACTCATACCTCTACCTTGTGGTATATCCACATCCATTATTCCTTCACTTAAGCTATTACATGCTTTAATCCATAATTTTTTGTCACAATTTTGATTAGTTTCTATGTAGTCACCTAGAGTAATAGATTCAAGATATCTTAAATCATGAAACACATTACAATCCTCAAGTAAATCACAAAAATCTATTATAATGGGTTTATCTTCAGTTATGATAATATTATCCCCTTGGAAATCTCCATGAGCATGGGAGGTTAAACAAGTTATTTTTAATCCATTCCATACATCTTCATGGTTGAAGAAATAATATGGATTAGGCAATATATTGTCAGTACCATCTAAGGATACCCATTTTATATCTTTAGGCACTCCAATTTCATTAAAAGAGGCTTCATATTTTTCATCCATATATCTATAGGATAATTCATTTCTCATTATTTCTGAAGGTGAAATAACTTTCTTCTCATGTTCCTTATTCCAGTTAAATAAGAACTTAGTTATTTTAGATATTATGCTATCTTTAAGATCATCTTCATTTAAGACTTTGTCTAAAAATGTTTCACTTTTGTATATATGATCTCCTGCTAAGTCATAAAGATTAACATATAATAGAGTGTTTTTATATTTTATTTCATAGTTAGTAATAAGTTTTGCTATATATTTATGCATATTGTTTTTAGAAGCTATTTCATAGGCTTTATTAAATACTTCGCTTTCATCACAATTATTTATCTTCAAAATTCCTACTTTATTGTCATCACCATATTCCACTAAATATACCTTGGCTCCTGATTTACCGCCACTAAATTTCTTTAATATCTCCACTGGTGCAATTTTATCTTGTAGTTCTTCACTTAAAGAATTTATTTTACTCAGTATATCTGAAATCTCCATTTCTTTACCCACCTTATAAATAAATTATTTTGTTATATTTATTATAAGCGCTAATAATAAAAAACTCATGACAAAATAGTTAATATATTATTAAATTTGAACTATTCTCACTATAGAATTAGGCTTGTAATTTTTTAAAAGTGTTTTAATTTATTTTCCTAAGTATAGAGCTAAATACATAGTGAAGACGCTCCGAAAAAAGTCGCTATTTCACTATATATTTAGCTCTTTTGTGTTTTACAAATGTATTTTCAGATTTAAATTATAACAAATTAGTTTACAGCTTATAAGTTTTTACAAAAATAATTTCTAAATTAAGTTATATAAGACTAGTTTACAATTATAAATTTTCACAAGTATATTTATATATCAGAAATAGGAACTACGTATATAATGACGTCGCTTCACAAGAAGGCGCTCCTCCCATTATATACCTCAGTTCCTTTAAGTTTTACAGATATGTTTTCAAATATTGATTTCTACGAAGATAACTTAGTTTCACAAATAGAGAGCTAAATACGTAGTAAAACCGCTCCAGAAAAAGTCGCTTTTTTACTACATACTTACTTAGCTCCTTTAAATTTTTCAAATATATTTCAGATTTAGATTATGACAAATTAATTTATAACTTATAAGTTTTTACAAAAATCTTTATGTATTAGAACCAGGAACTACGTATATAATGACGTCGCTTCACAAGAAGGCGCTCCTCCCATTATATACGCAGTTCTCTTAGGTTTTACAAATAATTTCTCAAAGATAGATTTCTAGAAAGTTAATTTGGCTCCGAAATAGAGAGATAAGTACGTAATGAAGCTGCTCCAGAAAAAGTTGCTATTTTATCACATACTTATCTCTTTTGTGATCTACAGATATATTTTCAGAATTAGGTTATGACAAATTAGTTTACAACTTATAAGGTTTTACAAAGATATTTTAGTATACAAAAAGAAAGATAGCCTTTTTTAAGACTATCCCTCCTATATCTATAACTAATCTCTACAATTAATAGTAATATTAACTGTGTCACATTCAATTCTTATTTCTCCACATCTGTCAGAATCCCAGTCAGGTCTTCCCCATCTTTCAGCTTCTACATATTGATCTGCAGATACTTCATTATATCTAATATCTTTTTTAATTTCTTTCATCATACTCACCTCACTTTACAAAGTTAAGTACATTATCCTTTTTAGGTTTCTAGCAACTATATAAGAACAAAGTTGCCTCAATTAGTTTATTCGATGACTACTATCCGTAATACTCCCTCTTCTATAAGTAGGAGATAACGGATGCTACATCCCTAGATAAGTTCTTCTAGGCTTCAGCGGGAGTAAGTATTCCTTTTAAGCAAACTCCATCTGAACCTAAGAATCACTTGATTAACAATAATACTATAATCCGTATTTTATAGAAAAGTATTATGATCAAAAAATATATATATATAAGATTAACTCTTATTTAAATATATTATATATACTAATATTATATATAGAGTGCTTTAAAGTGTTACAATTTTATTCGTTATGTATTCCATCTAAATATCTAATTATAATAAATATAAAAGAGAGACAGACTCTTGTGAAGACTATCTCTCCTATATTTATATCTATGATCTACAATTAATCCTAATATTAACTGTATCAGCTTTAATTCTTATTTCTCCGCATCTGTCAGATCTATCATTATCAGGTCTATTGCATCTATTATCTTCTTCATATCTATCTACGGATATAATATCTTTTTTAATTTCTTTCATCATACTCACCTCACTTTATAAAGTTAAGTACGTTTCACAGTTAAATTTATCTTATTTGCATTGATGATGGTCCTTCCAGAACCACTATCACCTTTAACTACTAGTGTTATCCTCTTTTTATTGTCCTTTTCTCTAGATTGAATTTCATCTATACCTATAACCTTTCTACCAAATATGCAATGACGAGGTTGGCACAATAAGCTTATTAACGCTATTATTATAATCCATATTATCGCAATCCATATTATTATAAAAAAGCACCATAAGAAAAAGAACATATATAAAACACCAACCCTTATTTAAATTTTCCTATATATAATATCATTATATAAAAAACACTTCAAAGTGCTACAGATTTATTCATTGAAAGGTGTTTTTTTCATTACATGCCTTATTTTTTGAATAATTATGGAAAATTGGTTGCTAAGTTGTAAGTTTTTGCAAGGATAAGTTAGTTTTATAAATAGAGAACTAAATACATAGTGAAGACGCTTTGAAAAAAATTTTCATTTCACTATATACTTAGCTCTTTTGTGGTTGGCAATAGATTCAGTAGATTTTTAGATGATAGATTAATAGATAATAAATGTAGTGGAATTTCCACTACAGGGATCTTTTTATTTTAAAATTAAAAAGAGATAGTCTTTTCAAGACTATCTCTCTTATTTGAATCATTTATTTTAGCATTTCCTCATAAACTTGAGGTTTATGACTATCTTGTGAGAAAGTCATATTACTAAGCTAAATTTTGCTTATTTTAATCCAGCTTTTATTTCAGATAATATTGCTGATCTAGTAAATGAAACTGCTGCATTTCTATTAGCTGACGCATCAGTAACAATTTTAGCTGAATCATTTCCATCTTTCAACTGAACTTCTATTACTAAATTATTATTTAAATCTCCAAATGCTTCACCATTTGATTTCTTAGTTAATGTTTCGCCTAAGTTTATCTTTAATAAGCTGCCTTCATTACTTAATCCATTTTCTGCAATCTTTATTTCTTTTCCGTCTATTTTAACTGAAACTATATCTGTAGCACCAGCTACTACATTAAGTTCTTCATCAAAATCAACGCTTAGAACATACTTATCATTTTCTTTCTCAAAGTTAAATTGTTTATCATTCTTTTCTAACTCTTTAACTTCAGGTCTGATTTTATCTTCTATAGGTTCGTTATCTATAGAAACTTTTGTTCCAAATTCATCTTGTGATGATACATTTGAAGTTCTTGTTTTAAATGTTACTGTACTAGCTATACTACTGTCTAATTTATCATCACTATCTAAGCCAAATACAGCAATTGTATTTCCATCATCATTAACTTTGTAAGTTTCAAGATTTACTGATTTTAAGTTACTGTCACCTGCACCTTTTGCAACTAAGAAATCATCTTCATCTATATAAGATAACTTACCTTCAAACTCAACTTCTATTGTGTCTTTAGCAGTTGCTTTTACAGACTTAGCTCCTATTGATCCTTGATCTTGAATAGACTTTATTCCTATATATTCATCATTTGTTTTCAAGTAATTTCCTTCTAAATCAGCAACTAAAGCAACTCTAATGTCTCCTAATTTTTTAACACTATCGATTGTTTTTGCTTTTATATATTCACTACCTTTTGAAACTCTTGGTAATTTAATTTTAATTGTATCTGAAGTAACCAATTCAACCTTAGCTTCAGTTGGAAGTGGCTTAAATGATGTTGTACCTGGTTCTTGGTAGCTATATTTAGCTCTATCTGTTGCGTTTCCATCTCCATCTGCTGCCATAGCTTCACTATATCTAATGTAGATATATTGATCAATTTTACCATTTAAACCTGTAGTATTTTCTTCAACCCATACCTTTGATAATGTTGGAGCTTTAGTATCTCCAACTTCAACCTTAGTTGAATATGGCATCATTATATTAGGTACTGAAGCTACGTCTTGTACTCCTGATACTTCAAGAGTATATTCTCCTGATTTTAGAGCTTCAGTTAGTTTAAATGTTACTTCTTTATTGTTCTTGTTATAATTTACAGCTACTACTGGATGTCCTTTTGCGTCTAATCCTTTACCAGTTACAACTTTTCCATCATTATCTTTTAGAGTATAATTTTCTCTCTTTTCAGCAGTCTCTTTATCTACATTTTTGCTGAATTTTATAGTAAATTCATGTAATCCTTCTTTATTTTCAACTTTTACTGAATTTACAGTTGGTTTTTCAGTATCTATAGCTGGCTTAACTACAGTATTTCTATCAGCTTTGTTTCCACTATAGTCTTCTACACCTTCTAAGAAGATTGTTGTATCTCCTAGACCCATCTTATGATCTGAGAAATCTATAACAACTTTATTATCAGTTATTTTTACTTTTCCAGTATTTTTTGATGTTCCATGGTAAACTTTTCCAACATTTTTGATTGGTTCATTGAATTCAAGTTCAACCTCAGTTAAATCTGTAGTCTTAGCTGAAACTATTACTGGAGCTTCTTTATCTTCTACTACTGTAAATGGAATATCTTTACCATATAATTTATGTCCAGCAAAATCTTCAACATCTGATACTGATAATTTGTGTTCTCCAGTTGTCATTGAAGTTGAAACTATAACACTATTTGAAGCATAGTCATATTTCACTGTTCCAGCTATAGATTTTCCATCTATTTTGTAAGCTGCAGTTGTTGAAGCACTTGATTTTTTAACTGGTTCACTGAACTCAATTTTAAATGCTTTAGTTCCTAGTGCTTTAACTTCTTTAACAGTTGGAAGAGTAACATCTACTGGGCTAAATTTAATTTTTTCTTTGCTGAAAGTCTTTGACTTATCTTTATTCTTAACTCCAGTTATTTCTAGTTCATGTTCTTCTTGTCTGTCAAATATATCAGAAGTAGTATCACCATTTTGTAATGATAATGTTACAGATTTACCATCTTTTGATAAAACTGCTCCCCAATCTTTATCAAGTGTGTAATCCTTAATTTTGTAATTAGCTTCTTCTTCAGCTGATTCTTTATCTAATTCTTGATTGAATTCAAGTACAACTTGTTTTAAGTTGTCGGATTTTACTGATACAAGTTCTAAATTAGTAACAACTGGGTTAACCATATCCTTGATTGAGCTTTCGATAGCTGAATCTAAGGATCCAGTTCCACCTACCAAGTAAATCTTAGTGTTGTCTTTGTGGTTTGCTTTTATATAGTCTTTAGCAGCACTTGTTGAAGCATCTGAATTCTTGCTTCCGCTTAGTACTACTGGAGCTCCTACTTTAGCAGCTGCAGCTGATGCAACTAATGCGTCTGCGAACTGAGTTGGAGTTGCTCCACCAAATGCCATGTATATGCTATCTAACTTTAAGTCATCTTTAAATTTCTTTAATACTTCTAAGTTAGTTGCGAATCTGTCTTTTCCTTCAGCTACTCTTGTTCCTTTTACGGAATCAACAACTGAAGTTGGTAATACTCCTGTTCCACCTACTGCTGAAACTGTTAAGCCTTCAGCAACGTTTTTAACTACTGATGGAACTTCGTTTTTGTTTCCGAATAATACTGGTGCTCCCTTTGTAGCAGCTATTGAAGCTACTGATAAAGCGTCAGCATATCCATCTTGTCCATTAACTAAGAAAGCTTCTTTCTTTCCAGTTAATTCTAAAACTTTTTTAGCAACACCAGCGTTAGTTTCATATCTTGAAGCTCCGCCGATTCTTTCTACTGTGTAAGTTTCAGCTAATTTGTTAGCTAAAGCTTTTGTTACAACGCCTTCTCCACCAACAATAACTACTTTTTTAGCTTTTAAGCTGCTTAAAGCATTTAATAAATCAGCAGATGGCACGTCTACTTTATTAGTTAAAAGAATTGGTGCATTTAATGCTTTTGCAAGTGGAGTAGCACTTACTGCGTCTCCGTATCCGTATCCGTTAACTAATACTACTGTTTCAGCTCCATCAGCGAATGCCTTCTTAGCAACGCTTATAGCAGTTTCTTCTCTTCCTGCTCCTTCTAGTCTTTCAACACTTGCTGCTGCACTTACTGGTACTGCAGTTAATGTTGATGTAAGTATTAAGCTCATAACTGTTGCACTTGCTAGTGCCTTGTGGCTTTTCTTACTCATATTATGATAACCTCCTCATTTAAGTGAAATTAAAAATTGTTTTTTATTTTATTTATATATTTAAATTAATATATAACACATTTATACAAATGGCGGCAATTCACCATTTTAGACTTAATGGTAATTATATCATAAAAAATTTTCATTTTCTAGGTTTATTAAAAATTTTTCACAATTTAACTTTATTTTAGGTTTATATACATAAAATTTTATATATAACCATAGTTTAAGTTAATTTCTAACAGTATAAACTATTAGCATTTTTAACCTCGGTTACTATTATACAACAACACTTCTAATTTTGCCATACCTTTTTCCTTAGAAAATGTAACCATGATTACCATTTAGTATTGTTTATTCCATATCATTTCTTCCGTATCCACATATAGACTTTATGGATTACTTATTCTACATAACTTTCTTAATTCCTTCTATAATTTTAATTTTTTTTCTTTTTATTTAAATTTATAGATAATATAGCTCTTCTGACACTATTTATTAATATAGGAAGAGTAGTGCATAATATTAATGAAGATAAAATAAATTCCATGCTTCCTATATTCATTTTGTAGTATTTAAAAACCTTCATATAATAATAGATTACTAATGGATGGGAAAAATATATATCGAAGGAACTTATTGATATACTTTTAAGTATATCAATTCCTATCCCCTCTTTATAATCTCTACTTAATATATAGGCTGTAACTACTATGGAATAAATTATTACAGAAGGCCTTATAAATGTAGTAGCATAATCTAAGCTCTTTCCAAGGCTTATGCTATTAAAGCTTTCCCATAGAAGCCCAGTTATGCATAGTAATAATATGCCTAGTATAAGAGTTTTATTCCTCTTTAATTTTTCAATGCTAGCTTTTATATTCCCACTAAAATATATTCCTAAAGAAAAATAAAATAACCAAAATATTATATTTCTCTTAGAATAAAAATCTAAAGTTAAGTCAGGAATATTATAATAATGGGCAGTAGTGATAATTCCACCAGATATTATTAATGTTAGAATTACTCCCCATATTTTTTGGCTGACTATATATAATACGGGAAAAATTAAATAAAGTTCGATAATCATTGGCAAAAAATAAAGATGATAAAAAATTTTATCTCCTTTTAAAAATAAATCAGGCCATGTACTATAATTGAAGTTTTTATTTATTAAGGTTAAATATATAACTCCCCATAATATATAGGGAGGAATTACTTTAAATACTCTCTTTTTATAAAAGTTCAATAGGCTCTTTTCTTTTCTATAACTTAAGCCTAATCCTATCCCTGAAAATATAACAAATACTGGTACTGAAAACCTAGATAATTGGTTTAATATTACAAATATTTTATAATTTAAACTCTCATTGTTGCTAGAAGACATAGCAAAGGCAGAAACATGTATCATAATTACTGCTAAGGTAGCATAGGCTTTCCCAATATCCATTTCTACTATGTGCTTTTTTTCTATATTAATCCCTTCCTTCTAAATTTTTCTTATGTTCCCCATTATATCATATATTGATTTTTTTTTATATTATGATAAACTTATTTTATAGTTACATTTATTAAGTTGAAAATCCACACAATATTGTATATAATAAAACGTGGAACTACACTTAAGTAAAAGGAGAAATAGCATATGAGCTTATACAATGAGTGGAAAGAATTAGTTGTATTTTTCGTTCACACTAGAGGGCAAGAAGATTTTTGGAACGAATTAAATGCAGTACAGGAAAAAATAATACCAATAATATTAAAGAATTATAAAACTATCATGAGGGGAGCCCTCAAAAACCTAGCTAAGAAGTTTGATGTTTCCGAAATATCCTTTGTAGGATTTTTAGATGGAATCAATTCTACATTAAAAAGACCTGTGGATCTTGAGAACATAACAGAGAATTCTAGAATTAGTTTAGATATAGATTTTGAAAAACTCTACATTGCTTTATTAGAAGCTGGTGTAGATAATTTGTACAATCTACCAGAATGGAACTTGATTTTTGGAAAGGATAAGTTAGCTGATTTGCAAGTTGCTTATTCTGAAGATAAAACCATTACTGTTCCTAAGATAGGCAGAAATGAATTATGTCCTTGTGGTAGTGAAAAGAAGTATAAAAATTGCTGTGGTAAAAATATATAATTTTTATATTTCTTCTCCTTTTTTAATAAAAAAATGATAGCCCCAAAAACATCAAAAGACGAAGTAATTCGTCTTTTGATGTTTTTGGAAGCTTTTAATTAAAATTAGTTTTTTACTTGTAAATTTTCACAAATATATTTGAATATCCAAAAGGGGAGCTGAGGTACATAATAACGTCGCTTCATAAAAAGACGCTCCTCCCATTATATACCTCAGCTCTTCTATGTTTTACAGATAGATTTAACAGATACATAGATAATAAAAAATAATCTAGTTTTACAAATGAAGATCTAAGCACATAGTGAAGCCGCTTTTTCACTATATACTTAGCTCTTTTGTAGTTTGCAGATATAATAATGTAATTCAAACTAAAAAATCACGCTAAGTTTTTTGCTTAACGTGATTTCTATAATATATTACTTAACTCCATGCACTAAAGGGCTACTATTAATTTATCATATCGTTTTTTAATTTTTTAATTTCCTCTATTGGTAATTGTGTACCTGCTGCTACTTGCTCTACACTCAATCCCATCTTTAGAAAATTTCTTGCTGCCTCAAGTTTACCTTCTTTGATACCTTCTTCCTTACCTTGTTCTCTACCTTCTTTAATGCCTTCTTTAATACCTTCTTTAATACCTTCCTTTATTCCTTCTTCTTTACCTTCTCTTATAGCCTCTTCTTTAATTTTATCTAAAGTTCTTCCTAAATTGCTAACCATATTATCAACCTCCTCTTGTTTGGCTTTATCTAAAATATTATCTATTTCCTTTTGAGAGTTATCATCAAGCCTTGGCTTTACTATACCTTTTAGCCATCTTTTGAATACATCAAATTGTTCCGGTCCTATTTTCTTTAATACAAAAGCTGAACTTCTTAACCTTTTCACAAGTTCATTTTTATCAATATCCTGTTCTAATAAAAATAGTAAGGATACCATGTTAGCAATCTCTAGTAAATCTTCTTTATTATATCTATTTACATCAAATAATATATAGTTAAAATCTAATATATTTTCTCCAAAGAGTTCATTCCCCTGCAAAATCTCTTTAAAGCTGGTAGTTGTTGTCCATTTGCTTTTTCCATTGTATAGTACTATTGGAATTATTGCTGGTAATTTAAAGTCTTTTCTTTTTCTATCCTTTTTTAGAGTATTTTTTAATATGTCTCTCCATATTTCTGTCATGTAGAACAATAATCTCATAGGCATTTGAAAATCTACTCTAGATTGAAACTCCATCAATACATAAAATATTATTTCTTGACCATCTATATTTATTCTATAAACTATATCTGATTCTTCTTCTTCAAAGTCATTTAATATATAGGATTTATCTACAAGTATTAAATCCTCTTCTTTGATTAAGTTTACCCAATCCTTTTTAATAAAGCTTCTTATAAGCTCTAAAAAGGTTTCCTTATGTGAAAATATATGTTTGTATCCTACATCATGTTGATGGTGCACTTCTGTTCTTTCTTTTTTCATTAGTTATCTCTCCAAAACTTAGTATACATATATTATATCTTAAATTTTAAACATATTCACTAGTTATATTCATCAAACTATTTTTACATATTAGCTTTTCGTCTATAAATTTCTACAAAAGTAATTTAGTCTTACAAGTGAAGAGCTAAGCATGTAGTGAAGCTGCTCCAGAAAAAAGGCGCTCCTCCCACTATATACATCAGTCTTTCTATGTTTTAAAGATATATTTCAAATTTATATTATGACATCTTATTCTTAAATGTTGACTTTTATAATTTTATTGCACAAAACTTAAAAAATGTTATGTAATGCGCCCTATGCATTTGAGCAAAATCTGGAAATTCTTAATTTATTTTAGGAAAGTTCCGTTAAAATGCTGTACATGTTTGACCGAAGGGAGTTTGTCAGCATTAGGGACTTTTATAAAATAAATTTTAGAAGTTCTTATTGCAGCGAGACAGCATAATAAGCATTGTGTAGCATTTTTTTATTTGTTGAACCCATAGATTTTTTTTCAAATGTAAGCTTCTACAAAATTAACTAGGTATACAAAATGGAATTAAGTAAATAATGACGTCACTTCGAAAAAAAGGCGTTCCTCTCATTATATACTTAATTCCTTTATGTTTTACAAAATTATAAGTTCTTAAAATATAGATTTCCACAAAAATAATTTAGTCTCTCAAAGAAAAAGCTAAGCACATAGTAAAATTGGTTCAGGAAAACCTCTATCTCACTATATACTTAGCTCTTTTGTAGTTTATATTTATGGTTTATAAATATATTTTAAAACTTAAATTATTCAAGAATTCCAAATTCATATCCACTATCTCTAAGATAATCAATTATTTCTTGCAATGCTTGTACAGTTGTTTGTTTTGCTGGAGCATCGTGCATTAATACATACAATTTATCTTGTCCTAATGCTGTTTCTTTCAGTCTAGCTACTAACTTATCTTTTGGTACATTCTGAGCTTCTGCATCTCCATTTAAAGCATTCCAATCTACTGAAACATACCCCGCATCTTTTACTGCCTTTATAAAATCATGTCTTCCAAAGGAGCCGCCTGGAAATCTTATTACCTTTGAATTATATTCTCCTAATACCCCTCTTATGGTCTCCTCGTTCTTTTTAATATCAGCTAAAAAGTTTGACGTACTTGCATATAACTTTTTATAGTCATGACTATAACTATGATTTGCTATAGCATGTCCTTCATCTTTAGCCCTTTTTAATATCTCTGGATTTTGTTCCACCATATATCCTAATACAAAGAAAGTAGCTTTTACATCATTTTCTTTAAGTATATCTAATATTTGTGGAGTTACTTTAGCACTTGGCCCATCGTCAAAAGTTAGATAAGCTATCTTTTTATTTTCAGGAACCTTTTCTTTTCCGCTATTATCTTTATTTCCTTCTCCCTTATCTACTCCGCCATCAGTTTTTTTATCTTCCTCCTTCTTTGCGTCATCCTTAGGAGGCTCTTCTTTAGTTTTATCTGACTGATCTTTATTTGACTTATCTTCCTTGTCTGTTGATGATTTGTCGCCTTCTTTTACAGCTAAGGCAGTGGTTGAGTTTTTATGATTAAAAATCTTTATTCCCGTCCATGCCGAAATTGAGAATAACATTACTAAAAATGTTAAGATTCCTATTCTCCTTAAAACTCTGCTTTTTCTTTTTCTTCTTTTTCTACCCATATGTCATCCCCCTCTATCCAGTTGATAATTAATGATTGTCAACTAGAGCTATCCTTTACTTCTAACCTACATTAGTTAAAAATAATTATTACTTATTAATATTCTAACATTAAAAATCTATCAATTTGTAACAATTTGCTTACGATTTACTTATAAATTACTTAAACTTCACATGATTAAAACCTATATTAAAAAATTTTATTTGTTTCTTAATATTAACGTTAGCCCTCTATCCCTCTTTTCTCAATACAAATAAGCTCTGGAGGACTATTCACTTGATTTATAAAGGATAGTTTTACAACATTATATTCCTTTTGGTTTAAAGAGGAAATAAAATCTAAAACCTCTTCTCTCTCTTTCCCTCCACCTTCATGACCATAATATATAACTAAAATAACAACACCGTTTTTCTCTAGAATATTAAGAGATTTTTTTATTCCTTCTATTGTAGTATCTCCCTTTGTTGTAAGCTTGTGATCAGCTCCTGGAAGATACCCTAAATTGAACATAACTAATTTAACTTTTTCTTTAACATATTTATCTATGTTTTGATGCCCATCTAAAATTAGCTCTACATTTCTCATATCTATATTAATATCATTTAATTTCTTTCTTGTATTTTCTATAGCCATTTCTTGTATATCAAAAGAATAAATACTTCCTTCCTCCCCTACAAGCTCCCTTAAAAAAATAGTATCATTACCATTCCCCATGGTAGCATCTATAGCTCTATCTCCATTTCTCAATTTTAATTTACAAATTTCTTTTGCCAAATTAGTTGAATTTGTAAAAAAGTTCTTCAAAATAATTCACCTTCCTAATTGTCTACTTATCTAATGCTCTTCCTAAATTATACTACATTATCTAGAAATTAGTTTACAATAAGTAATTATATATTTTTTCAAAGTCATTATTTTACTACATACTTATCTCTTTTGGGTTTATTGTAATTCTAAAATTTTATAACCTTTAAAAGTTTTGTCCCAATTTCACCAAGTCACATAGTTAATAAAAAACATATATTTAAATATAAAGTTAAAATAATAGCTTTTAATGGCATACATTGGAATAAATTCCTGCAAAGTTACTGTTACTGTTTTTAAAATTGTAGTAGAATATAAAAGGAATTAAAAGTAATTTTATTGAAAAAAATTCAAATAAGAAGGTGCATATTTTGATTAAATATGAAGTTCCATTTAACTTTGATTTGAGATTATTAGATTTTCTTCAGGAAAGTATAGATAAAGATTGGATTGAATTTATATTTCTTCCTCCTTTTAAAGGCGACTCTCCTAATGCAAGAAGCCATACTGAAGGAGTTGAGAAATCCTGGGGAACTTATAAAGAACCTGACACTAGAGAAGAATATGATTTTTATATAAAAGAAATTCAGAAAAGAGGATTTAATCCAGGAGTGCTTTTTCAAAAAGAAGAAGGCCTTCCAATGGATGTAGTAAAGCATTATATAGATCTTAATATAAATACCTTTGTGGTAAATTCAGACAACCTAGCCTCCACATTAAAAAAGATTGATTCTAAATATAAAGTTATAGCCTCTATTACCAAAACCTTAAGCGCTAAAGATTTATGGGAAAATGATTTGAGTATGTACGATAAAATAGTGCTTCATTTTCCTTTTAATAGAGCTATATCAAGATTAAAAGAGCTTCCTCCTTATTATAAGTACAGTATATTAGCAAATTCCTATTGTCTATATAATTGCGCTGTAGCAAAAGAACATTGGAATAGTACTCCAGAAAATTCTCACTCTATAAAATGTTTTAAGGGTGACAGAAAAGAAGATCTTATTTATATACCTCCGGAATATATAAAACTTTTCCAACCTTATGTAGATAGTTTTAAGATTCAAGGAAGGGAATACCCTACTAGCATACTGCAAGAGGAAATATACTGCTATTATAAAAATTTGCATAACCCTATGGCAGGAGCAATTTACAATAGGCTTACCCCTTTTAATGTGGATGAATATTTTAATAAAGGAAAGGATTTAGAGTTTGTAAAATATACTCCTAATAATCTTCCTAATATGCCTACTAGTGCTTAAAGACTTCTTAGATAATTTTTCAAGCAAAAAGCTGTTGGTAATTTATATTTATCAACAGCCTTTTATTTTTTATTTTTCTAAATCTGAGTAAGCCTTAACTTCTTTCTCAATTGTACATAAGCTATATAGTTGTATTCCCAACTGTTCAAAAATTCCACTGCACAATTTTCACCTGACAAATAGAGCTCTTGTATTTCTTCATCTGATATTTTAAAATCAGTAGCTTTCACACCTAAGCTATTTATATCTATAGTCCTTAAGTTATCCATCCTCGTTACTTCTAAGTTTATATCATTTTTTAAAACCGTCTCAACTAAGGCAGAAAAGTAATTAAAAATATTAGTTATTTTATGATTCTTACCTGCTTTTTCAAAATCTAAAAGCCTAAATCCTATAGTTGGCCATTCTGGATCACCTTCTGTATCAAATAACCATACTGGAAAATTACTCATTACACCACCGTCTACTATATAATATTTTCCTCTATAGTCTTTAAGTGTTACAGGTTCAAAATACATAGGGATAGATATGCTCATCCTCACAGCTAAGCTTACATCCAACTCATTTGGATCTATCCCATAGTATTCAATATCTTCTGGTAGAATCAATATCCTTCCCCTGGTTAAATCCGTGGCTATTATGTGAAGTTTATATTTTCTTTTATATTTTGGATTTTTTAAAAGAATTCCTTCTTCTCCATTTATCAATAAATCCTTGAATTTTACTGACTTTCTTTCTCCTAGTTTATCCTTCATTTTTAAATAGAGTTTCTCCTCTAGCCATTCTCTTATGTAATCCCCTTTATATAGTCCTTTGTAAAAAGCTAAATTCATAGCTGGTCCCAATCTTCTGTCCATTATTTTTCTATAATCTAATTCTTCCATCAATACTTTTATATCGTCAGCAGTATATCCTACGGCAAGAAGTGCAGCTACAATAGATCCTGCTGAAGTTCCCGCTATGTTTCTCCAGTTATAACCACTATCTTCCATAACCTTTAAAGCTCCACAAAAAGCTATACCTTTAACTCCTCCACCTTCGAATACAGCATCTGCAAGCTTATTTCTTTTATTCATATAATTCCCCTTCATATATCAATTGGTATAATATCAATATATGATATTAGTTATTTAATATTTAATATATGAATGAGATATTTTTTGTTAATTTAATATATTTCTTCAGATTCTAAAAACGCCATATGACAAAGATTCATTTTGAACATAACTAAAAACGCTTGTATATTAATACTTATGAAAGAAGCTATCAAATTAACCGTTAAATTGTTTTGCAATAATTTTTTCATTATATATCCTATAATAGAGGTTAATATCACTATGCCTAATAGCTCTAAATAATATTTTTTACCTATTTTTTTTCCTTCGCTTAAAGCCTGCCCTGCTGAAACATCATAGTAAACCAAATATTCCCCACAAGGTTCGTAGATGATTACAAAGGCTACCATTATTATCATTAATAATGGAGTAATCAGTACTAAAGGTCCCATAAGCGCAATAAATACTATTCCTAGTGATAATCCAAATACTATCGCTAATATTAATAAACTTAATCCTAGATATCTAAAATAATAATGAGAAGCCTCTTTCATAACTTCAGTAAATCTTATTCTTTCTTCCTCTTTAAAAGCTCTTTTACACACAATACCCATAGAACAGTATATTAATGGCCCTAATACTATAGAAACTATAATTAATATTAAGACTGCTATATCTATTCCTCCAGAGAATCCTCCTCCATTTAATAAAACATCATATTTATTAGTAATTTGAACATTTTCTTGGCTAATTATATCTGTAATTGCACTAATTAAATAATTTATTAAAATGAATGGTAGCATAAGTAAATAGTTATCTTTAAATTTTTTTAACGCTGAGTTAAACATATACATCCCTCCCATATAGTATACTATTTTATCATAGTGTTATGTTACACTTAGGCATCTGAAATAAAATATTCGTCACATCATTAACTAGTTATTTTATTTTAGATGCCTTATTTTATATTCGACATAAATCTTCTTTACTTTTATCTTCTATTCTCTAATTGTATATCCTTCTTTTTCTAATAATTTCATCCTTATAAATTTTTAGAGACTTTTATAGATATATATCTGAAAATTCTATGTCTACTTTTTTAATAATATTTTCATTTTTGCGAGTATAACCTAGTTTATCACAGGCCTCTTCCATAGCTTTAAACAATGGAAAAACTATGGTTATTTCTGTTCCTTCCCCTTCTTTACTTTTTAAAAAAATTTCCCCATTTTGAAGTTCTACAAAGGCCTTAACAATAGATAGTCCTATGCCACTTCCTTCACATCTTCTCGTAAAGGACTTGTCTACTTGAGTAAATCTTTCAAATACATTTATTTGTTTTTCCTCTGGTATACCTATACCATCATCTTTTATATTTATAATAATAAAATCTTTATCATTACAATACATTTGAACAATAATATTTCCATTCTCATTGCTATACTTTATTGAGTTTGAAATAAGATTAAGAACTATTCTCTCTATCATATCTGAATCACATTTTACATGGGCCTCTTCTATTTCTGTATCAAAAATAATATTTAGATTTTTATTATCCACATAGGGAATTACAAATTCAATTAAACTTTCTACTATTTCTACAATATTGAAAACACCTAAATTAGGTTTTAAAAAACCAGCATCAATTTTAGTAATATCTATTATATTGTTACTTAATCTTATTAGCCTCAATGAGTTTTGCCTAATAATATCATTATATTTTTTTATGCCATCTATATCTTTGTTTTCTATGTATATATCTTCCAGTTGCAAAGCACTATATATTACATTTATAGGTGTTTTTAACTCATGGGATATGTTGCCAAAGAATTCACTTCTTAAATTATCCCACTTCTCTCTTTCCTGTAACTTAATCCTCATCTCTTCTAATTTTTTTCGTTCAGTAATATCTCTTCCTATTGCTAAATAATATTCTTTATCATCAATAATAATAGATATGGCGGATACCTCTAATGCTATAGATTCTCCATTTCTTTTTATAAATTTTTCTTCCATGCTATGAATGTATTTCTTATTACTTTTAATCCTTTCTTTTACCTCTTCTTTGCAATCTTGGTGTATTAAAGATAGTATATTTTCACCAATTATCTCATTTTTATTGCTTATCTCTAACATTTCTAAGAGAGCTTTATTTGCATAAATTACTTTTTCTTCTTCTCTAATAATCACTGCATCTGGTAGGAATTCAAAGATCTTTTTATATTTTTCAATATTACTTTGAAGAGAAATTTTTATACTTTCTAACTCAATATTTCTATTGTGTAATTCAATGTTTACATCTTGTAGTTCTATAGCTTTATTCTTTATTCCATTAAAAAGAAGATTAAGAGGTTCCCTTAAAGAAGACTTTATAATGACATAATATAAACATATGAAAGAAAAAAATTTAAATGTATGAGCTACCGTACTCCAAATTATTTCTGGCCCATCAGAATGAATCAAAAATAATTGAGATATTATCTTTAAACCTATGGATAAAACTATATATTTTTTATATTGTGTATCTATGTTATTACAATTTTTTAGCTTTACTATGGATAAAGTGTAAATAACACATATAATAAGTTGCTTTGCTAATCTAATATTTTTAATTCCATACTTATAAGAAATAGGTGTAAATAAAAAATCTACCTTAAAGACCAGTATAAATATTATAACAAGGGATAAAGAGTATATAATACTCACCTTTTTAAAGTTTATCTCTTTTTTAAAATATCTATTTGCAATCAAAAGAGATATTCCCTCTAAATACCTTGCAAAAACCCACAATTCATTTGATTTATATACTGAACATTGAGGTATTATGTTCATACCATTATGAGTAATAGCATGAGCTAAATCTAAAGTGCTTACAAAAGCATAGGCTATACCTAAAAATAAAACATAATTATTATCTGATATATTATAAATATTTATGACAATTATCATTACAGTATATCCAATGACAACCGTAGATATTTCCATAATAAAATTTGCTAAAAGAGGATTAAAAAAACTGATTAGCATAATAACGTATATCATGCTCAAGATCATAAGAATTTTGAAGCTATCAATTGTTCCATTCTTCATATAATCATTAATTATATTAATAAATTTACTCATATAACCACCTCTATATAAAATATGGTATCAATTTTTTTAATCTGTGAAAAGCTACTAATTTAAATTAATTCAAATAAAATAATCTCTTCTTATAAAAAGTATTCGATAAACATTAAAAAACATAAAGAGATTACTGGATAATCATTTAATAATTTTCAACAACTATATTGCAGTAACATATTTGTTTTTATTGAATATTATGTAAGTAGCAATATATGGAGGATGTTTATGGACTTTTTCTTTGATCAAGATTTATATAGGAGATGGTCCCCTTGGGAAACTATTCCCGGCAGAGTAACTTCAGCTTTAGGGGTATCTTCTTGGGCACCAAATAGATTAGATATATTTTCTAGAGGAACTAGAAACGAATTGATCCACAATTGGTGGGATGGATCCAGGTGGAATCGCTGGGAGGATCTTGGTGGAGTTTTAACCTCAGCTCCAAGCGCTGTTTCTTGGGGACCAAATAGAATTGATGTAGTTGTAAGAGGTACTGATAATGCTATGTACCACAAATGGTGGGATGGACGTAGTTGGAGTGACTGGGAAAGTCTTGGTGGTAGCCTTACTTCGTCTCCAAGTATATGTTCTTGGGCTTCTAATAGACTTGATTGCTTTGTAAGAGGAACGGATAATCAGCTATACCACAAATGGTGGGATGGACGAAACTGGAGTGATTGGGAAGCCTTAGGTGGAAATTTAACTTCTGCACCTGGCGCTGTTTCTTGGGGGCCTAATAGAATAGATGTTTTTGCTAGAGGAACAAACAACAACTTATTCCATAAATGGTGGGATGGACGTAGTTGGAGCAATTGGGAAAATCTTGGCGGAAACTTAACTTCTGCACCTTGTGCTTCATCAAGAAGACCAAATCAAATAGACGTTTTTGCTAGAGGTGCATTTAATAATTTAATGCACAGAGAGTGGGATGGACGCAGATGGAGTAACTGGAGAAATCTCGGAGGATTTTTAACCTCTGCACCTGCTTCTGTATCCTGGAACCAAAACAGAATTGATGTTTTTGCTAGAGGAAGGGGCAATTCTGTAATACACAGATTTTTTACACCTTAAAATAATTGAAAGTTGAGACTTGAGAATTGAGAGTTATTTATTGACTCTTCCTTTCAGCTCTCAACTTTTATATTTTTGCACACTTAACCTAAACTTTCTTTGGTCATTTTAAAAAATATTTTATATTACTTTCACTTCTTAGTAGACCACCTCTTAATTCTTCACTATCAATTTCCAATTTAAATAAATGAATTATAAATAGAAAAACACAAATACTATTATCTATATATTATAATGTTTAGAAAGGATGAGTACATAATGAGTAAAGAATTAGACTTTATAAATAGTTTTCCAAAATCTGTTCTGCCACAACATCAAACAAAACATCCAGGATTGGAATCTGATATGAATCCTAAACCTATATTTCAAAACCCTAATTATAAGCCATCAGGTAAATTTAAGGATAAAGTAGCTCTAATTACTGGTGGAGACAGCGGAATAGGAAGAGCTGTTGCAGTTGCATATGCTCAGGAAGGAGCTAAAATTTCCATAGTATATTATGATGAGCACCAAGATGCCGAAGAAACAAAAAAAGTTATTGAGAGTATTGGAGGCCAGTGTTTATTAATCCCTGGAGATATAGCAGATTCTAATTTTTGCAATAATGCTATAAACGATACTATAAATAAATTTAGCTCAATAGATATATTAGTTAATAACGCCGCAGTACAATATGTGCAAACGGACTTAGCAAATATTACAGATCAACAGCTAGAAAAAACCTTTAAAACTAATATATTTAGCATGTTCTACATGGTTAGAGCTTCTCTTCCTCACTTAAAAAATGGTGCTTCAATTATTAATACAGCATCAGTAACTGCCTATAAAGGAAATGAACTCCTTATTGATTATTCTGCCTCAAAAGGCGCTATAGTAACATTTACTAGATCCTTAGCCCTATCTCTCGCACCTAAAGGTATTAGAGTAAACGCAGTAGCTCCGGGACCTATTTGGACCCCATTGATACCTTCATCCTTTAATGAAACTGATGTATCTAAATTTGGAAGTAACACAACCATGGGGAGACCAGGTCAACCTGTAGAACTGGCAGGAGCGTACCTATTCTTAGCCTCTCCTGAAGCTTCTTATATAACTGGAGAAGTAATACATGTGAATGGTGGGGAAATAATTAATGCGTAATGCCTTTGGCATTGCGCATTAATTATTAGTTATGATGGAATCTCTCTATTATAAGCTCTTATTGGTCATACTTTATCTTCTAGTAAGGGTATGTCTACAGTCATTTTCTGAATAATACCAGTAAAAATAATTATAATAGCTGGAATTATAAGTGTCAGTACTGTATTTATATGATCATGTGTTATTGACTTTCCTACAGCCTTAAATCCAATAAACGCACCTACTGGAAATGCTATCCATCTTAATAACCAAAATATAATACCATTCCAGTTGCCAGAAGATAAATATACTCCAATATCAGTAGCTGGACCAGTTAAGTGGGTAGTACGGTTAACTGGTGTCAAACTTGTAGCTGCATTTTGTCCTCCCATTGCCATAGGTATTGCTATCTCTACAAAGTGCGTCTCTCCTTCATATGTAAAAAAAGCCGCAATTATTAAAAGCATTCCTGAAAAAGTCAAACCGCCCATTAGTCCCCACTTTCTAGTAATTTTAGCTGATATGGTTGCGCCAACAACAAATATTAGCACTATAATTAGTATAAATGAAAATCCTCTTATATCACCTTTGGCTATTAGCTCACCCAACTCAGCAGCACGACCAGTCATAAATGAAACCCTTTCATTTGTGAAAACTTGTACACCAACTGTATCAATCCATCCTGCCATCATAACTAGTATAAATCCTACTATATTAACTGGCGTTAATATTTTAATCGTCGAAGTATCGTCCACTACCACTTCCCCTTTCAAATTTAGAAAATATTTTTATTATATAAAATCAAAACACCCCTACACTATGTAATAAATCGTTTTTTTAGCAAAATCTAAAAAACGATTTTATTAATCTTTTTTAGTATGTATAATAAACCTCCTTTAGCAACATAATGTTAGTAAATCCATATTTTACAGTAATACTTTTTGTACTTTCTTGTCAAGAAAAATTAAATTGCAGTATTAAAAACTTATTCATCTATAAATCTTTAAATATCTGTAAAACATAAAAGAGGTAAGCATGTAATTCATGTAACTTAATTACAAAAATTACATATAATGAATTGAGTATTTGTTGGTGGTGTGTATATGACTATAATAGATTTATCACTTCCTAGAAGAGTTGTTCAAAAAACTCCTTTTTTATTTAGCTACATTAAAAGTAAAAGATACTATGTACCTGCTAAATTAATAACCTTAAACCTTCTTACTTCAAATTTAGACTCAAAAGGGTTAGATGGTTACTTAAATTCTAGTATATTTGCACTGATAGAAAGCTTAAAATCCATGAACTACTATAAAATTAAAGCTATGAAAGAATTCTTTTAAAGCTTTAGTAGAATTTTTAAATTAAATATTAACTTTTTTGTATTATTTTACTAATTGAATGTTCATTACTGTATATTATTATATAATAAAACAAATATAGCGAGGAACGGTATTTATATGAAAAGAGCTTTAGATAACTTGGATAATTTGCTAGCTTGGATAATTAGAATTTTATTTGTAATTAATGCAATTAATAATCTTATTATTAAAGACTACTATTTTTTTCTTATGGCCATGATAGGTATGGCTTTAACTTTTATCCCTTATATGTATAATAATATATTTAAAAGAAGTGGAAGCAGAGCATTGGACTTTTCAATAATATTTTTTATTTTTTTGTCCATTTATCTAGGTACTTTAAATAATTTTTATAAGTTTACTTGGTGGGATACAATGCTTCATTTAGTTTCAGGAACAATACTTGGCCTGTTAGGTATAGTAATTATGAATAATTTAAATGATGCTATAGTTATAAAATCTCTAAATCCAAAATTTATTTTCTTGTATATCATCTCTTTTGTACTATTATGTGGAGTGCTTTGGGAAATATATGAATTTTCTGCCGATATTATTTTAGGCATGGATATGCAAGGCAGTTTATTAACTGGAGTAGGAGATACTATGGAAGATTTAATTGCGGATTTAGTTGGTGGCGTAATCTCTGCTATATATGGTACGCTATCTTTTAATAAAAATAATAGAATCGATGATAAGCATTCTTCAATTGATAAACCCTAGTAAATAGACTTTATGTATATTAAAGACTTATATATTAAAAACTTATTTATCCACAACCTTTTAAATATCTGTAAAACATAAAAGAGCTAAGTATGTAATGAAAGGAATGCCTTTTTCTGAAGCGGCTTCATTACGTACTTAGCTCCTCTTTTTGGATACCTGATTATTCTTGTAGAAATTTACGGTTGAAAAAATAATTTATGTTTCAACAAATCCAAAAATGCCATGCAATGCTTCTTATGCCGATTTACTGCAATGAGAACTTCTAAAATTTATTTTAGAAAACTTCCTAATGCTGACAAACTCCCTTCGGTCAAACATGTGCAGCATCTTAACGGCATTTTTCTAAAATAAATTAAGAATTTCTAGATTTTGCTCATATGCATATGGCGTATTACATAGCATTTTTCAGGCTTTTCAAAATAGAATTATAAAGATAAATATTTGAGAAACTAATCTGTCATAATATAAATTTGATAATATATTTGTAAACTATAGAAGAGCTAAGTATTCAGTGAAATAGCGACTTTTGCTGGAGCGACTTCACTGAATACTTAGCTCTCTGTTTGTGAAACTAAATTATCCTTGTAGAAATCTATATTTGAAAATATATCTGTAAAATATAAAAGAACTTAGGTATATAGTGGGAGGAGCGCCTTTTTCACTCTAAACTTTTAATAGATTTTTTATATTCATGAAACCCTCTCTCAATATCTGGATTATCTCTAAAAAAATTATTTAGTATGTCTATTTTGATCAAGGCATCTTTAGTTATGTTGTGCTCCATTAGTTCAATATTAAATAAAATATCTTTTTCTAGCCCTACTGTTCTAAAGAATTTTTCAATTATGTTATGCCTATCTAAAAGAAATTTTCCCATCTTTTCTCCCTTTTCAGTTAAAAATATAGCTCCATATTTCACATAGTTAACAAAGCCTAATTTAGTAAGTTTTTGTACCATTTTAGTTACAGAAGGAGGTTGTACATTTAAAGCTTCAGATAACATATTCACTCTAACACCTTCATTCTTTAAACTTATTCTATATATCATTTCCAAATAATCTTCCATGCTATGTGTTAAAGTTTTTCTCTCTTTTTCAATTATCTCATACCCTCTAACCGTATGAAAATTCTTATAGTCCCCCATTTTTATTCCCCCTTTTCTAAATAGAACTTTTAGCTCTAAATTTTTCAATTAGTCTAATTATATGTGTAACAAATTTAATTAATTATTAATATATTACCAGTATGGAAATAAAATCTTTCCCACAACTAACTTTTTGGAGGTAATAGTATGGAACAAAATATAATGCCATTAAATCTCATTCCCCTTGGTAGTTCTGCGAGAGTACAAGGTTTAACTTCCGACGGAAATACAAAAAGAAGAATGTTGGATTTAGGATTAATAGTTGGAACTAAAGTAGAATCTTTAAGACAAAGTCCCTCTGGGGACCCCATTGCTTACGAAATAAGAGGCGCTGTAATTGCCCTTCGCTCCGAAGAGGCATCAAAAATATTGGTGAAAGTCATTAATTAATTTCAGGAGGTATTGTAATGGGACTTACAAATCAGTCCACAGGATTATTTTTAATGAAGGATATGCTAGACATTAAAATTGATCCTGAGAAAGATATTGTAATCGCTCTTGCTGGTAATCCCAATACTGGCAAGAGTACTCTTTTTAATAGTTTAACTGGAATGAAGCAACATACTGGTAACTGGACTGGAAAAACAGTTACAACTGCTCATGGCAGCTATGAATATAAGGATAAAAATTTTATTTTAGTGGATTTACCTGGAACCTACTCTTTACTATCTAATTCTGCAGAAGAGGAAGTTGCAAGGGATTTTATTTGCTTTGGTAATCCTAATGCTACTGTAGTAATAGCCGACGCTACTTGTCTTGAAAGAAACTTAAATTTACTCCTTCAAACATTAGAAATGACAGATAAGGTAGTTCTATGTGTCAATTTAATCGATGAGGCTAATAGAAAAAAAATAAATATAAACTTAAAAGAATTATCAAATATTCTTGGTATACCTGTAGTTGGAACCAGTGCTCGCAGCGGCCATGGTCTCGATGAACTAATGGAGGCTGTTTACAAAGTATCATCAGGAGAAATTATCACCAATCCTTTAAAAATAAAATATAATTCTTTTGTTGAAGATACAATAGAAAAATTAAGCCCAAAGCTTGAAAAACTGTGTGAGGATAAACTAGAAAGTAGATGGCTTGCAGTAAAATTAATAGATGGAGAAGACTTTATATTAAAATCAATAGATAAATATTTAGGTATAAATATATCTGAAGATGAATCTTTACTATCCCTTATAAAAGCTGAGGAAAATATCACCTACGAAATAGCTTCTAGCATAGTAAAGGAAAGTGAAAATATTGCAAATAAAGTGGTTCATTTTGAAAAAAGCGACTACAACCATATTGACAGAAAAATAGATGATATATTAACTTCTAAAACTTTTGGTATTCCTATAATGATACTAATGCTAGCTTTGATCTTTTGGATTACTATAAAGGGCGCTAATTATCCTTCTCAATTGTTGTCTAACATGTTTTTCTCTTTAGAGGATAAATTAACTCAATTATTTCTATCTAATGGATGGTCTCAAGGATTACATGATATGTTAGTGCTAGGGGTATATAGAACCTTAGGCTGGGTTATATCTGTAATGCTACCTCCCATGGCAATATTTTTTCCATTGTTCACTCTCCTTGAAGATTTAGGTTATTTGCCTAGGGTAGCCTTTAATTTAGATAACTTCTTTAAAAAAGCTTGTGCCCATGGAAAACAAGCTCTAACCATGTGCATGGGATTTGGATGTAATGCCGCTGGAGTTATTGGATGTAGAATTATAGATTCACCTAGAGAAAGGCTAATTGCCATTATTACCAACTTTTTTGTTCCTTGTAATGGACGTTTTCCTACTTTAATTGCTGTAACTACCATTTTTATCGCTGGTGCTTCAAATAGTTCTTTTCAATCTTTAATCGCTACCTTAACAATAACAGGAGTTATAGTTCTTGGAGTTGTAGTTACTCTTTTAATGTCTAAGTTCTTATCTAAGACAATATTAAAAGGTGTTCCTTCATCCTTCACTTTAGAATTACCTCCTTATAGAAAACCTCAGGTAGGAAAAATATTAGTTAGATCTATTTTGGACAGAACTATTTTTGTGTTAGGTAGGGCTGTAGCAATAGCTGCCCCCGCTGGCTTAATTATATGGATTATGGCAAACATTAAAGCTGGTAACATGACGCTTCTAGACCATAGTGCAAACTTTTTAAATCCATTTGCTCAACTTATCGGTATGGATGGATACATTCTCATGGCATTTATATTGGGATTCCCTGCCAACGAAATAGTTATGCCAATCCTTATAATGAGTTACATGTCAACTGGAGCAATGATTGAGCTAGATAGTCTTAATGCTTTGAGAGATTTATTAATAGCAAATGGCTGGACTTGGCTTACAGCTATAAATGTAATGCTGTTTTGTTTAATGCATTTCCCTTGTGGAACTACCTTATTAACTATTAAAAAAGAAACTCAAAGTTGGAAATGGACCGCCGTATCCTTTATTCTCCCTACCGCTTTAGGAATACTAACCTGTTTTACTGTAACACAGGTGGTTAGGCTGTTTATTTAAAACTCTATAATAATTTTACTTAATTTGGAGTTGAAAATTGAAATTAAGGGACTTTGCCTACGCAAAATCCCTTCCTCAATTATGAACTATAAATCATATGATTTCTTATTAGCTTTATTCCATTGTACCATTAATATAATTATTCCAGCGGCTCCGATTATTAACTCGGAAATTAAAACTGATGTACTGAAAGGAAATAATATAGACATTAGTGTTGGTACTGAATTCCATAGTGCATGAAGCAATACAACTATTATATATGCACTTATAATCTCTCCATTTATCTTTAAAGGGCCTTCAATATTTTCTTTAGCAAGTACCCCTGCCAATATAGCAGTCCATGTTCCATGGCCTAAGGGAGATAGTACTCCTCTCATTAAAGTGATATAAACTGTAAGAGATAAACTTCCTCTACTTCTTAAAAAGGTAGCAAATGCATATCCTGTACTCTCTAGAGCTGCAAATCCCATACCTGCAGAAGCTCCTAGTATTATTCCATCCATATGTAGCTTATGTCTTTTATGCCTATATATAAATAATACTCCTAAAATTTTAGTAAACTCTTCAATTAATCCCACCATTAAGGCAGTTCTAAAATTTAAACTAGTAATAAAAATAGGCTCTAATATAGCTGCTGCAAAGGTTCCCAAAAAACCACCATAAAAGAAACTAGCAACAAGATCTGTCATGGTTACATTGCTCGTGTTTTTTTTCTCATAGAAAAAAGAAACGTAAGTAACAGGAATAAGAAAGTTTCCTAACATAACTACCGCTGGGAACAATACTATATTCCCCGTTAAAGTTAATATTATGACACCTAATATATAAGTAGCTAATCCTATGAATAATAATTTATGCCACTTATACTTTTTCTTTTTTACGCTAATAACATTTTCCATGATGCATCCTCGTTTCATAAATAAAATAATAAATAATACAATACATTATCTATTATTATTATCTATAATACGGGCTAATTTATTCTACAATTAATTTAAAACTACATATCATAAACTACATTATTAACCCATTTATTTGATAGAAGTCTAGTCAGTCCTAAAATACACTTAACTACCTCTTCTGCAGTAAGTAGAGCAACCACCCAGTAAACAGGTAATTTAAGCACAAAAGCTCCAATAAATGATAATGGCACTCCTATAAACCACATTGTAGCTCCTTCCGCTATTAGAGCAAAGTTTGCATCTCCGCCACCTCTAAGTATTCCTACTATAAGTATTATATTAAATACTCTTATCACCATTACCAGTGCAGTTATATATAAAATCATTCTAGCATCATGGGCCACATTTGGGGACACCTTAAATAACTTTAATATATATGGTGCTGACAGTGCTAAAATAGCTCCTAAAACTATACCTGAAATACACCCTAAAATGGAGAATTTCTTTGCATATTCTCTTCCCAATTCCTCTTGACCAGCACCTATTTTATTGCCTATCATAACCGTAGAAGCATTGGCCATACCAATACTTACAACTGTAAATAAATTTTGAACCGTGCTACAAATTTGCACTGCAGCTATTGCATCTGTTCCTATTCTTCCATATACTGCAGCATATACTATAGTTGCAAGTCCCCAGCAAGCTTCATTTAGCACAACTGGTATTACTGTTTTAAAGGTTCTTGCTATAAAATCCTTTGTTATACCTGACATATCACCTAACTTTATAGCTAAGACACTTCTAGTTTTATAAACGTAAAAAACCATTATTATCATTTCTATAACCCTTGAAATAACCGTTGCTATTGCTGCTCCAGTAACTCCCATGGCTGGTAAACCTAACTTACCAAAAATAAATATATAATTTAATATTCCGTTACTAAAGAGAGCTATTATACTTATAAACATGGGCACAGAAGATTGTCCAATGCAACGTAAGGAAAATGCAAAGCATAAAGTAATAGCCATTAATATATAGCTTGTAGCAATTATTCTTAAATATCCCACTCCTAATTGTGCTACCTTGTAATCCTTATTAAAAAAGCTAATTATTTCTCTTGGAAAAATAAGAGCAAAAATTCCTAGTATAATTGAAATCATAATACCAGTGAATAAAGCCATTCCAACCATTTTCTTTATATTTTTAGTGTCTTCTTTTCCCCAAAATTGTGATATGAATATTCCACATCCACTATATGTTCCTATTATTAATAAATTAAATAGCAAAAAATACTGATTAGCTATTCCTACCGCCGCTATTGCCGTTTCTCCTAAACTTCCAACCATAACAGTATCCAACATATTTATAAATGAGTTTATAAAATTTTGTATAATTATGGGTAAAGCAATTGTCATAAGGGTGCTGTAAAATTCCTTATCCCCAAATAATGAACTCTTAGTTTTCTCCATGGATGTTTTCCTCCTATTTCCATTATGATATATAAATAACCACCCTGAAATTTCATTTCAAAGTGGCTGGCTTCTGCACTACCATATTTTCTTAAATCGTTGCAAAGTTAAATAGTATGTATTTTCATTAAATTTTAAATAAATTATACAAATACAGTAAAAATTATATTACAAATGACATTTTATTTCAAGTAAATAATCTAGTATAATATTATATTGAACATATATTTAATATTTTTACAAGGTGGTAGTATGATTTATGGATAAATATAGAGCCAAAATACATTATTTGTATCATGATGGTTTTTCAGTTGAAACAGAGAATCATCTTTTAATCTTTGACTATTATAAAGATTCACCTCTTAATGAGGTAAGAAGTTTAGAAAATGGCGTGGTAGGTGAAGAGGATTTAAAAATTAAAGATAATGTTTTAGTTTTTTCCTCTCATGGACATAAAGATCACTTCAACCCTGTTATTTTAGATTGGATTAAATACAATCCAAATATAAATTATGTACTAAGTAGTGATATTAACCTTCCTGACTACAAAAAAAACTATAATATATTATGGTCTAATAAGGAACTTCAGCTAGGAGATGTGGTGATAAAAACCTTTGATTCAACGGATATAGGGGTATGTTATTTGGTAGAGGTTGATGGTTTAAGCATTTTTCATGCTGGAGATTTTAATTGGTGGTATTGGAAAGATGATACCATGGAAGATAAGCTAGAGATGGAATTAGCCTTTAAAAAAGAAATAAGAAAAATTGCTGAGAATGATGTGGATATAGCCTTCTTCCCTACAGACCCTAGACTTGATGACTTCTTTTACGTAGGTGGAGAATATTTCATTGATAAGGTTAAACCAAAACTTTTTATACCTATGCATTTTTGGGCTAAATGCTCTACTTCAAAAAAATTTAAAGATAAAGTTGAAAGAGATTTCTGCGAAATTGTAGAAATTAAAAATAGAGGACAAGTTATAGACTTTGATAAATAGAGTTTAATATAATATTTTAAATATAAAATTCTTTTAACACATAAGGCTATTGATAAAAATCAATAGCCTTAATAATATTTTACTAAATCTGTTATTAGCTTTTCTTCCATAAGAGACTATGAAAATATTTACCACCTAAATAAATAGCACTTATTATAAATACAAACCAAAAGGTTACAAACCTTACTACTATGGCTAAGGTCATACCTTTATCCGGTGAAATATTAAAAGGTACAAGCAAAAATGTCATACTCCCTTCAAAAGTTCCCATTCCCCCTGGAAGCATAGGTACCATGGCAACCATATAAGTAAGATATGTAATTATAGCTATAGATATAAAAGATATAGATATGTCTAATCCTTTAGTTATAGTATAAGATTTTAAAGGGAAAAATCCCCATATAAATAAGGATAATAAGAATTGTTTAATCCATACCCTTTTATGGCTCAAAATTTCCTTTATAGATATACTTATACTTTCTATTAATTCATTAGCTTTTTCAATCCATTTATATTTCTTTGGAAAAAGATTTAATAATCCTTGAATCTTATTAGGATGTATCACTATAAATACCATAATTATAAATATCACAATTAATATGATAAAAGATAGAAGTAATATTTTTAAAAACATTCCATTTAATTTAAAATTAATTAAAAGTAGCAAAATGGAAATTAAGTTTAAAATGAGAAAGGCTGAAAAGCTAATTATCTTTTGTACCCCTACTACAGCAGTGGCTCTTTCTAATGGTAGTCTACCCTGTTTGTTTAAAATATATATTTTAGCTACTTCTCCCCCTGCTTTTACTGAAGGTGTTACGCTTTCAGTAAAGGTTCCTGCTATGTTCATATGAAATATTTGGCCAAAGGATATCTTCTCTCCTAGCTCTTTTGATAGATAATACCATTGAATATTTATCAATAATATTGTTATTATTTGTAGCAAGCATCCCATTACTACAACCTTTAAATCTATGTTTAGTAAATGTCTATATATTTCTCCTAAATCAGCCCACCACAGCGCTGCGCCTGTTATTAATATTCCTAAAATCACCAGCATAAACTTTTTCATCTTTTATTTTATTCCTTTCTATGGTGAATAAAAGAGTAGCCTTCATATTGGAATTTTCTTGTGTTATATGTTTACAACTATGACAATTACAATCCTCTGGTATAGCTGAGTAAAAACTTTTCAGTTTATCTTTTGGACTCCTTACAAGTATTCTGCATCCTCTTTCCGCCCTTTGAAGTAAAGTATTTAAAACCTTATCCCTTGGAAATACTTGCAATGCCATATGGATAACAGAAAAATCTGATGGATCTATCTCTTGTCCCATTCCCTGTAAAATCTTTATTTTTTTATTCATTCTTAATTTACACACTACTCTTCTTGCACACTTAACAGCTTCTGGGTCGCAATCTATAACACAAACCTCTGCCCCAGTTTGCTCTGCCAGCTCTATGGCTGTGGAGGGGAAAGCTCCTCCCCCTATACACAAAACCTTATCTTCTTTTGTTATATTTCCAAGTTCCACTTCTCTTTCCACAACTTTTTTATAATACATTCTATAAAAATGAATAAGTGAAGGAAAAAATGAAGATACTTTTTCTAAGTTCTTTGTAAATTGTGGAATCACTTTCATTCTATGGTCGCCCCCTTACTATACTAACCTCATAATGAATGTACCTATGTGATTTATTAATCCCCCAACTAAAAAGGCGCTTACTACTGTAAAACCTCCTATTGCAAGGGCTACTTTTGCACCGAATTCTTTCACCAATACTCCTAAGACAGACAAGCAAGGTATATAGAATAGAGAAACTACTGAACCAACTAACAATTGTAGAGTAGTTAAATTTAGTTCTAATAAAGGTAATACCCCTAACTCTCTTCTTATAATTCCTAAAAGTAATCCTAGTGTAGCTTCTTTAGGAAGCCCTAACCATTTTACTGTCAGCGGTGCCATAAAATCATTAGCTATATTTAAAATACCTGTTTCAGCTATTAGTGCAGCTATTGCTATAGCAATAAGCATTGGTACTTCCGCTTCTATTAAGAAATGCTTGGTTCTTATCCAAATTTTTCTTACTACAGTTTTCATGTCTGGTATTAATAGATTAGGTATTTCTAAAAGTATAGGGTCACTTTTTCCCGGTATAAACTTGTTTAATAATACCCCTGCTGTAACCATAGTTCCAAAAGAAATTAAATACACCAAGAGCAATAATAAAAATGAATGTGCTCCAAGTAGGGATATAAAAGCTCCTGTTTGAGCAACGCAAGGCACAGCTAAAGAAACTATGGTTGCTACTATTATCCTTTCTTTGTAGCTAGTAGCAGTCCTGGTTCCAAGTATTGCAGGCACTGCACACCCATAGCCCATCATTATTTGTATTATATTTCCCCCCTGTATTCCTATCCTTCTTAATAGCCCGTCCATTAATACTCCAAGTCTAGGAAGATATCCACTGTCTTCTAAGAAAGAAAGTACTATATAAAAAAGAAAAACATAAGGTAACACAAGCGCAAGAGGCCACTCTATACCCTTTATTAAAACTCCGTATTCTCCTACTAAAACATTGAAAAGTATTCCTTGAGGAACAAATTTTGATACAATGCCAGTGATAAAAGGCGCTATATAATTATTTATTATTGGCAACAACAATCCTGCTCTAAGCCCTTTCCCCCCACCTACAACTATTCCTAATGATAATAATAAAACAAAAATTGCTATAAATACTCCTGGAAAAGGTTTTATGCACATATCCCCAAGCTTTTCTAAAAAACTAACTTCTTTTACTTGTACTTTTTGAACTTTTTTTACTACTTCTTCTGCCCTTGTCCATATTTCTTTCTCATTTAAATTCTCTTTCTCAACTTTTGTGTTTGCAACTTTCCAAACTTCATCTAATAAGTTTTTAAGCCCTATATTTTTCACCGCTACCATTGAAACTACAGGAGCTCCAAGTTCATGAGCTAATAATGTAGCATCAATTTCTATTCCTTGGTGATTGGCCACATCAGTTAAATTTAATACATACACCACTGGTATACCATAAGCTTTAATTTGATAAGCTAAATTTAAATTTCTCTCCAAATTTGTTGAGTCTAGAACACAGATTATTGCGTCTGCTCCTTCTTTCAAAAAATCTACTGCTACCTTTTCTGCTTCAGAAGTAGCTTCTAGAGAATAGGTTCCTGGTACATCTATAAGAACTGCTTTGTTTTTATCAGATTTTATCTTCCCATGAGTAAAGCTTACTGTAGTTCCTGTATAGTTTGCTGTGATTACTTCCATACCAGTTAGCTTTGAAAAAATAACACTTTTTCCTACATTAGGGTTACCCATCAGTAATATTTTTAGCTCTCCATTTTGTATATCAACTGGTATCTCCTTGCTACAACAACTCATACTGCAACCTCCTTAACTTTTATTTTATTTGCTATTTCTTTGGCTATTGCTATGTTTCGTTTTGCGATTTTTATAACTATAGGTCCACTAAAAGGTTGCTTTGACACCACTTCAACTCTTATTCCTTTTCTAACTCCAATAGAGCTCAATAGTGGTATTTCTGGTATGTTTCCTATCTCGCAATTACTGCTTACCTTTAAATCGTATAAATTCATAATTGCCCTCCATTTATTTAATTGATAATGAATATCATTCTCCATTAATTTACCATATAATTTCCATGAAATCAATACTTTGTTACAAAAAACACAAAATGGGTATTAAATACTTGTAAACCAAGAATTTAATACCCATTTTATATCTTTATAAAATCTTAAATTTATATACTCAACACTAATTATTTTATCCTAAATAAATATCTTCACTAAAAAACTCATTAAAAACATTGCTGATATTATATACATTGTGAAACTTACTTTCTTTCCTTCACCTTTCATAATTTTAATTAAGGGATAGGCTACAAACCCAAAAGCCATGCCATCTACTATACTAAAGGTAAGTGGTATGGTAACTATAGTTAAAAATGCTGGAAACCCTTCTTCAAAATCTTTTAAAGGTATGTTTAATATATTTGTCACCATTAAGCTTCCTACTATTATCAATACTGGAGCGATAGCACTATTAGGTATAACTTTTATGAAAGGTATAAAAAATAATGAAGTCAAAAATAATATTCCTGTAAAAATTGACGTCCATCCACTTTTCCCCCCTGAAGTTATGCCTGTTGCTCCTTCTATAGCCACTACTGTAGGGCTTGTTCCAAATACTCCACTTAATATTGATGATATAGCGCAGGCTTTAAAGCTATCTTTAAACCTGTCTTCCTTATTTAACATTACATTTACTTGTCCATGAAGTAATCCTATATTTTCAAATACTAATACTAAGGTTATAGAAAAAACTCCAATCCAGAAAGAAACATTGCTTATTCCGCTAAAATCCATTGAAAAGAAAAGACTTTTATAATCTTCTAGGGAAAATAGCGATAAACTTATTTGGGATAAGTCTACCCCTCCAAATAAATAGGAAATAACTGTACCTCCAATTATTCCAAATAAAAAACTTCCTTTAATTCCTCTTACAAATAAAAATAAGGTAAGTATTAAATTTATAAGAGTTGTATATACCTGTGGATTTTTAATCTCTCCTAATGCTACGAAAGTACTAGGATTACTTACTATTATTCCACTTTTTTGAAGTCCTATAAAAGTGATCAGTATTCCTATTCCTACTCCAATTCCTTCTTTTAATGAGTCAGGTATGGATCTTAAAAGTTCTTCTCCTATCTTAGTAAATGCTATTGCTAAAAATATAATTCCTGATAGGAAAACAACAGCTAAAGCTTGCCCTGGAGGTAATCCCATAGATTTTATTATGGTATAAGAAAATAGTGCATTTACTCCCATTCCCGGTACTAGTATTACAGGTGTTCTTCCTAAAAACCCCATTAATAAACATCCTGTTGCAGAAGCAAGCACCGTAGCAATAATTGCTCCCTCTAAAGGTATACCTCCATCAGATAATATGGCTGAATTTACTACAACGATATAAACTACTGCGAAAAATGAAGTTAGTGCTGCGATTAATTCTTCTTTAAAATTAATATTATTATCTCTCAATTCCCTCTCCCTTTTCATATAAGTCCCTCCGCCCACCCACATGTTGATTGACATGCATCTATTATTATATCAAAGATATAATGACATATTAAGAAAAAATTAATATTACTCTCTCCTTTATATTAAGATTTGTATTCTATAGTAATAATATATTAAATGTTTAAGGAGATGTTGATTTTGGAAAATAAGAAATCATTAGCTTTATTTTTTTCTTTAATACCTGGAGCGGGTCATCTTTATTTAGGATTACAAAAAAAAGGGCTTCAAATTATGGTGGCATTTTTCGGATTAATTGCTTTAAGTGATTGGATTCATCTACCTGTAATAGGGATGTTTATTCCAATTATTTGGTTTTACAGTATATTTGATGTAAGGAAAGCTATATATAATCCTCAAAGTTGTGAGGACAATTTAAACTTATCTTTTGACTTTATTCATGTTAAATATCTTGGATATATTTTTATAATCATAGGAATCATGGCTATATTTAGAAATGTAATTTTCCCATTAACACACATTTATATTGATTGGCAAATAACTAGATACATTAGAACTAGTATTATTTCTTTAATATTCATAGCAATTGGCGTTAAAATGCTTTTGGATAACAAAAAATTAAATTAGCAAGGAATTTTTAATTAGTTAGATATTTAGATTTTTAGATAATAAAATTATAAAGATAAATATTTGAAAAACTAATCTGTCATAATATAAATTTAAAAATATATTTGTAAATCATAAGGGAGATAAGTATATAATGGGAGGAGCGCCTTTTTGGGAAGCGACGTCATTATGTACTTAGCTCCCATTTTTGTATACCATAATTATCTTTGTAGAAATTTATAAATGTGAAAACAATTTAGGATGCAACAAATAAAAAATACTATATAATGCTTCTTATGCTAGTTCGCTGCAATAAGAACTTCTAAAATTTATTTTACAAAACTCCCTAATGCTGGCAAACTCCCTTTGGTCAAACATGTACAGCATCTTAACGATACTTTTCTAAAATAAATTAAGAATTTCTAGATTTTGCTCAAATGCATAGGTCACATTACATAGCATTTTTAAGTTTTACACAATAAATTGTAAAGATAAATATTTGAGAAAACATCTGCCATAATATAAATTTGAAAATATATTTATAACCCACAAAAGAGCTAAGCATGTAGTGAAATAGCGACTTTTTCCGGAGTGGATTCACTATATTCTTAGCTCTATTTTTGTAAAACTAAATTATTTTTGTAGAAATCTAAAATTGACTCATATAAAAATAGAAATCATATTTATATAGCTATGTAAAATAATGTGAAATTAATATATAATGATTTTAAACATATGTTTTTTAAAGAGTTTAAATAGATAAGGAGAGAAAATGAAAAATAGAATTATTGAAAGAATAGATGTTGAAGGTGATAGCTTATTCTATAAAATAACAGGCACAGGAAAACCTTTAATTTTGATTCCAGGCGCAGGTGGAGATGGCGATTTATATTTACCATTGGCAGATGAACTTTCTAAAATATTTAAAGTTATTACCTATGATAGACGAGCTAATGCTAGAAGCACTATGAATAATCCTAATAACTTTGACATCAAACAACAAGCAAGAGATGTTAAGGCTATTTTAGAGGCAACTCAAGAGAAGAAAGCATATATTTTTGGAAATAGTAGTGGAGCTATAATAGCTTTAGAATTTATTAAAAACTTTCCTGATTCAGTTTTAGGAGCTATTATACATGAAGCTCCAGTTGCTAAACTTCATGATAACAGCCAGAAATGGTGTTCTTTTTTTAAAAAGTGTTATGATGCTTCTTTTAAAATAGGTGGTTCATCATGGTCTGCGACAAAATTCCTTTTGGGAATTGAAGTTCCTGCGATGCAAATGATTAAAGCTCAAATAAAAGCAACTAAATATTTAAAAAATGAACTAAAAACAAAAGAAGAAAAAAAAATTGCATCTAAAGATGCCTCTAAGTTTCTAATAAGGCAAGAATTGCTACCTATTACAAATTACGATGTAGACATTGAAAGTTTAAAAAAACATTCTAATAAAATAGTAGTTGCAGTTGGAGATTATGCAAAAACTAAAGAAAGTTTTTTATATAATATTTCAGTAAATTTAGCAAATGTTTTAAATAGTAAATTGGTAATTGTACCAGGACACCATGGTTCTTTTATGGATAATGAAAAAGAATGGGCTAAGGCTTTAAATAATATAATAGATAGTTTAAACTAAAAGTCCAAGGGTTGTTGCATATTGAGCTGAATACACTAATTTTATAAATCGATAGTTTAATTTATAAGTTTATCCGCCTTTTCAATTTTCCCTAATTTATAATATAATGTATAAACTTGATTATCCTCTAGTTTTGCAAACATCCTAACATATTCACCATTACCATTTAATCTATCAATCTTTATGTTCTCTCCTTTTTTAGCAATTTCATTTTCTATTAAATATTTTTCTCCTGCTATTTCAGGCTTTCCACGCCCTTTATAAGGTTCTGAAAAATAATTAAACATAAATACCATTAATACTATTCCTACTATATTTGCTAAGATAATTTTCCCTGCAGCCTTATCATCGTCTTGTTTTAATATATTGATTATGATTAATACTGCCACAGTTGTTATCCAGTAATGACCAAGACTAAAGACTAAATTTTTATTTAAAAATCGGAAAAAAGTAAACAATATGCTCCAACCTAAAACTCCCTCTATTATTTTTTTATACTTATAATTCTTTGAATACTTTTCCCACAAAATACATATTGCAGCTAGTACCACAGATATTATTGATGAATATATAAAGTCGTTTATATATTCTGTACTGTAATATAAATAAGAGACAAAAGATAATGCTAATGGAACATATATTAAGGCATTTTTCACTTTTTTATTTTTAGATATTTTTTGCCCAGCAGAACTATGCTCCAAAAAAACAGCAAAAATCATAGCTAAAGCTATAAAAATCAACACAGCAATTCCCAAAAATTTATTCCTCATTTACTTTCTCCCCTCAATAAAACTTTCAATTATCACCTAAAAAAAGTCAGTTGTTCCACCTTATTTTCTGTAAGAGTTGATACTGTGAGTCCTATAAGTCTTATACTATCCTCTATTTCCATTTCTTTTAATATTTCATAGGCTATTTTACATATTTCATCTTTATTGTTAGTGTAATAGTTTATAGTTTTACCCTTTGTATGGTTTGTAAATTTAGATGTTTTAATTTTTACTGTTATAGTTTTTCCCCACATATTTTTATTCTTCAAAGTTTCCGAAACTTCCTCTGAAAAATACTCTAAATACTTTTTCATATCTTCTTTATTGTATAGGTCTTTTTTTAGGGTAGTTTCTCTTCCTATAGATTTTCTTTCCCTTAATACTTCCACTTCCCTAGTGTCTATTCCTCTTATTCTGTCATATATCTCTATACCGAACTTCCCAAAGTATTCTATGCAAAACTCTTTTGATAAATTATACATATCCTCTATGGTGAAAATTCCTATATTATTCATTTTCTCTACAGACTTTTTCCCCATACCGTGAACTTTGCTTACTGGCAATGGTTTTAATATATCTGGTATCATATCTTCTGTAATTATGGTTATTCCGTCTGGCTTATTCCAGTCTGATGCTAGTTTTGCTAAAAATTTATTGTAAGACACACCTGCAGATACGGTAAGTCCTACATTTTCTTTTATATTTCTTTTTATAAATTTTGCACATTCTAATGGGCCCATATTAACCTTAGTTATATCCATATATGCTTCGTCTATGGATAAAGGTTCTATTATGGGAGTTAAAGAATATAGTATTTTAAATACTTCATTTGATACTTCTCTATATCTCTCATGTCTTGTAGGTACAAATATTCCCAAAGGACAAAGTTGTCTAGCTTTAAAAGCAGGCATGGCAGAGTGCACTCCATATTTTCTAGCTTCATAAGAAGCCGTAGCCACCACCCCTCTTTCACCAACACCACCAACAATTACAGGCTTTCCCTCTAACTCTGGATTATCTAATTGCTCCACCGATGCAAAAAATGCATCTATATCTACATGCATAATGACTCTATCCATATATACATATCAATCCTTTAATTAATACTTTAATTTAATGTTATCATAAAAACTATAATAATTACATCTCTGAAGAAAGCTACTTTTTACAAATTCATAGTTTATATTAGATATTTATGGATATAATCCTAATATAATCAAAGTAAAAATGGAGGTATACTTATGAAAAGTCTTAAAGGTACGCAAACTGCTGATAATTTAGCTAAGGCTTTTGCTGGAGAATCACAAGCAAGAAATAGATATACATATTACGCTATGATTGCAGAAAGTGAAGGTCATGAACACGTAGCCACTATATTTAGAGAAACAGCTGATAACGAGAGAGCTCATGCTAAAATTTTTTATGATTTTTTAATCGCAGGTTTAGGCAAAGCTCACATTAAGGTTGATGCTGAATACCCAATTGGTATAGGCAATACAGAACAAAACCTGCTTTATGGTGCTGAAGGTGAAAAAGAAGAATGGGGAACCTTATATCCAGGATTTGCAGATATAGCTAAGCAAGAAGGATTCCCAGAAATAGAGTTTGCCTTTAGAAAAATAATAGAGATTGAAACTCATCATGAGCAAAGGTATTTGGATTTATACAATAGAATAAAGGATGGAAAGCTTTATTCTCAAGACTCTGCTCAAAGATGGAAATGTAGAACCTGCGGATATATTTTTGAAGGCCCTGCTGCACCAAACGTTTGTCCAGCATGTAAATATCCTCAAGGTTATTTTGAAATAATGTATGATCCAGTTTAAAATAATTGAAAATGGATCATTGATAATCAATAATTCAACGAAGAATTAATAGTTCAATGAAGAACTAAGATTTAAAAGCGAAGAGTGCTGGATAAAATTTTATCCAGCACTCTTAATTTTTAACTTCTAGCTAACTCTTCTTCCTAACTTTCAGCTAAATAACTATTAGCTATTAACTATAAAATTAAACAAAACTTAAAGCATATCTTCCCCTATACTCATCCTTGCAAACTATATTTAATCTCCACTGCCCTTCATCTATAACATCTTCATTTGATGCTATGCTTATTACTATTTCACCGTTTATATTATATGATTTGGGACCTGTATTATATATATGATACTTGTTTTCCCCTATAGACCCATTGGTATAACCCTTTGATAATTCTATTAAGCCACTGGTGTTTCCCAAAGGGTTTACTATTTCTAATGTATAATTGTTTAAAAACTCCTTATGAAGTTGCAATGTAATATTACCTTTTTGAGGTCTTATATGGAATGGTATACTTTGAAATTTATTTATTTTACCTTTCTTGAAATAAATTTTATCCCCATTTGATTGATTTTCTAATATAAATTTAATCCCTTCCTTATTAATTATCATATCAATATATTGATTAAACAAGCTATCCTTATAGCTAAAATTATACTTATCATTAAAAGCAGAATATATAGTGAGCGATTTTTTTAATTCCCTTTTTTTATCTATCAAATACTTTATTCCCTTCATAATTAAAGTACTTTTAGTATGCACTATATTTCTACCTGGGGTTACTTTTACCATTATAATTGAATTTTTCCCCCTAATATTTTGCAGTACATTTTCCACCATAAAATTTCCATATCCTAAATCATCCCTATGATGTAATATTTTCATTGGATTCTGGCTTTTTAATGCTTTATTTATATCGTTCCTATCCCACGCTTTTCCTTTTTGAGACAAATCATAAATATAATCAAGTTTACTTTCACCTTTATCATCAATAAATTCTGAGTGATTATAACTAATCCCTGATGTTATAAATCCAATTATTGAATTACTTTCATTGCCATTAGATAAAGCTTTATAGTCATAGTTTGCTTCGTCAAAATAAATGGTCCTAGGTAACTCAATTTCATCTATTCCAGGAATCTTAGATATTTTATTTATGTCTTTAACGTTAATTGTTATTATTCCAAAGTTGTACCCTAAATTCTCAAAGCTTGCTCCTATAAACCTTAATGCCTCATCTATTTCGTAACGCTCTATTTTATAAGTTGCTATTAACTCAATTTTCCCCTTTATAGTTTTCCCATTTCTTGAAACCACCGCTAATTCCTTTAAGTTTTCTTCTGGTATACTTTTTAAAGCATTCAGCAGATTATCAACTTTAATGTTAATTCCTCCTAACATCATTAATAGAGACCATTATGCTGTCACATATAAAATATATGATATGACCAAATTTGTTTATACCTAAAAACAATGTTATTGTGATTATACAAAAGCCCTTTTTCTCTCAATTTTCAACTTTTACTTGTCCATATCTATACATTTCCATTATCATCTTGTTAAATGCTGTGCCAAAATAGGCCACAATTATTATGTCAACAATTATTCCTAATGTACCTAAGTTAGCAATAGGAAGCACAATAATACTCAAAATCGCAAAAATGAATCCGCAATAAAATGCACTCTTTATAGTAAGTCCTATATTGTTAAATAAAAATGCCATGCCATTTTTGAAGTTTGTTAATATGGATCCTTTGTCTAAAACTATGGAATATTCCACATAAACAAAGAATATTAAAAGGAAAAATGTCACTATAAAAGCTTTATCTAGTATAAATAATATCATAGGTATTATAGTTATCAATTTATACAAAAATAACTTTGCCCAAATACTATTGTCTAGCATAAAAGCTTCTCTTAAATTAAAATCTTCTTCTCCTATTTTACTTAATGTCACTAGGTATACTCCAATAAAATAGCTAATTACAAGAAGTATTGTTATAGTAAGACATATGGTAAACAAATCTATATTGATTAATAATCCTGAAACTATATTGTTTTTATAGCTAAATATTGGAGTGGGAAAATCATCTAATAAGAATCTCACAGAGGCTGGAGTATGCATCAATCCTATTTTAATTTTAAATATATTAGGCGTTGGTGTATATTTTACCTTGTAAATTAGCCAATTGAATATTAAAGCCAATGAATCCAACAATATAGGTATTAAGATAATCCAAACATATTTATTCAACTTACCTAAAGATTTACTATACTTATCTGAAACACTCATTGTCATTCTCCTTACATTAATCCCAATTATATACTATAATATAATTGTACCATATTTTGGAGGAAGAATTATGAAGAAATTTTATATGTTTATTTTAACTGGAATTATGCTCTTAATTACTACAGGTACTTATTTTTACGAAAATAGTTATGAATTTCCTGAATATAACGCTCCTTCTTTTAATATAGAGTCTAAAAAATTAGGAACTATAAAGGACATACAATTTATAAAATATGCCGAAAACCCTATTTTGATTATACTTAGCAGTACAAAAGAAAGGGATGGCGAATATTCAAATCTTCATTATTTAGATGTTGAAAAAGGAGAAGTTGGGCATATTGGTAAATTTGAATCTCATAAATATTTAAATAATCATATAGCTCTACCATATATACTGGATCCGCCTCAGATAATTGCTTTTAATCCTAAAGGTTATATTACTTTTCCATATCAAAGACAAACAAAATCTAACTACTTAAAAGATAATCATCATATTGAAAAAGAAATTCCAAATTTCAAAGATGCTACCAATGTTACTGTGGAAAATGATATCGCTTTTTCTAAAGAAGGACATAGTAATATATACAATTACAATTTTTATAGTGGTTTAGATAATTTATTTGGATATAATAATTCTTCTAACTTTTCGAAAATTTATTTAAGACCTTCTCCTATAATAAAACCTGTTTCATATACAGAAAATAGAATATTATATATAGCTCCTAAAAAAGGCAAACTAAACTTATATTCCTTTAAAACTTCATATAAAGAATCACTTTTAAATAAACCTATAATTGAGAATGTAGTAAATGTTAAAAATGACTTTAGAAACCAAAAACTTATAGGTTTTACTTTAAATGATAATACTACAGACAAGCTTGATGTATTTTATACAAATTCTTTAGGAAATAAACCCCAAAAAATCATAGATACTATAGAATTTAATAAAGATAAAAATGGACAAATTCCAGATATAGATTATTTAAGAGCTGGTAGAGATGAATTTATGATCTACACTTCATATGATCGCAATAGGAAAGGATCCTTAAAAGCAAAAAATTTAAATGACTCTTCTAAAGATATGGCCATCTATGATAGAAATATATTTGGTCCTTTAAGAGTTGGAACTTTCTATAATTTTGATGAAAATATTAAAAATTCCAAAGAACTTAATCTTATACTTTATTTAACAGAACAAGATGGAAAAACTAAAATTAAGCTCTACAATATAGATACAAAGACAACAGAAGATATTACAGATATGATTTTATAATTATATTTTCAAAAATATAATAAAAATTTATTTATCGTATAAAATTTAAAAAATGCTATGTAATGTGTACTATGCATTTGAGCAAAATTTAGAAATTCTTAATTTATTTTAGAAAATACCGTTAAGATGCTGTACATGTTTGACCGAAGGGAGTTTGTCAGCATTAGGAATTTTTATAAAATAAATTTTAGAAGTTCTTATTGCAGCGAGACAGCATAACAAACATTATATAGCGTTTTTTTATTTGTCGTACCCATAAACTGTTTTTTCAATCGTAAATTTCTACAAAATTATAAGTTTTTAAAATATATATTTCTACAAAAATAATTTAGTTTCACAAATTTAAAGCTAAGTACATAGTGAAGCCGCTCCAGAAAAAGTCGCTTTTTCCCTACATACTTAGCTCTTTTATAGTTTACAAATATCCTTTCTAAATTAAGTTATATAAGATTGGTTGCCAATTATAAATTTTCATAAGGATGTTTATATATTAAAAAGAAGAACTGTGGTACATAGTAACGTCACGTCACAAAAAGGCGCTCCTCCCACTATATACCTCAGTTCTTTTGTGTTCTACAGATACATTTTCAAATCTACATTATGACAAATAACTTCCTAATTATTTATTTTACAAAATATAATAAAAATTTATTTATCGTATAAAATTTAAAAAATGCTATGTAATGTGCACTATGCATTTGAGCAAAATTTAGAAATTCTTAATTTATTTTAGAGAAATACCGGTAAGATGCTGTACATATTTGACTAAAAGGAGTTTGTCAGCATTAGAAATTTTTATAAAATAAATTTTAGAAGTTCTTATTGTAGCGAGACAGTATAACAAACATTATATAGCGTTTTTTATTTGTTATATCTTTCATTTAAATCTATTATTATCAACAAATATTTAATAGGTATTGTAGCAAACTATCTATTGAGGAGATGCTTATTATGTATATTTTATTGATTTTGTTATTGATAATACTTTTATTTATTTTACTTCTTGCTATATTTCCCGTTAGTATTGCTATTGGGATTAATTCTTATGAAATACCTGAATATAACTTAACTTTTTCATGGTTACAATCTGTACTTAGAGGAAATATAAAAAGTAATGATGGGATTAAAATAATAAATTTATATTTATTTGATAAAAAAATATTAGATAGACCTTTAAAGAATGTAAATGGTGGAATGAATTATAACATAAATCTTATAAGAAGAATTAAACCTGATTATATTGCTATGGAAACTTCTTATGGATTTAATGACCCATCTATTACAGGAATGGTATATGGATTTATAAGCGTTATCTCCCAGTATTTAAATATTAATGAGTTGTATCATAATGCAGATTTTATGGCTGAAGATTCTTTTTTTAACATGAAGGGATTAATAAAAATTAACGCTCTTTCTGCAATAATACAATATTTTTATAGTTCAAATAAATTATATTCTAAAAAAACTAAGGGAGGATATGAATATGAATAATACATCTTTTAATGAAAATATGGATACACTTTTTACTGAGGTGCAAGATTTTGCTAAACAAAATTCTGTTATGGGATCTCCTTTAACTGTAGAAAATAAGACCCTAGTTCCTATAGTCTCTGTTACTTTAGGCTACGGTAGTGGAACAAATTCAATGAAGTCAGGTAGCAATGAAAGCAAAACTCCTGGTGTTGGATTAGGCGCTAAAATAAGCACAGATGCTATTGTAGTTATCGACAAAGATAATGTATCTATGTTGCCTGTAACTCAAAAAGCTAATGCTAATCAGATTATGGATAAAATACCTCAGATGATTAGTAGCATGATGCCAAATGCTCAGCAGAATATGCAACAAGGTGCTCAACAAGGCCAACAGCAAAATCAACAAGCTCAACAACAGAATCAACAGCAAAATCAGCAGCAAAACCAAGCAAAGCCAAAACCATAGTTCGGCCAATAAACAGTTTTAAATTAAAACAACTAAGAGAATCCACCTATAAAATAGGTGGATTCTTCTATTTTTCATTCTTAAATCCCATTTATCAACTTTAAATTATAATAAGTAAATATTCTCATACTTCTCAAATTCACTTAAAACCGCTTCTGTTATACTATGTTCTAAGTTTCTATAGTTTCTTGAACGACATATGAACCTTAATGTAAGTATTATTTTTCCTTCTCCCATGGAAGTGTACACTATGTGAGAAAGATTTTGATAATAGATTGGATGAGTTTTTGCTGCAATATCTAAATATTCCTTTGCCTCTTCTTCAATATTACCTAATTCTTTCGAAGCAACATCCATTACAACAGCCTTAGCTTTTTTCCAATCACTATTATTTTTTAAACTTATTTGTATTTCGTTCCAAGTATAAGGGAAAGTACCTGTTTCATTTACAACCTCACCGAAAATAAATTTTGAGTTTGGAATATAGGTTAACCTACCAGTACTTTGACCATAAGTCTTATCATTGTTTTGTGTAACCTCAATTATTGTGGTGTGAAACCAATTCATTTCAAGTACATCTCCAAGGCTTTCTCCTATTTTAATTCTATCACCAACTACAAATGGTTTATGAGAATTAATTACGACCCATCCTAAAAAATTCGATACTAAGTCCTTCAATGCATAAGCCATACCAGCTGAAAATAAACCTAAGAAAGTAAGTATATCTTTAGATTCATACCACCAAATCGGTACAATTAATACTACAAATATTATTTTTGTAAAAACAGACACACTTTTCTTTAATTTTATAGTCTTCATTGAACTAAAATCAGCCTTATCTATATATTTCGCTATAGACTTGTTAATTAAATACAAAATAATAAATAGTATTAAAGATGTAAAAAACTTTTGAGAAGCTGTATCCCCATTAAAATGCCTACTTAATGTCTCGAATATATCTCCCATTGCTAGCTTCACCTTTCTCTGAATTAATATATACATTTCTACGAATTAATATCTATATTTAAGTATATTATTATAAATTATATTTTACATCAATTTAATAGGAATTTAATAAAAATTTATTATATATTTCATAACTTCATCTACATTATTTATATAGTTCTCCATGGTTGGTTCTATTATCTTGTCCGGAATAAAGGATTCTAAGTCCTCATCTGAATGCTTAAAGTATTTAGTAGAATATCTCACTGTTATTTTAGAATTTGGCAATTTAAAACTTTTAACTTCTCCATAGTGGTTAGGCTTTCCTCCTGTAGGTTCTCCAATAAAAAAAGCCTCTGTTTTCTCTTTTAAACTCATGGCATTTAATATTGCAGAAGAAAATGTTTTTCTTCCAACGACAACATATATTTTTCCCTTTTTATTTATATCACTTTTAGATATTTCATCTATAAATTCATTTAATATTCTAGAGCTTCCTCCACCATTATCTCTTATGTCAATAACAAGCTTTTCTACATCATTTTTGTTTATAAAGTCAATTAACTCCTTGGAGAATTCTTCAAAGGGTTTGTCTTTCATATTAGCGCACTGATTATATTTGAAATATATTATTTTGCTCTCTTTTAAATACTCAAACCAATAATATTTATCCCTATTCTTCATATATAAAGGAATTTCTTCTCCTACTTTATCTTTACCTAATATATCATCAAATACTCTATCTCCATCTAAAGTATTTAATTGAATCTCTTGAACTTTTCCATCTAAACTTTCAAAGGTGAATAATGCAGTTTTATCATTTTCTATAATGTTCAACCCCTGTAGTACCACTGGTAATGTAATATACATTGGAAGTTGCGACTTTAATTTTCCTTGGTTTTCGTGAGAGATAACTTCTGTAATGCTTTTTATAACGCTATCAACATCTTTACCATTGATTTTCCTAAGTTTACTATACTTAATATCTTTATATTCATCTGACGTATTAATCACATATATACCATCATCAAACCAATATAATTCTAATGGAAACATCTTTCTCGCTGATATATTAATCGTGGTATGTGCATCTCCTACTGATGCTAATATCTTTTGTATTTCTACTATTATCTCTTCATCATTCATTTTATCAACAGATGCCTTTAATTTTTCCATTTTATTATCAAATTCTTTTTCATCTATTTTAAAAAATAAATTCTTATGTTTTTTAGGTAAGGTTTTATGAAGATATTCTATATCCTTTTTCCAAGCATCAGCTCTATCGCCACTTTTAGAAATATAGCTTTTGCTATATACTACTAAGCTAAAGCATAATAAAATCATTACTAGCGGTATTAATATTTTTTTAAACATATACTTATCAATCCTTTTATAAATAATCTCTTCATATATATTTTAATATTATTCTTTTTTATATTCCATATACTTACATTAATATCCCCTTACGGTTTCCATTTTCTCTATTACATTTTAGTAAGATTGTGGACTAAAGCATAAAAACCGTATTGAATTTCTTCAATACGGTTTTTTATTAATTTTACATTATTTCCTGGGAAAACTCCAATTTTTCGCAGCATTTTTTCAATTTTTTTATTTTATTTCTGGTTTTTTATTAAACATTTTAAATAAAATAGTTAGTCAATAATGCAATAAATATTTTTTGAAGATACCTTAACTATTATTACCAGTAGGTATAAAAGGTATTATATTTCTTGCTACATTTTGAATTGGCATGGTTTGGAGCCAAACATCTCCTGGCCCTCTTAATTCAGTAAGAAATAATCCTTCTCCTCCGAAAAATACATTTTTAAACCCTTTTACTGTAACTACTTCCATGGAAACAGATTGACTTAATATGGCTACATGTCCCGTATCAACCATTAGTTTTTCTCCCTGATTTAGAGTATGTTTTATAGCACTTCCATCAATCTCTAAAAATACTCTTCCCGGTCCGGTTAATTTCTGCATTATGAAACCTTCCCCTCCAAAGAAACCTACGCTAGCTTTCTTCCTGAAAAAGATTTCTAATTGAACAGTTCTTTCTGCACACAGAAATGATTTTTTCTGACATATAATACTTTCTCCATGCATTAAGTCAAAGCTTATTATGCTTCCTGGGAAAGATGAAGGGAATGCTATAGTCCCTACCCCATTTGTACATGTATATGTTGTTAAAAAAAGTGATTCTCCAGACAATTTTCTCGCTATACCTCCGAAAAATCCACCTTCCATGTTTGTACTCATTTCTATATTAGGTGTCATCCATCCCATGCCACCAGATTCTGTAACCATACTCTCTCCTCTTTGAAGTTCACATATCACTACCGGAAGATTATCACCTTTAATTTCATAGTTCATTGAATTACCCCCTTTACTTTTTAATTAAAACTTTTTTAGAAAGTATTATTAATTTTAAAGTTACTAAACTAATCCAACCTAAGTTGCACTCAAAATAAAAACTATATATGATTATTTAACCACATTATTATATCTCTACTAACTTCATCTTTGTTAATTTCATTTAGTAATTCATGTCTAGCATCTTTATAAAGTTTCATGCTTATATCTTTTATTCCTGCTTTTCTATATAAATTATATAGTTTAATTACATCTCGCCCATTACCACCAACTGGGTCACTATCTCCAGATATCATAAGTATGGGTAGACACTTAGGAGTATTATTAATGGCTTTACTTCCATTTGCCTCTTTTATTCCCTGAAACAAATCGCAGAAAAATTGATGGGTTGGTACTTTTCCACATAAAGGGTCTTCAATATATTTATCTACTTCCTTTTCATCTCTAGTAAGCCAATCTGAAATTGTTCTATTTTCTTCAAAACTAGAATTGAATCTTCCAAAAGAAAGCTTATCTATTAGTTTACTTCTTTTATTCTTGCCATGGATTCTTCCCTGTGCCCTTGCTAGTAAGGTACCTAGTTCTAATTCAACTGCATTCTTCATCCCAGTACCACAGAGTACAACACCTTTTAAATTATGATTGTACTTATGAATAAAAGTCCTAGTAATAAAGCTTCCCATACTGTGGCCAAGTACAAAATGCGGTAATTCTCTATGTCTTTCCTGTATTATGACAGATAATCTATAAAAATCGCTTAAAACTAGATTCCATCCATTTTCTGCCCCGAAAAAACCTATTTCATCTTCGTTTGCTGCTGTCCTTCCATGTCCCCTATGGTCATTTGCATATACTATATAACCTTCTTCTACTAATTCTTTTGCAAATCTTTCATATCTTTTTGCGTGTTCTGCCATGCCGTGTGCTATCTGAACTACACCTTTCGCATCTTCAATATTATCAGGCAGCCAATTATATACGAATATTCTTATCCCATCTATAGCTTTAAAAGTAAAAGCTTTAGTTTTCATACTACCCCTCCTAAAAAATACTGTACACTTATATATAATATAAGTGTACAGCTTTTATAATTCCCTAGCAATATTATTTACTTTATCTTTCAATTTTAGTAATTATTTTTGTATAAAAAGTTCATAGTATTGTAATCCATCAATATTACTAAATATTTTTAGTAACACAAATACGAATTTTTTAATATAATTTAAAGCTATATTTCTCAAGTACCCATTTTGGTATATTGAATCTTGCGGTCTTTAAGGGATCAACCACCTGGCATATTTCTGTACTTCCAACTAAGCTTAAAAGCATGGCTATTTCACTAAGTGGCATGTCTATTCTTTCTTTTAGCAACTGGCCCATTTGATGCACTGATGCATCTACCGCCTCATCTAAAGTTTCTTTTGAAGCTATTGTACTTATGATTTCATCATTTTCTAATAAAGGACTCTCGATTTTAATATCCTTTACTACTTCTAACTTAACCTGTACTTTTCCACTAACTTCTGCTCCTGTTACAGAAATTTCTCCATCACCCATAACAGCATGTAGGTCACCTAATGCAAAGAGAGCTCCTTCTGTAAATACCGGAAAATATAGTATTGCCCCTTCTCCTATCATAGCATTGTCCATATTTCCTCCATGCTCTCCTGGAGTACCACAGTTTATTCCTTCACCTTCTGGAGCTACTCCTATAACACCTATCATCTTTTTTAATGGAATTCTTAATTTATCATCAAATATGATTTCATCATTTTCAATATGTAATATTCTTGAAGTCATTCCTTCTAGTTTATCCCCAAGCACACCTAAGTTTTCTCCTGTAGCTATAACTGCTTGATTTCCAATTTCTATTTTTTCTATAGTTACCTTAAGTACATCTCCTGGCATAACATTTTCTATATATACTGGTCCAGTTGCAGGATTTATTTTATTCCAATCTATAGCTTCTAACCTATCTTCCATGGATTTTACCTGATCTCCAAAACAATCCATAGTATGAAACTCTATGCTTTCACCACTTTTAACTTTGGCTATTGGCTTATTTTCTTTTGAAAAACTATATATACAGTTTGAATTCAATATTTTTAGCATATAAAGCCCCCCTTATATTCTTGTTATACTTAGGGATATTATAGCAATGATTTTATATATTTACAAAATAAAAGAGGAAACCAATGACTTTTTAATAAAAACATTGACTTCCCCTTTAAATTTATTTATTAAATTTCAGTATCCTAGCTACATTTTCAGCAGCCTTTTCTAAATTAGATTTTCCTTCTTCTAGAGCCTTTTCTATTGTAGATGCTTCTCTTAAGATTCCTATAACTGAGCTTATACCATTTTCATATAATCCTTCTATGCCATCTCCAATCCTACCTGCAAAGGCTATTACGGGAATTCCATACTTCTTTGCTACTTTGGATACTCCAACTGGAGTTTTACCATAGTTAGTTTGGCTATCTATACTGCCTTCTCCTGTAATTACAAGTTCTGCTCCCTTTATCTTATCCTCTAGACCAGTATATTGGATTACTAAATCTATTCCTGGGGATAGCTTGCCCTTTAAAAATGCCATTAGCGCCATTCCAAGGCCTCCAGCCGCTCCTCCTCCTGGTATGCCATCTACTTTTATCCCTAGTTCTTCTTCTATGACTTTCGCATAGTGAGTCATATTTTCTTCTAGTATTTCTACAGTTTCTTTATCTGCTCCTTTTTGAGGGCCAAATATCCTTGATGCCCCTCTCTCACCTAATAGTGGATTATTTACATCGCAAGCTACTTCTATTGATATATTCTCAATTCTTTTGTCTAATGAGGATAAATCTATATTTTTAATTTTATGGAGTTCTCCCCCTCCAAAACCTATTTCTTTTCCTTCACTATCTAATAGTCTTGCTCCTAATGCTTGAATCATACCTGCTCCTCCATCATTAGTAGCACTTCCACCAATGCAAACTAATATGCTTTTTACGCCCTTATCTAATGCTGCTTTTATCAGTTCGCCTGTCCCATAAGTAGTAGTTATTAAAGGATTTCTCTCATTTCTAGGTACCAGTTGAAGACCACTAGCCACCGCCATTTCTATGAATGCTCTCTCTCCATCTCCAGATATTCCATAGTATGCTTTAGTTTTTTTACCTAAAGGTCCTAATACATCTAAATATACTAATTCTCCTGAAGTGGCATCAACCAAGGATTGAAGAGTTCCCTCTCCTCCATCACCCATAGGTACAACTATACATTCGCTATCTTCAAATACCTTTTTTATTCCTCTTTTTATTGATTCTCCTGCTTCCTTTGCTGTCATGCTTTCTTTAAAGGAATCTGGCGCTATAACAACTTTCATATATATCTCCCCTTTATAAGGCTAAAATTTCAACACTCCAAATATTATTGTTGACACTATAGTCATAACAAGCCCTATTATTGTTTCATAAGGAATTAACTTTAATCTATCTTTCATATCCATATTTATGCTTCCTCCAGTAGCATGGAAAAAGCTTCCGTGTGGTAAATGATCTAGCACTGTAGCTCCTGAATGAATCATAGCCGCTGCTCCTAAGTTTCCTACTCCTAGTTGTAAAATTGTAGGTCCAAACACCTGGCTTCCTACTGCTGTTCCAGAAGTTGTAGAAGCTGTTGCTGCAGACATAAGTATTCCTGCTATAGGCGCAAGCACAAAGGCTGGTAATCCTGATGAGCCTAAAGCATTTACTATAACATCCTTCAAACTTGAATTTGCGATTATACCGGAAATAGTACCTGTACCGATTAATAATATTGCTACTCCACTCATTTTAGCTAATCCAGACTGCATGTAATGATTTATATTTTTAATTTTTCCCATGCATAAGGCTCCTACAATTCCACCTACTGGTAAGGCTATTAATGGATCAATATTGATATTTGCCATAGGTCTTAGAGCTAAAATTAATATTGAAACTATAGGTCCAATTATTGCTCCAAAGAAACCTGGTCTTTCTTCCTTATTTATAAGAATCTCACTTTTTGTAACCTTAGGACCTTTCTCTTTAAGCCTTTTAGCTATTATACAAGTAACTATAAGTCCAAATATACCTGGTATAATTCCTGCTGCCATGACAGAAGTTAATGGAACCTTAAAAGCATCCGAAGCCGCAATGGCATTAGGATTTGGAGACATTAAGTTTCCCGCTTTACCCCCTCCTATCATAGCCATTAAAATAGAAGTTTTAGATAAATTAGCTTTATATGCTACTTCCAAAGCTATTGATGAAACAGTTATAACAGCAACATCAATAAATACCCCTACAGAAGTTAACACCATAGTAGCAATAGCCAAAGCAATAAGGGAATTAGATTCACCTATTTTATCTATTATTGTTTCAGCTATCTTTGCTGCAGCACCTGATTCAATTAATACTCCTGCTAAAACTCCTGCTGCCAATATTCTTAATATGGCTGTAACAATCCCTTTTGTTCCACCTATCATAAAGTCAACTGTTTGAACAACAGACGCTCCACCAACAAGCCCCCCGACAATGGCACCTACCATTAATCCATAAGCTGGGTGAACTTTTTTAATAATTAATACAATTGCTAAAATTAATCCAATTATTGCTCCTAAAGCAGTTATCTGCATTTTTAAATCCCCCCATTTTTAAATTTATAATATTATTGTAAACGTTTGGGGTTATAAATTCATCGGTATTAAACATAAAATTTATAGAGAGTTATTGGTCATTTGCATAATAGCTGTTCTTCATAATATAAGTTACATAAGCTAAATATAGATTAATTAAATCTGAATAATTCCTAATATCTTTACCTGTAATGTTTTTTATCTTTTCAATCCTATAGTTTAAAGTATTTCTATGTATATTTAAATATTTCGCAATTTTGTTCATTTCTCCATTAAATTCTAAGTAAGCCATAAAAGTTTTTGTTAACTCTCCTTCATATCCTTTTGAGCAAAATTTTTCTCCAAGTTGAAGCATATTTCCCAAAGTTTTAGATTCTAAAATAGCAAATATATAACTTACATTTTCATAATAAATCATATTGTTGTTTAAATTTAATTTTATTCCAATTTCAGCAGCATCTATACTTTGATAAAAAGCTCTTCCCATGTTTAATTTTTCTTCACTTATTCCTATATAATAATCACCTAAATCTATTTCTTCTTTAATATCTTCTATGAACTTTTCAAGTCTGTCTTCTCTTATAAGTAAAAGAAGCTTTTCCTCTTCTAAAGCTATATGATATTCATCTAAAGATAGGTATTTTAAAAAGTTTTCTTTATCCTTTATTTTTTTCTTACTTTGAATCAAAATCGCTCTTCTTTTTATCAAAATATCTATATTGAGCATCTTACCTTTTTCGATGAATTCTTTAGTATAATCGTTGTAACCATACACCCATTTGAATATATATTCCTCTTTTTCTTTCTCTTTCACTCTCTGTAGATTAGCTATATTTTCTTGAGACAGTAAAAGTTCTGCTGTTATTTTAACTAACTCTCCAAAAGGCTTCACAACATTAGCTTCACCACTTATACCTATAACCCCCATAATTACCCCTTCATATTTTATAGGCATGTTAACACCTTTTTTTACATACTTCGTGTCCTCAGTAATCTCAACCATTCTATTCTCCTGTATGGCTTGCACTGCTCCTTGATGTAAGGTTCCTACCCTGCTTTTATCTCCGCTCCCAATTATAACTCCTTTATTATTCATTATGTTTATGTTATATGGTATTACTTTCATCATTTTATCCACAATTGTTTGAGCTAATTTTGAATTAATTTCTATCATTATCTTAACCCCTTTTCACTGTGTTTTTAAATCTATATCCTTAGGTTTCGCTGTTACCTACATAATTAATTATACACTCTCAAAGCTTATATTTAGTTATTTTATTTATAAGATACCTAAATGCATAAAGAAATTTTACATAAGTACTAAAAAATAAGGATGCATAACTCGATTTTGAGCTATTCATCCTTATTTTATCTACTTAGTTATGATTTTATCTATATATTTATTAATATCCTCTGATGTCTTGTTTAAATCTTGAGCCATTGTAGATAGCTTATGAACTAATTTATTTTGTTCTTCTACAGTAGCTGCTACTTCCTCTGTTGAAGCTGAAAGCTCTTGAGATATACTAGCTACCACTTGAGTTTTATATAACAATTCATCCTTCTCTCCTATGGTGTTATCTATTGTTGTATTCACATCACTTATAGATGGAAGTATATAATTGATCTCCTTAAGAATATTTTCAAAGTTAACCATTGAATCTTTAATTGTTTCCACTTGGTTTTCTAGTATTGATGTAGCAGAACCAGTTGTAGTTACAACCGCATCAAAATCCTTCGTCATATTTCTTGTAATTTCATCTATATTTCTTGATGATTGAATACTTTCCTCTGCTAACTTTCTTATTTCATCTGCAACAACAGCAAAACCTTTTCCTTCTTCTCCAGCTCTTGCCGCTTCTATTGATGCGTTTAAAGCTAAAAGGTTGGTTTCTTTAGCAATATTGTCTATGGCTTCTGTTATTAAATTAATTTTCTTCATGTTATCTTCAAAGCTATTTACCTTTTCTATAACTTCGTCAAAAGATTCTTTGATATCTTCAATTGATTGCATTAATTTTTTTAGGCTCTCTTCATTTATATCTGCAGAAGATTTTATTTGTGTACTGCTGCTAGATATATGATGAATTTTCTTTCCTACAATATCTAAACTCTCTGATAGATTTTCAACGAAGGTTGATATATCAGCTAATTCGGAGGATTGCTCTGTAGATCCTTTAGCTATTTCCCCCATTACATCTTCTATCCCCTCACTGGAACTGTTTAATTCCTCAGAAGAGTTCGTTAAATCTAAAGATAATTCATTTAATCCGTTAAATGAGTCTTTTACTTTATTTATTAAATTTCCAATATCATCTGCCATACGATTGAACACCTGGCTTACATATCCTATTTCGTCATTCTTATTATAAAGTGATCTACTGTTTAAATTACCATGGGATAATTCTTTCATACATTTTATTATTTCTTCAAGAGGTAATATCTTTTTACCTATGATAAATGCTAATAAAATAGTGACTAATATACTAAATACTATGATTATAGCAATAGATATCTTAAATAATCTATATGCACTTTTATAGAAATCTTCCTCATAACATCCTACATTTATATACCAATCCCAAGGTTCGAAATATCTAACTATATTCACCTTAGGTTTCTGTTCCTTTTCACCAGGATTTTGCCACATGAAATATATTACACCATTGTTTACAGGATTTTTACCTTCCTCGATTATTGACTTGGCCACATACTTTCCTTTAGCATCTTGGAATTCCATTATGTTTTCCCCTTCTTTAGCAGGATGCATAACTTCTAATCCACTACTATCTATTGCATACATATATGCTTTTATATCCTCAAAATCCACTGAAGATTTAATCTCTCTTGTCTTTCCATCACTTGATTTCGGATTTAACATTATTCTTCTAAAGGTTTCTTGGGCTTCTTCTAATGTATATTTACCTTGTTTAACCTGTTCATCAAGTATCTTCATTGTTTCTATACCAACATTAGCTTTGTTTTCTAAGGCTTTTATTCCTAGGTTGGTCAATTCTTTTGTCTGATAAAAATAGCTTAATAATCCAAAGGTAAGCATAGCTCCAGTAATTATTATAGCGACAAGAATAAAAGATGAATATAAGGATTGTCTTAAACCTTTTTTGCCTTTATTTTTCATAAATATCCCCCTCCTGCAGTCCATCTACTAATTTAGCATAATTTCACATAATATCCAAGTAGTATTATGTAAAATTAAGTAAAGTTTAAATTAAAAAAATCGACATAGGATATTAATTGTAAAATCAATAATATCCTATGCCGTTACCCTTTATTATTAAATTATTACCTCTATCAATAGCTCATCTGTTCTAATTATTCTAATCTATTAAAACAAAACTTCTCTCTATGAAAAAGTAAGGGATTATAAGAAAATTAAATGTTTTAAAATACCCCATAAAATATAATTCCTAAGATTGCAGCTACAACAATTACAAGTATGGGATGAAGTTTTGATTTTAAACTAATAATTAAAATTATGGCCCCTATTATTATGGACTTTAAATCTATATACGATTGTTTTGCAAGGGATAAGAAAGCACTTATTATGAGTCCAATTAAAGCTGGTCTCATTCCCATTAATGCTGACTTCATAAGGGAAGAATTTTTAAATCTTAATACATAATGAGTTGCTATTGACACTAGAATAAATGGGAAAGCTACCACTCCAAGGGTTGCAAAAACACTTCCCCAAAATCCACTGATTGTATATCCTACAAAAGTAGCAGAATTAATGGATATAGGTCCAGGAGTCATCTGCGAAATACCTATTATATCTAGAAACTGAGAAGAACTTAGCCAATTATTTGATGTTACTATTTCCCTCTCAATTAAAGGCAACATAGCATATCCACCACCGTAACCAAAAACACCTATCTTAAAAAAACTCATAAATAATTTTAGAAGCATGTCCATTTTAAGCCACCTGCTTTCTTAAAAAAACTATTCCATAGATAGCAGAAAGAAAAATCATTCCAACAGGATGAAAGTTAAAAATTGTAATGGCTATCACACATGTCACAGTTATAAGAATGTTGATTTTTTTCTTTTCCACAGATTTTGATAAGCTTTTTACCGCAATCAATACTAAAACAGGTACAGCCCCACTGATCCCTTTAAATACATTATCCACTATAGGGTTTTCTCTAAATTGCATAAAAAAAGCAGCTATTATTAATATTATTAAAAAAGAAGGTAATATTACTCCTAATAGAGCAAAAATTGCGCCTAAAACTCCTCCTAATTTATACCCTATAAATAAAGATGAATTTACTGGTAACGCGCCTGGAAAGCTCTGAGATATTACAAGTATATCTGTAAACTCTTCTTTTGAAATCCATTCTTTTGATTCAACCACCTCTTTTTCAATTAAAGGAATCATTGCATATCCTCCACCAAAAGTAAAAGCTCCAATTTTAAAAAAGCTTAGAAACATTATAATTAATTTTTTCATAAAAATTCCTCCATCATAATAACCTAATAAATTGTTTCCTTTTTATAAAATCTCTTCTTTCTAAGTAAAATTGTATCACAGGTTTATTATAAATAAAAATTATGATTACTTATAAAACTATAAGTTATAATTATAGTTATTCGAAGGCCTTTTATATAAAAAATTGTGGAATTTACTTTTAACTTTTGATAATTAATTATTAATTTTCAGCTAATGCAAAAAAACAAACTTCATGGAAGACTACAAAACATTGCAATTAAAAAAGGCATGAATAAGCTTTAATTAAGCTATTCATGCCTTCTTTGTTATTATGTTATTGCTTGTAAAACTAATAATAATCCTTAATTTAATGTTTTATTTTCTAAGCATTATTTCAAGAGTCAATTTTGCCGTGTTAACTAAGTTTTCTACAGTAATAAACTCGTCCACAGTATGAACTTTAGACATTCCTGTGGCTAAGGTAACCGCTTTGATTCCATTGCCATTTAGTATACTTGCATCACTTCCACCACCACTGGAACCTGTGCTAAAAGTTACGCCTGCTCTCTGACAAGCTTCTCTTATAATGGAAAGTACTTCATCATTCTCATCTATGTTAAATGCATCATAGCTATGAATTACCTCAAGTTCTATTGATGCTCCGAACTTTTCTACAGCTTTATTTAAACATTCTACCATGTGAGTTGTTTGAGCTTTCAATTTATCATTGTCTAAACTTCTAGCTTCTCCTAGGATTTCTACTTCTGGACATACTACGTTTGTGGCTTTTCCACCGCTTATAGTTCCTAAATTTGCAGTAGTCTCTTCATCTATTCTAAGTAATTTCATGTTTACAATAGCTTCTGCTGCCACTTGAATAGCACTAATTCCTTCTTCTGGTGCCACCCCTGCGTGAGCAGCCTTTCCTTTTATCTTCGCCATAATTTTGTCCTGTGCTGGCGCTTTTATTATTACCTTTCCTACATCATCACCACTGTCTAATACATAAGCTTTTTTAGATTTTAAAGTATCATACTGTATGTTCTTAGAGCCCTTTAAACCGCCTTCTTCGCATATAGTAAATACTACTTCAATAGGGCCATGAGGAAGGTTTTCTTCTTTTATTACTCTAATAGCTTCAATTATTCCAGCTATTCCTGATTTATCATCTCCACCAAGTATTGTATCTCCACTGCTATATATAGTACCCTCTTTGATTATTGGTTTTACGTTTATTCCAGGTTTTACAGTATCCATATGAGCTGAAAATAATAATGGCTCTAAATTTAGTTCCCCGTCTAAATATCCGTACAGGTTATTTCCGTTGGAACCTATTTTTTCTCCAGCATTGTCTGTCCATACCTTCATGCCTAAGCTTTCCATATCTTGAATAAGCCTTTTCATCATCTTTCCTTCATCTAAAGTTTCACTGTCAATTTGAACGTATTCTAAAAAATTGTTTATCAATCTTTCTTTATTTATCATTTCGCCACATCCTCCTTATAATATCTCCTGTAGTTTATCGCTAAACTTACCTATATATAGAATTATACTATAGAAAAATTGTCATGGATTAAAAATTATAATTTAATACAAATATTTTTCAAATTTTAATATAACCTAAACTATTTTCACAGTTTTTAAGTTTCTATAGATATAATTTGTTATATTAAATAGAAAACTAAGTACATAGTAAAACCGCTTAAAAAAGTGGATACTTCACTACATACTTAGCTCTTTTATGTCTTACAAATATATTTTTAGTATTTTGATTTTACTTCAGTCCAAATTCTATCATACAATTCTAATGATGAGGATAAATCTTCAAACACTTCACTATTTTCAAGATCTTCTATATTTGGATAAGCAGCCTTATCTGAAGTTAACTCCTTTGGAAGTTGTTTTATTACTTCATCCTGTGGTGATGAATATCCTATAAATTCTACATTTTTAAGAGCTACATCTGTTTTACACATGTAATTTATAAACTTTTCTGCTAACTCTTTATTATTGCTTCCTTTTGGTATAACCATGGAATCATACCAAATGTTTGTACCTTCCTTTGGAATTACATATTCTAAGTCAGGATTTTCTCTTTTCATGTACATAGCATCACCTGACCAAACAACAGCTAGCGCCGCTTCTCCACCTATCATTTTATCCTTAACTTCGTCTCCTACATAAGCAAGCACCAATGGCAACTGTTCTATTAAGGCTTTCTTTACATTTTGCAATTCGTTTTGATCCTTACTGTTTAATGAGTAGCCTAACATTTTTTGTGTAATTCCTATGGAGTCACGAATACTATCAAGCATAAATATTTTCTTGCTATATTTTTCATCCCATAGAACTTTCCAACTATCTACAGGTTCTTTAACCATAGTTTTATTATATATAATTCCTACTGTTCCCCACATATATGGTACTGAATATTCATTTTTAGGATCGAAAGCTAAATTCTTAAATCTGTCTTGAATTAGTCCATAGTTTGATACATTATTCATATCTATTTTATGAAGCATATCTTCATCTATCATTTTCTTTATCATATAATCTGAAGGAATTAAAACATCGTAGTCATCTGATCCAGCTTTTATCTTTGCATACATTTCTTCATTTGTAGCAAATTCTTCATATATAACTTTTACATTGTTTTCTTTTTCAAAGCTTTCTATAACTGACTTATCGATATAATCTCCCCAGTTGTAGACTTTTAAAACTTCCTTATCACTTTTTCCGCAAGCCGTAAGACTTAAAATTATAACTAGTGATAATGATAATAATACTAGATTTTTTAAAACTCTTTTCATTTTATTTTCCCCTTTCTCCCTCCATCTCCAGACATTCTATTGTTAACTATCAATAATAATAATATAACGCTGGCAAACATTATGCTTAAAAGTGCGTTAATTTTAGGATTAACTCCTCTTCTTGCCATAGACCATATGGTTATAGATAAACTTGAAACTCCTGAGCCAGTAGTAAAGAAACTTATTACAAAATCATCTATAGACATAGTAAATGCTAATAAGAATCCAGTAAATATTCCAGGAGCAATTTGAGGTATTATAACCTTTCTGAAGGCATACATAGGAGTTGCTCCTAGATCTAATGCCGCGTCATATACTCTTACATCCAATTGCTTCAATTTAGGTAATACAGAAAGTATTACATAAGGTATATTTATAGTTATATGCGCAAGTAACATGGTAAAGAATCCTAATTGCTTATTAGCAAATATAAAAAGAAGCATTAGGGATATACCTGTAACAATATCAGGATTTAACACAGGCAAATATGTTATATTCATTACCATTGCTTTAGTAAATTTCTTCATATCTTGCATACCAATTGCTGCAAGAGTTCCTATAATCGTTGCACAAACTGATGCAATAAGGGCTATCATAATTGTATTATAAAGGGAAGTCATAATTTGCTGATCCTTAAACAATTGTATATACCAATCAAAGGTAAAGCCCGTCCAATTCGCTCTTGATTTAGAGCTATTAAAAGAAAAAACTATAAGCACTACTATTGGAGCATATAAAAATATAAATATCATAGCTGTATATATTTTTTTTAAAGCTGACTTCACCACAAACCTCCCCCTTCATTTTCTTTTTCATATTTCAAGTTAATACCCATACCAACTACCATAATGAGCATTAACACAATAGAAAGGGCAGATCCAAATCCCCAATTCCTTGTAGTTAGGAATTGTTCTTGGATTAAGTTTCCAATGAGAGTAAATTGACCTCCACCAAGTAATCTAGATATTACAAAGGTAGTTAATGCAGGCATAAATACCATTATAACTCCTGATAAAACTCCTGGAAGACTCAATGGAAATATTATTCTCTTGAAAACCGTAAATGGTGGAGCACCTAAATCTTCTGCTGCGTCAAGTACAGCTTTATCCATCTTAACTAAAACAGAATAAATTGGTAATACCATAAAAGGTAAAAAATTATACACCATACCTAATACAACAGCTTTCTCTGTATATAGAAGGTTTGGAGCGTTTAAGCCAAAGAAATTAAAAATAGAAGCTACTATGCCATTTTTCTCTAGCAGAGTCATCCAAGCATATGTTCTAGCAAGAAAGTTCATCCACATTGGTATAACAAAGAGAACAACTAAAGTACTTTTTTTTGTTAAATTTTTACTTGCTAGTATCATCGCCATAGGATATCCCAGTATTAGACATATACCAGTACTAATAGCTGCAAGGGATAAAGATCTCTTAAAGACCATTATATATATAGGTTCGAATACTCTTTTTATATGTTCAAGTGTAAAGTGAATTCCGTTAGCATCTACTGCTACTACACTGTAGCATAGAACTAAAGCAAGGGGTATAATAGTAAAGATTATCATCCACAATACATAAGGGTATGCCATCCATTTCCTTTTCATCTATATACTCACCTTTTTCATTATGTGAATATCTGAAGGAATTATCTTCATTCCCACCTTGGCATTTACTGGTTCCATTGTGGTACTATGAACTAACCATTTAATTCCTTTAGCCATAACAGCCATTTCATAATGAACACCCTTAAATATAACTGATTGTACTTCCCCTTCAATCATTCCTTCACTTACATCTACTAGCTTTATATCTTCAGGTCTTATGACCACATCTATATTCTCATTAGGTTCAAAACCTTTATCTACACAAACAAATCCATGACCTGCAAATTCCACAAAGCAATCTTTAACCATTACTCCATCTACTATATTACTTTCACCTATAAAATCTGCCACAAAAGCATTTTTAGGTTCATTATATATGTCTACTGGAGTTCCAATTTGCTGAATTTTTCCTTCATTCATTACTACTATTGTATCTGACATGGTAAGAGCTTCTTCTTGGTCATGAGTTACAAATACAAATGTTATTCCAAGCCTTTGCTGGATATTTTTTAGTTCCAATTGCATATCTTTTCTAAGCTTTAAGTCGAGGGCACCTAAAGGCTCATCAAGAAGCAAGACCTGTGGTTCGTTTACCAGTGCTCTTGCAATAGCAATACGTTGTTGTTGACCTCCACTTAAGGAATCTATGGATCTTCTCTCAAATCCAGCTAGGTTAACCAACTCCAACATTTTCTTAACTTTTTTGTCTATTTCCGCTTTGCTGAGTTTCTTAATTTTAAGACCGAATGCAATATTTTCATATACATTCATATGAGTAAAAAGTGCATATTTTTGAAATACGGTATTTACTTTTCTTTTATATGGAGGAAGGTTTGTGATATTTTCTCCCTCAAAAAGAACTTCACCACTAGTAGGACTTTCAAATCCACCAATAATTCTAAGTGTTGTGGTCTTACCACATCCACTAGGACCCAAGAGGGTTAAAAACTCATTTCGACAAATATAAAGGTCTATATTGTCTAGAACTGTTTGTCCATCATAATCTTTCGATATTTGTGATAATCTGATAATTTTCTCATGCATTTATCTGCCCCCAATACCATATTTTATTATACAAATATGTTTAGAATAAACATATTTCGACTTGGAAATATTCATGTATAACAATGTAGTTTTATCATATTACCAATCCAATGTCAATATATTAATTTTAAATTACGTTTTTGAAAAAATTTACATTATTTCCCTTAAGTTTCTACGCATAAATAAACAGGAAAAAGCATGATTCTCCCCTCATGTAAAAGGGATATCACGCTCTTATTTAATTTCATATTTATACATATTATTATTGTTCTAAAAGAATTCCTTATTTTTTCAACTATGTAAAAGTGTATTAGTATATTGCTACATTTATACTTTATGACCTCGAAATGTCCTGCATGAAAGTACTATAAATAACATGGATAATAATATAGCAGTTATCACCATTGTTACAGGTTGTGTCAAAATTTTGCCAAAGAAACTGTATAATACACCCTCAGAAACTGTAGCTGGTACATTCATGATATTTACAGGAAACAAGTATAACATCTTTTGAAGAGGATAGAGCTCTATAGTAATGAGTTTTTCTGGAAGATTAATTGTAGGTAGAAAAAAAAGTAAACCAGTAAGAATAATAGATAAAAATGGGCTTTTCATTTTTGATGATATATATAAGGTAATTGCCCCTTGGAAAAGCAGACCAACTATACCTAAACCTAATACCAACAAAAACATTTGAGCAAAATTAATATTATATGGTGATGTATTATTTGAAACAGAAAGTTGAATTGGGCATTCTCCTCCCACAAAGCCATAGGTTATTCCATATAGAGCAAAATTTAAAATAGCAAAAGCCACAAAAGTTCCAATAACAAACAAAAATGAACTTATTATTTTTGCTGTTGTTAGTTTGCTCTTCCCATACCTTGTTGTCAAAATAATAGCATCGGTTCCATAACTGTATTCCTCAGAAAAGACAGGTGCTAAACATATTATAAGGACTATGCCCAGCCCCCAAACAAAGAAACTTGAAAAATCATTATTAAGCTCACGCCATCCATCATAATAATTATAATAAAAAGGTGTTTGGATTTCGGAATACATGGATTGCAATTTTTCAAACTGTGCCATTGATAGATTTGATGGTATTTGGGCATATTTAATATTTTGATATGTCTTTCTGTCATAGATACCTATGATATCATCCTCTGTAAATTCATTAACAACACCTGGAATATAACCAGGTTTTATAAAGTTTAGAATAGGTTCATATGGATGAATTTCTTTCCAATAAATATCTGTTTTAATGCTGCTAACAGGCTCTATATTTGCAATCTCTTCCTCTGAGTGTCCTTGCTGACGCATTCTCTCCTTCTTACGTAAAGTTGCAATATCATCTTCCTGAACGTTTTCAGGATTATTTTGTATTTGATTTACATGAGATACAATTTCCATTAATTTTTCTTCAGTAAGATATCCTGAAAGATCCTGTTCTTGTTCCCGTCTCTGCGCAATGGCTTGTAATCCATTTTTTTCTTCCACATCTGGTGAAATAGCCATTTGCTGTAATACACCATTTACAAGGAAGTTAAATAAATTAATAATTAACGCTCCCAGAAGTACTATAATTGTTAAGCGCTTTTGAAATATTTTTTTAAGTTCAAACTTAATAAGATTTTTCATTATGCACTCTCCCCCTTAAAGCAATAGAGATATAAGTCCTCAATATTGGGCTCTACGTTTATTGAATTTCCACATGGTTTATCTTCAGATACAATCCTTAGACTGATATTGTCACCTATATGCTTTAAATTACTGATACAATGGATGGCATTAAGACGATCAGCTTCCTCCTTTGAAACCTTACACTCCCATACGCATCCTTTGATAGCAGATGTAATGGTATGTAGACTACCTTTGTGAATTAATTTTCCTCTCCTCATCATTAATATTGTATCGGCTATATACTCTATATCAGATACAATATGAGTGGAGAGTATAACAATTTTATCCTTAGAAAATGAGCTGATTAGATTGCGAAAACGTACTCGCTCCTTTGGATCAAGCCCTGCTGTTGGCTCATCCAGTATAAGTAGCTGTGGGTCATTAAGCATAGCCTGTGCAATACCAAGCCTTTGACGCATTCCTCCAGAAAAAGTTTTTATCTTACTCTTTTTTTCTTCTTTTAATCCCACCACGTCTAAAAGCTCAAAGGTTTTTCGTTTTGCTGCACCATGTGGAAGTCCTTTCAGAGAAGAAATATACATAAGAAAATCATAAGCCGTAAATTCGGGATAATATCCAAAATTTTGAGGTAAATAGCCTAATAAACTTCGATAATCCTCATCCATCTTTTTAATATCCTTATTATTTAGTCTTATCTCACCAGAGGTTGGATCAAGAATATCGCAAATTAATCTCATTAAAGTTGTTTTCCCTGATCCATTGGCCCCAAGCAATCCATAGACTCCTGGGGTAAAGGTGGTTGTAAATCTATCAACAGCTATTTTACTGCCATACTGTTTTGTGAGCCTATCTATTGTAAGTTCCATAACAATTCCTCCTTATTTTTCATACTATTCAGTGTTTCAGCTATCTTCCAAATAAGTAATAATGATGTAATAACAAATAATACACCCCATATCCATATTGAGGTTGATTGATAAAGTTTAGGATATTTTGACAGTTGTGAAAAACCTACTGCCAGAAATAATCCAATGGCCATAACAGTATAGTTTGCTGTCTTGCCTTTTACCCAGTTAAATATAAAAAGATAAATAATACTTGAAATATTAAAGGGCACCAGCACATACAAAATAAGACTTAATATATTACCATCATAATAAAATGCTGAAATAGAAAACAAAATGCTCATACTAATCAAATCTGTCGCACCAATAATAACCATTCTAATAGCCATTATTTTTTGTAGATTATATCTGCAATACTGCTCTATCTCCCACATATTACAGGTAAAGCTTTTTGCAATTTCCGGAATCCCTATTAAAGCAACAATTGGGGCTGATATAGAAAGAATAGAGAAAACAGAAATTGTTTCTTTTACATCATTTCCAAAATACCATAAGAGAATTGAAGTAAGGCAAAGTACTATAAGCTGTGCAATCCAAATGACAGGAGAAATATACTTTATCTGTTCTCTTAAAACTTCAATGAAAGAGGCTTTTAAAAAAGATTGTTTTTTATTTAGCTCTTGTTTTGCAAGGAAAATTGTATTTTTCATCTGTTCATTAGAAACATCCGGGGGCTGATAACTGTTTAATAACTTCTCTATCTTTTTGTTCTTCAAAATAGATCCTCCTCTCTGAGTTGCTTTTTTAATTTATCTAACCCTTGTTTTAGTCTTGATTTTGCTGTAGGAAGGCTTGTACCAACTATCTTTGCAATTTCTCTTATTTTCATGTCATGATAGTAGCGCAAAATTATAACGTCCTTTTGTATATCCGGCAAAGTATTAAGTGCTTGACGCACTACATCTGCAGTCTCTAAATCTCCTATTTTGTCGTTGGTTTAAGCAATATAATTTATTGCATCTATATCTTCCATATGAACCTTGTTTTTTCGATAATAATCATTGCAGATATTTACTGCAATTTTAAACAGATAGCTTTTGAAATTATTTTTATCAACATATGTATTAATATACTGAACAAGACGTAGGAATACTTCTTGTGTTAGATCGTAAGCAATGTTGGAATTGCTAATTTTGCGATAACAAAATGCGTAAATATTACTATAGTATTTCTCAATAAGTAATTCAATCAGCTCCGTTTCGCCTTGTTGTATTTTTTTAATAAGTATTTTATCCTCCAACATTGCACCTCCTAGCATAAAAATTGTGTTTTAGAACGTTCTACACTTAATATAACGGTAAAATTTTCAAAAAGGATTTAAATTAAATAAAGTAAAAAATAATCTTTAATGCTGCATCTTTTTATTATCTTTCAAAGTACTCAATCTTTTTCTTAATACTCTCTTTATTTTTAAAAATAAAAAACGACTACATCTTTTTTTCAAAATATAATCGCGTTTAATATTTCTATGAATGTTGTATATTATATATTAAATATTGTATTTCAAAATATTATAATTGTTTTAGAGAGGAAGTGATTTTATGCCTGGACTTTTAGCACACTATCTTTGCGGAGATGAGATGATTAAAATTTTAGATAATCCTAAATTAAAGGATATAATTCTAAAACACAGACAGGTATTTAATATAGGAACTCAAGGCCCAGATATATTTTTCTATTATATACCTTATCCATGGACTAGTAATAAAGGCTTAAGGAAAATCGGTAGTGCTATTCATGAAAATAACACCACACTGTTTTTTCAAAACGCTATGGAGTATCTTATAGATGCGAAGGGAGATCTAAAAGAATTAATTACAGCCTATATATGTGGATACGCATGCCACTATTCCCTTGATTCTAATACTCACCCTTATATATTTTATAGAACAGGGTTTATACGTCCAAATGAGCCTTATAGCCTAAAATACAAGTGCTATCACAGAGACTTTGAAACTACCCTTGATTTTATTATGTTAGATAGACTATGGCATAAAAGACCATCTCAAATAAATCCTCATTCTCTTATATCGGTAAAAGATCATGAGGGTTATGCTATAGGAAAAATGTATCAACATATACTTAAAAATATTTTCAGTATAGAAACTACTGAAAAACAGATAGCAAAATCTACTAAAGACATGGTACTAGTTCAGAGGATGTTAAGGGACTCTTTTGGTATAAAGAAAAGACTATTTAAAAAAATCCCTTTCATTAGTAATATGATTTATCCACTTAAAGTAGATGACAATCTTGATTATTTAAATCTTAAAGAAAATACTTGGTGCAACCCCTGTGATAATTCTTTAGTATATAAATCATCTTTTATAGATATGTTCGATAAGGCTGTTAGAGATTCTCTAAACATCTGCACTAAGTTATTCAAAGATATTTATGATAATGAGAACTTACTCCAAATGGAAGATTATATAGGAAACCGCTCCTTTTCAACAGGGCTAGATTCTAGCCTGCCTCGTGAGTTTAAATATTTTAGATGTATTTATGAAGAGTAATTTCTTATTTGTCACACCTTTGAACTAGCTTATCAATTGTAAGTTTTAGAAAAGTAATTGGGTATACAAAATAAGAACTAAGTACATAATGACGTCGCTTCAAAAAAAGGCGCTCCTCCAATTATATACTTAGTTCCTTTATGTTTTACAGGTGTATTTTCAAAGATATATTGTGGTAAATTGTTTTCTCAAAGATATATTTCTCCAAAAATAATTTAGTTTCTCAAACTGAGAGCTAAGCATATAGTGAAGCTGCTCCAATAAAAAGTCGCTATTTCACTACATACTTAGCTCTTTTATGTTTTACAAATGTATTTTAAGAGTTAAATCATGACAGATTAGTTTTAAAATTATAATTTCTTACAAGGATAATTCTTTATTCAAATCTATATAAACTTAAAATTACACACACTATTTTCTTTCTTCTTTTATATATCCTATATGGATGAAATAAATAGATATTACTAGTTCAATAAATATTATTAGATAAATAAGCGGCTCATTATAACCTCCTAGCCTTGAAAAAAATTGTTTAGATATAATAACAATTATCATCTGTGTGAAAGTAACAAATAATAATTGGACACCAAATTTAAGCAAGTAATTTTCCTCCTTCTTTTTGTCTAAATGGATCTCATCACATGTGTATATTTTGTAATATCACTTTTCAATCTTTTGCTTTGAAGGCCTATTTAATAAGATTTGCCTCTACATAATATAGGAATCTCTTTAATAACTTTTCCTTTTGAAACTAGATAGGCTTTCTCATATAGATTGCAGGTAGGGCATATATGGTTAGGAATTATTTCAATTTTATCTCCTATTTTTATTTCCTTTCTAAAGTCCTCATCATTTATTAGTCCATGTTCATCAAAAACTCCACTTAAGTGTAAGTTTTCCATTCCTTTAATTGCCCCATTTCCTGGTGTTGAACATATACCTTTTACTCTTTTTTGAGCAGTTAATGCTTTCGCTCCTGCATCTAATACTACCCTTGTTTCTGTTGGTGTACTTATTACTGTTGTTAAAATCGTTGCCGCGCATCTACTAAAGTCTTTAATTGCATTACTTTGTCCAACATCCATCAATATATATGTTCCCGGTCTAATTTCTGTAATTCCTTCTAATATATGTGCATGCATCAATGAAGGAGTAGCACCTATACTTATTGTGTCTATTTCCACGCCTAAGTTTCTAACTATTTTAGCTGCATCTAAAGTTCTCTTCTGCGCTTCCAATGCAACCTTTTTACATTCATCAACATTATCCACATTATATGAGTGTCCCTCGTGAGAGAATACTCCTTTAAGATGGACTTTGTTCTTATTTTTTATATGGTTTACTAAATTTATTAGTTGTTCATCTGTTATTACCCCAGATCTTTCTTCTCCCACTTCTATTTCAATTAATACTTCTATTGTTTTTTCTTCATTTTTAAATACTTCTTCTAGCTGATCTACACCATATTCACTGTCAACACCCAATCTTATTTTAATTTTTCTATTTAGTTCTCTAATTCTTTCTAGTTTGGATATTCCTATTATTTCATTTGCAATAAAAATATCCATTATGCCATTCTCCGCCATTACCTCAGCTTCCCCAACCTTAGCTACAGTAATTCCAAAAGCTCCTTCTTGTACTTGAATATTTGCTAACTCAGGCATCCTATGAGTTTTAGTATGAGGCCTCAATTTCACTCCGTATTCATCGGCCTTATTTTGCATAAAGCGAACATTATCCAACATAACATCATAGTCAATTAATAAAGAAGGTGTATCAATAAATTTATACTCTGATAAAAACATATAACCATTCCCCTTCCGTATCTATTTACTATTTTAGTATTCAATTTCTCTTTAAATAATTCCTTTTTACACCAATAATATTAGCTAATTGATAGCTACGGTTGTATAAATATATATTGTGATAAATTAGTTTCACAATTATAAATTTCTACAAAATCAATTAGGTATCCAAAAGAAGAACTAAGTACATAATGACGTCACTTCAAAAAAGGCGTTCCTCCCATTATATACTTAGTTCCTTTATGTTCTACAGGTATATTTTAAAATATATATTGAGGTAAATTGTTTTCTCAAATATAGATTTCTACAAATATAATTTGGTTTCCAAAATAGAGAGCTAAGCACATAGTGAAGACGCTCCGAGAAAAGTCGCTATTTCACTGCATACTTAGCTCTTTTATGTTTTACAAATAGTTTTAGTAGATTTTTAGATGATAGATTAATAGATAATAGATGTAGTTGATATTATTTGTAGCTAACGCATGGTTTTTTATTAAGCGGTGTAAAACTGAATTTACGTCAATTTTGAGTTATATTACGAAATAAGAAATAGAACTTACTCTTCATAAAATGGATATATTGGTATATAATTGTAATAAAATACTTAATAGTAGTATTAGGTAGATTATAATAAAGGAGAGGATGATACCTTTTTGCACTGCTCTATTAGCATTTATATGGTTTATAAATAGCAATAGTATAATGAATACTATACTAACAACATTTGGTATTGTTGTGTTTGTTATACAGTTAATTTATACTTACTCGATATGGAAAAAAGATGAGCAATCTTCTTAAAAATACACCTTGATTTTTTATATTTTTGGAGGAGTTTTATGGTTGATAAAATCTTACACAACCTACAAAGAGACATTTGTGATGAAAAAGGACATTATAGAACATATATATATTCTTTGCGCACTTTTTTTACTTGATGTTCTATTTGACTCATATAAACTAATTAATTTACTTTTAAATATACCTATTTTTATTTTAAGTGCAATAGCCTTGCTGCTTCTAATCTTAATCTACTTCAAATTTAAAGGCTCTAGGATTGTAAGTGAAAATAAGATAATTATACGAAATATAATTTTCTCTACTTTAATAATCTTAGTATCTATATATAATATTATGAAAAACTTGAATTAAAAATTAATGCTTTGTTAAAGAATAGTGTTGATGACATAACATTTTTTTAAGGGGATCTCTTCATTATCTAAAAATCTAAAAAACTAAATATCTAGCCATATAAATAAAATTGTTTTTCAATTATAAGTTTCTACAAAAATATATGTTTTACAGATGCATTCTCAAATATATATTATGATAAATTGTTTTCTCAAAGATATATTTCTCCAAAAATAATTTAGTTTCTCAAACTGAGAGCTAAGCACATAGTGAAGCCGCTCCAATAAAAAGTCGCTTTTTCACTACATACTTAGCTCTTTTGAATTTTATAAATAGTTTTAGCAGATTTTTAGATGTAGTTAAAATTCCTACAGAGGAATTTCTTCGTTTGCGGCGAGCTATTTTAATCTTAGATATACCTGTATAGAGTAATAGTGAGAGTACTGTTGACAAATTTAATGACTAATAGGTATAATTAGATTAAGAAATAGATATAATAAAAACAGGGTGTTGGTAGCACCCTGCAGTATACAATTCTAGTTGCTTAGGCAACTGGCATAACTAAATTTAATGTATTAAAAAGTAGCTTTACCAATTGCAGCGGTGGGCTACTTTTTTATTTCTTTTATTAGTACAATCATTAGGTTTATTAAAAGCACTAAAAATGATAGTGCAGCAAATATAGCCATAACTAAATCGTACATATGTATCCCCCCCTTCTAAAAGGGATAGCGATACCAGTTGCCCACGTGCAACTATATTGAATTGTATGTAGATAGTTTATCATAATCAATTGTTAAGGACAATATGAAGTAATATTATTATATGTTTGTCAATTCCAAGTATAGATTTCCACAAAAATAATTAAGTATCAAAAAGATGAACTAAGTACATAATGACGTTGCTTCAAAAAAGTCGCTCCTACCATTATATACTTAGCTCCTTTATGTTTCACAAATGTATTTTTAAATTTATATTGTGACAGATTAATTTCTCGAATATTTATCTTCATAATTTTATTGTACAAAACTTAAAAATGCTATGTGATGCGCCATATGCATTTGAGCAAAATCTAGAAATTCTTGATTTATTTTAGAAATTCTTATTGAAGCGAGACAGCATAAAAAGCATTGCATAGCATTTTTTTATTTGTTGCACCCCTGAATTGGTTTATCAACTGTTAGTTTTTAAAATAGAAAGCTAAGCACATAGTAAAGCCGCTCCAATAAACAGTGGCTTTTTCACTACATTCTTAGCTCTTTTGTATTTTATAAATAGTTTTAGTAGATTTTTAGATGAGTAAATCTATAGATAATAGATATAGTGGAAATTACTGCTTAACCTCAGACCATATCTGATCTAAAGTCTTAATGGTGTCACCTATATCTTTTAAGTACTCTCCATTTTTCATTGCACTTTCTGGAGGGTATACAGCCATATCTTCCATAACTTCTTTATCTATATATGGGTATGCAGCTACATTAGGATTTCCATATGGGAAATAACTAGATATTTCCGCACTTATTTCTGGCTCCATTATGAAATTCATAAAATCTTCTGCAGATTTTACATTTTGTGCACCCTTTGGAATAACAAAATTGTCTTGTTGAAGGAATAAGCCTTCTTCTGGAATTACATATTTTACATTAGGATTTTCCCTTCTAGCAAGGCTTCCCTCTGCGCCCCAAGCAAATATTGCTTTAGACTCCTTGTTTATAAGACTTGTCTTAGGGCTATCGCTATCATAGGATTTTACATTCTCTTGGAGTTTCTTAAGTTCCACCTTAACCTTTGCTAATGCTTCTGGGCTAGTTTCATTAAGTGAGTATCCTAGCTTTTTAAGGGTAATTCCTATAATAACTCTTTGATCATCTAAAAGTGTCAAAGACTTTTTAAGCTCTGGTTTCCAAAGATCTTTATATCCCTTTATAGTTCCTTCTGGTACTTTAGAACTATCATAAGCTATAACCCCTGCAAGCCACATATAAGGAACGCTATACTTATTTCCTTCATCAAAAGGAAGATTCATAAATTGCTCTCCTATATTGCTTATATTAGGAAGATTATCTTTATTTATTTCCTGTATTAAATTTTGCTTTTTTAATATTTCTACCATAAAATCACTGGCTACTACCACATCATACTGTCCTCCCCCTGCCATCAATTTAGCAAGCATTTCTTCGTTAGAGGAGAAGGTGCTGTAATTAACTTTTACATTATATTTTTCCTCAAATTTATCTATTACCGATTGTGGTAAATACTCTGACCAGTTAAATACATTTAAAACTTGTTGAGGTTCATTATTATTTTTTCCAATTGCATATGCTCCATATCCAAAACCACCTACAGCCAAACAAATTGCTGTAAACAAAGCAGTTCCTTTTTTCATATTTATATTGATATTTTTCATTAGAAGTGCACCAACTATCATTAATACTGTAAATAGCATTATTAGCGTTGAAAGTGCATTTATCTCAGGAGTAACTCCGAATTTTACCATAGAGAAAACCTTTAATGGTAAAGTTACACTTCCTGGTCCTCCTACGAAAAAGCTGATGATTACATCGTCTAAAGAGAGAGTAAATGCTAAAAGTCCACCAGCAATTACTCCAGGCATTATTATAGGTAAAGTTACATGTAAAAATGTATTTAATGAGGAAGCTCCCAAATCCATAGCCGCCTCTTCTAGTGATCTATCAAATCCATCTAATCTTGTCTTAACTACTGCTATTACGTAAGCTACACTGAAAGTAACGTGAGAAATAATCAGTGAAGTTCTTCCTAGAGGAAGACCTATTATTGCAAAAAAGGCTAGTAGCGATATACCCATAACTATTTCCGGTATAACTAAAGGTATATTTAAAATGGAATCTAATATGCTCTTACCTTTAAATTTATATCTATACAATCCAACAGAGGCTAATGTTCCTAAAATAACAGATATTACTGTACTAACAATAGCAACCTGAAATGAATTTTTAAGAGCCTCCATTATTCCTTTATTATGAATTAAACTAGCATACCACTTAAAAGTAAAACCTGTCCAAACTACATTAAGCTTAGATTCATTGAATGAGAAAGCTATAAGAACCATTATAGGTATATATAAAAACATGAATATTAAAAACATATAAAGAGATTTTAAAATACTTCCTTTATTTTTCTTCATTTCTTATAGCACCCCCCCACCATTCTTTGTTCCACCATTTTTAGCATAATAGCCAATGAATATCATCATAACTATCATTAAAACAACAGATATAGCGGATCCAAAAGGCCAGTCTCTTGCAGTTAAAAATTGATTTTTTATAAGGTTACTCATAAGTACTACTTTGCTTCCCCCCATTAAATCTGTTATAAAGAACAGTCCTAGGCTTGGGACAAATACCAATAGGCAACCTGAAATTATACCTCCCTTAGTAAGGGGCAAAGTAACCTGTAAAAACTTATTAATAGTAGTAGCTCCTAAATCATCAGCGGCTTCCAGTAATCTTAAATCCAATTTTTCAATAGAAGCATATAGAGGAAGCACCATAAATGGAAACATCATATATAACATTCCTATCATTACCGCTGCATTATTATACATCATTTGTAAAGGCGCTTCTATTAGCCCTAAGTTTAAAAGCAATGTATTGATTATACCTTCTGTTCTAAGCAATATTATCATGGCGTAGGTTCGAACTAAAGAGTTCGTCCAAAAAGGTAATATAATCAAAAGTAACAGTATAGGTTTTATCTTTTTATTTGATTTTGCTATGATAAAAGCAAAGGGATATCCAAATATTAAACACAGCACCGTTGTGGCCACTGCAATTAATATAGATTTAATAAATATATTTATATATAAAGGGTTTAGTAGTCTAGCGTAGTTTGATAATGTAAAATTATAAACTATATCTCCTACTTCTCCTCTTGTACAAAAACTAACCAATACTATCAAAATGATGGGTACTATAAAAAAGCCAATCATCCAAAGAGCTATTGGTAACACCGTGACGCAGGGTCCCAATATATTAGATAGTCTCTTTTTTATATCTCTACCTAATCCTCTTTTTTGGTTTAACTTATTAGTACCAATATTAGACAGTTTCTCTTTCACCTCTCTACCCCCTTATGCTTTTATAACCACTGTATGGTTTGGATTCCAAGTTACAAAAACCTCAGCTGATTCATCATCAAACTTAAAGTTCTGCCCTATAGGTTCGTTGACTATTATTTCTTTCCCATTCTTAAGGACCATAACAGTCTTTATATTTGAACCAATGTAAATTCTCTCTTTAAATTTACATTGAAGCCATACGTCTCCTTCTTCCACCTCATCTTTGATCCTAATTCTTTCAGGTCTTACAGAGACAATAAATTTATCCCCAATATGATAATTCAAATTAGGAATTCTTATTATATCTTTTTCTTCTTCAAGATTTAAAAGTACTTCTGTTTCCTTTACCTTTATAGTTTCACCTTCCAATATATTAGTTTCACCTAAGAAGTCTGCTACAAATTTAGTTTTAGGTCTCTCATAGAGTTCCTCAGGGGTTCCTAATTGTTCTATATCTCCTTTATTCATAACCACAATTCTGTCCGACATGGTTAATGCTTCTTCTTGATCGTGAGTTACAAATATAAAGGTTATTCCTAGTTCTCTTTGAAGGTGTTTAAGTTCTAATTGCATTTGTTTGCGAAGTTTTAAGTCAAGAGCACTTAATGGTTCATCTAAAAGAAGAACCTTAGGGTTGTTTATTATAGCTCTAGCTATGGCTACGCGCTGCATTTGCCCACCACTTAATTGAGATGGCATTCTACTTTCATACCCTTCTAGTTTAACTATTTTAAGCATTTCCTGTACCTTTGCCTCAATTTGTTTCTTTGGTACCTTTTTCATTTTTAAACCAAAAGCAATATTATCAGCAATATTCATATGTGGGAAAAGAGCATAATTCTGAAACACAGTATTAACGCATCTTTCATTTGGGGACTTATCTGTAACATCTTCCCCATCAATAATTATCTTGCCACTTGAAGGCATTTCAAAACCAGCTATCATCCTTAACGTAGTTGTCTTTCCACAACCACTAGGTCCTAGCAAAGTTAAGAATTCTCCCTTTCTAATGTGAAGATTAAGGTTTTTTACTAATGTTTCTCCATCATCGAAAGTTTTTACTATGTTTTCCAACTGAAGAAAAGCATCTGCAGCCACTCCGCAACAACTCCTTTTATTATATAATTATCGTTCTCAAAAAAGAAAAACCTCCTATTAGTCCCATGGGCTACATGGGGCCTATTAAGAAGTTTTATTAAATAGGAGTTATAATCCCGCAAAAATACCACTCAATTATAACTGAAAAGAATATATCATAACGGTGTATAAATATCAATAAGTTTTTTTGTATTTATACAAAGTTTTTTGCTAAAAATTTTGCACATGTTTAAGTGTTTGTTCCTCATTGCCTCCAAGCTTCCAGAACGCAATATTTTCATACCCACATTCCTTAGATGTTTTCACCCATAATTCTAAAGTTTTCTCATCAGCATACCATACAAAATGGTTTGTACCATCCTCATCTATGTATTGAAAATATACTGCTCCGCTTGCTTCATCACGATTTATCTTAGCATTTTTATTTTTAGCTAGTAAGACAGCTTCTTTTTCTGTAAGTGAGCGAGAGTTACCTCCCTCTTTCCAATCAAAACCTCCTGTAGAAAAAGCCATCCATTTTTTACCTGGTACGTTATCCATCTTTGTAGAAAGTTTTTTGATAAATTCAATATCTGCTTTAGGACCAGGACCACTATGGTTCCCATAGAGATTATAAGCCATGATTAAATAATTTGGACCTTCTGGAAGATTTATTTTATCTAATTTTATATTAGGCTCAAGAATAATTCTAAGCTCTATACCTTCCACCTTTAATTGAGAATAAAGCTCTTTTATGAATATAGAAAAACTATCCAATGTATCCTTATCTATTTTTTCATAATCAATTTCAACTCCATTGTAACCACCCTGTTTAGCATGGCCTACAATTTCTGATATATGTGCATCACGTTTTTCTTTTGATAGTAGAATTCTTTTTAGCATCTTACTATCCTTTTGTGTAATACTTTCATCCTCATTTATTCTATCATTTACAATGGTTAGATATAATTTTTTATTATATTCATTACATATCGATTTAATTTTAGGTAATATTTTTTTATATTTTGATGGGAAAGTTATCTTGTCACTCTCATCAAAAATAGCCCCAAATGCCTGTACTGAACTCATATTATCAATCAATATTGGCAGCTCTTCTAGTGCTTGCTCTCCATTCCAATAAGCTACCCAGGCAGATATCTCTATATTGGTCATTCTCTTTGGTTTATTTGGTTTATTTGGTTTAGAAGTAGTTAAAGCATAAAATATTGATACCAATATCATTAAAGCCAAAACAAGTATTATAAAATACCTTCCTATAAATTTCTTCCTGAACCAAACCATATAACTTCCTCCTTTTTCTAAAAGGTTTCTATAAACCAGTCTAATATATTATTATAATGCTCTTTTACTGATGTGTATATCTTTTCAAAACCCTTTAAACGGCTATCAAAAATTACTTTTCCCTCTTCATTCTGATCTTCTAAAAGCTCTTGTACAAAAATATTATCAAAGACACCATCATATACCCTGTCCTTAGTGTTTCTTTCACTTGTACAAGCTTCAAGGGCTAAATATCCACTTGCAATACTTTCATCAATTTTTAAATCTTTTACCGCTACTTTTCCATCAACTAAAATATCTAGATTACTGCCTTTTATTCTTATTTCAACCATACGTTTTCCCAGTTGATTAGCTTTTAAATTTGGTACAAATTCCTTTGCACCATCCTCTACGCTTTCAGCAGTTTGCTCTTTCTTTTTCGTAACTTGTTCTTTTATTTTGTTCTTTTCTTCTTCATTTCTAGCCCTTTTCATATTAAGATTACCTTCATTTATCTCAGCTTCTAACATAACTTCAGGAATAGACTGTGCAGGTTTTTTATCAATATCTTTTAAATTACATTTAAAAATTTCAGTAATATTGTTATCTGATTTTTTTTCATGTACAAATAATTCATTATCCTTCAGTGAAACCCGTACAAATGAACTATTATCTGAATTATAACGAAGATAAATAGCTTGTTCTCCAACAACATTTCCCTCAAGACTTGCGGATATTTTAAGGTCCCTAAGTTCTTTTTTATCTTTAAGATACATAAACGCTGGTTTTTCTGGAGGAGATGTTAAAATTATTTTACTTTTTATAAATTCCCCTTGCCCCTCAACGATTTCCCATAACTTTGCACGCTCAACATCACCTTGCTCAAAAGCTACATCCTTACCTGTTTCCTGCCATACTCTCATAAGTAGATGATTAGTATACCAATAAGGTTGTACTTGTAGACGTGTTAATTTATAAATATCATCTTCCTTACTATTAAAGCTTTTTCCCTCATTATTGAAATGAAGTTTAAAGGTCTTTTTAATTTCCTCATTATTTACATTAGTGGCTAGTGGACTTGCGTCTCCATATAGTCCATTGGCGTGCATAATCATGTAAGCATTTGGGATTCCCCCTAGTTCCTTAGTATAAATATCCCTCATCTGTGCGTAATCCCACTTAATACGTTTTTCCATTTCCGTACGATCTTCCACTGGAATTCCATTTTTATCTCGAATAAAGTCCATAAGATAATGATTATAATCCTCCTCCATATATTTAGCTACCATATTAAACTGATCTTGATTTAATATATTTAAAAAATTGTTAAACCTATCAAATACATTAATGTATTCAAATCGATAACCATTTGAACCTAATTCCCAAAAAGTACTTTTCTCCATTTTCTTTAAGTCTTTTGGCATAAGAAATTTCATATCACCTATAGCAAATTTATTAGCATATGTAAACATGGTAGCCTTATAATTAAGTTTTTCCATTATAGGCTGTGCAAATAAAGCAGAATCTTTACGCCCATCCTCAAAAGAAATATACATTGCCTTTTGAGGAAGAGGTTTTCCTTCTTTATAATATTCTATTATATCTTGCTGAGATATGGTTTCAAATCCAGAAGCCTTCATGGCACTAAGATGTTTAGACAGCATATCATTATCTATTAAGGTAGGCTTTTGAGTTCTATCCACACCAAAATAGGAGATAGCAATAAAACCTTCATTGTTATTGTAAAGTGAAGAATTTAAGGGTTCATAGCTCTTTATATTAAAAAATGCATTTATTAAAATTCCAAAAACCACTATTAAAAATGATATTTGAAAAACTGTTCTTATGGATTTTTTCCTATCTTTTTTCTTATAATCTAAAATATATTTTTCATTCTTTTCCACCGTTCACTACCTCCTTCACTCCACTTCTTTTATCTCTTTGCTCCATCTATTTTTCTTTCTATTTATAGCATTAATGTCTTCGGGCGTCATCCTAGTTCCCCATGTAGATTTCCAGAAGGTCACCCACGCTATAGGCATCTGCCACAATAAAATAAATTCATAATATAAACAGAAAATAAAACCAAAAATCCAAATAGAACTTTTCCTAAAGAACAGATCTACAAAACTCATAAGTAAAGCCATTAGCAAAAGCCCTGTTAAAAAGGTAGTTGGAAAAATATTCTGAGTAATAGGTATAATAATGAGATTATAGACTACAACAATAGGTGCTGCGATAGGTACAATCAAACCCATATAGAAAAGTGAGGACATGAAAGGCTCTTTTCTCCATATAAATTTTGATGCAATGAGAGATTCCCTAAGCCAAGACCTTTTCCAACGCATTTGCTGCTTCAAAAATACCTTTTGATCAGAGGGAACAATAGTATGACAAATAGCATTATCTTGATAGCTTGTCCTATGAGTTCTAAGAATAAAATTTGTCATACTTCTATCATCGCCAAAAGTTGCTGGGTGGCCCAAAAACTTTTGGTTAAGCCATTCCTCTTTATGTTTTAAAACTAAATCCTTTCTATAACAGGAAATAGGTCCTGAAAGGCAGGTCACTGCATCAAAATAAGATTCCGCCGCTTTCATAATACGAAAAGCTACATAGTATCTAACTGCCTGCATCTTTGTAATTATGTTTGTATACTTATTTTCAACATCAGTACGTCCAGTAACTCCACCCATTTTTGGATCTTGGAAAGGCTGAACAAGATTTTTAATAGCTGTAGGTTCTAAAAAACTATCTGAATCAACAAACACAACTAACTCATGCTTAGCTATTTCAGCTCCGGCAACAAGTGCTGCTCTTTTGCCCTCATTCTTTTCCTGTACTACAAGTTTTAAGCGTTCACCAATTTTAAATCGTTGTCCCTCATTAATCATTTTATCCATAGTTTCTCGTATCTTTTCAAGGGAGTCATCATTGGAACAATCGTCCACCACAATTACTTCAATGTTATCAATAGGATAATCTTGATTCATACAGCTCATAATAGTTCTACTAATCCATTCCTCTTCATTAAAGCAAGGAATTATGATTGACACACCTGGAGTAAAGTCAGGATTAATAGCAACATCTCTATAAAGTGATCCAAACAAATAACGGGAGAGTAAGAATACTGCAGCGATAATGCTATATAAATACAAAAACTTATTATACCTAAAGTATATAATATTTTCTGCACGCATTAGCATGATAAAGGCAACTGTAATAAAAATAAGTAAGCTAGAAAAGCTGATAGAATATCTCCACCTACGTTTTTGGAAATATTCTAACAAAGTTTCTTCGTACTGAAATGCCACTAATTTCCCTCTATCACTGGCAGCATCTTCTATCCTTACAACCTTTGCTTTAATCTTAACCCTTGATTCAAATCCTTCAGGCATGCTGCCAGGAAGAATCTGAAATTTTAGCCAACAAACTTCTCCTAGGTTTATTTCTCTATTAGAATCTGAAATTTCCACTAGCATGCCAGAGGCAGATGTATCAATGGATTTTCCAATGTACTTCTCTTGATATACTTTTCCTGTTTTTTTATCTTGTCTAATTTCTACATTATAATCAGTAACATAACGTTTCCCAACATTATAAAAATCTTCAATATACTTTTTCTTCTCTTTAATAGAATCATCGTTTTGGCTAAGTCCCCTTCTATCTAACTTTACTCTAATTTTTTCGCTATCCGGAACATTAGGTAACATTCTTCTATCAGATTTCGATATAGGAAATACTTCTTTAACAATTTCCTTCTTATCTTTTCTCAATTTAATTTACTCTCCTTTCTTTTGTTTTATTTCATAATTTACCTATTTAATATAATCTGATATTTTTGTAAAGGAATACCCTCTCTTTCTAAGTTCATCAATTGTAGGCTGTAAAACTTCCAGTACGCTGGAGTCATCTAAAATATGCAGGGTTATAATACTACCATCTTCTACTCTATTAAAAATATCATCCAAGATTTCCTTAGGACTTTTTTGAGTATTCCAGTCGTGAGGGCTTAGTTCAGACATAATTACATTTTTATAACCGGAAGCTTGAATTGCGGCAGCTCTCTCTTCATCAATTTTAAACTGGGGCGGTCTGAAAAACATCTCCGGCTGGCGCTGAATTGCATGGGTTAATACCCGATGACATTTCACAATATCCTCCTGTAATTCCTGAATACTTTGTTCACCTGTGGTTGTATGACTGTAGGTATGATTTGCTATATCATGACCATCTTGAGCTATTGCCATAAGCAGATTAGGATTAGCCTCAGCCCCCTTACCACGAATAAAAAAACTAGCTTTTATTCCATTAGCTTTTAGAATATCTAAAACTGCTGTGACAGTTCTATCGCTACCCCAATCATCAAAGGTTAAAGCCACAGTTTTTCCTGCTGATTTAGGAAGTTTATGAATAAGCTCCTTTTGAATACCACCATTATTTAATTTTACACTTGCAGCATTAAACCCAGGAATTTGTTCTAATGGTTTACGCTCATATTGACTTTTATATAGTTCATCTATAGTTACAAAATCATATCCTGTATATCTTACATGTTTTGCAATTAGAGGTATGGCTTCTATTACAGCAGGATTAGTACTAGCATTTAAAGTAATAATTTCTCCCCTAGTAATCTTCTTCTTGATATATTCTTCAATCTCTTTAGCGCTTTTCATATCCGTATCTTTAGGATTTTTACTGTAAGTCACTACGGTATACCCCAATGCATCCGCTGCTTTACATACAGTGTCATTAGCACTTCCAAAGGTTGGTCGTAAATATTTAGGTGATATACCTAATTTGTCCTTAAATATTTTATCCGCCATATAAATTTGTTCAAGGACTTTATTGTGATCAAGTTGTGTTAAATCTTTTCTTTCTAATGAATTGCTTTCAATCTCATGCCCTCTTTTTAATATTTCTTTTGCTATATCCGTATGATCGTAAACTGCAAATGCTGGTAGAAAAAATGTTGCTTTTATATGATTTTCATCTAAAGCATTTAAAATGCCGTTCATCATTGCTTTATCTCCCATACCTTCAAAGGTAAGTGCTACCGCTTTTTTTGTTGTATATGCATAAGAGAAAACTTCTTTATTTCTCCCTTTATTTTCAGATACTGAAAACATACTTTTATCTGTTATGTACTCCTTTTTTAATAATTCATTGACATTTAATATGTTATACCCTTGTCTTACTGCCTCTTTTAAAACAAATTCCGTAAGGTCTAAGGCATCTTCTTTATTTGCGTCTATAGTTACAATATCTCCTCGATTTATATGAGAACTAAAGTATTTCTTGATTTCTGAGTTAGTCTTGCTAGTGGTTTGCATATTGAAATTGTAGCCTACAGCAGCAACATATCCATCTGCAGCAGCGGCTTTTAAGATATGATCTGTATAATTTGCTCCCTTAACCCTCAACAGATTAGTTTTTACCTTTGTTTCCTTTTCAATAATTTGATTTGATAGGGCAATTTCTTTATAAATTTCTTTAATATCTAAACTGTCCAACTTGCTTTTTCTATTAAGTGTGTTATTTCCAATATCATGTCCTCTTTTTACAATGTTCATAGCAATATCAGGTTCTTCAGCAACACGCATTCCCGGAAGAAAAAAAGTTGCTTTTGAATTGTATTTATCTAATAAGTTCAGTATTCTATCCATAGTATCCTTATCACCCATACCCTCAAAAGTTAAGGCTATAGATTTTGAAATTGTATTAACTTTAGAAATAGTTTTTAGTTTGGATGTATCAGCAGACTGAACAAGTGCCAATATCTTTTCTTCATCCATATTTTCATCTAATGCATAGGAATTATATTCATTAAAATCATGATTTTTTGTATCTACTTTATTTTTACCTTTATAACAAGATGTAAGTAACATTGATATCATAAGCAGAATCAAAATAATAAGGTGTAATTTCTTTCTTTTTAATTCTTTTTTCCAAACATCCATAAATTTTCCCCCTCCCCTATACTCTTTTATATAGATATTTTTTAAATCTTGTAATGATAAATATGTATATTCCTGATTTTAATTCATATTATACAAATATTTACCTATAATCGATATGAATAGACAATGATTATTCTTAAATATTATATATTATTAGCAAATAAACGACAATAAGTCTTAAAAAGTTTTTTATTCCAATTATGAGTTTTTTTTCAATTACTAATTATACAAGGTTCTCATTTTATAATTTCATAATGAAAGCATTAGTATAATTACATAAAACTTTATATTTTACATATACGAATAAAGAGTTAAGCATATAATGAAGTAGCTCTAAAAGTCACTATTTCACTATATACTTAACTCTTTTATATGTTATAAATCTTTTTTAAATTTTAATTCTATTTAGCTGCATTTTGGCCAGCAATTCTACCAAATACAGTAATATCCGCAAGAGCGTTACTTCCTAATCTATTTGTACCATGTACTCCTCCAGTAACTTCACCTGTTGCATACAGTCCTTCAATTACTTTACCATCTTTATTAATTACTTCAGCCTTAGTATTAATTTTAAGTCCTCCCATTGTATGATGAACAGCAGGAGCTGCTTTTAATATATAAAATGGAGCTGTATCTATAGTAGATGGCATACTTCTCTTATTAAATTCTTTATCCTTACCATCTTTAACATAGCCATTGTATCTATCAAGAGTTGCTTTAAACTCTTTTGCATCTATACCAAAGAAAGCTGCTGCTTCTTCTATTGTGTTTGCTTTTACAAGTAACTTATTTTTGTATAAGTATTCCATTTCTGCTCCATGTTGTTCTTCTAACTTGCTTGCTTCTAAACCTTTTTGGTCAAGTAACTGATAGCATACACTATCTGTCTGTTCCTTGATTGCCATAGATATTACATCACGTCTTTCAAGTTCTTCAACAAAACGTTTACCTTCTTTATTTACCATTATTGTATGTCCATACATTCTTGCATCGCCAAAGTAAAGTAGTGTACCTGTTAATGGATCACAAACTGGATAGGTTTGGATATGTTCCATGCCAACTAATTCTGCTCCAATCTTTTCTCCCATAACAATACCATCCCCTGTACTTCCTACTGTATTTGTAGAAAGAACTTTTTTATCCATAGCAGGATTGTATTTAACTCTCATTTCAATATTTGAACCAAATCCACCTGATGCAATTATTACTGCTTTTTTTGTATTAAAGGTATATTTTGTATCTTCGCCCTCTGCTTCTACACCAATAACTTTACCATTAGAATCAGTAATAAGGGACATTGCAGTGGTATTATATAATATAGGAATATTTAAACTCTCAGCTTTAGCAACTTGTTTTCTAATAATTTCTTTACCATTTGCGCCAGCTGGAATTAAGCTTCTCTTTACAGAATGTCCACCGAAAAACATTAAATCATCTTGCCATACAACCCCAACTTCATCTCTAAGCCATTCCGCACCTGCAAGGGCATTTTCTGCCACAACCTTTACTAATTCAGGGTCATTTTCATTGTCCCCACCTTTAATCATGTCTTTTGCAAACTGGTCAGGACTATCTTTAATTCCTTCCTTCTTCTGTATCCAGTTATTTGGAGCAGCATATTCAGCACCAGAAATTAATGTGTTTCCACCGGCCATAGGCATTTTTTCTAAAACAATTACATCGGCACCTGCCTGTTTTGCTTCTATTGCAGCTGAAAGACCTGCACCACCTGCACCAATAATAACTATGTCATGAGTTTTACTAACTTCTTTTTTAGTTACATCTTTATCTTTTCCCTGATTCTTCTTTAACATATCAGGTGTTGCACCTGCTACTTTTAAAGCTGCAGTAATTGCTTCAAGATAACCTTTAGAAGTTAATGTACAACCTGCAACTATATCAACATCAAGACTGTTTTTTGAAAGAATGTTTTCTTTTAAGGTATCCATAGCAGTTTCATACCCAGGGGTTTCCTTCTGCTCTAAAACCTTAACATCAGTGATAGTATCATCTTTAATAGTTACTTCAACGGAGATCTTTCCGCCTTTACCATTTCCTTCTCCTTTATATGTACCGTTAGCAATTGCTGTCTGTGATTTATTAGTATTACCACAAGCAACAAGGCTTATAGTCATAAAAATTGCTAGTAAAATTGTCAAAAATCTTTTCAATTTCATTCCTCCTAATTATGCTTTATAATTTGTTAAATCATTAACTTATATTGATATTATTTTAACATTTAATATTCACAAAGTATTTACATTTATTTGCTTGTTTTTGCATTTTAAGCTACAATATTTGAAAAAATATGCGAACCATATATAATAAATAGTGAATATACACACTAAATTAATATTTTAAATGTGAAATACTATACAAAAATGAGGAGGGTAACCATGTCTTTGCGTTTAAAAATTATTACAGCTTTTATGTTGTGCATTATGCTTACTTTTTCTCCTCTGTTATATATGATGCAAACCAAAGCTAAAACTTACAATATGAAACAGCTGGAGCATCAAACCTTGCAGTTAATCAATTCTAAAAGCAATGAAATTGGTTCTTGGCTGAATCAGCGTATAAGCGAAATTAAAGTTATCCATGAGCATCCTTCCTGTAAAGAACTGGACTTTCCTGAACTAAAACTTTATTTAACGCAGTTAAACCATGTGCTAGGAGATAGGTACGGAACTTTCGCCGTTGGAGGATTGGACGGAAAAGGCTGGATTAATGATACCCTTACCATTGACGTGTCTAATCGTGAATATTTCAAAAAGGCAATGTCAACGAATGTAGAATATGTTATCAGCAAGCCCGTTGTTTCAAAATCTGACAATACGCCCATTTTTCTTATATGCTATCCCATTATTAATGATAAAAATAATAAAATGGGGTTTATCAATGGTTCTGTAAATTTGGACAAGATCTCCCAAATCGTCCATGATATCGATATTTACGATGGATTTGCATGGATTATGAACAAAGATACAGACACCTACTCTATTACTAAAGAGGAGTTGAATAATCAATATATTTCTTCTGAGTCACTTAACACAATTATTGAAGAGGCAGGAATAAAAAATTCAGGCACAGTTGCACTGAAAAATCTATCTAACAATGATACTACAGTATTTTTTTCCTCTGTCCCCTATACAGAAGATTGGCTTTTGTGCATCATGATAGAAAATAGTATGATTCATGAGCAAACCAATAGCATTATTAATCTAACTATTGTCATGGGAATCATTCTGCTGCTGACTGCTACACTGCTAGCTATTGCTATTTCAGGCTCTATTGTAAAGCCTATTCAGCGATTGAAAGAAAATATGGTGGAAGTATCTAATGGTAATCTTGATTCCTATTATAAGATAGAACATAATGATGAAATTTCTATACTAGGACAAGTTTTTAACAAAATGGTAGCTGATATTAAGAATCTAATTAATCAAGTCTATCAGGTACAGGCACAGAAACGAAGTACGGAACTAAAGGCACTACAATCCCAAATAAACCCACATTTTTTATATAACACCCTAGATACAGTACAGTGGAAAGCTTTAGAGTACGATGCCTTTGAGGTTGCTGATATGATTAATTCTCTATCTGGATTTTTTAGAATTTCTCTCAGTGATGGAAAGGAATTCATCACCATTACTGATGAAGCAGAACACGTAAGAAGCTACTTAGAAATTCAAAAGATGCGTTATAAAGACAAAATCAGTTATCATATTGATGTGGATGATTCAGTTGAACAATATCTTATCCCTAAGCTGATTATACAACCTCTAGTGGAAAACTCCATATATCATGGATTGAAACTTCGAAAGCAAAAGGGCACAATTTATATAAACATCTCCACTGAGGAAGGCTATCTTCTTATTCAAGTTATAGACAATGGTTTGGGTATGGACAATGAGCAACTGACAACCCTTCGTAAGAATCTTGCTCAATCCATTGAATCAGATCATTATGGATTATATAACGTCAATGAACGATTAAAACTTGCCTTTGGCGAGAAATATAGCATTGTAATAGAAAGTGAATTTGAACAAGGAACAAAGGTATTATTAAAAATACCTGTAATAAGTGAGGGATTTGAATGTTTAGAGTAGTAATTGCCGATGATGAGGAGACCATTCGCAATGGTTTAAAACGTTTGATTGAATCCTATAAACTGGATTTATCAGTGATCGCCACTGCCCAAGACGGTGAAGAAGCTATAGAAGTCATTAAAAAATACCACCCTGAAATTATTTTAATGGATATCAATATGCCCTTTATGAATGGATTAGAAATAATTGAAAAAGTCCGAGAAACTGATAGGGATGCTAAAATTATTATCATATCTGGATATAACCAGTTTGAGTACGCTCAAAAAGCTTTGGAACTAGGAGTGTTTAGCTATGTGCTTAAACCTATCAACTATCGTGACTTTAAAAACATTCTTCTCAAAGCAATGGACTCTTATTCCCAAAGAATGTGGGAGGTAAGCAAACTAAAAGAAGGAGAGACTGAAAATGAAGGTTGTAAGGATATAGGCAGGCTTGCAATTGCCTATATGAAAGAAAATTTTCCTCAAAATCAGCTATCTTTAAATTTAGTAGCGCAGCAATTTCATATTAGTCAATCCTATCTTACTAGAGTTATTAAGCAAAAAACAGGAGTTAGTTTTACTGACTACCTTAATAGACTGAGAATCAACATGGCAACAAAACTTCTAACAGATAAAGATAATAACTACAGCATCAACGATATTTCTAATATGGTTGGCTACAGCAGCCAACACTATTTTAGCAGAGCTTTTAAAAACTATATGGGAGTATCTCCAAATAAATATCGTAATGGGGAGTAAATGCATTTGTAAGCTTTTAAATTTAGAAGAATTGTCCTTTTTTCTTCAGTAGCTTAACTAGATGTTTGTAAAAGTATAACTATAAAATATAAGAAAGTTAAGAAATGCTTATGATTTCACCAAATAAAAAATGCTATATAATGTTTGTTATGCTGTCTCGCTTCAATAAGAACTTCTAAAATAAATTAAGAATTTCTAGATTTCGCTCAAATGCATAGGTCACATTACATAGCATTTTTAAATTTTAGATACTAAATTATTATTATAGAAATTTATAATTGAAAAATACGTTTGTGAAATATAAGGGAGCTAAGTATATAATAAGAGGAACGCCTTTTTTGAAGTGACGTTATTATGTACTTAGCTCTACTTTTGGATACTTAATTATTATTGTAAAAATTTATAGTTGAGAAACTAATTTGTAAAACATAAAAGAACTAAGTAGGTAGTGAAATAGCGGCTTTTTATTGGAGCGGCTTCATTATCTACTTAGCTCTACGCTCTAGAACCCTAATTATTTTTGTAAAACTTAAAGGAGATGAGGTATATAATGAGAGGAGCGCCTTTTTTGAAGCGACATCGTTATGTACCTCATCTCCACTTTTGGATACCCAATTATTTTTGCAGAACTCTATAAATGCGAAAACAAGTTTAGTTAGATTTCTCTCACTCTTTATTTATTCTGCAAATAATGGAATTATATTTTGAGTTGCAACCTCAATCATTCCTAAGTCGGACATTTTAACTTCTGGTATTACAGGTAATGCTAGTGTAGCAATTCTTAAAAGAGGATTAGGAGTTTCTTTTAATCCTAGCTCTCTAAGGGTATCTTTCATTGAGCCACATTCCTTTGCTAATTCTTCACAAGGTTTTGTTGAAATAAGTCCCGCAACTGGCAATGCTAGATGATTTAATGCTTCTCCATCTTTAGCACAGCTTATTCCTCCACCTGTAGCTTTTAAATCATTAAATACCATTAAAGCATTTTCTGGTTTGTCATAAACTATAGTAATGTTATGACAATCATGAGAAACAGTGCTACCTACTGCCCCTTCTTTTGTTCCAAAATTTCTTATTATAGCATATGCTTTTGTATCAAAGCCTTTATGTCTATTTACTACTATTGCAAATTTTAGATTTTCATCTTTTGATATGTCTAAATATCCATCTTTAACTTCAATTTCTTCCGTATTCAACTCCGTTGGTGAGAAAAGTAAGCTCGTATAGTTGATTACATTTACTCTAACTTTTCCTTCTTTTATTGGAGCTTTTATTCTAAAGTCCTCTAAAGTTAAATCTTTTACATATACAGTATTTCTATTTTCCACTTCAAAGTTCATGGATTCCATATCTACTGCAAGTTTACCTTCCTCTGCAACTAAATCTCCTTCAAAGAATACCGCTTTTGGCTTTATGTCTTCTAAAGACTCTGTAATTATCAAGTCTGCTACGTATCCTGGAGCTATTGCACCTAAGTTGTTTATTCCTAATTCTCTTGCAGAGTTAAAAGTAGCGCATCTTATTGCATCAATTGGATGTAGCCCGCCTAATACAGCTTGCTTTATAACATCATTTACATGACCTGCTTCTACAATATCTTCTGGTTCTCTATCATCCGTACATACAGTTAAATTATCTAAATATCTAAAATCCTTTGCTCCTGCAACTAAAGATTTTATATCTTTTGAAATAGAGCTTTCTCTTGCGTCTACATACATTCCCACTCTCAATTTATCCCTTACTTCCTTTTGAGATCTTGATTCGTGGTCACTTACAGGTCCAGCACAAAGATAAGCAGATAGAGCTCTACCATCTAAAAATGGAGCGTGTCCTTGAATGAACAATCCTTTTTCTTCCGCTGCAGCTAATATTTCTACCATTCTAGGATCATTATTTATAACCCCTAAAAAGTCCATAACTTCTCCAAGTCCTATTATTCTATCAAGGCTGAATAATTCTTCTATTTCTTTTCTTAAAAATTCTGCTCCTGCATTTTCCTTTCCTGGTACTGCTGGCACACAGGAAGGAGCTAAAATATACTGTCTCATAGGAACACCTTTGCTGCACTCGTGCATATATTTAACTCCCTCAATACCTAAAACATTAGCTATTTCATGAGGATCTGTAACTGCAGTAGTTGTTCCATGTGGTATAACTGCCTTTGCAAAATTTCTTGGTGTCATCATAGTACTTTCAATATGTATATGAGCGTCAATAAGACCTGGTATTAAATACATTCCCTTTGCATCATAGTATTCTTTACCTTTGATTTTTTTCTTTTCTACATTACCGTCAGGATTACACTCTATATGAGCTATAAAGCCATCGTAAATTCCAACATCCCCTTCATATATTTCCCCAGTAAACAAATTTAAAATATTAGCATTTTCTATAACTAAATGGCACTCTCTTTTTCCTAAAGCTGCTTCTATTAACGCTTTTTTATCCTTTGGCTGTATTCTCATTATAATCTCGCTCCTTCTTATCTAATTTTTATACTTAACAGGCTATGATTTAAAATATTAATTTTAAATCATAGCCACAGAGACCTTTTACATAATTATAAAGTAAAACACTAGTGGAATACAAAGTATAAATATTCCCCAATTTAATTCCTTTATTCTTCCTGATACAATTTTAGTAAGAGCGTAGGATATTATACCTATACTAATACCATTTGAAATACTTGAAGTAAATGTAGTAAATATAATTGTTGCAAAAGCTGGAAAAGCTTCTGTAAAATCTGAGAAATCTATGTCTTTAACACAAGAAATCATAAGTAATCCTATTAAAATTAATGCCGGCGCTGTAGCTTCAGCAGGTATCATCGCTGCAATAGGAGTAAAGAATAGTGTAAGTAAGAAACATATTCCTGTAGATATTGCAGTTAATCCTGTTCTTCCTCCTGCTTCAACTCCTGATGCTGATTCTATATATGTTGTAACAACAGTAGAACCCATTACTGCACCAACCACTGTAGCAATTGCATCTACTAAAAATGGCTTGTTTATTCCTGGTAAATCTCCATTTTCATCTAATAAGCCTGCCTTAGCAGATACCCCTAAAACCGTTCCTAATGTAGAGAAGAAATCTCCTACAAAGAAGGTAAACATAAGTGGGAAGAAACTCCATTTTAGAGCTCCAAGTATATCTAGCTGAAAAGCTATTGGTGCTATTGAAGGTGGCATGGAAATAAAGGAGTCTGGTATTTTTGTTATTCCCATTGGTATTCCGATTAATGTAGTTAAAATAATACCAATAAGCACATCTCCCTTTACCTTATTTGCCATTAAAGCTACTAATATTAATATTCCGATTACTGTAAGTAGAGTTTTAGGACCATGTAAATTTCCCATCTTTATTGAACCATCAGCTATAAGCATTAAGTGTCCATTCTTAAATCCTAATTGTGCAATATAAAAACCAATTGCCGCTCCTATAGCAATTTTTACATTTTTAGGTATGACCTTCACAATAACTTCTCTTAGTCCAAATATAGTTAATAATATAAATATAATTCCTGATATAAATGTCATTCCTAATCCTTGTTGCCAAGTTGCAAGTCCACCAGCCACTAAAGTGAAAGCAAAAAATGCATTACTTCCCATTGCTGGCGCTAAAGCAAATGGGAGATTTGTATAAAGTCCCATAAAAATACTAAATACTGCTGAAAGTAGTGCTGTTACCACGGTTACTGCTCCCACATCCATGCCTGCTGCTTTCATAAATGAAGGCTGAACAATAAGAATATAGGCCATGGTCATGAAAGTTGTTATGCCCGCTGCTATTTCTGTTTTTGCGTTTGTATTACGTTCTTTTAGTTTAAATAGACTTTCTAACATAAATTACCTCCCGAGATATTTCTCTATATTAATATGACCATTGTAATAGCTATTAAGACATTTGTCAACATTAATTGCTATTTTATATTATATTGTTCGTGTTTTCGCTATATAATTATAGTTTAAAACTTAAAAAACAAGCCTCAAAGAAATAATTTACGAACATTATTTCTTGAGGCTTGTTTTGAAAAATCTATTCAATTATTAATTTATGCAATGTTTTATATAATATTTCTACACCAAAGGCTATATCCTTTTCTTCAGTAAATTCTTCTGGGCAATGACTTCTTCCATCAACACTTGGAACGAATATCATAGCTACAGGGGAAATGGAATCCATTAAACTAGTGTCGTGATTTGCTCCACTATACATCTCTCTATAGCTTATGCCTTCCTCCTCAATTGAATTTTTTATTACTTCCATAAGATTTTTATCCATATTAACTTCACTAACTTCTGTTAGCCTTTTTATATTGTAAGCAAAACCTTCTTCTTCAATGGACTTTAATCTTTCTTCAATTATTTCTTCTACTTTATCTAAATTTGAAGGATTTATTCCTCTAAGATCTATTGTAAAAACTACCTTCTCAGGGATTACATTTACATTGCCAGGGTAACATTTAATACTTCCTACAGTTACAACCATGCTATCATCATCGATGTCTCCAACTATATGTGGAAGTTTACTTATAAGTTCACTAGCCTTTACCATTGGATCTCTTCTAAGATTCATAGGAGTAGCCCCTGCGTGATTTGCTTTTCCTTCTACCTCTATCTCAAACCATCTTAATCCTACAATGCCTTTAACTAAACCAAGAGATTTCTTTTCTGTATGTAGAACACTTCCTTGTTCAATATGTAGTTCTATAAAAGCTTTTATATCTTCTTTTATTTTGCATTTTTCTAAGGAATCTATGGGGTAACCAAATTCTTTTACTCTTTCATACATATTCTTATTGTTTTTATCCTTAACTCTTTTTATATCTTCTAAGGTGCACTTTCCTGCTAGTGCTTTGCTTCCCACAAGATTATACCCAAAATTAGAGCCTTCTTCTTCTGTAAAGATAACTACTTCGTAGGGATAACTCATTTTTCTTCCCTTTTCTACAAAAACTCTTGCAGCTTCTAGGGAAGCTACTACCCCTAATATTCCATCATAAATTCCACCTTTATAAACAGTATCTATATGAGAACCGCTGATTACTAAAGGCTTGTCTTTGTTATGCTCATCTTCTAATCTTCCTCTTACATTTCCTATAGGATCCACTTCTACTTTCATACCTAAAGCTTTCATTTCATCTATCAAATAATCTCTTGCCTCTTTATCTTCTTTCGTGTAAGAATATCTTGTGCATCCCTCTTCTGGCGTTTCATTAAATTTTGATAGGTTTTCTAAGTCTCTCATGACTCTTTCTATATTTATGTTCATTTTAAAGCCCCCTTTAATAGTGATTTCTTATAAGATTAATCCTATTTGATAATTATATCATCTTATCATTAAAACAAAACCGTATGATTAAATCTCATACGGCTTATATTTTACTTTCTTAGATTAGGAGAATCTACGAAAAATCCTGTAACCTTAATATCTTCATCTTTATTTGAAAAAACAACTTTAACTATGACATCCTTAGGCTCTTTGTCAAATTTACTTTTATAGAACACTGCGTAGTTTTCTTTATCTTCTTCTACCATCCAAAATTCCTTTGATTGATATTTCCCTATAGTTGGAGTAATAGTATCATATAACTCCTTAAAAAGCTCTTTTGTCATAAGATTTTTCATATCATCATCAAAATCCTTAGAAAAAGATTCATAATCTTTTTCTTTTAAACTCTGTAAAATATTCTCGGCTACAGGCTCTACTTTGACTTTAATCTTTTCACTTTCCTCTTTATTTATTGTATCTACCTTATTTGTTTTATCCACATTATCCACTTTCTTTGCTGTACAACCAGCAAAGATAAATAGGGATAATATTATAATTAAATATAATATTTTTCTATATTTCATCTTTTATTTCCTCCTTCTCCCCACCGAAATTGGATTTAGCTCGTAAGGTAAACAGCAGCAGTAGAATACTTGCTATAGCTACCCACCCTTCTATGACCCAAATATTTGTAAGTACACCCTTTTGAAACAACGCTGCCGGAAAATCAATAAGCGCATGTAACAATATAGCATAGAGTAGATAAATATATTTTTTATTTTTAACACCTTGCAACACTAGAACTGAAAGTCCAATTTGTATAAAAATCACAAACATCCTTTCTATTCCCGGTACTAAAAAAGCATATGAAGGGGTATTTATTAAAGAACTTTTAATTCTCTCTATCATAGCAGGTGGCATGTTATATTTATTTAAAGCATTTATATTGCCTAAATTTATATTTATAGAAAGTATTAAATTTTGTATGGCAGTCATTCCACCTATAAGTATAGCTTCTATGCCTCCATGGCCTACCCCAAAAGCTATTCCATCAGTCCAACTTCTTTTTTTCCTAAGCAATGTTATGTAGGCTAAAAATCTTCCACATTCCTCAAAAATTCCTGCAGCGAAGGAGCCATATATAGCATATGCCCATGGATTTTCTAAAAAAGTAGAGGTATTAAAGTTAGTGAATAATAAATAGTTATGCATCCTTCTTTCTAAAATCATTACAAATAATATAAATACAAAGGCTCCTACGACTACAGACCATAGGGATATTTTATGTTTTCTATAAAAATATATTCCAATAGCTATAGGGAATCCAATTGATAGTATAATAGTTATAATCATAGATATGATCGAAGTAATACTCACCATAATCTTACTCTCCTTGTAAATTTTTCTTAATATAAATTATATCACTATCTATATTATATTTAACAGTAAAGGCTTAAAATCCTCCTTAATTTTTCCATAAAATGCATTAAAATTTTTAAAACTTTATAGTATGCATAAAGTTTTTATTATAAAATAATACTATACAAGGGGGTATAGTTATGGAACGAATATCAATAGGGAAGATGGCAAAGCTAAATAATGTTTCTGAACAAACTTTAAGATTATATGATCGCAAGGGTCTCTTAAAACCTTGTTATATTGATAAAAATACAGGTTATAGATATTACAATATAAAACAATGCGCACGTCTAGACATGATACAATATATGAAATCTCTTGGAATGCCTTTAAAAAATATAAAAGCACAACTGGACTATAAAGAAATTGGCACAGTAAAAAAAATGCTCAATAGTCAAAAGAAGCTTATAGACGAAAAGATTATAGAGCTGCAACTAATGAAAAGAGCTATAACAAAATCAGTGGAAAACTTTGATCGCTATGAAGTTGCACCTAAAGAAGGTGTGGTTGTACTAGAATATATACCTGAGCGTAGAATATATTGCTATGATGGAGGAATAAATATATATGACTATGGATTAGAAACCTACGAGTATATATTAAGGCATTTAAAAGAGCATATACTATTAAATAAATTACCTATGATGTATTTTTCTAATGTTGGTTCAATACTCCGTAAAGATATACTAGATCAAGAAAAGCTCATATCTACTGAAGTTTGTCTTTTTATTGATGAGGATTTTCAAATTGAAGATAATGTAGAAATAATATCTTCTAATACATTCGCATGCATCTACTGTAATAGCTTCTGGGAAGAGAAAAAATATGCAGAACAGCTCCTTAATCATATTAAAGAAAAAGGATATAAAATAATTGGAGATTATATTTGTGAAGTAGTGGCAGATCTCCCTGTATTCCTTGAAAATGAAAGGAATATGTTTATAAAATTACAAGTTCCTATAGAATTGAAATAACCTCTTGACTTTATACTTAGTATAAAGTGTATTGTTAAAATATAGACAATATTTTGAAAGGAAGGTTTTAATCATGAAGGAAAAAATTAGAGTTATCCAATATGGATGCGGAAAAATGGGAAGGGTATTTTTACGTTATCTTTATGAAAAGGGAGCAGAGATAGTTGGCGCTATCGATAGCAATCCAGCTATTGTTGGAAAAGACGTTGGAGAAATTGCTGGTCTTGGCTTTAAATTAAACATACCAGTTCGTTCAGACGCAGAGAATGTTTTTAAAGAATGCGATGCACATGTTTGTATAATATCTACACTTAGCCTTATGGAAGATGTTTATGAAGCTTTTGAACTTGCTGCAAAACATGGCGTAAATGCTATTTCTACATGCGAAGAAGCTTTATATCCTTGGACTACTTCACCAGCAATAACTAATAAATTAGATAAATTAGCAAAAGAAAATAGTTGTACTCTAGCTGGTTCTGGATACCAAGATATTTACTGGGGAAATCTTATAACAACTTTAGCTGGTTCAACTCATAAAATAATTAAAATTCACGGATCTTCAAGTTATAATGTAGAAGATTACGGTATTGCATTAGCAGAAGTTCATGGTGCTGGTTTAACTCCAGAAGAGTTCGAAGAAAAGATAGTGAAAAATGAAAGCTTACCATCTTACATGTGGAATGCTAGCGAATGGTTATGTTCTCAGTTTGGATGGAGCATAAAATCCATAGAACAAAAATTAGTTCCTATATTCCACGACAAAGATATATATTCATCTACTCTTGGAATGACTATTAAAGCTGGTAATGCATTAGGTATGTCTGCTGTTGTTACTGTTGTGACAAATCAAGGTCCTGTACTGATAACTGAGTGCATAGGAAAAGTTTATCCTGAAGGGGAAGTTGATAAAAACATTTGGACTATAGAAGGGGAGCCAAATACCACTGTTAGAATTGAGCAACCAGCAACTGTTGAGCTTACATGTGCAACTACAGTAAACCGTATCCCTCAACTTATTATGTCTCCAGCTGGTTATTACACTACAGAAAAAATGCCTAACGCAAAATATATTACTTATCCTTTAAACCTTTATGTAGATGATTTAATATAAAAATAATACTTTAACTATTTAAGCATACCATTTTTAGAATTATAATTTAATCAATAATATTAAAAGGCTGTTGTAAATTTACAACAGCCTAAAATTTTTATTCCATTTTTTGAACATTGGTAGCCTGAAGGCCTTTCTCTCTTTCCACTACGTCGAAGGTAACGTGTTGACCTTCATGCAAGTCTTTGTCATGACCTTTTTCTTTTATGTTAGAATGATGAACAAATACATCTTCTCCATCATTTCCAGAGATAAATCCATATCCCTTCTTGTTGTCATACCATTTTACAATGCCAGTATACATCTTTTAACCCTCCAGATAATAAATTTACCACTTTATTATCTGTAAATAGGTAAAAAGTATACTCTCTTTATTATTCAACTACATTTACAGATTCTCCATTCATAAAAGCTTTTAAATTGCTCACTGCTATATTCATAAGTCTATCCCTTGATTCCCTTGGAGCCCAAGCTATATGGGGAGTTATAAAGGCATTTTTAGCTTTAAGTAGAGGATTATCAGCCTTTATGGGCTCTACTGAAACCACATCTAGTCCTGCTGCATAAACCTTTCCACTGTTTAAAGCTTCTGCTAAATCTTCATCTACTACCAGAGGCCCCCTTGAAGTATTTACTATTATTACTCCATCCTTCATTTTTGCTATAGTATCTTTGTTTATTATACCATTGGTATTTGGAAGCAGCGGACAATGTAAGCTTATTACATCTGAGTTAGCTAATAATTCATCTAAGTCCTTTGCATACTTCATATTTTCATTTTCTAAATCTTTATTTTTATATTCATCATAGGCAAGAACCTTCATTCCTAAAGCTTGAGCTACTCTTCCTGTAGCTTGCCCTATTCTACCATAACCTATTATACCTATAGTTTTGTCAGCCAGTTCTATCAATGGATAGTTCCAAAAACACCAGTCTACATTGTTTGTCCATTCTCCATTTTTCACCGCTGTATTATGTTCAGATACATGATGACATATGTGAAGAATGTGAGCAAAAACCATTTGAGCTACGGAATCTGTTCCATAAGTAGGTATGTTTGTAACAACAACTCCCTTTTCCTTTGCCGCTTCCACATCTACTATATTGTATCCTGTAGCAAGTACTCCTACGAATTTTAAGTTAGTTTTTTCTAAAGTATCCCTTGTTATAGGTACCTTATTTGTAAATATAGCTTCAGCGTCTCCTATTCTTTCTAGTATCTTATCACTTGAAGTTCTATCATAAACCTCTAAGTCTCCTAATCCTTTTAGTCCATCCCAAGTTAAATCACCTGGATTCAATGTATATCCATCTAAAACTACAATTTTCATAAACAATTCTCCTTTCATAAAGTATACTTATTTTGTAATTGTTATATAGACTCTACTATATAAATGCATATGTTTCAATATTTAGAATATTTATAGTTTAGCCCAAGCTTCGTTCAGTGTACGTTTAGCATTAGCTACGACTATTTCCGGATCTTCATCTCCCCATGGTTTTACTTCGAAACTAACTATTGGAGGATTTTCTGCATTTAAAAATCCTATAGATTTTAAAACTCTCAAATACTGAACTAATTCTTCCACATCATTTTCTCCATTAGGAAAACCAAATCTTGGGTGCTGATCTCCATAAGCTGCCATGGAGCTATCCTTAATTACGCAGCTCCCCATATGAGCATGAACTATATAATCCTTTATAGGAAGTATGGATTCCTCAATTGTTTCATGAAGCTGAGGAATGTGGCTTAAATCAACCATTAAACCAAAATTATCATATTCTTTTCTAATTTCCTCCGCATATCTTTTAGCAAGAGCCACAGGTCCTATTAAAGATTTTTTATCTACATCATAATCAAATACTTCTAAGACCACAGTTATCCCTTTATCTTTTGCATACTCACAAAGTTCTTTCGTAGATTTAACTAAAGCATTGTAAGCCTCTTCTTTTGTTTCTTCTTCATATTTTCCACTTAAGAAAGCAAATCCTTTAGCTCCCATGTATTCAGCCTCATCTATACCTTCTTTTAAAGAGTTCAAAGCTTTTAATCTTTCATCTTCATCTATAGAATTAATATTAAGCCCTGTGGTAAGTAGTCTTGGTTGTCCTCCATAGGCAATAGTCATATGGCTTTGTTCTAGAATTTTTTTAGCCTTTTCTCTAGTTTCATCATCTTTAATCCACGTTATTTCAATTGCATTAAAATAATCGTCTACAGCTACTTTTCTTAAACTTTCCAGTACAGGACCTTCCCCTTTAATAGTTGAAGGATATACCATGAAATGTACTATCCCTACCTTCATATATTTATACATTGATTCTGTCATTTCTTATTCCCCCTTCTTTTATTTATAACTTCTCTTACTTCACAAATAATCTTTTCTGTACTTAATCCATATTTTTGTAAGAGATTATCATAGTCCCCTGATTCAGTAAAGGTATCTTCAATGCCTACCCTTCCAGATATTACTGGACATTCTCCAGCCAAAACTTCAGTTACTGCTCCATATAATCCTCCATATATGCTATGCTCCTCCGCAGTAACAATAGCTCCTGTATCTTTTGCACAATTTATTATCAATTTTCTATCTATAGGTTTAATAGTATGCATGTTTACTACCTTAGCCTCTATACCTTCTTTTTGTAGCATTTCTGCCGCCTCTAGAGCTTTATGAACCATTAATCCTGTAGCAATTATAGAAATATCTTTTCCTTCTCTTAACACTACTCCTTTTCCTATTTGAAATTGATATTTTTCATCAAATATAATTGGCATCTCTGCTCTACTAAGTCTTAAATAAACAGGCCCTTCAATATTTAAACATTCCCTTACTGCCTTTTCTGTTTCAACTCCGTCGCATGGACATATAACAGTCATATTAGGAATTGTCCTAAAAAATGCTATATCCTTATTTCCATGATGGCTCGCCCCATCATAAGAGTCAGATAATCCCGAGTATGCTCCACATATTTTCACATTTAATTTTTGATAGGCTATAAGACTTCTGATAGGATCCCCTGCTCTAAGCATCATAAAAACTGCAAAAGTATTTATAAATGGAATCTTCCCCATAAGGGCCATTCCCGCTGCCATTCCAGCCATATTAGCCTCAGAAATTCCTACATTAAAAAACCTTTCAGGAAACTGTCCTCCAAACAAGGCACTCTTCGTTGATCCTGATACATCAGCGTCCAGTACTACTATATCTTCCCTTTCTCTACCAAGCTTTAACAAAGCCTCTCCATAGGCATCTCTTATTCCGTTCTTCTTCATTTACCTTACCTCCAATTCCATTAAAGCTTTGGCATATTCTTCATCTCCAATAGGCTTTCCATGCCATGTGTTCTTGCCTTCCATAAATGAGATTCCTTTTCCTTTAACGGTTTTAGCGATAATAACTATTGGCTTTCCTTTAATGCTTTTAGCTTTGTCAAATGCTTGTGAAAGAGCTTGTATATCATGTCCATCTGTTTCTATTACATTCCATCCAAAGGCATCCCATTTTTTCACTAGATCCCCAAGGGGCATAACTTCCTCAGTAGTACCATCAAGTTGTACCCCATTGCTGTCAATTATAGCTATCAAATTATCTAACTTATATTTGCTAGCCGCCATGGAAGCTTCCCAAACAATTCCCTCTTGAAGCTCTCCATCTCCCATTAACACATAAACATAATTCTCCTTCTCATCTAGCTTTAGAGCTGTTGCCATTCCAACCCCAGCAGATAGCCCTAGTCCCAACGGGCCAGTTGACAATTCAACCCCTGGAGTTTTCACAGAACAAGGATGACCTTGCAGTATGCTATTTACTTGCCTTAAAGTCTTTAATTCTTCTTTTTTAAAGTAACCCTTATCTGCTAATACAATATATAACATTGGCGCTGCATGTCCTTTTGCAAGTATAAACCTATCCCTATTTTCATCTTTGGGTTCTTCTGGATTTACATTAAGTTTTTCATAATATAATGTGGTTAATATCTCTACAGTAGATAGGGATCCCCCAGGATGTCCTGTTTGTATAGAATATAGGGTTTTTATTAATTCAACTCTAAATTCTCTACATTTACTTTCCAAAAATTTTATTCTTTCAGCCGATAATATCAAGTCTACTACTCCCTTCTTTAATTTAATCTTCCTCTCTACAAATTATAGATTTAAGCTCATTTATACAATGCTTAGGACTAGACAATACAGGGCATCCACATATTTTTTCGATTACTTCTTCCATATGGGACATAGAAGCTTGAGCTAAAACAACAACATCCCTTTGTTTTATTTGTAACGCCCCTTCCCTTAGCAACTCATCATGAAGCTCCTTATCTCCCTTTTTTATGGCATCATAAGCTTGATCGCAACAAACTATATCTATATCTAAAGTTTTATTTAACTTAATAGATTCATTTAATAGCTTATCTGTGGTAGGTTTTATTGTACTTTCCGCTGTGGCCATAATAGTAATTTTTGTTCCCATTCTCACTGCTTTTCTTATCATAGCTTCGTCTATTGTTATAAGAGGAACTGAGATAAAATCTCTTATCTTTTCAACTGCAGGAGATAAAGTTGAACAAGTTACCACTACTGCATCTGCACCAGTCATCTCTCCGTTTTTTATTGTGTTAAATAGCCTGTTCATATTATTTATTGTAAACTCTCCTTTTTCAGCAGGATCACTAGCCAAGAATTCATCTAAAATATTTATAATTTTTATATCTCCTAATTCTTTTTTTACTTTTTCCCCAAAACTTTGAAGTACGCTTTGTACAGTATGAATTAAAACTATTTTCATAGCTATTTTCCTCCATAGATTTTATTAAATATTGGTCTTAGATGTTTTATTGATTCTTCTATAGCAGTTTTTTGGTTAGGAATTTGGAATACTTCTGTACAAAAAGCCCCATCATATCCTGTATTTTTAAAAGTTTGTATAATTTTTTCAAAGTCAAAAGCACAATGACCTGGATATCTCCTATTGTTATCTGCAAGATGGACATGAATATTATAATCTGCATACTTTTCTATAACCTTAAACATATCTTTTTCCTCAATATTAAGATGGAAGATATCCATCATAATCCTAAAATATTCATTGTCCACATCCTGTACTACTTTAACACCCTCCTCTACTGTGTTTATAAAATTAGTCTGCATTAATGTCACACTTTCTAAAGCGATTTTTACATCTTTCTTTCCACCATATTCACTAATATTTTTAAAAGCCTCTATAGCATATCCATAGGAAATTTCCCTAGGCAGCTCATGACAATATTCACCTCTAACCCTTCCAATGTTTATGTTTGCTCCTAAATATGAGGCAAAATCGATTATCTCCTTTACTCTTTCTACTGCTTTATTTCTTACTTCTAAATTTTTATCCATAAAGGATAGATTTTGTTGACCAAATATTTCTCCCGTACATACAAGGACTATATCTAAATTATTTTTTTGTGCCTCTTCACATACCTCATCCCAGCTAAGTTCCGAGGGATTTAATGTCATAAGTTCAACACCATCGTAACCAAGCTCCCCTAAACGCCCAAAAGTATAATCAAGCTTACCTTGAAAAGCTGTTACTGCAGGTGATATAGCTACATCTGGTGTTGCTACTTGATAGCATAACTTCATATTCATTCCTCCTTATACAACTATTTAATAAACTTCTATCAAAACATCTAAATTTTAAGCTACTGTTTTGTTACTGCTCTGCTTAGTCTTTTCAATCTTTTTCATGATGATAGGAATTAAGCAGAAGCTTATAGTTAAAATCATCAATACAATGGATATAGTGCTGCCTAAAAATACACTTATACTACCAGCTGACATATCAAAAGCTTGCCTTACATAAGTTTCAAGCATAGGAGTTAGAACAAAAGCTAATAATAGTGGAGCCGCCGGAATGTCTCCCATTTTCATAATATATCCTAAAATCCCCATAGCCAGCATAAATATCACATCAAACATACTATTGTTTACAGAGTAGGTTCCAATTACACATACTACAGAAATTATCGGTATCATAATAGAACTTGGAACTTTAACAACTCTCATAAGTATTGGTATGCAAGCAATAGCTATTGCAAGACAAATAATGTTTCCGATATACATTGATCCAATTAATCCCCAAACGAATTCAGGATTTTCACTAAACAACATAGGTCCTGGTCTAAGCCCCCACATCATAAGTCCTCCTAAAAGCACTGCAGTGGTTCCTGACCCTGGAATTCCTAAAGAAAGTAGTGGTGCAAAGGCTCCCATTGCCGCTCCATTATTAGCTCCCTCTGGAGCTGCAACTCCTTCTAATGCTCCTTTTCCCATATTTTCTTTATTCTTACCTATCCTTTTTTCCATGATATAAGCTAAGAATGCAGCCATAGTAGCTCCTGCTCCTGGTAAAACTCCAACAAAACACCCAAATAAGCCAGATCTAGTAGCTACAGGAAAAACCTTTTTCATCTCTTCTTTTGACAATATGCTTTCTTTAATGGTAGGACTTTTAACTTCTTCATTCTCATAATTACTCCTATCTACAACCATATCTATAACCTGGCTAAACCCAAACATTCCTATAACAAGTGGTATAAATGCAATTCCACTTAAAAGATTAACACTACCAAAGACAAATCTAGGCTGCCCTAGTGTTTTATCAACTCCAACAGTGGCTAGCATAATTCCTAATGCTGTAGATAACAACCCCGCACTTGGATTATCTCCTAATACCCACCCTATGGATGTTAGTGCAAATAATATTAACCAAGCAAGTTCTGGCGGACCAAAAACTAATCCCCAATTTGCAAGCATAGGACCAAATATGGTAAGTATAATTATTCCAACTGTTCCACCAATAAAGGATGAAATTGTAGCAGTAAACAAAGCCCTACCAGCCTTTCCCTTTCTGGCTAGTGGATATCCATCTAAGGATGTTGCCACCGCTGGAGAATCTCCTGGAATATTTAATAAAATTGCGCTAAAAGATCCCCCATACATATTAGAATAATAAAGGGTTGCTAGCATTATAATTGCTGTAGTAGGATTCATCTTAAAGGTAATTGGAAGTAACAATGCTACCCCCGCTAAAGATCCGATTCCAGGCATAGCCCCTACTATTAATCCCATTATCGCTCCTGCAAAAGCCGCTATAAGATTTTGCATACCCAAAGCAGTTTTAATTCCTTCTATTAATAAATCTAAATTATTCATAGTATCAAGCTCACTTTCTTTTAAATTATTGATACTTTTATAATAATCCTAATATACCTGTTGGTAATGGAACACTTAGCCACAGGACGAATATTCCATAAACCACAATAGAGCAACATGAACCTATAATTAATGATTTTGATGTTTTATATTTTTCTATATATTTAAGCCATAGGAAAACATATATAGCGATAGCTAATATTAATCCTAGTAAATATGAAATTAATAACATAGACATCACACCAATTACAGGTAAAAAAGCTTTCCAGTTAAATTTAATCTTGTCTTTATCATTTTTTTGTGATGTAAGTACTAATATTGCGAAGATTACTGCTAAAATTCCTGAAATTACAGGTAAAAATCCCCCTCCTGGACCTTTTCTTATCCAAAACCCATACTTAAATCCATATATAACCCAATAACATCCAGTTATTATTGATAATATTGGAATTATCTTTTTCAATTAAAGTCCCCCCAATTCTATAAAATTACTTGATTAAACCTACTTCCTTGAACATGTCATTATATAATTTTGATTGTTCATCAAAGTATTTCTTAGTATCTGCAGAATTCAAGTAGTAATTGGTCATTAGGTTCTTCTCTATATAATTCTTCTTCCATTCTTCAGTTTCTGTAACTTTCTTTAATAAATCTTCATAGAATTTAACCGCTTCTGCTGGCATATTAGGAGGACCTGATATAGCTCTTATTTCTCTTAATTCAATTTCTTCATAACCTAATTCCTTAAAAGTCGGTGCATCTTTGAATAATCCTGTCAATCTTTCAGGTGAGTAAACAGCAATTGGCGTAACTTTCTTAGCCTCAATTTGCCCTATACATTCTAGTGGATTGAATATTCCAGCATCTATATGTCCACCTAATAATGCTGACATAGCATCTCCTGAACTATTGAACTGAACATATGTGAACTTTGAATTTGTATACTTATTTAACATTTCAAAGGCTAAATGATCTCCATTGCCTCGTTGAGATCCACCTATTTTAATACTTTCTGGTTTCTCCTTTATATCTTTTAACATAGTCTCTAAATCCTTATATTTTCCATCAGATTTTACACATATAGCTAATTCATCTAACGCAACTGTACTAATATAAGTAAGAGCATCTGCCTTAACTGGGGAATCGTTTACAATAGCGCTCATAACTTGCCCTGAATGTAGAACCATCAAAGTATGTGGATCTTCCTTTTTATTAAAAACATAAGAAAAAGAAACTGCCCCTGATCCACCTGGCTTATTTACTACCATAAAATTTTTAGGAGTAAATTTATTCTTAAAAGCTATATCTGCAATTGTTCTAGCGTTTAAATCGCTTCCACCACCAGCACTTGATGGAACTACAAATTCAATTTCTTTTTGAGGATATTTTCCTTCCTCTTTTTTCCCTTCAGCATTGCCACATCCTGCAAGCAAACCTAATGTCAATCCCAAAGAAATTAATAAGTTTATGGATTTTTTCATTTTAGCCCCTCCTATTTATTTAAATATTTTTATCTAAATATTTTTATTTAAATTCCCTTATTCCTTCTATCGCATTGAGCAATTCTAGCTGTCATCTTTATTGCATTTTCAAAAGCTGTTGTCTTTGCTATCCCCTTTCCTACAATATCGAAAGCCGTTCCATGAGCTGCTGTTACAATTGGTGCTGGAAAACCTGCTGCAACGGTTATACCCTGATCAAATCCTTTAAGCTTCATAGCTATTTGTCCTTGATCATGATACATAGTAACCACCGCATCAAAATCCCCATCAAAAGCTTTTACAAACAATATATCAGCAGGGTACATACCAACTATATTTATACCTTGTTTTTTTGCTTCTTCTATTATTGGTTCAATAATATCTATCTCTTCTCTTCCACATAAACCATTTTCACCAGCATGAGGATTTAACGCAGCTACAGCGATTCTAGCATTTCCTAATCCTGCGCGCTTTAGAGTTTTATCCGCTAGGCGTACTGCTCTAAAAATTGATTCAGAAGTTAATTTATTGCTTATTTCTTTAATCGGTATATGACTTGTTACACGTGATGTCCATAAATCCCCTAAAACATTCATTTCCCCAAAGGGTCCTGTCCAATTAAAATAATGAGCAAATAACATTTGTTCACTTTCAAAAGTATGACCTCCTTTTTTCATTGCCCCTTTATTTAAAGGCGCAAAGCAAAAGCCTTCAATTTTCCCTTCTTTATAAAGATTAATAGCAGTTATAAGCATATCTCCAGTAACTTTTCCTACATAAGAATCCACTTCTCCTAATTTTACCTCTTCTGAATTTAAGTTCTTTTGATCGAAAACCATTATTCCTTGACTGAAATCTAAGTTATCCACATTTTCAACAATTTTATATGGAAAATTAACCTTTGCTATATCCATTCCCATTTCTAACACTCTAACATCTCCAATAATTATTGGATAACAATATTCTTCAAGTACACCCTTTGCCGCAACTTTAGCAACAATTTCAGGACCAATTCCGGCTGCATCCCCTAAGAGGATACCTAATATGGGCTTTTCTCCAAGTTGATTACTAGACATCATCTCTCCCCCTTATCTAAAATATGTAATTTTCATTTCACTAATATATTTAGCAAATATTATGCCAATGATGGAATGTTGTATATCAGCTTGTTTTCTTAAGTATTTCTTTTTACTAATTAGAATAAGTTCCATAACGAAACAATGACGTTTCATTATGGAACTTATAAACGTTTCATTTTGAAATACTTTCTAACCGTTTTATTTTTCTCCATAGAGTAGTTCTGCCTATTCCTAATATTTTAGCAGCTTCAGTCTTATTATTATTTACACTATGTAAAACTCTCTTTATGGTCTCCATTTCCATATCCTCAATTGATGTGCAAATTATATCTTCATTTTTATATTCTTCTACTTCTTTCTTAAATATTTCTACTTCTTCTTTTAAATTTAGCTGTTCTAAAACCTCCTTTTCAGTGATACAATCTCCCTCCATTAACACAACTAATCTCTCACATATATTTCTCAATTCTCTTATATTTCCTGGCCAACTATAGTCACTTAAAACATCTAATCCTTCAGGTTTTAGCACAGCTGTGCTTTTATTTATTTTTTTACAATACTGTTCAATAAAATGATATGTAATATGCTTTATATCTTCTTTTCTTTCTCTTAATGGCAGTATTCTTAAGTTTAATACATCCAATCTATAGAGTAGGTCTTGTCTAAACTCTCCTCTCTTAATTTTTTCCTTAATATCAATATTAGTTGCAGAGATAACTCTAACATCTATAGGAATTACTTTATTATCACCTATTCTTCTTATTTCTCTTTCTTGGAGCACTCTTAAAAGTTTAGCTTGTAAGGCAAGAGATATTTCTCCAACCTCGTCTAAAAAAACACTTCCATTATGAGCTAACTCAAATAATCCTATCTTCCCTCCTTTTGAAGCTCCAGAAAATGCTCCTTCTACATATCCAAATAATTCACTTTCCAATAAATTTTCTGGTAAAGCCGCGCAGTTCACTGCTACAAATGGCTGAAACTTTCGATTGCTAGCATTATGAATACTTTGTGCAAATAATTCCTTCCCAGTGCCCGTCTCTCCAATCAATAAAATATTTGATTCCACCTGGCTATATTTATATGCCCTCTGAATAATACTATTTAACTCTTTACTTTCACCTACAATATTTCCAAAGCTATACTTCGCTCTTAACCCTTTATCACTTAGACCCATTCTAATTTTACTTTCAGTTTCTTGTATCTTATCAACATTTTGAATTGTAATGACTGCACCTTCATTATTTCCCATAACTCTTATAGGAGATAAGTTTGATACTATCATAGTTTCATTTATATTATCGATAATGTCACTTTCCTCTTCCCCAGTTTCAACTGACTTTACTAATCTACTTTTAGGAAGAAATCTCTTCAAAAATTCTCCTTTTATATTTCTATTATGAGATATTTGCAAATTCTTATATGCAGATTTATTAATCTCCTTTATCCTTCCAAATTTGTCTACTGCTATAATACCTTCTTTAGCATTATCAAGTATTATTTTAAATAATTGATTTTTAGCTCTTTCATGTTTTACTACACTTCCAGCATTGATAGCTTCCTTAATAGCTTGTCTTATAGCTTCTTTACCAGTTCTTATCCATACACATTTCCATCCTTGAACTTTCGCCATATTATAAGTAGTTAATCCTCCTACAATAGCATCTATTTTATGCTCTTTGGCAGTTTGTAAAGTTTTTAATGCATCCTCTTCATTGTTAATCCTGAAAACCTCTATATGAAGATTCATAACTTCTCCTAAACTTTCAGCACCAAATATCATTGTTTCAGAACCTATAACTGCAATTTTTTTTGGATTATATTTATTTTTACATTCGTTAATGGCTCTAATAACATCATATCCTGTAACCTCTATTTCTATCACCGGTATATCTACTAAAGCCTTTTTAAGGGCTAGATAAGTTAAACCTCTAGCAATAATAATGTCAGAGTCTATTTCTTTTAATAAAAGATCTTGTGTGCCAATTATGTGAATAGTTTTAAATAAAACCCCCTCTTCCTTAGATTCCATAAGAGAATCATACACGTCATTTTGAATTTCACTATACGGAATAACAAAAGTTATCTTAATCAAATTCTATCCCCTCACCTTTTTAGCCCTCTTAAATATTCATAATATTTCGAGACCTATTATTAATATTCTACATAAATTTCAGTTATCATTCAAAAACTCAGCAACAATCGAGTAGGTTTCGTTTTGTTATGCAAATTCGTCCGATTTAAGTAAGCCTTATATGTGGTTGGTGCTATCAACCTCCATAGTGGACTTTCACCACCAAGCTGTCCCCCATGCCGGGCGCACACAAAAAAATCAAAAGGTGGTATCACACCTAGAAATATTTCTATTGTGGGATACCACCTCTATTCTTAGAAGAGAAGATAAACTTATTTTCATTATTCAATTTTTTCATAACAATTCATTGTATCTTCCAATAGCTTATTAATGGTCTCAGAATCCTCTAATTTAAGAATTTTATTGCTAATTTCCTTTGCCTTTGTAGTGGAAAACTTCTTCATGTGTCTTCTTAGTTTTAAAACTAAAGCTGGACTTACACTAAACTCATCAAGACCCATTCCCATAAATACAGGAAGAAGTTTTATATCACTGGCTGCTTCACCACAAATACCCACTGTTATACCTTCTTTATGTCCATTTTTTATTACAGTGCTAATAAGTCTAAGTATTGCTGGATGGTATGGAGTATATAATTTTGATACACTTTCATTTAATCTGTCTACAGCAATAGTATATTGTATAAGGTCATTAGTGCCTATGCTAAAAAAATCTACTTCTTTTGCAAGAATATCAGAAATAATAGCAGCTGAAGGTATTTCAATCATTATACCTATTTTTATATGTTCGTCATAAGCTACTTCATTAGCTTTTAATTCACTTTTACATTCTTCAAGAAGTTTCTTTATCTCTCTAACTTCTTGAACACTAGATATCATAGGAAACATTACTCTTACATTTCCAAAAGCACTTGATCTTAAGATTGCTCTTAATTGAACTTTAAATAATTCTTTTTCTTTTAAACAATATCTTGAAGCTCTAAAACCAAGGAAAGGATTTTCTTCCTTTTCAATGTTTAAATAAGGAAGTTTTTTATCTCCTCCTACATCTAAAGTTCTAATTATTACAGGTTTCTCATTCATACCCTGTACCACTTTTTTATAGCAATTTAATTGTTCTTCTTCACTAGGTGCTTCTTTCCTTCCCATATATATAAATTCACTTCTAAAAAGTCCTATTCCTTCACCATCATTCTCTATTACTTGATGCAATTCTTCTGGTGCACCAATATTACACACTATTTCATAAGTTTTACCATCTTTTGAAATAGATTTCATACCCAATACATATTTATTAAGTTCTTTTTCTTTTTCTAAATAGTTCTTCTTCTCATTAAATTGGTTTATTATAAGATTATCTGGGTTAATAAAAAATTCACCTGTGCCCCCATCCATAGCTACTAAAGATTTTTCATTAAATAAATCTAATATTTTACCAGCACCTACAATAGCTGGAATCCCCAAGTTTTTAGCCATAATAGCAACATGAGATGTTGGACCTCCTGCTTCTGTTATAAAACCAAGCACCTTGTTTTTAGGTAGCTGGGCTGTCTCAGATGGTGTTAAATCATGAGCTATTAATATAAAAGCTTCATTTAACTTATTGTAATCAACAGTGCCAAAATTTAGTAAATTATTTATTATTCTATTTGAAACATCTATAAGATCAATGCTTCTTTCACGCATATAACTATTGTCTAAAGAATTAAACATGTCCACATAAAAATCTGTGGCCTCTTTAACCGCCCATTCAACATTGAACTTAAGTTCTTTAACTTTACTTTCAATAAGAGTAATAAACTCCTCATCTCTTAACATGTGAACATGAGCTTCAAAAACTTTTCCTTCTTCCTTTCCCAATTTATCTTCTGTAAATACAATAAGATCTCTTACTTGGCTAATTGATGTATCTAATGCTTTTCTAAGTCTTATTATCTCCTTATCATAATCTTCAATTTTATATTTTTTAACTTCAATTTTATTCCCCTTAACTAATATGTTACCAACAGCAATGCCTGTAGATGCGCCTATTCCTTTCATACAACGACCTCCCTCAGCACCTCTTCATAGTTTTAATTGCAAGCTTTTAGAAAATAACTATCTTAAACAACTACCTGCCTTTTCATCTACAATTATAGTTACATCTGGATGTAATTGTAGTATTGATGCAGGTACCTGCGGAATTATATCACCATAAATAACTCTATATAATATTTCTGCTTTTTCCTCACCATTAGCAAGCAAAAGAATTTTCTTAGAACTCATAATAGTTTTTATTCCCATACTTATTGCTTGTCTTGGTACATCTTCAATACTATTAAAAAACCTTGAATTGGCCTTAATTGTATCCTCATCTAAATTTACTAAAAACGTTTTTGATTCAAATTTAAAGCTTGGCTCATTAAAACCAATATGTCCGTTTCTTCCTATTCCAAGTAACTGTATATCTATGCCGCCAGATTTTTTAATTTCTTTCTCATAATCTTCACATTCTTTTTGAATATCTTTCGCTAATCCATTTGGAATATGGATATTTTCCTCTCTTATATCTATATGACTAAAGAATTTAGTTTTCATAAAATTACAATAACTATTTATATCATTAGATTCCAATTCACAATATTCATCTAAATTAAAAGTAATTACATTTGAAAAGCTTATAACTCCTTCATTATATAAACGAATTAATTCTTCATAAGTACCTATAGGTGTAGACCCTGTTGCAAGACCTAAAACACTTTTAGGTTTTAATATAAGTTGACTGGCTAATATACTTGAAGCCTTTCTACTTAGCTCTTTATAATCTTTCACTTTGATAATTTCCATAATTTAAAATTCCTTTCTAAAGCATAGGCTTCCTTCTACAATTGTATATAAAATATCTATATTTTCATTAAATACTGTAAAGTCAGCATACTTCCCTACTTCTATGCTTCCCCTCATATTATCTATACCAATGGCAGTGGCAGGATTTATTGTAACCATCTTAATTATTTTTTCAAGTTCCAATTCTGTGTTGATTCTCATGTTCTTTACTGCCCTATCTAAAGTTAGAAGACTTCCAGCCAATGTACCATCTTCAAGAATTGCTCTATCGTTAGACACATATACCTTTTGTCCCCCTAAATCATAACTACCAGACTTCATGCAAGCTGCTCTCATAGCGTCACTTATTAAAATTATCCTATCATCTCCTTTTATTTTCTCTAAAATAGTAAATAATGCAGAATGTACATGAATTGTGTCCGCAATAAGTTCGCAGTAAATATCACTGTTTAAAATTGCTCCAACTGTGCCAGGATTTCTATGATGAAGTGGAGTCATAGCATTAAAACAATGAGTTGCACTTTTTATGCCATCTTTTATAGCACTCATAGCTTCTTCATAAGTAGAGTTTGTATGTCCTATTGATAATAATATATTTTTATTTCTATTCATGGATTTAATAAAAGTGTGATTTTCATCCATTTCAGGAGCAATAGTAATTACCTTAATTATGTCAACATAAGATTTTATAGTCTCCGTTGCTGGTGTTAAAATATATTTTTCATTTTGTGCTCCTTTATATTTTGGATTAATAAAAGGACCTTCTAAATGAGCTCCAAGAATTTTAGAACCATGGAAATTCTTGTTCATAGAAATTTTTATTATATCTAAAGCTTTGTGAATATCTTCCATTGGCATTGTCATAGTTGTAGGAAGGAATGCTGTAACTCCTTGACTACAAAGACTTTTACTAATAGTCTCCACATTTTCAATATTACCATCCATAACATCAGAACCTTTAGATCCATGAACATGTATATCTATAAATCCAGGGGATATATAATTTCCTTCCACATCGATAGTTTCTATATCTTCATTCAAATATTTATCTTCTACAATTTTAATTATTTTTTCATCATATATAATTGATTTTCCCTGTAAAATTTTATCTTTTAAAATTATCTTACCATTTTTGATACATTTTACGGTCATATCTTTACCTACCTTTAAATCTATAATTTGAACTTAAATTTTTGCCATGGTCTAATATAATCTAATAAATAAATTTCATCCTCATTAATTCTACCTACCACATTGGTTTTGCCGCTATTTTCCATATCTTTTAATGCTATTTGAAGTTCTCCGCTATATCTTTCATAAAGAGAGCTTTCAATCAATACATCTCCTCTCTTTATGGGCTTTGCATTGAATAGCTCAAATTTATGGTCTTTATATTTTACACGGCTTCCCGTTGATCTGATCATATATTCAGATATATCTCCTCTATTAAAATGACTTTCTTTTAAAACTATCCTTTTCTCTATTTCTGATAAATCTTCTAATAGTTTAACTTTAAATTCTATAATATCTTTATTTAGCACACTAAGTGCATAAAGTTCTTCTTCTGATGCAAAACAATTTGCTATTATAACATCATCAATCAAACCTGTATTAAATAAATCCTTTGCTTGAACATCAATAGATACAAATCTATGTTCTTCCAAAGTACAGAGTCCATGGTATGTTGGCCATGGTCCAAAAGTTCCGCTGGATGAACTAACAAAAGCAGCAGTTCTTATACCCTTTTCTTTAAACTCTCTTGACGTATTTAAGAAATGTTCTCTTGACAGCCCTGTATATCTATGTGGATAAAAATTATGACATCCTATTATGTTATCTTTATTAGGACAGTAACTTAAAATATTATCAAGATATTTTGTTCCATTACTCATATTTATTTCAATTTTGAGACCATAAGGATTTACACTCATTATACTTTCTTCCATTCCTGAGAATCCCAAATCTAATCTTATTCCACTTAAATTTAGTTTAGAGAAAAATTGAAGATCTTTATAACTTAGGTTTAGCTTTTTAAAAATTGAAGGCTCTACATCTGCAATAACTTCCATTCCCAGTTCTTTTGCAGTATTAGTTATTTCTTTAAATTGATTTAGACTATTATCTATATTTTCTCCTAGGGATATAAGACAAGTAAATACTCTAGTAAATCCATATTTTGCAGCCATTTTTAAATATTCCTTATATTTTTTTATTTCCCCTTGTGGAGGATATACTGATACTCCTAACTTACCCATTTAACTCCCTCCATTTTTACTTTAAAATTTAGTTATTATTTAAGATTTTTTTATACATATCTATAAACTCTATTGCTAAATCTTTTATTGTTATGGCATTCATTAAATGATCCTGCGCATGAATCATAAGCAATGTAATCTTAACTTTTTCATCTCTTGCCTCCGATTGAATAAGCTTTGTTTGTTCTTTGTGTGCTTCTTCTAGACTTTTATCTGCTAATTCAATACATCTTTCAGCTTCTTTAAAATCACCTGCTTTTGCATGAACTATAGACTCCATAGAAAGACTTCTAGCTTCTCCGCTATAAGATATTATTTTAAATATTATATTCTCCATTTTTAATTCCTCCCTACTTAAATTGAGGTAAATATTCCTTATTTTCATCTAATATATCTTTTAGTAATTTTTTAGTAATATTTATTGAACCGCCTAGTGGATTATTTATTAATGCTAAAAAAGCTTGATTATAATCTCCATTTACTGCAGCTTCTATTGTAAGAATTTCGTAGAGCTTTATCTGTTGCATAAGACCCTTTATAGAATTTGGCAAAGTCCCTGATGATATAGGTACCGCTCCAGTTTTATTTACCATGGCATTTGTTTCTATAACAGAACTATATGGTAAATCTAATATAGCTCCATTGTTTTTTACATTTACAGTATGAATTTCATTTTTATCATTGTATATAGCACTCATAAGAGAAATTGCTGCTTCTGAATAATATGCACCTCCTCTTTTATCTAGCTCTGATGGTTTTTCATCAAGGTTCTCGTCATCATATATTTTAAATAATTTATTTTCTATCTCCATTACTTGTTTTGCTCTTGTACCATGTCCATTTTTTATCTCTTCTAATTCTTCCTTTAAAACATCATTTTTCATATAAAAATATCTATGATAAGGACAAGGAATCATATTTAAAGATTTTAAAAATTCTTCATCCCATTTTAAATCAGGAATATTATTCATATTTATAGAAGCACCATTAGAAAGCCTTTCAATTATCTCTCTTGTTATATCTTTGCCATCAAGATAAACAGATTTTCCATAGACCATATGATTAAGTCCTAAAAAATCTATTCTTATTCTATTTACTTCTACACCAAGTAATGTTCCAATATTATTTTTCATTGTTATTGGAACATTACATACTCCAATAGCTTTAACTTTTGTATAATTTAAAACAGTTTCAGTAATAATTCCTGCTGGATTTGTGAAATTAATTAAGAATGCATCTGGAGCTAATTCATTAATATCCTTACATATATCAAGTATCACTGGTATTGTTCTAAGTGCTTTAATAAATCCTCCTACTCCAGTAGTTTCTTGACCAATGAGATTATACTTTAATGGTATTGTCTCATCCTTTAACCTTGCTTTTAGTCCTCCTACCCTAAATTGAGTAACAACAAAATCTGCATCTTTTATAGCTTCTCTTCTATTTAAAGTTGAAGTTATTTTTGTTTTGATATTATGTTTATTTAACATTCTTAAAGAAAGTTTGCTAATTATATGAAGTTTCCATTTTCCCTCTTGTATATCTACTAATGCTATTTCTCTTACAGGGAATTCCTCAATTCTTTGTATTATTCCATGAATAAGTTCCGGAGTATAACTACTACCTCCACCAATTACAGCAATTTTAATACCTTCCATGTTTCCCCCTCCAATTGTATAATTGTATAATACTTTTCCTTTAAATGGGAAAGTAGTTTTTTTGAATTATGCATGGAATTTACAATGAATATTGTAGATTCCATGCATAGTTTTAAACCTTAACCTTTTATACTATTATCTGTTTCTTTCACAATAGTTTCAGATTTTTTATCATCAATTCTTTCTGCTAAAACAATGAAAGGAATATATATAATCACACCGATAACAAGATTTACTATTTGCAATATGGAACCCCTAATTGACCCGGTTGCAATCCATCCACTAATTAAAGGTGGTGTTGTCCATGGTACCATAGCAATAGTATGAGGAACTAGACCTGTGGCAATAGCAATATAGCTTATTATTGTTAATAGCACTGGTGTTAAAATAAATGGTATTATAAATGCTGGATTTAATACAATAGGCATACCGTATATCATAGATTCATTTATATTAAACAATCCTGGTCCTAATGAAAGATTAGCCATATTTCTATGATGCTTACGCTTTGAAGCTATATAAATAGCAATTATCAAACAAATTGTTGCACCTGACCCTCCCATATATACAAAAGCATCGAAGAATGGTTTTGTAACGATATTTGGTATAGCTTCTCCAGCTACAGCAGCTGCCATATTCTTCTCAAGTGCTGGAAGATAAACTGCTTGCATAACTGGTTCTAATATATTTGAACCATGTAATCCAAAGAACCAGAACAAGTGATTTAAAAGTGCAATTAATATTGCTGACCAAAGTGTATTTGCTACAGCTTCTAAAGGTGCTTGTAGTGCATCATAAATCAATTTATGAATATCATCTACTCCAATTACAGCAAATAAAATTTTAATTACTGAAAATATAGCTATTGTTATCATAACCGGTAATAATGATGCAAAGGATTTAGAAACTGCTGGTGGAACATTATCTGGCATTTTAATAATAAGTGATTTAGTTCTTCTTAGCCTTACAAATATTTCTGTAGAGATAATTGCTACAATTATTGCTAAGAATAATCCTACTCCTCCAGCTGCACTATAAGGTATTCCAGAACCATCTGCTGTAGGTTTTGTTATAGCTAATAATGCTGCAAAAGCTACAACACCTGCTGTAAGTCCATCAGATTCATAGGACTTTGCAAGATTATAAGCTATAGTAAATACCACAAGAAAAGACATTATAGCAAAAGATCCTGACCAAATATTTCCTCCAAAATTTTTCCACGACTCACCAAACACATTAGTCATAAAATTTTGGTATGCTGGTATTGGTAATGCATTGATTAATGTAGCTAATGAACCCGCTATAATTAGCGGCATTAAAGTTACGAATCCATCTCTTATGGCTACAAGATGTCTTTGAGCACCTATTCTCCCTGCTACAGGGACAAAATGTTCTTCCATAAAACTAATAAATTTTTTCATTTTTTACCCCCCCAATATTCATAAAATAAATTTTATTTACTTAATCATATCGACAGCTTGCTTTAACACTTCCTCCCCATTCATAGTTCCATATAAAATACTATCAATGACTTTTACTGGTATTCCTTTTGGTACCATTAATTTCTCCATCTTTTTAAGCAAATATCTAACTTGAGGACCAAGTAAAACCACATCTACATCTTCATGATTTTTCACATCTGCTTCTCCTACTGCAAATATTTCAACTTTTAAGTTTTCTTTAGTTGCAGCATCCTCCATCTTTTTTACTAGTAAACTAGTAGACATTCCTGCACAGCAAACCAACATTATTTTTTTCATAATTTCCTCTCCTTCTTAATATCCATTACTTTTTAAAGCTAAATTTAATGCACCATGGGCTGAGTCGTCATAAGGAGTATGAATTATTATTTTAGGGAATTCATCATTTATCTTTTTCTTTAATAAATTATTCATAAGAGATGATTTTAAAAGTATGCTGCCTCCAAAGCTTAGTTTAAAATTCTGAATCTTAATTTTAAATGAAAGAGTTTTAACTATTTTAAATAAATCCTCTACTGCTTTATCTACAATATCTCTAGAAATTTTATCGGAATAATAACTTTCTAATACAAGAGGTGCAAGGTCCGCAATATGCTGTTTTTTTGAATTATAAATAAATGGTATAAGTTCTTCATAGTTTGAAATTCCAAGAGTTTTACTTACCTTTTCCCATAGTATAGTTCCTTCACTTCTTCCATCGTAGCTTTCCATTATCTTCTTTAAAGCGTCTCTTCCAATAGCAAATCCACTTCCATCATCATCAATTATATGTCCCCAGCCTCCCACTCTAACAGCATTCCCATGAATATCAATACCATAGGATATGGAGCCAGTACCACTAATTAAAATGGCACCTTTCATGTCACCATTTGCCCCAACCAAAGTAGTTATGGAATCATTAAATATTAATAATTTATTTTTATAACCTAATGTCCTAAAAATATTCTTTAAAAGGTTTTCATCCTCCTCACAATCAACTCCAGCTCCGCCTAAACATATTGCAATAATATTATCTTTATCAATATTGTGTTTATTATAAAAATAAGTAAACATAGAGCTGAATACTTCTTCTGTTTGCTTTACGCCTACGCTGTGATAATTTGTAGGACCAGATTTAAAACTGTCTATAATTTCATTATTACAGTTTCCTAAAAGACAAATAGTTTTGGTGCCTCCCCCATCAATTCCAATATAATAACCCATATAATCCTCCTTCTTGTAATGGGACACTAATTATTATTCATTAAGTAAAGTTTTATTGAATAATTCTTCTAGTTCATTGAATGCTGCTGCTTCATCTTCCCCATCTATTAAAACAGATATAATGTCTCCTATTGATGCCCCAATACTTAAAACTCCTATTATACTTTTTGCATTTGCTGATTTTCCATCTTTCTCAATGGTAATATTAGATTCAAATTGTTGTGTTAAATTAACTAATGTAGCTGCTGGCCGTGCATGAAGCCCTGATTTACTTTTTATCGTTACATTTAATTTTTTCATAGCTTACCTCCTTTACACTAATAATTAAAGCAAATACCGTGCCAAAGCTTTTATTTATATATAACTTCTTTAAATTTTCTTATTTCTCAATAATAAATAGCTTCTCTAAAGGGCTTAAAGCATGAATATTCTGACTTCGGCTACGAATTAGAATTAACTAAATATCAATTTTATTTAAAAGATTAAAATATATTTATGTATAAAAATAGTGTGTAATTTGACATACACACTATTTTTATATGTTACACAGATTACACTGAAAGCACTAATCTGATTCATTATACATAAACATGCGGCAAATATAAGCCAATTCATTGTTTCCGATTTTTACATCATATTGTTCTTCAATATTTCTTAAGCTTTGTTTTATTTGCACAATTTCTCTGCTGTATTCATTCATAAATTCTTCCAAACCTTTATATGTCAATTCTCCACCGCCGTTTTTAAGTTTATCTATTAAAAAGCACATGTGAATTATTATTCCTATTTCTACTTCATCACTAATGTCTCTTTTTAATTGGACTTTTATATCTTCAATTGCTTGTTTTATATCTTCAACAATTTTCTCAGAACCTTCAAAGTTTAAATGTTCTTCAAGTGATGAACTGATTTTAGTATAGTTATTATTAGTTTCAATTATCTCCTTTAGGGTATTTATTCCACTATCTATTAATAAATCTTTAGCAGATATAAATTTTATATCATCTATATGAATTTTTACTGTTGCAACTATAGCTAAAACATTATAATTTTCTCTGTAATAATCTATTGAACTTAAAAACTCTCTTCTATTTATAATATTCATTGGAATTATCTCTATATTTTCAAGATTTGATAACTTTTCATAAATAACTCTTTTTAATCTCTCTGCTGCTCCATCGCCAGTGAAACAAGCAGTTATTATAATGTTTTTCTTTTTTATATTGGTTTTTCTAACTACTCTTCTTGTAGAATAATTGTTTTCTCTACAACTTTCATATATCTCAATTAGATCTCTACCTAAAACCGCTTTTCTTAAGGCTTCAATTACTATAGGTGTACTTACTCCATCTACGGTTTTAACAACTACTCCTGTTTCTTCATATATCATATCTCCAAAGTTTACTAAGGATCCCATATCTACTAAAAGCAACACACCCTTGCCTTTATTTATCTCATTAACTTTTTCTTTTGCTCGCTTATACGCCTCTTCTACATTCATATTTAAAGGCATGTCTAAGGCAGCTCCGTAATTTACCCCGATTAATTCATTAGCTACTTGAAGCATACTGCTAGCTGTGCTATTTCCATGAAAAATCACAAGTACTCCAACTTTATCCTTATCTTCACTTTCTAATTCAAAAGAACTTGCTGCTAAAAACATAGCAATATATCCTATTTCATCAAGAGGTGTTTCAATATGAAAAGTATTATCAATAACTTTCGCCATCTCCATAGCTATTAAAAATTCTTCATTATATTTTGCTCTTATAAAATTTAACTTTGGATTATATATCTTATTTCCATTTTCAATTCTCTTTATGCTTCCATTTAAATGTAATGCAAAAGCAAAATATAGATTTTCATCATATTCTCTATATAATTTCTTCTGTGCATAATTTAATATATAATCCACTAAATCAACTATCTTCTCTTCAATTATATTTATTATTTCATCCCTATTAACTTTAGATGTCATATCTTCAATATGCTTTTTAAAATGACTCTCTATATCAATATTAAGAATTTGATTAATTTCATTGTCTTGAATACCAGATGCCTTTAAACTTTGAAGTTTTCTTTCTATATCATCATAAAAATCTCCTTGTCCTTTATGGCTCTGTCCTAAGCTTTTATATTCTTTTTCCTTATAGTAAAATTTAAGAATTTCTCCACTACTTTTTAAAATGTTATTTATTTCTTCTCTATTGTTCTTTATCTTTAAAATTCCTTTTTTCACATAGCTAGGTAAATCTTCTTGAGTGATTACTATATAATTTTTTCTTTGAGCTTTATAATTTAAAAAAGCCTTTGCACAAGCTAACTGTATATCACTTTTCAATTGTCCTATATTATTAGGACAATCATATAATAATAAAGATTCTAAAGAATTTCGATTAATATATATGCTTTTACCCAATCTTTTTGACTCCTCTTTTATAAACAATTCAATAAGCCTATACCTTTCTTTCATGGTCCTATTCATCAATGGTGGTAAGGTTATTATCATCGGAATTCTTCTAGTAAATGTACTTAAAAGATAAGATTGAGGATTTTCTGTAGTGGCTGCTATTATTTGAACTGATACTTGTTCTTTTTTTTCTGTTTCTCCCAAGGCTCTAAAGTATCCTTTATCTATAAATGTAAAAAGAATTTCTTGCCCATGAGGAGGCAATCTGTGTACCTCATCAAGAAATATAATTCCACCATCAGCTTTTTTTAGTAATCCTTCTCTATCTTTATCTGCACCAGTATAAGCACCCTTTTTTACTCCAAAAATATAAGCTATCAAAAGTTGAGGATTATCTGCATAGTCTGCACAATTAAAATGTACAAATGGTGCCTCAGAATAAAGCATTCCTGTCTCCACAGAAAACTTATACATAAGTTCCGCAAAAAGAGATTTTCCAACTCCTGTTTCTCCAAGTATAAGAGTATGTAATCCTCTTGGAGGATAAAGTATAGCTGCTTTTGCCTGATGAATAGCTACTTGCAAACTATCTTGAGCACCTATAAGACTATCCAGACTACTATTCTTAACCTCTTCAATTTTGGCCACATCTTCTTCTATGATTTTATATAGTACAGGGCGCCCTTGAATTTTTTCAAGTTTTTTTTCTGAATAAAGCTCATTAAGACATCTGCTGACATTTGCTCTATGAAGATTTAAAGCTTTACTAATATCAATAGCTGATACCCCTTCCGGTACTTTTTCCTGCAATACCGAAACAGTCTGTAATATTTTATCCTTATTTCTCAAAATATTCCCTCCAAACATTAGTAGGAAAAATTTATCCGATAACTACCATCCGTAATACTCCCATCTCAATCTGTGAAAGCGATTCACGTAAAATCAAAGATTTTGGTTCTCTGCTTTTCTACAAGTGGGAGATATTAGAACTCTTGAGCTTCAGCGATTTAGAGTTCTTATGCTGTGCATAACGGATGCTACGTCCCTGGATAAGTTCTTCCCCTAAAGGATAAGGATTTCTAAGAAGCAAAGCTTCTAAGAACTCTCTTAATAACCTTCAGTTGGAGTAAGTATTCCTTTTAAGCAAACTCCATCTGAAGCTAAGAATCACTTGATCTTTTTATACTATTATAGCACTTAAAAGTAATATTAACATTATTTGTAAGCCGATTTCAAATACTGTAAGCCCTTCCTACTTGGAAAATCTAGATATTTTGAATTTTATTAAAGAAGAAATGCATCATATGTTGATGAAACTTCAGAGACTTGCCAATTAGGTGTTTTAGATAATAATAGAAAAAAGCAAGTAGCCATTTATTTTAGGTACTTGCTTTTTTTGTGCAGTTTATGTAAATTTTATAATATCTATGTGAACTTCATTGTAATATTTTCTTAGAGAAGAGGTATTTTTATCATATATACTAAATACTCATAAATATTTTCAGCGAAACACGGACAATAAACAAAAACCCCTGTAAGGTTAACCTTACAGGGGTATAGCATTCAAAAATTATCTTCTGAATCCTCTGTTGTTGTTTTGTTGCTTTCTTGCTCTTCTGCAATCAGCACATCTTTGTGGTTCGTTTTCGAATCCTTTTTCTTTGTAGAACGCTTGTTCTCCTTCAGTGAATATGAATTCTTTTCCGCAGTCTTTACATACTAATGTTTTATCTGCCATTTCAACATTCCTCCCTTTTGATTCAAGATTTAAAATATGACTAACCTACTTTCCTCAAAATGGGAATGTTGTTCATCACTTAAATCTTTTTCAATAATGCGTTAGATTTCTTCTAACTTTTACATCATAACATATAACTACTTTTCAGTCAATATATTTTCTGGTTTTTTAGAAAAATTTATCAATAATTTTTTCCGCCAATTTTTTCTCTATATTAGCTCTATTTATAAGGGTAAGTACTAATAATATCAACTCAATATATTCTTCATCTTCTTCAAAATTATTGGCTTTTTCTTTGATAATATGTACTAATTCATTTAATTGTTCCTGAGCTACTTTTTCTTGACTTTTTTTAATTTCCAAAAAGTTTTGATACAAATTTTCAACTGTTGACGTGTTATTTCCTTCTGTCCCTGAAATCTTTGAAATATGATTAAATAAAGTGCTAATATCAGCCAAAGATAAGTTTTGCTTTAAATTATATATTAAATTTAATAGTATTATCTGCTCCTTATTATACTTTTTCCCCTTTACTGGTGGAAGAATTTTAGCTTTAGCATAGTTATTTATCATAGTTTTCGTCATTATTTTTTCATCTTTATTTCTTCGTAAATTATTAAGCTTCATTTCAAATAAAGTAATAACTTGGTCCATATATAAATCAATATCTGGAATATCAGAAAGACTAATATCTTCAAAAGAAGTAACTTCATTAATTATGTTGTATATCTCTTCTTCTCTAAATGCCACTCCTATCACCTCATAGTATAATTATATAGTATTTAATACTACTAATCTACATATTAACATTCTTTAATATTTCTATAAATAATAAATTTAAAATATTAGCTCATAATAAAAATAACACTAAAATATATTAACTATACCTATTGAAATATTATTTTAATTATTATAATATATTAATATAACATAATATAGTTTTCAATACTACATATCATAGTATTAACTATATAAGAAGAGAGGATTGGTGTATATGTTCAAAAATTTTAGAGATCCTGTTAGCGGATTGACCCATTTATTCGGCGCACTTGCTTCTGTGGTAGGTTTAATAGTATTAATAATACTATCCATTAATGAAACAAGTTGGCACGTGATAGCTTTTTCTATTTTTGGCGCTAGTTTAATACTTTTATATACTGCTAGCTCTATTTATCATCTCATTCCGGGCTCTGAAAAATTAATAAAATTATTGAGAAGAATAGATCATTCTATGATTTACGTACTAATTGCCGGAAGCTATACTCCCATTTGCCTAATTGCATTAAAAGGAGTTTGGGGCTGGAGCATATTTGCTATTATCTGGAGCCTTGCCATTGTCGGGATAGTTGTTAAAAACTTTTGGTTTAATGCTCCTAGATGGCTTTCTACATCCTTTTATCTTCTTATGGGCTGGTTAGTAATTATAGCTATCTATCCTTTATCAAAGGTTATTCCAAGTGGTGGAATGTTATGGTTAGTAATAGGAGGAATAGCTTATACTATTGGAGGCGTTATATATGGAACCAAATGGCCAAATATTAGCTTTAAACATTTTGGTTTTCATGAAGTGTTTCATCTCTTCACACTTGCGGGAAGCTTTTGCCATTATTGGTTAATGGTTAGATATGTCTTATATATTTAAAAAATGTACAGCATTTTTACAAGAACATAAAATTGAGTGAAAAGTTAAGAGTTAAGAATTAAAATCTTTAATTCTTAACTCTTTATTTATTATAATTATCAATTATCAATTAAAAAGTCTATTTCTTACTTTTATTATTCATATTAATTTTGGAACGTTTTCTTCAATCATCTCTTTAACTAAATCTAATATAACCTTTCCTTTAAAGGAAAATAGCTGGCTATTTTTGTCTAAGGCTTCAATGATATTATCTTTATTAAACACACAACCTTCAAGTATTTTTTCTATAATTGTAAATTCTTTTGTGTAAAGGGAATCCGTATATATCTTACATTTTTTAATTTCACTATCTTCTGCAGAAATATTGATTTCTATTTTACCCTCACTAGTTACTCTATCTATAGAAATATGAAAATCAGGGCTATCTCCATATATCCATTGGGAGCTTGAGTATTTATTCGTGAGTTCATGGAGATCTAAAACTTCTTCATCCAAATATTTTATATCATTTATCTCTCCATACTTAACTTCAAAAGCCCTTATTAGAGATTTCCTAAGGGATTCTATTGTTAAGTCCTCCCTGTATTCTTTTAAGTTAGCAACTCTGCTCTTTACAGAATCTATTCCCTTTGAGGTTAATTTATGAGTTGGTGGAGTTAATATTGCCGTAAGCTTTTCCACATCTACTTTATAAAGTAAAGTTCCATGGTGATAATATTTGTTATTATCCCAATAGAAAGCATTCCCTGATATCTTCTTGCCATCTACTAAAATATCATTTCTTCCTGAAAAACTACTTTCAATTCTCTGTTCTTTCAAAGCTTCTATTATTACTGATAATTGCTTAGATAAATCTTCGTTTTTCTCCCCAGTTAAAAAAGTAAAATTAAGATTTCCTAAATCATGATAGACAGCTCCTCCCCCTGAGAGTCTTCTAGCTATCTTACCTTCCATATTAGAAAGTCTTTCTAAATTACATTCCTTCCAAGGGTTTTGGTTTCTACCTATAACTACTGTATTTTCATTTCTCCAAAGGTATAATACCATTTCATCTTCATCTATATTATTTAATAGATATTCTTCTAAAGAAAGATTAAAGTATGGATTAAAGCTATTTGATATTATTACTTTTCTTTTAGATATCAAAATGTATAGCACCACCTGTCAATGCCAACGCAGCTTCATGTATAGCTTCTCCGGTAGTAGGATGAGCAAATATTGTTTCTTTAATTTGTTCTTCTGTAAGGTTATTTTTAATTGCTAAAGTCAATACTCCAATTAAATCTGAAGCATGTGGTCCAACTACAGAAGCACCAACTAGAGCATTTGAATCTATATCCTTTATTATTTTAACAAAGCCCTTTTCTTCACCATAAGTTAGCGCCTTTCCATTAGCCATAAATGGGAATTTACCAACCTTTATATTCATTCCTTTTTCTAAAGCCAATTTTTCTGTTATTCCTACAGTTGCAACCTCAGGTATTGTGTATACTACTCCTGGAACTGATGAATAATCTATTTCTTTTTCTTCTCCTAAAATATTATCTACTGCTATCATGCCACCATGAGATGCTACATGGGCGAGCCCTACCTTATTGTTTACATCTCCTATTGCATAAATATTTTCTACATTGGTTCTTAATCTATCATCAACCTTTATTCCTCTTTTGTTATCATTCAATTCTATTCCAATTTTTTCAATGCCTAAGCCTTCTAGATTAGGTTCTCTTCCAATGGCTACTATAACATTGTCGCAAGTTACTAATTTTTCCTCTCCATTGGTTTCAAAAACAACAATAGCCTTTTTATCTTCGCTGTTTTTAACACTGGTTACTTTAGATGATGTGTAGAATTTTATTCCCTTTTCTTTTCCTATGGAAACTATTTCATCAATTACATCATCATCCATTGTACAAAGTACTTTTGGCATATATTCTACTACAGTCACATCTACACCAAAATTAGCATATATAAACGCAAACTCCATTCCAATAACTCCACCGCCTATTACTACCATTTTGTCTGGGAGTTTTCTCATGTCTAAAGCTGTAGTACTATTTAATACCTTGTCACCATCAAAACCTTCTATATTAATTTTAGAAATCTTTGAACCTGTTGCAATAATAATATTTTTTGTATTGATGGTCACTTCTTCTCTTTTACCTTTTACAAATACTTTGTTTTTATCTATTATTTCACCAGCACCATTGATTTTTTCTATAGAATTTTTTCCTAATAAAAAGTCTATACCGCCTACTAATTTATCTACTATTCCATTTTTCCTATCTATAACTTTCCCCATATCTACTGACGATTCTGACACCTTTATACCAAAATCTTCACTATGCTTTATATCATTAAATACTTCTGAAGATCTCACTAAAGCCTTTGTTGGTATGCATCCAACATTTAAACATGTTCCACCTAATCTATCTTTTTCAACTAATACAGTTTTCAATCCTTTTTTTGCAGCATAAATGGCAGCTACATATCCTCCTGGACCAGCACCTATAACAGTTAAATCACATTCTACTTCTCTTTTCGTTGGTTTTAACATAGAAGCAAAATAGTCCATTCCTTTAGGCTTTTGCTCAGTTTTTACTACTCCTTCTATGAGGGCAACAATATCTCCTACATTTACTTCGTCACCTTCTTCCACCTTTAATTCCTTTAACAATCCGGAACAATTAGATTTTATTGACGCATTTCCTTTATCACATTCAACTTGCAAAATAAGATCGCCTTCTTTTAAATTGCTACCTACTTTAGCGTTTATTTTACCTACTTTTCCCTTTTTACTATGACCTGCTAATTTTTCTATCTTCAATTCAACCATTATTTTCCCTCCTAAAAAGAATATAACTATACCTGTGCAAATTCATGCACAGGTATATATTTAAAATTATTTGAGATTACCTTAAGACTATTTAAAATCTTTTTCAAATTCATCAATTGAATCTTTAAGAAGAGTTACTGAGTATGCCATTGATGGGCCGCCACCAAAGGCAACTGCTACCATAGCTGCTTCCATTATTTCATCTCTAGTTGCACCTGCTTCTAATGCTTTGAATACATGGAATACTATGCAATATTCACAACGGTTATATGCTGCAACTGCTACACTTATAAGCTCTTTTGTTTTAACATCTAGTTTTCCTGGAGCATATGTAGTCCCTAATAAATTCATAAAAGCTTCTACATGTTCACCATTAGTAGCTCCTAAATCCTGTAATCCACCTAAAAAAGCATTTAACATTTCTCTTGGATCTTTTTTCATAATACCTCTCCACTCCTTATCAGTTTAACTTGTTACGCTAATTATTTACATACTAATACTTGCCATGGCAAGTATTCTTATAAATAATAATACCACCTTATAGTGGCATTATCAATAGTGGTTTGTTAAAAAATTTTCAATGTATTTCTACTGATTATTTTTTATCTTTACATTTGTTATAATTTGTTGCAATACTTCCTTAAATATTTTTAGATCTTCTTGGCTAATACCATCAATTCCCTCTCTTGAAAACTCTTCTCCAATTGGTATAATTGCTTCCCTCTTTTTATTACCTTTCTCAGTCAAATGAAGTTTTGTTATTCTTCTGTCTTCAGTGTTTTTTATTCTCTCTACAGTGCCTTCCTTCTCCATTCTATCAATCAATCTTGCAACAGTAGATTCTTTAATATTCATCTTATCTGCTAAATCTTTTTGAGTTATTCCTTCTTCTTCTCCTATATAATAAAGAGCAATCCACTGAACTCTTGTTATGTCATGAAGAGCTAATCTATGATTAAAAGCGTCCACGATTTCCTTCGTGCCTCTACTAGTTATAATTCCAATACAATCATCTAAGTTAAACATAAGAACCTCCCTTTTAAAAATTGCTTATACAATTTTCATCTAAGAATTAAGAATTAATTCTCTATATAAAAAAGTTTTAATATAATTACACCTAATTAATCTTCTTTAGACCACTAATAAAATTTATCCTTGAAACTAATTGCCACTTGGTACGGGTAAGCTTTCTTTTATCCTAACTTTTTTATATTTCTTACTTAAGTATACTACAAACCATGTTGTTAGGATTATTCCTTTTAACACACTACTTAAACTTATACTCCACCATATTCCATTAATCCCTAATAACTTTTCAGAAGATAATATTAAAGCTGCTGGTATTCTAAGTGCTGTAAATATTATTCCTACCAATGAAGGTGGTACAGTTTTGCCTAAACCATTAAAAGCTCCTGCAGTTGTAATTTCAATGCACATAAAAAATTGAGAATAAGCTAATATTTTAAGATAATCTACACCAAGGGGTATAACATTCTTTTCTGGAATAAATAAAGCAAATAAAGGCTTGGCTCCAATATAAAGTAAAAGAGTAGTAGCTATTCCTAAAATACCAGCTGCTAATAATGCCTTATAATATCCTTCGTGAATTCTATCCCATTTTTTCGCTCCATAATTCTGTCCTACATAGGCACTTAAAGCTGTAGAAAATCCTCCAGCAGTCATCCAAGAAATCGCTTCTATTTGAGAACCTACCTTTTGAACCGCAATAGAGGCATCTCCGAAGTCTGAAACTATTCTAGCTATAATCATAGCGAATATACAAAATAGTCCATTTTGCAATGCTACAGGCATCCCATATCTAAATACTGATTTTACACAATCAACATCAAATTTTTCTAATAGATTTACATCTTTTAATAGATCTGTCTTCTTGACTATTGTATATATAAAACAAGCTGAAACTACAAATTGTGCAAAAACTGTAGCTATGGCCGCACCTGCTACCCCAAGCTTAGGAATAGGGCCAAAGCCAAAAATCAATACAGGATTTAAAACTATATTAACTAATAATCCTATAATATTGGTTTTAAAAGGCGTCTTACTATCTCCATATCCATTAAATATTGATGTACAAATAGGATTTATAAAAAAGAAATTTAATCCTAGTGCAGCAATCAAGAGATAGTCTTCTGCCATTTTTACAATAGAATTTTCTCCTAGATTAAAAAATCCTATTAAACTTTTTCTAAATATAATTAAAATTAATGCATAAATAAATCCCATTATAATATTTAGCTTTACTGTATTCTTTATATATTTTTTAGCCCTTTTAGTGTCTCCTCTTCCAATGGACTGGGCTACTCCAATTTCCGCTCCTGCTTTCGATAAAAAAATGATTGAATTAGCGAACCAAGTAAAGAAGCCAGCAGTACCTACCGCTGCCACAGCCTTACTGCTTAACCTTCCTAGGTACAGCATGTCCGTAAGATTGTATGCCATTTGAATAAAGGATGTCCCTATAATCGGCATAGATAATTTCACTAGTGTTGTCAATATATTTCCTTCAGTTAAATTTAATTTCTTCTCCATATCTTCCTTTACCTCTTAATAATATTCTAAATTTACAACAAGTAATATTTTAGCACAAAAAGTCGCTAAGGGGTAAAAAAAATCATACTGTTTCTTTTGCAATTACAGTATGATTATTTTCGTATAATATTTAATTTCCATGATGGGGTTAATTCAGCTAAGGCTATTTCTTTATAATCTTTTACTCCTTCTTGCTTTAACTGATGCATAAGCCATTCTTCATTACGTTTAATATGCATTATATTAGTATGCAAAATAGATCCATCCATAATCAGTGGAATGGTAATTCCTTCCTCTTTAGATTTTATATTTAAATCTTTTAGTTTAACAGGACTATTCTCAGCTTTAGGAAATACTGATACGTTACCCTGCGGCTCTATTATCGCCGTATGTATCTCTGATATATTATCATACCCCTGCTGTCGAAGTAGACCTTTTAATTGATTTATGCTTAATCCCATATATTTTAAAGCCTTCATATCTAACTGCCCATTTTCTATAACAATAGTTGGAAGATGTTCAAATATTGGGGTGAGTTTATTTATAATAGCCAACCGAGAAGTCAGTAGCATCAGTAATATTAATAATCCTGAACCATATACTGATTTTATAATTATTTTATCTACTAGTGGTTCTGCAGCCACGTTAGCTAAAATCATAATACCAGCAATTTCATAAGCAGTCATCTGGGCAATAGCCTTTTTAGTCAAAATTCTTGCACAAAGATAAGTAAAGAAATATACTACTACAACTCTAAAAGTATATATAAAAAATTGTTGCATATTTAATCCTCCTTGAAATCAAATCTGTATTTATCCCATAACTACCATCCATATCAAGGTCCAGAAAATGCTTTAACTACATAGTCCATAATATATTCAAGAGCTCCTATGTATTCTAAAGCCGTTTTAGATTCTTGTTGAATTGCATAATCCAACTGGCCAAAGATATAGTCAAAGTTAATAAATGCCTCTGTAGCATTATTCATTTGAATTATAGGTCTTTTTTCGATATAAATTTCTTTTAATTCTTCCATACTTTTTTTAGCCTCATACCAATTATCATTACTTATGCTATGCTCTATCTGTTGAAACTTAATTTCTATATTATTTTCGGGTAAAATTTTATAAAATATAGCCCATAAACCAATAAAAGCTATAAGCCATACAAAAGCAACAATACCTCTTATATATTTTCTATTGAACAATAGTATTTTACCTCACATTTAACTTTATTTTTTAACCTTCTTTTAATTAAATTAACTTGTTAAAATATAATCTCATAATATATTGTGCAACATATTTGGGGATTTATACTAAAATATAACAAAACCGCATACCCATCAGGTATACGGTTTTATTTATACTTTATTTTATACATTTCCCTTTTTCCAAAAGCTTGGAAATATCAATAATAACATTGGATATATTTCAAGTCTGCCTATAATCATACATAAGGATAATACTATCTTTGATAGATCCGAAAACTGTGAAAAGTTTCCCATTGGCCCTACCATCCCAAGGCCTGGGCCTATATTACCCAAAGTAGCAGCAACAGATGTAAATGACGTTAACATATCCTTCCCTTCTAATGATATTATTAAAAAAGCTGTAATAAATATGAAAATATACATAAAGAAGAATGAAAGTATTTCTGTTAAAGTTTCCTCTTCAATAGATTTATTACCGAACTTAACTGTATAAACTGCTCTAGGATGTATTATTTTCAATAATTCTCTTTTCATAGCTTTAAAAAGTAGTAGTATTCTAATATTCTTTATTCCTCCACCTGTAGAACCAGCGGATCCTCCCACAAACATTAATAATATTAATATTATCTTACTAAAAGACGGCCACTGATTAAAATCTGTAGTGGCATACCCTGTAGTAGTTATAACTGACGCTACCTGGAATGATGAGTGTCTTAACGCTTGTCCTAAACTCTTAAACACATTACCATAGATATTTATTGTTATTAGAATTATTGATGCTGCAACTATTCCCATATAAAGTCTAAATTCTTCATCTTTAAAAATTGCTTTAACATTGCCTTTTAAAGCTTGGTAATATAGGGTAAAATTCACTCCACAAGCTAACATAAAAATTGTAATTATAACTTCTATATAAACATTATTATATGCTCCTATACTTAAATTCTTAATAGAAAATCCTCCCGTCCCTACTGTTCCAAATGTATGTACCAAGGAATCATATAGGGGCATGCCTGCTAAAATAAGTAGTACTACCTGAATAACAGTTATTCCGAAGTATATTATGTACAATATCTTAGCTGTATGTCCTAGTCTTGGAACAATCTTTCCTGGTGTTGGACCAGGGCTTTCTGCCTTCATTATCTGAAGACTTCCTTTTCCAACAGAAGGTAATAGAGCTAAGGTCATAACTAGCACTCCCATTCCTCCTGCCCAGTGAGTAAAGCTTCTCCAAAACAAAATACCCTTAGGCAACCCTTCAATCTCTGTCAAAATGCTTGCACCTGTCGTAGTAAATCCTGAACTTGCTTCAAAAAAACCATCTATAAAAGAAGGGGTTACTCCACTAAAAACAAAGGGTAGTGATCCAAAAAAAGAAATTAGTATCCACCCAATAGCAACAATAGCAAAACCATCCCTAGCGTAGATATTTTTGTTTTTAGGTTTTACTGATGCTGCTAGAAATCCTACTACTAATAGTATAATTATAGTAATTATAAAAGCTCTAATATCGTAACCTTTATTTATAATGGATACAAAAAGAGAAGGAACCATTATAAGAGCTTCACATATTAATAAAATCCCCAAATTTTTTAAGACCATTCCAAAATTCATTTTCCAATCCTCCATTTGCACCTGCAATTAAATCATCGATGCTATTAACATTTTTACATTTTGTAATTACAATGACACGATCTCCTTGAATAATAGAATCATTACCATTGGGAATTATAATATCATTTTTTCTAACTATGGTTGCAATAATAGAATCTTCCTTAAATTTTATATTTTTTAGTGGTTTATTTATATAATTACTTTTATCGTTTGCTATAAATTCTAATATTTCAGCCTTTCCTTCTACAATACGATATAAAGATTCCACTTTATTTCCTCTGACATATTTCAATATTTGATTTGTAGTAATTGCCTTAGGGCTTATAACATGATCAATACCTAAGTTATTTAATACATTCATATAATTGCTTCTACTATTTTTAGCTATAACCTTTTTTACCCCACTTTGTTTTGCTAGAAGGGATGATAATAGGTTTTCTTCATCAATTCCTGTTACAGCAATAAACGCATCCATATCCTGTAAATTCTCTGATAGTAATATATCTTCATCAGTACCATCTGCATTAATAATAAGCGCTTTAGGAAGAAGTTCTGAAAGCTCTACACAGCGCTCTCTATCTATTTCAATAATCTTAACTTTCATTCCCATATCCGATAGTATATTAGTTAAATAATAGGCGATTCTTCCTCCACCTAAAATCATAACATTCTTAAATTTCAAAGGTATTAGCCCTGATAATTTACAGAAATTATACAAACTAGAAGACTTGCCTATAACATAAATACTATCATTTTCTTCAAGTACAATATTTCCGCTAGGAACAATTACTTCATCTCCTCTTATAATAGCTCCAACTAAAGCTGATATATTGGTGTTATAAAATATATTTTTTAAATTCTTACCAATGATGGGCATACCTTCTGTCAATTTTAATTGAATCATTTTTACTCTACCTTTTGCAAAGCTTTCTACATTCATAGCTGGAGAAAAATTCAGAGATTGCGCTATTTCATCTGCTGCAGCTAACTCTGGGTTGATGACCATTTCTAGTTCCAACTCTTCTTTTAATAAAGAAAGTTCCTTAGCATATTCTGGATCTCTAATTCTTGCAATAGTATTTACCGCTCCTAATTTTTTCCCAGTTAGGCAAGCTACCATGTTTATTTCATCACTTCCAGTTACAGCCATAAGTAAATCTGCTTCATTCACCCCTGCTTCTAACAGAATATTAGTACTAGTACCACTGCCTTTAATACACATTACATCTAAGTTTTCTTCTGCTTTTCTTAAGATTTGGGAGCTTTTATCAATTATAACCACATTATGGTTTTCCTTTTCTAAATTTTCAGCTAAATTATATCCTACTTTACCCGCTCCAATTATGATGATGTTCATAAAATCCTCCTAATTCATTTATGTTAAGCCTGTAATCAAAGTACCCAAATAAATATTGTATAGTATAGAATATATTATACAACAAAATAAAAGCAGTGGTAGATGTTAATAGAATTTTATTTATCTTCCCAAATTTCGCCAATGCTCATAAGCTTCATTTAATTCCATTAAAGCTGATGACTTATCTTGAGCCATAACAGCTCCCCTTAAGCGAGCTAAACTAGCGCCTAGTGAATTTATTTCATCTCTCTCTGAGCTATACTGTATTCTTTTCACTATTTTTTTCCATGCATCATCCAATAAATTTATATTTTCATCAACTTGCTTCCAATTCTCATGATTAACCTGATCTATAGTTGCTTCAATAATTAGCGGAAGATTATCATCTTTACCTAAGGGTTTCTTCAAATAGCTACCACTTAGCATAATTACTATAAAGACTATCAATATCCCAATTGGAATAGCTTTCTCGAAAAACTTCCCCATGTCGTATTCTCCTTACTTATTTTTTGTATTATTCGTATTTTTTCCATTATCCTCATATTTATCAATATAAAGATTTCCTGTAGATTCTAATGTAGCTAAAAATACCTGTGATATATCTTTTACGTTTTGTTTTTTTAATTCTTTTATGAGCCAATTTTTATCCTTTTTAATTTTAGCTAAGTTTTCCTTAATGATCATTCCATCATAAATTAATTCAGTACTAAGATTAGATGGAGAAACAGATATATTCATATCTTTAGCTGTTAACGGGATATGCTCTGCTTTTTTTAGAACAGAAATGTTGCCATTAGGCTCTAATATAGCAAACTCAACTTCACTCAAATCAAAAATGTCCTTATTTCTTAAAAGTTGCAAAATATCCTCTATTCTATATTTTATTTTTCTTAGTGCATCCTCCATTATTTGGCCATTCATAATTACTATAGTAGGTTCTCCATCCACATATTTAGCTACATACATCCATTTTATAGTTATAAATTGCATTAAAAAACTTAGTATTGACCATGTAAAAAGCCCAACCCAGTGAGGCCATGCCCTACTAGATAAATCTGTAGTCAATGTACCAGCCAAGGAACCAATTGTTATCCCTAATACGTAATCAAAAAATGTTAATTGGCTTATTTGTTGTTTTCCTAAAGCTCTAGTAAAAATAAAAAGAGAAAAATATCCTATAATAGACCTTACTACAACTACCAATCCTTCGCTCACTTTATCACCTCTATCTATATATTGTCTTAATTATATTCTGCAACACAATCCTATATTTATACTTAAATTGAAGTGAATAGCAACAAATAAAAAATGAAGAATATAATGATAAACCCTCCATAGAGTTCCTACCAATATTCTTCATTCTTAATTCTTAATTCTTAATTTTTCATTCTTCACTTTTAAATCTTTACTCTTAAATTATTAATTTATCTAACATTTTAACAGCTGGATCTACAATGGGTATGGAGCTTTTTTCTTTTAATTCTTTATAAAGGTGAGGAAAATGAGTGCAACCTAAAATTATCACTTCACAGTTAATACCCTCTAAAAATTCTATAGCCTTATCTAAAGCAAGTTTTTCTATAATTTCTTTTGGTTCCATATTCATTTCAATTGCATTTACAATAGGTAATGCTCCAATTCCTATTATATGAGCTTTCGGATTGCACTTTTGTATAATTTTTTCAATACCAAAAGTACTTTGATTATTAGCTGCTAACACTCCTATAGTGTTAAATTTCTCCCCCATGTCAACATATACTTGAAGGGGAGTTACAATATTTATATTAAATTCTCTAGCTAATTCTTCCATATCAACAGCAGCACTTAATGAATTGCAATATACAAATATATTTTTTATACCTTTACTTTTAATAGTTTTTATTTTTTCTTTTACCATATCCTTTAGTAAATCTGGATATAAAACCTGAAGAATCGACTGCTCATCTGGTATTTTTGAAATAGGATACCCTTCAGAATCATATCCATGCTTTTTTAAGAACTCTTGCCCCAATTTTGTATCAAATGGAGTTCCTGCAATCACAGCAATATCCATACTAATAACCCCCTTAAAAATTATTATACATTTCAACTTATGTTTTATATTACATTTTACTTTATATTTAAATATTAACATAAATAATTTAATTTAGTTAAAATATTGTAATTTTTCAAGAACTTTTTATCTCCTTAATAAATATACTAATACTGTAGCTTTATTAAGGAGATGAACTTAATGTCTTATGATAATAGAGAGCTATTAGCTAGGCTTATAAAATGTGAAGCCGGCGGCGAAGGTGATAATGGCATGAGAGCAGTTGCTTCAGTAGTTATGAATAGGGTTAATGTATCTTACGGTGAATATCATAGAATAGGCCAAGGTGATATAAGAAAAATTATTTTTCAGCCAGGGCAGTTTGATTGTGCCACATCTGTACTATATGGTGTACCTAATCCGCAAACAATTTGGGCCAATCCTCCAGAGGAAATACATTTTGAAATTGCTGATTGGGCATTGGCTGGAAATAGGTTATATAATACCGGCGCTTCTTTATGGTATTTTAATCCTTACGTAGAAACGTGTCCTTATATATTCCCTCGTAATGGTAGCGGTAGCTTTCAAGTTAGGGTTGGCAACCATTGTTTCTACAATCCTACAGAACTTTACGCTCAAACTTAGTCTATAATAATAAATTTATAAGGAGGTCGTTCTTTTGTTTACAAGAATGCCAAATAATTATTACGATTATCCAATGTGGGACGAACCAGTTATGGATTATCCCTGCACAGCAAAGCCAGAAATTCATTTTGACACACCATCTTATGAAAGACAGGAATTTCCACCTGTTGCAACCCCAACACCTCCACCACGTCCTGGTACCACAGGAGGACCTAGCTTAGTAATGGAACCTGCTCCACCGGTTCAACAAGATACAAATTATACTCAAGGCTGGTTAACAACACAAATAGGAAACTATGTTAAAATCGAGTTTCTAATTGGAACTAATATGCTAATTGACCGTGAAGGTGTTTTATTAGAAGTTGGCATTAGTTATGTTGTTATACGAGAAAGTGGAACAAATGATATATTAATGTGTGATATATATTCTATTAAATTTGTAAGGGTTTTCGATGACCAAGAAAGAATGTTAAGTCTTTACCAAAGTAGATAATATATTAGAATTTCAATATAATAAACATACATAAGAGTAATAATTGAGTGATTTATAATAATATTAATTTTTTATCCTATAAAGGCCGTATACATATTTATGTATACGGCCCATCTTTTGCGGAGGTTATCTTTATCCACAAAAATAATTATTTTTTATATTCTTACATTTACCTTTAAAGGCTTTAATTATATATTTAATATAATTATATCTTTTTTTACATTATATGTCCACAATAATAATTTAATCTATTGTATTATCATTAGCTTTCTCTTCAGCAATTTTTTCCGCTATTTCATTAAGATAAACCCATCTCTCCATTTTTTCTTCTAATTGATTTTCAACCTCTTCCTTCTCTTTCAATAGATTTTGTAATTTGCTATATTCCGATGAAGCATTGTTAATATCAATCTCAAGTTGTTGTAATTTATCCTCAAGTTGAGAAATAACACTATCTATTTCTTCGTACTCCCTCTGCTCTTTGTAAGAAAACTTTAATGTCTTATCTTTTCTTCTTTGTGAATTATTTTCTTTATGTGTTATCTGTATTTCTTCATTATTATTGTTTATATTTTTATCTATCTCTCTATCATTATCAATTTTTTCTTTTAAATCTGAATAATTACCAGTATTCTGAGATATCTTCCCGTAACCTTCAAATAAAAATATTTTTTCTGCTACCCTATCTAAAAAATACCTATCATGAGAAACAGCCACAACTGCCCCCTGAAAATTATCAATATAATCTTCTAAGATTGTTAATGTTTCAATATCCAAATCATTAGTAGGCTCATCTAAAAGCAATACATTAGGGCCTTCCATAAGTGTTCTCAGTAAGTATAATCTTCTCTTTTCTCCACCAGAAAGTTTAGACACAGGTGTCCATTGCATAGATGGGGTAAATAAAAATCTTTCTAGCATTTGTGATGCACTTATCTTCTCACCATCAGCAGTTGTTATTATTTCTCCCCCTTCTTTTATATACTCTATAACTCTTAAATTCTCATTCATATCCTTAATTTCTTGAGAAAATAAACCTATTTTAACCGTTTCTCCAATTTCAATTTCTCCACTATCCGACTTCATTCTATTAGACATTATATTTATAAGAGTTGATTTTCCAAAACCATTTGGACCAACTATCCCTATCCTATCATTTCTAGTTACTATATAATTAAAGTCTTCTATTATTTTCTTGCCACCAAAGGACTTGTTTATGTTTTTTAATTCCATAACTTTTTTACCTAGATAACTTCCTGCCACAGAAATTTCAACTTTTTTATCAAAGGATTCTATACCTTGCTCACTTAACTTTTCAAAACGGTCTATTCTAGCCTTTTGCTTGGTACTTCTTGCTTTTGCCCCTCTCTTTATCCAAGAGAGTTCTTTTCTTAAAATATTTTGTCTCTTTTTTTCAAGAGATTCTTCCATCTCTTCTCTTTCCATTTTCTTTTCTAGGAAACTTTCATAATTACCATCATATGTATATATATTTCCTCTGTCTATCTCGGCAATTTTATTTACCACTCTATCTAAAAAGTATCTATCATGGGTAACCATAATAAGAGCTCCTTTTCTCTTATTTAGATACTCTTCTAACCAATCTATAGTTTCATTGTCTAAATGATTTGTAGGCTCATCTAAAATAAGTAAGTCACATGGACTAATAAGAGCTGATGCTAAGGCTATTCTTTTTCTCTGCCCTCCGGATAAACTGCCTACCTTGGCGTTAAAATCTGATATACCTAATTTCATCAATATAGCTTTAGCTTCACTTTCTATTCCCCAGGCATTAATAGCATCCATTTTACCAGTAAGCTTCATTATATATTCACTTGAACTATTAATATTCTCTATAGCTTTTTCGTATTCTCTTATCAACTCCATAATTGGTGAATTTCCTCTAAATACTTGCTCTAATACTGTAGCTTCAGTTTCAAAATATGGATTTTGAGAAAGGTATTCTATATTTACTGAATTACCTTTTATTATTCTTCCTTTATCTATGCTTTCTGCCCCAGCTATTATCTTAAGTAATGTGGTTTTTCCCGTTCCATTTATACCTATTACTCCAATTTTATCTCCATCATTGATTCCTAAATTTATATTTTTAAACAATTCTTTTTCACTATAACTTTTACATAGGTTTTCTATACTTATTAAATTCATATTATTTCCTTTCTTAAAGAGATTTACTTTTATTTTCTTTATAACATATAGCAAAAAAAAGAGCAAATATAATAATTTTACTTTAAAAAATTTCTACAATCTTATATAATCTTTTATGTATGTTTTAAAATTTGAAACCATTGAGAAAGGAATTGAGAAATGAGTATTCTATCAGTTAAAAATCTTAGCCATGGTTTTGGTGACAGAGCTATTCTAAATAATGTGTCCTTTAAACTTTTAAAAGGAGAACATATTGGACTTATCGGTGCTAACGGTGAAGGAAAATCTTCTTTTATGAGCATCATAACTGGTAAATTAGAACCAGATGAAGGTGAAGTAGAATGGGCTAAGCGTGTTAGAATTGGTTACCTAGACCAACATACAGTATTAGAGCGTGGAATGACAATCAGAGAGGTTTTAAAAGGTGCATTTAAATATTTATTTGACTTAGAAACTGAAATGAATGAAATATGCGATAAAATGGCAACTGCCACACCTGAAGAATTAGAACAATTATTAGAAGACATGAGTACAATTCAAGATATTTTAACCCATAATGACTTTTATATCATAGATGCAAAGGTTGACGAAGTAGCCCGTGGTATGGGATTAATAGATATAGGTTTAGATAAAGATGTAAGTGATCTTAGTGGTGGTCAAAGAACCAAAGTTTTACTAGCAAAATTATTGCTTGAAAAACCAGATATTCTTCTTTTAGACGAGCCTACTAACTATTTAGATGAACAACATATAGAATGGTTAAAGCGTTATCTTCAAGAATATGAGAATGCCTTTATTCTAATTTCTCATGATATTCCATTCTTAAATAGCGTTATTAATCTTATATATCATATGGAAAATCAAGAATTAAACCGTTACGTTGGCTCCTATGATGATTTTATGAAAGTTTATGAAGCAAGAAAACAACAATTAGAAGCTGCTTATAAAAAACAACAACAAGAAATTGAAGATTTAAAAGACTTCGTTTCTAGAAATAAGGCGAGAGTTTCTACAAGAAATATGGCTATGTCTAGACAAAAGAAATTAGACAAAATGGAAGTAATAGAACTTGCAAAGGAAAAACCAAAACCTGAGTTTAACTTCAAAGATGCCAGAACTTCTGGAAAATTAATTTTTGAAACGAAGGATTTAGTAATCGGATATAACGAACCTTTGTCAAAACCTTTAAATCTTCGCATGGAACGTGGTCAAAAAATTGCTCTTGTTGGAGCTAATGGACTAGGAAAAACTACACTATTAAAAAGCATTTTAGGAGAAATTAATCCAATATCAGGTTATGCAGCTCTAGGAGACTACCTGCACATAGGATATTTCGAACAGGAAATTAAAGAGGCTAATTATAACACTTGTATAGATGAAGTATGGCGTGACTTCCCAGGTTTTACTCAATATGAAGTGCGTGCAGCCCTTGCAAAATGCGGACTTACCACAAAACATATAGAAAGTAAAATAGTTGTATTAAGTGGTGGAGAACAAGCCAAAGTTAGATTATGCAAATTGATTAATAAAGAAACTAACCTATTAGTTCTAGACGAACCAACAAACCACTTAGATGTAGATGCTAAAGAAGAACTTAAACGTGCACTTAAGTCCTATAAAGGAAGCGTACTTTTAATTTGCCACGAACCGGAATTCTATAAAGATGTGGTAACAGAAGTGTGGAACTGCGAAAATTGGACGACTAAACTTTTCTAATCGTTCCGTATGTAACACTTTATTGAGAATACTATAAATGGTGATATTGAAGCAGCAGTAATATTAACAAGTATTATTGCTGTTTTCTATTTTCTTAAATGTATTTGTAGTTTTTATATATGTAGTTTGTATATATTTAAAAGTATAATGTCAGTATGTACATATAATTTTATACGAAGGAAAGCTTATTTTTCTTCACAGTGCTAGAATTATATGAAGTAGGGATTGTTTATATAATTTATATGAAGAAAGCGGCTTAATATAAGAGTTGCAACTGATAGTTGCGAAATTGAAAAGGCTATTTGATGGTATGCAACCATAAAGAATGTTAAACTTATTCCATAAAACAAGGGAGGTGTTTCAATGACATTAGGTGAAAAAATTCAAATGTGTAGAAAATCAAAGGGCTTGTCACAAGAGGAAATGGCTTCTGCTCTTGGAGTATCTAGACAGGCTCTATCAAAATGGGAGTGTAATACATCAATTCCTGATGTTGATAAAATTATTGCGTTAAGTAACTACTTTAATGTTACCACAGACTATCTGTTAAAAGATGAGTATATAGATAAAAATGTGACCTTAAGAACGGAAACAAAGAAACAAAGTGGAAATATCCCTATTGCTATTTCTACCGCAATAATTGCAATAGGTCTTATTATCGCTTTAGCAATGGCTAATGATGGAACTCTATTTTTCTATTGGCAATTTACCTCTGCTGCATTAGGTATAGGCATCCAAATCGCTGGAATATGCATTTTTGAGGTTTTATATTTTAGTAAGCATTTTGAAATAAAAAACCAGTACTTATTTTGGGGCGTCAATACTTGGCTATTATCCGTTATGCCCACCATTCTTTCATCAGGCATATTATTAAAACTATTAAATGGATTTGAGGTTTTTCATTATTTTTTCATTATTATTTTATTTTATCTTATTTTTAATGCAGTATTAACATTCATTTTTTCAAAGAGATGGTACAATGCAAAATAAGTGAAATCCTTAATCAAATTTAAGGTTAAGTTGCAAATAATAAAACTGGTATGCTAGTTTATTATTTTAGCATACCAGTTTACATTAACTCTCATAGCCATTGTTCAATATCTGGAATTTTACACTTTTATTAAGATATATAGAAGCCCATTTAAAGTAATTCCCTGTATATGTTTTTAATAATTTATGTAGATAATAACCAAGTGCTGTGGATAAGGCAGTAACTACCAACTGTACTAAGTAGTTTTCGGAACCTATATTTATTGGGAGACTTGGTAAAATCCAATGTAATATGAGAAAAACAGGCATTGCGAGCAATATATAGGCTAAAATATATAAAGTAATAATAAGGAGACTTATACTCAATATTAATGGTACAATTGCAAGCATATTAAATATTCCAATTATTATATTTGCAATGGGAAACAATTTACTAGAATTATTCTTTGCGCTTTTAACCTGATCTGAATGCTCAGCATAATATTCTGATATAATATTTCTTGCAATAACATTAACATCACCAAGATTACTTGATATTTCTTCTTCTAACTTCCCAATTAGTATACCTTCCTCAAAGTGATTATAGTAATCTTTTAATATATCATCTCTATAGTTTTTAGGTAAATTTCCTAGGCTTTTTTCTAACTGATCTAGATAACTGATCTTATTCATTAATATCAACTCCTTTTAAAAACTCTGTTACTGAATTAAATATTCTAAACCATTCTTCCTTTTGATTTTTATAATGTTCAATACCAATAGAAGTTATTTTATAATACTTTCTTGGAGGTCCTACTGAGGACTCTTTTATATAGTACTCTAAATAGTTGTCATTCTGGAGTCTTTTAAGTAGTGGATATATTGTCCCTTCTGAAATATCTATAACTTTGGAAACCTGCTCTACTAATTCATATCCATAACAATCTTTTCTATATAAAATTTCTAATACACATAATTCAAGTACACCTTTTTTCAACTGAATATCCAAATTTCCACCTCCCAATGTATAGTATAATGTATGGTATTATATAATACAAGATAGCCTTTAATAAATTAATGGATATTTTATTCCATATTTTGGTATAAAATGTTATAATAGTATTTACATTGGAAGAATGTTAGGAGTGATGTTAATGAAAATCCTAAAAAAACATTATGTTTATATATTATTATTAATTATTATCATTCTATCTTCTATAAGTTATATTCAATATAAATCAAATCTTAATCTTCAAAGTAGATTAAACTACATATATTTTAATAACATTCAACATTTGCGTGGAAAATTAGATATAGAACTAGATCGTATTGATAGTATAGATGATTGGTCTAAAGATGATTGCGAATATATGCTCAATACTTCTAAAGACCTACAGCTTATATCAATGCAATTTCCAGAAAATTCAGGCTTAAATGAATGTTATCAACTTTTACAATCGAATTTAAAAATTTATTCCGAAAGTCTAAATAATACAGATTCTATTCCACATAAACTATCAAAAGAAAATATCATTATTTTAGTCAATACTCTCTCAACCATATATAATGATATGAAATCCACTAATTACTATTATGAAATGTGCAAACATCCTAAAATAGGAGTATCAAAATATAATAAAGACTATATATATCCTGCAATAGATAAGGTTAATAAAAATTTAAAAGAAATACATCCCTTCTTGTAAAAGTAGGGATGTATTTCTTTTATTATGGTGTAAAGCTACAATATCCTATTTTATCACATTCTTTTTTCATCTCATCCCATTTTTCTTTTTCTTTAATAGCTTCTATTGCAGATGGATATAAAATATAATTTTCTTTATATATGTGATCCCTTAAATTAAATATTATATACTTAGCAACCTGATCTAATGATTTTTTAAATTCATCAAAATCCAATTGACTTACGTCTTTAGCTAAATTTTTTAATTCTCTTTTCTTTTCTCTTAAATCCTCATGTTCCATTCTCATAATTCTAGTAGGTCCTGTTATTTCTCTACTTTCCAATTCTGCGAATAAAACTTTTTCTTCTCTTTGATGATGATTTTCTGCATCTAAAAGGCTTTCTGCTAACATTATCAATTTGTTAAATTCTATTTTAGAAGGCTCATATAAATTCATTTGTTGAATATTTAAATTTACTTCTTCTAATTCAGTTAGAAATTGAAGTATTTTATCATGTTCTGCTATCATAGTATGAATTACATGACCTTGATAAATTTTTGTCTTTATTTTATTTAGTTCATCTTTTAACACTTCCATATGAATATCACATAAATGTCTTAAATCTTGAGGATTCATACCTTCTTCTATAAGTTTTTGTTCCGCTATGGATAGTTCTATTGGATTAATGTTTTCAACAATATCTAAAGCTTCATTTCTTAACTCTTCTGTTACTCCGCAGGTATTTAACTTTCTTAAAACTTCTGTTAATTTTTCAATTCTTTTATTATCCATAATTTATACCTCCTATATAAATAAAACTTTCTATTTATGATCCCAATTAATCTTTATTATGTTTTTATTATATAGGTTTATATTTTTCAAAAATATGATTACAATCAAAATTTGAAAATATATTATTTTTACTTTAAATGTATCTTTTATAATGTACTTAATAGACTACTTGACATTACAAAGTAGTCATAGTATTATTTTTATATAAGCTACTATGCAATACAAAGTAGGTGATGTAATGGCACAAAATACTCAAATGTTAAAAGGCATACTGGAAGGATGTATATTAAAAATCATAAATGAAAACGAAACTTACGGTTATGAAATATGTGAGAAGCTAATAAAATTTGGATTTAACCAAGTAACAGAAGGAAGTGTTTATCCAATCCTTATAAGGCTTGAAAAAAAAGAGCTTATATATTCTGTTATGAAACCCTCTCCTTTAGGGCCTATGCGAAAATATTATTATATTAGTGATAAAGGTAGTATTGAATTAGATAATTTTATTAACACCTGGAATGAAATCAAGCAAAATGTAGAGAATGTATTGGGGGAATAACTATGTTTTTAGAATTAAAACTTTTAAAAATAAGAAGTAGAGAAGAGAAGAAACTGAATAAAAAAAATTATAAGGTTTTTAAAGTAATGGAAGAATACATAGGAAGAAGCACTTTAAGCTTTTTCGAAAAAGAAGAAGTTTTTCAACAAGTATTGGATATAATGCTCCAATCCCAAATGGAAAATAAAGATATAAATTTGTTTTTAGGCAAGGATCATAAAGAGTTTTGTAACTCAATAATAAATGAATACAATGAATCAAAAAGTTTTGTATTAAAATCTGTAGGATTTATTGAAGAATTTATCATTTACGTCATCATGTGGCTTTCTTTAGATATGTTATTTTCCTTCAAACTACAATTTAAGTTGGGCTCTTTAATAACAGCCTCACTATTTTGTATTATAACTTTTATAAAAAAATCTAAAATAACAAATTCATCAGATGATAGTATGAAATCAGCTCTTGAATCTTTTTCATATGTATTGCCAATAGCTATCTTATCAAAGCTTATAGTAACCGCTATAGGTCCTATTATAAATATTGATATAAATATGATTATAAACTTATATTCAGCAAGATATTTCGTAATAATTTCTATACTGTTTTTATTCTTTTCGGAATTGTATAAGATAAAGTCCAATAAAGTAAAAATTGTTTAGTTATATAATTACTAGTTTCTATGGAGTTTGCACTTTATATAAGCAAACTCCATAGAAATTTTATATAGATAATTTTAACATCCACAAACTTTTAAATATCTTTTCAATTCATCTGATACCACAGTATTTCCGTTTCTTTCATCAAATCCATCCATAAATTTTATGGCTTCTTCTTCAAAAAACTCTTTTAATTTAACAACATCATATTCATCATGTGAATATATGGGTGATTTTTTTGGAACCTTTAATTTAACTTTTGATATATCTTTTTTCTGTAGGTTAGAGAATAAAGCAAAAGAAGCAGCATTGAACCACATCTTATCCTCATCACTCTCACTTTTAAATAAATTAGGATAATTTTTTTGAAAAACTTCAATTCCCTTATCTATATTAGTAATAGATAAGTACATTATATGGTCTGATATATACATAATGCAGTCTTCATCTCCATTGACTAATCTAAGCCCTTTTTTATGAAATTCTTCTGCTAATTCATATTCTCCTAAAGAATAAACTGGAATCACCAAGTCAGCAAATGTAGTATCAGGAACTTCTCCACATTCAAATCTCCTATTTAGAATATCTTCTGCTTCTTGTAGGGCTCTTTTATAATCTCCCATAAAAATATAATAATTTACTTTTTTATTTATGGTGCAAGCCTTACAATCTTCATATCTATCATCTACAGATGATGTAATCCACTTTTTATAATATTCTTCTATGCTAGTACCATCATCAATCCCTGACCTACAAGCTTGTACTTTTAGGGAATAGTATGGACTAAGGCTTAGATTATTTTCTAAATATAACTTTTTCATTTTCTCAAAAGTCTCATTTATTTTCTCATTAGGAATAGCTATGTATTCAATTATATCACTGAGTATATACTTGTACTCCCAAAGAACTTGATACACTACTTTATCATTTGTATATCCCTTTTCCATTTGAGCCACGCACCAGAAGAAAGTAATTATTCCCTTTTTTCCCTGTCCAGAAAATATATATGCTTTTATTAAATCGAATTTGCAATACATCTCATTTAATATATCATTATTCTCTCTTGCTATACTTGCTGCCTTTTCTAATAACGGTACAGCCAAAGAATATTTTCCTGCATCATCATAATCATAAGCTTTAAAAACCAATTCTTTCATTTCATCTTCATAATTCATATGCCTATTTCTCCTCTAATACTAAATTTATTAATCTATTAACTCCATTTGTAAAAAGATTATTATCTACATTTTTAATAGGATGATTTCCAAGCATTAAACTTTGAACATAAAGAATTTCTATAACAGCTTTCTTCACTTCCTTATCCTTACACCCTATAAGTCTTTTTACTAAAAAATTGTTGTAGTTAAAGCATAAACTAGCAAAGCTTTCTTGAATTTGGTCCTCAAATATACTTGCTATTTCTCCAAATAAGTTAATACTACTACTAAATGACTCTTCTTTAGTTTTCTCAATTTCTTTTAAAAATTTTGCTTCTTCACTAATGTTATATATAGCTGGAATTTCTTCAGGCTCAAATTTTTTAATGCTACAACTACATTTCTCTCTTCTTAAAACTCCATCTGCAAAATCAATAAAATCAAAGGTCTTACTCATTTCATTAATATTTAATCCTTCAAATTCTTCTGTAATATCTTCTGGTTTTACCCTCTCTACAGTTCCTAGTTTGATGCACTCGTTAAATTTTTCTACTAAATCTGCATCATTTACATACCCTCCGTTGATAATACAAATATTCTGAGCTTTGGCCGTTTTTTCTATTTGCTTAAATTCATCTACTGTTAATGTGTATTTTATATATTTAAATTCTTCATAAATACTCCAAAGAGTCTTCTTTCCTAAAGAGGTTTGGAATGGAAGATAATTAATTAAAATAGAGTACAGCTCATCCTCCTCAATTGCCATTAACTTCAAAGAATCATAATGCACATTGATAATATCAACTAATTTTTTCTGATCTGTTGCTGCTAATTTATAAAAATAATTTTTAATGCAATCTGAAATTTCATCTCTCATTTTTTCTAAAGTCTTATCTTCAAAGAAATCTTCCCTGGATGCAGTAAGTCTTATGTCCTCAGCATTAAGCAATGGCTTTATAAAAAAGGCCCAAGAAGGCATTAATTTTTCACAATCATCAGAAACAAACATATCTTTTACATAAATCTTTCCTTTAATTTTCGAACTGATGCTAATACTTCTAGATAAAATATAAGCTACTCCATTTAAATTGCCTGTAGAAGACTTTATAGGTATACAATCTATAAAGTTTTCCTTAAATTCTTCTTTTCCAACCAAAAGCCAGTATTCTTTGTTTAATATATCTTTTTTCCATGGAGCAAAATATTTATTAATTTTTTTATTTTTGCCATCGCCATTTAATAGGATTTTATAAGGTAAAAACTTACCATAATATTTTAAAGTATCATATACGTAATCATAATCAAAAAATTCTTCACAGTCTTCTTTTGCCTTTAGATATACTCGTGTTCCAGCCTCTAAAGATGCATCTATTTTCTTTATGGTATATGTACCATCATTTTTTCCTTTCCATTCATAAGTTTCATCACTGTGTATAGATTTTGTAATCAATGTTATTTCATCACAAACAATAAAGCAGGACAGTAATCCTATTCCAAATCTTCCTATAAAGTCATTACTGTTTAACTCTGAATTTTTACGTTTTGATGATTGTCCAATAACGGATAAGAAAGTATGGATATCTTCTAATGTTAATCCTATGCCATTATCTTCAATAATTAATGTATTACTATATAGTTCAAAATTAACAACACCCTCTAAAGTATCATCTACTTTTTTATGTGCTGTAATAGCATCAACTGCATTTTGTAATACTTCTCTTATATATACTCCTGGATTACTATATAAGTTTTCTGAGAGCAAAGAAATTATTCCGTCTAAATTAACTTGAAAATTATAATTCTTTTCCATATAAACCTCCTGAATAAATGCAAATTTTAACTATATTTTTAATTAATCATATCAAGTTCTCCATACAGTTATCGATATAAAGCATTTAATCTTCACAACCTATATATACAATTTATACAATAAAAAAATGAGCATATCTACTTCTAAGAAATACTCATTTTAAAAATTCTTATTATCTTTTAATGCCCAACTTTTTCTCTGGTTCTAATCTAAGATATCGGTCTATTTTCTTATAATGTTTATTTTTCCATATAATAACCTGATCAATGGTATTGCAATAACTGCCCCTACTGTTACCTGTCCAATATTATTTGGAATACTTGCAAGAGCTATTGTTATTGCTTCACTATAAGTATCTGCTTTAAATAGTACAAATTTAACTAGAACTATCTTGGTTATAAAATATCCAAAGACCATCCACACTCCTGAAACTGTAAATGCAAATATGTTGTTTAATACATTCTTCCCCTGATAGTCTTTTCTATAAGCTATAGATGAAACTATCAACGCCATTATTCCTTTTATTAAAAAAGTGAATGGCACATAATAGGCATATCCTGATAAAAAATCTGCCAAACTCATTCCAAGTGCCGATGTTATTATACCTTTTCTCTTTCCAAATAAAATTGCCGCTAGAAAAACCATGCTGTCTCCTAAATGAACATACCCAATACCCATAATTGTAGGGATCCTTATCATCATAGTAGCCACACATATTATAGACGTCATAAGAGCCATTTGAGTAATCTCCAGTGTTCTTGAATTACTCAATTCTCTTCTTACAGTGTTCTCCTTCATTTAAGCTCCCCCTAACCCTTGTTATTTTTATAATTTTTACCTTTAATTACATGATATAATAAAAACTACAAAATTCAAAATGTATGGATACACTAGGTCACAGGTTTATAATCTATGCTTACTATTAAAAATACCTTTAACGTTATGTCTATAACTGTAAACTGTGGCCATAAAATAACTAATCAAGATAATAACCATTAAAACCATAGGGATAGATACATTATAAATAAACTGCAGACTGCCAATATAAACTTTTACTTTATTTCCAAAACGGAGTATAAATGTATACAATACCATAACAGAACATAAAATCGAAAAGACACAGGGTACTCCGAAATAGACGGTAATCTGCTTTGTAATAAGTTTGAATATATTTTCTTTATCAACCCCCATCTTATTTAAGACAGCAAACTTTTCTTTATTTTCTATAGAGTCTGTGAGCTGTTGTAATGCAAGAACAGTTAAGCATATGATGAAGAAGATAATCCCTATATAGATACCCACTAGCCTTACGGAAGTTGCCCCCAATGTAACGTCATTGATTTCCTTTGTTTTAAACCGCATGGGATGAATAAAATCCCTATAGTCTTTATCACTACTATATTTAACTTCATATTTCTCATATAAATAGCTATATTTTTCTTTGAAAGTCTGTCCTATAATCATCTCTAATTTTTCACATAAGTTATAACTTATGGGCTGCTTTGTATTGGCATAATAGTTTGTTATGGCAATATAAAGACTTTTACAAACTTCATCTGGAAACACCAACACATCATCTGTATTAAAATTAAACATGTAGCTAGTTAACGGTTCGTTATAAATTTTAACAGGATTCAGATTTAATACAGTTCCATCATTTAGCTTGATGGATTCTGAGCTAGCATCTATACTTTTTAACACCTCTTGTTTATCCATTTCATAGTCTAAATGCATGACAAATTCATTGTTACCTAAACTAATTGGCTCATATCCTGCCATTTTTCTCATCTGATTATAGTCACTAATGGAAATTGCCAGCCTTGGATAATCCCATTTATTTTTCCTTGTCTCCTTGTTTTTAAAATCATCCCATATAAAATACCCTTCCATCTGACAGTTTTCCTCTATTTCAATATCATTATCCTGTAAAATATCATCCATAAAGCTATAGTCTATCTCTGGTATATCCTCAATTTTATCGATATAGTTATATTGGTTATTAATTATAATGTCATAAGGCACTCTATAGTCTAAATACCCCTCTGAAACTTCAGCAAGAACAGGGGCTAGCATAAACCCTGCCACAGAAATCACAATTGCAATGATCACAGTTGCCATAACTTTTGCATTAGAAGAAATCTTAGAATACAAATTATTGAGTAAAATTAAATTCAGGTTTAAATATTTAAAGTTTGTCAATTTGTTTTTAACTAAGATTATGATGTAAGAAATGCTATAATAGTCTGAAAACACACCTAAAATAAGACTTATAAATAATACTGTTTGAAACCTGTTGCTTATGACAGGAGGAATATTGCCTGTATAATTTCTACCCATACTAAAAAAATCTTTTATGATTATAAACCCGCAGGAAAAACATGTAACAGTAACCACCGTAGAAAGAATATATGACATATTACTAATCTTTTTACCCTCTGCTATTTTATCATTCGAAAGTAAATCTATTAATTTAGATTTTGTTAACTTTCTGATATTCATAAAACCAATTAAAATAAAAACAATAGTAAAGAAAAGGAGAGTTATAACAAATGTATCAGGGTAGAAACCTAAGTGGAATTTAAAGCTATTTGTTATGGATATTAGGATTAATGATATCAACGCTCCGGACAAAATAGTCCCAACCACACTTCCCACAACAACAGCGAGAACACCGATCATCAGCGTTTCCATAAAGAATAAAAATGCTACATTTGATCGCTCCATACCTAATATCATATAAGTTGAAAATTCTCTTGACCGCTTTTTTAGCATATGTTTGTTTACATAATTGATCAAAACTACAAATGCAAGGGAAATAATATAAGTAGCATATTTTATTATTTTCTGGAACATCTCAAAAGAATATTGAGGGGTATCAATTAAAACAGAATTATTTCTACTTGTCAAAGACATAAAAGCAAAAAATAATCCAGCACTAATGCCTAATGTTGCGAAATAAATGGCATAGTCCTGAAATGTCTTTTTGAAGTTTTTATTGATTAACTTAAAGTACATCAGAAAGGTTCCCCCCTAGTAACGACATCACATCAAGAATTTCGTTAAAAAACTGTTTCCTTGATTTTTCCCCTTTTATCAACTCATTAAAAATTCTGCCATCTTTTAAAAATAAAATCCGCTTAGCATAACTAGCTGAAAAAGCATCATGTGTAACCATTAAGATTGTAGCGCCTAAATCCTCATTCATGCTTTTTATAGTTTCAAGCAGCATTTGGGCTGACTTACTGTCAAGGGCCCCAGTTGGCTCGTCTGCAAGAATCAGCTTCGGATTATTAATTATAGCTCTTGCACAGGCACATCGCTGTTTTTGTCCTCCTGATGTTTCATAAGGATATTTCTCAAGTATATATGATATGTCCAGCTTACTTGCAATTTTCTCAACCCTACTGTCGATTTCCCTTGAGGGAACTCTGTTAATAGTAAGGGCAAGGGCTATATTTTCCCGAATAGTAAGAGTATCTAATAAGTTAAAATCCTGAAAAATAAACCCTAAATTTTCCCGTCGGAATTTTGCAATCTCTTTCTCTTTTAGTTCTGTGATATCCTTTCCATCAAGAAATATATGGCCTGCGCTAACAGTATCAATGGTTGAAATGCAGTTAAGCATTGTTGTTTTCCCTGAGCCTGATGCTCCCATAATACCGATAAATTCACCTTCACATACCTCAATGCTAATGTCATCAATTGCTTTTGTAACGTTACTTTTATTTCCATAATATTTTTCCATATGGTCTATTTTCAAAATTTGTCTCATATCCTTCACCTCCATTCAAGTTTAATTTAATGAGCATTTAAAGTGTATCGATTTATCTTACGAAGTTCTTACAAAAATGAAAGAACCGAACAACATCAATCTTGAATTTTTACAAGTGTACCTTTTGGGAAAAATATAGTTATCCTTGTATATCGATGAATTTCCGAATTTGCTGTTATTTTTAGCCCAAGCTTATCGCAGAGCCGCTTACAAAGGTATAATCCAATACCTGTAGATTTTTGATTATTTCTTCCGTTTTTACCTGTAAAGCCTTTTTCAAATATACGTGGCAAGTCGCTTTGGGAAACTCCAATACTATTGTCCTCAACATAAAGAGCGATACCGTTATCAATATTTTTAGAATAGATTTTTATAACAGCTTTACCTTCATTTCTATATTTAACAGAGTTTATAATCAACTGGTTTAAGATAAACTCTAACCATTTGCTATCGGTATACACAGTATCTGAGCAATCTTCTATCTGCATGTTAACATCATTTTGTATCAACAACTGTTTATTTTTAATTATCATGTAATCTATGCAATCACAAAGTTTTATTTCTTTTATCATATAATCTTTTTCTACATTTTCACTTCGTGCATAAAATAATGCTTGTTCCACATAATTTTCGGTTTTTACAAGCTCTGTGAGAATTCTCCTTGTTGTGTCAGATTTGTTGTTTTCGCAGATAAGTTTTATCGCCGATATTGGAGTCTTAACCTCATGAATCCACCGCTCTATATACTCTTTATACTCTTTTCTATCATTCCTCACATGAGCTATGTTTTCAAGCATGGATTTATTGGCAAGCCTTAAAACCTCATAATACACCATGTCATCAAATCTATAAGGCTTGTCTATGACTTCTGAAATCAGATATTTCTGGTCTAGACTTTCAACATCCTCCATAAGCTTAGACAAATATTTCTTTCTGTTGTGAAAAGAACTAAATAAGAATATATTTAAAACCATAGCCCAGAAGATGAGAATTGTTAATATTTCACTTATGCCTGTTCCAATAGACAACAGATAAGCGGACAAGAAAACCATGCAAATAATATTCAATAGTATGCTATAAATTTTATCTTTTAAATAGTCCATAAATCTCATATCATATATCCCTGCCCATGTTTTGTAATAATAAAATCGGTTACCCCTATTTCAGCAAGTTTATTTCGTATTCTCGTTATATTTACACTCAATGTGTTATCATCTACAAACATTTTATTGTCCCAAAGATATTCGATAATATCTGCACGGGAGACAATTTTTCTATTATATTTAAAAAGATAGTATAATATCTTCATTTCATTTTTTGTAAGCTCTATGCATTTATCCTTATATTCTACTTTCCCAACATCTAAACACAACCTCAAATCTCGGTAACTTAATTCATACTGTTCATTTAAATTAGCATAAGCACGTTTTAGCAATGAATCAATTCTTGCAAGTAGAATAGAGATATTGTAAGGTTTTGTTATATAATCATCCCCACCTAAGGTTATACTGCTTAGCTCATCCATATCTGTATTACGGCTAGTAACAAAAATAATTGGAACAGTTGAAAAGGAACGTATTTGAGTGCACAGCTTAAAACCATCTTCACAAGGCAAATTAATATCTAAAAGAATTAAATGTGGATTTTGTTCCTTTATTTCATTTATTACTTTTAGAAAATCTGTAACAGCATATACAGAATAACCGTGGTTTTGCAAGACTATAACCAACTCTTCACGGATTGTTTCATCATCTTCAATGAGAAGTATTCGTTTCATATACTCATTCCTTTCTCTTGTAAAAATATGAAAATTTTAACTATATACCTATTTATTATATCAAATTATTTATACAGTTATGGATATGAATGATTTAATATTCACAATTCATATGTATATCTATATATAAAATCTATGCAATAAAAAAATGAGCACCTCTCCTTGTAAGAAATACTCATTTTTAAAATTCTTATTATCTTTTACTACTCCATTTTTCCTCTGGCTCTAATCCAAAATACTGATAATAATAGCATTTTAATCTTCCATTATATAATTTTCTATTCTTATCTGATTTTTTACCAAATAGCTTTTCGAATTCATTATGAGAAGTAATTACAAAATAAGACCAATCCTGCAATTTTTCAAAAACCTCTCCCATGGCTTTATATAAACGTTCAACCTCTTTTAATTCTCCAATTCTCTCTCCATAAGGAGGGTTAGTTATAATAAATCCATACTTTTTCTTAGAGGATAATTCTCTCATATCCATCTTTTGAAAAGCAATGCAATCTCCTACCCCTGCTTTTTTAGCATTCTCCATGGCAGTTTTTAATACTCTTCCATTAAAATCTGAAGCCATTATTCTAAATTCCTTATTATTTATAGAATTTCTTGCATGTTTTCTTATGTCTTCCCATAAGTCCTGGGATATTATTTCCCATTGTTCCGATACAAAGCTTCTATTAAGTCCAGGCGCTATGTTTTTACCTATCATTGCTGCCTCTATGGCAATAGTTCCCGAACCACAAAATGGATCAGCAAGCATTCTTGATGGCTCCCATTTGCTTAAAAGCACAAGAGCTGCCGCTAAGGTTTCTTTCATAGGAGCTTCTCCAGCCAGCTCTCTATATCCTCTTTTATGTAATCCTGGCCCTGTAGTATCTAAAGTTAGGGTTACTATATCTTTTAATATTGCTACTTCTATTTTGTATGTAGCTCCATCTTCAGGAAATAAATCTCTTCTATATTTTCTCTTCATAGCCTCAACTACAGCTTTTTTAACTATAGATTGGCAATCAGGTACGCTATAAAGTTTAGATTTAACTGCCTTGCCCACTACATGCATAAAACCCGTTATAGGTATGATGTCCCCCCAATTTACAGCTAGAGTTCCTTGAAATAATTCTTCAAAGCTTTCCGCCTTAAATTCTGCCATTTTTATTAGTACTCTGTCCGCTGTCCTTAACCACATATTGCAGGTGACTATATCCATTTCGTCCCCTTCAAAGGTTACCTTTCCATTTTCAATAGTTAAATCATCATAGCCCAATTCTTTTAACTCATCTGCTACTACCTTTTCAAGTCCAAAAGTTGATGTTGCAATTAATGTATACATTATTTTTTCTCTCCTAACTCTTCTATTACAAATTGGTGAAAATCTATCTCTTCTATGAAGTTATTTTGATCAAAGCTTGTTTTTGACCTTCTATTATATTCATTTAAATTTGATGGTAACCAATAAGGCTTTGAAATATCAAATTTATAACATAATTCTATAATACATGCTTTTAAATTTTCTTGATAGCTTTCGTGAGTGTTACATTGAACTACCTCGTCTCTAACTATTCTGTTATCTTTCATTATTTTTCCCCATATCTTCAGCATGAAATCCTCCTAACTTTAAATGTGTAATTAACATTTTTAAATATGTAATTAGCATTATAATATTATAATTTTATCATAAAAAACAAAAATTGCGATGCATAGAAAATTATAATTTTAAAACACATAGATTTTAAGAATTAAAGCACTATAATTTATTTTTACAATTGTAGGTTTTTACAAAGACAACTTGTTATGCCAAATAGAGAGCTAAGTACGTAGTGAAGCCGCTCCAGAAAAAGTCGCTATTTCACTACGTACTTAGCTCTTTTATATTTTACAAATTAGTTTCTCAACTATAAATCTTTACAATAATAATTAAGTATCTAAAAGTAGAACTAAATACATAATAATGTCACTTCAAAAAGGCGTTCCTCCTATTATATACTTAGTTCCCTTATATTTTACAAACGTATTTCCCAACTATAAATTTTTACAATGATAATTTAGTATCTAAAACTTTAAAAATGCTATGTAATGTGCCCTATGCATTTGAGCAAAATCTAGAAATTCTTAATTTATTTTAGAAAAATACTGCTAAGATGCTGCGCATGTATGACCGAAGGGAGTTTGCCAGCATTAGGAGTTTTTATAAAATAAATTTTAGAAGTTCTTATTACAGCGAAATGGCATAATAAACATTATATAGCATTTTGAATTTGTTGAAAATTATAATCATTTTTCTTAAAATTCTATTCCCGAACTTTTCTCAACATCATCTGCAACTATGCCTACTCCTGTTAACTTGGTATTAGGCATTACTTTTGGTTGAATATATGGATTCTCTGGATATTTAGCTCCATCAAATTTCATGTAAGCATAAGATTCTTTAGCTCCTCCGCCTGATACATGTATTATGATGTCACGATATCCATTAGTCCAACTATTAGATATTATTATAGGGTTATTAACCATTGTGAATTTTGAAAGTAATTTGTACTCTCCATTTTCACAAGAAAAAATTGCTGCACTACATCCATCTTCTCCAGAAAATTTTGGTCCTACAAGATATACAAAAGTTTCTGGTTCCATATCATTATTAAGCTGTACTCTATTGAAATAATATTTAACCTTATCCTTTCCCTTTTCTAAGTTATAGGCTTTTTCTATAGCTTCTTCAAGTCTTGGGTCTTTATTTTTTTCAGAAGCAAAATATTGAATGCCTGATAAGTCTATATTATCTATACTTTTAAGTTTAACTATATTTTTATCATCATATATCTTCGAACGAACTATACTATTTGATTTTACACCTTTAGAGCTTAACATCATCTTATTAGAGTAATTAAATCCTATTAAAAAAATAATGCACATTATCATCAATAATTTTTCCAGGTTTTTCATAAACAGTACCCTCCAACATAATGTAATTTTACCTTTATTATGTGAATAGTTAGGCTCCTATATTCTAAAAATTGATGATTTTAAGCATGATTTGCTATGAATAATTAAATAGGCTACGTTTCATAATAATATTATTAGTGTTATTATAAATTAGCCCAAATTATTAGATGATTATTCTTAATTTAAACTAATTAATGGAAGGGTGGAGATTTACAATGTCAAAAAAGAAAACTATAAAAACTATAAATCAAGCTGCTGAAGCTGCCAGTAATGATAGTAGATATTCTAAACATGGATATATGAACAGGGGAAATTCCAGCAAAGAATTTGCTGATCAAGGAACTAGAAATAAAAATTAAAAAATAAATGTTGTACAAGAATTCTTGTACAACATTTACAATTTTTTGCTATAATTTAATATTTTTTTCTCTTCTTATAGTGAGTGTGAAGCAGAGTATGACTTAGCTCACTATTAGGCTTTCCTAAGAACTCCTCATAAGCTTTAATTATATATGGATTCTTATGAGATTTCCTTATAGGCTTTTCTTTATCTTCTTCATAAATAGCTTTTGCTCTTTCTAATTTTATATTTAAATGTTCTAATGTATGAGGATTTACAAACGGTTGTCCTCCTCCAGTTACACATCCTCCTTCACATGCCATTACCTCAATAAAATGAATTTCTTTTTCTCCATTTTTAACCATATCTATAAGTTTCCTAGCATTACCTAGTCCATGAGTTACTGCTGTGGTAATAGTACTGCCATTTGGAAGCTCAATTTCTGCTATTTTTATATCTTCTATACCTCTAATAGCTTTAAAGTCTATTTCTTTAAGCTCTTCTTCTCCAACTATTTCAAATATTGTCCTTAGAGCTGCCTCTGCTACCCCACCTGTAGCACCAAATATTGCTCCAGCACCAGTAGATTCTCCCATTGGATTGTCAAATTCTTCATCTGGTAAGTCTTCAAAGTACATACCGCTTTCTTTAATCATTTGAGCTAACTCTCTTGTGGTTAAAACATAATCTACATCTTGAAGATTATTATTGCCTAACTCTTCTCTTCCATTTTCAAACTTTTTAGCTGAACAAGGCATTATAGATACAACTACTATTTTCTTTGGATCTATACTCATTTTCTTAGCAAAATAACTCTTGATAAGTGCTCCTTCCATTTCGTGAGGGGATTTACAAGTAGATAAATTATTAATCATTTCTGGATAAAAATGTTCAACAAACTTAACCCATCCTGGACAACATGAAGTCATCAATGGGAGGTCCCCTCCTTTTTCTAACCTTCCCAACAATTCAGTGCCTTCTTCCATAATAGTTAAATCTGCTCCAAAATTTGTGTCAAAAACCTTGTAGAACCCAAGCCTTCTAAGGGCTGATACCATTTTACCCGTAACTCTAGAACCCACTTTCATGCCAAACTCTTCTCCTAGAGCTACTCTTACTGCTGGAGCTGTTTGAACAACTACATACTTGTCTTTGTCTTCTAAAGCCTTCCAAACTTTATCAATATCACTTTTTTCACTTAAAGCTCCAACAGGACACGCCATTATACATTGTCCACAATTTATACATACCGTTTCTCCTAAAGGTTTTTCATATGGAGTTTCAACTTTTGTATTAAACCCTCTATTAGCAAATCCTATGGCACTAACCGTTTGTACGTTAGAGCAGGTACTTATACATCTGCCACATAGTATACATTTTTCCCTATCTCTTATTACTGAAGGAGATGATATATCCAATGGTTCATTGATTTTTTCTCCAATATATTTTATATCTCTAACATTTAGATCCCTAGCAGCTATTTGCAATTCGCAGTTTTCACTTCTATTACAAGTTGTACATTCTCTCTTATGATTGGACAATAAAAGCTCTACTACAATTCTTCTAGCCTCTCTTACTGCTGGAGTATTAACCTTGACTACCATACCATCCTCAGCTTGAAGAGAACAGGATGCTATAAATTTATTTCCTACTTCCACAACACAAATTCTGCAGGAAGAACATTGATTAACATCTTTAAGGTAACATAATGTAGGTATTTTAATACCTATGCTTCTAGCTGCTTCTAATACTGTTGCTCCCTTTTTCACCTGAACTTCCTTGTCATCTATTTTAAGTTTTACAAAATCCACAATCTTCACTCCTCTCACTGAAAATTATCTTCTCTCGATTGCCTTAAATGGACACTTAGCTACACAGGCTCCACACTTAATACACTTTTCCATATCTATAGTATACGGATGTCTAATCTCTCCGCTTATAGCATTAACAGGACACTGCCTTGCGCAAATACTACATCCCTTACATTCACTACTATTTATCACATATTGCACTAACTCTTGACAAACTCCTGCAGGGCACTTCTTATCTACTATATGTGCGATATATTCATCTTTAAAATACTTTAACGTTGATAATACAGGATTAGGGGCAGTTTGACCAAGCCCACATAGAGATATTGATTTGACTTGCTTTGCTAGATGTTCTAACTTATCTAAATCTTCCATGGTACCTTCACCTTTAGTTATCTTCTCTAAAATTTCAAGCATTCTTTTCGTTCCAACTCTACAAGGTGTACACTTACCACAGGACTCATCTTTTATAAAATCAAGATAAAACTTTGCTACGTCCACCATACAATTGTCTTCATCTAATACAATCATTCCTCCTGATCCCATCATGGATCCTAATGCGCTTAGTGTATCATAATCAATTGGAGTATCAAGATTTTCCGCAGTAATACATCCCCCTGAAGGTCCTCCCGTTTGAACAGCCTTAAATTTCTTTTCGTTTGGTATTCCTCCACCAATATCATAAACAACTTCTCTTAAAGTAATTCCCATAGGCACTTCTATTAGCCCTGTATTTGTAATTTTACCTCCTAAAGCGAAAACCTTTGTTCCTTTGCTTTTTTCAGTGCCAATATTTGAAAACCATTCTGACCCATTTAATATTATTTGAGGTATATTAGCATAGGTCTCAACGTTATTTATTACTGTAGGCTTTCTCCATAAACCACTTTGAGCCGGGAATGGTGGTTTAGGATTAGGCATACCTCTTTTCCCTTCAATTGAATTTATTAATGCTGTTTCCTCACCACATACAAAGGCTCCAGCACCTAATCTTATACTTATTTTAAAATCAAAGCCTGTACCCAATATGTTTTCACCTAAAAGTCCATACTCCTCTGCTTGTTTTATAGCTAATTTTAACCTTTCAACCGCTAATGGATATTCTGCTCTAATGTATATATATCCTTCATTAGCTCCTATAGCATATCCCCCAATAGCCATAGCTTCTAATACAGAATGTGGGTCTCCTTCCAATATAGAACGATCCATAAAAGCTCCTGGATCTCCCTCATCTGCATTACATATCATGTATTTTTGATCGTTTACCTGCTTGGCTGTAAGCTCCCACTTTACTCCTGTTGGGAAACCACCGCCACCTCTTCCTCTTAGTCCTGATTTTTTTAATATATCTGTAACTTCTTCTGAAGTCATATCCATTAAAACTTTTTCTAGTGCTTTGTATCCATTGAAAGCAAGATATTCATCTATATTCTCTGGATCAATAACCCCACAATTTTTAAGTGCTATTCTCGTCTGTTTATTGAAAAACTCTACATCTTCTAAAGACCTTACACTATAGTTATAAAAAGACTTGTAATACGCTAATCTATTTACTTTCCTGCCACTTACTAAGTGCTGTTCTACTATTTCGGGTATATCCTTTATACTTATTTTGCTGTAAAAAGTTCCTTCTGGAAACACAATAAGCATAGGTCCTAAGTGACAAAGGCCTAGACAACCTATTCTTATTAATTCTATTTCATTTTCCATTCTATGTTTCTTAAGCTCAATCTTTAATGCATTAGTAATATCCATAGAACCTTCGCTGCTACATCCCACTCCACCGCAAACTAAAACTTGAGCACGAAATAAATTCATATATATCCCCCCTCTAATTAGTCGCTTAGCACTACGTAATCATTCATAATTTTATCTTCAATAACATGCATAGTGTAATCTTCAATAATTTTACCGTTTCTAATATGCTCTCTTATAACCCTTCTAGCCTTCATTGCACTCATTTTTACATAGGTAACCTTCTCATGCCCTGGCATTATAACCTCTACTATAGGCTCTAATCTACATATTCCAATACATCCTGCTTTTACTAAATCTACATCTTCAATACCTAGTTCTCTTATCTCATCTTCTATAGCTTCCATTACATATTTTGATCCTGCGGCTATACCACAGGTTGCCATGCCTACTACTATTCTAGGATTTTTTCTATCTCTTCCTTGATTAACTTTATCAAAAGTGTTTTTTCTTATTTCGTTTAATTCCTCTATAGTCTTCATGTTATTCCTCCTCTTCTATATACTCATCAAGAATTCTTCCTATATCATCTAGAGTTACTTTTGAGTAGACCTTATCGTCTACAGTAATAACAGGAGCAAGACCACAAGCTCCTACACATCTTGTCGCCTCCAATGTGAACTTTCTATCTTCTGTGGTATTTCCTGCCTTAACATTTAACTCCTGAGATAATCTATTAAGAATTGTCTGCCCTCCTTTAACATAACAAGCAGTACCCATACATACTCTTATGATATGTTTTCCCTTTGGCTCAAGAGAAAAGAAGTGGTAAAATGAAGCTACACCATATATTTCAGACATGGGTATATCTAAACTTTCTGAAGCATATTGTAAAATTTCCTCCGGGAGATATCCATATATACCTTGAATACCATGTAATAACGGAATTAACCTCCCCCTTACATCTCTTAGTTCTTCTATTATCTTTTTAACTTCTTCAATTCTTTCATCTTCTCTAATATCTCCACAACAGCAATGTTTTTCATTTACTGACAATTTAAATCCCCCCTTGCACTCATCTACTTTTCTTTAAATAATCAAGAATATTCTGATATTTGAATTTTTAAATTATCGAATTATTTCCTCATATATATTTATTCTATGTATTTTAGAATATTCCTCTTAATTTTTCCTTTTTTACATGATTTTTTTAATTAAATTATAAATTAATTAAAATTTTAACAATTTAAAATGAATAATTTGATAAATTTTTATCAAATTTTCTTACAATTGAATTGTACTTTCCTTAATCTTTTACGAGTTTCTACTAATTTATTGGTAAAATTGGTTATTTTATCTACTATTTCTTATATACTGCTCTAGATAAATTTGTTAAAAGATAAATAGACCTATCTTAAAGATAAGCCTATTTATTAAAAATATCATTGGACACCCTAAATCATTAGGGGTATAAATTACCCATTTACCCCATCTATAAAGTAGTGGATTTCATCATTAGCTTTACTTAAGCTATCCATAACTATGTTTGTTGCAAACTTAAGAGTTCTAACTAAGTCTTTGGTTTTGTCTCTGCTCTCTCCCACAAAATATTCATTTAATATAATTTCTATTGCTTCCTCCTTATAGTCTAAGCTGTGAAGTTTGCTTATTATGGTTCTACCTATATCCTCTATAGTATTTAACACCATTAGATTGGTATCTCCATCTTTATCTAGTTTATAAAGATTATTCTTCATATACTTATAATTCATATTATATGCCTTACATAAACCTTCCATTATGGAAGGAACTTCTCCATTAGATAATTTCAGAAGAACAGAAACTAAATTTTCAAATCTTTTCCCTTCTGGAGCAGTTCCAAACATTCTCTTCTCCACCGCAGTTGCCTTGTCTTCAAAACTGTTTAATATGCTTTCCGTATATTCCATCTAAATCCTCCATTTCTTTTATAAATTCATTTTATTTATAATAATATTTATCTTCGAGACATATCCTTTACAAAAATAAAACCTCCGCGCAAACGGAGGTTTAGTATGCAAAATATCCATAGAAAACAGGATAAAACTTAATGGTCAGCAAATAAAACATTTCATCCTTGTCCAATGTTTTTATATAATTTCACTTCCCTCCGAAGTTACACATATTGTTCTAGCAGGTCTCCTGGCTCGCGAATCATCCTCCACCATCCTTCCCAGAGACTTGTGCTCCAGTGGAATTGGCTTTGTACTCGTCTACAGTAGCGGGGGCTGCAGCGGATTTTCACCACTTTCCCTATTAAACCTTATAGGTACCAAAACAATTTATAAAATTTTTATTACATATGAATGATTATATCAACTACTATTTAATATTTCAACTACTTCATTGGTCACATTTATATACTCACCCACTCACAATTCTCTTTAATACATCATATTATAAATATGAATAATATTTAAAAAGAGGTACAAAATGTATAATCCTTATTTCAGAAATATAAATTCAACTGCTTATGCTAATGTAAAAGGCGGACCACTTGCTCCTAACATAAATGGAATGGTATATTTTACTGATGTGCCAGGTGGAACACAAGTATGTGCTATGATTAATGGACTTCCAAAATACAAGCCAGCCACTGCAACCACTCAACCTATTGGTCCTCATGGCTTTCATTTACATCAATTTGGCAATTGCCAAGTAGGAGATCCACAAAACCCTTTTCAAGCTGCTGGAGAACATTGGAATCCAGATAATCAACCTCATGGTAATCATGCTGGTGATTTTCCAGTATTATTTTCAAATAACGGCCGTGCTATGATGTGCTTCTTTACAAACAGGTTTAAAGTAGCCGATGTAATTGGTAAATCAGTAATGATACATGAAAATCCTGATGATTATAGAACACAAAAACCCGCTGGTAATGCCGGCAAACGTTTGGCTTGTGGGGTTATTAGGCCAATGTAATTTTATTTTATAACTTAACAAGATATATGTTATTATTTAACAAATAGTACTTCCATATAGAAAATAACATCCTTTCTTTTTAAAGACCGGATGTTATTTTTTATACACTAATCTATATTAAAAATTATACTATTTAATATTTATTTCAAAAGCTTCTTCCTCTAAAACTTTATAATAATCCGTCTTTTCCTTTCCTTCTTTCCCAGAAATAACATAGGGTGTTATTTTAAGTTTAGTTATATCCTTATCTAAGGCATCAAATCTAATATAGCTATTTTCAATTAATGTATGCCCTGAATTAAGTTTAAGTTTATTTCCCTCTTGATCTTCCACTATAAAAAGCACATCATATTCTTTGCCATTTAACATTTTATAATTTATTCTTGTAGATGCTGGTGTAATCCTTAAATCTTCTACATTTATTTCCTGACCATTTTCCAATGTAAAATCTTTATTTATAGGTATAGTCTTTACTTCAGCCATAAGTTTATCTTTGCTAGTAGTAAATTCAAAAACCCATTTACCTTTTAGCATTTTAGTAGGTTTAGTCAAGGCCATATTCCTATTTTCATAAACTATTTTCATGTTAAAATCTCCATGTAGATTCATAGCTTTTATGTTTATTCTAGAAAAAAACATATAGGTAGAGTCATTAATCTTTTTACTACTTTCACTTCCACCTTCACTAATTATTTCTCCATTTATATATATATCTGGAAATGGTACTATTACCTTATCTAAATTTACTTTATCTGATTTAAGAGTACTGCTTATAACTATATTATCATCATCTAATAAAACCTCGTTAAGTTGAATAGTAGCATCTTTATCTGTGACAGTTTGCCCTACTACAGTCTTATAATCCTCAAGAGACTTTCCATTAGAATTTACATACTCTTCTATTGCACTGCCTATTATTGGTACATTTGCGAAAACATTAGGATTAGTAATAATACCTACGGTAAGAAAAGCCATTATAGAAGCAGCTACAGCTATACTCTTCTTTTTATTATTTCTTCTTCTACTTTTTAGGGATTTTTTAACCCTATCTTTCATTTTTTGCCCCTCTAAGTTATTTAATTCACAGTGTTCATATTGGTTAAAATCTATAATTACATCATTTAACATCTCAAATTTATCCTTCACAATATCACCTCATAAAGTATTATTTATTTCCCATAGATAAATTTCTAAGTTTTTTACGCCCACGAGATAATCTATTATATATGACTGAGCTTCTAACCCCTATATTCTCTGCTATAGTATCCACATCTTTTTCTTCAATATAATGTTTAATAAATATTTCCTTATCATCTTTTTTAAGATTATTAAGTAAGCTTTCCACTTCATAACTAAGTTCATTTTCAATAATATTACTCTCCACCCTAAATGAACTTTCCAAGTTCAAATTTTCTATAGGTTGTTCCTCTAAAAGTCTTAAATATTTTCTTTTATAATCTATTGCTTTATATTTCGCTATAGCTCCAATCCAGTTTTTAAAAGAACTTTTTTCTGAGGAAAATTTATCTATGTTATCCCAAATTGCTAGAAGTACATCATTTATACACTCTTCTTCCATGGGTTGAAGATTATATAGATGTTTTCCAACTATACTTTTTATAAGTGCACCATAATCATTTATGAGTAAATCCAAGGCTTTTTCTTTTCTCCTTTTTAAAAGCTTTACAACGTCTTCCTCCCTAGTCCTCATTTTTATCCTCCTTTAATTCCTATAAGAGCTCTTATACTTATTACTTCGTATTTACTCATAACATTTCTATCAATAATATAAAAAATAAAAAAATCCTAAATTTGATTCTTTTCTCCTTAAAATTTATATTGCATGGATTTTATAATCTGTGATAAAATAAAAGTTTTTTGTTAATTTTTAATTATTGTGGTATACTAGTAGTATAAAGAAAAAGCACTAATGTTGAGTGTTTACTATAGGAGGTCAGTTAATGAAAACTGGAAAAGTAAAATGGTTTAATTCTGAAAAAGGTTTTGGATTCATCGAAGTTGAAGGAGAAGATGATGTTTTTGTTCACTTCACAGCAATACAAGGAGATGAATCAAGAAAAAATCTTGATGAAGGGCAAGAAGTTCAGTTCGATGTAGAAAAAGGTCCTAAAGGAATTCAAGCAGCTAATGTTATAAAATTATAAATTTCCCTATGATGATGCACTAAAAATTTGATATATAGACATCACGTGAAATACCACCTTTGTAAAGGTGGTATTTATATTATATCAATTGAGTAAGTACATCATAATTACTATATATCATCAGGTAAAATATTTTAAAAACTAAAAAGGAGAATAATTAAAGTGAAAAAAAATTATAGAATGCAAAAAACAATATCAATAAAACGTTTCATTTCAGAGCTAGGAAAAGATTTCTCTGATAATATAAAGGATAGATTATTAGATTTAGAAGTGAGAACGGTTTTAACAAGAGAGGAGGACTATAATATACTTGATATAAAACATGTGGAACATACTAAATATGATTGTCCTTCTAATTTAGAGAATGGCTCAAGTAAACACCAGAAAGAATACAACTACGGTCAATTTGTGGTAGTTGATGAAGTGCTATATTTCTCAGAAAAGTGTGTAGAAAATGATGAAGTAATGGGTTCTCCAGTTGTAAATACTATTTATGACTCTCTAAATACTGATAATATAATCATGGATTCCGGTACTAGTGCAAAAAAAGTAGATGATAGCAATATAGACTATGTTATAGATAATATATTAAAAGCGTGCCCTGAAGTATCTAAAGAATACATGGAAATTATGGAGGACATGCTATCACGAGAAAAAATCAAATCACCACATAGACAAATTCATCGCTAATATACCATTTTCTTTTCATGTAAATTCATATTTTTAAAATTTTACTATTTTTTTATAATTTCATATTTTATTTCATGACGTGGCTGCCGTCATCTCTCATACCCTTCAAATGAGAGATAACGCCAACTAACGTCATGAATAAGTTCAACTTAGCTTCAGTTAGAATATAAACTACAAGTGAAGCTAGATTGAACTTGATATGAATTAGGTAAAAGTTATAAATATAGATCTCTTTCACCTTTTTTTAATCTTTCAATATTTTTTATTGTGATGTCTTTTATATCTTGTCTTTCTATTTTTTCAATCTCTTGCAATATAATTTTTTCGCCGCTTTCGTAGAGTTCCTCATCTCCATAATCTAATATAAACTCCATCAATGTCATCAATGCATTTGGAGTACATACATTATGAATCTGCCCAGACTTTGCAAGTTGCATAAATCTATCTCCAGTCCTTCCCTTTCTATAGCAAGCTGTACAATAAGAAGGAATGTATCCATCTCTTAAAAGTTCCTTTAATATTTCCAATGGACTTCTCTGGTCTTCTACTTGAAACTGATCAACCTTCTTTCCTGTTTCTCCCTCTCTATATCCACCAACTCCAGTGCAAGAGCCTGCGCTTATCTGAGATACCCCATAGTTTAATGCTTCCTTTCTAATATGAGCACTTTCACGAGTAGATAATATTATTCCTGTAAAAGGTACCGCAATTCTGATGATGGCCACTATCTTCTTAAACATTTCATCATCTATCATATATGGGAACATACTCAGATCCATGCCCTCAGCTTTTTTTAATCTTGGAACAGATATTGTATGAAATCCTACACCAAATTTCTTTTCTAAATGCTCATTATGCAGCATTAATGCTAAAACTTCAAACTTAGCATCATGTAATCCAAATAATACTCCTCCTCCTACATCATCTACTCCACCTTCCATGGCTCTATCAAAAGCAGTTAAATGATATTCATAATCTCCTTTTAAAGATTTGGGATGCATTTTTTCATAGGTCGGTTTATGATAAGTTTCTTGAAATAATATATAGGTTCCTATACCCTTCTCTTTTAATTTTCTATAGTTTTCTACAGTAGTAGCTGCAATATTTACATTTACTCTTCTAATTGTTCCATTTTCATTTTTTGTTGTATAGATTGCATCTAAGGCATCTAGTATATATTCTATAGGGCAATTTACAGGATCTTCTCCTGCTTCAAGAGCAAGTCTTTTATGCCCCATTCTTTCTAGAATTCTTACCTCTTCTTGTATTTCTTCTCGAGTAAGTTTCCTTCTTTTAAATTCATTACATCTATTATATCCACAGTAAACGCACTTATTTACACAATAATCCGATACATAAAGAGGTGCAAATACTACCACTCTATTACCATAAATATTTTTTTTAATCTCTCCAGAAATTTTAAAAAGCTCTTTTAGCTGATCTTTGTCCTCTATCTGTAGAAGTATAGCTATATCCTTATGTTCTAATGCTTTTCTACATCTAGCTTTATCTAATACACTCTGTATATCCTCTTTTGTTGCTTTTTTACCTTCTTCTAATAAATTTTCAATGTATTCATGATCAATAAACATATTATAAGCGCCTCCATTCAATATTATCACCTCTAGAGAGATCTATTTTAAAGCCTGCATTCTCAATTCTATTTTGTATACAAAATCTACATTCAGCTGCTTCATCACCAGTGCATATTTTATTGTCATACAATAAGTACTTATCTCTTACATCTCTAGGAGATAGATTAGGCATGACTACATTAGCACCTGCTTTAAGTCCCATTTCCCTCCCTAATGGATGAATTGTTCCAAGAGCAGTAGTAACAGGGATTAATGCTTTAGGAAGTAGGAGCCTTGTTAAAGCTGTAATAACTATTGAGCTTTCTAGTGTTCCTTGTTCTTCCTTATTAAATTGAGTATCTTTTTGAGGTATAAAAGGACCGTTTCCTACCATATGAGGATTTAACTCTTTTAAAAATAACAAATCATTAGCTAAGTTCTCTGAAGTTTGATAGGGTGAACCCACCATAAATCCTGCACCTATTTGGAAACCAATTTCCTTTAAATCATATAAGCATTTCTTTCTATTAGAAAAACTTAGTTCTTTAGGATGAAGCTTGCTATAATGATCCTCATTTGCTGTTTCATGTCTAAGCAAATACCTATCCGCTCCAGCTTCATAGTACTTTTTATAGGATTCATAAGATTTTTCTCCTACAGATAGAGTTATAGCACAATCAGTATACTTATTTTTAATAGCTTTTATCATTTGAACAATTCTATCGTCAGTAAAATAACCGTCTTCTCCCCCTTGTAATACATAGGTTCTATAACCTAAATTGTAACCTAACTCACAGCAATCCATTATTTCTTGAAGAGAGAGTCTATATCTTGCTACATTGCTATTGCTTTTTCTTATTCCGCAATAATAACAATCATTCTTACAGTAATTTGTAAACTCTATAAGACCTCTTAAAAACACCTTATTTGAGTAATATTTATGTCGGGTTTCATTAGCTTTTTCTATTAGATATTCTTTAGATTCCTCATCTATATTCTCAATTATATAAACCAGCTCTTCTTTAGATAAATTATTATTTCTATATAATTTATCTATTAACTCTTTCATTACGCTTCACCTTCTTCCCAAATTTTTAATGCCTCCGAAAAAGGCTTAAGAGCCCTTGGGAGAATTCCCAAAACACAGGCAATTAATATTCCGTAGTTTACAATAGGTACATTGTAATTTTTCGCTCCCTCTATTCTGCTAATCATACCCGTCCTATTTATCATGCATCCTCCACAATGAACTATTAGAGCGTATTTTTTAATTTCATCTGTAAAAGTAGTTCCAGAGGTAAATTGAAATTCAATATTCTTACCTGTCTTTTCCCTTATCCATCTTGGAATTTTTACTGTTCCAATGTCATCTTCCTGTTTATGATGAGTACACCCTTCTGCTATTAAAATCTTATCTCCATCCTTAAGGTTTTCAATGGCTTTTGCCCCCTTAACAAGTTCTGATAAGTCTCCTTTGTACCTAGCAAAAAGTATTGAAAATGACGTCATCAAAATATCTTCTGGAGTATCTTTAGCTACTTTATCAAAGGCTTGAGAATCTGTTATAACAATTTTAGGTTTTTTAGCTAAGCTACTTAGGGTTTCCTGCAATTCATTTTCTTTAGTTACTACAGCTATTGCATCACTCTCTAAAATATCTCTAATAGTCTGCTGTTGAGGGAGTATAAGTCTTCCCTTTGGCGCAGCCTTATCTATTGGAGTGACTAATATTGCAATATCCCCAGGGTTTATTAAATCTCCAACTATCTTTAAACTTTCTTCATCTTTTGGAATGACCTTAATTATCTCATTTTTTAATTTCTCAATACCGACTTTATTCAAAGCAGAGACTATAACTACAGGGCTATTTAATTCAGTTTTTAGCTTTTCTATTTTTATTTGAGACCAGTCTTCAGTATCAATTTTATTTAAAACTATAATTAAAGGAATTTTCTTCTCTTTTATTCTTTGGGAGACTACTATATCTTCTTTGGTTAATCCAACTTTAGCATCAACGACAAGTAATGCTATATCAGTCTTATCTAAAATCTCTAAAGTTTTCTTTATTCTCAGCTGCCCTAAGTCCCCCTCATCATCAATGCCTGCTGTGTCAATAAGAACGCAAGGACCTATAGGCAATATTTCCATGGATTTAAAAACTGGATCTGTGGTAGTTCCTTTAACCGGTGACACTATTGCTATTTCTTGATTAGTAATTGCATTTATAACACTAGATTTTCCTGCATTTCTTTTTCCAAATAAGGATATATGAACTCTTACTGAACGTGGAGTATCATTCAAGTTTATTACCTCCTCTTAATACCTCATATGGTATAAATTTTTATTTCAAAAATAAAAAAACTTTTCTCCAAAGAGAAAAGTTAGATAGCAAAAACATAGGTATACTAATATGCAGCAATACCATAGTCACTTATTATATCTAATTTCCCTTCAGATTAGATTTTTCCTTTCTGTTAGGTTATTATTTTTTAAGTACAGGCAAATCCGGATTTCTCCCAATTTACCTGAAACTATATTAATCATATAATAAAATGATACTATATTTATATGGAAAATTCAATTTTAATATGAATTACTCATCTGCTGTTTTTTCAACAATCTTTCTAAAATAAATAGCTTCATTTATATATAATATTATCAAGTTTCTCTAAACTTCAACTTAGTTAAGTATTCCTTGTAGATAAACTCAATTCAAAACTAAGAATCACTTGATGTATAAGAGTTATCTTTATTGGCTTTAGTATTCCTTTTTCTTATATATATAGCAGCAATGATTATTACTATTAAAATAATTGATGCTATAATACTATATTGTTTCATAAACAATTGAATATACTCCCAATTATCACCTATAAAATATCCTAAAGAAATTAGAATTGAATTCCAAATTACTATTCCCGCTACTGAATATATAAGATATGCCGAAATATTCAGCTTTACTGCTCCTGCTACAATTGAAATGTAGGTACGGGTAAGAGGTAATAATCTAGCTAAGAACACAGATGCTTTACCATATTTCTCAAACCATTTATTTATAGCATTAATGCTCTTCTTTGTTTTAGGAAATTTCCTTTCTATTTTTTCAATAAGAGGACTTCCTCCATAATATCCAATCGCATAACATAGTAAAGAACCAAGCAATCCACCAATTATACTAGCTAATAGAGCCCCTAAATATGTAATGTTATTTTGCGTTGCCGTCATCCCAATAAAAGGTAAAACAATTTCACTAGGCATTGGAAAACATGCATACTCTAATCCAATAATTATTACTATACCTAAATAACCTATTTGACCAATTATTTGCATTAAATTGTTAATTATAATATCTAAGAAATATATACTACTCATCCCCTTCTTATTTAAAGAATTCTTTTTATTGCTTTAAAATCAAAATTTAAAAAAGACCCTATAGCCAAAATACATTCTAGCTATAGAGTCTCACAAAACTTTAAAAGTTATCAAAGCCGGGATTAAATCCGCAATGACGACTTTGAATCCTGTTAATTTACAGGTAGTTACTCCCTCTATGAAGATTACTTTCAAATACATATAAACTTATATGTATTATGCTAACATTAGTGAAAAACTATGTCAACTCTCCATAATAAATTTACTACATTTAAATTGTTAAATTATAATTACATATATAATTATTTATTATCTTTCCTTCTATATAAATAATTGCATATCTGCATTTAATGCATACTTCATATATTCATTTGCATCTACAATCTCTAATTCAGGTATTAACTCATCCTTTTTAAATCCCATTACATCTACTGATAACTTACATCCGTAGAATTTTACACCTTTTTTTCTTGCTCCATTTAAAAAGTCTATCAATTCTGGTGCTTCCTCATCCTTCATCATTTCTAATAGCATTGACTTTCCTAATCCACTAAAATTCATTTTAGATAGAGGTAATTCGTCAGGACCTTTAGGTGTCATCATCGAAAACATTTTCTCATATGAGCTTTTATCTTCCTCCGAAAGCTTATTAGGATCCCTTAATAAAAACAGTCCCCAAAAAGCAAAGAACATTCTTACTTCAGCACCTATCTGTCTTGCAGCATTGGCCATTATCAGTGCAGCTAGTGCCTTATCATATTCTCCACTAAACAATACAATGCTAACTTTTTTATCATCATAATTCTCATCCATATAGCAAACACCCTTTCAATTATTTTTTAGGAACTTTACGTAATAAACATTATTATTTTTCTATTCAAAGTTATTTTAGGTAAATAACAAATTTTTATTCAGAATATCAAGTGAAGCTTAGAAGAACTTATCCAGGGACGTAACATCCGTTATGCACAGCATAAGGACTCTAAATCGCTGAAGCTCAAGAGTTCTAATATCTCCCACTTGTAGAAAAGCAGAGAACTAAAATCTTTGATTTTATGTGAATCGCTTTCACAGAGTGCGATGGGAGTATTACGGATGGTAGTCATCGGATAAAATTATTAAGATAAAAAAAAGACTACATTAAGAATAAATCTTAATGTAGTCTTAAGTTTAAGCTTATAATTAAGCTGCTAATTTTAAAAACTGTTCTATAGACATAGAATATTGTATTTCTTTCGCTAAATCCTTATCCTTTGTGAAACCTACTTTTTTAAAAGCTCTTTTTGAACGTTCATTTTTAAAATTAATTTTTGCAATTACTTCTTCAGCTCTCCATGTAAAAAAAGCTTGTTTTAAACCTTCAAAAATTGCGTTAGAACCTAATCCTTTTCCCCACTTTTCTCTGTCACCAATGACTATAACCATTTCTGCTCCCTTACCTTTAGGAACAAGCCTTAAAAATCCCACAGGCTCTTCATCATTTGTTGTTAACATAAAGAAGCTTCCATCTTGATTAAATAAATGGGTAAGAATAGGCATATTAACTCTATATATTATTTGCTTAATGCTTTTGCTAACATTCTGTCTCTCATTTAAGTACTCCGTTACTTCATTATCCTCTAACCAATCAATAATCTTCCAAGCGTCAGACTGGAAAACCTCTTGACGCAGTGTTATACTACTGTCCTCCATTAGTACTAATCCTCCATAAAATAATAAAAAGCCCCATTATTCACGCTTTTTGGCGCAAAACATGGGCTTTTTTAAATACATAGATATAGTACCATCCTGCCCCATTTAGGTCAAATGCTGTAAATGAGTTTACATGGCTTTACTAAAGTTTAGAGTAGGATATTGGTCAAAAGAGGACTATTCCTTGATAAATCTCCACATTCGGTACATGAGGTTATATTCTGTGTCATATTTTAATATAACTTATAGTATTTATTAAGATATTTTATAGTATTTTCTGAAATATTTTTGTGCTAATAAAAGTATTTTTTATCAAATTTATCTTTACTCTCCATAATAACTTCTATAAATATCTCCGCAATATATGGATCAAATTGGGTGCCACTACATTTCCTTAATTCTTCAATAGCTTCCTCATAGGTTTTTCTTTTATTATAAGGTCTATTAGAAGTCATAGCATCAAAGCTATCTACTACTGTTAACACTCTAGCAAGAAAGGGTATATCTTCACCTTCTAAATTGTCAGGATAACCCTTGCCATCATATCTTTCATGATGATGTAGTATTAAATGGGAGATATTTTGAAGTGATTTCACAGGCTTTATTATCTCTACTCCGTTTAATGGATGTTGTTTTAATATTTCCCATTCTTCATTGCTTAAAGGCATTTTTTTATTTAAGATTTCCTTTGAAATATTAATTTTCCCAATATCATGCATGTAAGCTCCATATATAAGATCTTTTTTATCCCTTTCACTTAATTCAAGCTTATCTGCCAACAATCTACTGTAGGTTACTACCCTCTCAACATGGCCATATGTATATCTATCCTTTGCATTAATAACGCTTATTAATGTCTTTATTGATGTAACCAAGTCTATATGTTTTTCATCAATATCATTTTTCAGCTCATCTAAAATAGATGTATAGGTTTCCACTCTGTTTTTATTAAAGAACTTAGCTCTATAAAGGGCGTCATCAGCACTCTTAATAAGTTCTATATCATTCTTAGCCTTATCAGGATAAATAGATATTCCTATTGAAACAGTTAGTTTACCATTTGGCTGATTTTCCTCTCCCTTAAAATAAGTAGATTCTATTTTACTCCTTATACTTTCTGCTATGTTAACCGCATCCTCTTCAGTGGTATCAGGTAATATTACTGCAAATTCTTCTCCACCGTATCTAGCTACTATATCTTCTTTATTTACACTGTTTTTCAATATGGCTCCTATAGTTTTGAGTACTTCATCACCCTGCTGATGTCCATAAAGGTCATTGTAGTATTTAAAATAATCTATATCAATGAATATCATAGAAATAGGCTTGTTCTCCCCTTCACATGATATTATTTTCTCTCTTAATGAATCATGAAAAAATCTGTGGTTATATACACCGGTTAATCCATCCTCATTAACCAAACTCTGAAGCTTTTTAATATAATCACTCTCTACTTTTACATAAAACCCTAATGGCCATGCTGTAAGCAGAAAAACTCCAACTAATATTAAATCATTTTCGAAATATTGATTAATAGGTGCCTTAGGCGCATATACAATGTCCATAGTTAAAATAATAGCCGAAGAAATAGTGGCTATTATTATCCCCTGCTTCATACCTGACTGTATTGTAGTAGTTATAATTATAAATAAAAATAGAAATTTGTATTCACTAGTATGGGCTCCTGAAATAAGTAATATAATAAGAAATATTATAATAAAAACACAATTTTCAATCACTTGTATGACCTTAATATATTTTGAACTAACTTTCTTCGTTGTTGAGAATGCCCATATACCATATATTGATGATAAAATCAAAATAGCAATAACAATCAAGTACTTAGCAATCATATTATCTACCACTTTACTGCTACTACTAAAAAAACATTTAAATATCCCTATTGCTGAAAATAATAGTGAAGACAATTTCACTACTGATACTATGTCATTTATTTGGTTGCGTTTATTATCATCTATGTTATTCATACTCTATTACCTCATAATCCAATTTATCAAATAATAAAGATCGGTTAAACCGATCTTATCTTATTCTTCTCTTAGGCAATTCGGCTCTTCAGGCTGATAAGTCATCCAAAGACATGCTGATGAAGCCACTGTAGATGCAAGAAGAGTCGTTAATGTTGCAATTAACATTAATGCTTTCTTATTTAATTTTTTCATATCTTTTCACCCCCCTATAATATTTAATATACTTTAAAAAAAGTATCTATTTTGCTTAATATCAAATGTCCACTTTTGGTAAGAGTAAACACTTGCCATGCTATACCGCCATATATACATAGTGTATATATAAGTAAATTTTGTCCCCCTGTTTCCCTATATAACATAAGTATAAATATTGCAATAATTAAGTAAACACTTAAAATTATGATGGAGCTCTTCTTCAGCCTAATTTTTTTTTCTTTTCTCCTTATAGGTTTTGCAGGACTATCTACAGGAGCTAGTTTGTAAATCATATAGTAGGACCACACAAAAATTATAATCCCCGATAACAAAACCATATTAAAATTTAATTTGTGGGCTAATGCAAACTTGAACAACGCTGCTTGTCCAATACATACAATAGTTCCTATTAAAGCACATCTACTTGGAGACCCTGCATGAGCTCCCCCTGAATACTTTCTAAGTATACTTGCCACAAACGATATTAATAAGGCCTCAATTCCTACATTAAATAACCAACCAAATATAATTACAAGAGCTATAGAGAAAATCATTTGCAAAAATGCAAAAGTTCCATAGGCTATTATCTCTCTATTATCCTTATCAAGGTCTAATTCTGATGCCAACTTAGTGGCAATATTATTAGATATACTCTCTATATTAAACATGGTTCAACTCTTTTCTTTTTAATAATCTAATATAATACAAAGCTAACATACATGCAAAAATTAATAATGATGGAATTCCATATAATACTTTTAATTTAGAATCACCAAATACATAACTCATATCTGCTTTAAAAATATACTGTATAATAAAAACATTAATTCCTTCACATACGAATTGAAGAATTACTGCAATTATAGATGCCTGTATAGATTTTATTAAATATATTTTATTTATATTTACACTTAAAAGAATAAGTACGATAATGCTAAGTATAGTATGTACACCATAATGAATTGGAAGTAATCTAATTAAAAAAGTCATAACACCCATTAGCATGCTGGATATTAAATAATTTCGTTTATCTAGAGCTCTTCTTGAAAATACATATAATGCAAAAATGAATACAAATCCTTCTGGAATAGCTCTTCCAAATAATTCTATTAACGATACTTCAATCATATTTTGCTTCCTCTCTAACAACTACGTAAACATCTATGTTTCTCCCTATAATTATAACATTAACATTATATAAATAAAATACTATTACTTATAACATTTACCAACTACATATAATTAAATATTACTATATTCAACTTTATTCATATGCTTTATAGTATTAAAAATTATAATAAAAACGAATAGCCTTATAAATATATCTCCAATACTCAAAATACTATAACCTACATCAATTACATCTGTTAAAAACTTTAATTTAGTTGATGAACTTCCTAGAATGTGTATATCATCAACTTTCATAAAAGCATCGGGCTTTGCATAGCCTGTTGAATATGATAATGTTGGAAATACAGGCATTTTACCATTGTTTGCTGATATTGCTATTTTATTTAAAATTGTGCCAATAAAAATGCATGCTGATCCTATAATGGCACTTATGTATTGCTCATATTTAATAATCAGGGCTAGATATGAACACAAGTAAAGAGTTTCCAACGTATTTGCATACTTTATAAAATTATAATTTTCTTTAAAAATATTTCCTTGTACAAATAAATACATTAATTCAAATACTAATATCGGATATATTGTCCATGACTTAAACAATGGTTTAATCTTATATCCTTTTATTTTTGCAATAACTAACGCCAATAATATAGTTTCTAACATATATTGTCCTCGCTTACTTTTCTTGAACTTAGAAATATTTTTGTATTACAATCTTTACTTAAAATTTTTAACTAATTATTAATAAAATGCTTTATTTAAGAATTTTCTTTATCCTTTGAATTTTATTATACTATTTTTCTCTCTTTGTTGCTATCCTTTTAACAAATTTACCCTTTATCTCTAAACTATAAAATTCACTAGCATCTAATACTATTATGCTGTCATAGAATTAGTAAATAAAAAGCCGATTGTCATCCTTTGATAACAATCGGCTGGTATGTTATTTTTTATATCATTAAATATGCAATAGTTAATTATTATAGTAAAGGCTGGCTGAAGGATATTCAGAATCACATGTTATATCTATGCCAAGTTTTCCGAAAGTCTGTTCATCATTTCTAGTTAAAATCGTAGTTGAATGGGCTTGACATCCCTTTAACATTACTAGCTTTTCCATAGCTACTTGAGCCATTGGATTTGTAGCAGCACAAATACTTAGCGCAATCAACACTTCTTCACAACTTAGTGCTGTACTTTTGCTACCTAATGTCTTCAACTTTAGATTTATAATTGGTTCAAGTATAACTGGAGAAATAAGATGAATCTCATCAGATATATTGGCAAAATATTTAACTGCATTTAAGACTACAGCTGCTGTTGCATCCATTATATTTGAGCTTTTTCCAGTAAGTATTGTACCATCATGAAGTTCTATGGCTACAGCTGAGCAAATTTCATTTTTATTAGATATTTCCTTTAATTTAGCTGAGCGCTCCCTTGCAGGTATAACAACTTTTCTATCTTCTGCTTTTAGATTAAGTTCTTCCATAATAAGTTTTGCTCTTTGGAAAGTTTCTTTATCTACATATCCTTTTTTATACTCACAACTTGTTTTAAAATATCTTCTTATTATTTCTTGTTTGGATGCTTCTTTAATAACCTCATCGTCAATTATACCAAAACCTACTCTGTTAACCCCCATATCTGTTGGAGATTCATAAACAGATTTCTCTCCTGTTATTTTCTCTATAATTCTTTTAAGTACAGGAAACATTTCAATATCACGGTTATAATTTACAGCCATTTCATTGTAAACTTCGAGATGAAATGGGTCAATCATATTCACATCTTGGAGATCTACCGTTGCAGCTTCATAGGCTATGTTTAAAGGGTGTTTTAAAGGAACATTCCATACAGGGAAAGTTTCAAACTTTGAATATCCTGCTACTCTACCTTGTTTATATTCATGGTAAAGTTGGCTAAGGCAAGTTGCTAACTTTCCACTTCCTGGTCCTGGTGCTGTCACCACAACAATAGGTTTTGTTGTTTCAATATATGGATTTTTACCGTAACCCTCATCACTTACAATCGTATCTACATCTGTAGGATATCCTTTAGTTGCCTTATGTTTATATACTTTTATTCCTCTACGTTCAAGCTTATTTATAAAAACAGTTGTGGCTGGCTGTCCCTCGTATCTAGTAATTACTACACTGTTTACCTCAAGGTTGTAACCCCTTAAATCATCAATAAGTCTTAAAACATCCATGTCATAGGTGATGCCAAAATCCCCTCGTATTTTGTTTCTTTCTATATCACCTGCATATACACAGATAATTATCTCAACCTTTTCTTTTAATTTGTATAATAATTTGATTTTCGCATTTTCATCAAACCCTGGCAAAACTCTTTTTGCATGGAGATCAAATAGAAGTTTTCCACCAAATTCTAGGTATAACTTGTCATAATCATTGACTCTTTCTAAAATGTACTTTGATTGTTCTTCTAAATATTTTTCATGATCAAATCCTATCTTCATTTTTACTCCTCACTATATGAATTATTAACCATTTTATCATTTTCATATTTTTATAAATACTAATCATAAATATAGTTTTACAACTTTCTATTATTACATAGTTTTAATTTAAAGTAAATAATATTGCATTTATTTAAAACTATAATGTAAAACTATAAAGAACCATATAAATAGGTGACAAACGCTTACGAGTCTGTCACCTGCCATTTAATATTCCTTTTATTAAACATTAACAATGTTTGAAAAACTACCGTCCATAGTATTGTATTAGAAATTACACTATTTTTATAGAAAACTATAGAAATTAAAATAAATACTAGAATACTGACGATTCCCACCACTCTATTTCTTTTAATGAGCTCAGGTTTTGTCAAAGGCATATTCGGATTAATTACTGGTGCCTGATGCAAAATGCAATAAAAACATACTACATTTAAAATCACCTTAGATATAAAATCAATATTTAAATTAACACTTAAGTAAATAATGCTCCCAATAATTATTAAAGTAGCAGTAAAACATTTTATCTGAGTATCTTCATGATACCCACCGATATATGGCTTAGTCATAACCATAGTTCCCATGGCAATAGTAGACTCAATAGGGTACCCTATTAAGCTAAATATAATTATTATACCAGCAATTTTCAGGGTCTCAAAAACGATTATCCTTAATGCATATTCTATTTGTTCTTCTTCATCTTTAGTGTATTTATTTACTCTGGAGATATATCCAGCAATTAGTTTAATTACTTTCCTCAAATATAATACCCCCACATCACTTAAAAACCTAAGATTCTAAGAATCCTTATATGGAATTTCAATCTTAAACTGTGTCCATTGGTTATTACTTTCAACTGAAATTTTCCCATTGCATTGACTAATAATACTACTTACAATATTAAGACCATACCCTCTATCACCGCTTGAATTCTCCTTTGTACTAAATCCTGATTCGAAAATTTTATTTCTAATTTCTTTTGGTATCTCTGGCCCATTATTAATTATATTAATAATAACTCCATCGTAACCGTTATAACTTTTAAACTTAATTATTGGATTCTTAACATCTTTTAGTGCATCTCTAGAATTATTAATAATATTAGATAGCACTTTTATTAGGTCACTATCTGTAAGGTTTAAGTTTTCATAGTCAGCACTATCGAAAACAATTACATCAATATTTGCTGAAACAGCAGAGTGTAGTACTGAAGCAACTATTGGAGTAGCTTGTACACTCACATTTATTGTAGTATTTAAAGATTGATATCTTTCAACAATATTTTTCAATAACTCTCCAATTCTATCAATTTTCCCAAGTTGATAAAGGCCATAAAGACTGCTTATCTCACTTCCGTAATCATGCTTTAATTTTTTTAGCTCAGTAATTTTATCATTTAATGCATAATTTAGCATTTCTACTTCTTGCAATTTATCATTAACTTTTGCAAAATATATTATAGCAAAAATAAAAGCCATTAAACTTATAAGATACAAGCTATACTTAAATATATCTCCTATGTCTTCTATTTGCCAATGTATACGCAGAGTATCTGTCAAAATTAAGGTATAGTTTAAAAGTAAAACAAAAATTAAAGATGGTCTTAGACTTTTTAAACCCATAATAGCATTAAAAAAATATTTTCTGAATTTATATACTAAAATATATACCAGCCAAGTCGGTATGTAAATGAATATAAGGGTTTGTAATTCAATGGATATATTAAGATTCAATTTAACTATTAAGTTTTGATAAAAGGCAAATATGAAATACGATGCTATTACAACTATTGAATAAGATGACCCAAATCCTAGAAAAGCATCTAAAATGGATTTTTTATAAAACAAAATAATAAATAACAGTGCACTAATTACCATTATCAAATTTGCATATGGAGTATCAATATCACTGTATGTAAATATAGTAGATATTATATAAATAATTGCCATTAAAATACCAGATTTAAGTTTTGAAATTTTATTCTCTTTAGATACTATATTATTACATGTCAATACAAATAAAAATGATTGGCAACCTGTGGTTAGCATATCACATATTTTAAATAGCACTAAAATCTGTCCCTTCTATATATTTAGATAAAAATAAATAAAGAAAAACAGTTCATCTTTTGTGTTTTAAATTTTTATCTTTTGTGCTTCTTTTAATTTATCTTTTGTGTTTTAGATTTTTATCTCTTGTAAATTATGTGTTTAACGATTTTTAGTCATGGATTCAGGCATTTCTTCTACACCTACGCTGCCAAAAGATGCAGGTGCTGCCACAACCATTAATGCTGCCATACTTAAGAAAACCTTTCCCATTAATTTACAGATTTTTTTCATAATAAACCCCTCCATTTTTTATGTAATTTGGTATAATTTAATTATATAATAATTATGGCATATTTGGAACACACTTCTATAAATAACCTGCAAACAATTGGTATATTTTCATAAAACTCTTTGATTTTAGCCTATTATTTCACATTATGATACTTTTTAACAACTTCATCTTAGGAAATATTTATTTTTTATAACAAAAAATACCATACTAGACTTTCTCTAATATGGTGTCGGATTTTAAAATAGGGTATTTTTTGTTTACTAATATTCAAAGTTAAAATCTCTGTCTACATATTTAACTAGCAATTCAATAGAAGCTTCAACATCCTTCATATTAACTATGGCGTTTGGCCCATGTGGATACCTTGTTACAGCAGATATTCCAGCTGCTCTAACTCCAAAATTAGACCTATTAATAGAGCTTGCATCAGTACCTCCAACATAAATCACATCCATTTGATATTTTATATTATGTTCCTCACAGCATTTTACCATTTCTTCTACAAGATATTCATCACATATTACTGATGTATCTGATACTTTTATTGCTGTCCCTTCTCCAACTTTATTGCTTCCTTCTAAATCACAAGGGTAGTCATGAGCAGGTGTAATATCAACAGCTATTCCCAAATCTGGTTTTATTCTTTCTGCTGCCACTATAGCTCCTCTACATCCAACCTCTTCTTGTACTGTAAATACAAAATAAGTATCATTATAAGGCTTATCTATCTTCTTTAATGCCTCAATGAGAATATAGCAACCTATTCTATTATCTAATGCTTTTGCAGTAATATTATTATCTTTAAGTTCCGCATATTCTCCAATATAGGAAGCTACATCTCCAACCTTTACATATTTTAAAGCTTCTTCTTTTGATTTTACTCCAATATCTACATATAGCTTTGTAAAATCGTTCTTTAAATCCTCTACTTTTACCGTACTTGAAACAATTCCTATGGTCCCGTTTCTGAATTTAACTCTACTCATATATGTTGTTGGAATCCAAAGAAAGCCTAAGGATTTTACCTTAATCATCCCATTGTCTTCAATTTTAGTTACTTGAATGCCTATTTCATCCATATGAGCTGCCAACATTATCTTTTTTTTATTTGTTCCCAAACCTTTTTTATATACAATTAAATTCCCTAAAGCATCAACTAAGATGTTATCTGCATAATCTGCGATATCATTTTTTATAATATCTCTTACTTCTCTTTCATATCCACTTACTCCAAATGCCTGTGTTATTTCTTTTAAAATCACACCCATTCCCCCTCTCTTTTAATAATTCTGTTTGTTTATTAATCTCTCTTTTTCAGCCCAATTTACTTTATTTGTCCCTATTATGTATTATAGGATTAACCATAGGTCCGGTAACATATAATTTTCTCTATCATTGAGCATGGTCTTTGTAAGGTCTTCTGGACGTATTTTTGAACATTGTTGGTAGCGTCAGCCATGCATCCTGCAATATTTATTCTGTGCTTTAATGCTAACACATGATTTTGTATTGTACAATATGCATTTTGCAAAATGCAAAATATTATCATTGTGCTTTAGTATAAAGATAATTATAATGAAATATAATGAAGCCAATTATAAAATATTATTAACATTTAAAGAGGTAAAATAATGAGAAATTTAGTTAAAATTACTTTAGCAGAGCAAATTTATACAATTTTAAGAGAAGATATTATCAATCAAAACATTAAATGTGGGGAAAAGCTAACTTTAAAGACTCTACAAGAAAAATTCAATACAAGTTCGACACCAATTAGAGAAGCTTTAAATAGATTAAGCCAAGAAGGACTGCTTGAACACATAACGAATATAGGAGCGAAAGTAATTGATATTAAAGAGAAAGATATTGAAGAGATTTATGACTTATGTTTATATTTAGACTTAGCTGCGTTAAATTTAGCTTTAAAAAGTGAAAAAATAGATAATATTATATGTGAACTTAACAATTCCATTGAATTGCAAGAAAAATCATTAGAATTAGGAAATCTAGAAGACTTTAGACTTCACTCAGATAATTTTCATGATATTTTCTTTAAATATGCTGATAACTCAAGATTGTATAACGCTTCAAAGAATATAAGAAGTCAATTTAGTATATTAACGACTATATACCAAAATTTTACAATAGCACAATCACGGGTTCTTCTAGAGCATAAAAATATTGCATCATCTATTGTAAATAGAGACTTTGATAAAACAATTTCCCTTATGAAAAGTCATTTTGAACATGCCAAAAGTTATTTATTAGATAATATTAAGAATACAAAGAATAAAGATATGCCTTTATAAATCATTGGCATATCTTTTATTCACATATTAACAATTTAAATTTATATTTACTTAATCTATTTAATAATTTTAAGTTCAGCTAAGCTCTCTCCATTTCTTGCCATCTACAAACCTTGAGACCATCATTGAGCAAACGATATTTCCCGTTGAGTTTAATACAGTAGCTGGTGCATCTATAATTGTACTAATAACAGCTATTATGGGAAGTGCTTCCGGTGGGAAACCGTAAATACTTATTATTAGCATCTCCCCTATCATTCCACCACCTGGTATTGCTCCCATTACTGCCCCTACTAGAAAACTTACTAAAAGTATTGATAAAATTACTTGAATATTGTTAATTTCTTTACCAAATAATCCAAACAAGAAAACTATTTTCATTACTCCACCAATAACAGAGCCATCCTTATGTGTGTTAGCCCCTAGAGGAATTGCGGTTTCTGCTATATCTTTTGGTACACCTATTTTCTTAGCAGCTTCAAGATTAGCTGGAATTGATGCAGCACTGGAACAAGTGGCTAAAGCTGTTATTGTTGGTGTAATTGCATTTCTCCAAAACCCTCTAAGACCTAATTCCCCAGCGGATATATATGCATATATACTAAAAAATATAAAATAATATATTGCTGTCAAACCTAAGTATAAAAGAAAAACCTTTAAGTAGCCTTGTAATATTTGTGTCCCCAACTGCCCTACTACAGAAGCAAAATAGCATCCTAATCCAATTGGCGCATAATACATAATAATTTCTACCATCTTCATCATTGCAACTGTGGCTGAATTTAAAAACTTTTTTATAATTATTGCCTTTTCGCCAGCTAATGCTGTTGATGTTCCAAATAGAACAGAGAAAACAATTATTTGAAGCATATTATTTTTTGAAAATAATTCTGAAAAATCCCCCACCGTAATTGTTTTTACTAACTGCTTTGATAGTGATATCTTTTCAATTTTATCTCCAATTTCCACTCCCCCTTGAGACAAAATAGATTTAATAGATTCCCCATCTAAACCTGTAGTTGGATTAAAAATCATTGCACCTATAATTCCTAATATGCCAGCTATCAATGCAGTAGCTACAAAAACCGTTGCAATATTTATCATTATTTTTCTCAATCTATTCATACCACTCATGTTAGCTATAGCTGACGCCACACTGAAAAACACTAATGGTACTATTATAGTAAACATCAAGTTTAAAAATATTTCTCCAAAAGGCTCCAACACTATAGCCTTTGGTCCTAAAACAACCCCTATCCCTCCCCCTAATACTATTGATAAAAGCAGCACCAAAGACATTTTATAGCTCTTTAAAAAACTTTTCATATATATTCAGCTCCCTATGCATGAGTTATTCTTATTAACTATTATATTCGCTACATTTGCTATTTTTATTGTATTCAATGCTTAGTTTATTGCATAAAGTGCTATAATATAATAGATTATTAGTTAATAACTGAGGTGTCTATATGGATGATAGGGTTTCTATAGAAAAAACAAAACGAGGATATCTTAAGGAAGATTTTCTCTTTTTCAATCTAAAAGATCAGAAAAGAAATGAAATTGAATCTCACTACCATGATTTTAATAAGATAATTATTTTCATATCAGGAGAAGTAACATACATAATTGAAGGAAAATCTTATAAACTGAAACCTTGGGATGTATTATTGATTGGCAAAAATGATCTTCATCTACCAACAATAAGCTCCAATATACCTTATGAAAGAATGATATTGTGGCTAAATCCATTATTTTTAGAAAAGCATAATAGGGATAATTCCGATCTTCTAAGTTGTTTTCAGTTAGCATCTGAAAGAAAGCTTAATCTTATTAGACTGAGCAGCAAAGATATAAATTTATTAAAGAAAAACCTAACTGATCTCGAAGAAGCAATGAAGGATACTGGTTTTGGAAGCACCATATTAAGAAACACTTTATTTCTTCAATTCATGATAAAAATAAATAGATTATTTCTTGGAATTGATATTAGTAAAAACATTAATGATATCAAATGTAATCCTGCAATACAAACCATTTTAAGTTTTATAAACTCAAACCTAGACAAGGATTTATCTATAGATATTCTTGCAGAAAAAGTTTATCTAAATAAGTATTATTTGATGCATTTATTTAAAAAAGAGACAGGTTACACCTTATATAACTATATACAGAAAAAGAGGCTTTTAAAAGCCTCAGATCTTATAATAAATGGTATATCTCTAGGAGAGGTTTGCGCCCTTTGTGGCTTTGGAGATTACTCTAGTTTTGTACGAGCCTTTAAAAAGGAATTTCAACTATCACCTAAACAGTATTACAAATCAAATATATAGCTGAAATATTCTTTTATATGTATGAATTGAGATAAAAACCTAATCGTGATAAAATCTAATTATTATATTTTAGGGAGGAGATAGTATGGACTTAAAGGAAAAAATTAAGAATCTCCCTTCTTGCTCTGGTGTATATCTTATGAAAGATTCCCTTAACAGTATAATTTATGTGGGAAAATCAAAGAATCTAAAAAATAGAGTTTCCTCATATTTTCAAAAGTCAAAGTCACATACACCTAAAGTTGTGAAATTAGTTAAAAATCTAAAAGACTTTGACTATATAACTACTGATACAGAATTTGAAGCCTTTTTGTTAGAATGTAAATTGATAAAAGAAATTAAGCCTTTATATAATAAATTAATGAAAAGCCCTAAATCTTATTGTTATATAAGGATAAAATTTAATGAAAAACACCCTTATATTGAACTCTCCAGTGAATATAGCAAAGATGATGACGGTGTTTATTTTGGGCCATACACAAATAAAAATACAGTAGAAAGAGCAATTCAAGGAATTAAAGAATGCTGCAAAATACTATGTACTAATAATTCACAAAAGGACTCCTATTGCTTGAACTATTCTTTAGGTTTGTGTGTTGGTATGTGTTTGGATAAAACCTCAAAAGAAAAGTATTTTAATATATTTAATAAAATAGTAAACCTGTTTAATGGTACTGATAAAAGCATTATTGAAGAAATAGAATTTAATATGAATTCTTCATCAGAGAAATTTGATTTTGAGAAGGCTATTAAGTATAGAGATTATTTAACTTCAATAAATCATATAATTGATAAAGTTAAAGTTGTGGAATATACAGAAGAAAATAAAAATATTGCTTTACTTGAGTATTTAAATGATGACATGTTTAAATTTTTTCTGATTAAGGGAAATAAAGTTCTTTTTAGTGAAAGATATATACCCAAAGATTTTGATGTTAAAAAACTAAAATATATCTTAAAGAATAATATTTTAGTTTATTTTAATAATAAATCACTAAATAATTCAATAGAAGTTGGACAAGAAGAAATTGATGAGTCTCAAATAATTTATACTTATTTAGAAAGTAAATCTAATGACTGTAGATATGTTATAATTTCAGAAAAATGGCTTAATAATATAAACGATATAGATTTTGACCATGAAATTAATAATCTTCTACTCCCAGAATCATAATTATTTTAAAGTGTGTTACAGTACAAAGCATTTAAATATAGAAAACATATTTTTAACCTTTTAAAGTGAATGAAGACATGGAATTTTTTACATTAATTATAACGAAAATGAGGGGCTATATAACACTCCCCCCATTTTTTATGTCATATAATACTATTTAATCTTTTTTATATTGAGTACTCTCATTGCATTTAGTATTGCTATAACGGACACTCCTACATCTGCAAATACCGCTTCCCACATTGTTGCAACACCTGCTGCTCCCATAATAAGAACTATAGCCTTTACCCCTAATGCAAATATAATATTTTGTTTTGCAATTCTTAATGTACGCTTTGATATTTTCATTGCTGTTGCTATTTTCGATGGTTCATCAGTCATAATAACTATATCAGCTGCTTCTATTGCTGCATCTGATCCAAGGCCACCCATTGCGATACCAATATCCGCTCTAGCTAAAACTGGTGCATCATTGATTCCATCTCCAACGAAAGCTAGCTTTCCTTTTTCTGACTTTTGTCTTAATAACTCTTCTACTTTTTCAACTTTTCCAGCTGGAAGTAATTCTGTATATGCTTTGTCTAATCCCAGTTCTTCAGCTACTTTCATACCAACACTATTAGAATCACCTGTTAGCATAATAGTTTGCTTTATGTTAGATGCTTTTAACTCACGAATTGCTTTTGCTGCATCTGGTTTCACTTCATCTGCAATTACAATATATCCTGCGTATTTATTCTCGATTGCCACATGTACTACTGTTCCTACTATTTCTCCCTTATAGTAAGGAACATTTATCTTCTTCATTAATTTTATATTACCTGCATGTACTGTCTTACCTTTTACAACTGCTCGAACTCCATGTCCAGAAATTTCTTCAACATCTGTTATTTCAGATTCATCAATTTTCTTATTGTAAGCTTGCTTTAAAGACATTGAAATTGGATGGTTTGAATAATTTTCCGCATAGGCAGTTAGCTCAAGTAACTCATCTTTAGAAATACCTTTTGCATTTATTTCTTGTACTGTAAATACACCTTTTGTTAATGTTCCAGTTTTATCAAACACAACCACTTCTGTTTCAGCTAACGCTTCTAAATAGTTACTTCCCTTTACTAAAACACCACTTTTAGAAGCAGCCCCTATTCCTCCAAAGAAACTTAATGGTACAGATATAACCAGTGCACAAGGGCATGATATAACAAGGAATGTTAATGCTCTATAAACCCACTCACTAAATGTAGCTCCTTCTATTAAAAGAGGTGGTAATACTGCTAATATAGCTGCCACAATAACAACTGCTGGTGTATAATATCTTGCAAATTTTGTTATAAAGTTTTCTGAATTTGACTTTTTACTGCTTGCATTCTCTACTAAATCTAATATTTTACTTACAGTAGATTCTTCATATTCTTTTGTAACACGAACAGTTAAAACTCCGTTAATATTAATACATCCACTTAATACATCTGAACCTACTGATAGTTCCCTTGGAACTGATTCACCAGTTAATGCTGATGTATCAATCATAGAGTTTCCATCTATAACAACCCCATCTAAAGGGATTCTTTCCCCTGCTTTAATTACAATTATATCATTTACCTTTACTTCATCTGGATCAATCTTTACTAACTGGCTACCACGCTTTACATTGGCATAATCAGGCCTAATGTCCATTAAGCTAACAATTGATTTTCTTGATTGATCAACAGCATAACTTTGGAACACTTCACCAACTTGGTAAAATAACATTACTGCTACCCCTTCTGGATATTCTCCAATAAGGAAAGCTCCTACAGTTGCAATGCACATCAAGAAGTTTTCATCAAATACTTGTCCTCTAAAAATATTCTTAACTGCTTTTAATACAACATCTCCACCAACAATAACATAGCTGATTAAATATAATGCTAATTGAAGTTCTGATTTTGCAAGTAACGATATAACGAATAATGCTCCACCTAAAATTATACGAGTAATACGCTTTTTATTATTCATAGCATATCCCTCCTCTTTAGATTTTCTTTACAATAATATCTGGTTCCATTTTTTTTATTACTTCCTTAGATGCATTAATAGCCTCTTCCATTTTCTCATCATCTGCTTCTAAAATTAACTTTGTTGTCATAAAATCTACTGTTGCATCATTTACTACTGATAATTTTTTAATTGCATTCTCTATCTTTGCTCCACAATTTGCACAATCTAATCCTTCTAATCTAAATTTCTTTTTCATAATTAATTCCTCCTAAATTCTATTACTTTATTTCTTTTTCACTTAATGCATATAGAATTCTAATTCTTGTTGCATCACTTAAAACCCAAAATAATTCTGATAGTATAATAATCCTTTCATCAACAGTTGAATGAACGCTCAACTTATATTTTTATTATAGTTGAACAACCACTCAACTGTCAAGCATAATTTTTATAATTTATTAAATAAAAAACTGTTACAGTTATATCTTGTTTAAGTGTTGATTTAAACTTTTCTTTAATATCAATACTTAAGCAAGATATTTATTCTGTAACAGTCTTATATATCTTTATATTTTTTTAATTATTTTCTATTCTTCTATAATATGCTCTAATGCTTTTTCTAAAATGTCTTTTACATGTTCATCATCAAGAGAATAAAATACATTCTTCCCACTTCTTCTTGACTTCACTAAATGAGATTCTTTCAGGGATCTTAACTGATGTGATATTGCTGACTTTGTAACATTTGTTAATACTGCTAAATCACAAACACACATTTCACTCTGTACTAAAGCACATAATATCTGAATTCTAGTACCATCACCCATTATTTTGAAAAACTCAGTTAAATTGCGCATTGTAGATTCATTTGGCATATTATCTTTAACCTTATTAAGTATATCCGGATGAATTACATTACAATCATGTGCCTTTACCATATCACTCATTAATAAACCCTCCTACTAAAGTTAATTATAATAATATTATGGTTAAGTAACTCTATATTGTCAATTAAATTGCCTCTTTATATATTTTAGCTCTAATTAATAGAGTAATAATTTTATTATTTTATTGGCAGTTTTATTATAAAGTTGCTACCTTCATCTAATTTACTATATACATTTATAGTACCACCATGAGCCTTTACTATTTCTCTTGATATTGCAAGCCCTATCCCAATTCCTCCGGTTTCTCTAGCCCTTGACTTATCTGTTCTATAAAACCTCTCAAATATATAGTCTTTATCTTCATCACTTATACCTATTCCGCTATCTTTTATAGATATATATACATTATCACATTTAGTAAAACATCTAACAAATATCTCTCCTTTATTTGGAGTATACTTAATAGCATTTGAGATAATATTAATTATTACCTGGCTTATTTTATCCTTATCTATCATGATATTAATATGTTTAATATCTACTTGTAAATTTATATTTTTATCTAATAACTGCTTTTCAAAATTTGTTAAAATTGTAATTATTACAGTGTCTAAATCTACTTCTGATTTATTTAATCTTAGTTTACTACCCTCATATCTTGATAAATCCTCTATGGATACAGTTAATCTATTTAATCTTTGAAGTTCATCATGTATACTTTTTAACCTTTCCTCCGATGGCTCCCATAGACCATCCATTATTGCCTCAAGTTGTACTTGCATAGTCGTCAGAGGGGTTCTAAGCTCATGTGATATATCCTTCGTTAGTTCTTGTCTTATTTTTTCTTGTTTATCTAAATCTCCTGCCATCATATTTATTGATTTTATAAGTTTATTGATTTCATATATACTGTAATCTTCTTTTATACCTTTAGAGTAATTTCCTTCTGATATAAGATTTGTTGCATCTATTACCTTCAAGATAGGTTTGCTGATAGCACAAGATAATAACCATCCTACTATAATAGATATAATAAAAAATACTATACCTAATATAAATAATACGTCATCTAACATTTTCAAAAATATAACATCTGAATCTTCATAATAAATTGGACCTATATACTCAATTTCTAATTTTCCTATTGAAGTTTCACCTTGTTTTAGGTCAAATTTATCAAATGTATTTTTAATATCTATATCTGGGCTTACTTTATTAGTATTTTCTATAATTTTATTTAAAATCTTCTCACATACAATATTATCATATTCTCTTGCATCCCATATAATATTATCATTTTTATCTTTAACTTTTATAAGCAGACCTCCCGTTATTGCATCTGATCCTATGTTCTCAATAGCTTTCTCATCCCATGAATTATTATTGTATGCATTTAATATTTTATTTTTGATTTCCATTTTCGACTGTTGTATTTTTTCGCTAGTATATATATTAAACTTCTTCTCAATGTAATGATGATTTACTATGTTTACTAAAAATATGATACTCAAAGAAAATAATATAAAAATAAGGCTTACTCTATATCTTAATTTATTAAACATTAAACCTATATCCCATACCACGAATAGTTTTTATATAGGTTGGATTTTTACTATCTTGATCTAGTTTAGCTCTTATATTTTTTATATGAGTATCAATTATTCTATCATAAATACAAATATTATCTCTATTTATATAATCCATTAACTCTTCTCTTGAAAATACTCTATTAGGATTTCTAGCTAGTATAGATAGTATTTTATATTCTGAAGCAGTTAATACTATCTCCTTATTATTGTATTCTACTTTCTTATTGACAATATCTATGATTAATTCATCATTAAAAATTAAGTTTTCACCTTGATTTCCCTTAACTCTTTTCAAAACTGCATTAACCTTCGCTACTAATTGCTTCGGACTAAATGGTTTTGTTATATAATCATCACTTCCAATTGAATAACCATTTAGTATACTATCTTCACTTGATTTAGCAGTTAGCATAATTATTGGTACTTCAGATTTTTCCCTTATACGCTCACAGACGTTTTCACCTGATATATCAGGTAGCATTAAATCTAATATTAATAGATCAGGATTAAACTCACTTTGCTTTTTTAATGCCTCAATCCCACTTGTAGCCTGTATTACAGTATATCCCTCATTTTCTAAATACAATTTTACAACTTCTATTATCTTAACTTCATCATCTATAATAAGTATAGTTTCTTTCATAAATTATACCTCCATGGGTACTTAATTAATTATCTTATTTATATTTTCATCAAGTATTTCTTTATTAATAATTCCTACATGATCATATACTAAATTTCCTTCTTTATCTATAAATATTGTTCTTGGAATAGCATTTAATTGATAATTATTAGCTGCATCAAGGTCTAAATCGAACATTACGTTCATATTATATCCTTCTTCTTTCATAAACTTCTCTGCAGACTCTTTAGTTTCTCTCATTCCATCTGTAATATTTACCATTAGTATTTCTAAATCCTCATTATTATATTTATTTGTTGCTTCTTGAAAATGTGGCATCTCATCCTTACATGGAGGACACCAGCTTGCCCAGAAATTTACTACTACAGCCTTCTTCCCTTTATAATCTGATAACTTAACTTTATTATTATCTTTATCATAAATTGTAAAATCTATTGCTGGCTGAATACTAGAATTTTCATCTGATACATTAGTAATAGCTTCACTACTATTGTAATTATTTGATAAATAGTCATATCCAAATTTAACCGATACAAGTAAAACCAACATTATAACACTTATATATATATATCTTTTATTATTTTTCAAATTTATCACTCCCCTTATAATTTAAAATGTCAGCATTGATAATAATAAGTTTAGGTATCCAGTCATCATCATTATCCCTATAATAATTAGCATAACCCCTGATATTCTATTTATTGTCTTATAGTTTCTCTTTATGAAATCAAAAGTAGTTTTCAGAGAATCTATTAGAAGTGCTGATAGTATAAATGGTATTCCAAGACCTAAACTGTAAGTCAATAACATTGATGCTCCCATAAATACATTAGTGGAATTTGATGCTATCATAAGCGCTGATCCTAAAAACGGTCCTACACATGGTGTCCATCCAATTCCGAATACCATTCCAAATAATACTGCAGATATAATAGGGGACTGTTCATGTCCTGTTGGCTTATTCATTCTAAAGCTTCTATGCAATAATCCTACATTTATTACACCTAAATAATTTAGACCAAATATTACCATAATGGATCCTGATATTATATTTATCTCTTTCATATATTTATTGAAAATGACACCTACTGTTCCTGCTGCTGCACCTAATAATGTAAACACAAAGGTAAGTCCTGCAACAAATGCTATTGAACTTATTAATGCTCTGTTTTTATAATTTTTATTATCTATATCTCCTCCTGCAAAATATGAAACGTATATTGGAATCATTGGCAATATACAAGGAGATATAAAGGTTATTATCCCTTCTAAAAATAGTAATATATAGTTCATTGTTTGCCTCCTAAATACCACACTGTAAACTTCTCATTACTTCTTCATATATTTTTTCTTTATCCGCTTTATCTAATCCATTTACAACTCTTATGCCACCAATTAATTTATTGTCCATAAGAATGCCATAATCTACACCTTCATCAAGTTTAGTAATTAAAACAAATTCATTGTTTTTCGTATAGGTCATATCCTGCTTTTCTCCATTTGATGAATTAATAAGTATTACCTTACTATCCTTATTAATATTATTAATTTTTATATTAAACTCTTCTTTAGCGTCAACCATCGTTACTATTCTATCTAAGTAACTTCCGTCATAACTTTTATTTATTTCACTACTATATACCTCATCAAATTTTTTAATATTCTCTACTTTATTATGTGATAGAGCTTTAGGGTCACTTTTTGTATCCTTGTTGAATATGTAGAAACCTACTGAAGTTAAAATTAATATACTTGCTCCTAATATTGTTAATATTTTTACTCTCACAGCATCACTCCTTTTGTTTAATAATAAAATAATAATACCTAGCTTACTTGTTGATAATATGAAGATTTATTTTCGTAATTTTACCCCTAGGAGTCATATCAAAGATTAAATCATCAATTTCTATTATTAATACAAATCATTAAATTTTTAGTATAATATGTTTATTATACTTAGGAGGTACAACATGAAATCAGCACAATACTATATAGAAAAATTAGACATGATACCACATGTGGAAGGAGGATACTTTAAAGAATCAGTAGTAGCAGAAGATTTTTTTAGAGAAGATAAAAAATTATTTAGTAGCATATATTTCTTACTTGAAACTGGAGAGGTATCCCATTTTCACAGATTAACTTCTGATGAGATGTGGTATTACCACGACGGGCAAGCTCTGACTATATATATGATAACACCAGAGGGTGAACTTATAACTAAGCAATTAGGATTAGATATAGAAAAAGGAGAGGTTCCCCAAGTTTTAGTTCCTAAGGGGTATATATTTGGTTCTTCTATGAACAATGATGGATTTGCTTTAGTTGGATGTATGGTATCCCCTGCATTTACTTTTGATGATTTTGTATTATTTGAGAGAACAGAACTTTTGAATATGTATCCAAATCTCGAGGATATAATAAAGAAATTAACTAGATAAAACATATTCTTTATATTAACTACCACCACCGCCACAGGTTCACCATTGTATCTTACTTTATCTATGTCACTTTTTCTTATTTATTACATAATATACAATGATATAAAATCATATTAGGAGGATTAATGTGATATATTTTTGTCCTATTTATGGCCAATGGATTGAATACTTTGACGATGGTAATCTTAACTATAGTGGATACTGGCCTCCTAGAAATATAATGGCTGAAGCAACAGATCAAACAATTATCGATAAATGGAATACCGTATCCGCCCCTCCTGCACCTGAGCTGAAATCAGTAACAGTTAACCCAAAAACCAGTGCACTATTAATATTAGATATGGAGACCTCTATATGCAAAAGCCCTCGCTGCATAGCCTCTATCCCTAATATTTATAATCTATTAACGAAAGCTCGCAAAAATGGCATGCTGGTTGTGTATAGCCTTATACCCATGGGAAATCCTCAAGATATTTTCACGCAGATAGCTCCTTTACCGGATGATCCTATTGTGAAATCAAACGTAGATAAGTTCTATAAAACCAATTTAGAAGAAATATTACAGGAAAAAGGTATTAAAACTGTTATAATTACTGGTTATGCCGCTAATGGTGCAGTCCTTCACACAGCTACCAGCGCTGCTTTCCGAGGTTACAATGTTATTGTTCCCGTCGACTGCATGTCTGCTAATAACCTTTATGCCGAACAATACACTGCATGGCATATGCTTAATAGTCCTGGAACTAGAGATCGGGCGGTCCTAACGGAGGTTAATTTAATTAGTTTTTCACCATGATAATCAATAACAAAAGTAAAGTTCAATCTTAGTCTAGATAATGCTAAAATTCCTAGTGAATTTTATTAAATTCATATTATTGATGGAGCTACTCACACCTGTCAAAAAATATGATGGCCTGTAAGAAGCTATTTAAGCTACTTACAGGCCATTGTTGATATGCATTATGGATGCGAGACGTGAACTTCAAACTATTTTATCCGGCTCCACTTTGATTTTACTTGTAATATATCATCTACAATTTTTATATCACAGTTCCATAGGTAAGTTTTCACCCATAGTTTCCCAGGCATTGGTTGCCAACCCTTTTGAGGATTAATTTGAAGTTTAATCGAATCATTATTTTTCTTTACTAAATAAATTCCACCCATAATTCCTTTAACCTCATCAACAGATAATGAAAAATGTCCTAATATTTCTGTATTATCCTTTAATGAAATAATATCTGGTATAGGTGGGGAAAAAGTTATTTTCATTTCACTATTGCTGTCAATTTTTTTTACGCACTTTATTTCAGGATGTGTATTGTTTATATTAATTGAATAAATACAATCATCTATTTCTATTTCATCTACATCTGTAGTAATTTCTATTGGTTCTATGATACCTGTATAATCATTATTCAATTCTTTGATATTATTAAAATAAGAATACCTAGCCAAATAAACCCTTTTAAAATTACACAACGGAAAAAGTTTAATGGGATTTAGAGCTTTTCCATCTATCTTTACAAATATATCTGTATGTTTTTGCTCCACCATATTAAATTTTTTTAAATATATGATGGGAAATTTATCTGGTCTATCACTCATAATACCTACAGGTGCTATAAGACCAAAACTATCTACTTTCTTCTTATTTTCTTTTATTTTAAACTCTATAATTCTATTTTCCTTATCTTTTAAAGATAGATATGCATCTATCCCCTTTTCAGTTACATCAAACTGTACCTTCATAGAATCAACTTCATATAAAGTTACTTTATTTAGCAATGATTTATATTTATCTCCATTAATTTTCAGTCCCTTTGTATAGTAGATATCTGATTCACCATCATGTCTTCCAATAAGTACAATGTAATATATTAAATTTTCTTGTTTCACTTGCTGTAACTCTATAGCTTTATAAGTAGTATCTCCATCAAAATCAATTAAGCAAAGCTTCTCAATTATAACTTGCTCATCTTTAAATTTAATTAGTGGATAAATATATTTGTTCTTTTCCATCTCATAAATTGATGGATTATTCTTTTTATCACCTAAGTATTTTTCTTCATTAACTGGATTATTTTCAGGCACCATAAAGATTGGACAGATTTTTGAAATTAACCTTCCTATCACTTCTATACATCTCCTTTAAACTTTCAAAATGCATTAGGATCATTTTTATTATTTAATTTTTAAAATCTAATATTTTATATTACTGAATTAGTAATTTATATAGATATTTTAGGTTTGATAAAATTATTGCTTTGGTTTCCTCCCTTGTGTTTATAAAACTTCGATTATTAATCCATTTACACAATTCACCATGCAAATAACTATGCAGTATATTTCCAATATAATTTGCTCTTTCATTTGTAATGTTTTTATTACTCATTTTTATAAGATCTGAAAATCCCTCTCCTGGTTTATTTAATATTTTAGTAACTTCAGCAGAAGGATTTCCACCTATACCCTCAAACCATATAAATCTATACCATCCCGGATGTTCCATAGAAAAATCAATTAAATTTGATAAAATTAAGAAAAACTTTTCTTCATCATCTTTTTCATCACTCAAACCATTACTTGAATAATCCATCATTATAAGGAGCACCTGACCAAGTGCTTCCCAAAATATTTCATCCAAACTGCTAAAATAATTATATAAATTCGTGTGTGCACACCCAACTTTTTTAGCAATATCTCTTAAAGTTACATCCTTTATTCCTTCATTTTTATCAATCAAGCTTAATGTAGTTTCTAAAATAATTTCCTTACTTACATGCTTTTTATCGTTTTTCAATTTAGCCTCCCCTTTCATTACCAATGGTAATTACCATTGGTAATATTGTACCAATATTTTCATATTATATCAATAAAATTAAATATAATTTGCTTTATATGTTTTCTAGAGTTTCACTTAAAAGTAGTCCATTTCTTATTAAATCTACTTTATTATTTATACTAATATATTATTTCAAAAAATAATGGGACTATCTCATTATAAAAATCACTTTTTATTTTGAGATAGTCCCATTATATATATATTTATTAATTTTATATTAATCTAAACTACGTATCCCATCTAGGTTTATCCTTTGGATTTCTCCTGTTCCCTTGTATGCTTAACCGCAATCTCCGCAAAATATTAAACCTGTCAAAAGTATGTTTCCTTTGCTTTATTAGCTCCAGGGGCTTTTTTCCTTGCTAACATCATTTCTCTTGCCTTTTAAAATATATCTTTGAAATTTTGCACATCACTCATCTCCTTTAAATAATCATAAATATTTATGATTATTCACATACTATAAACAAAAATTATAGGAATGATATACATGAATAAACTAACTGCTGAACAATCAGCTTATATTGCGGGAATTATTGATGGTGAAGGTAGTATTATGCTATTAAAATTCCATAGTAACCAACTGCCATCACCTTGCCTATCAATAAGCTCAACAAGCTTAGATCTACTTAATTGGATAAAGAATACTCTAAATTGTGGAATTATAAAGCTTAAAAAGAATTATAACTCTAACTTACACAAAGACTCCTACACTTACACTTTAAAGTATAATGACGTTATAGAATTATTAGAACAAATATATCCTTATTTAATTTTAGAAAAAAAAATACAAAGGGCTAAATTAATTGTTAATGAATATAAAAAAGTAACTCCTAGAAATGGCAGATATTCTAAGGAAATGTTAAAAGCTAAGAATGATTTTTACGAGAGATTTATAAATATAAGGTAAAAGCCGTATGTAATTTTTTACATACGGCTTTTTTCTGGTGGAGGCGAGGGGACACATTATTCCATTGTTTCCAAATGGTGCTGACTATATCTTAGACTTGAATATCAAGCCTCCTGGCGTATTATAGAAGTCATATTATAGTTTTAATACTTCTATCCTAGTACTCCATATCTTTAGATTTAGGAGCCTATGAGTCGATACATGGCTGTTGAGTTTCCTCACATACCACTCGGCATTGCCGTCGTCATAACACGTTACGGTTTCACCGATAAAGCCAGATTTTCACTTATGAATCACTTCATAAGGCGACTCTATTGAATCGAACCCCTGTCCGAAAGTAGCAACTCCTGAGCATCTCCGAGTGCAGTCCTTATTTTAACATTCCCTCTACCAAACACCTAAGGACAGGTTTTTGGTTTCAGTAGCTTCATAAATTCCGTTCCTAGGTCAAAGCTTTCCTAGGCTCGTTTCCCCACTGTCGACGCCAGACCCTAAGTCGTGGGACTCTTAGGCTGACGAGCTGCTAACTAGGCAGCTAATGCAAAATTATCGTTTGCGTTTAATTTAAATCCCAGTTTTTTAACGCGGGCCCAGGACCCCTCGACTCGCTTCTCAGGAGCAACTTACCCCCGTCGAAACCATGTACGCCCCCATGTTAATGAGGTAAACTTCAAATTTTTAAAATGAAGTTTTTAAACGCATAATTAGCATTTCATGTTAACTTTTATATTAAATTTGCATTGTCTTGATGACAATACTATAATATATCAATTTTAAATATTTATCAATAGTAATTATTAGTTTACTTGTTAGGCTTAATCTTTAATACCTACTTCTTTCCTTTAGCTGTCTTTCAATGTCACGTTTAGCTGCTTTTTCTAGCATGTCGTCTCTCTTATCGTATAATTTCTTACCTTTAGCTACTGCTAAACTAACTTTTACCCTTCCATTCTTAAGATACAATGATAAAGGAATTAGGGTATACCCCTGTTGGGCTGTAAAACCAGTTAGCTTAAATATTTCACTCTTGTGAAGAAGTAATCTTCTTTCTCTTAAAGGATCCTTATTAAATATGTTTCCTTGTTCATAAGGACTTACATGCATATTACATACAAATATTTCCCCATTTTTTATATCTGCATAACTATCCTTTAAGTTAGCTTTACCTGCTCTAATAGACTTTACTTCTGTTCCAACCAATTCTATGCCAGCCTCATAAACTTCTTCTATGAAGTAGTCATGTCTTGCTTTTCTATTTTCAGCTAAAGTTTTATTTTTAGAATCCTTCCCCATAGAAACACCTACTTTATTATATAATTGGTAGTATTTTATTATAACATATAATACTATAACATTCAAATAGAACAAACAACTCTTAATTACTTGTAGTATTCAATAATAGTTTCTTTATCTATTTTATAGCACTGTCTCATAAAATAAGGCATATCATTCCAATTGCCTACATTATAGCCATATTCAGTTACTGGAGTCTTTTTAAGTTTTAATATACTTTTATCTGCACTCTTATGATATTCCTCAATTGCATTCAAATTAAACTCTTGGACATATGATGCAGCCTTGTATCCATTATAAGTAGTTAATGAAACCTTTAAAGCTAAAATTAGAAATATTGATACAATGCTTATTTTAAGAAGCTTATTACATTTGCTAGAAAAAAATTTTACGCATGAATAGACAATAAATATGCTCATAAGTAATAGTGAAGGAAACATAACTTTATATGTTCCTGCAAATCTAGGGTCTGCAACTATAAGCATTACTTGTGCGCCAATAGCATTGATGCAACAAAATAGCAAAAATGGATAGTCATCTTTTAATAAGATTAATACAGAAACATATAGAAGGCTTATTAGATACACTAATGTAAAAGTTATAAACCAAAAACGTAATACTGCGTCACTTCCTGAACTGAAAACAGCTTCTATACCATATTTTCTATATAATATGACATAAACATAACCTATAGTCCACAATGATAATATAAACATCATAACATTATTAATATATTTATTGCTATTAGAAGAGTAATAGTATAGGGAAAATATACAACATGCACATAATATAATCACATAAATAGCAACTGGAATAGAAAAAATATTAGTTTTTAATAAGTTGATGATTGTCATATTTAAATTCATCTCATTGCCAACATTTTTCTCAAAAATCATTCTTTTCATTGAGCCGTAAGTTACAAAAGCATAACCAATAAAAACGGCACAATAATATGAAATAATACCTTTTTGAATTTTATTCTTCTTAAAAATTTTAAAGTATAATGAAATAAGTACTGTAAAGCCTATTGCAATCATGCCTGCCTGTTGCGTTGATGAACCTGCCAAAAAAGCAAGTAATAAAATCCACCATCTGCTTTTATAATTATGAATGTTTGCTCTATAATCCTCATAAAGCAAATGTGCATAAAGTATTACAATTGCAATGGGATAAAGGTAATTTAATGAGCATGCAGCATAATAAATAGTGGTATGGGTTATTTCAATAGGTAATAAAAGAAAAAATATACTTGCACAACAAGTTGCAATTAAAAAATTCTTATTCTTAGTCTCTCTGCCTATACCAACCCTTGCTATTAATAATGCAGTAAGCATGATTACAATAGGATTAACTATTCTAAATAAATATATATTGTACCTTAAAATCCCAAATAACAGTACATGAACCCAAACTCGTCCGTTGATATTTAACTGGCTTAACGCAAACTCTGGTAAGTAACTTAATCCCCTAGAGGCATCTCGGCCATAATATAAATCATCTCCATAAAGAAATATATATTGATGAATTACTAACATTATTAATAAAAGTAAAATCAATGGTACATATTTTTTCCACTTAGTTATATATGTCATTAGTAAATTCCTCCTAACAGCTAAATATTTTATTCTATTTCGCTCTACTTAGTATAATTTCAAATCATCTAATTTTTATCCCCCTGAATATGTCATCCCTTTATTGTGAATAATACAGATGATTTCATTTATTTGCATTATAGCAAGGAGGATTACTGTGATTTCAATAATTATGCCTGTATATAATGAGGGAGAGAAGATATACTCTAATGTAGTAAAAATAATGTCTATTTTATTAGACCATGAAATAGAACACCAATTTCTCCTAGTCAACGATGGCTCCTCTGATAATTCTTGGCAAGAACTGCAGCGATTATACAATAATTATAATAATATATCAATTATTGAGTTAAGTCGTAATTTTGGGAAAGAAGCTGCTTTGTGTGCAGCGCTAGAAAACGTATCAGGTGACGCTTGTGTTATAATTGATTCTGATTTGCAGCATCCTCCAGAATTAATTCCTGAAATGATACGCCTTTGGAGTGAAGAGGGATTTGATGTTGTTGAAGGGGTAAAGGAAAGTAGAGGTAAAGAATCTTTATTAGGTAAAATTGCCGCTTTAACATTCTACAGATTATTTTATAAAACCTCTGGAATAAATCTTAATAGTGCATCTGATTTTAAATTATTAGATCGAAAAGTTATAGATGCATGGAAATCTATGAATGAGTCAATAACATTTTTTCGAGGTATGTCAGCATGGGTAGGCTATAAGCGCATTCAAATCCCATTTGAAGTTCAAGAAAGAACCTATGGAACATCAAAATGGTCATTCTCAAGCCTAACAAAATTAGCTGTTCAATCCATTACTTCATATACATCAGCACCACTTTACATGGTTGCATGGCTAGGTGTAATTATGTTATTTGTTGATTTCATTCTATTTATACAAACATTATTTATGAAATTTGCTGGCAAAGCTCTAACAGGATTTACTACTGTTATAATTTTAATATTAGGGATCGGTAGTTGCATCATGATAAGCCTAGGCATCATTGGTATTTACATATCAAAAATTTATGATGAAGTTAAAAGAAGACCCAGATATTTAATTTCTAGTAAAAAAGGAAAAGGATTTTTAGATGATTAATAATATTAAAAAATTAATTAAGAATAGAGAAGCACAAAAACAGTTTATAAAATATTTACTCATTGGTGGATCTACTGCTATTTTTGAGCTTATACTATATGCTTTTTTAAGAAAAGTGATTCATTTTGACCTTGCTCTATCTAATGTTACTGCAGTTGCTATTGCAACACTACTTAATTTCATATTAAATAAGGGGGTAGCATTTAAGGGATCTTCAAATTTTCTTCGCAGTTTAATATTATACATTATTTTATTTTGCTTAAATACAATTTTCAGCACCTATGCAATCGCCATTATGGTTCAGTATGGAGTTCTTGATATACTTGCAAAGCTTATTACTATGGCACTGATAACTATGTGGAATTTTATACTTTATCGAAAGGTAATCTTTAAATAAATAGAATTTATCTAGTATTCACTAACAAGAGGCTGTCTCAAAATAGAAATTAATTTCTACTCCGAGACAGCCTCAACAATATATTTAAATATTTAGTATGCTTTTAATCTTTAATAACAAATTACTTATTTAACATGAATAGATTTCACTTTATGACATCATTTTAATTTCTTTGAATTTATCAAGGTCAATGTATATTTCACCTGTATATGGCTTTCTCTTTGTTTTCTTCATTTTATATATCATATAAATGAAGACCGCTACATTAACTGCAAGGGCTAAAGCAGCTAAAACTGTGTAAATTGCGGGATTATAGGTGGATTTAACCACGAATCTTCCTGTGTCTTGAAAACTAGGAAAAGTCTGGGCAAACATGCACCATATAGCTAAAGTTTGGGCTCTATGTTGAAGCCAAGCTCCTTTTCCAATAGTAAAAGCACAAAGGGTTGGTGCAATTAATAATGCTAAGCCTGCATACCATGAATGAGTTGGTATGCAGTTGTAGGTGTATACAAAATTCCATAAATCATATGCAATAATCCAGAACCAAAGCATATCTGGCCATAGCATATCCCTACTCTTATCTTTTTTAGTTTCCTTTCTAATAACTATTCCAAGCCATCCCGTTATAGTGATAATGCTCAATATGCCAGCAGCTGCATTCATATAGTTCCATATTCCTCCCATTACACCCACTACTTCTCCTTCGATAGGCCCTGAGTTTTGCATCCAATATAAATATCCAACTTCAATATCCCTTGCAACTGCCTCTAAAATATTAATAGCAAGAATCAATGGTGGAAAACACAAAGCGATTTTATTATCAGCTAGTCTCCAAATAACCTCTCCAGTTTTTTTATCCTTTTTCTCAATATGACGTATGCACCAAAATCCAATACAACCTGCCGTTGCAGAATAAACCTTGGCCAAATGAAACCAATCTGTATAAGTCACATCTTTTAAAGCAGTAAACCAAATAACTGTCAAAATAATTGGTAAGATTACAAAGCTAAAGAATCCTGCCCATTTCTGCCTTCTAGAAAACTCATTGAATAAAAACAAGGATATAAGCACAATAAACCACATTCCCCAAGCAGTAATCATTGTTGCTCCTTCAGCATAATTAAATTGAAACATTTTTTCTCCCCCTTACCCTTTTAAAGCTTTACAATTTTTAAGCTCTTATTTCAGTAAGCAACTATTTCCTTAATTAAAAACTCTTTTCCACTTAACAATTCCCAGTGTTTGCTTTTACAATAAGGGCATTCTTTTTTATTTTGAAGAAGGTTATAAACCTTATTGCAGCTTTTACACATGGCATTTCCCGGAAGTATTTCTATTGTAAGTTTTGTATCTTTAAGCATGGTGCCACTAACTGCAGCTGGATAGCAGTTCTCTACATACTTTGGAATCATGGAAGAAAGTTCTCCAATTTGTAAAACAACGGTATCAATTTTTGTTAGGTTATTTCTTGTAGCAAAGTTTTCTACCACCTTCGCCACTTCAATTACCACTCCAAGTTCATGCAAAGTAACGCACCTCCAATAATATAGCTAAAAATATGAAACTTTTCTTTTCTTGGTTTAAGCAAAAATTTTTCTTATCTTTTTAGCTGTAATTTTCACCTTACGTTTAAGAACTTGTTTTATAACTACAGGTTTAAGATCTTCATAAGCTACACCTTCGCCGTCATATTTTCTTACAAGGGAAATAGCATCAAACTTACATTTAGTTGTGCATTGGCCACATCCTACACATAAAAATTCATCTATAATGGTTGCACCACAATTAAGACAACGTTGTGTTTCCTTTTTAATCTGTTCTTCTGTAAGAGTGCTACGTAAATCTTTGAATGTTTTCCTTGATTTTTCCCCATCTACATGTGCTGTTCTTTGCCTTTTAGCATTGTCATAACTTTGAACTTCTATATTTTCTTTGTTCAAAGCATGATATTCTCTTCTATCACGACCAATAATCAAGCTCTGTCCCGGTTGAACATAGCGATGAATAGAAATAGCTGCTTCTTTTCCTAAAGCAATGGCATCTATGGCAAATTTAGGCCCTGTCAAAGCATCCCCACCTGCAAAAACATCCGGTTCATCTGTTTGTAATGTAATCATATTTGCTTTGACAGTATTGTTTCCATTAAGCTGAACTTTGCTATCTTTTAACAAGTTTCCCCAATCTATTCCTTGTCCTACCGAAAGCACTACGGTATCCGCCTTAACAGTTATAGTATCCTTTTCATTGTATTTAGGATTAAATTTTCCGCCTTCATCAAAGACTGAGATGCATTTTCTAAATTCTATGCCTGTGGCAACACCATCTTCAACAATAACTCTCTTTGGTCCCCAAGAATTGTTTATTTCAATTTCCTCTGATAATGCTTCTTCAATCTCTTCTAAAAGGGCAGGCATTTCTTCTCGACTTTCTATACAATACATTTTAACCTTTGTATCTCCAGTTCTAATAGCTGTTCTTGCAACGTCTATAGCAACGTTACCTCCCCCAATTACAACTATATTGCCTTGAAGGCCTAAATCTTCACCTAAATTTATATCTCTCATAAACTCAATACCAGTAATGACATTCTTAGCTTCTTCACCTTCTATAGCAAGCTTTCTACCTGTACAAGCGCCAATTGCTACGTAAAAAGCCTTAAAGCCTTCCTCTCTCAATTCATCAAGGCTTATATCTTTTCCCACTTCAATTCCTATTTTAAATTCCACTCCCAATTCTTTTAATATCTGAATTTCAGCATTTATAACTTCTTTTTCAAGTCTGAAGGAAGGTATTCCTAATGTTAACATTCCTCCAAGAACATTTTCTTTTTCAAACACTGTTACATTATAACCTTCTACTGCTAGGAAATAAGCACAACTAAGTCCTGAAGGTCCACCACCTATGACAGCAATTTTTTTATTATAATCATGTTTTCGTTTCGGTATATATCTGTGATTAACATTCAAATCTTGCTCAGCAATAAATTTCTTTATTTCATCAATGGCAACAGGCTCATCGATATCTCCTCTAGTACACTCAGATTCACATTTTCGTGGGCAAATACGTCCACACACCGCTGGAAATGGATTTTCATGCTTTATAAGCTCTAGTGCCTCCATATATCTTCCCTGAGATGCAAGTTTTATATAACCTTGTACCGCAATATGCGCTGGACACTGGGTTTTACAAGGACTTGTACCAGTATCCACTACATCTTTTCTATTGGTTCTATAATCAGCATTCCATTTATCAGGTCCCCACTCTGTATCTCTTGGAGTATCAACTCTTTTTATTTCCGTAATAATCGGTTCTTTTGAACATAACTTTTGTCCCAATTGCAATGCATTAACAGGACAATTTTGAACGCATTCTCCACAGGCAACGCATTTATCCTTATCTACCTTAGAAACATAATTTGAACGCACCATATCAGCATTAATAAACATATTAGCTGTTCTTAAAGATAAACATGAACATCCACAACAGTTACAAATAGCATGAGTTTCACCAGAACCATCTAGATTAGGTATTTGGTGCATTAAACCATTCTCTTCTGCTCTCTTAATAATTTCAAAAGCTTCCTCACGGGTAATCTGTCTACCTCTTTTTGTTCTTATATAATATTCCGCTGCATGTCCCATCTGAATACACATATCTTCTTTCAGGTGACCACACCCTTCCCCCATAACTTCTCTTGTTATACGGCAAGAACAATCTGATACTGTGAAAATCTCATTGTCATTGAGATATTTTGAAACCTCCTCATAGGATGCTCTTCTTGTTTCCCCTTGAATAGCATGCTCTATGGGAATAACACGCATAAGCCCTACACCTACAGGAAAGTTTCCTGCTGTCTTAGGTCCTCGTACTCTTCCATAGGCTTCAAATGCTCGTGCAATTTGAGGATACTTTTCAACATTTTCTTTGTTGGCAGTCATCATTTCCATAATTCCTGGAACCCAAGTTTCATACCAAAAGGTATCTACTCCATCAATCTCGTTAACAAAGCAAACACCTACATCTGCTAACTCCAACAATAGTTCTGTTGTTCTTTCTACAGATTTACCACATAAAGGTGCTATCTCTTTTGCTGTAACCTTTTTGCGCATTTTCATACAAAGTACTACTTCCGCCATTTCATCTGTAACAACAGGCTCAAGAATCATATATTCAGGATCAGTAGCTTTAACTTCATTTTTTGAACCACGTTTCTTATTACTGATATGATTTGCAAGATCAAGTACCTTCTCTTTGACCATATATTATCCCGTTACGTAAAATCTACTAAAGCCCAATGTTTATTTTTCATTATTGATTTAGTAAATTTATAACGGTTTCCCCTCCCTTTTCCCCTTAAATTTTATATTTTTATATTTTATTAAACTTATTTACTTTCTCTTTATAATCTATTTATCTTTCCAAGTATTAACTTGTAAGCGTATCCATTCAATCCATTCTTCCATTCCCTCTCCGGTTTTAGCTGATATTGGAATAACTTTAATATTTGGATTAAGTTTTTTTACTCTCTCTTTTACTGCATCTAAGTCAAAATCAAAGTATTCCGCTGCATCTATTTTATTAATTAGTAAAACATCCACTATAGAAAACATTAAAGGATATTTTAAAGGTTTGTCATCTCCTTCTGGTATGCTTAAAATCATAGCATTTTTTGATGCACCGGTATCAAATTCTGCAGGGCATACTAAATTACCAACATTCTCTAATATTACAAAATCAATATTTTCTGTTCCAAGACCCTCTAATCCTTGCTTGGTCATATCTGCATCAAGATGACACATTCCCCCTGTATGCAATTGAATTACTTTAGCACCAGATTGTGAAACCTTGTGTGCATCAACATCTGAATCAATATCTGCTTCTAAAACGCCAATGTTAATTTCATTTTTTAAAGCCTCAATGGTTCTTAAAACAGTAGTTGTTTTCCCAGATCCTGGTGATGACATAAGATTTAATAAAAAAACTCTATCTCTTTTTAATTTTTCTCTCAATAAATCTGCTTGATGATCATTATTGTCAAAAACACTTTCTTTGATTTCTAAAATTTTATACTTTTCCATATAACCTCTCCCCATTCCATATTAAACCTAGGTTATGATATTAAAAACTAATAATGCCTGGACCATAGTTTGTAATATAACATAACACTTGTTATGTTTATGATATAATATGAGTTTTGCTTTGTCAATAATTTAACATTCAAAATAAGAAATATTTTGAAAATATTAAATATTATTATTTTAAACTGTAAACTGTAAGCGATATAATAAGTTAACTCTAATATTGAAAAAAATATGATATACTATTTGTAAATGAGGTGACTAATTTGAACTATAATCAGCAAAATAAAAAAAAGCAACATATTTTAGATGCGGCAATCAGTGTATTTATAGAAAAGGGCTTTGAAGAGGCAAGTATGCGTGACATAGCCTCAGCTGCTGGTCTTACTACTGGTGCCATATATCATCATTTTAAAAATAAAGATGAACTTTTTTATCATGCAGTAAAAGAGGCTATGTACTTTGCTCAAAAACTTTCTGAAAGAGATGAAAGTAGTAATCTTAAAAGTACAGAAAATATGTTAAATGAAATTAGTGATAAAGTTAGAGAGCGTATGTCGAAGGTTGATGAACAACGTCTTTTAGTTTTATTAATAGGTTATGTAATTTCTAAGGGTGGAACCCTTAATGAAGTCCTTAAAAAAGATTATATTGAAATAATCAACAAAGTAGCAGATATGTATTTCTATGCCTTTGGAATTGAAAATGCGGAGTATAAAAAAATCCTTGCTTCAATTTTAGTAGCAGCACTAGATGGTGTTGCAATACAATATTCCCTTGGTATTTTAAAGCAAGAGGATCAAAAATTTAAGGACACCTTTGTTAAGTTTTTTGCTCAAAGTATCCCTGCATTCTTAAAGAAGAGTAAACTATCAAGTGATTCTTAACTTCAGATGGATTTTGCTTAAAAGGAATACTTACTCCAACTGAGGCTTAGAAGAACTTATCCAGGGACGTAGCATCCGTTTAGAAGATGGGAGTATTACGGATGGTAGTCATCGGATAAATAAAAACCATATTGATTATTTTATCAATATGGTTTTCGTGCATTTTCAATTTATTCATCATCTGTTTTATAAGTTGATATTGGAGTTACTATCTCCATTTGTCCTTCTTCTTTTGATTCAAATTCCCCTTGACCTTCTTCACCTTCAGAATGTTCTTCATTAGAACCTAATAGCTTAAAGTAAATCTCATGACTATTTAAATCAACTTTATCCACCCTGACCTTTACTTCGTCACCTAATCTATATATCTTCTTACTTCTTTCCCCTATAAGAGAAATATGTTTTTCATCATATATATAGTAATCGTCTAAAAGAGTACTGATATGTACAAGCCCTTCAATTGTGTTAGGTAGTTCTATAAATAATCCAAAAGATGTTACTGAAGAGATTATTCCATTGTACTCTTCTCCAATTTTTTCACTCATGTATTCAGCTTTCTTTAAGTCATCTACTTCTCTTTCTGCTTCTTCAGCTAATCTTTCCATCTGTGAGGATTGGGTAGATGCATAATCTACTTCTGTTACTAATCTTTGCATTCTTTTTTCTGTGATTTTTCCATTTATAAATTCTTTAATTATTCTATGTATTATTAAGTCAGGATATCTTCTTATAGGCGAAGTAAAGTGACAATAATATCTTGCAGCTAATCCAAAGTGCCCTACACATTCCGGTGAATATTTAGCCTGCTGTAAGGATCTTAATAGCAATGTGTTTACTACTGTCTCTTCTTTCTTCCCTCTAGCCTTTTCTACTATTTGTTGAAGAGCTTTAGGATGAATTTCTTTTCCAATCTTAACTACATATCCTAAATTATGAACAAATTCATTAAAATGATCTAGCTTTTCTAAGTCTGGCTCTTCGTGAATTCTATATACAAAAGGAATATTTGACCAGAACATATGCTCAGCTATGGTTTCATTACATACTAACATAAACTCTTCAATCATTCTGTTTGCTATGGCTCTCTCATAAGGCTTAATATCTATTGGTTTGCCCATTTCATTTAATATTATCTTACACTCTTCAAAATCGAAATCTATTGCCCCTCTGGTAATTCTCTTGTTATGAAGAATACCGCATAACTCCTCCATAAGCTTAAAATCTTCTACCAGGTAATCATACTTTTTAATTAATTCTTCGTCTTTATCTCTTAATATCTTTGTCACATCAGTGTAAGTCATTCTTTCACTTGTTTTAATTACACTTTCTGCTACTTCATAGTCTACAACTTTACCGCTATTATCTATCTGCATAAAACAGCTAAGAGTTAACCTATCTACTTTAGGGTTTAAACTACATATTCCGTTAGATAGTTTCTTAGGAAGCATAGGGACTACTCTGTCGATTAAATATACGGATGTTCCTCTCTTTAAAGCTTCCTTGTCTAATGGATTCTTTTCTTTAACATAATGTGATACATCAGCTATATGTACTCCTAAGTAATAATTGCCATTAGGTAACCTCTCTATTGAAATTGCATCATCAAGATCCTTTGCGTCTTCTCCGTCAATGGTTACTATCCTTAGATTTCTAAGATCTAATCTTTTTTCATATTCTTCTTCTAAAATCTCTTCTGGAATTTTATCCGCATAACTTTCAACTTTAGTTGGAAATTCCTCAGGCAATTTATATTTTTTCATAATGGTTAATATATCTAAACCTTTATCACCTTTATTTCCTAATATTTCTATGACCTTACCTTCAGGATTTCTTCTTCCATCTGGCCACTTTACTATTTCTGCAATAACTATTTGTCCGGATTTTGCCCCTTTTGTATCTCCCTTAGATATAAATACATCTTGATATATTCTCTTTTCTTCAGGAATAACAAATCCAAAATTTTTACTATCTTCGAATATTCCTATAACAGTCTTATTGGACCTATCTAATATTCTTATTACTTCACCTTCACATTTCTTGCCTTCATTTTCTTCTCGTAAAATTTTTACTACTACTCTATCGCCATGCATAGCTCCATTCATATTAGATATAGGTATAAATACATCTGGCCTTTCAATTTCTGGTATTAAAAATCCGAACCCTTTTTGATGACCTTGAAGTTTACCTACTACTAAACCCATTCTTTCAGGTACACCATAGTGTTCAGTACGGGTTTTTATTATCATACCATCTTTTTCCATAAAATTTAATACTTTTACAAACTCTGTAAATTCATCACCTTTTATATTAAAAGCTTTACCTAATTCTGATGCATTCATAGGCTTATATGCCTGCTCCTTCATAAAATCAATTATATTATCTTGTATATTCACATCCCACACCTCCTAATTTATATATTTTTAGTTTAGGTTAAATATAACAAAATTATTCAATTTAGCAAATAGGACTCATCATAATGATGAGTCCTACATGTAAACAATATATTATTTAAACATATTCAATAATATTCCACCATATTGAAGTATAACTGGTGCAAATACAAGTGAAACTATTGTCATAAGCTTTATAAGAATATTCATTGATGGTCCTGATGTATCCTTGAATGGGTCACCAACAGTGTCACCAACTACTGCTGCTTTATGAGCATAACTTCCTTTTCCACCATGAGTACCGCCTTCAATGTACTTCTTAGCGTTATCCCAAGCACCACCAGCGTTTGACATAAATATAGCAATTAAAACACCAGTAGTAACGGATCCACCTATAAGTCCACCAAGAGCTTCTTTACCAAGAAGTAATCCAATTCCAATTGGAACTACTATAGCTAAAACACCTGGAATAACCATTTCTCTAATAGCTGCTGCTGTAGAAATATCTACGCATTTCTTATAGTCAGGTTGACCCTTTCCTTCCATAATTCCTGGTATTTCTTTGAACTGTCTTCTAACTTCTTCAATCATTTCATTTGCTGCTTTACCAACGGATTCCATAGTTAAAGCACCAAATAAGAATGGTAGCATACCACCTATAAATACACCAACTAATGTAATTGGATTTAATAAGTCTATAGTTGTTATTTCAACAGCATGAGCATAGGAAGCAAATAATCCTAATGCTGTAAGAGCTGCTGATCCTATAGCAAATCCTTTACCAATAGCTGCTGTTGTATTACCAACAGAGTCAAGCTTGTCAGTAACTTCTCTTACTTCTTTAGGAAGTCCTGCCATTTCAGCGATACCACCAGCATTATCAGCTATTGGTCCATACGCATCAACTGCAACTGTAAGTCCTGTAGTTGAAAGCATACCTACTGCTGATAAAGCGATTCCGTATAATCCCATCATAGTATCCTGAGCTCCACCCATTACGAAGAAAGAAACTAATACACCTATACATATTAAAACAATTGGCCATAAAGTTGAATACATACCAACTGCAAGTCCTGAAATTACTGTTGTTGCAGGACCTGTTTCTGATTGATTAGCAATCTTTTTAACAGAAGCATATTCATCTGAAGTATACATTTCTGTTATTTTACCTATAGCCATTCCAACTACTAATCCTGCTGCTATAGCAAAAAATGCCTTTAAGTTTCCAAATACCATGTTACTTAATACTGCAGCAGCTATAATAACTATAACTCCTCCAATATATGTACCAGAGTTTAGAGCCTTCTGTGGATTTTCAGCTTTACTATTTCTTGCAAACATAACTCCAATTATGGAAGCTATGATTCCTATAGCTGAAAGTAGTAATGGATAAACAATTCCTTCTTTATTTGCAAAAACAGCTGCACCTAAAGTTAAAGCTGATATTATTGATCCAACATAAGATTCAAAAAGGTCAGCTCCCATACCAGCAACGTCTCCAACGTTATCTCCAACGTTGTCAGCAATAACCGCTGGGTTTCTTGGGTCGTCTTCTGGTATTCCTGCTTCTACTTTACCAACAAGGTCAGCTCCAACGTCAGCAGCCTTAGTATAAATACCTCCACCAACACGAGCAAATAATGCTATTGAGCTGGCTCCAAGTCCAAATCCTGTGATAAACTCTATGTTACCACCAAATACATAGTAAGCAACACCTAGTCCAACAATACCTAATCCAACAACAGATAGTCCCATAACTGCTCCACCTGAAAAAGCAATCTTTAAAGCTTTGCTTTGACCATGTTTTGCAGCTTCTGCTGTTCTTACGTTAGCCTTTGTAGCTACGTTCATTCCAAAATATCCAGCAAAAATTGAAAATACTGCTCCAAATACGAAGCATATAGCTGTCTGCCAGCTTACTAGAAATCCTAATACTGCAGCAACTATTACAACAAATATTGTTAGATATTTATATTCAGTCTTTAAGAAAGCCATAGACCCATCATGAATATAGCCTGCAATTTCAGCCATTCTTCCGTCTCCAGGGCTTTCTTTTGTAATAGAACTACTTAATACAAATGCAAATATAAGTGCTAATAGTCCTGCTAAAACAGTGTAAATTAAATAAGCGTTCATATTGATCCCCCTACTTTATGATTTTATTATAATAGTATATATAAATTTTATATATAAAAATATATAAATTTACTCATGGGTTATTAAATAAGATTAAGTGCTAATGTTACTGCTGCAAATAGTATTGCAGAAACAATAGTTAACTTTGACATTGCTGACTCAAAAGTTCTTCCTTTATTTTTAGAATAGAAAGTTTCACTAGATCCTGTCATTAAACTAAATCCTGAAGATTTAGCAGGTTGTGCAAGTACTGAACCTATTAAGGTAAAACTAAGTACTATCTGCGCAGCTATTAAAAAAGTTTTCATTCTCAAAACCTCCATTATATAATCCACAAAATTATTTTTTCAACACATTATATTTTAACATAAATTTTCACGCAGAACAACGATATTGTAAATTATACTATAAAGTTTTTACATAAATATTTTATCTTCATCACATAGTAAAATTATGGAGAAGCATCTTTTTTTATATCATTGACACTTCTCCATAATTTTATAACATTCTATCTATTATTTTCTTATATTATAGAAAGCTTTTAATCCTCTATATTCAGCTGCATCTCCTAATTCTTGTTCTATTCTTAATAGTTGATTGTATTTAGCTACTCTTTCGCTTCTTGCAGGTGCACCTGTTTTAATTTGACCTGAGTTAACAGCTACAACTAAATCAGCAATTGTTGTATCTTCTGTTTCTCCTGATCTATGTGAAACTACAGCTGTATATCCAGCTCTTTCAGCCATTTCTATTGCATTTAAAGTTTCAGTTAGAGTACCTATTTGATTTAATTTTATAAGAATTGAATTAGCAACTCCTCTTTCAATACCCATAGTTAATCTATTTGTATTAGTAACAAATAAGTCGTCTCCAACTATTTGAATTTTGCTACCAAGTCTTTCAGTGATAAGCTTCCAACCTTCCCAATCTTCTTCTGCCATACCGTCTTCTATTGATATTATTGGATATTTTTCTACTAAGTTAGCATAGTAATCTACCATTTCTACAGGAGTTAATACTTTTCCTTCTCCCTTTAAATTATATTTTCCATCTTCAAATATTTCTGATGAAGCTGGGTCTAATGCTATGAATATTTCTTTTCCTGGAGTATATCCTGCTTTTTCTATAGCTTCAACTATAACTTGAATAGCTTCTTCATTGGAATTTAGATTTGGAGCAAATCCTCCTTCATCACCAACACCTGTATCATATCCTTTAGACTTTAATATTGATTTTAAGGAATGATATACTTCCGCACTCATTCTTAAAGCTTCACTAAAGCTTGATGCTCCAGCTGGCATAATCATAAATTCCTGAAGGTCTACATTGTTATCTGCGTGTTTACCTCCATTTATTATATTCATCATAGGAACAGGAAGAACCTTTGCATTTACTCCGCCTATGTATTGATAAAGGCTTAATCCTAAGTATTCTGCTGCAGCTTTTGCGCAAGCAAGGGATACACCAAGCATTGCATTTGCGCCTAATTTACCTTTGTTCTCTGTACCATCAAGTTCTATCATAGTTTTATCTATTAAAACTTGATCAAATACATTTAGTCCTATTAATTCTGTAGCTATTAATGTGTTAACATTATCAACAGCTTTAAGTACTCCCTTTCCATTATACCTTGATTTATCTCCGTCTCTTAACTCTACTGCTTCATACATTCCTGTAGAAGCTCCTGATGGTACTGCTGATCTTCCTATTGTTCCATCTTCTAATACTACATCCACTTCGATTGTTGGAAAGCATCTTGAATCCAATACCTGTCTAGCTACCACATCAACGATTTCAATATAATTTCTCATTATAAAATCCTCCCTTTATTTCTTTTCATTATTATTCACTTTTAATTTTTAATAAGATTTTTCCCTGTCATTTCCTTAGGAACTTCTACTCCCATTTCATTGAGTATAGTAGGAGCAATATCAGCTAGTATTCCACCCTCTCTTAACTCTTTAGAGTGATTGCTGATATATATATATGGTACTTCATTTGTTGTGTGAGCAGTCATTGGTTGCCCTGTTGAGTAATCTATCATTTGCTCTGAATTTCCATGATCTGCAGTTAGGAATACTGTTCCATCTTTTTCTAATATTTTGTTTACTATTTTGCCCATACATATATCTACAGTTTCTATTGCAGCCTTAGCTGCTTCAAATACTCCCGTATGTCCTACCATGTCTGGGTTAGCAAAGTTTAATATAATTAAACTATATTGATTTGAGTCAATTCTTTTTAAAACCTCTTCTGTTACTTCATAAGCACTCATTTCAGGTTTTAAGTCATAAGTTGCAACCTTAGGAGATGGTATTAATGCCCTATCTTCTCCATCATTAGGCTTTTCAACTCCTCCATTAAAAAAGAAAGTAACATGGGCATATTTTTCCGTTTCAGCAATTCTAAGTTGTTTTAAACCTAATTTGCTAATATATTCTCCTAAAGTATTTTCGTAACTTTCCGGCTTATAAGCGATGCTAACATTTTCTATAGTTTTATCATATTGAGTCATTGTTACAAAATTTAAACTTAAAGTTTCTCTCTTAAAACCATCGAATACTTTATCATTTAATGCCCTTGTTAATTGCCTTGCCCTATCTGGTCTAAAATTGAAGAATATTATAGAATCTCCATTTTTTATTGTAGCTGTAGGTCTTCCATCTCTCATAACAACAGTTGGTAGAACAAATTCATCTGTTTTATTATCTTTATAGGATTTATCTACCGCTTCAATAGCTGAGTTTGCTTCCTCTCCTTGACCTAAAACTAAAGCATTATAGGCTAAATTAGTTCTTTCCCATCTCTTATCTCTGTCCATAGCATAATATCTTCCTGCTATTGTAGCGACTTCTCCTAAGCCCAATTCTCTCATAAAGCCTTCTATTTCTGATATATAATTTTGGGCAGATGAAGGTGGAACATCTCTTCCATCCAAAAATCCATGTATATAAACTCTGCTCAGACCTTTTTTCTTAGCCAATTTTAGTAAAGCTTTTAAATGATCAATATGTGAATGAACTCCACCATCAGATAATAATCCCATTAAATGAAGTGAGCTATTATTTTTTAAACTCTTATCCATAACTTCATTTATGACAGCATTATCATAAAAGCTACCCTCGTCTATATCCTTTGTTATCCTTGTAAGTTCTTGATATATAATTCTTCCCGCACCAATATTTAAATGTCCTACTTCTGAATTACCCATTTGTCCTTCTGGTAGCCCTACACTTAATCCACTAGCTTTTAAATAGGTATGAGGATATTCGTTCCATATATTTTCATAATTTGGTTTGTTTGCAGCTAATATAGCGTTTCCATCTACCTTATCGGTTATACCAAATCCATCAAGGATCATTAACATTACTGGCTTAACCATATTTTACCCCCTGTTATAGTTTACGATGGCTCCGAATTCTTCAGCCTTAAGACTTGCTCCTCCAACTAATGCACCATCGATATGAGGCATTGCCATTTGCTCTTTTATAGTGGAAGATTTAACTGAACCACCGTACTGTATTCTTACTTTTTCACTAACTTCATTTCCGTATAATTTTTCTACTATACTTCTGATATATCCTATTGTTTCATTTGCCTGTTCTGATGTGGCAGTTTTTCCTGTGCCTATTGCCCAAATTGGCTCATAAGCAATTACTAAATTCTCTACCTGACTAGCTGTTAATCCAGATAAATCTAATTTAATTTGTCTTCCTATAACTTCTTCTGTTATCCCATTTTCTCTTTCATGCAGGCTTTCTCCAACACATAATATAGGAATAATATCATTTTCAAAAGCTTTCTTTACTTTTTTATTTACAGTTTCATCTGTTTCATTAAAGTATTGTCTTCTTTCGCTATGTCCTATAACTACATAATCTATTCCTAAAGCTTTGAGCATGGTTGGTGATACTTCTCCTGTAAATGCTCCTTTATCTTCAAAATACATATTTTGAGCGCCTAGCTTTATATTTGAATCTTTTATCACCTTTTTAACCTCTGAAAGACATATAAAAGTAGGACATACTATTACTTCACATTCCGCTTCTTTTACTAGAGGTTTTAATTCTTCTACTAATTTTACCGCTTCTTCAACGGTATTATGCATCTTCCAATTTCCAGCGATTATTGGTTTACGCAATATGAACACCCCTTTCCTCTACTATTTATCGCTAAGTGCTGCTATTCCTGGAAGTTCTATTCCCTCTAAGAACTCTAAGGAAGCTCCACCACCTGTTGATATATGAGTCATTTTATCTCCAAATCCTAATTGGTTAACTGCTGCTGCACTATCTCCTCCGCCTATAACTGTAGTGGCATCTGATTCAGCCATAGCCTTTGCTACTTCTATTGTTCCATTAGCAAAGTTATCGAATTCAAATACTCCCATTGGTCCGTTCCAAATTACAGTCTTAGCTTTTTTAACTTCATCTGCATAAATCTTTGCCGTTTTTGGCCCAATGTCTAATCCCATATAACCTTCTTTAACATTTTCATCTTCTGTTATAATAGGAGTAGCATCTGCCGCAAACTTATCAGCAACAACATAGTCTACTGGTAAAAGTAACTTTACGCCTTTAGCTTTTGCTTTTTCTATCATTTCTTTTGCATAATCTATTTTATCTTCTTCAACTAATGAATTTCCTATATTAAAACCTTGTGATTTTGAGAAGGTATAACTCATACCACCACCAATTATTAAAGCATCAACCTTTTCTAATAAATTATTTATAACATTTATCTTATCTGATACTTTAGCTCCCCCAAGTATTGCAACAAAAGGTCTTTGTGGATTTTCAACTGCTTCTCCTAAGAACTTTAGTTCCTTTTGAATTAAATATCCACAAACTGAAACAGGTAAAAATGTTGTTACTCCTACTGTTGAACAATGAGCTCTATGAGCAGTTCCAAAGGCATCATTTACAAAAATATCTGCTAAAGATGCTAATTCCTTTGAAAAATTTTCTTCATTCTTAGTTTCTTCTTTTCTAAATCTGGTATTCTCTAAAAGAACTACATCTCCCTCTTCCATCTTTCCTACCGCTGCTTTAGCGTTCTCTCCTACCACATTATCGTCTGCAGCAAATACTACTTCTTTTCCTAAAAGTTCTGATAATCTTTTAGCTACAGGGGATAAAGATAATTCTGGCTTTACTTCTCCCTTTGGCTTTCCCATATGGGAGCATAAAATTACTTTTGCACCCTTTTCCATTAAATATTTAATTGTTGGAAGAGCTCCTATTAACCTATTTTCATCAGTTATTTTTCCATCCTTTAAAGGTACATTAAAATCACATCTCACTAAAGCCTTTTTACCCTTTAACTCTATATCCTCAATAGTCTTTTTATTAAGACTCATAATATCACCCTTTCTTTAAAAATAATGCCTAAAAAAGGGTTTTGTCTTATAGCTCCAACTACAAATCAAAACCCTTCTAAGCTAACATTAACTATAAGTTATTATAATCTATCTGCAACGTATTTAGTTAAATCAGCCAGTCTTTGTGAGTAACCCCACTCATTGTCATACCAAGCTATAACTTTAACCATTTTTTTACCTATGCTCATAGTTGAAAGTCCATCTACTATTGAAGATCTTTCATCTCCTCTATAGTCTATAGATACAAGTGGTTCTTCACTATATCCTAATATTCCTTTCATATCTGTTTCTGATGCCTTTTTGAAAGCTGCATTTATTTCTTCTATTGTAGCTTCTTTATCTAAAGTACATACTAAGTCAGTTACAGAAACAGTTGGGGTCGGTACTCTTATAGCTAAGCCATTTAATTTTCCTTTTAATTGTGGAAGCACTAATGCAACTGCTTTAGCAGCTCCAGTTGTTGTTGGTATCATAGCCTCTGCAGCAGTTCTTGCTCTTCTTAAGTCTCTGTGTGGAGCATCTAAAATCTTCTGATCGTTTGTGTATGAGTGAATTGTTGTCATAAGTCCTTCTACTATACCAAACTCTCTGTCTAAAACCTTAGCAAAAGGTGCTAAACAGTTTGTTGTACATGATGCATTTGATATAATATTGTGTTCTGCTGAATTATATTTTTCTTCGTTAACACCTAATACAATAGTTATATCTTCATTTTTAGCTGGTGCTGAAATAAGTACTTTCTTAGCTCCAGCCTCGATATGAGCCTTAGCTTTATTTGCATCAGTAAATAATCCTGTACATTCTATTACAATGTCTACTCCTAATTCTCCCCATGGTATGTTTTTAGGATCTCTTTCTGCGTATATTTTTATTTCTTTGCCATCAACCACTATAGCACTTTCTGTAGCTTCTACAGTTCCATCATATTTTCCATATAGTGAATCATATTTTAATAAATGTTTTAACGTAGCTGAATCTGTTAAATCGTTAATTGCAACTACCTCTAATTGTCCATTGTATTTTTTTACTAAAGCCTTAAATACATTTCTGCCTATTCTTCCAAAACCATTAATACCAACTTTAATCATAAAAAATACCTCCTTATATTTTAAAAATTCTATATTACCTTCTTATAGTTTAGTAATATATATTTTTGAGTACATTATATATATTTTGCATAAAATATCATTAATTATTAAATAATTTTAAGATTTCCTTTGCAGCGCCTTCATCTGTTACTAGAACACCATTTTTGTTATTTAATTCAGTAGAAATTATAGCCTCGCCTTTACTTCCTCCACCTGCCACTGCAATTATATGTTCCACATCACCTATATGATGATTCTTTATGCCCATAGTGGGTGTGTAATATACTACATTTCCTTCTCTATCAAAGTAATAACCAAAGGCTTCCCCAACAGCTCCCTTAAGTTTTAACATCTCTATCTCTTCATTAGACAATCCTCTTCTTCTTGCCATTTCATCAGCTCTACCAATGCCATAAATTAATACATTAGCGCTATATATTATATCCAAAATATCTTTAACTGATTTTTCTTTTACCATGGCATTTACAGCCTCACTACTTAAATTGTCTGGAGCATGAAGGAGCTTATAATTACAGTTAAATTTATTAGCTAACTTTGAAACTAAAGTATTTGCTTGGGTTTCTAAATTCCTACCCATTCCACCTCTAGCAGGCACTATTGTCACATTAGTCAAGTTGTTTAGCTTTGGCATATTCTCTACTACATCTCTCACTGTAGTTCCACCAGTAAGAGCAATTACATTTCCATCGTCCAAAATGCTTTTTAGATAATTTGCTGAAGCCTTACCTAATTCTTTCATTACATTCAAATCTTCATCCAAATTTCCTGGAACTATCACTACATTTTTTATCCCTAGTCGTTCTTTGATTATTTCTTCTAAATCATTTAAACCTTTGATTTGATGTATGTAATTTTTTAATTTATCTATCACTTCTTCCCCATAGGGTGTTATAATCATTCCTGGGAGAGTGATTTCTATAAAGTTTTGTTCCTTCAGAAAGTTAATTTCTGTTCTAACAATTCTTTCACTTATGTCTAAATTTCTAGCTAACATTCTTCTTCCAATAGGTTGATTATAATAAATATTTCTTAATATATTATATCTTTTTTCCATCACTTCTATCATTTCAGGTATGATCTTTTGTTGTATTTTCAATACTTCTTCCAACCGAAGCACCCCTCTGGCCATAATTTGTCCCACTAATTAATTTTTAGTCCCACTTATATTATAAACCAATCTGAATTATTTTCCAATAGCGAAAACATAAATTTAAGTAAATAAAATTTAAATAGAGAAGAAATGCATTACTCTTCTCTATTTTCTATTAATTATAATTAAATTAATATCGTTTCCTTCCCTTAGAAGATTTTATTCCAATTTCTTCTCTGTATTTTGCCACGGTTCTTCTTGAAATATTCACGCCATTATTTTTTAATGTATCCGCTATACTTTGGTCTGACAATGGATTACTTTTATCTTCCTTATTAATTAAATCTTCTATTTTTCTTTTAACTTCTACTGTAGATAGAGAGTCTTCCGCTCCTTTAAAAGTCAATCCAGTAGTAAATAAATCTCTTATCTTTATTGTTCCTTTATCTGTATGAATGTATTTATCTCTAATAGCTCTGCTTATTGTAGATTCATGCATTTCTAAGAGATCTGCAATTTCTTTTAAAGTCATTGGTTTTAAATATTTTTTGCCACGATCAAAATAATCTTTTTGCATTAAAATTATTTTTTCCAAAACTCGATAAATTGTACTTTTTCTTTGTTCAATACTTTTTATTAAAAAAGTAGCACTATCTAATCTATCCTTAACAAATTCTACCGCTTGTTTATCCTCTCCATTATTAATTATTCCTTTATAAAGATTATTAATAGTTAATCTAGGAGTTAATTCCTCATTCATTATTATATGATATTCTCCATCCAATTTTTTTATATAGGCATCTGGGAGAATATACCTAACCTCTTCTCCAGTATAAAAACCTCTAGAAGGCTTAGGTTGAAGGGTTTTTATAAAATCACCGTAACTTTGAGCCTTTTTAACATCTATATTAAAAGATCTAGCAATAGAATTGTATTTATTTTCAGCAATATCTTCTAAATGATTATCTATAATTCCAAATAATATATTATCGTATAGTCCTCTCTTTTCACATTGAATTCTCAAACATTCCTTTAAATCTCTAGCACAAATTCCATCAGGTTCTAAGCTCTGAATTACTTCAAGAGCTTCCTCTACTAAATCCAATGGCATCCTAAGTTGGTTTTGTATGTTTTCTAAAGCTTCAACTAAATATCCTCTATCGTCTATATTTTCAATTATATATTCGCCTATAAATTTTATGGAATCCTTTTCATTCAAGTAACACAATTGCTCAAATAAGTATTCCTTGAGAGATTTTTTTTCACTAATAAAAGCGAAGGGAGAAACTTCCTCATCATCATTTTTATAGTTTCCATAATAGCCATAATTGTCAGATTCTAAATATTCTATCATTTTTTTGTAGTCTATTGTACTTAGCTTCTCTCTATTCTCTCTATTTTCAGCATATTTAACTTCTAAAAGAGGATTTTCTTGTATTTCTTTCTCTACAAGCTTTTGCAATTCATATGAAGATAATTGCAGTATTTTGACAGAAAGTTGCATTTGTGGTGTCATTATTAACTTTTGTTCTTGTGAAATATTTAAATTAAAATCCATATTCATTTAATCAACACCTTTCATACAGCTATATTATAGCACTTTACAAGACTATAGTACAAGTATTAGGCTCTTCATTTTAAATTATAGCAAACTTAATATGCCTTAGTATAGATAAATTTCTATTATTTTTTACAATTTTTTTAATATTTTAAAGAATAAAAAAGAGTGTAGTTTAATACACTCTTTTTTAAAATTATCTTTGACCTTTTTCGTAAGGTATACCATTTGCAGCAGGAGATTTAGTTTTACCAACAAACCCTGCAAGAACAAGCATAGTCATTATATATGGGAATGCTGCATAAAATTCTCCAGGAATAGTCCATCCAAATCCCTTAGCAAATAATTGGAAGGTCTCTGCAAAGGCAAAAAGCATAGATGCCCACATGGCGTTAACAGGCTTCCAGTTACCGAATATCATGGCTGCTAATGCTATAAATCCTCTACCACTAACCATATTTTCTCTATATAAATTCATTATACCTATAGATAAAGTAGCTCCTCCAAGTCCTCCTAATACTCCTGATAAAACAACACATAAATATCTTATTCTATATACATTTATACCTAAAGTATCCGCTGCCTTTGGATGCTCTCCTACAGATCTTATTCTTAAACCTAATGGTGTCTTATACAAAACGTAATGGGATACAAACACCAAAATTAAAGCCATAAAAACAAACCAATTTAGCTCTTTTAAGATAGGTCCAAGTATTGGTATCTTTGCCATTAATTCAGCTGGATAAGGTACTGATGCCACAACACTAGTTTGAGAGTTTGTTTTAAAAAACTTTACTATTAAATATCCAGTCAAAGCAGATGCGAAAACATTAATTCCTACACCAGAAATAATTTGGTCAGCCTTTAAATTTATACTTAAATAAGCATGTATCAATGCCATAATTGCCCCTGATACCATTGCAAATAATATACCTATCCAAGGATTCCCTGTTAAATAAGATCCATATACTGCAAAGAAAGCACCTGTAGTCATAAAGCCCTCAAGGGCAATATTTACAACTCCTGATTTTTCTGAAAACACTCCACCTAAAGCTGCAAATATAAGTGGTGTGGCAAGTCTTAGGGTGGCAGCAATAATTCCAATTAAAGAAATCATCAATGAATTATCCATTTACTAATGCCCCCTTCTTTCTTTTTTCAATTATTAATCTAAATACATATTCTCCTGCTATGAATATTATTATAATACCCTGTATTAAATAAACTATTGTTTTTGGTATTCCAAATAACATAAGAGTTCCAGAGCTGAAATTTAATGCTCCAAACAATAAAGCTGAGAATAATATACCAAAAGGATTACTCTTACCTACTAAAGCTACTGCTATTCCGTCCATACCAAAATTTGTAAAACCAAATAACTGAATGGACTGATGTTGAACACCCATAGTATGTATAGCTCCACCTATTCCTGCTATAGCTCCTGATATAACCATAGCCAAAACTATATTCTTATTAATGTTTATTCCGCCGTATTCTGCAGAAGATGGGCTAAAACCAACGGCTCTTATCTCATAGCCTGTAGTAGTTTTCCAAAATAGGAAATATACTAAAAAGGCACATATAACACCTATGAAAATACCTACACTTAATCTATTATACTCTCCTAAAAATCTATAAAGTTTAGCAGAATCTTGTATTACATTGGTACTAGCAGAGTTTGGTTTGTGGAAAGGTCCCATAACCAAATAGTTAGTAAAATGTTGAGCAATAAAATTCATCATTATAGTATTTACAACTTCATTTGTTCCAATCTTAGCCTTTAAATATCCTGGGACTGCTGCCCAAGCCATACCTGCCAAGGCCCCCGCCATCATAGTAAGAGGTATATGTATTACCTTTGGTATACCAGGTATTAAACCAACTAAAGTTGCTGTAGTCATACCCATAATAAACTGACCTTCTACCCCTATATTAAATAATCCTGTTTTAAAAGCAACAGCATGAGCTAATCCAGTAAATATAAGAGGCGTTGCAAAAACAAAGGATTCAATTAAGTTCATACTTGTTCCAAAGCTTCCCTTCCAAATAGAAGTGAAAAGTAATTGCGCTGCTGCCACAAATCCGTAGCCTTTCGCCCACATAACGAAGAATACTGATATAAATAAGGCTAATAATATTGATAATATAGATACTAAAAAACTCTTTATTAAATCCTTATTCATTCTTCTTACCTCCTTCTACCTCTTTTTGTAAAGTTCCACCAGCCATAAGTATTCCAAGCTTTTGCTCTGTAGCATCTTTTACATCTAATATATCTACAATCTCACCATCATATATTACTGCTATTCTATCTGATAATGCCATAACTTCATCCAATTCTAGAGAAACCAAAAGTACTCCTCTGCCATTATCTCTTTCTTGAATTAATCTTTTGTGTATATATTCAATAGCTCCTACATCCAAACCTCTTGTAGGTTGTGCAGCAATTATCATCTGTGGATCTTTTTCAATTTCTCTAGCTACAATTAGCTTTTGCTGGTTACCCCCTGATAAGGCTGAAGCTGCTACATCTTCATTTGGAGTTCTTACGTCAAAATTTTTAATTAAAGTATTTACATGTTCTCTTATTTTTTTATAATTCATTATAATTCCTTTTGAGTAAGGTTCCTTATAGTGAATTCCTAAAACTGAGTTTTCAAGTAGGGAATACTTAAGTACAAGTCCTCTCTTATGTCTATCTTCAGGAATATGCCCTATCCCCGCATCCATAATCTCTCTTGTAGTTTTCCCTGTGATATCTTCACCTTTTAAATAAACCTTACCTTCTGTTGCTTTTCTTAAACCTACTATTGCCTCTATCAGTTCTTTTTGCCCGTTTCCGTCTACTCCAGCTATTCCTAAGATTTCACCTGACTTTAACTCTAGATTTATTCCCTTTAAAGCTGGTAATTCTCTATGGTCTAACGCCTTTAAGTTTTCTAGTTTTAGAATAACATCTCCTACTTTAGGCTCATTTTTTTCAACTATTAAGTTAACCTTTCTTCCAACCATCATTTCAGCTAATTTATCTATATTAGTTTCTTTTGTATTTACAGTATCTATATATTTTCCTCTTCTTATTATAGTTACTCTATCACTCATACTCATAACTTCTTTTAATTTATGAGTAATTAATATAATTGACTTTCCTTCTTTCACTAGATTCTTTAGTATAACACCCAATTCGATAATTTCTTGAGGTGTTAATACTGCTGTCGGTTCATCTAGAATTAATATTTCTGCTCCTCTGTAAAGAGCCTTTAAAATCTCAACCTTTTGTTGTTGGCCTACTGTAATATCTTCAATTATTGCTTCTGGCTCTATATTAAATCCATATTTGTCCGCAAGTTCTTTAGTATCTTCTTTAGCCTTTTCCATATTTATAGTCACAGATCCTTTTTTAGGTTCTTGACCTAAGACCATATTTTCTGCCACACTAAAATTATGCACAAGCATAAAATGCTGGTGTACCATTCCTATCCCTAACTTTATAGCATCTTTAGGATTCTTTATATCTGCCTTTGTACCATTTATATATATTTCTCCAGATTCCTGCTGATAAAGTCCATAAAGGATATTCATCAAAGTTGTTTTTCCTGCACCATTTTCTCCTAATAATACATGTATTTCTCCTTTATTCAGTTCAAAATCTACATTATCATTTGCAATAGTCCCTGGGAAAACTTTAGTTATTCCTTTCATTTCAACAACTTTTGCCATGATAGTCCTCCTTTCTTACCACCTTTAAGTGAATAATTAGATAAAAAGGCTAGATGCAACAAGCATCTAGCCTTGCACTTGCAATATTAAATCTGTGGAACTTTAAATTCTTTAAGCTCTTTTCTTGTTCCTGGAACCTTAAATTTGTCTGCTTTTATTGCTTCTTTATATTTGTCTGCTAATTCTAATGCTTCTTTCTGAACTTCTGGGTGAACTGTTGGTGCTATACCAACTCTGTCTTCTTTTATTCCGACAACTTTATGTTCTCCACCTTTGAAAGTTCCATCTTGGATAGATTTTATTGTATCGTAAACAACTCCTCCAACTTCCTTTTCCATGGAGATCATTATATGATCTTTGTATTCAGCTAAGTCTGGGTCCGCTGCCTGGTCAGAGTCAACACCTATAGCCCATTTATCCATATCTTTTGCAGCTTTGAACAATCCAAGACCAGCTCCACCTGCTGCGTGGAATATTATATCAGCACCAGCGTTGTAAAGCATTTTCGCAGCTTCTACACCTTTTTGCTGATCTGTAAAGGAGTCAATGTATCTTGTAAACTTTCCTGGTGTTTTTTCATCAACAGGCATTAATAATTTTCCTGCTTCTGGATTAACAGACATAACTCCAGCTACAAATCCAGTTTCAAATCTATTTATAACTTCTCCTTCTTTTCCGCCTATAAATCCAATTTTATTAGTTTTAGTCATTTTTCCTGCTATAACTCCAGCAAGGAATGAACCTTCTTCTTCTTTAAATGTTATTGATAATGTATTTGGTGTGTTAACTACAGCATCAACTATTAAGAATTTCTTATCAGGTAATTGTTTTGAAACATTACCCATAGCTTGTTCCATCATAAAGCCACAACCTACTATTAAATCAGCAACACTAGCCATGTTCTTTAAGTTTGGTTCATATTGTTCTTGTTGTTTTGATTCAATTGCTGGCAAGTTTTCGATTCCTAATTCAGCCTTAGCTTTTTCAAGTCCTCTGTAAGCAGACTGGTTAAATGAACCATCATTTACCCCACCTTCATCAGTAACAAGTCCAGCTTTTATGCTTGTTCCCTGTGCAGCTGGTTCTTTACCTTCTCCAGCAGGTTTCTTTTCTCCACCACCACAACCTGCGAATAATGTAACTGACATTAACGCAGCTGTAAGTAGGGACACTAATCTCTTTTTATTCATTTTTAATACCCCTCCTAAAAAAATATATATTAAGATTTTGAATAGCATAATTATTATTCTACATCGTTTACAAATTTCCTTCTGCCCACCGGAAACCCGTGCTACTATTTTACCACTTATCATTGGCTTTAACAATGAGTAATATTTTTTTTAATTCTATTAAAAACACCCTCATTAATGTCTTAATTTTTACAAGCTAATTGTTTTGTATAAAAACTACTCCACAAGCTCCCCTTCCTGCATGCACGCCAACAACACATCCTACTTCACATTCTATAAATTCGACTTCTTTTTCCTTCAAATTTTCTCTTAAAATATCCAAAATATCCTTATTTTCTACATGCAGAAGTATGGCAGTTTCGTCTTTCTTTATACCATTTTTGTCAATGTAATCCAATATGTATCTTATAGCTTTTTTACTTCCTCTTACCTTATCTATTACTGCCATTTCTCCATCCACTATTCCAACTATGGGCTTTATACCTAGTATACTACCTATAACCCCTGCAGTTTTAGACAATCTTCCACCTTTAACTAAATTATCTAGGGTTTCAAAGGCAAAGGCACACTTTACATGTGGTATTATTCTTAGTATTTCATTATAAATCTCTTCTGCACTTAATCCTTCTTCTTTTAATTTTGCTGCTTTAATTACTATGGCGCCAAAAGTTGCTGTAACTTTTTGAGAATCTATTACATATATAGAGTCACTCTCAAGCATGTCTCTAGCTATGCACGCTGATTGATAGGTTCCACTCATCTTTGAAGAAATATGTAATGAAACTATTTTATATCCTTCATCTAAATATTTTTTATAACATTCCATAAATCTTTGAGGATTAACCTGTGCTGTAGTAGGAAATATATCTGAATTATCCATTCTTTCCAATAATTCATGAAGGTTTATATCTACTCCATCAGTATAGGTTTCCTCTCCAAAATTTACATATAAGGGAATGACTTCTATGTCATATTTGTCAATTACACTTTTAGGCAAATCTGACGTGCTATCTGTTATTATTTTTATCTTCTCCATTGCTAAAACCCTCCTACTTCATATTTGGAAAATTCATTTGTCTTAAAGCTTCATAAGTTACTATAGAAACAGTATTTGAGAGATTTAATGACCTAGTAGTTGTATTAATCATAGGAACCCTTATAGAATTTTCCATCTCACTATTTCTTATATAATCTGGTAACCCTGAAGACTCTCTTCCAAATACGATAAAGTCCCCTTCTTTATATTTTACATCACTATGAAATTTGCTTGCATGAGTTGTGGAAAAATAGAACTTTCCATCCTTATACTTTTCTCTTAAGTCTTCATAAGACTTGTGAATTTCCAAATCTAGATATTGCCAGTAATCTAAACCTGCTCTCTTTAAATGTTTTTCATCTAAGCTAAATCCTAAAGGTTCAATTAGATGAAGTTTACAGTTAGTAAGTACACAAGTTCTAGCTATATTACCTGTATTTTGCGGAATCTCTGGTTGAAATAATACTATATTTAAAAACACTTATATTCCCCCTTATATTGAAGCCATGGTAAATATATATCATAATATTACTCTATAATTAATAAATAGTAAAGCATACTAAATGATGTAGTTTATACTGTGTTCACCGAACAAATCTGTAATATTATTTTTAAAAAACTCTTTCATGTCTCGTAAATCTTCATCTTTATAAATATATTTTCCGTAGCCAAACTGGCCAAACTTAAATTTTCTTAAATCTTCTTCCATAGGAAGAGCTGTATTTGGATATATGGTAAGTATATTTTCTTTTGCTCTTTTTGTAAACCTATGAGAAATTACTTCAAATTTTAGCTCTAAATCTCTAAAATTATAATAAATTTTGTTTATTAATTCTAAATAGTCTCTTTTCCAATCTTCATATAAAAAAACAGGAGCAATAATAAAACCTAATGGATATCCACTTTCACCTATTTTTCTAGCTGCAATTAATCTTTCTTCTAAAGAAGGAGTTCTATGCTCATATCTATTTATTACTGTTTCACTATTTAGACTAAATCTAATAATGGTTTTTCCATTGTGTTTTAAATTTAACAAATCATCTACATCTGTATATTTAGTAACAAATCTAAATAGTGCATAGTCATTTTTTCCAAAAAACTCTATAGATTTTTTTAATGCGCCACTATATTTCTCCACCGGTATAGGATCAGAAGTAGCTGAGCCCTCAAAAATAGTAACCTCAGGTTTTCTTCCTTCAATATATTCTTCTGCCCTATTTAATATGTCCTCTATGTTTACGTGTATTTTTATGTAAGGTTTTTTCCCCATTTGAGTATTTAAATAGCAATATTCACACATACCTGTACAGCCACTCACAATAGGAAGTTGATAATGAGCTGACGGCTTACAAGACTCAAATTTTAAACTTTTCCTTATGCCAACCACTAATGTGCTTTTTCCTTCACCATACATTTGGGAAGTATCTTTTCCTGGGATACCAGTTATCCTTCCACTCTTTGAGTATAATATTTCTACATCTTCACCTTTAAACTTATATAGTAGATCCTCTCCCATTTTATAATCTAAAGCCTTTTCTTCAAATATGATCCTTTTAGGTTTAAACATACTAACCACCTCTTAGACATTAGTATGTTTATCTTTACATGTTTTTATAAAACAAACTTTTCAATTGCCTTAGCTACACCATCTTCATTATTTGAATTTGTAATATAATCTGCATGATTTTTTACTATTTCATCTCCATTTCCCATGGCAACACCTAATCCTACAACCTTGATCATCGAAAGATCATTTTCACTATCACCAATGCACATTACCTCATTCATCTTTATATTGTAATGCTTTGCTAGCATTTCTACAGCACTTCCTTTTGATACTCCCTTTCTCATCACTTCCACATTGTTCCTAAAAGAACTAACCACCTCTAAGTCTTTCTCTTTTTTTAGTTCTTGTTTAAGGAGTTTTAACTTTTCCATATCGTCATCTACGATTATGCACTTTAATATTTCATCTGAATTATTTAGAAATGTTTCATACCAATTAGGAGTAACTTCAATATTTATCCTTCTTTCTTTAGGAAGACTCTCATTAGCCTTTGAATAATATTTTGAAGAGTATATTAATTTTTCAGTGTAAATAGTGTTATAAGTATTGAAATGAGGATATAGCTGATATTTATTTACCATCTCAATTACTCTTTGACAGTTTTCTAGTCCTAAAATCCCTTTATAAATTACCTTATCGCTTCCTCTTTCCCTTATATAAGCTCCATTAGAAGCAATTATAGGTGTTTTTACCCCTATAATATCTGCATAATAATTGGCAGATACAAAAACTCTTCCCGTAGTTATTGCTACTTGAACACCATTATCCGTTGCTTTTTTTATAGCTTGAAGATTTCTTTCACTAACTTCATTACTCTCATTTAATAAAGTACCATCCATATCAATACAAATTAACTTATAAGACAATTTCAACATTCCTTTCGCTAATAATGCTTCATATTATATTATACCAAAAATAAAAATTTTAAATTTATTAATCTCCTTAATTATTTAACATTATATATTTTATTATACCATTGGCAATGTTTTCACCTGTATTTTTCAATATATTTTCATTTTGAAGCTTTGCTCTATCCTCTTTATTTGTCATAAATCCAACTTCTACTAAAGAACATACATATTTGCTATATCTTAGAACAGCAATGTCTTGTTCTTTGATTCCCCTATCAAACCAAATACCATCCTTACTAACTTCCTCTTGTATTGTTTCTGCTAACTCAATTCTTTCTTCATTTTGAAATCCGTCTGGCGAGTGATAAAAAGCACTTATTCCATCGTATCCAGGATCCTTAAAAGAATTTACATGGACAGAAACAAAAACATCAGGTTTTTTATCATTAACAAAGTCTCCAATGTCCTTAAGGGATAACAAAACGTCCTCTTCTCTTGTCATATATACCTGAAAGCCTTTCTCTTCAAAGTATTTTTTCATATAAAGAGCAATTTTTAAATTTATATCCTTTTCATATAGATCTTCATAGTTTGTCCCTTTATCAATGCCACCATGACCTGCATCTATTACTACAGAATGTTTTTTATCACTTTTCTCTGTAAAGAGAGAAACAAAGCTTTTTCTATATAATAGATTATGATTATAAGTCATATCGTAATTTACAAAAAATACCACTAATAAAATAAAAAAAATATATGCTCTCAAAGACTTTTCATTATTTTTATGTTTCATAATCCCACTTTCCCTCTTCTGCATAATATTTGTGAGGGTAGCATTAAATATTTTGCTACACCCACACAAATATATTATACCATATTTTGTAAAATTAAATTATACAAATAATGATTAAATTAGAAAAGTTTTAGTATATAATATTTGAAAAATCCTTGTTTTCCTTTAATATAACTTTCTACAAAATAATAACAATCCCTTTTTTCTTTAATAGACATTGTGTTTTGATAATTACATCCATAATATTCTTTGCAAACACATTCAACTACTTTTTTTAGATTTAATCTAAGATCTTCATCTTCCAATTTATTAATATATTCCATTTCTCCTTCACATTGGCTTACATTTATATTTATAGTTTTAAGTCTTTTTAATATATAAAGATACAATGGTATTGATTTATTAGAATTTATTAATTTATTTTTTCTAATAATCATATAAAATATCTTAAGGATAAATAATATAGGTATAAGCCATAGTAAATATTTAAAATAATTGATCTGTGAAGTTTCAGGAATCTCTTGGATATTTTCCTCGATTTCTTCTGCTTTTTTTCTATTATCTTCATAATTGTAGTCACTATTATTAATATACTCTTCGTCAGTTCCTTCTCTTTCATATCTTTCTATTTCATCAAAGGCAGAAGGAGTAGGATCGAATATAATCCAATTATCTGATTCTGGAGATACTAAAATTTCTGCCCATGCATGGGCATTTTTATTTGATACAATGTATAATCCATTCGCATCTTTATCATAGCTCATGTTAAAGCCTTCCACATATCTTGCAGGAACGCCAATCATTCTTAACATAACTGTAGCTGCTGTAGCAAAATAAGTACAGTATCCTTTTTTCTCCTCAAACAAAAAGTAACTTACAAATTCTTTTCCCTCTGGTATATCAGATACATTCAGAGAGTATTTAAAGTTTTTATTAAGAAAATCATATATGTTTTTTATCTTATCATTCATTGTTGGAGAATCTTTGGTTATATCCTCTACTAAGTGGTAAACCTTTATAGGGATATTATCCGGCAATTGTAAATACTTCTTATAATTATCAGTTAAGTTATAGCTACTTATAGGAAACCCATCAATATTTGAAATAAAATTATTGTTAAAAGTATCATAAAATTCAACTTTATATTCTTCTTTCACAACTTTGGAAGATAAGAAAATTTTATCTTTATTTGCATACACACGTCCTTTTTTATTATTAATATTTATAGTGTTAATAGGAGAAAATAAAGTAGATGTATTAATTTTCGTTGGATATATTGTAATATATGTTTTTTGACTTTCGTTTAAATCATCAGGTATAGGAATACTGTCCTTAAAAGTAACTCTCTTAAAAGAGTCCTCATAACTTTTCCACGAAAATCCATCATAATGATGTTTAGTAGTTCCTCTTAAATAGTATGGCTTATCCGCTGCCACTTTAAATGCTTCTCTGCTATCTAATACAATAGATCCACCTAACTTTTTATCCGTTGGATCATATCCCGAATCCGCTAGATTATATGAATTCTCAACATCTTTTTTATTTTTTGACATTTTGTTAAAAATTCCATTTTCACTATGGTATTTGCCTTCTATATTTTTAGGTAGAAAGTTTTGTATACTTGAAAGGACAACGGAAAAAATTATTATATATATTATTGGTCTAAATGTGGATAAGCGATTTTTTACACCTCTTATATTAAAATCCTTCATGTTCTTAATATAGCTATTTATAGAGTAAGTAAAAACATTTAATAATACAAAGTAAAATGTATATTGTTTAATTATTTCTACATATCCGTAATACCAATAAAATAGCATAATTCCCAAATTAACTATTACTATAAAATCACTAAATAGTTTATTTGCTACATTCAAAATAAGTATTACAATCAAAGGTAGAATTATACCCATAATAAATTTGTATTGATGAAAAAATGTAGGTTTTCCATTAAAAATACTATAGTTTAACTCTAAAACATATTTTATGTTTAATGCTATTTTGTTAAAAACATAACCCTTGTAATAATAAAGTAGTAAAGTTGCGATGAAAATGATGGCTAGTGTAAAAAACACCTTATATAGTCTTTTCCATTTCAAATAGTTATAAAAGTAATATATAAAAGCTCCTATGAGGAAACAAGCTGTGAAATATACATAAGAAAAGTTATTTATTTTAAGGCATTTTTCTGTGACTCTTATAATAAATAATAAATTTATATAGGCTATAAATAAATTTATTAGCTTTTTAAAATTACTCATAACTCTCCTTCCTTAAAATAGAGCTGATAACTTCTATACCTCTCTCTTTTAGGTAATAATCATTTTCAAAAGTTTCTAAATTCTTATTTGGATAAAAGACTACAATCCTATATCCCAGTTTACTTGCTAATAATAAAGCTTCTTTAATATTAGCATCTATCTTAGGAGTACATATTATAATGGTATTGTTACCTCCTATCTTGTATAAATTATCTATTATATATTGAGCAAAGCTTCCTTGCCCCTCACTTTTATTTACCAAAAAATATTCCATAAGTGCATGAAAATCTTCTCTATTATTTATATTCATACTAGCATTTTCTTCATTGTGTATATGAATACAACTCTTCATATTGCTATTAACTATATTGTTTATTATTGATACACAAATTTCTACTAACTCTTCTTCATTTTCTTCTCCATGCTGGTCATAGAAATCTTCTTTATTCATATTTAAAAATATATTATATTCTTCACCTTGCAGAGCATCAAACTTTTTTACAAAAAGCTCTCCATACTTAGCACTTAGCTTCCAATGTATCTTTCGTAAGCTATCCCCCGATCTGTATTTTCTTATATCACTTGTAGTATAATCTTCATTAATTATACCTTTCTTGTTCATAAATTTATTTACGAACTCTTGTCCACGAAAGTTAAAATCTTCCATTTGGTACATTTTAGGGTATACCTTTACTTTTAAATCTTTTTTAAAAGTTTTACTTATGGTAAATATATATAAGTAATCCTTAAAGGTTAAGGTTATATTGCCTAAGTCATAGATCCCTCTATTTAAAAATTTTATATTTCTACTTAGCCTTTTATTCTCATCAAGTTTTATGTTAAAAGCCTCTCCATTATACTCTCTATCTAAAGAGTACAGAGCCTTATTTTTCACTTCTATATAAGGTAAAGGCAGTATATTGTAGTTTTTAATAACTGTTGCTATTTTTATCTCTTCTCTAGTGCTCACAACATCCTTATCAAATTTTATATCCACTCCTACATTCTTATGTAATATGACTATTACTATAAAGGATAGTATGAATGGTATGAGAAAGCTATAAAATAATGCATAGGGAAAATATCCTCCCTCAAAATAAGCATAAATAAATGTTATCACAATAAATAAGATAGTTCTTTTGTTTATTTTTATCATATCCTCCTACCTTTTACCCTTGGTACTGGTAATACTTTAATAATATCTTTTACTATATCTTCTCCCTTAAGGTTGTTTACCCTTCCATAAGAAGATAATGTAATTCTATGACTTAACACTGACACAGCATTTTCTTTTACATCCTCTGGTATTACATAATCTCTACCATTAATAAATGCCCAAGCCTGAGCTATTCTTAATAGTGCTAAAGACGCTCTTGGACTAGCTCCTAATGATACGGATTTATTATTTCTTGTAGCTTCTACTATATTTACTATATATTCATTTATCTCTTCAGATACATAAACCTTTCTAACCATATTCTGAATGTTTACAATATCTTCTCCAGTAGCCACACTTTGAATTTTTTCTAGGGGTTCTTCACTTCTATAAATGTTTAACATCTCTTTTTCAAATTTTTTTTCCGGATACCCTACATTGACTTTAATCATAAATCTATCTAATTGAGCTTCCGGAAGTATAAATGTACCTTCATAATCTATGGGGTTTTGAGTTGCCATAACTATAAATGGCTCCGCTAATTTATAGGTTTCATTTCCCTCTGTCACCTGTTTTTCTTCCATAACCTCTAAGAGGGCGGATTGAGTTTTTGGTGAAGTTCTATTTATTTCATCTGCTAATATTATGTTAGAAAATATAGGTCCTTTTCTGAATTCAAACTCCATAGTTTTTTGATTATATAAAGATATGCCTAAGATGTCTGATGGAAGTAAATCTGGTGTAAACTGAATTCTTTTATAAGAGAGATTTATTGATTTAGCCAGAGCTTTAACTAAAGTAGTCTTACCTACTCCCGGTACGTCTTCAATTAAAATATGACCATTCGCAATTATCCCTTTGATTATATTATAAATTTCAAATTCCTTACCTATTATAACCTTAGAAGCATTATGCACTATACCCTTAATTATTTCATTTTCTCCCATATTATTCACCTCATCTTTTTATAGTTAAATTTATTATATATTATACACTAATAAAGCACTATAATATCAATAAAATGGATAAAAGGGTTGTACATATTTTGTACAACCCTAAATAATTAATTTTTCTTAGTGCCCACTTTCACAAGTCCTTCTACTGGTCTATAAAAATCATCAGACACAAGTTCTTGCTTAACTAAAGTTTCATTCTCATAAATATTTCTATAAACTTTCACTTTATATCCTGTATATGCCTTTTGAACCACTTCCTGTGATCCTTCAGGTAATTTTGAATCTTCTACAGTCTTGGTAGTAGATTCCACCGTTGAATATACATCATTGGTTATAGCATAACGGTTTTTGGTTAAGGATTGGTTGGAATATATATTAAAAGTTACATTACCACCACTAGTAATACCTTGTATATAAACCGGGAAATTCAATGTGTTCTTAAATTTATAATCTATGTTTCCCCAATCCACTGTTGCATCTCTACCTAATGGTACATAGCTTGAAGGTAGCGTATGGTGAACTCTTTCTACTGATCTCATATTAGACATTAGCACTGAATTGTATAGCGTAGAGGAAACTTGACATATTCCTCCTCCTAGTCCAGATTCTACTTTGTTTCCAATTATAACTGGCCCTGCTTGATATCCTCTTGCCACTGTTCTTTCACCAACAGTACCATTGAAACTAAAAACATCTCCTGGCATGAGTACAGTTCCATCTATGCTTTTAGTTGAAACTACAATGTTATTAGCTCTTTCAGCAGAAGAAATCCCACTGTAATGAGTTGAAAAAGTTGAAATTAGGCCATCAATACTAGCTAAAGAACTCTTAGTTATTCTGGCTTTTACATCTTGTACTTCAGCGGTTACTTGCAAGTCTTCTTTTATGCCATATTCCATCTTACTTAAAATATCTTCCATAAGCTTTTCCTTGTTTAGTTTCTTACCTACCGCTTCTGATGTAATATTAAACCCGCCATTATTTCTAGTAATTTTAGCATCTTGTGGATTTTTATTTATATCCTTTTCTATTCCATCAACAAACTTTTGTACAGCATCTTTATTATAAGCAAACTGCAGGCTAAAGGTCTTATTTTCAGGTTTTTTTATAAGTTTATATTTTTTGTATAGATTTAAATCTTTGCCATATGTAAAAGCTTCATTAACTACTTTATCTATGTCATATTTAGGGTCTACTTTATCAAAACCTAAAGTATAGTCTTTACCTGGAGTTTTTACAGTTAATTTGCTCATTAATACTTTATCATTAAAGCTTTTTTGCAAAATAGCTTTGGCATCCTGTACACTTTTTCCTGATATATCTACATTTTCCACCTTAACACCAGGAAAAATCAAATCGTTATAGTGTTTTACATAGCTATATCCATAGGCTATAGCCGCTGAACCAGATCCCAATAATATTAGCATAAATACAGATAATATCATTATAATTGCTTTCTTTTTGGCTCTAGCTCTAGCTCTTTTTTTCTTCCTTGTCATTTGCATCACCTCACTGATTACATTTTTATTATACTATATGATACTATATATACAATAATAGTACGAGTTTTATATCCTAAAAGTCAATTTAAAACTAACAACAATGACTAGGAAATTAATAGTAATTTTCCGTTATTTGTATATAATTATCTTCGGCAAAAATTCAAGAATATGAATATAAATTCATCAAGATAAAGTTTTAAATTAAACTGATTAAAGGGATTTTGATAATCAAAATCCCAAAATTAATCTTTTATGATTTACTTTTTATATTTTAACTATAGACTTATTACCAATCTCCAGAAGATCCTCCACCTCCAGAAGAACCTCCACCAAAGCCCCCGAAGCCTCCTGACGAACCTCCGCCAAAACCTCCAAAGCCCCCTGATGATCCTCCTCCGAAGCCACCGAAACCGCCGCCTCCGCGACCGCCTCGCCCACCTCTATTATTCCAAAACGAACTCCAAAATATGGCGGACATTATTTCTCTCGTTACTCTTCCTCTATTGAATAATGTATCTAAAATAATTAAAATTACTATTATTTTGATTATGCCACTTCCCGGAAGAGAATTGTTTTTACCTTCACTAATTTGTAAATTGACCTTGTCATTTTTAACTAACTGTACATTATATTCCTTAGCTATTGCATCAGCAAATGCTGAGTAAGAATCTCTTATACCCTTATCATAATCCTTATTTTTAAAAGCGGGCTTGAATAGTTGCTCCATTACATTATCTGTATAAAGATCTGGTATAGCTCCTTCCAAGCCATATCCTACCTCTACTCTTCTTTTTCTATCATCCATGGATATCAATATTAAGAGTCCATTATTTTTTTCCTTTTGCCCTATCCCCCAGCTTCTAAATAGATTATTTGCATAGGTTTCAATATCATATCCTTCAAGTGAGTCTATAATAACAACTATAGATTGGGCTCCAGTTTTATCTTCTAATTCTTTCCCTACTGATACGATATACTCTTTAGCTTCCGAACTTAATACCCCTGTATAGTCATTTACATATTTTAAATTCGTAGGCTCAGGAATATTAGGTTCCGCACTAACAGTAGTAACACATAGGGTCAATAAAAATAATAGAACTGCAAAAAATCTTTTAAATTTATTCATAACTATTTACCTGTATTGAAATCTACTTTAGGTACTTCCTTAGCTCCTTCAGTTGCCTTGTAATATTCTTTTTCTTCAAATCTAAAGATTGAAGCTACTACTGAATTAGGGAACTTTACTATTTTACTATTATACTCAGATACAGCAGCATTATAGTCTTTTCTAGCTATATTTATTCTATTTTCGGTTCCTTCTAATTGAACCATTAAACTTCTGAAGTTTTCATTGGACTTAAGTTCAGGATAGTTCTCTACTACTACAAGTAATCTTGAAAGAGCATTTGATAATTCACTATCTGCATTAGCTCTTTCATTTATAGTATTAGCTCCTCCAAGCTTTGCTCTAGCATTTGTTACATCTTCAAGAACTTCTTTTTCTTGCTTTGCAAATCCTTTAACTGTTTCCACTAAATTAGGAATTAAATCTGATCTCCTTTGAAGATCACTCTCTATATTTGATTCAGCAGTTTTAACCTTCTGATCTAAAACTGCCATACTATTATAGCTTGATATAACTGGAGCTATTAGTAATATCAATACTCCAATTACTATAAGTATATTTCTTAATGTTTTATTCATTCATAGGCCTCCTTTAAATACTTAATTAAGATATTATAATATATTTTACTTTAAAAAATACCTTTACTTCAATAATATAATATTTATTTAATAATAATTTAATGTTATGTTTATATTATCATAAGGGAGGGATTTATATGATCGCAGAAATAGTCTCTATAGGAACTGAAATTTTATTAGGAGATATTTTAAACACTAATGCTGAGTATTTATCTAAAAGATTAGCCAATTTAGGTGTTTATCTTTATCACCAATCCGTGGTAGGAGACAATGCTGAAAGGTTAAAAGATGAATTAGAAAGGGCTTTTAGCCGTTCAGATTTAGTTATAGCTACTGGAGGTCTAGGTCCTACTAAGGATGATTTAACTAAAGAAATAGGGGCAGAGTACTTCAATATATCTATGGAGCTTCATGAAGAATCTTATATGAAATTAGCAGAGTACTTTAAAAAACAAAATAAAGAGCTTACAGAAAACAATATAAAACAAGCATATTTTCCAGTAGGTTCTGTCATACTTCCTAACAATTTTGGAACTGCTCCAGGATGTATAATAAATAAAGAAGGTAAAACTTTAATACTGCTTCCTGGTCCTCCGAAAGAAAATATACCTATGTTTGAAAACTATGTTGTACCTTATATTAATAAACTTTCTAATCACACATTGATATCTAAAACTTTAAGGATTTGCGGCATGGGAGAATCCATGGTTGCAACAAAAATAAATGATATAATCGATAATCAATCTAATCCAACAGTGGCCCCTTATGCAAAAGATAATGAGGTTACATTAAGAATAACTGCTAAAGCTAATAATGAAGAGGATGGAGAAAAGCTTATAGCTCCTGTTGAAAATAAAATAAGAAATATACTAGGTGATAATATATATGGCATTAATGAAGATACATTAGAAGGGGTAGTGGGTAAAATACTTATAGAAAACAACTTAACTATATCTTTAGCTGAGTCTTGTACGGGAGGACTCCTTTGCGGAAAATTAGTAAACTACCCAGGCATATCAAAGGTCTTGATAGAAGGATGTGTAACCTATAGTAATAATTCAAAAATGAGTAGGCTTGGAGTCAATAAAACCACCTTAGATAAGTTTGGAGCAGTCAGTGAAGAAACCGCTAAAGAAATGGCAGAGGGAATAGCTAAAACCTCTAACTCTAATATAGGAATTTCTGTTACTGGTATAGCTGGTCCTGATGGTGGCACTGCTGAAAAACCTGTAGGCTTAGTTTATGTTGGCATTTACATAAATGGCGAAACTTTTGTAAAAGAACTTCACTTATCTGGCAATAGGCAGACTGTTAGAGAAAGGACTGTAACCTTTTCTTTAGATTGGCTGAGACGACTTCTTAATAAAAAGTTTCTCTAATTCATAGTAATTAAAATGGATTGAGAGTTAAAATATTAATTTTCTGTTTTAAAATCTTTATTTTAACTCTCAATTTTCAATTCTTAATCTTCACTTTTTAACTTTCAATTGAAGAAAAGTATTCACAATAAGGAGCTATAGGGCATTCCTCACATTTAGGTCTTCTAGCAACACATATATTTCTTCCATGCCATATTAAAAAATGATGAGCATCGCTCCATAATTCTCTAGGTATGTTATTCATAAGTTCCTGCTCAACAGCTTCAGGGGTTTTTCCCTTAGCTATTCCTATTCTATTTGATACTCTAAACACATGAGTATCTACAGCTATTGCTGGAATACCAAAAGCGTTAGATAACACTACATTTGCAGTTTTTCTACCTACTCCAGGTAAATTTATTAAATCCTCCATGGTATTAGGTACTTTCCCTTCATATTCTTTTATTAACTCCCTTGAAGTCTTTAATATATTTTTGCTTTTACTTTTATATAGTCCACAAGTTTTTATCTTTTCTCCTAATTCTTCTTCTGATAAAGATACCATTTTTTCTGGAGTATTATACTCTTTAAATAATTCTTCTGTTACAATGTTTACTCTAACATCAGTGCATTGAGCTGACAGTATGGTTGCTACTAAGAGTTCATAAGAAGAATTAAAATAAAGTGCACACTTTGCATTAGGATAAGTATGCTTTAATATATCTAATATTTTATCTATCCTATCACTATCCATTACTTATCACCCACTTTTAAATAAAAATTTAGTTTTAGAAAACAGTAGTTGATTATAAATTTGGATGAAATTCCTTTACAGAACTTCATCCTTACATTCTTATATATTACCTGTTATCTAATTTATATACTCCTTGATATTCCTCTGGTAAAAGAGCTGCTATACTATACATAAAATGATTAAGTGTTCTTTCTTCATATTTATGCTTATCTTCTCCACTCTCTCTACTAGGTACCTCTATAGGGTTCCCAATTGTCACTTTAACCTTTGCATGTTGGAATTTTTCAGACCCCATATCCCTTTCATTTATAGGCAAAAGCTTTTCTGTACCTGTCATAGCCATGGGCACAATAGTTGCCTTCGATAGTTTTTGTATCAAAACTACACCTTTTTTTCCTTCTATCATGCTTCCTACTCTACTTCTAGTTCCTTCTGGAAAAATTAAAACATTATTGTTCCCTTTTAGAGTTTTTACAATGCTAGAAATTGCTTCCTTATCTGCTGTATTAGGTTTTATTGCAATGGTCTTTGTTATCTTTATACCTAAACTTGTCAATGGATTATCAGAAAGTTTTACTCCTGCTACAAATGTTAAATTTTGATCTTTTAATACTTCGTTTATAACTAAAGCATCAGAATTGCTTAAGTGATTGCATATAAATAAAATTGGTTTTTCTACCTCTTTTAAATTTTCTAATCCTTCTACTTCTATATCTGCATATTTATTTAAATATCCTGCTAATATTTTTTTAGCGATATATACTACTACCCCTTCTGGAAGATATGAAATTAATTTAGCCACTTTGGGAGAAATCATAGATGCTCCACCTTTCATAAAAAATTATATAATTAAATTATAGTTTCTAAAGCTCTAAAAGTCTATTATAATAATCCTTCAAATAAGGTGAGCTAATATTTTTAGCTAAATTTGGGTCAAATTTACCATCCATAAAAGCATTTATCATGGCATTTCTAATTATAATATTTTTCCCTCTCCATCCACTAGAAGTCAGCCTATATTTTTCTTTAAATACTTTATTATCTAATTTTATCAGTTCTTCTATATTAGGATTTTTCATAAAGGGAAAAGGCCTAAATTCTTTAATTTTTGATTCAATGACTTTTTTGTTATGTGGGCATACAGTTTGGCAGGTATCACATCCAAATAACCTACCATGAAATAATCCAAACCATTTCTCTTCAATATTCTTCTTCTGAGTAATGTAGGATAAACAAACGTTTGGATTGCTAATGCCTTCCTTTATAGATTTAGTTGGGCATGCCTTTAAACATAAATTACAATCACCACATTTACATGGTGTTTTTTCATCTATCTCTAGCTCTAAATCCGTGATTATCTCTGCTAAAAACACGAAAGAGCCATACTTTTCTGTTATTAGCATATTATTTTTACCTATAAAACCTACACCACATAAATTAGCAATATATCTTTCTGGCAATGGATTACTATCAACAAAATATCTTGAATTACCTCCTAATTCAGAAATATATTCACATATTTGTTTTAGGTAATTTGTCACTACCTTATGGTAATCTTGTCCTAGTGTATACTTAGAAAAATAAATATTATTTGTAATATTTTCATCATTAAATAGATAGGGGAATGCTATGGAAATAATACTCTTTCCCCCTTCTAAAAAACTTTCTAAATTTACTCTTGATTCAATATGAGGGCTTTCAAACTCATTCTCTAGTTCATTATTTTTTCTATATATAAAATGTTCCTCTAACTCTGTCAGTCTTCTAATAGACGTAACCCCTAGAGTGTCTAACCCTAACGACTTACAGAAGTTTACTATCTTTTCTTTGTTATTCATTCTACTTTCTCCAAAAATATATTTTCTATATCCTAATCTTCACGTCCAACCAGCTTTGCAGGTATACCTACTGCTGTACAGTTAGTTGGAATATCTTTTAACACTACAGCATTAGCGCCAATTTTTGAGTTATCACCTAAAGTAATTGGTCCTAATATCTTTGCTCCACTTCCTATTGTAACATTATTTCCAACAGTGGGATGCCTCTTACCCTTATTTTTTCCTGTTCCCCCTAAAGTAACACCATGATACATTGTTACATTATCGCCTATTTCTGCCGTTTCTCCTATTACTACACCCATTCCATGATCTATGAATAAACCTTTGCCTATTTTAGCTCCTGGATGTATTTCTATACCTGTAAAATGCCTTGATAATTGTGACACTAGTCGTGCTAAGAAAAACATTTTGCGTTTATAAAAAAAGTTAGCAATTCTGTGATTTATAACTGCATGAATACTAGGATATAATAAAAAAACTTCTAGTCTATTTCTTGCTGCGGGATCATTTTTCATAATAGAGTCTATATCATACTTAATATTCTTAAACATAAAACCCTCCATCAATAAAATTATATTTAATTAATTTAAATAAATAAAAGATATTAAATCATAACTCTGTAAAAACAAAAAACTCCGTCTCAAAAATAGAGACGAAGTAAAATTTTTCGCTATTCCACTCTACAAAAAGTAAAATGTATTAATACATTCAAGCACTTATTAAATGCTCTATTACTATAACGGGTAATCCCGATGCAGCCTACTATATTCGGTGCACTACTCCAAAGGGCACTTCACATATACTTTCAATAGAAATTCTCTCAGCATAATAAATTTCCTCTCTGTAAATTACATATATGTTACTTTCCTTCTTCAATGTATTTCCGACTATTTCACTAAGATTTATATAATTATTATATTCCAATCAATACATTTGTCAACCATTTTATTTGCAAAATCTGTGTTTTCCAATAACTTTAATTAAAGGTCTAGACCATATCCAACTACTGGTTGCTGTTACTGGATTAAAGTAGTAAATCGCTCCTCCTGAAGGATCCCACCCATTCAAAGCATCATTAGCTGCCTTTATACTGTTTGGTTCCATTGCAGCATTTATCTGCCCGTCTGCTATAGCTGTAAATGCTCCTGGTTGATATATTACTCCCGCTATAGTATTAGGGAATCTAGAATCTCTTACTCTGTTTAGTACTACCGCTCCAACGGCTACTTGACCTTCATAAGGCTCACCACGTGCCTCACCATTTATAAGCCTCGCCAGTAACTGAACATCTTGATTAGAAGTGCCAGGATTACTGCCACCAGTTGTATTTGGGTTGATACCCAAAGCGGCTAAAGTAGCACTTCCTACTATTCCATCTACTCCTAATCCATTTTTAGTTTGAAATTTTTGTACAGCAAGAAAGGTTTGGTAACCATATATTCCATCTACATTCCCATCATAGTACCCCCAATTTTTGAGTCTCCTTTGTATTTCAGATACAACGTCACCTCTTGAACCATAGTAATATGTAATTGCACTTAAAGCTTTATTGTAGGGAGCAAAATATATAATAGTACTGAAATAGGTCATTAAGGCTACCATCATATAGAGAACGATTTTCCTAAAAGAAAAATATTTCTTCATGTTAATACACTCCTCAGTAAATGTTAATTTTTCTTATCTTATTTTTTACCTAAGAGCGTAAAAAAATACATTTATTTTAATTAAAATTAATAATTTTAATTAACTAAGAGTCAAAATCTAATATAAATCAATCATATATAGTAAAATAAATATTCTTACTTTATGGAATGGCAAAGAGAATATATGGATTTACAAAGCAAAAATCACTAAGGAATTACTTAGTGATTTTTTTTATATCCATTTTGGGCTTTATTAATATTTTACTTCTTTTTTTAGGATTAGGTTTTGTATTTAATGCTCCTAATATTTCTATTCCGTCTTCTATGCATTCTATTGTTAAAGGGAAATCTGGCCCTTTCTCTCCATCTATGTCAGTCACTATATCTTCGTAACATTCAATATGTAGTTTGTTTGTTTTAAAATACAATAAATTTGGTGCATTTTCTAAGTGATCTCCCTTTAGCATACTAATAAACAATGGTACTAGATCTATAAGCATACCCGCTTGAATTATTAATACATCTAACATGCCATCGTCAATTTCAGCATTGTATGCAAGATGTAAGTTACCAGCGGTCTGACCATTAAAAACTAGTATAAGGTACATATCTCCATCATAATTTATATCATCTGAGGTCACTTTAATTTTTAACTTTCTAAAATTAGGGATTTGTTCTATTCCCTTTACATAGTAAGCTAATTTACCTAAATTATTTTTTAAATTTGTATCAGTTTTTTGGGATATATCTGTAAATAAACCTGCGCTTGCTACATTGATAAAATATTTATCATTTACTTTTCCTATATCTATTTTTCTCGGTGTGCTATTTAATATTTGCTCGCAAGCTTCTCCTACATCTATAGGCATTCCTATAAATTTTGCAAAATCATTTGCAGTACCTACAGGCAATATTCCAATAGGAAGATCAATATTTTTTTCTTTAATAAAATTCACTATATTATCTACTGTTCCATCTCCGCCTGCAACTAATATATATTTATAATTTTTATCTATATCTTCAAAGGCATTCTCCAAAGTATGATTCATGCTTATTCTATAAGGCACTACGGTATATCCATACTTTTGATGAATTGCTATAATTTTATCTAAATCATCTATAATTGAATTTTCTCCTGAATATGGATTATAAATAAATTTCACCTTATTCATATTGAGCCTCTCCTAATTTTCATAATATGCATATATTATTATAGCACTATACAATATTTATGTCATCAAAAGTATAAATGATAAACGTAAATAGATTAAGTCCAGATCTATTTACGTTTATCTCTTAAAATCTTAATTTCCTACTGTATATTAGGACTACTTGGTTCAGATATATTCGTTAATGTTTCTCCTGCTTTATTTGATAAATTTGGCTCTACTGATAAATCTCCTAAAGATAGCATTCCAACTAAAGAATTATTCTCCACAACCGGTAGTCTTCTTATTTGCCTCTCACTCATTATTCTAGCAGCTTCTCTTGCCTCTATTTCTGGACTTACTATTACAGGATTAGAACTCATTATATTTCTTACAGTTTGCCTTTGAGCATTTTCTCCTTCCGCTGCAGATCTTAAAGCTACATCTCTATCTGTTATTATTCCTATTACCTTATCTCCATCACAAATTGGAAGAGAGCCTATATTATGTTCTCTCATCATCTGAGCTGCACGTTCTACAGTATCCTCAGGAGATAAAGTTGCTAAACTTTTAGTCATAACATCTTTTACTTTCATAAAAAACACCTCCTAAAATATTTTACCCTTTAATCGCATATAATATTTAAAAATACTTAAAGATTAAAATTATCTTAAATCTACTTAAAAACTTAACGATAATAAGCTATAATGTAGTATAATTAGGTATAAAGTTTTTAGGAGTGATAATCTAATGCGAAAAAATTCTCTACCAAACTTATTTACTTTTGGTAATTTATGCTGTGGTATTTTATCTTTAATGATGACTTTTCAAGGTAAATATAAAGATGCTTGTTTATTCATATTATTAGCTGGATTAATGGATAGATATGATGGAAGAGTTGCTAGATACCTACAGGTTAGTAGTGAACTTGGTAAGGAACTTGACTCTCTTGCAGATTTGGTTTCTTTCGGTGTAGCTCCATCCATATTAGTGTTTAATATGCATAATTTTTCTAATCTTGGTTTATTAGGATATCTTTTAGTTCTAATATTCCCATTAGCAGGAGCATATAGATTAGCTAGATACAATACAACCGATTTTGATGGAGTATTTACAGGTGTTCCTATCACTGCGGCCGGTATGCTGATGGCGCTTTATTCTTTGTTTACCATGAATAAAATTATTAGCCCTGTTCTTACTATAATTTTAGTAGTGATGTTCTCATATCTTATGGTAAGTAAAGTAAAATTTAAAAAAGTTTAATTTTAAAATATAAAAGACTAACCTTTTGCTTCTATTAGCAAGTTAGTCTTTTAATTTTAATTCCTCATCTATTTCTGTTAGTATATATTTAAGTTGGACCTTAGATTTAAGTATATCTCCTTTTATTTTGCAATAATTAGTATATTCACAAGAACATTGTTCTAAAGTGTCTATTATTTCATCAATTACAACCCCTAATTCATTAGCTCTATCAATAGCCTCTCGTACATCTTTCTTTCTAGCTAATGCTATCCCATTCAATTCTCCCGCTCCTCCAATGAGCAGTCTATATGCATTAACTAATTTCGATAGAAGTTCAGTTAAATTATTTATATCCCCGTAATATCTTTCCACTACTCTTCTATGATTCATTTTACACACCACATATAAAACTTAATTTATATTTATCTATATGGAAAGAAATATAATTTTATTACCTATTATATCGATAATACTATTTGAAATAACTACCTCCAACAAACTCTCTTAGTATAGAGTTATCAGGCACATGCTTCACATCTACATCTTTAAAAAAGTTTAAAAAACTCTTTAATCTAGATGCTTCATGAAAAATTGGGCTAGAAGGCGTAATTTGGTTTAATTCCTTTAATGCATATTGTCTTAAAACACATAGTTCATAAACTAAAGTAGAATTAAACATAACATCCGCATTTTCTTGAAATACAAATATATTTTTTTCTTCTCCTCGCCTAATGGAAGGCCACATATTTAAAGTCTCCTCAGCACTGTATCCCCTAAATAAGGAGTCCCTTACTATTCTTCTTATTGTTCTTACATCTGTTGTAGCTATTCTATTGTGATCATCTAAATTTAATTGGGTTAAGGCACTTATATAAATCTTAAACTTTTTATCCATAGGTATAGATGAGGTCAACATTTCATTTAGTCCATGTATTCCTTCTACTATAAGTATACCATTTTCAGGAAGCTTCACTTTATGTCCCTGCCACTCTCTTTTTCCGGTTATAAAATTATAACTTGGTATTTCTACCTCTTCTCCTTGTAATATGGAGGTAAGATGTTTATTAAACAGTTCTAAGTCTAAAGCATTAATAGATTCAAAATCATACTCTCCAAACTCATCTTTAGGTGTCTTTTCTCTATCTATAAAATAATCATCTAGACCTAGAGGAATTGGCATTAATCCATTAACTCTTAATTGTATACCTAATCTTCTTGCAAAGGTAGTTTTCCCTGATGAGGATGGACCTGCAATTAAAACTAGTTTAACATCCTTTCTCTCATGTATCATATCTGCTATATAAGCTGTCTTTTTTTCATGTAATGCTTCTGATACTCTTATAATATTATAAACTTCTCCACTTTCAACTTTATCATTTAAGGAACCCACATCTCCAACCTCTAATATTTTTCCCCACTCTTCGGTTTCCTTAAATATTTTTGCTAATTTTTTATGTTCCACAAATTCTGATATTTCTTTAGGATTGCTTTCCGTAGGGTATCTTAATATGAATCCAGGTTCATAATACATCAAGTCAAAAACTTCTATTGCTCCTGTTGAATATGCCATAGACCCATAAAAATAATCATATCTTCCTTCTAATTCATATAATTTTACTTCATCTGCCTTCACATGTCTTAATAATCTAACCTTGTCTTCCATTTTATAATCTTCAAATATTTTTATAGCTTCTTCCCTTTTAAGGGCAATTTTATTTATACGAGAATTTCTTCTTACTATTTCTTTCATATTATCTTTTATTTGCCTTAATTCCTCTTCAGTAAGAGGTGTATCTTTGCGCACTTCACAATAAAGTCCCTTGCTTAGAGAATGTTCTATAGATATTCTCGCTTCTGGAAATAAATTAAGTACTGCTTTTGTTAGAACAAATTGTAGTGTTCTTACATAGGTTCTCATACCCATATTGCTAGTAATATCCAATGGTTCAAGAGTGTTTTTCTCATTAATTATATGTGTTAATTCACAAATGTCCTCGCCAACCTTGGCCAAAACCACAGGAATATCTTCACCCATAGAATTTTCATCTATTATTTCGCCAATTGAACTTCCCTTTTTAACTGTGATATTTTCACCATTTTTTAGTTCCAATTGTATTTTCTCCATAAATTTATCCCCCATTTCAAGTCAATATAATATCATTATAACTCATTATACTCATTTTTTTCAAAATTAACTCTTACTAAGTTATATTTTTACGTTTTATTCAAATAATATAATTTACAAGGAGTGATATGATTGTTTACAGTATTGATTAGAACTATAATATTATACTTTTTAGTAATCACAGCCATGAGGATAATGGGTAAGAAGCAAATAGGGCAACTAGAGCCTTTCGAATTAGCTATTACTATAATGATATCTGAACTTGCAGCTCTGCCAATGCAGGATACAAGAATTCCTCTCGTACATGGAGTAATATCTATTATTACCCTTATTTTGCTGCAAACTATTTTGGCCATATTACAGCTTAAAAGCGAATTTTTAAGAAAAATGATTAATGGTACACCAAGTATATTAATAAAAAACGGTGATATAGATATTAATGAATTAAGATATCAAAGATTTAATATAAATGACCTTATGGAAGAATTGCGATTACAAGGGTATTATAATATCTCGGATATAGAGTATGCAATATTAGAAACCAGTGGTCAACTATCTATAATACCTAAGACTCATTTGACTCCACCTAGTAAAGAGGATCTAAATATAAAAACTTCTCAAGATAGTTTACCCATTACCCTCATACTAGATGGAAAAATAAATCATAAAAACCTTCAATCCTTAGGAAAAGATATAGGTTGGCTAGAACAAAATCTAAATAAAAATGGCATTAAAGACTTTAAAGAAGCTTTTATAGTTTTAATTGATTCTCATGGCGAATTATATTTCCAAAAAAATTTAAAAAAATAATTTTAAAGGGTGATTATTATGAAAAATATATTTATTTCATTTTTTATATTTTTTTGCATGATAGTAGGAATTGTATTCTCCTTAAATACTTTAGATAAAATATATGGTGATTTAGATAATCTAAATTCCAAATTAGAGCAATCCATAGAGAAAGAAGATTGGGAAGATGCTAATCTTTTGATTAATGAAATATCCGAAAAGTGGCATGAACATTGTAATGAATTATCTATATTCTTAAACCATAATGAAATAGATAATATAAATAGTGAGTTGAGTAAATTAACACAATATGTTAAGTACAATAATAAAGAAGAATCTATGGCAAGCCTTTATGTTGTTAAATTTTTCTTTCAACACACTTTAGATTTAGAAAAAATTAGTTATCAAAACATATTTTAGATTTAACATTATCATCTCTATGTATGGTTCTAGCAAATTTTAGTATTATGATTTATAATAGATTTAGACAATTGGTCAATAAAAAATAGTTGGAAGGTGGAATATTTATGGCTTTAGTAACAACTAAAGAAATGTTTGAAAAGGCTTTTAAAGGAAATTATGCTATAGGTGCTTTCAACATTAACAATATGGAAATAATTCAAGCAGTAGTTAATGCGGCGAAAGAAGAAAATTCCCCTGTAATTCTTCAAGTTTCCTCTAGCGCTCTTAAATATGCTGGTCCTAAGTATTTAAAACATATGGTAGATGCTGCCATAGAAGATACAGGAATCGATATAGCTCTTCATTTGGATCATGGTGCAAATATAGATCAGGTTAAATTAGCTATAGATGCTGGATTTACTTCCGTTATGTTTGATGGTTCTCACCACGATTATGAAGAAAATGTTAGACTAACTAAAGAAGTAGTAGAGTATGCTCATAGCAAAGGTGTTGTTGTAGAAGCAGAGCTTGGAAAATTAGCTGGAGTAGAAGATGATGTAAAGGTTGCTAGTCACGATGCTACTTATACAGATCCAGATCAAGCTGTAGACTTTGTAAGAAGAACAGGAGTGGATTCTTTAGCAATAGCTATAGGAACAAGCCACGGTGCTTACAAGTTTAAGGGAGAAGCTAAACTTGATTTTGATAGACTTGAAACTATAACTAAAAAACTTGAAGCAGATGGCATCAAAAATTTCCCAATAGTATTACACGGTGCATCTTCTGTTGAACAAAAATATGTTGCTATGTGTAATGAATATGGTGGAGACATAGGAGGAGCTAAGGGAGTTCCAAATGAAATGTTAAGAAAAGCTGCATCTATGGCAGTATGTAAAATTAACATGGATACAGATTTAAGACTTGCAATGACAGCATCCGTTAGAAGAATTCTTACTGAAAATCCAAAGGAAATAGATCCAAGAAAATATTTAGGTGTTGCAAGAGAAGCAATTCAAGGATTAGTTAAAGATAAAATTAAAAACGTTTTAGGTTCTTCAAATACACTTTAATTTAAGCAAAAAATTAAACGTTAAAAATAATAAATGGGATTTTAGTAAATCTAAAATCCCATTTATTTATTATTTAGTAGTTAACATAAGTAGAATTCTATATTTTAATTTTTATTCTTTTTTACTATTTATTCTTAATTTTTTACTATGTATTCTCAAATAAATCTATTTTTCTATATAATTAATAATATTTTTTATAAGGATATTTATAGTTCCATCACCATTTCTCTGAACCTGAAACTTATTAACATCAGTATAAGCTTCTTCATTTATATACAAGTCTATATCTTTATCGATTTTAAGTCTAGTTCTTTTATATTTTTTCTCAACCCACTCTTTATCTATCTCTATTTTTTCTTTAACTCCCTCTGAATATACATAATCCATATAATTAGCTTGAGCTTCTTTATTGTCTCCAAATATGTCTTGTGATACTTGGTAAACATCTAAATTTTCCTCTTCTTTTAATTTCTGTCTTACACTACTTCTAATTTTTTCAGCCTCTTCTGCATTTTCTTTTATATTTGTTCTTGTCCACTTTTCTGTAGCCACAAGAAATTTTTTAGTTAAATCTCTTTTATTATCGATTATAGTACAGCCTAAAAATTTGCTAATAAAATAGTTGGCCCCGTACTCTTCATCGTCTTTTTTCTTTTGTTTATCTATTACATATAGATGAAAATCATCCTCTTCAAGTAGAGGCTTTATAAAAGCACATTTTTGTATTCTCTGAGCGCTAGAAGGAAGTCCTGTCACTTCTGGAACAATTTCTATACCAACTTTATTCTCCACGAAGTTAACGCTATGGGTGTAATTTTTTACATAATCCATTTTTATTATACCTAAAAGAGGACCATGCTCTGTAGATAATGATACTACTATTAAATCTCCAGAGGGTATATTCACATTGGATTGCATTAATACAAAAAGCTGTCTTCCTATTTCTTTAGAAGCTTCAATTATATTTATTTGTCCATTTAAATACTCCATACTAATTTCTTTTACTATATTTCTTTCTTCATTAAACAAAGCATATTTTAAGTCTTCATCTTTTAAACATTTTTCAATGTGCTTTAATAAAAAGTTATATATTTCTTCATTTAAATTTAATTTATACTCATTTAATATTGGTTCATCTGCGTTATTATCTAATATATGTATAACTGCTTCATTTATATTTACTTCATTAATATATTGCAAGTTTTCCACTTCCTTTTATTAATTATTATATAGTTAATAGACATGTTAATATTTATGATACTTAATTGTATCCTGCTTTTCAAGATTTGAACTTAAAAAGCAGGTAATATAAAAAAACTAGGGAACTTTCTTTTGTGAAAATTCCCTAGTAATTATTCCATTATTTTAATTCTTGTTGCATTTGTGTTGTCTTTGATTTTACCTGTTGAACTTCATTGTCTGGAGCGTCCTTTGTTTGATACCATCCCTTTTGTTTCATAGCGTCAAATACCTGATACTGAGTATTCTCTGCATTTTTGAAGTTGTTTAACAATACTGTTCTTAAGTTTGGACAAGATGTTTCTGTTATTCCCGTACTATATGCTGAAATTGTTTGTTTTTCTGTAGCTAATAAATCATCCATTAAATCTTTTTCGCTTAAATTTGGTGTATTATGCATAACATTCCCTCCTAAATTTTAAATTATTATTGATGACTCTCAAGATATGACTTTAGATCATTAAAGTTTTGCTTATGAGTACTAGCTGCTTGATTGCATAAGTCCTTCAATTTAGTGTCTGTGCAGTATTGAGCATATAAATTAAACTTTTTGTTCAGTAGACATTCATAGTTTAATTGATCTGATATAACCTTTAAATTATTGCTTTCTATTTGTTTATTTGATGTATTCATATTTTTACCTCCTGCTTATAATTTTTTTGTACCTTACGATATTTATTTTACCCTTTTAAAAAACAATTATTTATTTTTTTAAAGGGTAAAATAATACATATATCTTTTAAGTGTACAAGAGAATAATTTATATGCTATAATCTCAATTAAATGGGAGTGATATATTTGAACGAACTTGAGGTTAAAATACTCGATATAGATTTAAATTATATTAGAGAGAAATTAAAAGAATTAAAGTGTGAAAAAGTCAAAGAAGAAAACCAAATAAATAATCTTTTTGATTTTAAAAATAAGTATCTTCTAAAACAACATGGCTATGCAAGAATTAGAATAGTAGAAGATTTATTAAATAAAGAATATAAATATTACATGACAGTAAAAAAATTACTAAGTGATGAAAAATTTAAAATTATGGAAGAAAATGAAGTAATCATATCCGATCCTATTGAGGGAGAAATGATATTTAAATCATTAGGTTTAGAACTAACTCAAAGCATAAAAAAATATAGGGAAAGTTATAAATATAAAAATTCACTAGTAGAAATAGATATTAACGATAAGTCCTTTTGTCCTTTTCCTTATATTGAAATTGAATCTCCTACTGAAGAAGAACTTGAAGAAGTTGTTCTAATGCTTGGGTATAAAATAGAAGATATAACATCTAAAAGTATATATGAATTAATAAAAATATTTAATAATAAGGGAATTTAATTATGTTTGGATATGTAACACCTTGTAAAATGGAGTTAAAATTTAAGGATTATGAAAGATTTAAATCCTACTATTGCGGCCTTTGCAAATCTATTAAAAATAATTTTGGTAATGTACCTAGATTTGTTTTAAATTATGATATGACATTTTTAGCTATACTACTACATTCAATCGATGAATGCTCTCCTACTTATGAATTGCAACATTGTATGGTTCATCCATTGAAAAAAAAATTAGTGCTTTTAGAAAACGAGCCTTTAAAGTATGCGGCTTTTTGCAATGTAGCTTTAACTTATTTCAAGCTAATAGATAATATAAACGATGATAATTCTATAAAAAGTAAAATACTTACTAATGTTTTGAAAAAATATATTAATAAAGACTATGACAATTATAAAGATAAATTAGAATACATCGAAAAAACTCTTAATGAATTATACTTACTAGAGAAGAAAGAAGACCACTGTTCTATAGATGAATTAAGCCACCCTTTTGCTCATTTAACGGGCTACATACTTTCATCATATATAACTGACAAGGGTGAAGTTTCTGATAATCTTTATAATCTAGGATATAATTTAGGAAAATGGATTTATATTATAGATGCTTGGGATGACTTAGAAAAGGATATATCACAAAATAAATTTAATGCTATAAATTCAGTCTTTAATAAAGAAAATAAATCCTTTGAAAAATTTGAATTAGATATAAAGGATAGAATTGACTTTATACTAACTTTTTGTGGAAGACAATGCCTCAACTACACTAGAAATCTTCCAATTAAGAAAAATGAGGAACTTTTATACAATATACTTCAATTTGGACTTATGGAAAAAATGGATAAAATTTTTAAGAGGAGTGAAATGCGTAATGGGAAATCCATATGAGATATTAGGAATTAGAGAGGGATCTTCTAAAGAAGATATAAAAAAAGCATATAGAGAACTGGCAAAAAAATATCACCCAGATCAATATGGGGATAATCCTTTAAGAAATTTAGCTGAAGAAAAGATGCGTGAAATAAATGAAGCATATGACTATCTTATGAAAAATACTAGTGACTATAATAGTTACAGCAATGACTATAATAATACTAATTATAACAACAATAATTCCAATAATAATTATAGCCACCAGAGAAATGATGCTGTAAACTTTCATTCTATAAGAATGGATATACAATTGGGCAGACTTCGTGAAGCTGAAGAAAAACTTCTAAATATGTCTTTAAAAAATGCTGAATGGAACTACCTAATGGGTATAATAAATCTAAAAAAAGGCTGGTATGATGCTGCTAACAACTATCTTAGAACGGCATGTAGTATGGAACCTAGAAATACAGAATATAGAGATACATTTAATAGAATAAATAATATGAATAATACATATAGACAACCATATCGCAATAGTAGATATGGAAATGATTCAGATCTCTGTAATTTTTGTGCTACTTTATGGTTTTTAGATTGTTGTTGTGAATGCTGTTGTGGCGGAGATATAGTAAGCTGTTGTTAATATGACTGGGGGTATTATATATGAAAACTTCTTACTTAACTAGAGGTGGAATTCTTACTTCCCTAAGCGTGATTTTAGTATATGTAAGTACCATTGCGCCAACAAATAAGCTCTTTTTATTGGTGGTAGCTTCTAGTTTAATTCCTTTAGCAATAATCAGTACTAATATTAAAACTAGTATAGGTATATATTTAAGTACTTCTTTGTTAATTTTATTGCTTATAGGCTTTAAATCTTCTGTTTTCTTATATATAGTATTTTTTGGCATATATGGTTTAATAAAATTATTAATAGAAAAAATAGATAATTTACCTATAGAGTTAATACTTAAATTTATGTTTTTTATTATATGTCTCTGTGGAGCTTTCTTTGTTTTCTCAACCATTTCCCCTATTAATAACTTAAGTAATTTTCCTTTTTCATTACCTATACTTATAATTGTAGCTGTATTATCATTTTTTTTATACGATTATGCTTTAACCCTTTTCATCCACAAGGTTTCAAAATTTTTTATTAAAAACAGTTGACAGCATATTATATTTTGATATAATAGTAAATGTCGATATTGACAGAATAATTGATGCCCATTAGCCAAACGGTAAGGCACCTGCCTCTGGAGCAGGCATTGTGTTGGTTCGAATCCAGCATGGGCAGCCATAAAACTCTTGAGAGATCAAGAGTTTTATTTTTATATCCACTACATTCTTGACAATACTTTAATAGTATTATAGAATGATATAAATCAATATTCAAGACTGTGAACAGGAGTAGTAATTTTTGATTCATTTTAAGAGAGCTATTGGATGGTGAAAAATAGTATTGATAAAAAGTGAACTCGCCTGGGAGTTTATTTGCCCTAAAGGCAAATACGGTTTTTCCGTTATAAATTTTGAGTGAAAACCTCATCTAGGTTTTAATTAGAGTGGTACCGCGAAGCATACCTTCGTCTCTTTGGAGATGGAGGTTTTTTTATTTGAAATAAACAATATACTAAAATGAAAAGGAGCGATAAATATGGGAAATTACGGAACTCACATTGATGCTAAATGGCAAGAAAAATGGGAGGAATCTAAGCTTTATAAATTTGATAAAGACAACAGTGGCGAAAAATTATATGTGCTTGAAATGTTCTCATATCCATCAGGTAGCAATCTTCATGCCGGTCATTGGTTCAACTATGGCCCAGTAGACTCTTGGGCAAGATTTAAACGAATGCAAGGATATAATATATTCCAACCTATGGGTTTTGATGCATTTGGGCTTCCAGCAGAAAATTACGCAATAAAAACTGGAATACATCCACAGGATTCTACTGTAAAAAACATCGAAACAATGGAAAAACAATTAAGAGCTATGGGGGCTATGTTTAATTGGGAAAATGAAGTAATCACCTGTAACGAAGATTATTACAAATGGACTCAATGGTTGTTCTTAAAGCTATACGAAAAGGGATTAGCATATAGAAAAAATGCACCTGTTAACTGGTGCCCTAGCTGTAATACTGTTCTTGCTAATGAGCAAGTTTTAGATGGTGAATGTGAAAGATGTTCTAGTGAAGTTACTAAGAGAGATTTGACTCAATGGTTCTTTAAAATTACTGACTACTCAGAAGAATTACTACAAAAGCTTGATGAATTAGATTGGCCTGAAAAGACTAAGGCAATGCAAAAGCATTGGATAGGAAAATCTATCGGCGCTGAAGTAACCTTTAAAATGGGTGATTCAGACCTTTCCTTTGATGTATTTACCACTAGGGCAGATACATTGTTTGGAGTTACTTATGTAGTATTAGCTCCTGAGAATCCATTAGTAGATAAAATTACAACAGAACAATATAAAAAAGATGTAGAGGCTTATAAAGAAGCAACAAGGAAACAATCTGAAATCGAAAGACAATCTATAACAAGAGAAAAAACTGGCATATTTACAGGTGCCTACGCTATAAATCCTATAAACGGAAGAAAAGTTCCTGTTTGGGTTGCAGATTATGTATTGGCTACTTATGGTACTGGCGCTGTAATGGCTGTACCTGCTCATGATGAAAGAGACTTTGCTTTTGCAACTAAATATGAACTTCCAATAGAAAGAGTTATTAAAGGTGGCGAAGGTCTTCCTTATGTTGATTCTGGCGTTATGGTTAATAGCGGCGAATTCGATGGCATGAACTCAGAAGAAGGAAGAGATGCTATAATAGCTAAATTAGAAAAAGATAACCATGGAACTAAAAAAATAAATTATAGATTAAGAGACTGGTTGGTATCCAGACAAAGATATTGGGGAGCACCTATCCCAGTAATATATTGCGATAAATGTGGAACTATACCAGTTCCAGAAGATCAACTTCCTGTAAAACTTCCATATGAAGTTGAATTTACACCTGACGGAAAATCACCTTTAGCTAAATGCGAAGACTTTATAAATACTACTTGCCCACATTGTGGTGCACCAGCAAAAAGAGAAGCTGATACTCTTGACACATTTGTCTGCTCTTCTTGGTATTATTTAAGATATGCAGACAATAAAAATGATAAAGAAGCGTTTAATACAGATATAATAAATGATATCCTTCCTGTTGATAAATATGTTGGCGGTCCAGAACATGCTTGCATGCATCTTCTTTATGCTAGATTTATCAATAAAGCTCTAAGAGATATGGGATATCTAAACTTTGATGAACCATTCTTATCTTTAACTCATCAGGGTTTAATACTTGGACCAGATGGACTTAAGATGAGTAAATCAAAAGGAAATACTATCTCACCTGATGACTACATTAAAGAGTTTGGATCAGATGTATTTAGAATGTATTTAATGTTTGGTTTTGATTACACCGAAGGTGGCGCTTGGAGTGACGATGGAATAAAATCCATAGGCAGATTTATCGATAGAGTGGAAAGAATATTAGATTCCTGCAGAGACTATATTAAAGCTCCTAAGAACAGTAAAGATTCCATGGATAAATTAGAAAAAGAATTGAACTTTGTTAGACACTCTACAATTAAAGCTATTAGTGAAGATATGGATAAAATGCAATTTAATACTTGTATAGCAAGGATTATGGAATATACAAATGCATTATCTAAATACATTAACGAAGAAAGTAAAAATCCTACTTTCTTGAAAGAGTGCTTAATAGATTTTATAAAATTACTTGCCCCTTTTGCTCCTCACTTCAGCGAGGAACAATGGAATCTTTTAGATATGCCATTTTCTGTATTCAACGAAAAATGGCCAATATTTAATGAAAGTGCATTAGTTAAAGATGAAGTTGAAATAGCAATTCAAATCAACGGCAAAGTTAAAGGAAGAATTAATATTCCTTCTGGACTTTCTGAAGATGAAATTAAATTAGCTGCACTAGCTTCTCCAGACACACAAAGAAATATAGCTGGAAAAGATTTAGTAAAAGTAATTGTTATAAAAGGAAGACTTGTTAATATAGTTGTTAAATAGACCTTTATTTAATGAAAAGTGAATGATGAAATTTTATGAAAGCTAAAATTTCTACTATTATAGAGACTGCTGATAAATTTGTATAAAAGCGAATTTATCAGCAGTTTTTTCTATACTTAATGATCAGATTTCAGCCAAAATTAAATATAAATTGATATTACTAAAAAACAAAAGGAATTTTGCATTGCAAAATTCCCTCGTTTATTCTTCATTCTTAACTTTTAACTCTTAACTAAAAAATACTTAGTATTTTTTACTCTGTCTTAATAGCTTCTAAAGCACTTAACTTAGTAGCTCTTTTAGCTGGGTAATATCCAGACACTATTCCTACCAAAGTTGTAAATGCTAGAGCCGCAAAAACTAGCCATATAGGAATGATGGACAACTTAGTTTCTGTTGCTGGACCTCCACCAAAACCAAGCATATTTACGTTACGCCCCAGAAAATTAATTATAGAAGAGAAGCCATAACTTATGCCTATACCCATGAATCCTCCTAAAAGACCAATAGTTCCAGCCTCAAAAAGGAATATTCTTTTTATATCTTTTATTTGAGCACCAATAACCTTCATAACCCCGATTTCTCTGGTTCTTTCATATATTGACATTATCATTGTATTAGTTATACCTAATGCTGCAACTAGTAAAGATACTGCTCCTATTCCCCCTAATACCCCCTGTATAGTCAGTGATACTTTATTTAAGGATTCAAGCATATCATTTAAGCTATAAGCCTCGTAGCCCATATCTTTAATTTTTTTCTGTATTTCAGCTACTCTATTAACATCCTTTACTTTAACTAATATTTGACTATATTTATTTTTGTTATTACCATTTTGTCTATTTCTATTTCCTTCTAATTTCTGTTGCTCTTTTTTTAGTTTTTCAACCTGATTTATGTTCATATAAACATAATTGTCCTTTTGAAAATCTCCTTCTTTAAGAACTCCTACTACATTTACTTTCATAGGTTCTTTTGGAGTTTTTTCTTTTCCATTCTCATCATATAAGTTAAAATTCATGGTAAATTTATCTTTTAATGGTTTTATATTTGGTTCCTTAAAGCTACCACCAGTTCTTTTTTCATCATAAAAATAATGTTTTATACTTCCTCCAAAAATTAAGTTAAAAGTATCATTTTTTTTAAGATATTTTCCCTCTTCAAGTTTAAAATCAAAGGCCTCCATAGTTTCAGGATCAATACCTCTTAAATTTATATATGCTGAGTACTTTCCTGTCTTTATTTTCATGTTCAAGTCCATCAGCGGAGTTACTACTTCTACTCCATCTATTTCTTCTAATTCCTTTATAGCCTTATCATCTAAATAAACTTTTTTCTTATTTAAGCTTCCGCCACTTGGTCCGCCCATACCATAGTTTTCCATAACATTAATAGTGTTTAGACTTCCTATATTACTTATTTCCTTTTCAAAACTATCACTCATACCAAATCCTAAGGAAAGCATGGTAATTATAGAACTTGTACCTATAATTACTCCTAGGATGGTTAGAAAAGTTCTTAACTTTCTACGCCATAGATTTTTCAACCCCATTCTAATAATGTCTAAACTATTCATCTAAGGTCATACCTTTCTTTTTCTTATTTTTCTTCCAGAAAATAAATCCTGCGCCTGCTGCAATAATTATTACCGCACCCCAAATTAATTTGCCTTTCTTTCCTCCTTTATTCATTTCAGGAGGCATATTTTCCATTCCTGGTTCCATTGCTGGTGCATCTACTACATTTATAGAGAAATCTTTTTTTACCTCTACTTGTTCTCCTGCGCTATCATCATAAGAAAATACTAATGTTCCTTTTAATTCACCTGCTTTAGTCGGAATAATACTTCCATCGTAACTCTCTGAATTACCTGCATTAAAATCACCTAAGAAATAGTCTCCATTTTCTTTGTTGAAATCACCTTCTAATTTTATCATTACATTAGTTAAAGTAGCCTTACCTTTATTATAGAATTGAGCCATAACTGGGATTGGTTGTCCTACATATCCTTCTGGTGGCAATTCTATATTTCCTATTTCTAGTTTAGTCTGTTGAACTACAGGCACTCCTATAAGTTCTGTCGCCTCATATTTTTCTCCATTTTCGTCCTCATACTCAAATTTTGCTGTCATAGTGTAAGTCTTTGGCTTAGCATCAGGAACTGTAAACATTTTAAGATTTTTTTCTACTCTTCCCTTTGGTGGAATTTCATCTATATAAAATGTATTACTGCTCTCAACAGGGCTAAATACACTTCCACTTTGTTCAGTCTTTTCATCTACAGTTAAAAACATCTTTATATTCTTAACTTTTTTACTTGCATTTGTGTTGAAGAAAGATAGATTAACATCAAAGTCCTGTCCTGCTCTTACAATTTTAGGTTCAAAATTATACTTATCAATTATAAGCTTTGGTACTGATTTACTAGAATCTCCACCGTTAACAAGCACACCTATATATTGAACTATTTTATTATTTGAAGCTGGAGCCGGTGAGTTTCCATCAGCAGGAACCTTAACATCATTAGCATCATCAAATTCTACAGTGATGCTAATAGGATAATTTTTAGTTTTTGCTTCAGAAGTTGCAAAAAACACGTAGTTTAGTCTTACTGATTTTCCAGGTTCTAAATTTGCAACTTTTTGAATTTTAGTGGACTTAGGAACCACAGCCTCGTCAGCACTATCTAAAGTAACCTTTACATTAGATATTTTTCCTTTTCCTTCATTTTTTAAATCAAAACCTATATTTATATCTCGATTAGTAGAAACTCCATTAGTAGGATAGCTAATATTTTGAACTTTTAAATCATATAAGCCGCCACTTCCTCCTACATTAAGGTAAACTTCATGAGTCTCTTCAATAGGTTTGTTTTGTGGATCTTTATAATTCATTTTAAGTTTTAATGGATGAGTACCATTAGAAATATTGCTAGCAGCCTTTAACTGATATTTTACATATGTATACCCATTTCCACCTATTGCACCAAAATAGCTTATATTTGAACCACTTGCAATAGTAAATGATCCCCCTAATCCTTCTAGAGTATATTTTACATCTCTTGCTTCCACATTACCTTTATTTCTAATATAAAAATATGCTGTAAACGTTTGTCCCGCTGTTATATTGCCAGGATCAGTTTCTATTTTTTCTACCACTAATCTAGCTGGTATATTGTTGTTTTTTACCTTTACATAGATTGTTTCATATGTTTCGGCAGCCTCTCCATAAGCGTTACTAAATTGATATTTTATTTTAATTGGGTAATTACCGTCTGGTGTATCTTCATTTACTCTGATTTTAAAACTGACATCTGCTGATTTTTCTCCTAAAAGAGAATCAAGACTCTTATTGAATACTAAATCTTCAAAAGTAAATTTACTACTGTCAGCCTCTCCGAATTCAGGTGTTATTACTACGTTGTAAGCTGAATATCCTGTATTATTCTTTACAGTGAACTTTATTTCACCAACTTTTCCCGCTTCTATAGTTGGAATATCTTTGTTTATTATGTTTAATCTTGGCATATTTCCTGCCGCAGAAACTGGAAATGAACTTCCTGAAAACATTAACATTACTGTTAATAAAAAGACAAAAAACTTTTTCATTTTTATGCTTCTCCCTTAACTTCTATATTTTTGTTATTTACTATTTTTTCTATATTACCGTCTCTTATATAGACAATTCTGTCTGCATAAGAGGATATCTCTACATCATGTGTTACTATAATCAGTGTTTGATTGTGTTCTTTAGCCATACCTTTAATTAGATCCATTATTTCTAATGTGGTTCTTGTATCAAGGTTTCCTGTAGGCTCGTCCGCAAAAACTATGTTAGGATTATTTACAAAAGCCCTTGCTATACTCACCCTTTGTTGTTGCCCTCCACTCATCTGAGATGGTTTATGATAAAGCCTTTTTTCTAACCCTACCGCCTCTAGCATTTTTTTTGCCCTATTCTCTCTTTGAGCTTTACTTGCATTTCTAAATATCAAAGGTAGAGTTACATTTTCTAATGCAGAAAAAGTAGGTAATAAATTATAAGACTGAAACACAAATCCTATGTATTTCTGTCTAAACATCGCTAGCTGGTCTTCGCTCATTTTTTCAATATGATTATTTTTTATAATAATTTCTCCTTTAGTTGGTTTTTCTAAGCCAGCCATCATGTTTAATAAAGTACTTTTACCAGATCCAGAAGTCCCTAAAAGACATAAAACTTCTCCAGCATATACTTTAAGGTTAATATCATCTAGAGCAATTATTTTTTCTTCTCCCATTCTGTAAACTTTTCGTACATTACTCAATTCAATTATACTTTCCAAATATATCCTCACCTCCTAGTATACCTATTCATATTTTACATTAATAATACGTAAAAATATATAGAATTTGCTAATAATAGCTAATTTTAAGGATTTTTTAAGAAATAGGTCTTATTACTATAATATAGTAATAAAAAATAAAAATCTAGAAGATTTTCATCTCTAGATTTATATGTATGCTATATTTATTTATATACTATATTTATCTATATATTTCTAATGTTTTTTCTGTTGACCTTAATAAATTATTTAATTCAAATATTTCTCCTTCTTCTATTAGTTTATTTAATTGAGTTTGATACCTTAAGGATTCTGCTGATTTTCCAATAGATGATAGAGTAAGTATATTATCCATGACATCTGAAACTATATTTGATTTTATTTCAAACAACTTTTGTGCATCCTTAATTTCATCTTTTATTTCTAGCATTTGCTGATCTAGTTGAAAAGCTGCATCTGCGGCACCTTTAAGCTTATGCTTTATTTCCAAAGGTATGTCATGCTTATATTTATAATTTAGTGAATGTTCAATAGTGGCCCAAAAGTTCATAGCTAATGTTCTAATTTGAAATTCCGCTAATATCTCCTTTGTTCCATCTACCATATTTACAGGATATTTTATTATTACATGATAGCTCCTATATCCACTAGATTTAACATAAGTTACATAATCTTTTTCATACATAATTTGCAGATCGTTTCTCTGTCTCATTATGCTAACAACTCTCTCTACATCATCTACAAATTGACACATTACTCTAATGCCAGCTATATCTTCCATTTCATATTCTATTCTATCTAAAGGTATATTAAACTTATTTGCCTTCTCTAGAATACTAGATACTTCTTTTACTCTACCAGTTACAAATTCTACAGGTGAATATTCATTTTTTCTTCTACATTCTGTTCTTATACTTCTAAATTTTACTTTCAATTCTTCTACAGCTTGCTCATAGGGTATTAGGAAAGTCTTCCATTCTCTTATAGCCATAAATATCCCCCTTCTTAAGTTCCTTCATTATCATTATAATACATTAAGAAAGAATAAATAATACATTTTTCTTATTTTTTGATATAATATCTTTATATTAACAAAATAAGGATTAGAGGTTGAGTTATATGAACAACAATATTTTTTCAGGTTTAGAAAAACTTGGATTTGAGGATATAGAGGATATAAAAATATATAAAGATACAGATGATGAAGAAAAAGACGATAAAAAATCTTCAATAAACTCTCCTTTATATAATAAGTCAGTAATATGTCCTGTATGTGGATATGCTTTTAAAGCAAAGTCAGTAAAGTCATCTTACTACAGAATTGGTAAAAAAGACTCAGACTTCTTTATAAGATATCTTACTATTAATCCTTACTTCTATGATGTTTGGCTATGTAATAGCTGTGGATACGCTGCTTTAAAAGTAGATTTTGAAAACCTTAAAGAACGTGAAATTAAAAAAATCGAAAAAGTAATTAAAGCAAGATGGAAATCTAGAGAATATCCTGAAAATTACGATGAGAACATAGCTATTGAAAGATATAAGCTAGCACTATTAAACTATGCCGTAATAGATTCAAAGTCAAGTAAGAAAGCATTAACTTGCCTAAAACTTGCATGGATGTATAGGCTCCTAAAAGATGAAGAAAACGAGATAACCTTCTTAAGGCAAGCTTTAGAGGGATTTAATCATGCTTTTTTCAATGAGTTTTTTCCAATTTACGGAATGAATAAATTTACGGTAATGTATCTTATAGGAGAGCTCCATAGAAGGGTTGGAGAATATGACAATGCATTGCTTTGGTATAGCCAAGTTATCACAACTCCTGGTGTGTCTCAAAAATTAAAAGAATTAGCTAGGGATGGTAAAGATTTAATAAAAGAAGAACAAGAAGCTAATCAATCACATGAAGAAGACGATAGTGCTACTATTGATATTGAGGAAGAATCTAAAGAAGAATCTAAAAAAGGAATCCTTTCTAAATTTTTTAGTAGATAGTACTTTACTTAGTTGAAAGTTGATAATTGGCAGTTTAAATTAATTATAGGTTTTCGAAAAATAAGATTGTTAAACAATTCATAGAAATGAATAACAATAAAGAGGTTGTCCCATAAGAACAACCTCTTCAATAACTGTCACCCATACACTATCAACTCTAACTTAAATAAATAGATTCACATTTGAGTCTTCCGCTTCTCCTAAATAGTATCCAACCCCTCCTATTTCTACTCCATCTATCAACTCTTCTTTTTTAAGTCCCATAACATCCATAGACATTTGACAAGCTACTATGTTTATTCCATTATCTATAGCAGCCTTTATGAGATCTTCTAATGAAGTTATATTTTTATCCTTCATTACCTTTCTTATCATTTTAGATCCCATGCCCATCATATTCATATTAGAAAGTTTTAACTTTTTACTTCCCCTTGGCATCATGGCTGCAAACATTTTGCCCATGAATCCTTTTTCCACCTTTATTTTTTCTGGCTTTCTTAATATATTTAGCCCCCAGAATGTAAAGAACATGGTAACCTTTTTGCTCATTGATGCTGCACCGTTAGCTATTATAAAAGAGGCAATTGCTTTATCTAGATCTCCGCTAAATACTACAATAGTTTTGTTGTCCTTTTCATTAGAAGTAACTGCTATATCACTGTTCCTAAGCTTGTCCGCACTTCCTTTTCTTATAACTGCTGCAATTATTCCTTTTTCCTTCTTTAAGTCTATTAATTCATTGTTAGTCCTCTGACACCAAGCTTTTATATCTCCTAAAAATCCCGGATCAGAAGCTTTAGCTTTTAAAATTTCTCCATCTTCCATGAATTCTACGGTCTTACTTACCTGCATCAAAGGTCCAGGACAGCTTAATCCACAGATATCTATTTCTTTATCCACTTTATCCATAGCTTCTTTATCTCCTTTTTGTGAGTTATTAGGAATTTTTTCTTCAACTCTTTTTGGAGCAAACTTACTCATAGTATAAGTTTTGTATCCTCCATTCAGGTTTTTTACATTAAACCCATTGGCTTTTAATATCCTATAGGCTATATATCCTCTTAAGCCTATTTGGCAGTATACTATTATTTCTTTATCTTTATCTAATTCATTTAATTTGCTTCTTAGCTCTTGTAGTGGAATATTAACAGAACCTTCTAAATTCCCACCAGAATATTCTAGCTCTGTTCTAACATCTAGAAGTATACTTCTATTTTTATCTCTATTATCTAGCTCTTCTACTGATATCATTTCTACTATATTCTCTAGCATATTTTCAGCTAAAAATCCTGCCATATTTACTGGATCTTTAGCTGATGAATAAGGCGGTGCATAAGAAAGTTCTAGCTCCTTTAAGTCATAAATTGTTCCACCAAATCTAATGGCAGTTGCTATAACATCTATTCTCTTATCAACACCATCATATCCGCAGCCCTGGGATCCTAATATTTTACCTTTATCATCGAATAGTACCTTTATACACATCGGGATTGCACCTGGATAATATGATGCATGAGATTGTGGATGAATATACACTACCTTATAATCCATATTCAAGTTTTTCAACATTCTTTCATTATTTCCTGTACTTGCAGCTGTTAAATCAAAGACTTTAATTATTGAAGTTCCTTGGGTTCCTTTATATTTTGAGTCTATTCCACATACATTATCAGCAGCTATTCTTCCCTGCTTATTTGCTGGGCCTGCAAGAGGTATAGCAGTTTTTTTATTATTTATAAAGTCTGTAACTTCTATAGCATCTCCTACTGAATGCACACTAGAAACATTGGTTTCCATATTTTCATTTACTAGAATATGTCCTTTTGCTCCTAACTCTATGCCGCTATTTTTTATAAATTCAGTATCGGGTTTAACTCCTATAGCCAACACAACCATGTGAGTGTGAAGTGTATGTCCACTATTTAATTCTACTTCTATACTTCCATCATTGTCTTTGAAAGCTTTAACACCATCATTTAATATTAAGGACACACCATTATCTTCAAGTTCTTTTTCTGCATAAGTAACCATATCAGAATCAAAAGGGGCTAAAATATGTGGAGCAGCCTCTACTAAAGTTGTTGCAACTCCTTTATGAATTAAATTTTCAGCCATCTCAACACCAATATATCCTCCACCTATGACCACTGCACTCTTTATTTTTTCACTATCTACATAACACTTTATTCTATCCATATCAGGTATGTTTCTTAAAGTAAATATTTTCTTACTATCAATCCCTTTAATATCTGGTTTTATTGGCTTTGCTCCAGGAGATAAAATTAAATAATCATATGTTTCTTCATATATTCCTTTGTCCTTACTATTTACCTTCACCTTTTTATTCTTAGTATCTATTCCTATTACTTCACTTTTTACTCTTATATCAATATTAAACTTCTTTCCCATTTCTTCCGGTGTTTGCAATATGAGATTTTCTCTTTCCTTTATGGTTTCTCCTATATGATATGGCAATCCACAATTAGCAAAAGATATATATTCTCCCTTTTCAAACATTATAATTTCTATAGATTCATTCAACCTTCTAAGTCTTGCTGCTGCAGAAGCACCTCCTGCTACTCCACCTACTATTACAACTTTTTTATTCATATTTTTCCCTCCATAAAACTCTATTCTTCAAATAGGGATTGAATCAATTTTATTATTGCCTCATTACAAATACTATAGTTTATCTCTAGTCCATTTCTTTCTCCCTGTATGATTCCAGCAGTTCTTAGTTTCTGCAAGTGCTGTGATATTGTAGATTGAGGCATATCAAGACAATTTTGCATATGTGTTACATTGCATTCTCCCTTTTCTATTAAGCCTTTAACTATACATAATCTAACGGGGTGGGCCAATACCTTTAATAGTTCTGCTCTCTCATTAAAATCTTTTATATTATAATTATCCATGTTTAAATTACCTCCATCAATATATTTATATATTACGATTTTTGAATATAGTTGTCAATAAATTATCCTACAAAAATTATAATATTTTTGTAGGCATAAAATCTAAATAATCACAAGAAGTTAAAATATATTCTATTCCTCCTGAATTTCCTTGAAAAACCTTTTCTTTCGGAATACCATGCAAGTGTCCATAGACTACTTTTTCTACATTATATTCTTTGAGTATATCAATAAATCCTGACTCTTCTCTTCTATCATAGGTTGGAGGATAATGAAGCATAACAATAAATTTATTAAATCCTTCTTTAACCGCTGAATTCAAAGAAAGTCTTAGCCTTATTAATTCTCTTTTGTATATCTTTTCATCATGTTCTGTAAACTTTTCTCCGCCAGGACATATCCATCCTCTTGTTCCACATATAGCGTATTCTCCATAGGAAAAATGATTGTTTTGGATAAAGTTCATATCCTCATATAAATTATTTAATTTACTTATGCCATTCCACCAATAATCATGGTTTCCTTTCACAAATATTTTCTTCCCTGGAAGTTTGTGAATCCACTCTAGATCCATAATACTTTCATCTATTTTCATAGACCAAGATATATCTCCAGCTATAAGCACAGTATCATCATCACTTATTGTATTAATCCAATTATGTTTTATTTTTTCTTCATGTTTAAACCACTTTTCTCCAAATACATCCATAGGCTTTTCAGTAGTAAAAGCCAAATGAAAGTCGGAAATCGCATAAATTGCCATATAGTCACCCTCTGTCTATCATTTCATCTATATCTACTACGTATGCTATTACTTTAGCTATAGCATCATATAATTCGAAGGGTATTGAATCCCCTACATCCACACTAGTAAGCAAATTTGCCAACTCTTGATCATAAACTATTGGTATATTTTTTTCTTCAGCCTTTTCAATTATCTTATCTGCAATATATCCCATACCTGTAGCTGTAACTATTGGAGCACTATATCCATTTTCATATTTTAAAGCGGCTGCCTTTTTCTTTTTCATAAATAATCCCCCTAAAATTAAAGAGAATCATACCTTAACATTAATGCTTCCTAAATTATTATCAACAAAAAATTCTCTGCAATTTACAATATTAAAATCTTCTTTCTTCTCTTCTACTTTGATGAGTACATTATACCCCATTTGTGCTAAGTCATTCAACATTTTATCCTTTCCATTATCTATTACTTTCATCCACTGTGGATAGCACTTAATATCTACATTCATATTGCTATTATTTACACATATAAAAGCATCTACAACTCCCATGTTTACAGTTTTTATAGATGTAGCAATTTTTACATTTTTACTATCTATTTTCTTCCCTTTTTTTCTTTCATCTTTGATTATTAATTTACAATCATAGTTTTCTTTATTTAATTTTAAGGGTATATCCATATAGTAATATTCATTAGACATAGTGTTATATACCTTAAAATTATTTACATTGTCTTTTATCCAATCTATAACTTTATCATAAGCTTCTACCCTGACTTTGCTCTTTACATCTAAAATAGATTTTAATGTTTCTTTCATTTCTTCTAGCTTAGAGTTTATTTCATTCTTTACTTCTTTCCAAAGTTCCTCTTTAGGTGTTTTCTTGATAGCTGTTTTATCTAGGAAAATTTCTTTTTCTTTTAATAAAACATTGTTTTTCTCTTTATCCGCCACAGGGTCATTACTATCTTTAGCTATCTTACCATTATTATTTAAATTTTTATCCTTATTTATATTTTCTTCAACGGATTTATCTTTAATAGTTTCTGAATCATTACTCCTATTAATTTCATTTTCTTCTAAAGTTATTTCCTTACTTTTAATTTCACTATTTTTTACCTCGGTACTATTTTTCACCTCAGTATTATCTTTCATTTCATTATCTAAATATTTCTCTATATCACTTATAGCTTTATATATAGCTTTATCTCCTTTAAAAACATTCTTAAATCCTTCAACATTATCTTCTGTAAGGTCTATGTTGTTTTCAAATAGAGTTAACATGTCATCTTCATTTAAAGTTTTCAGTTCATTAAAAACTTCCTTTAATATATTTGTAACCTTCTCACCTTTTATTGAATTTTTTTCAATCCCTCTGCTTTCTAAATACTTATTTATAAAAGCCTCTTCTTCCTCTGGATTCTCTAATATCTTATTTCTAAAATCAGCTATAGTTTTTATTTTTGATATATTTTCTTTAGTAAGAGGTATATTATGTTTAGTCATCTTTTCTAGAAGAGGGTATTCTTCTTTTTCTATAACAATATTATGCTTTAATAGAATATCATCTAAAGAATCTTTATTGGAATTCTCTTCATCTTTCTTAGGATTAACTATAACTAACTTTATCTTTCCATCTTCATATCCTTCAACTTTAAATTTTAAAAGCCCAGTAGGAGGAAATTCTAAAGGTATGTTTAATTTAGCTGGAAACTGCCATCCGTCTAATAACCTAAGCATCACTTCATTTTTTAATTCATCTACATTTATTATTCTACCAACTAACATTTCTCCTATTTGAAATGATATTTTATCCTTAATTTTACTTGAATTTAAATCATATACTCCATTAACATTCCAAATTCCCGCCATAATTCTCTCCCCCCTTAAATTTTCAGTTTAATTATTATGTTTTCTTACAAATTGCTAAATAATATTTAATTATTATAATTATCGTGTAAACTCTTTAGAGAGTGAAGAGTTTAAAATGAAAAGTTAAAAGTATACTTATGAATTCTCAGAAAATTTATTTAACTATATTAAAAAAGTTTGCAATTAAAAATGCAAACTCTTTAATAACTCTCAAATATTATTTTTCTCCCTTTAAATCTAAAATTTAGTTTTTAGCAAGCTCATTTTCTGCATTTTCCTTATGGAGCATTGGAGATACACTTTTATACATACCTAAAGTTATTATTGATACAAATACTCCTTTTATAAGGTTAAAAGGCACTATTGTCCAAAGTATAAATGTCCATAAATCTGTTACCATTGGATTTACTTTTGATGCTAATTCAACAGAAGCTTGTATTGGTACATTAAGAACCTTTTCATATAAAGGCAATAGTACGTAGTAGTTAACCATTGCTGCAGCTATAGACATAGCTATTGAACCTATTGCTAATGCCAAAATAGCTGATTTTTTTGTTTTGTTACCTCTATATATAACTCCTGCTGTCCCAACAATTACAGCTCCTACTAAAAAGTTAGCTACTTCGCCAATAAAAGCTGTCTTAGTGGCAAATACTCCATGTAATATGTTTTTAATTAATTCAATAATAATTCCTTCTAAAGGACCAAAGGCAAAGGCTCCTATTAAAGCTGGTATATCACTAACATCTATTTTAAGAAACTCTGGGAAAAATGGTATTGGCAATTCAATGTACATTACTAAAAAAGCTATAACACTCAATAATGTGATTTTTATTGATTTGTTTAATTTTTTATTTCTCATTTTTATTTTCCTCCTGAATTATATATTTTAATAAAAAATAAAACCCTGACAAAAAATTGTCAGGGCGCAATTAATAACATAATTACATCAATACCTTCTTTCATCCAGACTATACTGTCGGCTTCGGAATCTAACCGAATCATGCCTCTCGGCTCGCGGGCTATACCGCCGGTGGGGACTTACACCCCGCCCTGAAGATAAAATTATTATCTTTTCATTATCATTATAAAACAGTGTTGTTAAAATTTCAACATAATTTTAATAAAATATTATATTTCCTTCATAGTTAAAGCTATTCTTTTCCTTTTTAAGTCTACTTCTAATATTTTAACTTCTACAACATCTCCAACCTTTACTACATCTAAAGGATGCTTAACAAATCTGTCAGCTAGTTGACTTATATGAACTAATCCATCTTGATGTACTCCAATATCTACAAAAGCTCCAAAATCAGCTACATTCCTAACTGTACCTGTTAATATCATTCCTGGTTGCAACTGAGCTATATCTATTACTCCTGTTTTAAAAATTGGCTTTGGTAATTCCTCTCTAGGATCTCTACCTGGTTTTTTAAGTTCCTTTATTATATCTTGTAGTGTAGGAATTCCTATATCTAAATCCTCACTTAGTTTATCTATACCTATCTCCTGTACTCTTTCCTCAATATCTTTTAAACTTTTATTTTTTAAATCTTCAATACTGTATCCAAGAGTACTTAAAAGTTTTTTTGCAGCATTATAGGACTCAGGGTGCACTGATGTATTATCTAAATGCTCATTGCTTTCCATAACTCTTAAAAATCCTGCACACTGCTCAAAAGCTTTTTCCCCTAATCTTTTAACCTTTAAAAGTTCTTTTCTATTACTAAACTTACCCTTTTCTTCTCTATATGTTACAATATTTTGAGCTATAGCAGAATTTATTCCCGAAATATAAGACAGCAATGCAGGAGTGGCTATATTTAAATCTACCCCCACTGTATTTACGCAATCTTCTACTACACCTTTTAAAGACTCATCTAATTTTTTAGGCGTTACATCATGTTGATATTGTCCAACTCCTATGGACTTAGGATCTATTTTTACTAACTCTGATAATGGATCTTGTAATCTTCGACCTATTGATATAGCTCCTCTAATTGATACATCAATGTCTGGGTATTCCTTGACAGCTAATTCAGAAGCAGAGTAAACTGATGCTCCAGCTTCTGATACTATAACATAGAATAGATCCTTGCCTTTTTCTTCTTTTACTTCTCGTATAAGCCTTTCAACAACTTCCTCTGATTCCCTACTTGCAGTACCGTTTCCTAGGGATATTACATCTATATTATGTTTATATACTAATTCTTTTAAAACTTTTATAGCTCCATCAACATCTCTCTGAGGCACCGTTGGATAAATGGTAGCTGTACTCATTAGTTTTCCTGTGTCATCTAGTACTGCTATTTTACATCCCGTTCTAAATCCAGGGTCATATCCTAAAACCACTTTTCCTTTTATAGGTGCTTGCATAAGGAGAGCATTTAAATTAGCTTTAAATATATCTATAGCTCCTTCTTCTGCCCTGTCTGTAAGTTCGCTTTTTATTTCTCTTTCTATGGAAGGGTAAATCAACCTCTTTAAAGAGTCCGCTATACTCTTTTCTAAATATGTATCCGTAACTTCATTATCTTTTAATATTTTAGCTTTTAAATAATCGATAATCTTATCCATATTAACAGTTATTTTTACTGAGAGTATTTTTTCCTTTTCCCCTCTGTTTATAGCTAATATCCTATGAGAAGGTATTGATTTTACAGCTTCTGTATAGTTATAATACATTTCATATGGTGTAGGTTCGTTGCTCTCACCCTTTGTTTCTATTACTCCTTCTTTATTAACGTACATTCTAATCCATTTTCTATATTCAGCGTCATCAGATATTATTTCACTAATTATATCCATAGCTCCCCCTAGAGCTTCTTCATAAGAATTTACTTCTTTTTCCTCATTTATGTATTGGGAAGCTTCCTCATTTATGTTTCCTTTAAAATTTCCACTAATTATTATTTGTGCTAAAGGTTCTAATCCTTTTTCAGTTGCAATTGTAGCTCTTGTTCTCTTTTTAGGCCTATAAGGTCTATATAAGTCCTCCACTTCTGTTATGGTTTCGCTGGTTAATATTTTTCTTTTTAGCTCTTCTGTAAGCTTTCCTTGCTCTTCTATTATTCTAACTACATCATCTTTTCTACTTTCAAGATTTCTTAAATAAGATAATCTCTCACTTAATTCTCTTAAAGTTACGTCTGTAAGCCCTCCCGTAGCTTCCTTTCTATATCTAGCGATAAAAGGAATTGTATTTCCTTGATCTAACAATTCTATAACGCTATTTACCTTATTTAAACTTATATTTAACTCTTTAGATAATTGTTCTATAATACTTTTCATAGCTACCTCCATTAAAACTAATTCAAATTTATTTTACAACAGTTATATATTTTTTTCCAATATAATATATTTTATAAGACACTATTTTTTATAAGGAGTTATTTATGCCTAAGAAAATTTCTAGATTTTTAGCTACCCTATTTTTAATTATTTTCTTTTTCTCATTTGGAGTATATATGAGAACAGAAAATTTTGATACTAATAATGTTAAAAATGATATACAATACCTTTCATCAGAGGAACTAAAAGGAAGATTAGCAGGCACTGTAGAAAATATACAGGTTGCAAACTTTGTAAAAGAAAAATTTGAAAGTAATAATTTACTCCCGTTTAATAATAGTTATTATCATAATTTTACTACTTATTATCCCCAAAAACTGAATGATACTCCTTATTTGAGAGTATTAGATGAAAATAATCAAGTAATTAAAGAATTTCAGTATTATAAAGACTATAAAGAAGATATGATAAACTTCAAAGTAAATGATATTATTTTTGATAAAAACAATAATGTGTCTTTAAATAAAGAATTCATTGCTGTTGGTACTGATAAAGGTACTGTGTTTTTATATGTAGCTGAAAATGACAGCATGGAATTTCGAAGTTCATTTTTACCTGAATCTTCAATGGATCTTTATTTGATGATAACAAGTAATACTAAAAAACAAATTGAAAATTACTTAAAAGACGGATATAAAATCCATTGCTACATTCCTTATGAAATAAATAAAACCACTGTAAGTAATGTGGTAGGACTAATACCTGGTAAGGACCAAAGTTCTTCGCCTATAGTAGTATCTGCTCATTTTGATCACCTAGGAACGGATTTAGATAACACCTTATATGCTGGTGCCCTTGATAATGCCTCTGGTATTGCTTTTATCATGGAAATGAGCAGGTATATATCTTCTCTAGGACAACCAGAAAAAAATATCTTATTTATAGGTTTTAATGCAGAAGAGTTTGGATGCTTGGGTGCTAGAGAATTTGTTAAAGACTATGGCGATTTATTAAAAGACAGTAAGGTATTTAATTTTGACATGATTGGTACTAATAATCCTGCACCATTGTGCATAATGGGTGGAGAAAAAGATTCTGTAAACTCTCCACTTATTAAATCTGCTGCCTCAGCATGTATAAAAGAGAACATATATTTTAATTATTTATTTCAAGATTCTAGTGACCATGAAGCTTTTAGAAATGCAAATATAGAGGCAATAACTTTTATTGACAATGATTTAAGTAGAATTCATACTCCAAACGACAAACCTGAATTTATAAGTGATAAGTCCATTAATAGATGCTTTAAAGTTGCATCTAAAGAGCTGATTAAACATGCTTTTGCCAATAATCCTCTTATAATATATAATAAAATTATAACGTTAATTTCATTAACATTTTCAATAATCCTATTTAGTTTAGAAAGAATAAAGTGGTCAAAAAATCCCCATATATAATGGGGATTTTCCTTTATATTCCCTTTAAATATTGGTTTATGAATAAGTCTATATCCCCATCCATAACCGCTGTTAAATTACTGGTTTCAGCTCCAGTTCTATGGTCTTTAACTAAGTTATATGGGTGAAATACATAAGAACGTATTTGACTTCCCCATCCCATATCTTTAAGCTCTCCAGTTAAATCTTCTATTTTTTCCTTATGAGCTTCTTCTTTTAATTGAACTAATTTCGCTTTAAGCATTTTTAAGGCAGAGTCCCTATTTGAATGCTGGCTTCTTTCATTTTGACATTGAACAACTATACCTGTTGGTATATGAGTTATTCTAACAGCAGATTCTGTTTTATTAACATGCTGTCCTCCAGCTCCTCCTGCCCTATAGGTATCTACTTTTAAATCTTCAGGCCTTATTTCTATATCTTGACCTTCAGTAAGTTCTGGCAATACTTCTAGTGAAGAAAATGAGGTTTGTCTTTTCCCATTAGCATTAAATGGTGAAATCCTTACAAGTCTATGAATACCCTTCTCTGCTTTTAGATATCCATATGCAAAATCTCCGCTAACTTTTAAAGTAACACTCTTTATTCCTGCTTCATCTCCTGGAAGTAAGTCTAATGTCTCTACTTTATACCCTTTCTTATCAGACCATCTAGTATACATTCTTAAAAGCATTTCAGTCCAATCCTGAGCATCTGTACCTCCAACCCCTGAGTGAAGAGTTATTATAGCATCATTTCTATCATACTCGCCACTTAAGAGGATTTCAATTCTAAAAGTTTCTATACTCGCTCCTAATTCTTTTACTTCATTTAGCAGTTCTTTTAGAGAAGAAGAGTCCTCTTCCTCTCTAATTAAATCACAAAGAATCCTTGCATCTTCTACTCTACACTGAAAATCCTTGAATCTTTCATACCTTGCTTTGAGAAACTTTTCTTCTTGAGTAATTTCTTGAGCTCTTTTCAAATCACTCCAGAAGTCTGCTTCTCCCATTTTATTTTGCAATTCATCCATTCTTAACTTAATTTTATCTAAGTCAAAGTGAATCCCCTATTTCTTTAAGGTTTAATTCAAAAGAATTTAATTCATCTATTGTTGAATCTAATTCTAAAAACATCCGCACTCAACTCCTATTAAGCTTCTCTTCCACAACAATTTTTATATTTTCTTCCACTACCACAAGTACATGGTTCATTTCTACCGATTTTATTTTCTTTTCTTATAGGTTCTCTTTTAACTGAATCATCTCCACCTTGGTTGGTAGCTGTTTCTTTAGCTACTCTTTCTCTTTCTGGAGCAGCTTGTATTTGAACTCTGAAAAGATATTTTATTGTGTCTACCTTTATGTTATAAATCATTTCATCGAACATCTGGCTTCCTTCAAATTGATAAGCCTGAACAGGATCTTGCTGCTTATATGCTCTAAGACCTATACCTTGTTTTAAATGATCCATATTATCTATGTGATCCATCCATTTTGTATCAACAACTCTTAGAAGTATAACTCTTTCAATCTCTCTCATTTGCTCAAGACCAAAATCTTCTTCTTTATCCATATACATATTCTGAGCTATAGTAAGCAATTTTTCTTTTATTTCCGTATTTGTTAACCCAGATAACTGTTCTACTGTTACATAATCCTTTGGAAGGTACATATCTTCTAAATAATTTATCAAGTTTGTCAATTCATTTTCAAACTCTTCTTGTACTCCAGAAATATGTGAATCTATAACAGAGTATACTGAATCTCTTATCATATCTTGAACTTGTTCTTTTAAATCTTCTCCTTCAAGAACTTGAGACCTTTGTTTGTAGATTATCTCTCTTTGCTGATTTATTACGTCGTCATACTGTATTAATGTCTTTCTGATATCGAAGTTATTACCTTCAACTTTCTTTTGAGCATTTTCTATGGCACTACTAACCATCTTACTTTCTATGGCTTCATCATCACCAAGGCCTAATTTTTCAACTACTCCTTGTAATTTATCAGAACCGAATATTCTCATTAAATCATCTTCTAGTGAAACATAAAATCTTGATTCCCCTGGGTCTCCTTGACGTCCTGAACGTCCTCTTAACTGATTATCAATTCTTCTTGATTCATGTCTTTCTGTACCTATGATCTTAAGACCGCCTACTTCTACTACGCCATCACCTAGTTTAATGTCAGTACCACGTCCCGCCATATTAGTAGCTATGGTTACTGCTCCATATTCACCAGCACGAGAAACTATTTCTGCTTCTTTTTCATGATATTTAGCATTTAACACCTGATGCTTAACTCCCTTTTTCTTTAGCATGTCAGATATTAATTCTGATTTCTCAATGCTTACAGTACCTACAAGAACTGGTTGACCGTTTTTATTAGTCTCTGCTATCTCTTCTACTATAGCTTTGTATTTACCCTTAGCTGTCTTGTAAACTAAGTCTGGTTGGTCTTTTCTTACAACTGGTTTGTGAGTCGGTACTAAAATTACGTCTAAACCGTATATTTCTCTAAATTCATTTTCTTCTGTTAATGCTGTACCTGTCATACCTGACAGCTTATTAAACATTCTAAAGTAATTTTGGTAAGTTATTGTTGCTAATGTCTTAGATTCTCTTTCTACCTTAACTCCTTCTTTAGCTTCTATAGCTTGGTGAAGTCCGTCGCTATATCTTCTTCCATCCATAACTCTACCTGTAAACTCATCTACTATCATTATTTCGCCATCTCTTACAATGTAGTCTTTATCTACTTTCATCATATAGTTAGCTTTTAGCGCTTGAACTACGTGATGTTGTACTTCCATATTATCTGAATCTGCATAGTTTTCTAATTTAAAGAATTCTTCTGCCTTAACTACACCGTCGTCTGTTAATAACACTGCATTGGCTTTTTCATCCACTGTGAAATCTTTATCCTTCATAAGAGACTTAGCAAAATAATCTGCTACTCTATAAAACTCTGTAGACTTTTCTCCTTGACCAGATATTATAAGAGGAGTTCTAGCTTCATCTATCAATATGGAGTCAACTTCGTCTACTATAGCAAAATTTAAACCCCTTTGAACTTTTTCTTCTTTATATATTACCATGTTGTCTCTTAAGTAATCGAAACCAAACTCACTATTTGTACCATAGGTTATATCACAATTATAAGCTTGCTGCCTTTCTCCTTGCTCTAATTCATGAAGAATAACGCCTACCTTTAATCCTAAAAACTCATGAATAGGGCCCATAAGCTCACTATCTCTTTTAGCCAAGTAGTCGTTAACTGTAACTATATGTACTCCATTACCTGAAAGTCCATTTAAATAAGACGGCAAAGTAGCAACTAATGTCTTACCTTCACCAGTCTTCATTTCTGCAATTCTTCCCTGGTGAAGAACTATACCTCCCATTAGCTGCTCTCTGTAATGTTTTAATCCTATAACTCTCCATGAAGCTTCTCTAACTACTGCAAAAGCTTCTATTAAAATATCATCTAAAGTTTCTCCCTTAGCTAATCTATCTTTAAACTCGTCTGTTTTTGCTCTTAATTCTTCATCAGTAAGCCCTTGCATTTTTGAGTCTAAAGCATCTATTTTATCTACCATAGGGATTATTCTCTTTAATTCTCTATCACTATATGTGCCGAATATTTTCTCAAATAACCTCATCTTTTTCATCCTCACTATCTCAAATTTCTAATTATCCTTATCTTTATAGATTATACCATCTAATTTATATGCGTTCAACTTAATATAGAGTTAATACACAAATTGTTAAATATTATTTTACAATAGTAACTTTTTCCTATTATAATAAAACTATAACGATTTGGGAGTGATTTTATGATATCCAAGTATAAAAATTACTTGTTTATAATTGAAGATTTTTTATATAATTCTCCTCAAGAGAGGAAGGAATGGATTAAATTTATTAATAAAATCCCAATAAACAAAAGATATTTTGCTACATATAACTGCGATGTTAGCAGGCAAAGTCTCTACTCAACCATAAATAATCTGGATATAAAATGTAACTTTTATAATATTTTAACTCCATCTTACCTGTTATTAGATTATTGCAAAAGTATTTATAGTAAGACAAATATTTATCCTATAAGCTATACAATGGATTTTCATGACTTTTATTTATGTAATATTAAAATAGATTTTATAGATCCAAACTTAATTATAATTAGTACTAATGAAATATCAAAAAAAGATATGACTACAATAAATAATTTTAATATTCCATTAATATTTTCTTCAAACTTATGTACTAATAGATTTGACACTTGTATAACATGTAATGATAATTGCAATTTAAAATACATTAAAACCTTCTATAAAAATAGATTAATAATACCTGACTCTCCTCCTTACTATAATACGACTTATCTATTTAAAAAATTTAATATAGATACCAAAGATACTATACTGGTAACTTCTAAATTTCGAAATGATAATCTGGAGTCACAAAAGAATGGATGCAAAATTGCATTAGTTTTAAAAGATAGACTAGATCTCGAAGAATATATAAAATCACCCTATGATGTAGATATTGTTGCAGAAAACTTAGATAATCTATCTTATTGGCTGAACTTAAAAGAGGAGACATAGTCTCCTCTTTTATATATTATGTTAATTATTCAAATTCTGGTTCGATAAGTCCATAATTTCCATCTTTTCTTTTATAAATTACATTTACATCGCCAGTATCTGCACTTTCATAAACAAAGAAATTATGTCCTAGAAGTTCCATTTGAAGCAAAGCTTCTTCATCTGACATTGGCTTTACAGCAAATTTTTTTGTTTTTACTATTTTAGGCTCATGTGTATCTTTATCTTCTTCATCAGGTATAGATTGGAATCTAAGCGAATCGCCATAAAGTCTTTTTTGAAGTTTAGTTTTTTGCTTTCTTATCTGTCTCTCTAGTTTATCCACTACTAAATCAATTGAAGCGTACATATCTTCAGTTGCTTCTTCCCCTCTCAAGATTACTCCATTGAAAGGAATTGTTACTTCTATTATTTGCCTATTTTTTTGTACGCTCAATGTAGCATGAGCTTCTACATTTGGACTAAAGTACTTATCTAATTTATCTAATTTCTTTTCAACTACATTTCTTAATGCATTTGTAATTTCAATATTCTTGCCATTTACTATAATTTTCATACATTCAGCCCCTCTCTACTCTTATAAAAGAGTAATGTTTGTTTTGTTACCTTTATTTTAATACTGTTGAATACAAATTACAAGTTAAATTATCTAAATTTACAAAATATTAAATATAATAAACCCTCTCATATTAACTATTCCTTAAACTATCACTAAATTGCTATATTGCTTTATATATAAAAAAGAGTTCTTATCCTAAAATAAGAACTCTTTTTATCAAGTTAGTTGACCTGATCTTTGACCCCACACCCGCCTGCTGGAGTTTTCGCTACCGGGAATTAACCTCTCACTACTGGCCCTCTCGTCAATAAATTATAACGGCAGGACTTACTTCTAAGCCGCACCATGCTCATTAAACATTTTATTTAACTTACGTGGATCGTTTCGCCTGCGACTGGCATCGACTTTCAATCACAAACCTAACTCAATATATTAAAATTATACATTACTTTTCGCTACAGTCAAGATATTTATTTCTTTCGCTCCATTATTCATAAGTTCTTTTGCACAATTATATGCTGTAGCTCCAGTTGTAATTACATCATCGATTAATATTATTTTTTTATTATTTATTTTGTTTTTATTATATATATAAAAGGAATCATGAACATTGTTCCACCGCTCACTACTATTTAATCCTATTTGATCTAAGGTATCCTTAGTTTTACCAAGAGATTCAATAACTGGTATATCTAAATATTTACCTACTACCTTAGCTAAATATTCACTTTGATTATACCCTCTTTTTTTAATAGCTTTTTTAGTCATTGGGACAAAGGTTAAATAATGAGCATGAATTCCACTTTCTATTATTTTCTTGCTCAGCAAGTGGCCTAATACTTCACCACATTGAAAATCTTTTTTATATTTTAACCTTATTACCATATCTGACATATTATCTGAATAACTTGCTAAACTATAACATTTAAAGAGGTAATCCTCTCTCTTAATCTCGAATGAATCTTTAATAAAATTAATCTTATTTAAACATCTCTGACAAAGAAAGCTCTCTTCCATATAAACTTTACATAATGGGCATTCATTTCTTTCACTATATATTATGGATAATACTGCATCTACTATATTCTTTAAATACTTAATAATCCCATTTCCCATGCTTCTCTATTAAATTTCCTTACCATATTTTTAGCCTTATACATTTGTTCATTTTCTTCATTTGCTATAAATAGGAGTTCTCTGGGTATTCTATTTTTATTTAAAGCTTCTGCCCCGCAAAAATAAACTAATTTTTTATAATCAAATACATGATTATCAGCAAAAAACACCATTTCATTAATATCTTTGCTAGGATAAAGTCTAAAGGCTCTCTCTTTTAAATCATTTGTTATTAATATACCTGATTTACATTTTTTAAAATCCAACAATATTCTTTCAGAATTTTTATTTTTATAATAGCAAACTATATTATTTGTTAGTTCCTTACAGTATTTATTAATGTACTGAAATACATTAAATATATGCTCTTCATCTGGAACATATAAAATAATCTTTTTATCACTATGAAGCCACCATTTTAAATACTCATAAATTGTATATGGTATATCTAAATTTAAATCTATTTTTGTAGTTATAATTCTCGGCTCTACTAATGGTAATCTGTTCTCTAAAATCGGAAAATATATTTCTCTTTTTTTATTAAACAAAGCTTCAACTGAATAAGATATAAGCTTACCATTCTCTTTACAACATTTTGCCATTATATCTATAATTTCGTATTTGCTATAAATAGGCAAACTTCTTATATCATCGTAGATTACTATATCAAATTTATTTTTTAGTTTTAAGGCATTATCGTAATTGCATACTATTAAATTTCTGTCTAGTTCTATGGATGGATTTTTAAAATAAGCATAGCTTCTAGGAAGAGCTCTTTTTTTAAAATTTCTGAGCACATCAATATATTCCTCTTCCTCATTTGTTATATAGAGAACTTTGTTATTTAATCTTAAATAATCTCCTATAACTTTAGTTAATAAATATGAGGAATTGTTGGGTACAGTTACTATGTTTAAAAATTGCTCTCCTGAATATAACCAATTTAAAATTTGACTTTCTAGTCTCTCCTCTTCAGAATTTAATTTCATAACTTTACTCATAAACATAAGTCCTACACTCCAATATCATTATGTTTTAATTAGCAGCATTCATAATGTTTTCTATTCTCCATTTTAAAAGCGAGTATCTTTCGAAACTCTTATTATTATCAATCATAAATTTTATAGATTTTAAAGATCCTACTATTACAACCAAACTTTTAGCACGAGTTATGCCAGTGTATAATAGGTTTCTATTCATAAGCAATGGCGGCCCCATAAAAGCAGGAATAATTATCACCGGGAATTCACTTCCTTGACTTTTATGTATAGTTATAGCATATGCTAATTCTAGTTCATCAAGGTAGATACTTTCATAAACCACCTTTCTTTCCTCATCAAATACCACTGTCAATGTATCATTCTCTTCATCTATATCTTTTATATATCCCATATCACCATTAAATATACCTAGCCCCTCATTTTCACCTATACCAGCTACTCTTTTCCACTTTAAAGAGTAGTTGTTCTTGATCTGCATTACCTTATCCCCAGTTCTAAATAAAACTTCTCTAAATTGCTTCTCTTTTTTATCACTTGACTTAGGATTTAGCACATCTTTAAGTTTTTCGTTCAAATTATCTACTCCAAGCGTGCCTTTTCTCATAGGGCTTAATATTTGGATATGCTTTAGTTTATCCCAATCCTTGTTAAATTTCGGCAATCTTTTATCTATTAAGCTAATTACTGTATCTAAAATTTTTGAGCTATCCTCACTATTTATAAAATAGAAATCCTTATCTTTTTCATTCAAAATAGGAATTTCACCATTGTTAATTTTATGAGCATTTAAGGCTATCATACTCTTTGAAGATTGTCTAAATATATCTTTTAACCTTACTACTTTCACACAATTGCTTTCAATTAAATCTCTTAGCACGTTACCTGGCCCAACAGATGGAAGCTGATCCACATCTCCAACAATTATCAATCTTGTACCTAGTGGCACTGCTTTTAATAAATTATGCATGAGAACTATATCTATCATTGAAGCTTCATCAACGATTATAACATCGCACTCTAAAGGAGTTTCTTCAGTTTTAGAGAATAGTTCTTCATCATCTTCCCCCATTCCCATTTCTAGCAATCGATGTATTGTTTTAGCCTCTTTCCCCGTAGCCTCTCCCATTCTTTTTGCTGCTCTTCCAGTAGGGGCAGCCATAAACACACTCATTCCATACTTTTCAAATATCTGACTTATGCAGTTTATTATTGTGGTTTTTCCCGTGCCAGGGCCTCCAGTAATTATTTCAATGCCATTTAATAATGCACCCTTTATAGCTTCCCTTTGAGAAGGGGCAAATTTAATATGGTTATTTTCTTCAAACTCATTTATTTCTTTATCTATATCTATTTCTAGTTTATTAAAATTCCCTAGAGAAAGTGTAATAATTTTTTTTGTTATACCTAACTCACAGTAATAATAAGGTATTGTAAATACATACTGTTCTCCATTGCACTCCTCTATTTTAATTTTGCCTTCATAAGCATTATATATCAAACTTTCTTTGAGAAGTTCTTCACTAACCCCTAGTATATTTATTCCTTCTTTAATAAGCCTATCCATGGGCATGCATGTATGACCTAAACCACAAAACTGATTTATTATATATTTTATTCCGCAGCCTACCCTGAAAGGGGAACTAAGCTCAATTCCCAAATTTCTTGCAATTTTATCCGCAGTTTTAAATCCAAAACCTGATATTTCTTCTGTTAAAATATATGGATTCTCCTTAACTATTCTTATAGAGTCCCCCTTAAATCTTTTATATATTTTTAAACATTGATTAGTAGTTACTCCGTAATTTTGAAAAAACATCATTATATTTTTCAACTCTTTTTGTTTGCCGTAGGATTTATAAATAATGGCTATTTTTTTCTCTCCTATACCTTCAATCTCTTTTAGTCTTTCAATATCGTTCTCCAATACATCAAAAGCAGATTCTCCAAAGGCTTCCACTATTTTTTTGGCAGTAACAGGTCCTATTCCAGATATTATTCCTGAAGCTAAATATCTTTCTATACCTTTTATAGTACTTGGCAAAGTTTCCTCACAAATATCAACTCTAAATTGCTCTCCAAATTGAGGATGCGTAACCCATTCCCCAACTAAGCTCAAATCTTGTCCCTCCATTATATAAGGTATGCATCCTGTTATAGTTATTATTTTATTTTTTTCTTTCACCCTAGCTACTACATATCCATTATCATCATTTTTAAATATGATAGAATCTACAGTTACTTGTACTTCTGCCATAAAACCTCTCCTACTCTTTTATCCTATAGCTAACCGTCACTAGTACCCCATTGGGGTTCTTTGCTTAAGCCACACTAAATTTTACTTTATATGAATACATTATAACATAATATTTTACATCGTTAATATTATTGACTACCTATAAAATAAAAACCACAATAATCACTGTTTATCTAATTTTTTCCATTTATGTAACAATTATTACATAAGTGTATTACTAAATATATAAGATAACAAAGTAAACTGCCTCTTATAGTTCGATATTTAATCTTTCCTAAACCAATGTAAGTAAGCTATTTATATAGTAGATATATTGACTGAAGTAATTGTTTAATTTACTATAATGATATAAATTGATATAAAATAACATTTTAATTCTGATATTTATATATGCAATAATAAGTACTCAAGAATAAAACTTAGATAGATAATTAGACTCTTTAAATTTAGTAGGCGCAAAAAAGATAATTCAATAAAAATAAAAAGAAGGTGGATATATGTATACTAAAATTTTAGTAGTTGAGGATGAAAAAGCAATCGCTAATTTAATAGAATTGTACCTAGAAAACGAAAATTTCATAGTTTTCAAATGTCATACAGGAGCAGAAGCAATGAAAGTTATAGAAACCGAAGATTTAGGTATGGCTATTTTAGATGTCATGCTCCCAGATATAGACGGATTTTCTATTTGCAAAAAAATAAGAGATTCTTATAACTTTCCAATTATTATGTTGACTGCAAAAGATGAAGAAGTGGATAAGATTACAGGTTTAACATTAGGTGCAGATGATTATATTACAAAGCCATTTCGACCACTAGAGCTAGTGGCACGAGTAAAGGCACAATTAAGAAGGTTCACGAAATATAACCAATTAAACAAGTCTCAAAAAGAAGACCTGATCTCCATAGGAGGGCTGGTAGTAGACAAAAATACTCATGAATGTTTTTTAAATGAAAAACCGCTATCTTTGACTCCTACAGAATTTTCAATTCTATGGGTTTTGTGTGAAAACAAAGGTCAAGTCGTAAGCTCTGATAGGTTATTCCATGAGGTTTGGGGAGATAAATACTTTAGCAACAGCAACAACACTATTATGGTTCACATTAGACACTTGAGAGAAAAGATGAATGATTCAGCCGAAAATCCTAAATATATCAAAACCGTATGGGGGGTTGGTTATAAAATTGAAAACTAATAGAACTAGAAGAAATGATTATTTATCATTTAAACGAAAAATATTTTTTAGAGTATTAATACTTATTTTAGCAAGCATTGGATTTTTAGGGTTATTAAGCTCCTTATTACGAGGTCGTTTTGGCAATTGGATTGTCCGATTCCTGCAAAATACATTTTATTTATCTGAGTCAGATGCAGTGATTATTCACCAATATGTATTCCGCAATAACATAGATAAAATTATGTTAATTTCAAGCGTCATTTTTTTCTTAGTTATTTTTCAATTTGCTATGTCTTGGGTTACAAAGTACTTTGATGAAATTGATAGAGGTATGGATGACTTAATGACAGGTTCAAATAAGGAAATTGAACTATCCCCAGAACTAAACTTTATGGAAACCAAATTAAATATGTTCAAACATATTCTAGAAAAAAGAGAACGAGATGCAAAACAGGCAGAGCAAAGAAAGAATGATTTAGTTGTTTACCTTGCTCATGATATAAAGACTCCTCTTACTTCAGTTATCGGATACTTAGATTTAATGTCAGAAGTACCAGATATGCCCATTGAACAAAGAGCAAAATATATGGATCTTACTTTAGAAAAAGCAAATCGACTTGAAAAGCTTATCAACGAATTTTTTGAAATTACTAGATATAATCTCCAAACCATTGTATTAGAAAAAAAAGACTTTAATCTATCCTATATGTTATTTCAAATGGCAGATGAATTTTATCCAATGCTTTCCGAAAAAAAGCAAGAGGTTATGGTAGAGGCAGAAGATATTATTATGTTTTTTGGTGATCCAGATAAGTTGGCGCGAGTATTCAATAATGTGTTTAAGAATGCAATTGCATATGGTAATGAAAATAGTAAAATCACAATAAGTGTTCATATTCAATCTCAGAATGCCATTATAACTTTTGAAAACTATGGTAAAACTATTCCTCCACAAAAACTAAACAGCATATTCGAAAAATTTTTCAGGCTGGATGAATCTAGGGGAACAGGCACCGGTAATGCAGGGCTAGGTCTTGCTATTGCTAAAGAAATTGTAATTTTACACGAAGGTGAAATTTATGCAGAAAGCAAAGATGGTTATACCATATTTCACATAAAAATACCAGGAATAATCAACAACTAAAAAACACTATTCCTTTATGATATAAAAGTTCATAGAGGAATGGTGTTTTTATATTTTTACTATATTTTAAAATTTAAAATATAGTTTCGATGAATTTACTGTCTATAATAAAATTTTCTAAAATAATACCTACCAAAAATATTAAGCGCTCCATAAGTAATTCTTAAGATATTAATAAGTAGATATATACAAAGTTTTTCCTCATTTTCTATAAACTATAATTATTGCCGGCACAGCCAATAGTTAATTAATAAATTTGCAATTAAAGTATACAAATACAATATAAAAATAAAGGAGAATTAATTGTGAAAAGAAAATTTTTAACGATTTTAGTATCAGTAATACTTTGCATATCTATAGTAGCATGTAATAAATCTACAGAAGAAAATTCAAAACAAACTAAAAATGAAACTAATAAAACAGAAACCGCACAAGATGATACGGCAAGAAGGTTTGAAGATTTAGGAATTGAATTTAGCTTACCTAATAAGTGGAAGAATAAAGCAGAAAATATAGATGCATATGCAACAGCACCAGAAGAAAATATAGAAGGTCAAGTAATCGTTAGTTTTATACTTGACGAGACTATGGAAAAGGCGCGAAAGCTAAATGAGGAGGCATCGAAAATTCCAGAAACAGATAAAGAGAAAATTAAAAAAGCTGCAGCAGAAATTATGGATTTAACTAATGAATTTAAAGAATTATGTACTGTAGTAAGTATAGATAAGAGTAAAAAAGAAGGCAAAGTTCAAAAAGATTTATTTTCAAAATATGAAAATAAGGACTTAATAGGTAAAGAAGGTAATCTTGAATTTTACTTGTTATATAATAATAAGCCTAATACTAATGGTTTATCAGAAAAATCTAAGAAAGATTATGAAGAAGTACATGGAGAAATTAAAAATTTTAAAAGCTTAATTAAAACATTTAAACCAGTAACGGAACAAGAAAAATTAAGTAAACATAAGAAATTTGAATTTAAAACTAAAACTTTAGATGGTAAAGAAATAGATAGCAATATTTTTAAAGATAGTAAACTTACTATGGTAAATATATGGGCAACATATTGTAGTCCATGTATAGCAGAAATGCCTGACATTCAAAAGCTTTATGAAGAAGTCAAAGATGAGAATATTAATGTGATTGGTCTTGTTTCAGATACACCGGATGTAGACAATGAAGAATTAGCTAAGAACATTTTATCAAAAAAAGGTGTGACGTTTGCTAATATTATTCCAGATGAAAAGATTATGAATAATATATTAAACGATGTTTCAGGAGTTCCAACTACATTCTTTGTTGACAGTGAAGGAAATATCATTGGAGAGTTTGTAGTAGGTTCTAAGAACAAAGATGAATATATGAAAGAAATTCAAGATAGATTAAAAAGTATAAAATAACAAATTATATACCTCATCTTATAATAGGTGGGATATATAACTGATGCCTATACATCAGCAATAGTGAAGATTTTATTTATGATTATTTAAGAAATTATATATTAAGGGCGTGGAATTTATGAATATAGATAAATTCAATAGGAAAGAAGTATTCGTAAAATATGGGATATTAATTACAAGTATTGTATTTATTTTCACTGGTATATATAGAAATGAAGTAAGAATTGTATTAAAAAAAGCAATAAACATATGTCTGGAGTGCATAGGAATTGGATAAAAGAAGAATAACACAAATTATTGTAACTATAACGACAAATGCAAATATAAATGGCTTTTTAAGAGGTAATATATTTAAAGGAAATACTAAAAGAATTTGTGTTCCAGGTCTAAACTGTTATTCTTGTCCTGGAGCTCTGGGCTCTTGTCCAATAGGTTCTTTACAAGCTGTTATTGGAACTATAAAATATAATTTTTCATTATATGTAGTTGGATTTATGTCTTTATTTGGTGTTATATTTGGCAGATTTATATGCGGGTGGTTATGTCCCTTTGGCCTTATTCAGGATTTACTACATAAGATACCCTCTAAAAAAATTAATGTAAATAAAAAAGTAGATACTGTACTTAAATATTTAAAATATATCATATTAGCATTATTTGTTATAGTATTACCTATATTTTTAGTAAATGAATTTGGAATAAGTCCTCCATATTTTTGTCAATACATATGCCCTGCTGGCACACTAGAGGGTGGAATACCATTAATTTCACTAAATAAATCTTTAAGGGGAGCTATAGGATATTTATTTGCCTGGAAAATGTTCTTACTAATTGTCATTATTATATCATCAATATTTATATACAGACCATTTTGTAGATATATATGTCCATTAGGAGCATTTTACTCATTATTTAATAAAGTAAGTTTTTATAAATATGAAATAGACAAAAATAAATGTACAAGCTGTAATGCTTGCACACATAAGTGTAAAATGAATATAGAAATTTACAGAAATCCTAACAGCTCTGAATGCATTAGATGTGGTGAATGTGTAAAAATATGTCCTACAAAATCTATAAAAAAGGGAATTAAGTTTTAGAGTCTTAAATATGGATAAGTATGGAATATTTAAGATTCTAGAAAGCACCATTCCTTTATGATGTAAAATTCATGAAGGAATGGTGTTTTTATTTTTATGATTTTTAAAATCCTGAAATTATTAAGCAGTCCTTAAGAAAATCTTAATAGGTCTATAAGTCGTTGTTTACACAAAGAATGTTCAATTTTATTAGAATTATGTTGTAAGGCAATATTGGAATTCATATTTAAGGAGGAGTATTTAATGACAGCATATAGACAAAAATACAAAAGAAAAAAGAGGAAGATAAAAGGTGTTCGCTCAATACTATGCATATGCGCAGTATGCCTCACAACTTTATTTTTGTCAAATTATCTAATAAATAAAATCAACGCAAAAACAGGATTATCTGTAAAATCTTCAAAAGTAATAGTTGGGGATGGAATTAATCAGATTGTAGCTAATAATTTATATAGCTCAAACGCCATTCTAATTAATTTAGATGATAATCAGATATTATTAGATAAATCATCTGATGAAAGAATCTACCCAGCATCCCTTACAAAAATTATGACAGCAATAGTGGCAATTGAAAATCTTCCAGATTTACACGAAATGATTTATCTGCCAGAGAATATATTTAAGAAATTGTATTCTGAAGGTGCTTCTATGGCAGGTTTTTTACCCAATGAAAAGGTAGAAGCAATAGATTTGATTTATGGAGTATTATTACCCTCTGGTGCAGAAAGTTGTATAGGATTAGCGGATGCAATCGCAGGTTCAGAAAGAAAATATGTAAAATTAATGAATGAAAAGGCTAAAGAATTAGGAATGAAAAATACTCATTTCACCAACTCCACAGGACTACATCACAGGAATCATTATAGCACTGTAAATGATATTGCTAAACTACTGGAATATGCATTACAAAACGATACTTTTCGAGAAGTATTCACTTCAAAACGTCATTCGACGAAAGCAACTAATCTTCATCCCGATGGAATCACTTTTCACAGTACAATGTTCAAACACATGAGTACAAAAGAGGTGAATAACGGTATTATCCAAGGTGGGAAAACTGGTTATACGGAGGAAGCTAAATTATGTCTTGCCAGCTTAGCAAAAATAGATGGCAAGGAATATATTTTAGTCACTGCTAATGCAGAAGGGAATCCTCAAACAGAGCAATTCAACATTTCAGATGCATTTTCTGTATATAATCAAATTTTCGAAAACAGTGCTGTCTCAAAGTAAAAAGTGAGCTGCCTCACTTTTTATTTTGAGACAGCACCTTTCTTTTTATAAATATTTCTTTATATCCTGAACTTTATCTAAGTTTTCCCATGGAACATTTAAATCTGTTCTTCCAAAATGTCCATATGCAGCTGTTTGCTTGTAGATAGGTCTTCTTAAATCTAAGTTTTTAATTATAGCTGCAGGTCTTAAATCGAATACTTTGTTTATTATTTCAACAATTTTATCGTTTGGTATTTTTCCTGTTTCAAAGGTATCAACAGCTATAGAAACTGGTTTAGCAACTCCTATAGCATAAGCTAATTGGATTTCTATTTTATCTGCTACTCCTGCTGCTACTAAGTTCTTAGCCACCCATCTAGCTGCATAAGCCGCTGATCTATCAACCTTTGTTGGATCCTTTCCTGAGAAAGCTCCACCACCATGTCTTCCATATCCTCCATAGGTGTCAACTATTATTTTTCTACCTGTTAAACCTGCATCTCCTTGTGGTCCTCCCACAACAAATCTTCCTGTTGGGTTTATATAGTATTTTGTATTTTCATCTAACAATTCCTTTGGAACAATTTCATTAATTACATGTTCTAGTATATCTTTCTCTATTTCTTCTCTAGTAACTTCTGGACTATGCTGAGTAGATACTACTATTGTATCTATTCTTACAGGCTTACCACCTTCATATTCTACAGTAACCTGAGTTTTACCATCTGGTCTTAAATATGATAATGTTCCATCTTTTCTAACCTCTGATAATTTTCTAGCAAGTTTATGAGCCATAGCTATTGGCATTGGCATATATTCTGGTGTCTCATTTGTGGCAAACCCAAACATCATACCTTGGTCTCCAGCACCTATAGCCTCTTCTCTATCCATTTCTCCTTTTTTGGATTCTAAAGATTCATTTACTCCCATAGCAATGTCAGGAGATTGTTCATTTATAGATGTTAATACAGCACATGTATCACTATCAAAACCATATTTTGCTCTTGTATATCCTATTTCTTCGATGGTTTCTCTAACAATTTTAGGGATATCTACATAACAGTTAGTTGTTATCTCACCAACAACTAAAACCATACCAGTAGTTACTGTAGTTTCACAAGCAACTCTTCCTTTTGGATCTTTTTCAAGTATTGCATCTAAAACTGCATCGGATATTTGGTCACATATTTTATCTGGATGTCCTTCTGTAACTGACTCTGAAGTAAACAATTTTCTCATCTTTTTTTCCTCCATTTCAACTCGTAAAAAAATAAAGCCTCTTCAATAAGAAGAGGCACCATAACGTTCCATTCCTCTTATCTTGCAGAAATCTTCTGCAGGAATTGGCACCTTAGCACATAGTGCTGGTTGCCGGGTTTCACAGGGCCCTTTTCCCTCCACCTCTCTTGATAAGAGCATTTTATTATATTTTACCTAAGTATTATATCATAATAAAAAGTTTATGTCAATTATAGCTTTTGCAATTAAACAAAATAAAAAAGACACATAAATGTGTCTTTGGTGGAGGAGGACGGATTCGAACCATCGAAGGTATATACCAACAGATTTACAGTCTGCCCCCTTTAGCCACTCGGGAACTCCTCCACATATGGAGCTGGCAATAGGACTTGAACCTACAACCTGCTGATTACAAGTCAGCTGCTCTGCCAATTGAGCTATGCCAGCATATCTTATTAAATTTTATATGGTGGAGGAGGACGGATTCGAACCATCGAAGGTATATACCAACAGATTTACAGTCTGCCCCCTTTAGCCACTCGGGAACTCCTCCACATATGGAGCTGGCAATAGGACTTGAACCTACAACCTGCTGATTACAAGTCAGCTGCTCTGCCAATTGAGCCATGCCAGCACATTTTATAATTAAATTGTCCAGTTAACTTAATGCGTTAACAAGGAATAGTATACATTCTTATTAAATAAAATTCAAACGCCATAATACATCATTATTTGAAATCTTATTGAATTTCCTCAATATTTCTCTATATATCTTTCATTTAATATATATGTTATATTCAATTATTTTCACTTTATTTGTTCTGAAGTTTATATTATAATGCTATTGAATCAAGTAATTATTATAAATATTTATAAAACAATTAAGGAGATAATTATGCAAAAACTTTTAAGTAAATTAAGAAGAGCTGTAATTGATTTTAAATTAATAGAAAATGGAGATAAAGTAGCTGTTGGATTATCTGGGGGAAAAGATAGTATCACTTTACTTCACTTATTAAGTAAATATAGGACTTTTTCTCCAGAAAAGTTTGAACTAATAGCTATAACCATAGATCCTAAAACAGGAGCTGATTTTACGCCATTAGAAAAACTTTGCAAAGAGTTAGATGTTCCTTTTCATATAATAGAATCTAATATTAAAGAAATAGTTTTTGACATAAGAAAAGAAAAAAACCCTTGTTCTCTATGCGCCAATTTAAGAAGGGGTATATTAAATGATAAAGCAAAAGAGCTCGGTTGTAATAAAATTGCTTTAGGTCATCATAAAAATGATGCTATAGAAACCCTTTTAATGTCTATGTTTTATGAAGGCAGAATAAATAGCTTTTCACCTAAAACTTATTTAAGTAGAAAAGATGTGACTATAATAAGACCTATGGTATATATAGATGAATTAGATATTAAAAATACAGCTAAAAAATATAACTTTCCTATAGTTGAAAACCCTTGTCCTGCTAATGGTTTTACAAAAAGGCAGTATATAAAAGACTTAACCTATAGTTTAGAAAAAGAAATTCCCGGATTAAAAGATCATTTATTGGGTTCATTAACGAATATTGAACAGCTAAATGTTTGGGATAAAAGTAAGTATTAATTAATAAAATTAATAATAGTCCACCATGCCTCATATATATTATTATGGAGGTGTGGCTATTGAATAAAGTTAAAGCTCATTTTAAAGATCCTTTTTCTTACTTAAACATAGGTGACTTTATGAGTAATTATATGGATTCGAATACAATTATAGTATGTATAGGTACTGATAGATGTATAGGGGATAGCTTAGGCCCTTTAGTAGGCACATTTTTAACAGAAGAATTTTTTCCTCTCCCTATTTATGGAACCATTTCAGAACCTATTCATGCTTTAAATATCGATAGAAAACTCGATGATATTAAATTAGCTCACCCTAATTCAAATATCATAGCTATAGATGCTTGTTTAGGAGATCATGACAATATAGGTGAAGTGCATGCAAGAGATTATTCTATACATCCTGGTAAAGGTGTTGGTAAAACTCTCCCTTATGTTGGCGATGCCTCAATCATAGGAATAGTAGACTCATCTGAAAATAATATATTTATTAATAATAAGATTAGATTAGATTTAATATTCAAATTAGCTAAAGTCATCACTAAATCCTTATTTCATAGTTATCAATTAAACTTCTCTAATAAGTAAATAAGACAACAATAAAAAGCAACGGTTTTACACCCTTGCTTTTTATTGCTAAGCACAACTCTAATCAATTAAACTTATATCGTCTCCTGATCCCCCTGAATCTAGCTTATCCACAAAATCTAATACCTTACCAGTGCCTAATGCTACACAAGAAACTGCATCCTCTGCTACATGAACAGGAACTTTAGTTATATCTTGTATTAGTTTATCTAAACCATGCAATAAAGCTCCTCCTCCTGTCATTACAATTCCTTTGTCCGCTATATCTGACGCTAGTTCAGGTGGGGTCTTTTCTAAAACTGAATGAGTACATTCTGCTATAGCAGTTACTGGTTCACTTAAAGCTTCTCTCATTTCTTCTGAAGATACCGTTATGTTTTTGGGAAGTCCTGTAACTAAGTCTCTTCCTCTTATCTCCATTGTAACTTCTTCATCCCTCACATAAGCTGATCCAATATTAATTTTTAGATCTTCTGCTGTTCTCTCACCAATCATAAGTTTATGTTTTTTTCTTATATACCTTATAATAGCTTCATCAAATTTATCTCCAGCAATTTTAATAGAGGATCTTACAACTATTCCACCTAAAGATATGACAGCAATGTCTGTAGTCCCTCCACCTATATCTATAACCATACTTCCACTTGCTTTAGTTATATCAAGGCCCGCTCCAATAGCTGCAGCTAAAGGTTCTTCTATTAAAAACACCTTTTTTGCTCCTGCATTTTTTGCCGCATCTATTACAGCTCTCTTTTCTACCTCTGTAGCCTCAGTAGGAATACACACAACTACTCTCGGGGATACAATTTTTCTCTTTCCACAAACTTTCCTTATAAAATATTTGAGCATTTTTTCTGTTAAATCATAATCTGATATGACCCCATCTTTTAGGGGACGGATAGCTACAATGTTACCAGGAGTTCTGCCTATCATCTGCCTGGCCTCTTCTCCTACAGCTAAAACTTTGTTTTTACTTTTATCTATAGCTACTACTGAAGGATCCTTTAATACAACACCTTTTCCTTTAATAAATACTAATACTGTTGCGGTTCCTAAATCTATTCCCATATCGGTTCCAACATTGAAGAAAAACATCCCTATTATTCACACCTACTCTTTCGTTATACTTTTATTGAAATGAAAATTATTGAAAATTTGCCATAACAATATAATTTAATTATAATAGGAATGTGACTATCCTTCAATAGCTTTATACTTCATTTTGGTTGCTTTTCCACCTCTTATATGTCTTTCCGATTTATTATAATCCATTATAGTTTTTGCTTCTTCAGCAATTTGTGGATTTATTTTCGGCAATCTTTCAGTCATATCTTTATGAATTGTGCTTTTACTTACTCCAAATACCTTTGCAGTTTTCCTAATAGTAGCTTTTGAACTTATAATATAATTTGCCACTTCTAGAACTCTTTCTTCAATGTAGTCCTTCAATATGCTACCTCCTTAACTCTTCTATATTTATAAATATGCGTTACCATTTCCTTAAATTACATTTGGTAAGCCATTTCCCCATGTTATATGAGGAAAATGGCTACACCTTTAATTTTAATATTGTATATATTTTGCAGGATTTATAAACTCTTCATTTTTCATTACTGCAAAATGTAAATGATCTCCATAAGTTTCATAGGATGCTCTAACAGTGCTTTTCCCAACAGTTCCTATTTTAGTTCCTGTCTTAACTGTTTGATCCTTGGTTACGGATACTTTGGGATCTAAATTAGCATATACAGTTTTTAATCCATTTTGATGATTAATAGTAACTTGAACCCCGTCTATGCTATCAGTTTCAATGCTCTCTACTTTACCTTCCATAACAGCCACTACTGACTTACCAACTTCACATTTAATATCCATACCAAAATTAGGTCTATGGCTGTTAGTAGATTTCCAATATACAGGTTCTTCAGAGTAACCTCTTGCCAAAATTCCTTCTACTGGTTTTATAAATTTTGTATTTACTGTAGTAGAAACTTCTGCAGTTTTATTTTCTTCCTTTTTAGTCTCTGTTTCTTTTTTCACTGTATCATCTTTATCATTTTTAACTTGAAGAGCATTATCAAAATCTTCAAAAGGTTTTTCTGTGATTTCACCTATTTCTTTTCCTGTTTCATTAACAATACCAGGCTCATTTGAAGATATCTCGTCTTTGTTAATTCTATTGTTCCTTGATACCATAACTGCTACAGTGGCTAGTATACAAAGGCACAGGAATAGTATTACGTAAAATCCCTCCCTTTTAATAAAATTTGAAAATTTTTTAGAGAATTTTTTTTCCATACAAACACCTCCTTTTTGTAGTTTGTCCAGTACATAGTAAAAAATACATTTTTTATATATTTTTTTTTCTATTTATTTCTATATTTTTTTACATTTTTTGATAAAATAAAATAAGCTGCTGATTTTCCCAAATCAACAGCTTATTTTATTGCCTCACTACCTATAATTCTGTATATTTTTTTATATTAATACCTTTATAATAGTGAGTTAATATATCCTCATATGTCTTTCCACTCTTCGCAAAAGCATTAGCTCCCCATTGGCTCATACCAACTCCATGACCATACCCCTTACAAATTATATCTATAGTATCTTTATTAAACACAAAACTAAAATTAGTAGAATTCAACCCTAACATACTTCTAAATTTAGTGCCTGTTATAGTGGTTTTACCTACTTGTAATTCTTTTACACTACCTGCCGAAGTCCTACTCTTTATTTTAATACTATTTTTTAAATTATTAGATGATGCTATAGAATTGGGATAATAACCATTAATTGTCTTAGCAAAACTAGAGTAAGAATAGCTTACACTTGAGTTGAATTTAGGAGCATTTTCCTCTCCTGGACTATCTACACTTTGTAGGTATGGAACTGCTTGAGAAAATACATCTTGTGCATCTTCAGTTTTTCCACTACTTACTGCAAAATAATATAGTTCTTTAGCTATGGAACCATTATATGTTACTACCTCTCCTTTTGTCTTAGCAACAGCTTCCTCGATTTTATTCCAGTACTCTTCTTTCTTACTATCGGGCCATCCATCTAGCCTTTCTTCTTTAGATATATAAACTTGGCAATGGACCGTATCACAAATATCCCCTCCATTGCTTTGAGTGCATTTCTGTCCTCCAATAGCCTCCATGCGAGTTAATGCATAGGTTCTTGCTGCTACTGCTTGTGCCTTTAAAGCTTCCATGTGAAACTCTGCTGGCATTTCAGCAGCTACCACCCCTTTTATATACTCTTCTATATCCATTTCTTTAATAGATTTACTTTTCGAAATATATACCTTAATCTTTAAATCTTCTTTCTTCTTTTCTTTTAAAGTAATTTCGCTAGGATTTACATTGAATTCTTTAAAAGTTTCCCCTTTACTGTTATTAGGTTTTAGTGTTAAATATGAGATCAATGTTGTAAAAGTTATAAGCAAAAAAATCGTCACCAATAACGTAGACAAATAAAAAAACACACTATTTTTTTTCATATAGGTTTTCTCCTTTTTAAGCTTAGGTTTATTTATTAATAACTATATGAGAAAACCTTTTATATTATTACATCATTAAAAGCATCTATATATTTCTGCTCCCAATCCTTTTAATTTTTTTTCTATTCCCATATATCCCCTATCAACATGGTATATATCTGTTATTTCCGTATCACCTTCTGCTGCTAGCCCACATAATATCAATGCTGCTCCAGCTCTTAAATCTGTGGCTTTAACTTCACATCCAGTAAGCTTTTTTACTCCTTCTATTACAGCACTTCTGCCGTCAATTTTAATGTTTGCTCCCATTCTTTTCATCTCTGGAGCGTGCATAAATCTATTTTCAAATATAGTTTCTGTAATTACACTTGTACCCTTTATAGAGCTCAGCAATCCCATCATTTGAGCTTGCATGTCCGTAGGGAAACCTGGATATGGCATAGTTTTGATATCTATGGGTTTTAATTCCCTTCTGCTATCAATTACTAGATTATCATTATCAACTTCTATTATTACTCCCATTTCTGTTAGCTTTGCAATTATTGGCTTTAAGTGTTCCTCATCTACTCCTAGTATTTTAATCTTACTTTTAGTTATGGCACTAGCTACCATAAAAGTACCTGCTTCTATCCTGTCATATATTGGCCTATGAACTACACTTTTAAGTTCTTTTACTCCAACTATTTTTATTTTTCCTGTTCCAGCTCCCTTTATATTGGCTCCCATCTTATTAAGATAGTTTGCTAAGTCCTCTATTTCTGGTTCCTCTGCCGCATTTTCAATTATAGTTTCACCTTTCGCCATTGTAGCTGCCATCATTATATTTTCAGTAGCACCCACAGATGGGAAATCTAAGTATATATTATTTCCGATTAATTCATTAGCTTTAGCTTCAACATATCCATAACCAACATTAATATCTGCACCTAATGCAGCAAAACCTTTTAAATGCAAATCTATCGGTCTTGTTCCAATATTACATCCTCCTGGAAGTGATATTCTAACCTTACCAAAACGTGCAAGCATAGGACCCATTATCAAAAAAGACGCTCTCAATTTTTTCACCAAGTCACAGCATGGCTCAAAATCACATATACTTGATGATTCTATAATTACTTTATTATTATCCCTATCTATATTTACGTCTGCAGAAATAGACCTTAAAACATCGCTTATTACAAAAACATCTTCTAGCATAGGTGCATTTTCTATAATACATTTACCATCACTTAATATACTAGCTGCTATAATAGGTAGTACAGAATTTTTAGCAGAACTAATTTTTACATCTCCTTTTAGGGGCTTACCACCTTTTACTACTATTTTATCCATTCCTATCCTCCATCTATAATTTCTAATATGAAACAAGTATTTCTGGCGTTCCAATTATAAGATAATTACCAGAGCTATAACTACATAAAGCATAATTCAAATCTACAAATTTTCCACCTACTGTAATATGATCAAATCTTTTAGTGTATGCAATAGTGCTGTATCCATTATCAATTTCTATAGATTCAATATTCTGTGCATTGTTACGTTTTAATAAAGCCATTATCTGATTGTTTTTATCCATTAAATCATTAGTATGTAGCCTAGCTTTAATATATTTAAAATAACTTGCACTTTCACTTCCAATGGCATTTTTTATTATCTCTTCCAATTGGTATAGCTCATCTTTTTCAGTTACTTTAATTAAATCTACAACTATTATTTTATAATTCTCATAGTTAGTGCTTTGAATATACCCACTTATATTATCACCTGTAATTTCTATTGAGTATATTTTTTCATTTTCCTTTATATTAGTATGGTAAGGCTCTTCAAATTTCAAATTTTTTAATATGTCTGCAACAGTATCTTTTCCATCATCATAACTTATAAAACTTGCTTTAACCCCACACTCCTGTATGTCCCCTTCAACTTCATTAACTATTTTCGTCAAAAACTCCTCTGAGCTGCTCGCCCTAGGCTTATCCATATTTATAATTAAAAAAACTAAGCATATAAAGCTTATCACAAACCAAACTCTCTTTTTCATATAATACGCTATAATAGCTTCCCCCCTATAACTCAATCCATTTATTTCTTTAAATTAAATTATAGACACTTAGCTTTTTTTTATTCACTAAATATATTATTAATATATAATTAAATTGAGAAAATGTTACAAACTATGCATTTATACTTCGTAACATTATAATAATTATATGCTTCTTTCAAAATGATTTTTCAATAAATAGTGTAAACTACCTAAAAAAAGAGAATCTAAGTTAAAACCCAAATCCTCTTTTACTTCACTTCATATTTTCACATAGAATTTTTACTTCTTCTTTAGTTACTTTCATTAAAGCTTTTGAAATATTAAAGCTATATATTTTCCCATTAATATCTTCAAACTCGGTGTTACAAGGTCTTAACACAGTTATTAATGGAGAATGATTTTGCAATATCTCTATTTTACCAGCTAAACTTTCTGTAACTAGTCTTTTAACATCTAAATTATAAAACTCCTTATATGGAGATGCAATTATAAGCTTAAACATATATCATCTTCCTTATTTAATAACTTTATTCTTGTTTAATATCTTCAGCCTTTTTTGCAACATCTTCTATGGTTCCTGCAAATAAAAATGCACTTTCAGAAACATTATCATACTTTCCTTCTAATATTTCTTTAAATCCTCTTACTGTTTCTTTTACTGGCACATAGGCTCCCTTCATGCCTGTAAATTGCTCTCCCACGGTGAAGGGTTGCGATAAAAACCTTTGAATTCTTCTTCCTCTAGTTACAACTAATTTATCTTCTTCAGAGAGTTCATCAACTCCAAGTATAGCAATCAAATCTTGTAATTCTTTATATCTTTCTAAAATATGTTTCACCTCTGTAGCTACATTATAATGTTCTTCGCCAACCACCCTTGGATCTAGTATTCTTGATGAGGATTCTAGTGGATCTACAGCTGGATATATTCCTAATTCAACTATAGATCTAGATAAAACTGTAGTTGCATCTAAATGAGCAAATGTGGTGGCTGGCGCTGGATCTGTTAAATCATCCGCTGGTACATAAACCGCTTGAACAGAAGTTATAGATCCATGAATAGTAGAGGTTATCCTTTCTTGCAATGCTCCCATTTCCGTAGCAAGTGTAGGTTGATAACCTACAGCACTAGGTATTCTTCCTAAAAGAGCTGAAATCTCAGCACCTGCTTGAGTAAATCTAAAAATATTATCTATAAATAATAATACATCTTGCCCCTTATCTCTAAAATACTCCGCCATAGATAATCCCGTTAAGGCCACTCTCATTCTAGCTCCTGGCGGTTCATTCATCTGTCCAAATACTAGTGCAGTTTTATCTATTACTCCAGAGTCTTTCATTTCATTATATAAGTCATTACCTTCTCTTGTCCTCTCCCCTACTCCTGTAAATACTGATAATCCTCCATGCTGTCTTGCAATGTTATTTATAAGTTCTTGTATAAGTACTGTTTTACCAACTCCCGCTCCACCAAATAATCCTATCTTACCTCCCTTTTGATAAGGTGCTAATAAATCTATAACTTTTATGCCTGTTTCAAGCATCTCAGGTTCTACAGATTGTTCTTCAAAGGTTGGCGCTTTTCTATGTATGGGGTAATATTCCTCTGCAACAACCTCACCACATTCATCAATAGCATAACCTAGCACATTAAAGAGTCTTCCTAATACATTTTTACCTACAGGTACTGATATAGGTTTACCTGTATCTATAGCTTCTACTCCTCTTTTTAGGCCCTCTGTTGGTTCCATGGAAATTGTTCTTACAATATCATCTCCTATATGCTGGGCCACTTCAGTTATTATTTTTTTATCTCCCAAACTTATTTCTATAGCGTTATGTATATTTGGCAAATAGTCAGAATCAAACTTAATGTCTATTACGGCTCCTATTACCTGAACTACTTTCCCTATATTACTCAATAGAATACACCTCCTACAAGAGTCATGGATATCTTATCTTTGAACTTCCGCTCCTCCTATAATTTCTGACAATTCTTCTGTAATAGATGACTGTCTTATCCTGTTATACTCTCTACTTAATTCATCTAATATATCTTTTGCATTTTTAGTTGCTCCATCCATAGTTGTCATTCTAGATGTTTGTTCTGATGTTTTAGAAGTGAGTAAAATATATATTAACTTTTCATTTATATACAACTCTAATGCTTCTTCAAATATTTCATCACTACAAAATTCAAACTCCATATACTGTTCCTTAACTTCATTATTCACCATTTCAATAGGAAATAATTTTTCTGTCTTAACCATTTGCTTTCCGGTAGAAATAAATTCCGTATAAATAACATAAACATTTTTGATTTCTTTCACTTGGTACATATCCATCAATAATTTACTTATCTCTTTAACTTCTTCATGTTTAATTTCATCTTTAATCTCTAAATATTTCGTTTCAATTTCCATGTCTCTTTTACTAAAAAATATTTTCCCTTTTTCTCCTACCACAACAAATATAGGTTTTCCCTCTTCTTGGTCTATACTCTTCATGGTTTCATTAAATACATTAGCATTATATGAACCGCATAAGCCTAAATTAGATGTTATAATTAAATAGATATTTCTCCCTTTTTCTCTTTTTACACTATATGCGTTATTTTCATTCATTGAGATTATAATATCTTCCATCATATCGTCCATATAAATTTTGTAATTTTTATTAGCTTCTAGTTGAACTTTAACTTTTCTAAATTTTGAGGTAGCAACCAATGACATAGCCTTGCTTATCTTTTGAATACTAGTTATAGATTTCATTCTTCTTCTTATATTGTTTAAATTAGATACTCCCATAAACCTCACCTACCATAAAGAAGTTACTTAAACATATTTTTAAATTCCTCAATTGAAGAGTTTAACTTTTCTTTTATGCTGTCCGTTAACTGTTCCTCTTTTATAATTTCCTTACCTATATCTCTACGATGAATATCCATAAACTCTAAAAATTCCTTTTCAAATGTCTTTATTTTCTCCACTGGAATATCCATTAAAAAATTGTTAACTCCTGCATATAAAATCATAATTTGTTTCTCTATCGCCATAGGTCTATATTGTTCTTGGTAAAGTATTTCAGTTAATCTTTTTCCTTTTTCTAGCTTTCTTTTAGATTCTTTATCTAAATCAGAACCAAACTGGGCAAAGGCAGCTAATTCTCTATACTGAGCAAGTTCTAGTCTTAAGGTTCCTGCTACCTGTTTCATAGCTTTAATTTGGGCGTTTCCGCCTACTCTAGATACTGAGATTCCAGCATTTACTGCAGGTCTTACTCCATTATAAAAAAGCTCCGAATCTAAAAATATTTGACCATCTGTTATAGATATTACATTTGTAGGTATATATGCTGTTACATCCCCTGCCAATGTCTCTATTATAGGAATAGCCGTAAGGGAACCTCCTCCCAACTTAGAAGAAAGCTTTGCTGCCCTTTCTAGCAACCTAGAATGCAAATAAAATACATCTCCTGGATAAGCTTCTCTTCCTGGAGGTCTTCTTAATAATAAAGACATAGTTCTATAAGCTACTGCATGTTTAGATAAATCATCATAAATTATTAATACATCTTTACCCTTATGCATAAAATACTCTCCAATACTGCATCCTGAATAAGGAGCTAAGAATTGTATTGGAGCAGTTTCTGATGCAGTAGAAGATACTACTACTGTATAGTCCATAGAACCCATTTTATTTAAATCATTTACAATATGAGCCACCGTAGATTGTTTCTGTCCTATAGCAACATATATACATATGACATTTTTTCCTTTTTGATTTAATATTGCGTCTATAGCTAGTGCAGTTTTACCTGTTTGTCTATCTCCTATAATTAACTCCCTTTGACCTTTACCTATAGGTATCATAGAATCTATTGCCTTAATTCCTGTTTCTAATGACTCTCTTACAGATTGCCTTTCTATTACCCCTGGACCTTCTGCTTCTACTGGCCTTCTTTCTGTAGTATTTACAGGCCCTTTTCCATCAATAGGAACACCTAATGAATTCACTACTCTTCCAATTAGAGCTTCGCCTACCGGTACCTCTACAACCTTACCAGTTCTTTTTACTACATCCCCTTCTTTTAAACCCTCTTCTTCTCCAAACAATACACAACCTACATTATCTTGCTCTAAGTTTAGAGCCATTCCATATATATTATTAGGGAATTCCAATAATTCTCCTGCCATACAATCATCTAGACCATAAACTCTAGCAATGCCATCTCCTACCTGAATTATTGTTCCTGAGTCTTCAGTTTCAATCTTTTTTTCATATCTTTCTATTTCTTTTTTAATAATTGATGTAATCTCTTCAGGGCTTATATTCATATTTTCACCTCCATTTTGCAGTATTAACAATGTTTTTCATTTCTTTTAATTTTGATTTTATTGTGCCATCTATAACGTCGTCACCAATTCTTATATACACTCCTCCGATTATGCTCTTATCTATCTCTTCTTTTAAGATTACCTTTTTGTTATACTTACTTTGAAGTTTTTCTTTCAATTCTTCCCTCTCCTCATTTTCTAAAGGAATAACTGTTTTAATATGAGCACGAAGCATATTATGTTTTTCAAGATATATTTTTTCCAATTCTTTTTCTTTTTCTTTGAGATATAATATTCTTCCCTTTTCAATCAGTATCAATAAAAATGATAATAATTCCTCATCTATTTTTCCCTTAAATATTTTTATAAATATTTTTTTCTTCTTTGAAGTACTTATTTGAGGATGTTTAATAAGCTGTAATAATTCTTCATTGTTATATATAACATCTACTATTTCTCTATAATCTTTTATAAATTCTTCTATCTTACCCTTTTTCTCAGCTACTTCATAAAGAGCTAGTGCATACCTTCTATCCAAATATTCATACATAATTAAATACCTACCTTGGAAATGAAATCTTTAATTAACTCCCTCTGTTTCTTCTCATCTATAGTCTCTTCTAATGCTTTAGAGCTCATTAAAATAGATACATCTATTATTTTATTTTTTACCTCATCTCTTGCCTTCTCTTTTTCTAATTCAATTTCTGCTTTAGCTCTTTGAATGATTAAATCAGCTTCATCATGAGCTTCTTTTATAATTTCTTCCGAAATCTTTTCTGCTTTAAATTTATATTCTTCTACTAAAGTTTTTCCCTGTTGTTTTGATTCTTGTAATTCTTTATCTTTTTCAATACTTAGAGATTCAGCTTTCTCTTCTCTTGTTTTTGCATTTTCTATTTTTTCTTTTATATAATTTTCTCTTTGAATCAACTTGCTTTGTATAGGCTTGAATAAGAAAAATTTCATTGCAAATAGAAAAATTATGAAATTTATTATAGTAGCTATAGATTGAGATATATCTATCATTAATCCAAGCCTCCCTTCCTCACTATTAGACCAATGCTAATATTACTTTAAAAATTAATAGCAATCCAATCAACGCAGAATATATAGCAGTTGCTTCTGAAAAAGCTCCTCCTATAATAAGAGCACTCATAATTTTTCCATTAGCTTCTGGTTGCCTTGATATACCTTCTACAGCTTTACCTGTAGCGTTTCCTGTTCCTATCCCTGCACCTATACATCCTAGAGCTGCTAACCCCGCTCCAATGGCTGCCATACCTGCTATAAACGCTTTTGAATCGATCATAATAAATTCCTCCTTAATGTTCTGATATTATTTTTATATTAATCATAGTTAACATAACGAATATAATCATCTGTATTATTCCATCAAATATATCAAAATAAATATGAATTGGTATTGGAATCAATAGTTGTGCAAAAGGGTTAATACTATATAGGGCTTTATATATAAGATCAACAATTATTATAGCCGCAGTCATATTGCCAAATAATCTTAGGCTTAAAGAAATAGGTAACATAAACCTTTCTATGATATTTAAAGGAAATATAAAAAAATATGGTTTACCATAAGCAGTGATATAGTTTATTAAGCCAACTTTTTTGATGGCATACCCTTGAACTACTAAAAAAGTTATCATTGCCATTCCTAAATTTATACTTAAGTCCGATGTAGGGGGTACAACCCCTACTAACCCAACCAAGTTCATACATGCTAAAAACAAAATCATTGTACCTACAAAAGGAATAAAATTAGTATAAGCTTCTCCCATATTCTCTTTAACTATCTTGCCTGTATATTCAACAAATATTTCTAAAATGCTTTGCTTTCTACTGGGAATTAGTCTCAAATTTCTAGTTAGTATTATTGATAAGGCGATAAATATTAATATTATTATCCACTGAACTATTATATTTTCAGTTATATTAATGTTAAATCCAAATAAACGCAATATAAAAATGCTTTTCGATGCTTCCACTATACCACCTCATTTTTTCTTAGCCTCAAAGAGTACATTAGTATTCCTACGAAGTGTAAACTATATCCTCCGATAAATGCCAATCCTCCACTTTCACTATTTCCCATAATCATCATAGTAATAATACAAACTAAAGCTATTCTAATAATTAAGCTTATGTAAATTAAAACTCCTGGATTATCCTTTCTCATAGTGAAAACATATGAAGTAATATAGGAATTTATCAAAAAATTTATAGATGCTATAGCTAACCCCATTATTATGTATCCAATATTAGTTACCAATGAACAATAACTTATTATGGCCAAAATAAGAACAATTAACAAATTGTAAGTATATACTCTTTTTAACATATTAAAAGTATCATTTATCAACTTCATTCACCTCAATGGAATTTTTAAATTACGATATAATTATATATTTCTCTTATTTTTATACAAATTTGAAAAACATTCATAACCCTTCTAATATTATTATTTTTCTTCATTTATATTAATTTATACTTGTTTTAGTCTTTTTATATTAGCGTAGATATTTTTTACTAATATTATGAATTAATCAAAAATCATTATTCTTATTTTTATTAATTCTAAATTTATTGATCAAATCCACATGAGGTATGATAAGCATGCTAAAAAAATGGGCAAGTATATGCTTCTAAACATGAATATTTATAAGTATATATATTCAATAAATTTTTAAATAAAAAATAGGCAACCTCTAATATAAGAGATTGCCTATTATAAAGGATTACCTATTTTCTATTTAACTATCTTTCAACTATAAGAGCTGTTCCCATTCCTCCACCTATACAAAGAGTTGCAAGTCCTTTTTTAGCATCTCTTTTCTTCATTTCGTGAAGAAGTGTAACTAATATTCTAGCTCCTGACGCTCCAATTGGGTGTCCAATAGCTATAGCTCCACCGTTTACATTTACTTTTTCCATATCAAATTTTAAATCTTTACCAACAGCTAAGCTCTGAGCTGCAAAAGCTTCGTTAGCTTCTATTAAATCAAGATCTTCAACAGCTAAGTTAGCTTTTTCTAAAGCTACTTTAGTTGCATGGAAAGGACCATATCCCATTATTGATGGTTCCAATCCTGCTGAGCCATAGGAAGTAATCTTAGCTAATGGTGTTATTCCTAATTCTTTAGCTTTATCTGCACTCATTATAACTAATGCTGCTGCACCGTCATTTATACCTGATGCATTACCTGCTGTAACTGTTCCATCTTTCTTGAAAGCTGGTTTTAATTTACCTAACTTTTCTGCTGTAGTTCCAGCTTTAACATATTCATCAGTATCGAATATTACTGGGTCACCTTTTCTTTGAGGAATTTCTACTGGAACTATCTCTTCTTTGAATTTTCCTTCTTTTATAGCTTTTTCTGCTTTTTGTTGAGAAGCTGCTGCAAATTGGTCTTGTTCTTCTCTTGTTAATCCCCATTGTTCTGCTATATTTTCAGCAGTTATTCCCATATGATAGTTATTAAAAGCATCCCATAAACCATCGTTTATCATACCATCAACCATTTGGCCATTACCCATTCTTTGTCCCCATCTAGCAGTATTTAATATGTATGGTGCTTTTGACATGCTTTCCATACCACCTGCTATTATTACGTCAGCATCTCCAGCTTTTATCATTTGGCATGCTAAGCTAACAGCTCTTAATCCAGAACCACATACTTTATTTAAAGTAAATCCTGGAACTTCAACTGGTAAGCCTGCCTTTATAACTGCTTGTCTTGCAGGGTTTTGGCCAAGACCTGCTTGAAGTACGTTACCCATTATAACCTCTTGAACTTGTTCACCTTTTATTCCCGCTCTTTTTATAGCTTCTTTTATAACTGTCGCTCCTAAGTCAACTGCTGCCACATCTTTTAATGAACCACCAAAGGAACCTACTGCTGTTCTAACTGCACTCGCAATTACTACTTCTCTCATTAATAAACCCTCCTAAACTATAATAGTTGCAATTTTTCGAATCTTAAATAACGAAATCTTTTATCAACAATTTCATTATAAACCTATTTATCAACTTTTTCAATATATTTTTGTTAAAAAAAACACAATCTTTATAGCGTATTGTATTCGTCAGGTCTATTTTCTTTAAATTTATAGTGATATAAAATACTATCCACTATTCTAGTAGAAGCATTGCCATCGCCAAAAGGGTTTATGGCTTTACTCATTTTTTCATACTCTAAAGGACAGTTTATTAGTTTCTTAGCACCTGTTAATATATCCTCAATCTTTGTACCTACAACTTTCACCGTTCCAGCCTTTACAGCCTCTTGTCTCTCTGTGACATCTCTCAAAAGTATCACTGGTTTGCCTAAATGTGGCGCCTCCTCTTGCAATCCTCCTGAATCCGTCATAACCATATAACACTTATTCATTAGATTGTGAGTCTCTTTTGTATCTAATGGAGGAAGTATATGTACTCTATTCAATCCATCTAAATGTTCTAAAACTACATTTCTAACAAGAGGATTTAAATGAGCTAAATATATTACTTCAACATCCTTATTTTCTTCTACAATATTTTTCAATGCCATACATATATTTTTTATTCCATCTCCCCAGTTTTCTCTTCTATGGGCAGTTACCATTATAACCTTTTTATTTTCGTAATCTATTTCATTTAAAATATGATTTTCAAATACATAATCTTTCTCTACCGTAAATTTCATAGCATCAATTACAGTATTACCTGTAACAAAAATAGATTTTTCTTCTACACCTTCTCTTAGTAAATTCTCTTTAGAACTTATGGTTGGTGAAAAATGCAAGTCTGTCAGAGCCCCTGTTAACTTTCTATTCATCTCCTCTGGGAAAGGAAAATACTTGTTGAAAGTTCTTAAACCAGCCTCTACATGTCCTATTTCTATTTTATTATAAAAAGCTGCTAAAGCTCCTGCAAAAGTAGTCGTAGTATCTCCATGCACTAATATCAGGTTTGGCTTCTCTTTTTCAAATATATCTCTTAAGCCTTCTAGAACCCTAGTAGTAATCCCTGTAAGACTTTGTTTTTCTTTCATTACATTTAAATCAAAATCAGGTGTTATATTAAACAAATCTAAAACTTGATCTAACATTTCTCTATGTTGAGCTGTTACACAAACTTTATTCTCTATTTCTTCTCTTTTTTCCAACTCCTTAACTAAAGGAGCCATTTTTATTGCTTCTGGTCTAGTACCAAATATGGTAATAACCTTAATTTTGTTCATTATTCTACCTCCAGAAATTAATATTAGCTATTCCTTATGCTTAAAAAAACCACACTTCCATGCTATAATAACAAGCATTGACATTACTACAGCTAATAAGAAGTATGAACTTTGACTGCTTACTTGCATAGCTAAAATGGCAAAGCTTCCAAGAATTGCACTTATTAGATACATTATTATAACTGCCTGTCTTTGTGTTAATCCCATATCTAATAATCTATGATGTAGATGCCCTCTATCCGCCCCCATTATAGGTTTACCGTTTATTTTTCTCCTTACCATAGCAAATATAGTATCATATATAGGTAATCCTAATGCTAAGATCGGTACTGAGATAGCAAAAGCTGCTACAGATTTAATAGCTCCCTCTATTGATATCGCTGCTAATAAAAACCCTAATAGCTGAGCACCTGTATCCCCCATAAATATGGAAGCTGGATTAAAATTATATGGTAGAAATCCTAATATTGACCCACATAAAGCTATTGTTAAATAAGCCGTTTCAAATCTGGTTTCAATGGTAAATAAAGTTATTATAAATAAAGTAAAACAAGATATAAATGCCACTCCTGCCGCTAGACCATCTAAGCCATCAATTAAATTTATTGAATTCGTAACTCCAACTACCCATAATATAGTAATTGGCAGTCCTAAAAAGCCTAAATCAATCCATTGTCCAAAAGCAGGAAAAGGATTAGTGATTAAAGATATCCTCACTCCATATAAAATTAATACTACTGCTGCAGATAGCTGAAATAAAAGTTTCGTTAAAGGCTTTATTTCATATTTATCATCTAAAAATCCACCTATAACTATAATTGTAGCCCCAATAATTATTCCCTTTTGCGCACTAGTCAAAGGGCCAACTTTTAAAAGTACCGAAATGATAAAAGAAAAGTATATTGCCAGACCACCTAATAAAGGTATAGGTTTTTTATGAATTCTTCTCTTATCTTTAGGTATATCTATAACCTCTAGCTTATATGCAAGTTTTTTTATTAATGGTGTTAATAAAAATGATAATATAGTTGAAAAAAAAGCTACTATAATTAAATTTTCCATAACTTACCTCTCCATCTAATAAGCTCCGTCCCCTGTCAATGAATCATCATTATCTATCCAATGTTGAACCTCTATGGCTCTATATTCATATCTGGTATCTCTTATTACTACTCTGTCTATTCCTGCATTGATAATAAATCTTTTGCATAGAGCACAAGGGGAAGCATTTTTTACCAATTCTCCCGTAGATTGCTCCTTTCCAACTAAATACATAGTGGCACCTATCATGTCCTGTCTTCTTGCTGATATAATTGCATTTTGCTCCGCATGCACTGATCTACATAATTCATATCTAGTTCCTCTTGGAACATTTAATTCTTCTCTTCTACAGTATCCAATATTACAACAATTCTTTCTCCCTCTTGGCGCTCCAGAATAGCCTGTTGCAATTATTTCATCATTTTTTACAATTATAGCTGCAAAATTTCTTCTAAGACAAGTTCCTCTTTCTAATATAGTTGAACATATGTCAAGATAGTAATTATTTTTATCTATTCTCTCCATAATTCCTCCAAAAATAACTTAAAATATGTATAACTACGTACTATTCTATACTAAAAATGCAATAATTAAAAGTATAACTCCATAAAATAAAAAAATGCGACGTAATTTTTTAGTGATTAAAAATTAAAAATTGAAAATAAAGCATTAAAGAAAAAGCATTCTGCTTATGCAGAATGCTTAATATATTCTTAGAAATTTTTCTATTATTTAGTTCCAAATAATCTATCGCCAGCATCACCAAGGCCTGGAACTATATATCCTTTTTCATTTAATTTTTCATCTATTGAAGCTACATAAATATCTACATCTGGATGTGCCATCTCAACAGCTTTTATTCCTTCTGGTGCTGCAATTAAACACATAAGTCTTATATATTTAGCACCTTTAGCTTTTAAAGATGCTATAGCATCTACAGCTGAGCCACCTGTTGCAAGCATTGGATCAGTAACTATGATATCTCTTTCTCCAATATCTTGAGGAAGTTTGCAGAAATATTCTACAGGCTTAAATGTTTCCTCATCTCTATATAAACCTATATGTCCTACCTTAGCAGCTGGTATCATACTTAACATTCCATCTACCATGCCTAGTCCAGCTCTTAATATAGGAACTATGGCTACTTTTTTTCCTGCTAGCATTCTACATTTAGCTTTACATATTGGAGTTTCAATTTCAACTTCTTCTAGTTCTAAGTCTCTTGTAACTTCATAAGCCATAAGCATAGCTACTTCTTCAACTAATTCTCTAAACTCTTTTGAACCTGTATTTTTATCTCTTATTAATGTTAACTTATGCAGTATTAAAGGGTGTCCTATCTGTGTTACTTTGCTCATCTTTATTACCTCCTAAAATTATCTATTATACTTCTTTTCTATTTGTGATATTTTATCAACCCTTTTTCCATGTCTTCCACCTTCATATTTTGCCCCTAAAAAAGCTTCAACTATGTCAAGAGCCAATCCTGCACCTACAACTCTTTGTCCTAGAGCTAATATATTTGCATCATTATGTTCCCTACAAGCATGAGCACTAAAAGTATCTCCACAAAGAGCAGCTCTTACTCCTGGAACTTTGTTTGCTGCAATACTTATTCCTATACCTGTTCCACAAACTAATATACCAAAATCAAAGTTTTTAGCAGCCACTTCTTCTGCTACTGCTAAGGCATAATCTGGATAATCACAAGAATCCTCTGTAAGAGTTCCAAAATCCTTAATCTCTATACCTTTACTTTCCAAATGTTTAATAATTTCCTTTTTTAAAGGCAAACCTGCATGGTCGCTTCCTAAAGCAATTTTCATTATTATACACCTCCATAATTTTTCGTATATTACATACCTTAATGCTACGCAAAAAAGGAAGATAGAAATATTTAAGAAATACTTTTATCTTCCTCTAATTTATTTAATAGTAATAAAATACTATTCTCTAAATCTAAAAATGTATCCATATAAACGGAAATGCTGCCGCCATAAGGGTCTACAATATCCCCTTTTATGCCGACATAGCTATTTAATGAATTTATTTTCTCCTTATGTTGTGGGAAATTATGTATCAATAATTCACTCATATAAGAAGTCATAGTTAATATTAAATCATATTCATTGATTAGTTCTTCTGTTAATTTAACTGCACATCTATCACTAATATCCAATGCAAATTTTTCTTTAATAATAGATGCGGAATTTAAAGAAGTCTTGCTATGTGGAATAGCTGCTATACCTGCTGAAAATGCTAGAAGTGAATTATCCTTTTTTAATGAATTAAAAATAGCTTCAGCCATACAACTTCTACAAGTATTTCCAGTGCAAACAAATAATACTTTCATAGCTTCCTCCACAAAACTTTAATAACTATCGTTAAACATTTTAGCTTAGTAGATAACATATGTCAACTATATTTTATATAATAATTATGCATCAATAATATTATAACCCGATGATTTTTTAAGTCTATTCATAACTGCAATGCCTATGCCTTTTTCTTCAAAGGATTCTGAAAATATTACATCAACTTTTTCATCGTCAAAAACCCTTAAAGCTTCAAATAGATTTTGAGCTATAATGTCCATATCTAATCTACTTCCCAAAGATACAACGGACATATTTTTGTATAAATTTTTAGTTTCTTCTGTAGCTATTACCCCTACTTTTTCTCCTTTTCTTCTGTATTCTTCTCCAATTTCATTTATTCTATCTACAACTTTATCTATATCACCTTGTACTATTATTAAAGGGGCCTTTGGTGCATAATGTCTATATTTCATTCCTGGAGCCTTTGGCTTAAAGTCCCCTTCTATTTTATTTAATATAGCAGGATCTATGTAAATATTTTTATCTATTTCCTGCAACATTTCTAAGGTAACTCCACCTGGTCTAAGCACACAGGGAGGATATTCTGTACAATCTACAACAGTAGATTCCACTCCAACGTCACACTTTTCTCCCCCTATTATATATTCGATTTTTCCAAAAAGATCTTCGATACATCTCTCTATATCTGTAGGGCTCGGTCTTCCAGATATATTAGCCGACGGAGCAGCGATAGGTACCTCTGCCATTTTTATAAGTTTACGAGCTATCTCATTTGACGGCATTCTAATTCCTACACTATTTAATCCTGCACTAGTTTCTCTTGGAATTAAATCAGTTTTTTCAAGTATAATTGTTAATGGTCCTGGCCAAAAACTTTCCATTAATTTTTCTGCAACCTTTGGAATTTTCTTCACTAAAGGTTTTATACTTTCTATATCTGCTACATGTACGATTAAGGGATTATCCTGGGGTCTTCCCTTTGCTATAAATATTTTTTTCACAGCATTGCCATCTAAAGCATTAGCCCCTAACCCATATACCGTCTCTGTTGGGAATGCTACTAGCCCACCTTCTCTTATAACTCTTCCGCATTCCATTAACGAAGCTTCATCCATATCATGTTCATCTAAAAAAACAACTTTCGTTTCCAAACTTACATCTCCCTTTGAATATTGTAAAATAATTTATAGTATAGTGATTAATACCAGTCCAAAAATTACCCCTACTAAAACTCCTAAGGTACTAGATACGCCTTCCCATAATTTTGAGGACTCAGGTATCATTTCTCCACAAACTACATAAAGCATTATCCCTGAGGCAAAAGATAAACTTAATCCTAAAGCATTAGTAGAAAGCTTACCTATATATGCCCCTATCAATGTTCCTAATATAGTTGGTGTAGCTGTAGCAATAGTGTAAAGTAATATTTTCCATCGCTTAACCCTTGTAATCATTAAAGGGGCAGATATGGCAATACCTTCAGGTATATCATGTATAGCTATAATTAAACTCATTTTTATTCCTAAACTACTTCCTGCCGCAAATCCACAACCCATTATAACTCCCTCTGGGAAATTGTGAATCATAAGCCCTATTGCTGTAATCAAAGCCATCTTTATATGTTTATCCATTTTATCATGTTGTAGTTTAGTATCAATAAAACTCACCAATATAATACCGGATACACAAGTAAGAACTGTATTAACAAAACTCCAATTTTGCAAAGCTTCTGGAATTAAATCAAAAACTACCACAGAAAACATTAATCCCCCTGAAAAGCCAATCATAGCTCCCAATAGCTTTCTCGATGGTTTCCCTATGGAGATTCCTATTAACGCTCCTAAAGTAGTTCCCAAAAGAGATATTACGCTCCCCAACAAAATCAATAAAATTAATCTACTCAATTTATCACCTTTATAAAATTTGCTCTCTATAAGATAATATTTAAGGGGATATGTAAATATTCTTAATACATTTCATTTCTATATTCTTTTATTTTATCTATTGTTTCCTCTGTAAATTGAGCATATACACAATTTCTATATATTATATCTAATAATTCATACTTTAAATATCTTCCTTTTTTTATTATTGTAAAAAAATAGTCCTTTTCAGGGCTTAAAATTTTTATCTTATTATAATGATAAGCTACATAAGGGTGATTTTTTAAGAATTTTTCGTTTATAGGAATCATTTTATCACTCCTAAATTTAGATGATGCTATAATTATTATTGAAAAATCTTTACTCTTATCACTTTTTCTTATGTAGTTTTCTATATGGACAAAAACTACTTTGTTACACATTATGTTTAATCCATCTCTTTTCAAGCCTGAAATTATCTTAATTTTATAATTGTCATTATATATTTTAAAATTTTCATTATTTATCTTACTTAGTATTGCAATTATTATTAATATCTCTATTAACGATAAATATATTATATAAAAAATATTGACTTTATCAATTAATATTAAAGCAAAAGGCAGAACAAAAAAAATAAAGCTCATTATTAGCATGAATATCTTATAAGATTTTCTTTGCTTTATAATGGCTTTATTTATACTCATAATTACCTCTTCCCTTATACTATTAATTATTCTCCTAAGGACTTCATCTTTTCTGCCTGCTCTGTAGTTATAAGCGCATCTACTATTTCATCTATATCTCCATCAAGGAATGAATCTAGTCTATAAAGGGTTAATCCTATCCTGTGATCTGTAACCCTTCCTTGTGGATAGTTATAGGTTCTTATCCTCTCACTTCTATCTCCGGTACCAACCTGACTCTTTCTATCCTCAGCTATACTGGCACTTCTTTCAGCTTGTGCAATATCGTATAATCTTGATTTCAATACTTTCATTGCCTTATCTCTATTTTTAAGCTGAGATTTTTCATCTTGGCAAGAAACTACCATTCCTGTAGGTAAATGAGTTATTCTAACAGCTGAATCCGTAGTATTAACAGACTGACCACCGTGTCCAGAAGATCTAAACACGTCTACTCTTATATCATTTGGGTTGATTTCAACATCTACATCTTCAACCTCAGGCAAAACTGCCACCGTTGCAGTAGAAGTATGAATTCTACCACTTGCTTCTGTATCAGGTACTCTTTGAACCCTATGCGCTCCACTTTCATATTTCAACCTGCTATAGGCTCCCTTTCCCTTAATCATAAATATCACTTCTTTAAATCCACCAATATCAGTTTCATTAGAGCTTACAGGCTCAATTCTCCAACCCACTCTTTCTGCATATCTAGTATACATTCTGAAAAGATTAGCTGCAAATAGAGCTGCTTCATCTCCACCTGCTCCCCCTCTTATTTCAACAAAAACGTTTTTATCATCATTTGGGTCTTTAGGGAGCATTAGGATCTTTAGCTCACTTTCTAATATCTCTTGTTGTTCTCCTAATTCTTTAATTTCTTCTTGGACCATTTCTTTAAGATCTTTATCTAAGTCTTCTTTTAACATTTCTTTATCTGATTCTAAATTTTCTTGTACTTTTTTATATTCTCTGTATTTTACCACAACATCTTCTAAATCTGAATGCTCTTTACAAAGTTTTTGCCATTCTTTTTGATCTGCCATAACTGACGGATCACTTATCTTTATAGATAACTCTTCGTATTTATTTTCTATAAAATCAAGTCTATCTAACATATTTTCTCACTCCGTAATAATATTTTAACAACTATAAATTATATCATAGTTTTTTTATTTAATGCAATGAATTTATACTAAAGTTTTCTGCCTTTTACCACTCTATCTAATCCAGCTAAATCTTTTTTACACTCAATGTCGCAAAAATTATTTTCTTTAAGTAAATTCATTACATCCTCTCTCTGATCATATCCTATTTCAAAGGCTATTATTCCATTCCTTTTTAAAACCACTTTACTTTCTTCTATGATTCTCCTATAGAAGTCCAGCCCATCTTCTCCACCACTTAAGGCTTCGTATGGTTCAAATTTTTTTACATCATCCATAAGATCCTCTATTACCACATCTTTTATATATGGTGGGTTTGATACTATCATATCATATTTTTTATCTTCTTTTATAGCATACATCAATAAATCACTTTTATATACACTTACCCTATCCTGCATGCTATTTAAATAAATATTATCTCTTGTTACTTCTAGGGGAATGTCTTCAATATCATAGCAATCTATCTGTGTATTATCAGTATATTTCGCTATAGATATACCAATTGCTCCACTACCACAACAAAGGTCACAAATATTTTTATATTCATTTTCTATTATATCATTAATTGCTTCTTCAACTAAAATTTCTGTGTCCGGTCTAGGTATCAATACACCTTCTTTTATTTTAAAGTTCAAGTTCATAAATTCGCATTCGCCCAGTATATACTTTACAGGCATTTTATTCTTTCTAATATTAACCAACCTAAGATACTCATCCATTTCACTCTTACTTACTTTATAATCTCTATTTATCATAATAAATAACTTATCTTTGTTTATAGCTTTTGCTAATAACAGCTGACAATCTAATTTATAACTAGGTATGCTTTCTTCTTTAAGAATATTAAATCCTTTAATTAATAATTCTCCGATGGTGAATTCACTAGTATTCATTATCCTCTATTCCTTCCGCTACCTTCAATGATTTTATAGCTACTTCTAGTTGAGATAAATCTGGTTCGTTAGTAGTTATTTTTTGCAAAGCAAGGCCTGGCATTGCCATAATTCGGGATAAAGCACTATTCCCTCTACCCATCCATTTTATTATTTCATAAGTTATTCCCGAAACCACTGGAAGTAACAATAATCTATATATTATCCTCTGCGGCAAACTTTGCCATCCTACAAGAGAAAATAGCATTATGCTTACAATCATAACTAAAAACATAAAGTTCGTTCCACATCTAGGATGAAGTCTAGGGTATTGTTTTGCTTTTTCTGGGGTTAATTCATCTCCATTTTCATAACAAAATATAGCTTTATGCTCTGCACCATGATATTCAAAAACTCTTCTTATTTCTTCCATTCTGCTTATAACTAATATGTATATTATAAAAAGAGTTACCCTTATTAATCCTTCTATTATATTTAACATTAATGTATTTTCTATTCCAGTTTTTTTGAATAAATTGGCTATTATATTAGGTAAGGCTATAAATAAGGTAATTGATATTATTATAGAAATAAAGAAAGAAAATCCCATTATAATACTATCACTTTTTTCCTTAAATATCCCTTGAAACCACTTGTCAAACTTAGATTCTTCTACTTCATCTTCGAAAAAAGAAGCAGAGTAGTTTAAACTCTTCATTCCTATTACTAGAGATTCTATTAATGAGACAAATCCTCTTATAATGGGGAGTCCTAATATTTTATTCCTCTTTGAATAAGGTTTAAATTCTTCTTTTGTTACTACAATTTCCCCATCACTTTTTCTTACAGCAGTTGCTATGCCTTCTTTCCCTCTCATCATTACACCTTCAATAAGAGCCTGCCCCCCTACAGAACAGTTTTTTTTCATCATCTCACCTCATCTTTAATTACTTCATGGCACTTTCTACATCTAGCTTCATAAGATTCCTTAGCTCCAACCAAAACTATTGGGTCATCATATCTAGCTGGTTGTCCATTGATTAATCTTTGAGTTCTAGTTGCTGGTCTTCCACATTTCATACATACAGCTTGAATTTTATCTACAAATTCTGCCACCGCCATGAGTTCAGGCATATTTCCAAAAGGCTCACTTTTGAAATCCATATCCAATCCTGCACATATTACTCTTTTATGTTTATCCGCAATATCACATACTACCTTTACAATAAACTCATCAAAAAACTGAGCTTCATCTATAGCTACTACTTCAACATCATCATCAATAAGCTCCAATATTTGAGTAGAATTTTTTACGGGGATGGCTCCTTCTTTGTCTCCACAATGGGACACCACATCTTCTTTACTATATCTATTATCAATTTCTGGTTTAAAAACTTGTACCTTTTGTTTTGCAATTTTAGCTCTTCTTATTCTTCTTATTAATTCTTCAGATTTACCGCTATACATAGGGCCTGCTATTACTTCTATCCATCCATGATTATTTGGTCCGTACATAATCTGTTCCTCCTCGTATTTTATAAAACAAGTATATTTTATCAGACATGGACAATATATTAAAGAGTGTAATCAAAATTTATTGACTAATGAATTAAAGCTATGTTATAATTTAGTAGTTAAAAATTCAGATACTGAGATGCAGAATTCGAAAGAGGTGAAAAAAATGAGAGAAGGCATACATCCAGATTACCAAGAAGCGGTAGTTAAGTGTGCATGTGGAAATACTTTTACTACAGGTTCTACTAAAAAAGAACTTAAAGTTGAAATATGCTCTAAATGCCACCCATTCTTTACTGGCAAACAGAAGATAGTTGACGCTGGCGGAAGAGTTGAAAGATTCATGAAGAAATTCAACATAGCTAACGAAGAATAATTTAGTTATTTCGACTTTAAAATACTCAATATAAGCCCGAATATTCACAAATATTCGGGCTTGTTTGGTTGTTATTTCTTTATATTTCTTATTATATTATATTTACTATCGTCACTTTCTACAAAACCATCTATAGCAGAGTTAATTCCATGAAAATCACTAAAGCTTACAAAAGTCTGTTGTAATTTATTTACCAACTCCTTGTCCAATCTACAATTAGCAGCTATAGCATCTTTTGGAATATCTTCTGTTTTGTTTATAATGCACAACTCATCTATATTTACACCCTTTTTCTTAGCATTATCAATAGCTTCACTGTAGGTAGCACCTGCATCTACCTCACCACTTAATACAGCCTTTATTACATTGTCATGGCTTCCCATGTAAGATACCTTTTTAAAGTCCTTTTCTGGATTAAATCCGTGGCTTTTCAATAAATTCCTAGCATATAAATACCCAGATGCACTTTCAACATCTACATATGCAAAATGTTTATTTCTTAACTCACTTATAGTTTTTATTCCGTTATCCTTTCTTGATATTATATATCCATTATAAAAAGTTTTTCCATTGACCTTTGGCGTTACAATTGGTATTACCCCATACTTTTCATGAGCGCTAACGTAAGCAAAAGGGGAAAACCACCCTACATCTATAGAATTACTTTCCATTCCTCTTCCTAATGCGTAATAATCTTTCACTATAATAACTTTTGCTTTGTATCCTATAGAATTGCACACTCTCTCTAATATAGGAATATAAGTATCTTTTATATTTTTAGGAGAAGTAAAAGGATTTATACCAAATATAATCTCGTTATCCTTCTTTAATTTAGCTGCAATTTCTTGCACTGAATCAGCTGTCTCACTCAATTTATTACAAAAATTAAGAATCTCCTTATTTTTAATTTGCTGTGAGTTTAACATTTCTTTAGCCTCTATAGTGACCATATGAGTTTTTTCTACCGCCCCTGTTATAGCCTCTATAGCCACCTCCATATTATTAGAGGTATCCATCTGTTCATTAGCTACTCCTTTTAAGCCTTCCATTGAAGTAGATATTTCCCCAACTATATCTCCTATTTTATTTACCAACTGCTTTGATTCATCTACGATGATGTTAGCATTTTGTATTTTATCCATACATATATTCATATGAGAATTAGATTCTTTAAAATCTATTATTATGTTCTTCACTATATTTTCTATTTCCAATACAGCCTCATCTGTTTTTTCTGATAATTTTCTTATTTCCTGAGCTACAACAGAAAATCCTTTTCCCGCGTCCCCTGCCCTCGCAGCTTCAATAGAAGCATTAAGAGCTAATAAGTTTGTTTGACTAGATATTTGCTTTATATAATTCACGAAGTTGCCTATTTTTCCAGATAATTGTTGAAATTTTATGTTCCCATTATATAAATTCTCTATGCTTTTGTTCAATTCAATAAGATAAAGCCCTATACTTTCTATTGTATTTTTATTGCTATTTAACATATTAAAAGATTCTTTAGAATTATGTTCTATTTCCAATACGTCATTATTAAGTTTTTCAGATATATGAACAAGTTCATTTATGCCTGCACTTATTTTTTGGGCACTTGCATTATTTTGATCAGTAAAACTTTCTACCTCATTTGATACACTTACGACCTTAGCTGACATATCCATACTATCTTCATATAACCACAATAGTTGTTGAATATCAAAGCCTATAGTTTCCCAACTTTGAAACAGCTCTTCATAATGTTTATCTTTCTTCTTAGTATCAACAAACTTTAAATCTTTTTTCTTATCTAAATTTTGCACTTTATTGTATATGTATGTCCACATCCACAATAGAAATAGATCTATAAATGTTAATAAAATAAATATTCCGAAACTATGAATGATAAAAAAATTCAAAAAAAGATTTATTATAATTATTACAATCGCAAAATAACACCAAAATCTTTTGTTAAACACATATACCATCCCCCATATGATATTTTTTTGTAAATAATAAGTTTAAAATGCAATATAAATATATTCTACTAAAATATGGAGAAAATAACAATTATATTTATATAATCAAAAGTGTACCCCAAATGTTATAACCGTCTAACATTTAGGGTACACTTCATAACCCGCTCTTTGTTTTACTTATTATTGTTTTTGTCTTTAAAATCTAATTTACTTATTATTGATACAAATTCATCATTATCTTTAGTTTTAAACAACATATTTATCAGTTGCTCTGTAACATTTTGTGTATTATTGTCATTATATAATACTTTTCTTATATTAAATGCCGCTTCATATTCTTTAGCTGAAAGGAGCAGATCTTCTTTTCTCGTACCAGATTTATATATATCTATTGCTGGGAATATTCTTCTTTCTTGAAGCTTTCTATCTAAATGAACTTCCATATTTCCAGTACCCTTAAATTCTTCAAATATCATATCATCCATTCTGCTACCAGTCTCAACCAAAGCCGTGGCAAGTATTGTTAAACTTCCACCTTCTTCGATGTTTCTTGCTGCACCAAAGAATTTTTTTGGCATTATTAATGCTCCTGGATCTAATCCTCCAGATAAAGTTCTTCCAGTAGGAGTTATAGTTAAATTATACGCTCTTGAAAGCCTTGTAATACTATCAAGCAATATCACAACGTGCTGTCCTTGCTCCACCATTCTTTTTGCTCTTTCAAGAACCATATAAGCAACCTTAGTATGATGTTCAGGCTCTTCATCAAAAGTGGAGTATATAACTTCTCCTTTTATTGATCTTTGCATGTCAGTAACTTCTTCAGGTCTTTCATCAATTAATAATACTATTAATTTTGCTTCTGGATGGTTTATAGAAATGCTTTGAGCTATCTTCTTAAGTAGAGTTGTTTTTCCGGCTTTAGGCGGAGCAACAATTACCCCTCTCTGCCCTTTTCCTATAGGACATACTATATCCATTAATCTAGTTGATAAATCAGAGCTATTCATTTCTAATTTTATTCTCTTATTTGGGAATATAGGAATCAATGTCTCAAATGGTCTTCTTCTTACCGCTCTTTCAGGTTCTTCCCCATTAACCTTTTCTACGTAAAGTAAAGCTTTAAACTTCTCCCCTTCTTTAGGAGTTCTAACTTTTCCCTCTACCTCATCTCCTGTTTTTAAATTAAATCTTCTTATTTGAGAAGGAGATACATATATATCATCAGGCCCTGTTAAATAATTCTTACCTCTTAAAAAACCATAATTATTGGTTTCAATTATTTCCAATACCCCTTTAGCGGTATCAGATTCATTGATCATTTCAATGAGCCTTTCTTTTTTCTCCTCGCCTTTATCATTATCTGCTAATGGCTCAGACTTCTTGCAATCTTCTGAAAATATTTCTTCCTTTGAACTTTCTATACATTTCTTGTCTTTATTATCATCTATGTTATCACTTACTTCTATAACTTTATTAGTTTTAGGAGTTATTTTTTCCCTTAATATTACTCCGTCCTTCTCTATGTATATAGGCGAAAGTTTCTTTATTTCCTCTATCAATTCTATTTTTTTATATTTTGATAAATTTTTTATACCTAATTCTTTAGCTATATCTTTTAATTCATTTAATGTCATGTTTTCCAAATCGTTGTTTGACAAAAAATTACACCTCCAATATTTAATTGTAAAAAAATATATATATAAACACATTGGGAAAATATCAAGAGATAAGTTGGAAAGGATATACTGCTTTAACATTATACCTTATTTTACAATATTAATCTACATTTATTTAGAAAAGAAATTTTATCTCGTACTAAGTATTTCCTTAAGTATTTCCTATAAAGAAAACCCTTTTAAAACTAAGAATCACTTGATAAAAATCTATATATATCTCTATGAAAGTTATTGTATTTTAATATTTTATCTTGTATTTTTTTTTCATTTCCTATATATAATACAGGCGTACCAAATTTTTCACATCCCCCGATAGATACCCCCTTATTAATTAATTTCCTATATGAAAAATTATATTTATGATTATCTCCACAAATTGGACAAATTATACTAATATCTAAAATTCCACCATCTGTTTCTGCTTTTTCAACAACATCAAACACATGAACACACTGACTAAACTGAAACAAAGAAGTATTTAATATAACATATTTGCCATTATTACCTTTAAACGCAATACTTACATTAGGTTTCAATATCATAATATCACCTCTTTAAAGGTTTTTTCTTTAATATATTAATTTCTATATTTATTATTAAAATCCTTCAAGATATAAAATTAACTATTCTAAAATAAAACACATGCCCTTGTGAGGGCATGTGTTTTATTTTAAAGTAGCTTTTATAAATTCTCTAAACAAAGGATGAGGTCTATTAGGCCTTGATTTTAGCTCTGGATGAAACTGAACTGCAACTAGCCAAGGATGGTCCTTAACTTCCACTATCTCCACAAGCCTTCCATCTGGACTTGTTCCTGATATAATTAATCCTTTCTCTATAAATTCCTTCCTATATTCATTATTAAATTCATATCTATGCCTGTGTCTTTCATATATGATTTCTTCTCCGTAAGCTTCATATGCCTTGCTTTCCTTAGCTAATTTACAAGGATATAACCCAAGCCTCATCGTTCCGCCTTTCTCATCAACATCTCTTTGTTCAGGCATTAAATCTATAACTGGATAATCTGTATTTGCATTAATTTCTGAACTATTTGCATCTTTATATTTTAGAATATTTCTTGCAAATTCAATCACTGTACATTGCATACCTAAGCATATTCCAAGTAAAGGTATTCCACTCTCTCTTGCCAATCTTATACTTTCTATTTTTCCCTCTGTACCTCTATCTCCAAAGCCTCCTGGTATTAATATGCCATCTACATCTTTAAGAATTTCTGCTACATTTTCTTTAGTAACCTCAGAAGAATCTATCCACCTTATTTCCACGTTTGCATCATTTGCATAACCACCATGGCTTAATGCTTCTGCCACCGAAATATATGCATCATGTAATTCAACATATTTTCCAACTAAACCTATGGTAACTTTCTTTGATAAAGACCTTACCTTATTTACCATATGTGACCACTGTGAATTATCTATTTCTTGTCTACAATTTAAATTTAACTTTTTACAAACCAGTCTATCCAATCCCTCATCATGAAGCATCAATGGAACTTCATATAAGTTTTCTGCATCTAAATTTTGTATTACTGATCCTTGGTCTACATTGCAAAATAACGCTATTTTACTTTTTAAATCCTCAGATATGAATCTCTCTGAACGGCAAACTATAATGTCAGGCTGAATACCTATCCCTCTTAATTCCTTTACAGAATGTTGTGTCGGTTTAGTTTTTAATTCACCTGACTTACCTAAGTAAGGAATTAGAGTAACATGAATAAAACAAACATTTTCTCTTCCAACATCATATTTTATTTGTCTTATAGCTTCCAAGAAAGGCAGAGATTCTATATCTCCAACAGTACCACCGATTTCTGTTATAACTACATCAACATCTCTTTCTTTGCCAACTCTATATACTCTTTCTTTTATTTCATTAGTTATATGAGGAATTACTTGTACTGTTCCTCCTAAGTATTCCCCTTTTCTTTCTTTATTTATGACTGACCAATATATTTTGCCCGCAGTTATATTGCTATTTTTACTTAAGTTTTCATCAATAAATCTTTCGTAGTGACCTAGATCTAAATCTGTTTCCGCTCCATCATCAGTAACAAATACCTCTCCATGCTGGTATGGGCTCATTGTTCCTGGATCTATGTTTATATATGGGTCAAATTTTTGGATAGAAACTTTTAACCCTCTATTTTTTAATAGCCTTCCCAAAGAAGCTGCTGTTATTCCTTTTCCTAATGAAGATACTACTCCACCAGTAACAAATATATATTTAGAATTACTCATAAAATTACGCCCTATAAAATCAATAGAGCAAACTTCACCCCCAACCTTAAAATTTATGTTGACAAATAATAATAACCATATTATAATAAAAATTACCCTATCATTATAATGGGGATATTATATTTATAATTACATACAAAATATAATAACATATATGTAGACTTTTTTCTACTATTTTTTGTTCTTATCTTATTTTTCTAATATATTTTCCGCTTCAAAATACATATCTCTTATTCTTTTATTAAACATTAATTTTTCTTCAGCTTTTTCCAAATCATTTTTTACTTTGTTTCCACTTTTAATTTGAAAATCTTTTTTTAATCTTTCTATATCTACGCAATTATATTTTTTTAATAGTAGAAATAATAAATATTTGCATTCTTCATCCATTAATATTTTAATCAATTCCTCTTTTTCTATGCCTTTATATCCACATAATAGTTCAATAATCTTATCATAGTGAATTTCACTATTAAAATATTTCATGATATCATCTCCACCTCTTTATTAGAAATAATATCCAATATATCTAATTTTAAACATAAAAGCACAATAGCTTTGAACTATTGTGCTTTTATATTTATCTTCAACAATGTATTTTGAGGCTTTTGGCCTGAGACACTTAAATTGTAATCAATAAGTATATCTCCTCCATCGTCATCTACATCAATATTTAACTGTTTAGTATCAATTTTTAATTCTAAAGGCCCATAGGGAGTATTATAAAGTACTATGGCATCTTTATTGTTTTCGAAATCCATTCTTGTACTTGTTGTACCCATCCTTATTAGAGAAAATTTATTGTCATTACAATTAATTTTAAAAGTTGTTGTAGTTCCCTCCATACCTGCCAGCTCTGTTTCATCATAAACTACGTAATAACAATTTTCCTTTTTATAAAAATTACCCGGAGTAACTACCTCAATAATATCTTCCTTCTTTTTTGACTGTATACTCGATACAGAAACAAGTGCATTTTTCTTCATAGGAAGACATCACCTCCTAACTTAAGTTCTATTGTATAATATATTTATTTATCTCTTCTTCCATTGCAGGTTTTACCCATATACAATTATTTGGTAGACTTTTAAATTTTCCATATTTAACTTTTATGCTGTCTTCATCTTTACCTTTAGAATATCTACCAGTGATCTTTGCCGCAAGTTCAAAGTCTTCTTCACTAGGTTCTCCAATAATTAAAACCATAGATCCGTTATAATCTGCAGCGAAAAATATCCAATCTTCTTCGTCTAAATATTTCTTTATTTCATCTCCTTCTACCTTTGTTCTAGTAGAAATAATCTTTGCATTAGAAGATATTCTAAAATGCCTTCCATATCTTAAAAGCTCTAAATCTTTATCTTTAGGTTCTTTAATATGTTCTAATAATTCTTTAAGTCTTCTAGAATAATTTGGTTCGGTCAATTTGCATCCACCCGCTGGAGAAGGATACTCCTTAATCCCCCATTTCTCTGCTAATTCCATTTGAATTTTTCTTCCTCTTCCAGATATATCAAGCAACTTTTCTCTATCCACCAGCCCATTTAACTCCATTTCAGTAGGCGGCAAATTCTTAGCACAAAGGGGCCTCAATATTTTATCACTAAATCCAGAATGTTTCTTTACAATATCTAAAGCAGATCTATTTTGAGACATAGGCCTTTGATTCAGCACTTCTCCAGTTATTATGAAATCAGCATGTAATTCGTCTAGCAACTTGCCCGTATAGTTCATCATCAAGCTATGGCAATCAATACAAGGATTCATATTTTTCCCATAACCAAACTTAGGGTCCTTTACAATTTTAAAGTGCTCCTTAGCAAAGTCTACAACTTTTAATGGAATGCCTACCTGTTTAGTCATCTTTAAAGCACTATCTTCATTAAAAAAATGAGATTTAAAGCATATTCCAATTACCTCTATACCCTGTTCTTTTATTAGTTTGGCTGCTAGAATACTATCTAGCCCTCCTGATATCATAGCTAAAGCTTTTGTCATATATAATCACCTTTCTAGTCTTATTATATATCTTTGATTATTGCTAAAGATATTAATTCATCTATAAGTTCTGAATAACTTTTTCCTGATGCCTCCCATAGCTTCGGATACATACTTATTTGAGTAAATCCAGGTATAGTATTTACTTCATTAAAATAAATTTCTCCCGTTTCTTTATCCATTAAGAAATCCACTCTAGATAATCCTTCACAATCTAAAAGTTTATAAATTTTTATTGCTAAATCTTTAATTTCTTCCTCTTCTTTTTTATTTAAATTTGCAGGTATTAGCAACTTAGAATTTTCATTATTGTATTTAGCTTCATAATCATAGAATTCTTTTGCAGGTATAATCTCTCCTGGAACTGCAGCTTTTGCATCTTCATTGCCAAGTACAGCCACTTCAACTTCTCGTGCGTTAATTGCTTCTTCTACTAAAATTCTCTTATCATGTTTGAAAGCTTCTTCCAAACCATTTTCTAACTCTTCTCTGTGGTGAGCTTTAGTTATTCCCACTGAAGAACCACTATTTGCTGGTTTTACAAAAACATCGTATCCTAAGTTTTTTTCTATTTCCTCAATTATAGCTTCTTTATTATCGTAATAACTGTTCTTATTTACAACCACATATCTAGCTTGTTTTATTTTGAATTTTTCTAAAACATATTTAGTATATACTTTATCCATGCATAAGGCAGACGATAAAACTCCTGGTCCAACAAAAGGCAGTTTTAATAGTTTACATAATCCCTGTACCGTTCCATCTTCACCATACATTCCATGTAATACTGGAAAAACAACGTCTACTTCTCTATTAAATAATATATTTTGTCCATTAGCTAATTTATTTTTTTCGTCCTTTTCCCAATCTCCTGTTTTTATATTATTTATATCACCTTTATAACCAAACCACTGTCCATCTCTTGTTATTCCTATTGGATAAATCTCATATTTATTGTTATCAATATTATTTAATACAGAAGTTGCTGATACTATTGATACTTCATGTTCAGTAGATTGTCCACCAAAAAGAATAGCTATTTTTTTCTTCATTCTAACCGCTCCTCATCCTAATAATAGATTTAATTGTTGTGTTAATATAAATTAACACAACAATTAAACAGTTACTATACTATTTTATCATAAAAACAGAATTAATAAATTAATTTATTACATAGTTAATTGTCCATTAGGAGTATTTATTATCTGTATAATTCTCTGTTCAAATCCAGTATCAGCATTTATGTAAACTATGAAATCTTCGTTATTATAATTTCCTGTAAATTCATAGCATAATACTTCTTTATTTGTTTCAGTAGGTACTATAGCTAGTCTTGTAGAAGTAACATTAAGTTTTTTACCAACTCTTTTTCTAGCTTCTTCTACACTTATTTTTGGCTTCGGTATATCTCTATTTTCCATATGAGAAACTAAATATTTTTCTGATTCAATGCCTATTATATTTCCATCATCTAAAGCTACTTTTAATTTTATTTGATCAGGATAAATTATTACATCATCTTGTTTGTATACATAACTAATTACGGCTGAATTTCCATAGTTTAACGAGTACATAGGTATCATATCCTTATATCCAATGTTTTTTAAGTAATTTGCTCCTAGTTGAATAGCCTTATCTCTAGATATTTTTGCCTCTCCAACACTCTTATTATCTAGAAGATAAACAACCTTTCCACCATGCTTACTTATCTCACAAATAGCTTTGCTCTTATCTCCTCTTCCTTTGAATACTACCTCATAAGAATATGATGGAATTCTCGTATTGCTTTCTCTGTTACTAAGATTTACTGATTCTACTCTATTTTCTCCAAGAACTTTTTTCACCACTTCTTTGCCTTGTTCTGCTGATATTTCTTTTTCTTTATTAATTCTTGGTGTTATCTCTACTAAATTATCAGAGAAAGGTCCATCATATATCAATGCAGGATATTGAGCAACTTGCTTTTGAATACCTTTGAATTTTTCTACCAGCACTTCCGGTCGTTCTTTAGCTAATACACCGCTTGCTTTTTTTCTTATTTCTCCCCATTTAACTTTTCCTTGGTTTATTTCATCTGATACCGCACTTAACCTTGCCTCTAATTCAAAGGATCTATTCTTCAAATCCTCAATATTTTTATAATCTTTTTCCTCTAAAGCTTTCCCTTCTGATGCTGCTATACCTAGACTATAACAAAAGTCCCCCACTTGAGATAAAAACTTATTAGTATTTTCTACTGCGTCTTGCGATATGGGCAGAGAGTTAAGTTTATCGTTAGCCATAGCAGAATGTCTAAATATTTCTTCAAAAACTACTATACTTTGTTCTCTCGAACCAACTATAGGTGCTTTGCTTAAATTTACCCTTATATTTTGAACCGAACTAATTAATTCATGCATATTTTTACTATACTCTGCCTGTAAGTAATTTCTATAATCTGTTCTTTCTAATGTCATAAGGATAGCAAAGGTTGATGAAAATACTACTATCAATGTAACTGCAATAGTATATATAATTCTTTTTTTGCTCATCTTCATAGCAATCCCTCCAATACTTTTCTCTATTTATTATCTGTTATATTTTAACTATTTATTCATAAATTATTTTAATTTTATAATTAAAAATAATAATATGGGAATAATATTTAATGAATTCTTAAGCTTATTCAACTTATATTGTTAAGAAAAATAGTGTAAAATATTTATAAATGAGTTTTCCTAATAGATATAAATAATTTCATTTTACGAAGGGGGAAACAATACTCTATGAAAGCTATAATTTTTTCAGTATCTGCTGGTGCAGGTCATGCTAGAGCTGCAGAAGCAGTAAAAAAACATATTGAACTTAATAATCCTGATTCAGAAGTGATAATAATAGATACATTAAGATATATTAATCCTATAATTGATAAAGTAGTAATAGGAAGCTATTTAAAATCATTAAAAATAAGTCCTTCTATTTTTGGGAAGTTATATGATTACACTGAGTCAGACTACGGTCTAGCTTTAATTAGTGCAAAATTTAATGAAATAATGACTTTTAAGCTCATGCCATTGATTAAGGATTTTGATCCCGATATCATGATAGCCACTCATCCTTTCCCAACAGAGATGCTATCAATATTAAAAGTTAAGCACAAAACAGATGTTCCTATTGTTTCTATACTCACAGATTATGCCCCCCATAGTTTTTGGATACATCCTTGTATAGATGCATATATTGTATCTAATTCTGATATGATAGATGAAATTTCATCAAAAGGTATTCCAAGGGATATAATCTATGATTTAGGTATACCAGTTAATCCTGAGTTCCTTGTAAAATATGACAGAAAAGAAACCTTAGAAGAAATAGGCTTATCTCCAAATGTAAAAACTTTGCTCATTATGGGGGGTAGTCTAGGCCTTGGTAAAATAGAAGAAGTATTTGAAGATATTCTTCAAGTTGATGAACATCTCCAAATAATAGTAATAACAGGTAGTAATAAGAAGCTTTATAATGATCTAATAAAATATAATAATACTACAATAGAAAATAAAAAAACTCGTATAATAGGATTTACGGATAATGTTAACAAATACATGCAAGCATCAGACTTATTGTTAACTAAACCTGGTGGTCTCACAATAACTGAAGCTTTAATATGCAATTTACCTATGGCATTATTTTCTCCTATTCCTGGTCAAGAAGAAAAAAATGCTGAATTTTTATTAAAAAATAACTTAGCCGTATATTTAAGAGAAGATAATGTAGATTATATTATCGAAGGTTTACTACGTCAGGAAAATAGACTTAAACAGATGAAAGAAAATATTAAAAACTTCTCTAGGCCTAAAGCTGGTAAAGATCTTTGTTTACTTTTAAAAACACTTATTAAAAAAAATGAAACCGAGGAATTATCCATAATATAATAAGCCACTCTTTTAATTAAGAGTGGCTTATATTATTTCATAATTTTTTTAATAATTTCTAATCCCTTAAATTTCAATTCAATTTTATTTGTTTCACTTTCGCCTAATATTTCTTTCATAATTTCATCCGTATCTTCAACGTCCACTTCGCCTTTTGTAATATCTACAAAGCACAATGGTGGAAACATAACACACCACCAATTTTGTCCTTTTCCATCTCCTATTATTATTTTATACGCTTCATATTCCCCTTGTGGTAAAGTAATATTACCGTAGCTTTTTATAGGAAAATTATCTACTAACAATTTTACATCAACATCATATTTATAACCATTATCATATACAACCTTTTGAGATATTTTTTTTACATTTTCACTATTATCTTTCAATATCTCTCTTGACTGATTTATATCTTTACTTTCCTTTAATTTAGGGTAAATGTAATCTAGAACCTCATCTCTTACTTTTAGCTTTAAATTTTGATCTTCTGGTAGATCACTATTAGCTATTACATGAAATCTTATAACTTTACTATAAATATCCTCATCAGTTCTTGTCCACAAATTAGACATATTATATATACTAAAGCCTAAAAAAAATATAGTAATAATAGCAACAAGTTTTTTCATAAATATCCCCCTCACATCCATTAACTTATAACTTATTACCTATTATTACCATAATCTTATAATGTTATACATGTTTTATAATTTTATTTTGTAACTCCCATTCTTCTTATATGTGTATTTACATTTACTGTTATAGATGAGTTTCTAAACTCCTCTGCCCAATTATCCTTTACCCTTTTCCAAACTTTCGGATGATATTTTTTAATATAATCATTTAAGCCAAATACATCAACACTATACTTTTCCTGAATCATTTTAATTGTAGATTCCATTTCTTCTTTTATAGTTTTATCAAAGTACTCTCCAATTTGTTTTGGATCATTATTTCCGAATAATCCATTTCCTAAATAATATCCTTTTATTTCTCCTTCTAAATCTATGTTAATATAAAAGCTTAATTTTTCTCGGTCATTCTTTAATCTTATCTTTCTTTCCATACCACTTATAGAAAAATCTATAGGGTGGCCCTCTTTATATATTACTTTTTTTCCCCCCTTTAATTTTCCTCTTAGCATTTTAACATTGGCAGTTTCCGCTGATGATAATCGCCCCTTAAGTTCATAATCTTCTATAATACACGCACCTGTTAATTGCACTTCATTAGTTTCTTTTTCTATAGTTAAGTAAGGTAATATCGCATTACCATTCTCCGTTAAATTTTTCAAAAATTCATTTAAATCTACTGGAATTATATTATTATTCCTATCACTGTTTTCAATGAGACCATATAAATATGCCTCAATATTTTTTTCCATTAAACCCTTTTTAGTTATATAGTCTTCTACTTTCCCTTCAACCATAATAACTAGCATATCTCTATTTATATTTGCTTCCCTTTGCAAATAGTCTAGTACTTCTTTTACAACTTCAGGATAGGCAAAGAAATCCTCACCAAATAAAACAAGCTTAGAATGAGCAAAACTTATATATCTGCTACTTTTAGATATTGCCTTAATAAAACCATCTTCCATTGAATAGGCATCCACACTGATATGTTTTTCTTCTGCTACTCCTCCCTTTTCAGGACCTAATTGACTTATATCAGGAAATGCATAAATAATATTTAATATTTTTGTATCATTATCACTAAATGGTTCATCAGGTTTTAATTTTTTTAAATCCTTTTGCTTATTTATTTCTTCTCCAGCATCTATTCCTATAGTGGTTATAAAAGTTCTTCTATCTATTTCTACTTTATCCCAACAACCTACTAATAAGAATGTTATCAATAATAAGGGGATTATTTTTTTTATTTTCATATTATTCGCCCGATGCTACATCAGACTTCTTCCCTCCCTTCATAGAAGATATAAATAATGCAACTATTACTATAATTACATTTATTGTGAAGAATATTGGAGTATAAGTTTTAGAAAACACATATATCTCAGTAATATTTGGGGGATATAAAGCAATCAAATATATAAAAGGAACCAATATAGTGGAAGATAATTTTATATCTCCAAAATTCATGACTTTCCTTAATACATCTGAGGAAAAATAGTAATGATTTGCAAAAGTTGTAAAGTAGAATAATATCCAGACACTCATCATTATACCTTCCAACCTTTCAACAAGATAACCGGGTATATCAACAGTTTTCACCATGGTTATAGTAGGCCATAGTAATAGTTTTGTTTGTTCTTTTCCAAAAAAGCCTATAGATAATACAAAAATCATTATATAAAATATAGTAACAAAAATTACTCCCTTTATAGTTACTTTTAGAGCATCTTCTTTTCTTTTTACAAGAGGAATGACTAAAAGCAATATTTCAAATCCTATATATCTATTTATTCCTGTAGAAACACCTCTTAAATAACTATAGATAGGTTCATTAAAAATAGGTAATAAGTTTGTAAAATCACCCTGACTGAAAGAAGGTATAAATATTAATGCCACAGATATAAACATAATCCAAAAACTTATTTCATTGAATTTAATTAAATTGTCTATTTCCCCTCTTATAATATAATTCCCAGCTAATATTGTTATTAAAAATATAAACTCCGTTGGAGTCTTTTCTAGCAAATACATTTTTATTTCTTCAGTAAAAATCCTTAATCCTAGAGATACAAAGTAAATCGAGTAAAAAACAAAAAATAAAGATATTATTTTTCCAAATATTTTTCCAAAACTATCTATAAATATCTCATAAATATGCTTATAGTTATTATTCTTAGTCATTCCATTTACTATATAAGCAAATAAGATAGCAATAATTCCACTTATAACTATAGCTATCCAACCCTCTGCCCCCAAAACATTAGCCAGTTCACTAGGGTAAGAAAATACATTAACTCCTACAATAGTTACAACTAAAGTTGAAAACAAACCATAGTTGGATATAAAATTTTTATCCTTCACATTCATCACCTCCAATATTATTTTATTTCTGCCTAATTTTATCTTTTGTGCCCATATATTCAGGTCTTTCTTTAATGAATCTTAGTGGAAATCTTATTATCATATCTTTGAAATCTTTTTTATTTATATTAACAAAAGGTGATAAATAAGGAACTCCAAAACTTTTTAACCTAATAAGATGTACCAATATCATTAATAAACATATTACAATGCCATATAGCCCCATAATCGAAGCGCTTATTATCAATAAAAATCTTATTATCCTAAAAGCAGATGTAATTTCATAGCTTGGAGTTGTAAAGCTTGTAATGGTAGTGAGGGATACAATTATAATCATTATTGGACTAACTATACCTGCACTAACAGCTGCCTGACCTATAATTAACCCTCCTACTATCCCTATCGTGGCCCCAATTGCTTTAGGTAACCTAATAACCGCTTCTGTAAGCAGAGCTAGACTTATCTCCATAATTATAGCTTCCATGAATGCAGGGAACGGAACTCCTTCTCTAGCAGCTGCCACAAAAAGCGCTAACTGTGTTGGTATTATTGAAGGGTGGAAGGAAGTCGTAGCCACATACATAGCAGGTAATATAATTGATATAATTATGGATAAAAATCTTATAAGCCTTAATATAGAACCATACATCCATCTTTGATAATAATCATCAGGGCTTTGAAATAAATTTGGTAGTGTTGCTGGCACTACTATAGCAAAGGGAGAGTTGTCAACCAATATAGCCACTCTCCCTTCATACAATGCCGCTGCCACTACATCTGGCCTTTCAGTATTTTGGGTTTGAGGAAATATGGACCATTTATTATCCTCAATCAATTGTTCCACATAGCCACTATCTAATACAGCATCAATATCAATTTTTTCTATTCTATCTAATACATCTTCAACTATATGATTTTCAGCTATGTCTTCTATATACATTATTGCCACATCACTTTTAGACCTTGCCCCCAAGGTTTTAGGTACTACCCTTAGCCTTGTATCTCTTATCCTTCTTCTTACCAAGGCTGTGTTAAACCTTATTGTCTCAGTAAACCCGTCCCTACCTCCTCTTATTACAGTTTCACGAGAAGGTTCAGTCACTCCTCTTGTTGGCCAAAAACGAGAACCAATCACATAGCAGGTTTCCATTCCGTGAATTAACAGCATTGTATCTCCAGATAATACGCCATTTATACCTTTACTTAATTTTTCTAGTTCTTTTAAATCTGTAACAGTCAATATTTTATCTTTTATCTCTTCAATTCCTAGCTCTTTCCAGTTAAACATTAAAGTTTCTAAAACAAAATTATTCAAAAGCACCTTATCTCCCATTCCATCTATGTACATGAGTAGTGCTTTTGTGTCATTTATATAGAATTCTCTAAATACAATATCCGAATTTCCTTTTAATAATTCTTTCAGATATTGTATGTTTTCGTCTAAATTCTTGGATATATCATCCCTTACTACCTCTTTCATATTGTTCACCCCTCATTTTAATAACTTCAATAATAAAATTCAGATATAATATACAGTACCAGTGTTATTGAAAATATAATTATTCCTATTATTTTTATTTGTTTAGAGTCTTTAAGCATATTAGCTCTTTTAAATTTGGTACTATCTATAAAAACAGCTACAAAAGCTTGAATAGTTACTAAAATAAGCAAATATTTATCAAACAGTTTTATTATATCCATAACCTTCATCCCTCTAATTCACTTTATAATTCTTAATTATTTTTCACATATAGGCATTAATTATTCATTAGAGTTAAATATAAGCACTCATTCCCTTGCTATAAAACTTTTTATAAAATATAAAAAGGGCTGTCTCAAAATAATTTTATAAATCATTTTGAGACAGCCTCTTTTACTTTTTAATTATACTTTCTAGTATAAATTAAGATTATATTGTTTTGCTAAGAAAAACTTCATCATATCTATCTTTCATGAAATTATAGCATCTTTTAGCAGATTGGTGGTTTTCAAAAAAACCAAATATAGTTGAACCACTTCCGCTCATTAATGTACCTATACTGCCTAAGTTTTTCATATCTCTTTTTATCTCTAATAACTCTGGATACTTATCTAATGTAACTAACTCTAAAACATTTATCATGTTCTTACATAAATCTTTTAAATTATTTTCGTTTATATACTTTATAACTCTATCCATATTGGGATGATTATGTATTGTAATTTTGTCAATTTCCTCATAAACATCCTTTGTAGAAGCTCCAAAACTTGGTTTAACTAAAACTAAGGTATGATTTCTAAAACTCTCTAATGGTGTTATTATTTCGCCTATACCTTCGCAAAGGGCTGTTCCTCCATAGATAAAGAAAGGTACATCAGCTCCCAACTTTTCACCTAGCATGGCCAACTCCTCATCATTTATTTGTGGCTTAAACATATCTCTCATCACCTTTAATACTGTAGCTGCATTACTACTTCCCCCTCCTAGACCTGCTTCTGTAGGAATATTTTTTTCTATATAAATTTCTACTCCTTTGTTTACTTTATATTTTTCTATAAACATATCAGCAGCTTTATATGCTAAATTTCTTTTATCTGTTGGTATATTAATTTTATTACAATTAATCTTTATTCCATTATTAATTTCTTTAATTTCTATAGTGTCATATAAATCTATGCACTGCATTATCATGCTTAATAAATGATATCCATTTTCCTTTCTCCCTAACACATCCAGAGATAAGTTCACCTTAGCATATGCTTTACGCTTCATAATAAACCTCCTAATATATAAAAGCTATACATATAATTGTATAGCTTTTAATATAAATAATAAATACTTATGCTAATGCTTCATCAGAATTATTATTGAATCGCTTTATTTCTTTCTTAACAATTTCAAGTAACGGCTCATAGTTTTCAAAGAATATTATAATTAAATCTCCTTTTTTACACTCTTCCATTGCTTTTTTTAAAGCTTGTTTTTCTTCTAGAATTATCTTTATATTTTTCTCATCAAACCCACTTCTTAGCACCCCTTTTTTCAATAGAGATGCTACTTCTCCTTCTTTTCTACATCTTTTGTCGTTATCCTCTTTTATGTATATATATTGAAAATTTTCTCCTGCGATTTCTCCTAAGCTAATTATATCTTCATCTTTTCTATCTCCAGGCACCCCAATTATACCTATTAGTTTTTTATAATCTAGCTTTTTTATTCCATCTATTACAGCCTTATATCCTTTAATATTATGAGCATAGTCTAAAACAACTGTACTATCGTTGAATTTATATAAATTAAACCTTCCAGGGTTATGTATTTCATCAAGATAAAAGCTTTGTAGGCCTTTTCTTATAACTGAATAATCTACTCCTAAACTAATCAATGCAGCACATGCTGCCATGGCGTTTTCTACATTATATTCAAGTTTTCCCTCTAAAGTAATCTTTATATCCTTAACTTTTATTATTGGGAATATATTTTTATCCTTTTCTACATAAATAAAATCATTTGATAGATATATTCCCCAGCCTCCATTTTTCATATGATTTACTAAAGTAAGATTGTTTTTATCCTTTGAAAATAGAATTACATTGCTTTTTATTCTATTTAGCAATGCAATGCTTGCATGATCATCTGCATTAAGTATTGCATATCCATCATCCTTTACAGCCTCAACTACCAGAGATTTTACGAAAGCCAATTCTTCTATGGTTTCTATATTATCAATGCCTAAATGATCCGAAGTTATATTGGTTATTATGCCTACATCCGCCAAATCATAAGCAAGACCCTTTCGTATAATTCCACCTCTTGCCGTTTCTAAAACTGCTACTTCTACTTCATTATTAGTTAACACAGTCATAGCGCTATCATAGCCTGTCGTGTCTCCTTTATCTATACATTGATTATTTATGTATATACCTCCAGTAGTAGTTAAACCGGTTTTATGGCCTGCTAAAGATAAAACATAAGATATTAATCGAGCAGTTGTAGTTTTACCATTAGTTCCTGTTACAGATATAACAGGAATCTGTTTTGGTATTTCTTTAAATAGCATATCTACTATAGCTCCTCCAACATTTCTACTTTTACCCTCACAAGGATGTTCATGCATCCTTATACCAGGTGCTGCATTTACTTCTATAATAGCGCCATCTATTGGTTTTGATATATCTGTACAGCAAATGTCTATTCCACATATATCTAATCCTACTGCTCTTGCAACTCTTTTACATATTTCAATGTTTTCTTCACATATAATATCAGTACAATCTATAGCAGCTCCTCCAGTGGAAAGATTTGCGTTTTCTCTTAAAGTCACTTTTTCTCCATTTTTAGGAATAGAATTTAATGAATATGAATTTTTCCAGATATAATTAATTAATTCTTCATTCACCTTAATTCTTGTAAGAGGTTTTTCATGCCCATCTCCTCTTCTATTGTCTTCGTTCAATTTGTGTATTAATCCTATAATAGGTGTAACTCCATCTCCTATGATGTAAGGTGGAACTCTTTTTGAAACTGCTACCACTTCATAATCTACAACACAAACCCTAAAATCTTCTCCAACTACATGCTTTTCTATAATTATATCTTTATAATCTTTTGATATGATATTATATGCCTGCATAAGTTCTTTTTCATTTTTCAAATTAACGAATACCCCTTTGCCCTGATTTCCAAATCTAGGCTTTAATACCACTGGATATCCAATCATTTCTGCATCCACTAACATCTGAACAGGATTTATAACTTGCGAACCTTCAGTTACAGGTAAACATTGATTATATAGCACTTCTTTTGCCAATAACTTATCACAAGCTATATCTATAGCCAATCCACTAGTTTCCCCACTTACAGTAGCTTCCACCATTCTAGAAGTACTTCCATACCCTAATTGAAAGATACTCCCCTCTCCAATTCTTATATATGGAATTCTTCTATTCTTCGCTTCCCTTATAATAGCTGCAGTACTAGGACCTAACTGCTCAAATTTCAATATTTCTCTAAGTTTATATATGGCTTCCTCCATATTAATTTCTTTACTACTTATTAACAAATTTATTATCATCACAGCAGTTTTCCCTACTTCAACTCCTGTTTTTTCATATTCACATTCATAAATTATGAAATATATATCTCCTTCTATTTGCCTAGCTTTACCATAAGCACCCTCTAACCCTAACATATTTTGTATGCCAATGCATATATGCTCACATATATGAGAAAGGTAAGTTCCTTCATATAATCTTTTGATAAATCCCATTTCTTCATCAATTCCACATCTATGTTCCTTTAATATGGGTAATAATTGAACTAATTTTTCATTAAATCCATTAATATCTTTACTAGGTACATCCTTAAAACCTTCTAGATCTATCTCCATTTTTACACACGGTCTATGGCAGTATATATTTCTCCCACTATAATACTTATGATTTAAAATTTTCATTTTTTAAGGCATCCTCCTGTTTAAATCAAATTTATCGTCTTTTTTTAAAACATGCATTTTTATATTGAATATAGATAATAGCTCCTCTTGATTCTGCTCAGAAACATTTGTATAAGTGATATCTCTTCCATCAATAAGATATACCGCTCCAGAACCTATCACTTTAAATTCAGCTTCCTTGTTTACAACAATTGCAGTATCTTCATCTATACCTATACCAATACTCTGAGGATTTTCTGCAATACCTACCAATAATCTACCTATTCTACCTCTCTGAGCAAAATGTTGATCTATTATAACATCTTTAATAAGCCCTAATCCTGGAGCCATTTTCAAGGTACATTTTCTAGGGGATTCATCATTAGGTCCAGAGACGATCATAGTGTCGCTCATAACGGACGCACCTGCAGAAGTACCTACAAATATACAGCCAGCATTATACCTATCTATCATTATTTTATAAAGGTCGGTACCTCCTAATAAACTAGTTATTCTTAACTGATCTCCTCCTGTAAAAAATACTATAGAAGCTTTCTTAATTAGTTCTATATTATTAACATCAAAAGCATCCTTCCTTTCTCTTACATTGAGTATAGAGATATTCTTTACGCCTAAATCACCAAAAATTTTATGATACTGTATTCCCTTTTCTTCAGGGTTACCAGATGCCACTGTGGCTACTACTAGTTCTTCTTTATCCTTATCAATCTTGCTGCAAACTTCCTTTAGTATACTTTTATCTCCATGTTTATCTTCTGCACCGCCTATTATTATTAAATTTCCATTTAACTTGTCTTCCAACAAAACGCACCCCTTTGTCATAAGTATTCTATATTTTTTCCAATTCTACGAGTAATATACACTTTAATATCAAACATAGTAAAAGAATAAAGTATATTTATAAATAAAAAAGCCTGTAGAATAAAACTACAGACTTTAAATCAATTATAATGAAGCCCTTCCAGGTATTATTAACTTTTGACCTGGTTTTATATAATCCATATTTTCAATATCATTTATCTTCACTAAATCCTCTACAGTAGTAAAGTATTTCTTTGCTATCTTCCATAAAGTATCTCCAGGTTGAACTATATATATAGTAACACTGGCCTTCTTCTCTGGAAGTTTTCCTTCTACCTCTGATATTTCAACTAAAAATTCCTTAGGCATCACATAGTCTACTTTAACATAAGTTTTTACTAATGCTTTTATAACTATATTTCCAGCTTCAATATCACATTCAATATTTTCTAAAAATGCTTTAGCAATACTATTCATGTTTATTTTACATCCTGGAACATCTACTGGACATGAAAAAGGTATTTCTTCTGATACACTACAAATATAATTATCCTCATCCTTTGTTTTATACAAAATATCTGAATTCAATACCCCTTCTACTATAACTTTATCTTCTACTATTCTCTTATCTGTAATGCAAACTCTTCCTGAACACATAACTACTTCAATAGGCTTAGGTCCTTCTACTTCAATATCTCCTTTAACTATAGACTCTGTTGAGGTTTGACCATGTATTGCATTTAAATTGTAATTATTCTTCTTAATATTCATAAATACAGAAGGAGAATATACATCTTCTATCATATCCATTTCTTCTTTATGCATTATCTTTGTGTCAGTTTTAATTACCGACTCAACTTCTACTTCTCTATTTTCACCTAGATCGTCTTCTTTAATATTCATTTGCATTGAATCAACTTTAAATTCAGTATAATTTTCCATTAATGAATTTATTCCCTCAAATTCTACATCCTTAGAAATAGGTACTTCTTCTGAAATTGATACAATATCTCTTGTATCCTTTCCTCTATATAATATGGTAATCAATACTGATGCTTCAATAGATACTCTATCTTCCAGTACCCTTGCATCTCTCTTACGTACTTTTACATCACATTTAAGTATGTTTCCTATTTCAGGTTTTCCAGCTGGAATTTTAATATTGCATTTTGCTACCATATCAGAATCTACATTTCCAACAATTTTATCTATCTCCATTGGATTTTTAAGCATTTGAGCATCGAAAGTATCTTCTATATCCTTTACAATATCAAAGTTATAGTTTTTATATACATCCGCCCTTAATTTTATTACTCCTTCTAGTCCTATTTTTCTTTCATGTATTATGTTACTATCCATATGTTCAACGTAACATTCACATTGGCAATTCATTTTATGTTCTGCTCCGGGCATTTCAATAGAATTTGAAAACTTTCCAATATAGGTAATGCTATTAACACCCATTTTTTCCTCTTCTCTTGCTAAATAAATTACATTATATTCTACTTGCCCTTCTAAATATACTTTATCCTTCATTGTTTCTTTGCTGATTATAAAAGGTCTAGCATCTACACACAATATTTTCGTTATATCCGGATGAGTATCTGGTATTACATATTCAGCCTTGACAACTGTATCCATTGAATTTTGTCCTAATAATTGTTCACATTCTATATTCTCTCTAATAAGCTCTATACCCATGCTTCTTTTCCCTCCTATATAAACCTACTATTTATTTATATAACTAAAAATAGGGAAATATGATTAAACTTTAAATATTTATACCTTATAAAGATATAAATATTTAAAATTTTCAAAACATAATGCTTCATATTATTTAAATAGCATTATAACAGCGAGTAGAACTATCATAAATATTGTTGACATATATCTTATTTTGTCGTATTATTAGAACTGGTTGTTGACCATATAACCTCTCATAAATTCTCAATACCCTTTTATACCATAGTTGAAAGATGGCTTTTTACCATCTTTCTTTTTGTATATATTAAAATCTATATAAAAAGTGAAATAGCAGTACTATAAGTACTGCTTTTTATTATGCATAAACTAATTGAACTGTTTTTGTTAATACATCTGAATAACTATATGTCACTGTCCTTTGGGTGTCATTATTTAATCTTATGACAAATATGCTGGGGTATGTTTTTTCTATGGTCCCCTTGTTTACAAGGGTCTTTCTTCTTCCCCCATTTGCTTTAAGAGTTACAGTTTCTCCTACATGGCTTTCTATATCTCTCCTTATAGCAGCCAACACATTTCCTCTTTCCACAACAAACACCCTCTTTCCACGTATTATATTATATATTAAAATTTAAAATAAGTCAACCAAACTTTTAATTTTATATCTAAATTTACAATTTGTCAACATTTATATTTGCTAATTTATAAATATTTTTAAAGGTTTACATTGTTTAATATTCAATATCTTCTTTTAAATTATTATTACCTATAGTTTTCATATTTATTCAAGTTTCCTTGAATAAATGGAAATTAATAATATTATTTCCACAATAAAAAATTGCGAAGTAATAAATATTACTTCGCAATTTTTTAAGAATATTTAGATTTTGGAAATCCTTCTCTATATTTACCTCTTGTCTGAAGTCCTCCAACGCCATTTGCTCCACTAATAGTATTTTGTAACGCTTCTTTTATTGATACAACCTTTTCTATGTTTGTGTAAGCTATCCTTTCACATATGAATACAGGGTCTAAGCAATGTATAAGTACTCTACTAGGAGAACTTGCAAAATTAGCACCAGCATCTAATATTGCTTCATAATGGGATTGACAAGCTCCTGCAAATATAACCAAGTTATCATATCCCGGTTCATAATTTCTTAGCTCCGTTACAGTTTCTATAAAATATCTAGAATTTTTATAATTATCTAAGTTCATAAAGTCTCTAGTATCTTTAACTACTCCATCATGACCAGTTATTATTACAATGTCCGGTTTAACTGCTTTTACTATATCTACTATTTGTCTGGGTTGTTCATTTTCTTTAATTACTTTACCAACTGCATCTAAAGACAATTGTTTATAAACCTTTAAACATACTTCTAAATATTCTGCATCACCATCCACATGTAGTATTTTTCCTGGCCTCCCAAAAGATAAATCTTTCTTTTCTTTTACAGGTACAGACCTATTTAAATTTCTTATATCTATGCCACCTCTATCAAGTAATATTTTTTTTATAGAGGTATTTACTTTTCTGTTAAATACTTCTTCATAATCACTACAAGTATTTCTATCTACTAATTCTAAATCTCCTTCTAAAGAGTCTGCAATTATTCTTAAGTTTATTCCCTTTAATACATAGACATATCCCCTATTTGTTTCTTTAATATCTATTATTTTAAATGTTATATCCCTATCATAAGATTTTCTTACTACTATATCTCCTATCTCCATAGAATCCTCTCCACTTATAAAAACTTATGTTACATAATATGTTAGTGTATAAATTTACGTGCAAAAATCAAAGCATGCATTACCTACAAAGTATTGCATGCTTTAATACCTATTCGTTTTGATCGTACATATTTTTAAATTTTTCGATAAATGCCATATAATTATTTTGTTCAGCTATTAATTCCTCCATTTTATTACTAAATGTATTTGAAGGCCAATTTACTTCATTATAATAATATCTATTAGACAGCCTCCAAAATCTCTGAGGGAATAATAAAAATGCAAATAGTACTCTATATTCACAAGTTTTGAGTGGATATATTTTGTTATAGGAGTCTAGGATTAAATTAGCATATTCTATATCCCAGTCAACTCTTTTTAGGACTTTAGTCATAAATGAATATATATCATACACTCTGATTTCTCTTTTACAATAATCAAAGTCTATAACATTGACATCATTATCCTTATCAATTATTATGTTGTGATAAGTATAATCATGATGACAAAAATTTTTTTCTTCTTCCGCTATCATGCACAGTTTGCTGTATTCTGAATCTTTTAATATACTTATTGCTCTTCTACCTATATCTTTATAAAATTGAAGATTTTTTATATAATTCATATCAAAGCTTGTTTTGTTATTTCTTTTTCTACACATGTCTCTCATCTTATCTAAAGATTTTACTCTCTTTTCCATTAGGTTGGGCCATCTTCCCAAATCAGATTTTAGTTTACTATTTTCAGGTGGTTCATATCCCTTTGAGGCAATATGAAGATATGCCAAGTTCTCCGCCGCTATTATTAAATCCTCTTTGTTTCTAAAATCCGCTTCTCTTCCTTCTATCCACTGTGATAGAGTATATATGTCTTCATTCACTATTGCATAAGGATGTCCATCTATGTTTAAATGATATTTATCCACTCTTGGGAATCCATTTTCTATTAAATGCTCTTTAGCTCCATACACAAACAATAGTTTTTGAATGCCATAATTTATTCTTTTCAAACATTTTGGCCCCTTGTTTGTTTTTAATAAATATACACCCTTATTAGGTTTTAAGCTTTCAATTTTGATATCAAATTGTCTTTCTATTTCAAACTCTCTCATCATAGCAATCACCTCCTTATAATTTATATGTATTACATGATAATTTTAGAAGATATGTTAGTATATTCTTATTTTGTTAACACTTTTTTGTAATAGTTAATATAATAAATTATGATTAGTTTAGGAAAGGGATCGCCTCATGAAAATAGGAATAGATGGAAGAGCTGCAAATTGGTATAGGGGTACTGGTATAGGCACCTATACTTATCAGTTAATTAATCACATTAATAATATAGATTCCGTAAATGACTATATGGTTTTTTTACCTCAACATTGTAGTAACAATATTAATTTTAAACCTAACTTTACTATTGCTGAAATCACAGAAAATTGTAAGGAAAACTTCTGGGATGAGGTAAATATCCCTAATATATTAAAGGGTAATGATATGGATTTATACCACGTACCTCAAAACGGAATAGGTCTACCTTTAGATAAAAAATGTTCCTTTGTGATAACTCTTCACGACGTAATACCTTACAAAATGCCTGAAACCTCTAGCGAAAGATATTTAAAGCTTTTTAACGAAACTCTTCCAAAAATAGTTTCAATGTGTGATGGAATAATCACTGTGTCAAACCACTCTAAGATAGATATACTAGAAGCTTTTAATTTTCCAAAAGAAAAAATATATGTAACCTATCTAGCAAGTGAAAATATATATCATCCAATGGAAAAAAATTTTAGTAAAGAGCTTATAAAAAAATATTATTCTATTGATGAAGAATATATACTGTATGTAGGTGGATTTAGCCCTAGAAAAAACATAATTGGGCTTATAGAATCCTTTAGTAAACTTATAAACATATATAAAAAGAACTTAAAGCTGATTATAGCTGGTAAGCAAGGTCAGTCTTATTCTATATACAAAAAACGCTGTGAGGACTTAGGAGTTGAAGATAAAGTAATATTTCCAGGTTTTATACCAATAGAACATATGCCAATGCTATACAACGGATGTGAATTATTTGTTTATCCTTCTTTTTATGAAGGTTTTGGCCTACCTCCAGTTGAAGCTATGGCTTGTGGTGTTCCTGTTATAGCCTCTAATTCTACTTCAATTCCTGAAGTTACGGGAGATGCCGCCTTATTAGTTGACCCTAAAGATATTGATCAATTATGTAATTCTATATATAATGTGCTTACTAATAATGAGCTGAAAGAAGAATTATCATTGAAGGGTATTATTAGGGCTTCTGAATTAAATTGGCGTAATACTGCTAAAAATACTTTAATAGCATATAACAAAATACTCAATTCATAAGATAATAAGCTGCCCTATCTAGGGCAGCTTATTATTTACAATAGCTCTTCAAACTCTTTTAAAAATTCTATTCTAAATTCTTCAATCTCTGTTTTTTTCTTGATTTTATTTATGAATGTTTCTTCTGACCAATCTTTTCTTCTTGTATAATAATCTCTGCTTATACTGTAGAAATCTTGTGGGAAAGTTAGTAATCCATATAGCACGGCCATCTCTCTTCTATCTATAGAATTTACCTTTGTATATTCATCTATAATTTTTTTGCCTTTTCCAATGTCATAAGCTGAACTCTTTAATACCTTGTTAATAAAATTACATATATCATGTACTTTTAAATCTACTACGGCATAATCAAAATCTATAAAGTATGCTTCGTTATTTTTTATAATTACATTATGATATGCTAAATCATGATGACATAATATAACTTTATCTCTTTCTTCGCATAATTTATAATAAGAAGATGCCTCTAATAATTTAGTACTTTTTTTAATCTCTTCTATATAATGGTCTATGTTTTCTAAAAAAATCTTATCAAACTCTCCATTATATTCACTTAAGTTAGCTATAGTTTTAAATACTTCCATTTCTTTTAGTCTTCTATCAAACTTATTTATCATCTTCCCTGAGTTAACTCTATTATCTAATTGAAAATTAAATCCTGATGAAGCTGCATGTAGCTCCCCCAATCCTTTAGCTACAGTAAATATATCGATTGGATTTGAGTAATCACACTCTCTCCCTTCAAATATATCTATCATACAATACATTTCTCCATTGCATAAAGCATATATGTCTCCATCTACCGTTTTATTAAAATTCATTATCCTATCAAATTTATCTCTTATATAATTCAATCCTTCATTAATAAATAATAGTTCATCCTTACTATAATTTATTTTTTTTAATATTTTATCTCCCTTATCAGTACTCACTATAAATATGCTTCTTATTGGATATATATCATATGGTTCTAAATTAAATTGCTTAAAAAGGCTTATATCTAAGTCATACTTAATTAAGTAATCTATATCTCTATACATATCTTTCATAACTATCACCTCTATAATAAGCTCATAGAGTCTTGAATGATAGCCTTCTGAAGTTTTAGTGTATATTCATCATCTCCAAGCTCCTTTTTCTTTAATCTGTAATTATTGCACTGCCTTGTAACCTCATAAGGAAAAGATAGACATGCAATTATAAATTGATAACTATTATCTTTCAATCCTTCTAATTCACAAAACTCCTCAACTAATTTCTTGAAATTTACATCTAATCCTTTTTTCTTATATTTATAAAGTAAGTTATAACAATCTATCTCTACCATGTTGTAACTACTTTTTTTAGTATTTCTCACTTGAATTTTTGATTCCTTACCTAGATTGTTAAAATCAACATCTTCTAAGCAAATTTCTTTATTTCCCATACTTCTTAGTATTAAATCATAGTATCCATTTTCATATATATTTTTTATAACTTTTTCTCCTCTTTTTATATAATCCTCACCTTTGTAGAGAATTATCTCTTCAAAGAGATTGTTTGCTCCCTCGTTTTGAAATCTATCCATATCTCTTTTTAATTTCTTGACATTTACTTTAAAACTCTCTACCACTCTTCCTGCTCTACTATCTAATCTTTCCTTTATTCCACTAGTGCTTCCTTTTACTTTATGATGAAATTCATTCATTATTTTTATCTGCTCTAATAGCATTTCTTCAGTTACTTCTTTGCTCTTTAGTTCAAAATTAATTTGGTCTACTACATCTATACCTTTGGATATTAAGTATTGTTCAAAGGTATTTCCTATTATCATAAAACTACCCCCAGTATTAATTAATACCTAATATTTTTAAATTCATCTACAAATTCTTGTCTTGAGTCTTTATCCTCACATACCTTATTTAGTCTATTTATAAACACATCTTCCTCCCAAGGTTGTTTTTCAATATAATATTGTATACCTAATTGCCAAAAGGCTTGAGGAAACTCTATAAATGCAGCCATAATATCTATATCATCTTTATTTACAGGATACACTGAACTGTAACTATCTAAAATATGAAGAGAATTAGATATATCCCATTTACCATTTTTCATAGCTCTTATAATTAAACTACTTAAATCATGTAAATGAGTATCTAAAATACAGTAGTCAAAGTCTATTATATTTATACTCCCTTCCTCGTCTATAAGAACATTATGATGGGCATAATCATGGTGGCAAAAACCTTTTTTTAATATTTCTTCTTTCATTTTATCGAAATACTTGCTTTTCATTAGATCCTCTAGCGCCTTATTTATTCTCTTTACCTCTTCTCCTATATGCTTTAGATATAAGATATCAAAATAAGTTTTTTCATCTTTATTCTCTATTATATTTTTAAAGTCTAATATATCTCTTTTTTTATTAGAAAAATTTTCAAACCAATTAAACCACCCTACTCTAGGCTTCATGTTTGGTGTTATATTGAACCCTCCACTTTTTACATGGAGCTCTGCAAGCCTATTTGATGCCAAGCTTAATTCCATTGGATTATCATAATTACATGCTCGTGATTCTACCCATGGAGTTAAATAAGCATGCTTACTGTCCAAACTAATATAATCTTGAGATTTCGTATTTTTAATAATTTTAGGTGTCTTTTGGAAATCATTTTTTTCAAGATGTTTAATGGCAGATAATATAAATAGAAAATGACTTATTTCATATTTAATTACTTTAAGGCAATATTTCTCTCCTTCAGTTACTATCCTATAGACATTTTTCACCTTTTCTATTTCACGAGGCTTAATAGAATATTCTTCTTCAATCCTCATCTTTATTTGTTCTTCTTTCAAGGTTTCTCCTCCCCGAAATTACTTATAGTTGTATTATATGTAAAATTTCCTTTGTATGTGCTAAATGACACATTTTTCAACTATATATAATATTAATAATATATAAGCTTTTATAACCTGCCCTGTGTCTAAGGAGGGATTTAAATGAAAATAGGTATTGACGCTAGAGGGATTAACTTTTACAAAGGAACTGGAATTGGAACATATACAGAAAACTTATTAAGATGTTTGCTAAACATTGATAGAGATAATTATTACCACATATATTGGTGGGGAGAAAATCATAATGAATTTAAAAAAAATAATTCAAAGATAACTTTTACTTCTAAAAAAAATAAAAACTTCTTTGAAAATCATTATTTTTCAAATAGTATATCTACTGAAGGTATAGATTTATATCATGTCCCTCAAAACGGCATTGGCTTACATCAAGATATTACATGTAAAAAAATTATTACTATTCACGACCTAATTCCTTATATAATGCCAGAAACCGTAGGTAAGGGATATTTAAATAAGTTTTTAAAAGAATTACCTAATTTAATTGATAACTGTGATGCCATATTAACTGTATCAGAATGGTCTAAAAAAGACATAGCTAAATTTTTTCCTAAATTTGATCCTGAAAAAATTTTTGTAACTCCTTTAGCAGCAGATTCTAAATATAGGCCTATAGATAAAGATAAATGTAAATATATTCTTAAAAAATTTTATAATATTACTAAGCCTTTTATACTGTATATAGGTGGTTTTAGCCCTAGGAAAAATGTTCATTCCCTTATAACAGCCTTTTCTAAAGTATTTAATAGGCTCAATGGTGAGTATGAACTTGTAATTGTAGGCGCTAATAAAGACAATGGTGAATCATTACTTAACATGAGTAACAACATGGATATAAAAGACCGTATTGTATTCACAGGTTTTGTCCCCGAGTCTCACCTTCCTTTATTTTATAATGGATGTGATTTATTTGTTTATCCTTCCTTATATGAAGGTTTTGGGCTTCCTCCTCTTGAAGCTATGAGCTGTGGAACCCCTGTTATATCTTCAAACCTATCATCCATACCAGAAGTAGTTGAAGATGGTGGAATTTTAATTGATCCTTATGATGAAAAGCTCCTAGAAATAATGATTGAAAAAACCTTAGGAGACATAACCTTTCAGAACTCACTTAAAGAAAAGGCTATAAAAAGAGCTTCTTTATTTTCCTGGACTGAAACTGCAAGAAAAACTTTAGATGCTTATAATAAAACATACAACGATATATGAAAAAGCTTCTCATTTTCCCATGAGAAGCTTTTCTGTATTTACAGCCATAAGCCATAACTTAATATTATTATAGTATTCTACTGTTCTGTTTAAATCCTTTGATTTATGGGCACTTGTATTGACAGGAAACACACCCTCATTAAACAATAACTCTTGTTGAAGTCTTTCATTTGCCATCATAAATTCCATAAAGGTTAAAACTAGTTCCTTATTATTTGTTTCTTTTGGTACAAAAGCACTATATCCATCTAAAGATATCTCTCTATTTCCCCCTATCTCAAAAGCAGGAACTTTGGCGACTACCCACTTTCCGCTCATCTCAGGAACTTCCTTCATAATCTTATTTATATGATTTATATTTACTATTGATGCAGCTAGCTTTCCACTTTTTATTTCATCTATCAAATTATTTCCTGTTATAATATCTTCCTTCTTAAAAGTTTCAATAACATTTCTAACTTTTAAAATATCAGAATATGATAGATTGCTATTTTCTTCTAAATAATAACCGCTTCCTGCTAATTGACTTAATAATAAATTATAAAGTTCATTCTCATTTTCTTGCCATATAAATTCATAATTATTCTTATTCTTTTTATTTATAATTCTACATTTATTTATAAAATCTTCCCATGTTCTTATATCTTCAATATTTATCTTGCTCTTTTCAAATATTTCCTTCCTATATATCATGTAATAGGGCTTTCTATCTAAAGGCAAACCATAAATACTGTTATTCACAGAAACCTTTTTAATATCTTCTTTATTATAATTGTCTTTATACGGCGCCAGAATTGAAGATATATCAAAAAGTTCATCTTGATTCTCTTTTAATATGTATGGAATATACTTATTTTCCACAACTATAATATTACTCTTATTTTTTCCCTTTTCATTTAAAAGCTTATCAAAGTTATCATAAATATCTTCTTCTACTCTGATGTTAAAAGTCACATTTGGGAAATATTTTGTGAATTCCTGAGAAAATTTCTTTATATAATTTTCTCTATCTTTGTGTACTACAATATTAACCTGTCCTTTTAGCCTTTTATTAAACCCATTAGTTGGCTCCTTATTATCACAAGATACAAATAAAAGATTAAACATTAATATGATAATTAAGTACTTGGTCAGATTCTTATTGTTCATACTCTTCTCCCTTAAATATATATTTATAGTTTATTAATCATACTAGCACTATAGCCAGCTCCAAATCCATTATCTATATTTACAACTGTTACCCCTGAAGCACAGCTATTAAGCATTGATAAAAGAGCTGCTAATCCATTGAAATTAGCTCCATATCCTACACTAGTAGGTACAGCTATAACTGGTTTATCTATTAATCCACCCACAACGCTAGCAAGGGCTCCTTCCATGCCCGCTACTACGATAACAACTTTAGCCCCTCTTATTATATCCAACTTATCAAACAATCTATGTATACCAGCCACTCCCACATCATAAATTCTCTCTACCTTATTTCCAAAAGTTTCTGCCGTAATAGCCGCTTCTTCACATACAGAAATATCTGAAGTTCCTGCTGCTACCACAGCAATATACGAGTCTGAGGCTTTAGGTGCATTTTTCATTATCCTTATAATCTTTGCTTCTTTATGATATTCAGCTTCTTTACAAAAATCTCTTACTTCATCAAACATTTCCTCTGTGGCCCTAGTAGCTAATATATTATTTTCTTTCGTCATCATAAACTTTATAATCTCTTTTACTTGCTCTACAGTCTTCCCCCCACAGTATATAACTTCTGGATAGCCTACTCTAATCTCCCTATGGTTATCAATTTTGGCAAATCCTAAGTCTTTAAAAGGAAGTTCTTTAAAGGCTTTTACTCCATCTTCTAGAGATATTCTATTTTCCTTTATACTAATCAATAGCTCCTTTATATCTTTCTCATTCATTGCTATTTCCATCCTTTATACTGCTATCCATACTACCACTTCTATATCCTTCTAAATCAACAGTTACGTATTTATATCCTAATAGCTTTAGCTCTGAAACTACCATGTTTGAAATTTTCTCCTGGAAAAACTCACATATCTGATTTTTATACACTTCTATTCTTGCTGTTTCTCCATAACTTCTTACTCTAGCACCCTTAAATCCTATTTGATGTAAAAACTCTTCGCTTTTCTCAACTCTTTCAAGTTCCTCAAAGGATATCTCTTTTCCATAAGGGATTCTAGATAGAAGGCATGCATAAGAAGGCTTATTCCAAGTGTTTAACTTTAACTCTTTTGAGTATTGCCTAATTTCTTCTTTTTTAAAACCTAATTCTTTAAGAGGACTTTTTATGCTAAGCTCATCTAATGCCTTCATACCAGGTCTATATTCTTTTGTGTCATCAAAATTAGTTCCGTCTAATACATATTTAGCCCCTTTATCCTTTGCAAGAAGCATAATTCTATTAAACACAGCCTTTTTGCAAATATAACATCTGTCTTCAGGATTATTTTTAATGAGATCTTCTAATGGCATTTCTAAGAAATAATGTTCTACACCACTACTTTTAACGATCTCCTTTACTTCTTCTATCTCTCTTTTAGGAATATATGGTGCTTTTACTGTTATAGCTACAACATTGTCCCCTAATGCCTCTTGAGACGCTTTTAGGAGAAAATTGCTATCTACTCCACCGGAAAATGCTATAGCAACCTTTTCTAATCCTCTCAAATATTCAATTAAGTCCTTATACTTACTATCTTTAATCATTAATACCACCTCAGAATTAATAAATTTATTTGTTTAACTCTTTTAAAATACCATTATACACTTCATTAAAAGATATGCCTTCTCTTTCTGCCACAGATTTTACATCTTCATACTCTGGTTTGCACTTCACCTTTTCACCATTTAAATAAGCATTTTTAATTTTAATTTTACCGTAAGGAGTATCTATATGCTCTATACTTCTATTAAGACACTCTCTTTGAACCTTATATTTTCTAAATCCTAATGTGGTTGTTTCTTTTAATACTAAATTTTTTATTTTCTCTTCACTTTCAATATTATATAGCACTGATAAATTAATTCCTGGTCTTCCTTTTTTCATAATCGTTGGAGTTAAATATACATCTAATGCTCCTACTTCCATTAGCTTGTCCATTACATATGGATATATTTCAGGATTCATATCGTCAATATTGCATTCTAGCACATATACATCTTGATTGTATTGAACCTCTCCTAAAAAAACCCTAAGCACATTAGGGACATTCCCTTCATCTTTAAACCCTATGCCGTATCCGATCTTATTAATATTAAAACTTAAATCTTCTTTGTATTCAGAAACTAATGTAGCTAATATTGCAGCTCCTGTGGGAGTTGTAGCTTCAAAAGGTATAGTCCCTTTTTTAACAGGTATTCCTTTTAATATTTCTGTGGTAGCTGGTGCCGGTACTGGAAAGGTTCCATGTGCGCAATTTACAAAACCTTTACCCAATTCTATTGGAGCAGAAATAACTTTATCTACATTTAAATAATCATAGCAAATAGCTGCCCCTACTATATCTACAATAGAATCTACAGCTCCAACCTCATGAAAATGAACATCATACAAATCTTTTCCATGAACCTTAGCTTCGGCTTCTGCTACTTTTTCAAAGATTTTCATACTTAGTTCTTTTACTCTTGAATTTAACTTGCTATTATAAATTATTTCTTCTATATCTTTTAAGTTTCTATGATGATGACTTCCGCTGTCTTCCTCATGTCTATGTATATGTTCATGATGATGTCCATTATTGTGTTCATGTCCATCATGTTTATGTTCATCATTATGTTCATGAACATGGTGGTCATGATGGTCTTCTAGAATCACATTTACTTTAGTGCCAGTTATACCTTTTCTTTCATCTTTTTTTACCTCTATGCGATAACCATGTAAGTGTATTTTACATAACTCTTTTAAAAGGTAGTCCTCATCCACTCCCAAGTCTATCATAGCTCCTAAATTCATATCACCACTAATTCCCGAAAAGCAATCATAATATAGAACTCTCATATCCCATTCACCCCTTCTATTTTTTTGATACATATTTATTTCCTTTAATATAAAACCTCCAAGGATAATCTTTAGCTTCCTCAGCATAGTCTATCCCTATACGTTTTGACGTAGAAATCTCAAAATTTTCTTTTATGTCCTCCTCTATAAAGATATCATCTTCTAGTAAATCTAAACTATTTAAGTCTTTATCTATACCCATAGCCATACATAACTTTGAAGGTCCATTTGTTATATTTATTTTTTCCCTATTACTTAGATTATCATAGCCTTTTTTGAATCTTCTAAAGCTCATAACCTCAATATCTTCTAATGGTTCAACAGCCCTTATTAAGACAGCTTGAGGTACACCTTCCTCTCTCGTTACTACATTCATGCAGTAATAAAGGCCATAAATAAAGTATACATAAGAAAATCCAGGTTTTCCATACATGACTTCAGTTCTTTTAGTTCTTCTATTGTTATAGGAGTGAGCGGCTTTATCCATGAATCCCATATAAGCCTCTACCTCCACTATTTTACCTTTACATATTTTATTATCTTTATTTACTACTAATATCTTCCCTAATAACTCTTCTGCAACAATAAGAGTATCTCTATTATAGAAATCTCTAGACAACTTCATCATTATCACCCTTTCATTTATAGAGTTATTATCTCTTTATATTAATTAATTATTATTAAATTTGTCTATTCTATAAGAAATAAAATCTTTTATTATTAATTTTAATCATTTAAATATTTCTTATGTACTTAATATTATAATTGTATTTTTTGCTATTCCAAAATAATATTTTAATAAATAAAGTATAGATGTAGAGAATAAACCTTCTCCACATCTATACTTCAATCTCATAAAATATTATTAATGTTGTTTAAGAAACTTCTGTGTCTAAATTTTGCTGATTTTCATTTTTTCTATTGAATGTCTTTAAAAAATTTATAGCTAATATAGTTGCTACAATAATTGCTGATAAATCAGCAATAGGTTGAGTAAGCATTAATCCATACAATCCTGGCTCCATTGTGTTTGGGAAAATAAACTTAACCATATTAGCTAAATTAATGTTATTGCTAAAAAGATTTGGTAAAATTAGTATAGCTGGTATAAGGAATAATCCTTGTCTTGCAACAGATATAATCGTTGCCTCCACACCCCTACCTAATCCTAAGAATAGACCATTAAACACCAATTGAAATCCTAGGAAAGGCAATACTAAAGAAAAACCTCTTATATTATTTACACCTAATTTTATAACTTCAATATCATTACTAAAAGCTCTAACCAAGGCACCAGAGGATATATTCAATAGCAAAACAGCTGCTACCCCGTAGGCCGTAGTCCATATAAGAGATATTTTAGTAGCTTTTTTAACTCTATCATAATTTTTCGCTCCATAGTTATAACCTACAAAAGGTTGGAACCCTTGAATATACCCAAATAAAACATAAGTAATCAAAGTATTTATTTTTACGGTAATTCCTAAAGAAGCAACCGCTGCATCTCCATACACTACTGCTGCTGAATTTAAAAGTGCCATGCCAAAGGAAGCTAAAAACTGCATTAAAAAAGTAGGCATACCCATCTTAAAAATTTCACTGTATATTTTCTTACTAGGTATAAAAAACTTTTTATCTATTGATACTACTCCCTTTTTTCTCTTAAAATAAGATAACAGATATATGGTAGAAACCCCTTGACCAATTATTGTAGCAATCGCTGCACCCTTTACTTTCATATCAAGGGTTAGTATAAAAATAGGATCTAAAACAATATTTAGTATTGCACCAATCATTAAAGCATACATACTAAATTTAGAATTACCCTCAGCACGAATTATATTATTTAGAGTCATATTCACTATAGTAATTGTTGAACCTAATACTAATATAACTGAATAATCCATAGCGTATGGTAATATAGTTTCTGACGCTCCAGTGATGGATAAAATTTGCTTTAAAAATATAAGGCAAATTATAGTGCACAATATTCCCGTTCCTACAGCAGTAAAAAATGCAGTAGCGGCTGTTCTGCTAGCTTCTTCATTGTTTTTTTCTCCTAGACATCTTGATATATAAGATGCGGCTCCTACACCAAAAGTCTGTCCTATAGCACCTATAATCATAAATATAGGAAAAGATACAGAGACCGCACCAATAGCTGATGTATCTCTTAGCATCCCTACAAAAGCAGTGTCCGCTAAATTGTAAACTGCATTAATAAGCATAGCCACTATAGCTGGAATAGCTAAAGTTAATAATACTTTTTTAATTTCTCCTTCTCCCATCATGCGGGCTTTTTTTTGTCTTTCTTCTGAAGCTATTGAACTCATTTAATCACTCCTTATGCTAAAAACGCTTCTAATATTTTATTTAAAATTTTTATATTTTTTACCTTTTCATTTTTATATGATTTTATAATAGATACTATAGACATGAGTATAATCTCGGATATTTTCATATCTATATTTTTATCTTCTTTAAATTCTTCTTTTTTTTCTAGCTTACTTATAGAAAGTTCTATCTTCTTAGTAAGAGTTTCTTTAAATTCTATAACTCTTTCATCATTAGATAGATCCTTTATATTGTCATTCCACAATTCTTTTCCGATTCCTTGCCTATTTTCTATGTCACCATATAAAATATTTATAACTTCATTTGCTTTTTCTTTAGGCAATAAAGATGATTGTAATACATTATCTAGCTTAATAAAAGTATCATTCCAACTTTCTTGCAATATAGAAATATAGAGCTCTTTCTTATTAGGATAATAATTGTAAAGTGTGCCTACTGCTATGCCGCATTCTTTAGCGATCATTTTCATATCTACTGCTTTATAGCCCTTTTTTAAAAATAAATCCATTGAAGCATTGAATATTTTACTCTCTATATCTTTTATTATTTTAGGCATAAAAGCACCTCCTTATTTTTAAATGAATCATAATTCATTTTAAATTAAAGCTATGAAATTGTCAATTCTTGATTAAGAATATATTTTATAAAAAAACAAAGTATAGATCTTAAATATAATAATACTTATTATCTATACTTTGTTTTTAAATTATTTTTTACTTATAAACTCATTTACTTCCTGCATACATGGCAGAGAAGTTTGAGCACCCTTTTTAGTTGTAGTTAAAGCTCCTACTGCATTGGCGAATTTTAAAGTATCCTGTATACTCTTGTTCTCACATAGAGCTACGGCCAATGCCGCATTAAACGAATCACCTGCAGCGGTAGTATCTATAGCTTCAACCTTAAAACTATCTACCCTATGTTCTCCTACTTCCCCTAGACAGTAGCATCCCTTTTCTCCTAATGTAACTACTATATTTTTGGCCCCTCTGTCTAGTAACTCCTTTGAAGCCATTTCTACATTTTCTTCAATACCAGTAAGTTTATACAACTCCGTTTCATTAGGAGTTATGTAATCTATATAGTTATAAATTTCTTCTGGTAGATCCTTTGCTGGGGCTGGATTTAAAATAACTATCTTATTGTGTTTCTTTGCCAACTTAGCTGAATACATAACAGTTTCCATTGGTATTTCTAACTGTAGCACAACTATATCGCTTCTTTTTATTAATCTCTCCGAATCATCAATCCATTTATTATCTAATTGAAAGTTTGCGCCAGAATAAACTACTATGGTATTATCACCATTTTTATCTACGGTTATTAAAGCATTACCTGTAGGAACATCTACAGCATTTATGCAGCTAATATCTATACCTTCTTTTTCTAAACTTTCTTTTAGTTTTTTCCCTATTACATCATTTCCTACAGCACCTATCATAGATACCTCTGCACCAAGTCTCCTTGCTGCTACCGCTTGATTTGCACCTTTCCCTCCAGCACTATCCTCAAAGGAATTTGCATGAAGAGTTTCACCTTTTCTTGGAAGCTCCTCTACAGTAGATACATAGTCTATGTTAATACTGCCTATAACTAAAATCTCCAATGAAATCACCTCGTTTTGAAACAGAATCTCTTATTATTAAGTCTGTATTCAGTATTATTTCTCTTTCTTTTACTTCTTCTTTTTTAATTATTTTCATTAGTAGTTCTACAGCCTTATATCCCATTTGATAAGTTGGTTGAGATACGGTGGTTAGTTTGGGGAATGTTGCTTTACTAAAAAAGATATTATCATATCCAGTCACTGAAACTTCTTCAGGAACATTTATCTTCCTACTGTTTAAAACTTCTAAAGCTCCTATAGCCATTAAATCATTTTCACAAGCTACTGCAGTAAATTTATTACTACATTTTAGAAGCTCTTCCATACACTTTATGCCACTAGTTATTTTATAATCTCCATACTTTATAAACTCTTCCCTGATAGGAATTCCATATTTTTCAAGTGACTTTTTATATCCTTTTAATCTACCACAATTAAATACTGCTCCTCTTTTACCTGATATATATGCTATTTCTGTATGACCATTTTTAAGAAGATATTCTACTATTTTAAACATTCCTGCTTCACCATTTGTAGCTACAAACGGTATATCATCTATATTCATATTTCTATCCATTGATACAAAAGGTATCTTATACTTGTAAAGCAAGTTTATATTTTCTCCATTATTGTATAGGGTGCTAGTGTATATTATTCCATCTACACATTTCTCTTTTAAAATTTGAATATAGGTTTTTTCTTTATCTTCGTTATCATCTGTATTACATAAAATAATATTATACCCATATTCATTTGCTGCATCTTCCACTCCCCTTACTATTCCAGGGAAAAAGGGATTATTTATATCTGGCAATATAAGACCTATAATATTAGTTTTTTTAGTCACTAACCCTCTTGCTATACTACTAGGTATATAATTATGCTTTTTCATTATTTGTAAAATTTTTTCCCTAGTCTCTTTGCTAACACCATCTTCTTTGTTATTTATAACTCTAGATACTGTAGCAATAGATACATTAGCCTCCCTGGCTATGTCTTTGATAGTTATGCTCATTATCATTCTCCCTTATCGGATTTCCTAATCGCCTCTACTGTCCACTTTGATAGTTCGCTTATTTTTAATTTTTCCATAGTTCTAACATAAGTTATTAGATCATCCCCAATTGGTTCAAACCATTTTTTATCTATTCCTTTTAAACCGTGGATTATACCATATATTGTAGCTATCTGCGCAGCATTACAGTCAACATCTTGTCCTGCCATAGATATTATATTCATTGTTTTGTCAAAATCATTTCCACCAAAGTATAAAGCTACAACTTCTGCTGCTGCATTTGGATATGCATGAATCCAGTTATACATTTTATATTTTTCTTCACAAGGCTTCCATGCATCTCTCCAGTTGCTATTGTTTTTACATTGATTATATGCAAACTCTATTACTGAATAGTACTCTGAATCCTTAGGTATCATTTCTATTGTTTTATCTAATATAGTTTTTACATCATTCTCAACAAAAGCTAAAGATACTAATACCGCATTGAATATTTCTCCTATTACACCATTGTTATGATGTGAAATTACCCCGTCAATCCAAGCAAGTCTAGCTGCTTCTTCTGGATTTCCTGGAGCAACCATTCCACATATAGCCCCTCTCATTTGAGCTCCTATCCATTCACGATAATAGTTATTAAATTCACCACTGTGAGGAGGATATATTCCGCCTTTGATATTTCTTAATGCTATATCTTCTGCTGACCAACCTAACGGAATAAGTCCAACCCATTCTTCCGCTATATCTGATGAAGTAACTTCATAACCTTTGTCATCAAAAGCTTTTAGAAAAGCTAATTCATATGTTATATCATCATTATATGTATTTGGCTTTCTAACATAATATTTTACATCACCAAAAGTTTTTTCAATATTCTCAGTAGTATATCCTTCTATAGCCGTTCCTAGAGCTCCTGCGCATATTTGAGCTATCCATCCTGCTAATATCTTTTCTTCAAAATCTTCCCTTGATATATCGCATTTATCATACTTATAGAATTTTACTGAATTTTTATATTCTTCCCAAGTGGAATATATTTTATATTTCCAATATGGTGAACTCATATCCTTTTTTGCATTGTTCAATTTATGATAAACTCTAGCAGTTATTTTGCTTAATTCAACGATATTGTTTTCTTCTAGAGCTTTAAGACCAAGAGGAATTAACTCTTCTGCCTCTTCTACGTTATATCCCATGTTGTCCATAGATTGGATAGCTCCTATTATAACTCTCTCTGGAGCAAATGATCCTGGAACATTACTCTTCCAAACTAACTTAGTCATTGTTTCTATATATTTTTCTGCATGTTCTGCTCCCGTACTCCAAGTCTGATCCTCTTCATTTAACACTACAGGCATAGCATTTTGCATTAACTCATATTCCATTTCCCAAGCCTTTTTCATAATTTTTTCCTCCTTAATATATAACCTTATTTATACCTTTTCCCTTATCTAGTATATTCTTCGAGGTAGCTTCAATCTCTTTCCACAATAGTTCATTTTTAAATACTACCTCTCCATCTTTCTTTATGAATTTCCCATCAACCATTGAATGAAGTATATTTTTACTTTCACCGCTATAAATTATAGAGGCTAATGGATTATAATTTGGGTAAGTATTACTTTTACTTAGATCCCATATAAGTAAATCTGCATTAAATCCTTCCTTTACTTCTCCAGTATTAAAGTTTAATGCACTATGTCCCCTCATTAAAATTTTCCACATGTCTTTTAGTTTAAAATCTTCTGCTCTATTCTCTAACTTACCAATCAAAGCAAATAACCTTAATTGTTCCAAAGGATTTAATGTATTTGAACTTGCTCCTCCATCTGTTCCTATACATAATGGAAGCTCATTATATCTATTGAAAACATTACCTACGCCCATTCCTAATTTCATATAAGTCTTAGGACATATAGCAAAGAAAGTATTTTCATTTATGTATTTAAAGTCCTCTTCTTTAACCCATAGACCATGAGCGATTATTAACGGAAGGTCGAATCCGTCTGCTTCATTTAACATTTGAAAAGGAGTTTTTCCATACTCACTTAAACTCTGTGTTACCTGTTCTTCTGTTTCAGATACATGTATATGCAATCCTACTTTAAGCTCTTTTGCTCTCTCCACTATTTTCTTTAGTTTATCTGGGGGACAAGTATAAGGGGCATGTGGTCCCATTCTTAAATTAAGCCTGCTATTTTCATGCCCTCTCTTTTCTATAAGATGAGAAGCTTCATTTAAGATATCTTCAAAATTATCAGCTAGTCCAAATACTGTAGGTGCTATATCTCCTCTAATACCACTTTTTATAACTGCATCACAAATCTTATCTGCGAAAAAGTAGTGATCTGCAAAAGCTGTAACTCCATTATCTATCATTTCACTTATTCCTAACAATGCCCCATAATATATATCCATAGGGGTAAGTTTGCTTTCATAAGGAAATATCTCCATATTGAACCAATCATTAATATTTACGTCCTCAGCTAGTCCTTTTAGTATATTCATTGGCACATGAGAATGTAAATTTACAAAGCCAGGTGTTATATAGTAATCTTTACACTGAATTACTTCCTTAGCACCTTCTTCATATTCTTTTGATACTTTGTTTATCTTTCCATCACTTATATATAAGTGTACCTTCTCTTCTATATTACCTTCACTATGTATTATGTTGCCATCTTTTAAGACTGTATCCCACTTATAATGACCCTTAAGCATACTCTCTCATCATCCCTTTAAACATTTCTACAAACCTTTCTCTATCAACTCCTAGAGCAACTTCAACATTAGGCTTGTTTTTAGTTACATCATATATATCTACTACTGTCTTGCCGTAAGTCAACTCTCCTTTAGTCTCTATAGATACATAGTATTCTTTCTTGCTAATTATTGAGGGATCAATAACAGCAGCCACTGCTAAAGCATCATGAACAATTGCTCCCTCAGCTCCATAAAGTTTACATACGCTTAAACAAGATTGGAATAATTCTTTTACTACTGATGATACTCTATTATCACTACCAGTTATTTCATTTATTTCTTCTTCTAGAACAACAGCTTTGTGAGTTGCATCTAAGCCAACCATTGTAAGAGGTATACCTGATTTAAATACTATGTCTGCTGATTCAGCATCCACATATATATTAAATTCCGCCGCTGGGGTAGTATTGCCTATATAACAAGCTCCCCCCATAAGGGTTATTCTCTCTATTTTATCTTTTAAGTCAGGATATTTCATTAAAGCAATAGCTATATTAGTAAGAGGTCCTAGGGTAATAATATTTAATTTACCTTCAAATTTAATAGCTTCTTCATATATAGTGTCCCATGCATTTTTTTCATACAGCTCAATATTTCCTTTAGGTAATTTTACTGAAGCAATACCTGAAGCGCCATGTACCCATTCCGCTGTTTCTAACTCTCTAAGTAACGGACCTGAAGCACCCTTTGAAATTTTAGCACTCTTTCCAAAATAACTTATTAAATCTATAGAATTTTTAGTAGTTTTCTCTAAAGGTATATTACCACCTACTGTGGTAACAGCTCTTATATCTAACTTGTCTGATGAGAATGCTAAAAATAGAGCTATAGCATCATCTACGCCTGGATCAGTATCTATAATAACTGGTATCTTCATATTACTCCCTCCTTAGTTATACTGTTGCATAGCTTCCACTAGCATATCTACAAATCTCTCTCTATCTATATCAAAAACTACATCCACATTTTTTTCTTTCTTTAAGACATCATAATAATCTACTACCGTAGCCCCTAAAGTATGTTCACCTTTTGTTTCGATTGCTACGTGTAATTTCTTTGTAGTCATAATAGATGGATCAATTACCCACGCTACAGCACATGGGTCGTGTAAAGGACTTCCCTGGAATCCCATTTGCCCATGAAATTTTGAAAAGAAATCTAAAAGTTCTGCTACCATAACAGCAACTTTTCCACCTAAATCTCTTATTCTATCAACGTCTTCCTGATATATTAAAGCTTTGTGAGTTACATCTAGGCCACTCATGGTTATAGGTATTCCTGATTTAAATACTATATCTGCCGCTTCAGGATCTACTAGTATATTAAACTCTGCTGCTGGAGTCCAATTTCCTCCGAAACAAGCTCCTCCCATTAATGAGATTCTTTCAATTTTTCCTTTTAGTTCTGGATAGCATAAAAGAAATTTAGCAATATTAGTTAAAGCTCCTGTTGGTATTAATGTAACTTTCTTTTCGCTCTCTTTAACTGTTTTTGCTATGAGTTCTACCGCTGACATATCACAAGCTTTTAGCGCTGGTTCTGGAAGCTCAGGCCCATCAAGTCCACTATCTCCATGCACTTCAGGAGCAATTATAAGATCTCTCATAAGTGGTTTATCATCTCCCTTAGCTACTGGCACCTCTATATTCGCAAAGCTTAATACTTTCAATGCATTATTTAGAGTTTTTTCTTGAGTTTGATTTCCTGCTACTATAGTTACAGCCTTCACATCTAATTTTTTGCTTGCAAAAGCTAATAAAAGAGCTATTGCATCATCATGTCCTGGATCACAATCTATAATTACTGGTATACGCATAATTATTTCCTCCTAATTTTTTTAGTTTTATTAGACTGTTGTGCTGAATATATAACTAGACCTAATATAGTGGTCAAATAAGGTACCATCTGAACGAATTCTGCTGGCACTCTCAAAGATTGCATTACATTAGATAAAGCATCTGCAAAACCAAATATTAAAGAAGCTAACAAGGTTCCTATAGGTGTTCCTCTACCCATCGCCTCAGCAGCTAAAGCTATAAAACCTCTCCCTGCAGTCATATCTCTTGAAAACCAAGAAACATAACCCATGGACATATAAGCTCCCCCTAATGATGCAAAAACTCCACTTAACAATAAAGCTAAATATTGTATCTTTTTAACGCTAATACCAACGGAATCTGCTGCATTGGCATTTTCTCCTACTGCTCTTATCTTCAAGCCTAATGGAGTTTTATATAATAAAATATACACTATTATCACTGATAATAAAGATATATAAGTCAATATGTTATGTCCTGATAATACTTGTCCTAATACAGGTATTTTATTTAATAATGGTATAGATACCTCCGGAGCAACCATACTCTTTAAAGAAACTGAAATCCCTTTATCTTTAGCTACTAAGTACAAAAGAAAAACCGTTCCTCCACTAGCAAGTAAATTTAATGCTATACCTGTTAAAATAATATCTGATTTAAGATTGAGTGAAAAGTATGCAAGAAGTAATGACAACAATACTCCCACTATTATCGCGCAAATAATCCCTATTAAAGCGCTTTGAGTAAAGGCACTGGCAATTACACCACCTAAGGCGGCTGAAAGCATTATACCCTCTAAACCTATGTTTATAACTCCTGCCTTATTTGATATTAAAGCTGCTAGCGAAGCAAAAAGTATTGGAGTTGTAACTCTTAATATTGCATATCCAAAGCTTGTTGAAAATATTATTGAAAAAAGATTTTCCATTTACTTTCCCTCCTTAACAGCCAGTTTCTCTTGTGAATCCTTAACAATTCTTTGATGTTTCCATTTTGCTAAGAATCTGTTTGCTGCTATAAGCATAATTATAATCGCTTGAATAACTGCTATTACTTCACTTGGCACATCGGTCATTCTAGCCATTATATCTGCTCCAACTCTTAAGTATGCTAAAAATAATGCACCTACTGGTATGAATAAAGGATTATTTCTAGCTAAAATAGCAACTATTATTCCGTCAAAGCCGTATCCTGGCAAGCTTTGCCATTGAAATCTCTGATACATTCCAAGTATTTCTGTAGCTCCACCTAAACCTGCAATAAATCCTCCTAGCACCTGTGAATATAAAATTACCTTCTTAGTATTAATGCCAGAGTATTCAGCAAAGTTTTTATTTAACCCAGTCATTCTTAATGCATATCCCCATTTTGATCTATACATAAATAAATAAGTTAAAATTATAAATAAAATTGCTACAAATATACCTAAATGAATTCTTGTTCCTGGAACTATCTTTTTTAAAACCGCTGTAGGATTAAAAACATATGAAGACATCATGCCTGCACTAGGGTCTCTCAATACATTGTTAATTACATATATACCCATGTATAAACAAACATAATTAAGCATTAGAGATGAAACCAACTCATCTGCATTCCATTTTGTTTTTAATATTCCTGGTATTAAACCTGCTAAAGCTCCTATCAGACCTCCAAATAGTATAGCTACAATTGGATGGATGCCAATAGGTAACATCACCTTAACTGCTATAAATGAAGCTGCTACTCCTCCTATGAAAAAAGCACCTTCAGTTATCATATTAAACTGCTTTGCTTGAAACATTACACAAACAGATAACCCTGAAAAAATAAATGGTATGGACATTTCAATCATATTACCAAAACGTCTAAGGGACGAGAAAGGTCCTGTTAAGAATGTAGTTAATGCCTCTAATGGTTGTTTGCTTATTCCTAAAATAATTAAAAAAGCTAAGGACATCGCTAATAAAATAGCTACAAAGGTTCTTATTATTTCAAATTGTGTTTCTATCTTTTTACTGCTCATTCATAGCCCTCCTTATCTCTTCAGGAGATTGTTTATTTATTCCTAGCATATACGTTCCTAATTCCTCCTCTGTAACTTTAGAACTATGTTTAAAATATGCTACAATTTCTCCACCATACATCACCATTAGGCTGTCACTAAGTTCCATAATTTCATTTAAATCCGCAGATACTAACAATATACCTGTCTTTTCATCTCTTAGTTCAACTAATTTTTTATGTATAAATTCTGTAGCACCTACATCTATTCCTCTCGTTGGCTGGTTAGCAATAATAAGCTTTGGAGAAGATGAAAATTCTCTTGCTACTACAACCTTTTGTATATTTCCTCCAGATAACATCTTAATAGGTTGATTTGCTCCATCACATTTTACTCTATAGTCAGTTATAAGTTCTTTAACCATTGTATGAATTTTCCCAATATTTAGCAAACAGCCTTTGTTTAATTCCTTCTTATCAATCCTATCTGAAATAATATTTTCTTCTATGCTTGCTTCACCAGCAACACCATAAGTCATTCTATCTTCAGATATATGAGATGTTCCTAGTTCCCTTATTTGTTTTATATTTAAATTTTTAATATTATTATCATCTATTAATATTTCGCCATTATCATATTTTTTTAATCCAGTGATTAATTCAATTAACTCTCTTTGACCATTGCCTTCTACTCCGGCTATTCCCAATATTTCTCCTTTTCTAAGAGAAAAATTTATATCTTTAAGTATATCTTTTCCTGTATCATCTACAAGACTAATTCCATTTACCTTTAAAACTGCTTCTGTAGGCTTGCTTGGTCCTTTTTCTATCTTTAAAATAACATCACGACCTACCATTAATTTAGAAATGTCTTCTTGTGACACTTTTTTCACGTCGTAAACTCCTACACTTCTTCCCCCTCTTAGAATTGTTATTCTATCACATATTTCTTTTATTTCTTTTAATTTGTGAGAAATAAAAATTATAGTATGTCCTTTATCTTTTAATGTTACTAGTTCTGTAAATAGTTCTTTTGTTTCTTGTGGGGTTAATACAGCTGTAGGCTCATCTAGTATTAATACTTCTGCTCCTCTAAGCAATGCTTTAAGTATTTCCACTTTTTGCTTTATTCCAACGGGCAAATCTGCAACTTTAGCCCTTGGATCAACTAAAAGATTGTATTTCTTTGATATTTCTTCAGTGATATTTATTGCTTTTTCAAAGTCAATAAACCCATTTTTTCTTGGCTCTATGCCTAAAACCATATTTTCTGCTACTGTAAGTGAAGGAACAAGCATAAAATGTTGATGAACCATACCTATTCCATTTTTTATTGCTGTATTAGGTGAATCAATTTTTATTTTTTCGCCTTTTAAATAAATATCTCCCTCTTCGGGATTTTCAAGTCCAAATAATATTTTCATTAAAGTACTCTTACCTGCTCCGTTTTCACCCATAAGTGCATGTATTTCTCCAGCATTAACAGAAAAATTAACATTTTTGTTGGCTACCATACCATTGGGATACACCTTGGTTATGTTCTCCATTTTCAATATTTCTCCTGACAAATCCTTCACCTCTACTCTCATGATTTTTCTTATTAAACTATATGCACTGGAGTTATCCAGTGCATATATAGTTTGTTTATGTTAAGGTTTTACTGCATTTCTTATTTCATTAAGATCTTTTGTATCCATTCCAATAGCTGAATCAACCTTTATTTCTCCATCTACTATTTTCTTTGAAAGATCTTCTATGAACTTTCTCATATCTTCTGGAACATTTTTATTGTAATATTCATTTGCTGCTAATCCAATAGCATCTTCCTTTATTCCTAGAGCTTCTGCTGTACCCCATGGTAATTTTCCTTGTGTATGAAGTTCTATAGCTCTTACTAATGAATTGTCAACTCTCTTTAAAACTGAGCTCATTATTAAGTTTGCTTTTTCCGCATCATCTTTAAATAACATAGCTTGGTCTGAATCAACACCTATAGCATATTTTTTTTCTATTTTAGCTGCATCTAATGCACCTAATCCTGCTTGAGAAGCAACTGGAAATAATACATCAACCTTTTGGTTAAATTGAGCTAACGCCATTTCCTTAGCTTTTGCACTGTTAAAGAAGTCTCCAACATAAGAAATAGCAACCTTAATTTCTGGATCTACGTATTGTGCACCTCTAATGTATCCAACAAGGAAATCGTTTATAACTGGTATATCAGCTCCACCAACGAATCCTATTAACTTTTCTTTGTTAGCTAATTCCATATTAGAGGAAGTGATTTTCGCAGCTAAAGCTCCTGCTAAAAATGATCCTTCATTTTGATTGTAGTTTATTGAGTATACGTTTTTAAAGTCTCCTTTTGAATAATCTACTGAAGAATCAAATAATATGTATTTTTTCTCTGGGTACTGTGGTGCTATCTTCTGTAAATATTCTTGCATCTGCCATGTACCAACGATTATTATATCCCAATCTTCCTCAGATACATCCGCTAGTGTAGGTTCCCACTTTGTCTGATCTGGTCCAATTTCTACTACCTTTGTTTCTGCATTGAATTTTTCTTTTATTTGTTTCATTCCTTCATTTGCTGAATCGAAGAAAGACTTGTCTCCTAAATTACCATTAAGCAATAATGCTATTTTTAATGGTTTCTCCTCTGAGCCACCTTTAGAAGCTTGTCCATCTGTACTTTTGCTTCCACATCCAGTTAATGTTAATGTAGTAAACATTAAGATACTTAACATTAAAGATACTATTTTTTTCATTTTTACCCCTCCATTTGATAAAACGTTTTACTAAAACGTTTACTTAATGCTTTATCAATATTATAAATGTTTTTATCTTATATTTCAATATTAACTTTTATTATTGTACAAATTGTATCGCATGAAATGAATGTTTCTCTATTATATCTGTTAAATCGACATTATTAGCAGTTTAAGGGATTTTAGAACTTCTAAAATCCCCATTTTATTATAAATCCTCTCTTTTATCTATTAACTAATTCATACGTATTTATCTAAGCCTTCAGCTTCTTTTAGTTCTGTTACTAAATGCTTTATCTCTTGGTCTTTATTTTTATCCATAACTAAAAATACATCTCCTGCATCTACTATAATTAGATCCTTTACTCCAAATCCTATTACCAATTTTTCGCCACCAAATACTATGCAATTGTCACTTTGTTCCATAAATGCATTTCCTGTTACATTATTTCCCCGGAAATTTTTTAAAAATCTAGAAAGCGACATAAAGTTCCCTATATCATCCCATGCAAATTCGCATTTTATCACATAAGCTTTTCGAGTTTTTTGCATTATACCAAAATCTACAGAAATACCTTCTATCAAATCATACTCTTCTCTTATTACTTCTTCTTCTTTTTCTGTTTCTAGATTAGCATATATATTCATCATGCTCTTATACATTTTGGGCAAATATCTTTCCATCTCCCTAAGGTATACATCTGCTCTCCAGACAAACATTCCACTATTCCATAAATACGTACCCTTTGCAATTAAATCTTTTGCTACTTCCAGGTTAGGTTTTTCTACAAATCTTTCTACTCTATAGGAAGCTATGTCTCCAGCAATTCTCTCTCCAATTTGTATATAACCATATCCTGTTTCCGGTCTTATTGGAGGCACTCCAATTGTAATAAGACCTCGCCTTCTTTCCACTGTTTCCACCGCTTGAGAAATAGTGTCCATAAATATCTTTTCATTTTCTATATAATGATCAGAAGGAAGCACTACCATTACAGCGTCCTTGTCTTTTTTTAACAATTTTATAGCTGATAATCCTATACATGTTGCAGTTTCTTTATTTGAAGGTTCAACAAAAATATTTTCTTTTTTAATCTCTGGCAACTCTTCAGTTATTTTATCAAGATATTTTTCATTAGTAACTACAAAAATATTCTCCTTGCTGACTAAAGGTTTTATTCTATCCACTGTATTTCTTAAAAAACTTTTATTATTAATTATTTCAAGGAATTGCTTTGGATTTTTATCTCTAGACAACGGATATAGCCTAGTCCCTTTACCACCGGCAAGAATTAAAGCATATAACAAAAACACCACTCCGTTTTATTGTTCATAAATATATATTATGAGCAATAAAACGGAGTGGTGATTAAAATAGCAATTTCCTTATAAATCTAAATATTTTATTAAACAACTCTTAACTCTTTAGAATTTTTCTTAGAAACAATACCTCTAAGTTCTAGTGATGAATACACCTCCTTCATAAGCTCTTCTGGTCTTCTATAGAATTCTATATTCCTTATTTCTATAATATGCCACCCTAAAGTTTTAAGCTTAAATTTATCTTCATACATTTCATTCCAGTTTGATCTACTATTCTTCCATTCATCACTACATATAATAGCTACTTTATTTTTCAAATTCTCCAATACAAAGTCTATTTTAATCCCTCCTATATTTAAATTCAGGTATGGATTAAATCCCATACTACATAGCCTATTATATATTTCTCTTTGAATATCGGAATAGAATACATATTCTACTTTATCCTTTTCCTTCTTATAGTCTTTATAATTTAGGCAATAGTTAAGAAGAGAGTATCTAACACAATCTCTGTTTAAAGTTTGTATATCTATTGAGTAAAAAAGCCACATTTGATTTTTCGCTCTTGATGCTGCTACATTAAACCTCCTGATGTCCGAATCTTTTGTCAATGAAGCGAACTTTATATTTTCCCCTACAACCATAGACAGAAACATTACATCCCTCTCATCTCCTTGAAAAGAATAAGCATCTCCACATATTATTTTTCTTTTTATCATCTCCTCTTCTCCAATTTTTTCTCTCAGCCTGTCTTGAATATACTGCGCTTGTTCATCACCTAATAAAGATACCACCCCCATTGTCATTCCCCTATAATTTCTATCTTTACAAAGATCATATATCTTTTCTACAATAGCCTCCCCTTCTTTAATATTTATCCCTTTCTTCTCATCTCTCCTCCCATCTTCTATCTTTATAGCATTTATTGCAGGTTCTAATCTTTCATACTTATAGGCATATCTTAATGGTGTTATTTCACCTGAATAACAATATTTATTACTAAATTCCACTATCTCTTCTACACACCTAAAATGCTCCTTAAGTACTATCCTGGCAGGGAACACTCTTAGTGCCGTATCATAAAGGCTTGTTTGTAAATCAAACCATTCTCTATGAGGTATGTCTTTTAAATATGTATTTATTATTTTTCTTACATTGCCTTGGTCTACACCCACAGCTTCAGGACTTATCTGTCTATCGTCTCCAACAACTACAGCTCTCTCTGCCCTCATAAGACCACATAGAGAAAATATATTACTTTGACTACTTTCATCAAATATAATTACATCAAACTTATTGCTTGATATATCTATGTTCTCCAGCACCTTATTTAAAGGCATTATCCATACGGGAATAATATCCTTACAATTGCTTAGTTCTCTTTGAGCTAATTTTACATATTCATCTACATATTTCCCCTTGCCTTTCCCAATTCTTTTCACTGACTGAATCCATGTAAATAAACTTCTTTTTTCATTTTCTGATATTTTAGAAATTTGATTATACCAAGTTTTTTTACATATAATTTCTTTAATAATGTGCTTTTCCTTCTCCTTTTCATTTTCTAGCTTTTCTTCTAATTGAGCTTTGTTAACCTCTTCTAGTTTATCTAAAACAGAGCTCCATTTCTTCCATCTCCATGCCCTGTTCCAATTATTTAATTTCTCCATATCCCCTTTTAATAGTTTTTTATATAATTTAGGACATATTTCCTTTAATCTGCATAAAATACTATCCATATGAACTATAGAAGATTTAATATTTTTTAGATTACACACTTCTTCATAGGCCATTTTCAATTCATCTATATTTAATTCTTCAATTGTGTATATTAACTCTTTAAATTCCTCATAATTATTTAACATACTATTTATACAATTTATTTTTGCATCTAGTTCTCTATACTCATATATTTCTTTTATAGACTTCAAACATTCTTTTAAACTTACGAAAGTAGATTTTTCGTACCAATTTAAATCTGATGGATATTTTATATCTCCTAAGGAATTACTTATTTCTAGCCTTACTTTTTCATTCCAATTTACTATGTTTTCTATAGCCATCATGTATCTCTCTAATATAATCATTCCCTCATTACGGTCCTTATTTATTGTTAAATTGCTATACATTTTAAAGGTATTGTTCCAAAAACTTATAATGCTTTCCTCTATAGATTTCTCTTCAATATATAACTTAATTATTAAACCTTGAGATAAATTCTCTAAAGGCATACCATCTACAAAACAATTATCCAGGATATATCTACATTCCTTATTAACTATATAAAATAATTGAGATATCCTTCCTCTCTTATTTAACTCCTTATATATTTTTTCATATTGTATTTTCAGATTAATGAAATTCATATTTTCTGGTAAGGATATGTTATGATTGTTTATTTCCTTTCTTATATATTTTAATCGACTAATACTATTTTCCCATTTTATTAACATATTAAATAAGTTATCTTTTATAAAATCACTATTATTATAAATCTTAAAAATTTCTCCCAATCCCATATCATTTATTTTTACAATCTCGCTTATGGCAAAATCTATAGATTTTATTGCTCTATCATAGTTAAATGTTTTTTTACAATATATTCCCCATCCTTGTAGGAACTCTATATTGGCTTCATATTTTTCTTTTAGTTTTATGTAATCTGATAGCATTTTATAAAGTTCCTCGTAAGATGGAATTTGATCTATTATTGGTAGAGCATTACTATATTTATCGAAATTATTACTTCCTATTGTTTTTATGCATAATTTTAAACTTTCAAATTCTTCTTCTGATACTGGAGATTTCGTATCAATATCTATATAATCTTCAATCCAAGAATATTCTTTTTCATTTTCTTTAATCCACTTTGCAATATCAGCCAAGGTATATTCATTTCCACAATAATTTATTATTTCTCTTTCTTTTCTATCTAAACTCTTCAATTGCTCAATTATATCATTTGTATTTTTTCTGCAGTTTTTTAGGTTTTTTTCTAGCACTATTAGCTCATCGTGTAAAATCCTAGGATTCACAGACATATTATCTGTTATAACTCTTACTGAATCCTCTAGCTCTTTTAGCTCTCTAGAATCATTTCCTAGTAAGCTTATACATAAAGGTCTTATTTCCTCAGGAATTTTATCTTCTAGAACTTTTAAAGCCCTTCCTCTTTCGCTAGTGACTAATACTCTTTTACCATGAGCTAATAAGTGACATATTAAATTGGCAATAGTGTGGCTTTTACCTGTACCTGGAGCTCCTTGAACCACTACGCCATAGTTCTCTGCCAGGGCCCTAGCCACTTCTTTTTGCTCTCTATTGGATGGTAATGGAAATAATATATCCTCTTTTAAAGACATCCATTCTCGGCTATTTTCTTGGACCACATTCTCTTCTACTAAAGCCATTAATGACTTAGGTATATGAGATCCATTATCCAATTCTGAGATTATTCTTTTTATATCCTCCTTCCATAAATTTGTATTTAGTTCTCTTACCATTATTAGCCCCTCACTTATCATTAGAGGCTTGTCCTTAATTACTAACTCTTTATATCCACACCTATAAGCACTCTCTTCTTTTTTACATATATTATTTTTTTCTACAGCTTCTAATATCTTATTGTAATATTCCCTTGTATTATCATGCTGAAGACATTCTAACTTACTCTGCAATTCTTTTTGTAAATTCATTACAGCTTCAAATTCTATATTTAATCCTTGAAAAAATTGAAGCTCTAAGTTTACACTATCATATAATTTTAAATAAAACCTTTCCTTACCTGGTTGAAACTCTAATTCAACAGGTGTAGTAAAAATAGGGTGTATAACTTTTTCTCCATTAAACATCCAAGTAAATAAATGGCTTGCATATACAATTTCAAAGTTATTATTGCTTTTTTCAAGCTGGCCGTATAAATTAAATAAATAATCATATATGTTTTTAGCTTTTTTGCTTACCATTATGTAATAACTATCATTTTCAGTTTTATTTAAAATACATCCCTCAGTATTAATAATTTCGTTTTCCCAAAAAATTTTGCTGTATTCCTTAACATCTCTAATTATATTTTCATTAATACTTCTTAAATTTAAGAGATAATTAAATATATTCTTAACCTTAGCCCTAGCTTCCATATATTCATACCCCCAAATAAACATTAAAATATAATGTATATTACTTTTATGTTAAATTATACCATTAACTTATTTTCATTTCAAAATTTTCGTTGTACATTATGTTTTCATTAATGACAAACTCTAACATCTACAAAGAAAAAAACACAGTATACATACTGTGTTTTTTCTTTATTATATATTTAGTTACTATTTCTTACATGAATTTCTTTGAATTAATTTATGATCCAATACATAATGTTCTTTTTCTAATTCTTGTTTATTGATTATTTTTATCAACATTCTCATACCAACGGAACCCATGTCATACATTGGTTGAGCTATTGTTGTAAGTTTAGGATAAAATATAGATGAGGAATAAATATTGTCAAATCCCATTACATCAACATCATTTGGAACATTTATATCTTTATCTCTTAATGAATTTATTACTCCCATGGCTATCTCATCACTAGCACAGAAAACTGCATCTATAGATGAATTACTTAAAATTTTATCTATAGCTTCATATCCGTCTTTTGCTTTAATTCCTGAAAAACATATTAAATCCTCATCAAGTTTTATATTGTTTTCCATTAATGCCTTTTTATAACCTTTATATCTTAGAGAAGTTCCATTAATATTGTCATCATTTGGTCCTATATAAGCTATTTTTTTATTTCCTTTTTCTATTAAATACACCGTAGCATCATATGCTGCCTTTAAATTATCTATAGTTACACTAGGAAAGCTCTTTTCTTCATCTATTGTTTCTGCTAATACTGTAGGTATCTCTAATTCCCTTATAAGTTCTATAATATCCTTTCGAAGAGAACTACTCATATATAAAACACCATCTACCATTTTTTCTTTTAAAACTTTTAGATATTCCATTTCTTTTTCAACATCTAAATCAGTATTACAAAGAATTATGTTATAGTCATATATATTAGCTACATCTTCAGCTCCCCTAACTATTTCCGGATAAAACTGGCTAGATATATCAGGTATGATAATGCCTATAGTACTTGTCTTTTGAGTTTTTAAACTTCTAGCAACTATATTAGGTCTATATCCTAGCTTTTTAATCGCTGCTAAAACCTTCTTCTTAGTATCTTCGTTTACTACATCTATATCGTTTAAAACTCTAGATACTGTTGCTATTGATACGCCTGCTTCTTTTGCTACGTCTTTTATGGATGCTGCCATATTATCAACTCCTAATAATGTATTTTTATATATTTTATCCAACTTTATATATTCTTCAAACTCTCATAAAAATCCTTTAATTATTACTTATATTATGCAAAAGGAGCTGTTTTTATTAAACAACTCCCCTTACTAAGCTTATTTTACTACTTCTACATAAACCTTAAGGTCTTCTCCATTAATTCTACAATCTGTGTACTCTTTTTCTTCGTTATAGCAAATTTCTACAGAAAGTGTTTCCTTTTTAATATAGTCCTCAAATTTACGAACTACATCTTCTAGCATTTCATTTCCAGCTACATATAGTTTAATTTTATCTGCTACTTGGAAACCACTGTCTTTTCTCATATTTTGAACTTTACTTAATATTTCTCTTAAATGTCCTTCTTCTCTTAATTCTTCGTTGATAGTAGTATCTAATACTATTCCTATAGCTCCTTCACCTGCAAAAGCAAATCCTTCAAGACCTTGCATTGTAACAAGAAGGTTTTCACTATTAAGTTCTATTTCTACTTCTCCAACATTAATAGTTACATTTTCTCCATTTTGTACTTTTTGAGCTAGCTCCATTTGGTTCATTGAAGCTAATTCTTTTCTTATTGCAGGTATATGTCTACCATAAGCTTTTCCTAACATCGGTAAATTAGGCTTTATATCAAAGTTAACATATTTGGATAAATCCGCTCCAAATAATACATCTTTTATATTAAGTTCATCTTTTATAATATCTCCATAGTATTTTGGAAGAGATTTTGAACTCACAAGCATTTCTGATAATGGCTGTCTGTTCTTTATATTAGCTGTATTTCTTGCACTTCTTCCAAGCTTAACTATTCTATAAGCTTCTTCCATTTCTCTTTCTAATTCTTTATCCATCAAGCTTTCATTATATTCTGGCCATTTGCATAAATGTATGCTTTCTGGTGCTTCACTATTTAACGCTACAACTAGATTGCTATATATTTCCTCAGTGATGAAAGGAACAAATGGTGCTGCAACTAAGCATACAGTAGTTAATACTCTGTATAAAGTTACATAAGCTCCAATCTTATCTTCAGTTAGTGTTTCGCTCCAGAATCTAGATCTATTTCTTCTTACATACCAGTTGGATAGTTCATCAACAAACTCTTCAATAGCTAAAGAAGCCTGAGTTATTCTATAGGAATCCATGTGTTCTCCTACTTCTTTAATTAAAGTATTTAATTTTGATATTATCCATTTATCCATTACATTTTCGCTAACAAAATCAGTATATTCTAATGGATTAAACTTATCTAAATCAGCATATAAAATATAGAAAGAATATACATTCCATAATGTGCTTAGGAACTTTCTTTGAGTTTCTTCTACATCCTCTACTGAAAATCTTGTTGGTAACCATGGCGCACTAGCTGTATAGAAGTGCCATCTACATGCATCTGCTCCAACTTTATCTAATACTTCAAATGGATCAACAACATTTCCTTTTGACTTTGACATTTTCAATCCATTTTTGTCAAGAACGTGACCTAATACAATACAATTTTCAAATGGATTTGTATCGAATATCGCTGTTGATATTGCTGTTAATGTATAAAACCATCCTCTTGTTTGATCCACTGCTTCTGATATAAATTGTGCTGGAAAAGTCTTTTCAAAGACTTCCTTATTTTCAAATGGATAATGATGCTGAGCAAAAGGCATAGACCCTGAATCAAACCAACAATCTATAACTTCACCAACTCTTGTCATCTCTCCACTACAATGAGGACATGTTAATTTTACATTGTCTATAAATGGTTTGTGTAATTCTATATTGTCTGGAACATTAATTCCCTTTTCTTTTAACTCACTAATGCTTCCTATGCAATCTCTATGACCACAAGCACATTCCCATATTGGAAGAGGAGTTCCCCAATATCTATCTCTTGAAATTCCCCAGTCTATAACGTTTTCCAAGAATTTACCAAATCTTCCTGTTCTAACGTTGTCTGGATACCAATTAACTTTATTATTGTTTTCTAACAACTTATCTCTTAAAGATGTCATTCTAACAAACCAGCTATCCTTTGGATAGTATAATAATGGTGTATCACATCTCCAACAATGAGGATAGGAGTGAGTAAATCTTTGTGATTTATATAACTTTCCACTTTCTTTTAAATTTTCTATTATTTTTGGATCAGCTTTTTTTACAAACATACCTTTCCATGGCTCTACACAGTCAATAAACTTTCCTTCACTATCTACTAAATTCATAAATGGCAAATCATGCTTTTTACAAACAATACTGTCATCTTCACCATAAGCCGGCGCCAAGTGAACTACTCCTGTACCATCACTTAGTGTAACAAAATCACCATGAACTACATAGAATGCCTTTTCTTCAGGAGTATAGAAATTAAATAGCTGTTTATATTCTAACCCTAAAAGCTCTTCTCCTTTAAATTCTTTTACAATTTCATATTCACCATCTAATACTTTAAGAAGTTCTTTTGCTAATATTAAATGTTCTTCATTATTTATTACCTCAACATAAGTGAAGCTCTTATTTATTCCAAGAGCAATATTGCTTGGTAATGTCCAAGGAGTTGTTGTCCATGCAAGTATATATTTATTATCTTCATTTTTTACTTTAAACTTAACAAATGCTGTTCCTTCATTTACATCTTTGTATCCCTGTGCTACTTCGTGAGAAGATAATGTAGTTCCACATCTTGAGCAATAAGGAATTACCTTATGACCTTTATATAATAAATTTTTATCCCACATTTGTTTTAATGCCCACCATACTGATTCTATATAATCATTATGATAAGTAACATAAGGATTCTCCATATCTACCCAGAATGCCAATTTTTCTGACATATCTTTCCACATACTAGAATAGGTAAATACTGATTCTTTACATTCACCTATAAATTTTTCCACACCATATTTTTCAATCTCTTTTTTTCCTGAAATACCAAGCTTCTTTTCGATTTCAAGTTCTACAGGAAGTCCATGGGTATCCCACCCAGCCTTTCTTAATACTCTATATCCTCTCATTACTTTATATCTTGGTATTAAGTCCTTTATAACTCTTGTTAATACGTGACCTACATGTGGCTTTCCATTAGCTGTTGGCGGTCCATCATAGAAAGTAAAGAACTCTCCATCCTTATTTAGGTCAAAGTTCTTTTCTATTATTTTATTATCTTGCCAATTATTTAATACATCTCTTTCCATTTGGACAAAGCCTCTGCTATTGTCTATCTTCTTATACATTTCGCAACTCCCTCCTAATAATTAATTCTTGTCATAATACATGTATTGTAAACAAATTATTTTATAAAACAAAAAACTTCGCCTCTAATAGGACGAAGTTATATTTCGCTATACCACCTATGGTAAGTAAATTTCAAGCACTCATATGCTCTATCCTTTAACGCAGGATTACGGACAAACTTACTATTATTTCAGTTCTCAACTCCAAGGTGATTTTCCTTAAAACTTAACCTGTGGATTTTCACCAAACACCACTCTCTTTAAAGTATAGGAATTAAGTACTTTTCCTCTTCACAGTTTTATTACACTTAAAACAAGTGTTTTATATAATTAAACCTAATTATATTATAAGGAATTTTTATTGTCAATTTTTTTTATTATTTTCCTAAAGATTTTAATATACCATTAGCAATAGCTTGTGCAGCTTTCTTTTGGAAATTAGGATCTTTTAAATTTTTCTCTCCATTAGGATTACTTAAAAATTCTAACTCAACTAAAACTGCTGGAGCATCAGTATATTTTAGCACATAAAATCCTGCCGTTTTTATCTTTCTATCTACTGTACCTAATTTACTAACTAGTTCAGTTTGAATGTTTTGAGCTAAGTTTTTACCAGCAGGGCTATCTTTATCATAATAAGTTTCCGTTCCATTAGGCGCAGGATTATTTTTTATAGAATTACAATGTATTGAAACAAAGTAATTCCCTTTTACGCTATTAGCTATTTCCGTTCTTTTTTGTAAATCCTTTAATTCATTAGATGGCCAAGATACTTTATCACTAGTTCTTGTATAAACAACCTTTACTCCATTTTTAAGAAGTATATTACCCACTTCCATACCTACTGCCAATGTTACATCCTTTTCTCTAACACCTGTAGGTCCTACTGTACCTGGATCATATCCTCCATGGCCTGGGTCTATTACTACTGTATGTCTACTATCTCCCTTGAGAGTAACTAATAGTGTTAAATATATCTTATCTTTATAACCTGCCACTGTTCCGGTGTAGCTATATGTCCCTGCACTACTTGTATTTACAGTAGTAGTATCCCAAGTAACTGGTTCATCTGTAACTTCACCATTACTTAGCGTAGCTTTTACCTTCTCTGGCAATACAAATTCTTCTCCTTCTGTTACAGTATGTACAATATCTTCTACTGAAGTTATTCTATTATTGCTACCGCTGAGATCCTCTGTCTCTTTAAATCTTATTATTCCACCTGCTATTGCTTCAGCAAATTTTTGTTGCATCTCAGAAGTGCTAATTTTCAATTCTTCCACAGGATTATTTAAAAATCCTACGAATACTTTAGCCATTGGCATATTAGCAGTATTTTTTTCTGGGAAGTCTCCTGGCTTAACCCCTCTGCTTGTAATATCAATACTTCCTTCAACTTTTTGCTGGATATTTTCTGCAAGTTTTTGTCCTAATGAGTCTCCTTGTGAATGATATGTTTCTACACCTGTGGCTTCCACATTACCTGCAGTGTTTGTATGTATGGTTACTCCAAAATAATTATAATCCTCATTATTAACTATACTATAACGGGATTTCATATCGTCTTTATCCCAATTTACATTGTCATCTTTTCTAGTATATATAACCTTAATTCCACTCTTTTCTAATATTTCCCCTGCTTTCAATGCAATGCTTAAGGTTATATCCTTTTCCATGTTTCCATTAGGTCCTACAATTCCTGTATCGCTACCGCCACTGCCGGCATCTAATACTACGGCAAATTCCTTATTATTTGGAATCGTTTTATTTTTTATTGTAAATTTCATTTTAATAGGCTTACCTAAAGGTTTACCTGAAGCTTTCTGAACTTTTTCATTCACATATAAGTAATAAGTTTTTCCCGCTTCATATTTGCCATTATTCTTTAAAGAAACTGTTACCCCCTTATTGTCAGAAGAAATTACTACATTTACAGGAATGGTTTGTCCACTTTCATCTGTTACATAAATATTTTTATCATTTATAGTGCTTTTATTTAGTTCATTATTAAACTTAATGGTCCAAACTTTATTTTCCTCTACGTTTTCTTTAGTACTCCAGTTTCCAAAATCTGTACTTGCTTTAACGTAATTTCCCCCAAAAAATCCAGTAGCCACAAACAATAACATTGTAAATATAGCTATTATTTTCCTATAATTTTTTTTCAAAAAACCACCCCTTTTTACAGCATCAACTTTTAATACGATTTATTTTTAATTTCGTCACACATACATTCATTATAATATAAAATTACATATATTCCATATTAATCTACGGTATATTTTAAAAATTTATTATATTTTTTGTTTCTAAATGACAAAATGAAAATAACAATAGCTAGGTAATAACTATTGTTCCTATATAAGTCCCTTTAATATCCTCCTAGAAACAATACTGCAAAGCTTTACATAAACTCTAAAATATTACTTACTTATTTTTTTCTTCTCCATTAAAAATTTATTATGAACATCCTTTAAAGCTACAATTAGAGCTTTCTGGGCAGTACCTAAAAATCTACTATTTATTTCATTAATCATATGATCTAAATCACTTATTAAGTTGTATCCAACAAGTATAGACTTTATGAAATCAGAGGTCACATTACTAATGGCATTACACGTTATGTCTATTATCTCACCATTGTCCATATTAATTATTAATCCAAGAAAAAAGCCATTATACATAATTGTAATTGGATCTGTACTATTTGCTCTAGATATTCCTGTAATATATATAGTATTTTTTTCATAATTCATACAGTACCACTCCTTAATTTTATATATTCACACTAATTAGATTATACAACATTTTCAATAAATAATATCAACAATTATATTATATCAAAAAATTCAGACTGTTAATTTTAAATTTAACAGTCTGAATTTTCAATATAACGATATTGCATAACTCAATTATTAATCGTTGTATTGTATTATTTCTTGTGGCAATTCTAATTGTAACATATCCATTATTGTATGATATTTATCTTCATCCCCTGTAGTATATACTTTAAACGTTTTACTTTCCTCTTCTTTTAACCATTGTTTTTCTTCCAAATATTCTTTCATAGCCTCTGCTTGTTGAAAAGCTGGATTAATAAAGTTAATTTCAGGATAGCATTCTTCAAATATATCCTTTACTATTGGATAATGAGTACATCCTAGTATTACTGTATCTACACTTTCTTTTTCTAAAATACTATTAACATGAGTTCTTATTATTTCCTTAACCTCTGTTCTATCTATCTTTCCGCTATCTACTATAGCCGCAAGCTCTCCTGAGCCTTTTCCATAAACTTTAATATCTCCCAACATTTTATCGTAATATCCACTATTCACTGTAAAATTAGTTGCTATCAATCCAACTTTTTCTTTTTTTAATGCATTTCTAATGTTGTCCACTACTGGATCAATAACTTTTATTATCTTAACATTATAATCATCACTTATAAGATCTATAATGGTGGAAATTGTATTGCATGCCACCCCGATAACTTTTACGTTTTGGCTAATTAAAAATTCAATCATTCTTCTAGTAAGACTTATAATTTCTTCTTGACTCTTGTTTCCATATGGTACATTCTTGTTATCACCAAAATATATTATATTTTCCTTTGGTAGCAACCTTTGAAGCTCTTTTACAGTAGTAAGTCCTCCTACTCCTGAATCTAACACCCCTATTGGACTGTTTTTTGTTATCATTATAAATCAACCTCCACAAAAAATTAAAGCCGGTTCTCCCTTTAAGGAGAAAACCGGCTTCATTATATTTTTATATACAAAATTTATATACACTAAGTTTGTATACCAATATAATGAACGGTGAATATTAAATTCACTCTCATTTAAAAATATTTTAGCAAATATGACGCAGCTTGTCAATATTTTTTCTTTTTATTATTTTTTCTGAATATTTTTCGACAATTGTATAAACATATATATTAATTTAATGATTTATAGGAGTGTGGAAAATGAAAATAACCTGGTTGGGACATTCTTCCTTTATTATAGAAGATTCCAAAGGAAGAAAATTGCTTACAGATCCTTTTAATGATTCTATAGGATATGAGGTCTTTAAAGGAGATATAGATGTTGTAACTATTAGTCATCAACACTTTGATCACAATTATAAAGATAATATCAATTCTGAAAAAGTTGCTGTAGTAGAAAAAGTTGGATTTTTTAATCCATGTGATATTCCTATACAGGGTATACCTTCTTATCATGACAAAGATCAAGGCACAAAAAGAGGAGAAAATATAATATATTTATTTCAAATGGATAACTACAGGCTTTGTCATTTAGGGGATTTAGGTCATCTTTTATCAAAAGAAGATATATCAAAAATTGGGGATGTTGACGTATTATTCATACCTATAGGCGGGAACTACACCATAAATGGGAAGGAAGCTTTTCAAATAACTAAAGCAGTAAAAAGCCATATAATTATACCTATGCATTATAAAACTCCGGATTTATCATTTCCATTAGAAGGATTGGAAGTTTTTCTAAAGTACTTAAAGAAAGGTAAACGTGTGAATAGCAATTCTATGGATCTGACTGATGATCTAAAGAAACTTGATGGAGAATTATTAATATTAGATTATAAATAAAAAAAACAAACCTTAGTTTAATTGAATTTTTTTCTCTTAAACTAAGGTTTTACAACTAATTTTAGTTATGTTCAACATGGGTTAAACCAGCATTAAAAATCTCACCTATATGTTCATCATCCAAGGAATAAAACACGGTTTTTCCCTCTTTTCTGAACTTAACAAGTCTTGCAGATTTAAGAATTCTAAGTTGATGAGATATTGAAGATTGGCTCATACCCAATACATCTGCAATGTCACAAACACACAATTCTTTTTTAAAAAGAGCGTATATTATCTTAATTCTTGTATAGTCTCCTAAAACTTTGAATAAATCGGATAGTCTTGTAAACGTCTCATTATCCAACATATTTTTCTTAACACAGCTAACACAATCGTCATGAACATCACAACAGTTGCAAACCTCTATTTCTTCAAGTTCTCTCATTTTTCCACCACCCTTAGATCAGTTGCTTTAGCATTATACTATCCTCTGCCTAATTTCCTCTCATTATATACTCATTATATAGTTTATAATTTATTTATTCAACTTAATAGAGGCACTTTATTCTGTTCATGATTATTTATGGTCTTAATTATTAGATCTAAACATTGAGTAAATAATATTATAATTTCTCCTTCTATTGCCCTATCCATGGCATATATTATTGCATCTTCCTCTTTATAAATAACATCTAAACTAGTTATATCAAATCCTTTTGATATAACTCCTTCTTCTATTAAACCAGCGGACTCCCCCTTTTTTCTACCCCTTAGGTCAAACTGCTCTCTTATTATTATATGGTCACTATACTTGGCAGATATTTCTCCTAGTTCTTTTATATATCTGTCTATCCTATCTCCAGGAGCAGCTATTATTGAGGTTATTCTAGTAGGATTAAATTCCTTAGCTAAATTAAATACTTCTTCAAAGGCTTCCCCATTATGTCCATAATCTAAAATAATCTTATATTTATTCATATTTATTACATTTTGCCTTCCTGGATTTAAATATAAATCACACTCTAAAGTACCTATTATATCTATAATTTTTTCAATATTTCCATGTATATAGTAAGTTGCTGCTAGTGAAGAAATTATGTTCAAAATATTGCTTTTAGATTTTCCATAATAAGTAAAAGGAATTTTTCTTATGTCTATAATCGTACTTTCAATACCATTTTTACAATGTATTATATAATCATCCCTTATATAAAAAGCTTCCCCACCTTCTTTTATGTGTTTCTCTATGAATAGATTTTTTTCTAAATCATACAGACATATCTCTATATCCTTTCTACAAGAAAATAAATGGGACAACTCTTGTTGAGCCTTTAATATAGCCTTTCCTCCCATTTCTAATTCCTTTATAATTACTGATTTAGTGTTAATCAGTTTATCCATATCCTCTGTCCCTTCCATACCTACATGATCTTCAGATATGGATGTTATGATCCCTACATTTCCTCCTTCGTAGCCTAATCCATTTCGTCCTATGCCTCCCCTTGCCGTTTCTAGTACAGCTACTTCCACTTTTTCATTAGTCAAAATTTCTCTTGCACTTAAAAATCCTGTAGTATCTCCATCTCTAATTTTCTCATTTCCTATAAATATGCCTTCTGTTGAGGCCAATCCTGTCACATAGCCAAGTCTTTTAAATATATTATAAATTAACCTTGCTGTAGTTGTCTTACCATTTGATCCAGTTATTGATATTATGGGTATAGCTCCAACTTCATTCTTTATACTTTGTAGAAAAAACTTTATTATATCATTTTTTATATTGATCAATTCATCTTTTATATTAAAGACACATCCTAAATCTCTTACTTTTAGTGTGTTATTTATCTCATCTTCATATAAATCTATATACATAAATTCAATTTTAAAAACCTTATATATACTATTTATTAATTCCCTAAGTCCTAACCATTCATTTACTTTTTCATATTCTCCATTTGTATTTATTTTAAACACTTTATTATTTCTACCTTTATAGCTAATTACCCTGTAACTTATGCCTCCACCATAAATCAGTGCATATCCATAAGAATTAATGATATTATTTACAACAGTAGTTAACTCCTCAATATTTTTACAACTAATATCTATATTATAATCTTTCGAATAATTACATATATTTATTGGATATTGTAGGCCCATAATATCTTCCTCTGTTAAATTATATAATTTTCTCATCTCTACTCTAGGAAGATTATTAAATCTCAATAATCCATATAAAGTATCCCTGTTTTTACTTTTGATTACCATTGGAGTGTTTTCATAGCTCTGATATTCATCACTTATAATTATAGATCTTCGCCCATAGCCTAATTGATATAATCCTTCTGAAAGTTCAATTGCAGGGATTCCTTCATCTTTAGCTAAATCTATAATCGTAAAGATAAATTTATCTTGAAATAGCATTTTAACCCTATCTCCAACCTTCTTCACACTAGAATCTTCATCCATTATATTGTAAATTATATATCTACATAAATTCTCTCTTTTATAAGTAGCCCAAATAATATGTCCTTCATCCTCATCCTCTATTTCTATTATTTTTTCATCATATCCAATATATTTGTATATCCCTAAATATTTTTTTATAAATTCATTTAAACCTACTTCATTAGTAGAATTTACTTTTATTTTCACTAAACTTTTTATGCCCTTAATATTGTTTCCTTCAAAAAAACTTATAAAAGAAATATGCATAATTTCACCATCCTCAAAAACCATCATAATATAGGTTCTTAATTTACAAGAGAAATTATGCATATTAAAATTCTAAACTTCCTCATCTAATATAATATGTTTTAATAATATACTTTCCTTCACATCAATTATCCTTTGATTGCTTGAGCCTTTGTATTTTAAATGATGATTGTATTTATCCATCTCAAATCTACCGTCTACTAATATATCAATGTTATCTAATAGCTCTTTCCACCCGTTGTTTTTATCTAAATGTTCAATTATATATTCAAAAGTATATCCCGTATAGCACCAAATATTAAGGCCCTCTTTCTTCAAAAGATAAGCTAATTCACTCAGGTTCTCAGCTTGTTCAAAAGGTTCTCCACCAGAAAAAGTAATCCCTTTTATCAACGGAATGTTGCTCTTTACTCTCTTAAAAATATCCTTTATATTAGCTTTTCCTCCATAATCAAATTCCTGCATGGCTACATTATGACATCCAGGACAATGATGATTACAGCCAGACAAAAATAATACAGCTCTTAACCCTTTACCATTTACCAAAGAATTATCTAAAAAACCTGCAACTTGAAGTTCTTTCATATTACTCACCTTTATTATAGAACTTAATTCTATTAGTGTGTGATATTCTATCACTTCTTTCTGCCACTTTTCCATTTCCAAATCTTTCATCTAAACTTAAATATCCTGTAACCCTTGAAATACCCTGTATATTTAAGCTTCCACATTTATTACACTTGCATTCATTATTGCTTAAATACGTGCCACAATCTCTACAGTATTTTATATGAAAGTTTATTCCTATGTAGCTTATATTAGAATGCGTATAAGCATATTCTAATATATCCATTATCACATCCTCTGTTGGATAGTCATCTAATTCTATATAAGTTATATGTCCTCCATTACAAACTTTATGATATGGGGCTTCTATATCTATTTTCTCTTTTATTGATATAGAATGTCCAACTGGAACATGGAATCCATTTGTATAATAGTCTTTATCAGTAACGCCTTCTATTTCTCCAAACACTTTTTTATCTTGTGCTATGAATTTTCCGCTTAACCCTTCCGCAGGAGTAGCATAACAAGACCAGTTTAAACTTGTTTCTTCTGTAATTTTATCTGCAAAATCTCTGATATATTGTATTATTTTTAATCCTAATTCCCTTGCTTCTTCACTTTCGCCGTGATGTTTTCCTACTAGTGCTTTTAGTGTTTCCGCAAGTCCTATAAATCCAATTGCCCAAGTTCCTTGCTTTAATATAGGTTCTATGCTATCCTCTGGGCTTAAATTTTCTGCACCTTTCATCAACCCTTGACCAGCTACAAAAGGTAAATCCTTAACTCTTAATCTCTTAAGCACTTCATATCTATGTAACAAAGAATCCTTAGCCATATTTAATCTATTATCTAATAAGCTAAAAAATTTATCCAAATCTCCTTTTGCCAATATACCTACCCTTGGTAGATTAATTGTTGTTGGAGCTATATTACCTCTAGCTTTTACTGTAGGCTCACCATTTACATTGGATTGAACCCTTGTTCTACAACCCATGGTAGCTGGTAAGTATCCCTTCTCATAATATTCTAAATTAAAATCAGCATCTATATTCATAAAAGTTGGATTCATTCTTTTACTTGCCACTTTACATGCCAATTTAAATAAATAATAATATGGATCTGATGGTTTTTTATTCACTCCATCTTTTACCCTAAAAATTATATTAGGGAAAATAGGTTGTTCTCCCTTACCTAAGCCTTTCTCATATTCATTTAAGAATATCTCACATATCAACGCCGCATCCTCACTTTGAGGTATTCCTATATTAATAGAACTAAAAGGTACTTGAGAACCTGCTCTTGAATGCATAGTATTTAAGTTATATACAATTCCCTGCATAGCCTGGCTAATATTTTTTCTAAGTCTTCTCTCAACTAACTTTTCTATTATTGAGTCTTCTAATCCTACTTCCTTATATTCTTTCTTTATTTCAATCCTTGTTGGCTCAACAAATACAGCCATATCATTGTCAAAATCCGGATGAGATTGTCCTCCGAACATATCATTTTGCGTGGACTGAAGCAGTATACAAGATAACTCACAAGCGGATTCTATTCTTTTAGGTGGCCTTATATAACCATAGCCTGTATTAAATCCTTTTAATAGTATTTCTTTAGTTGGTATATGTAAACAATTTGTCGTTAAATTGTAGCTATCTAAATCATGATAATATACATCCCCGTTTTCATGAGCCTTTGCTAAATGCTTAGGCATTATAGATAAATTATGCCACTTATTGGATTCACTAGCTATTCTTAATAATTTTGAAGAAAAATTATTTCCAACATTAGCATTGTCTCTATCAGTTTCTACCCCTATTTTCTCTATTGCCTTCATTAAATCTGATTTTATTTCTCTAATTTTAGTTCTTTCTTTTCTGTAGTTAGCGTATACAATCCCTACTTCTCTATATCCATTTTCTAGCAAAATATTTTCTACTAAATTTTGAATTTCTTCTACGGATATTTCTCCGCTATCTATATCTTCTAATCTTTTAATAATTTTTTGAGTTAAATCTATAACTTCACTTTCTTTTAAATTATATGCAATCTCCTCTGATGCTCCTTTTATTGCATTAGTTATCTTTGTGGTGTCAAAGGAAACCCTTCTACCGTCTCTCTTTACTACATGTAGCATAAATTAATACCCCCAACTACTATATATTGTGTTTGCACTGTGTAATTATACTATGGTAATAAATATTTGGCAATTTCAAAATTAACTATATTACAATGATATATGTATTTACTATTCTCTTTCTTTATCTCTTTCTTTATCTTATATATATTAGCAGCTTGATATTTTTTTTATTATGCTAAATAGATTTAATATTATCTTTAGTACTACCAATTAAATACATTATTTGGTAAAATATATATAGTATTTTTATAGGAGTTGTTGATATGAAAAAAATTTTAGTTTTAATATTTTCAATTTTTTTATTGGTTGGATGTACCAAACCTCCTGAAATGAAAGAAGAAGTTAAAAAAGAGCAGCCTAAAGAAGAAGAGAAATTCTTCTCTCCCTATACTGGGGAAGAAATAGATAAGGATACTTATTTTAAAATTCCATTTATGGTAATAGTGGAAAATTCAAAGACCTCTAGACCTCATTCTGGATTAATTCATGCAGATGTAGTTTATGAAACTATGGCCGAAGGTGGAATATCACGATTTATGGCGATTTATCATAAAGATGATTCCCCTAAAATAGGCCCTGTTAGAAGTGCTAGACCATATTTTTTAGATATAGCAATCGAAAATAATCTTCCTTTTGCTCACTGTGGATATAGTGAAGAGGCTAAAAGCAGAATAGAAAAAGAAAAACTTCCTAGCTTAAACGAATTTTTATATGAAAAATTTTATTGGAGAGATAAAAATAGACCCTATGAACATAGTCTTTATACTTCCTCTAATTTAAGAGAACTTATTAAAGAGCAAAATTTAATTAAATCTCCAAGTAAATCTTTATATTTTAATAGTGATTTTTGGCAAAATACCATGGATAATGCTGAGAAGATATGTTTAAATGTGAATAAATACTACAACACTTCTTATGTTTTTAATAATAATAAATATACGAAATATATGGATGGAGAAAAATCTATTGATGCAGAAGAGAAAATACCTATTGAAGTTAATAATATTATTATACAGTTAACGGATATTACTCTACAAAAAGACAACCTACATATAGATGTGCGCCTTATAGGAGAAGGTGATTGTTATATTATAAGTAACGGTAAGTATATAAAAGGTCGTTGGGAAAAGAAAGACTCCAATTCTCCTACAGTTTTCCTAGATAAAGATAATAGACGAATTCCTTTATCCCCTGGTAAGACATGGTGGCATATTTTTGATGATGGAATAAAAGTAGTTATTGAATAGATATTTATAAAAATTCCACTGTATTTAAATATTACAGTGGAATTTTTTTTTATCCTTATACATTTCTCTGTCTGCCCTTATCAAAATTTCATCTGGTTTAATGTTTTCTCTTGAATTAACACAATATATACCATAGCTAAAGTCTAAACCTAAATCACCAAATTTTATTTTATTAATCTCTTCTTTTATATGAACTACCTTTTCATTTGTCTCCTCTAATGAATAGTTTTTTAAAACAATTACAAATTCATCTCCGGATATCCTAGCACAGATATGATCTCTAACATTGCTACTAATTACCTTAGCAAACTTTTTAAGAGCCCTATCCCCCATACAATGTCCGTATGTATCATTTATTATTTTGAAATTATTTATATCTATAGCCACTACTGATAAAATATCGTCACACTCTTTAATCATTTTAACTTCTTTTTCAAATAATTTTCTAAAATATCTTCTATTAATCAATCCAGTCAATTCGTCATAATTAGCCATAAATTTAAGCTTATTTTGTATATAAGTATTTTTAAGAACTAATTCTAAATCTCTTTTTATATAATCCATAAAGGTTCTATCCTCTTCAGTAAATATTTTATTTTTACTAGTACTATCTATATTTATTAATCCTATTAATTTATCATCAATGTAAATGGGGGAACTAATTGTGCATGCTATATCCAACGCATTGTTTGTCCTTAAATATTCATTTTTATCTACACTTAAAAAATTTTCATCAAACTTTGAGGGATTTTTTATAATAATGCTTACTTTTGAATTCATATTACTAATATATATTTCTTCCTTAGAAAAAGATATACTCTTTAATCTTTCTGAATATCCTATTAAAGTTTTGAAATAAAATTTATTATCTTCATTTAGTAGTAATATACTCCCCTTTGATGCATTTGGAATTAATTGAATCGCTGTACTTAGAATAATATCATATAACTCTTCTTCATTTTGTGTATGTACTATCGTATATGCAATTTCATACAATGCTTCTTTTATTTTTTCCACCTTTCTTATATGTATTCTCATTTTATTTATACTAATAAATTGTATACATGTAAAAATTATAAGGGTCAATAAAAGTAGATCTTTTAATATAGTTTGCATTTTATCCTCCATAGTCCATTTTATAAATAATGGAATGAATACCATTATATTTAATATTAATAAATTCATTAAATAATGTAAACAATATTTTAAGAATATATTTTATGGAGGTATAAAAGCAATGGTTGGTAGAATTATTGATATGAATAATACCGAAGTATTTGTAAGCTTTGAAAATGGTGTTACCATAGATGTAAATAAATTCAATTTACCATCAGATGCAAGAATAGGTGACACTGTAAGAATTGATCCTGGAACTCCTAGAATATCCAATTCAAAATTAGTAGATTTCTTTTAATTATTTAAAAAATAAGGAGAGATAAATATCCCTCCTTATTTTACTCTTCTATATTTTACTTTTTTATATTTTATTCTTCTGTTGAGATAGCATTTGTAGGACAGCTATCTTCTGCTTCTTTTGCAGCATCTTCTGATCCATCTGGAACTTCATCTACTGTAACTACAGCTTTTCCATCATCGTCCATTTCAAAAACGTCTGGAGCAATACCTGGGCATAATCCACATCCAATACAAGTATCCTTATCTACATGTGCCTTCATAATATAACCTCCTTATTAAATAAAAATTATACTTTTATTTTTACCTAATTATAATCTATTTATAACATAACTCATGTGGAAAAAAAATCTATTTAAATCAAATTTTATATGAATTTGTTAAAATTTTTTAATACTTCTTCATATTCTTTATTTTCTAATACAAATTTCTCAGCCTCTCCTCTTTCTAGGTTATCTGATAGCTCTAAATTTATAGGCATCTCAGCTAATAAAGGCACCCCTAAATATTCAGCATGTTCTTTTGCAGATTTTTTACTAAATACTTTTATCTTTTCTCCACATTCTCCACATTGAACATAAGACATGTTTTCTACTACTCCTATTATATTTACATTGAGCTTTTGAGCCATGATAATTACTTTCTTAACTATCATAGAAACCATATCTTGAGGCGTTGATACTACTACCATACCTTCCACTGGAATACTCTGCATGATTGTAAGTGCTATATCTCCTGTTCCTGGTGGCATATCAATAAGAAGATAATCTAAGTCTCCCCATTGAGTATCAGTATACATTTGAGTTAAAACACCTGTTATTACAGGTCCTCTCCATATAACAGGTTCCTCTTCTTTTTCTGTAAGTAAATTTAGTGATATTACTTTTATTCCTGATGATGTTTCAACTGGAACGAACTTTACTTCCTCACTGTTTTCTATAGCATATATCTCTGCTCTTTTTTCATTTATACCAAAAAATCTAGGCATAGAAGGTCCTGTTATATCACCATCTAAAACACCAACCTTATATCCAGCTTTGCTCAATTGCGTTGCTAGTATACCAGTCACTGTAGACTTCCCTACTCCGCCTTTACCACTTATTACCCCAATAATATGTTTTACATTACCATGCTTAGGTAATAACTTAGAACATCCTGATTCCTTAGTATTACAACCTGATTTACTTGGACAACTATCACAATTACTCATTATAACTCCTCCTCTTCCGTTAACCTTAGTTAATTAATCTTAATCCATATTCATATAAGTATACTATTCATATCTTAAAGCTTCTATAGGGTCTAACTTAGCTGCTTTTTTCGCAGGATATATTCCAAAAAAAATCCCTACTGCTGAGGAAAAAAGTATAACCCCTAATACAGCTTTAATTGAGACTAATGGATTAATTTTAGCAAAAATGCCTATTATCTCTCCTCCAATTATACCTAAAATCATACCTATTATGCCACCTATTAATGATATTATTAATGACTCTGTTAGGAACTGTATTAAGATTACCTTAGTCGTAGCACCTATAGCTTTCCTTATTCCTATTTCTTTGGTCCTTTCTGTTACGGATACTAACATTATATTCATTACTCCTATGCCACCAACTAATAGAGATATAGCTGCTACAGCGCCTATGAAAGCCGTAAATATATTTAGTACTCTATTAACTTGCTCCATTTGCTTTAGTATACTATCGACTTTATAAACTTCTTTATCCTTGTTATTATGCCTATTTTCTAGAACATTTTTAGCTCCATTTCCCGCGCTTTCTAAATCATTCTTACTAACTGCCATAATGTTTAAAGTATCTATGTTGTAATCATTAGGATATAATAGCTTCATAAAAGTGACGGGAGTATAAATAAATGCCGGCATATTGGCCTCTGACGCATCGATAAATGGACTTGTAAATCCTTTTGTTACACCTACTATCAAAGCCTTTTTTAAAGATGATTTGGGCCCAAATTTTAAAGTTTCTCCTACCACATCTGAATATCCAAATAGGCTTTTCGCAGAATGTTCATCGATAACTACAACTGCCTTCCCCTCTACATATTCTCTTTCATTAAAAAATCTCCCGTAAACTATTTCTTCGCTTGATATGTACAATAAGTCACTATTACCTCCACTTATAATAGCGCCTTTAGATGTTTTCCCTGAGTCAACCACTCCGTTCTTTTGTATCATTGGAGACACATATTTAACCTTTTCTACTCTACTCTCTATAGCCTTTATATCTTCAAAAGTTATATAATCACTGCTAGAAGCCTTGGAGGAATTAACCTTTAAAGTAATAGTAGATGATCCTATCTTTTCAAATTCTCCTGTAATTGTCTTTTGTGCTCCATTACCTAAAGACACTATAGTTATGACGGAGCTTATTCCTATAATTATACCAAGCATAGTTAGAAAAGACCTTAATTTATTAGCTCTTATACTATCCATTGCCATTTTAATATTCTCTATAAAATTCATTAGACTTCCCTCCTCCAGAAATTTATCTCATCATCAAGTGATTCTTAGCTTCAGATGGAATTTGCCTAAAAGGAATACTTGCTCCAACTGAAGCTTAGAAGAACTTATCCGGGGACGTAGCATCCGTTATGCACAGCATAAGAACTCTAAATCGCTTTCACAGCGTGCGATGGGAGTATTACGGATGCTAATCATCGGATAAAATAATCCTGTTTTTAACCTCTTCATCAAAAACTATCTTTCCATCTCTTACTCTTACTATCCTTTTTGAATATTGAGCAATATCCGGTTCATGAGTTACCATTATTATAGTAGCCCCCTCTTCATTTAGCTTTTGAAATATACTCATTATATCTAGGGAAGATTTTGAATCTAAATTTCCTGTAGGTTCATCTGCCATTATAACTGAAGGATTATTTACTATAGCTCTTGCTATAGCTACTCTTTGCCTTTGCCCTCCAGATATTTCATTTGGTTTATGATGAATTCTATCTAATAACCCCACTTTTTCTAATGCATTTAAAGCTTTTTCTTTTCTTTCCTTCTTTGACACTCCACTATATAGCATAGGTAATTCAACATTTTCTATCACATTCATCCTAGGTAATAAGTTAAATGATTGAAAAACAAATCCTATTTCTTTATTTCTTATATAGGCTAATTCATCCTCGGATAAATTAGATACATTCTTACCATTTAAAATATACTCACCATTATCAAATCTATCTAGACACCCTAATATGTTCATTAATGTTGATTTACCTGAACCAGAAGGCCCCATTATTGCTGTAAACTCCTTTTTTCCTACGTTAATATTAACTTCATTTAAAGCAACAAAATATGAGTCTCCCATCTTATATTTTTTTATAAGATTTTTTATCTGAATCATTTTATCAACTCACCTTAACTTTCTTTTACAAGGGTCCCATTTATAATATTAGTGCTAGGATTTAATATAACTTTATCTCCTAATGTTAGTCCTTCAAGTATTTGAACTTCCATGTCTGACTGAAAACCTATTTTCACCTCTCTCTCTATAGCTTTATCCTCTGAAACTATATATACAATATTTCTGCCGCCCTTTTCATTTTTAATACATTCAGTTGGAATTTTAATGGTCTTATCAACTTTTCCTGTAAGTATATCTATATCAACATCAAAATTAATTTTTAAATCTTCTACCTTATCTATTATATCCACAGTAGCATCAAGAGTTTTTTCTCCTTCCATAGGTGATGTTGGCTTTTTAGCTACAGGTTCCATAAATGTAACCTTTCCATTATAATTTTTATTTCCACTTTTTATAATAGCCATTTGGCCAATTTTTACTTTTGCAACGTCATACTTGCTTAAAGATATTATAACTTTTAAGTTATTTATATCCTCAACAACAATTACTGGCTGCATTCCATTATATACAGCTCCATCTGCTCCATTTATTGCAGTTATGACTCCATCGAAATCAGCAATTATTTTAGATTGTATTTCATCCTTCTTTTTTCTTGTTGAGTCCAATGCAACTTTAGCTAAGGCAACAGCATTCTCTGATTGCTTTATCCTTTCATCAGATATGCTTTGAATGCTTTCTCTTTGCTGCTTTAGTGTCTGTAACTGAGATAAGCTATTAGGATTTTTACTACTTTCTAATTCATCGATTTTTTCATCTAACTTCTTTTTATTTTCTTCTATATTATCCCTTTGTTTCATTAAATCTTCCTTCTGCAAAAATGCATTTTCGTACTGTATTTCAGCCTGTCTGATACTATCATCTACACTTGGCACATCAAACTCCACTAATATTTGCCCCTTTTTCACCTTATCACCAAGTTTCACATGTAACTTTTTAATTTTTCCTTGATTCCAATAATACTCCTTTGAGTTTTTTGATTTTATAATTCCTGTGGTGGATAAATAAGATTTTATTTCTCCTTCCTGAGCAATAGCTGTCTTTATTGCAACGGGTTTTTTGCCCATTTTTCTTATATAAAAAAATGATATTATAACTACAATAATAAATATGGAAATAATCCAAATGAAATTTCTCTTCTTCATTTTTCCTCTGCCTCCTCTCTTAATTAAAGTCAAACTACCCCTTCATCAATTTAGATATCTATATTATTGACAATTATGTGTTATTTATTTTAAATTTCAAATAAAAAAATACTGCAACTAAGTTGCAGTATTAAAATTTTTCAGGTTTTTCATTGAATACATTTATATTCCAATCTGTATTCTCATATTCACCTACTATATAATATTTTGTTTCCTTTTTACTTTTCTTATCATAGAAAGTTACAATTGATTTATACGAAGTTCTTTTATATCCTTGGGTTTTTACTGTCATTAAAATATCATACTTGGTATTATCATCTTCTATTAAAGTAACTCCAGAAAATTTATTATTCAATCTATACTTTAGATTTTCTAAATCCGCAGACAATATAAATTTACTTACATCAATATCATCGTTTAGGTTTATACCTATAGTTTTATCACCTTTATTTTCTTTGGTATATTCATTAAGCACGCTTATTATTGAGCTATAGTATATATCTGTAAAATCCTTAGGAACTCTTATATTCCAAAAGCTTTTTATTATATCATTATCTATTCTTTTGGAAACTATATATACTTTATCGTCACTATATAAATTACCGCCATTCTTCTTATCTAGTCCAGCAATATATTTAAATTTATGAACTTTATCATGTGATTCATGTATTTCAAATATATAATCCGGTTTTAAAGTTGACTTCTCCTCTACTTCTTTAGCTGTAGACAATATTTTATATAGTTCTTCTATAGCTGTCTGATCTGTTACCACGAATCTATAGCCTTTATCTCTTGTATTTTGTATGACAATTTTATCAACTTTATTCTGCTTTATATATTCAAAATCATTATTCTTTAGACCTAGTCTCACCTTCATTGAGTCTATCCTACTACAACCACTTAAAAGCATTGGTAATATTAACACTGTAATTAACAAAATATATTTTATTTTATCATCTTTAGTTTTCTTAAACAATTTATTTAACCTCCTAGGTTAATCTGTTCTTAAATCTATTTAAATTAAATATCACAATTCCTATTATAATAACAAATATGCTAATAAATTGTGATGTTGACAGCATTCCTACTGCCCCTCTTGGATCATCCCTTAAGAATTCAATAGCCATTCTTCCTACACCATATATTATAGCATACAATGCAAAAACTCTTCCTGCATTTTTATTCCTTTTACTATACCATATTAGAAAAGCTGCTAATAAAAAATCAAAAATTGCAGAATAAATTTGAGTTGGATGTCTTAAGACTCCTGGTGTTACAAAAGGAGAATTAGTAAAATCTACTCCTATAGGTAGAGTAGTAGGCCTTCCATAACAACATCCAGCAAAAAAACAACCTATTCTTCCAAAGCCTTGAGCTAAGGCTACGGATGGTATAATTAAATCAAATATCTCTAATGTATTCCATCCTCTTTTTTTACAATATAAATAGACTCCTAAAGCCCCCCCTATTATTGCACCATATATTACAAATCCATAACCTAAATCCTTTAGTGAACTAGGATTATTAATTATATATTTAAAATCTGTTATTATATATAATAGCTTGCCTCCAAATACCCCTGACGCTATACCTATTATTATCATATTAAAAATATGATCTTCATTATATTTTTTATCCTTAATTCTATAGTTTATCAATAATATAGCTGATAAAATACCTATTGCTATCATTGTACCGTAACCATATATCTCTTTATTAAATATCTTAAACAAAACTGGTTTCATGCTAGTTTATCCTCCTTGGGTACTTTTTTTATCCTTTGTTAATCTTTTGTTATCATTATAGCATATAATTTATTAATTTAGATTATATTTGAAGGTTTGAATTATTGTTTTAAATAGTGTGGGCATATTCTCCTTGAAATTTTCTTCCAAAACAAAGAATGAAAATCTAATAAGCTTATCTTTATTTTTCTTAAAATATTCATTAGCTTTATACTTAGATCCATAATTATTCTTAACTGTGTATTCCACTAAATACCATTCCTCATTGTTTATTTTTATGGTTTCTAGCTTATAATCAAGTATTTTATTTCCAGCCTTAGATACTTCTTCACTCTTTTTTAAAAATTTAGTTATGTCTTCTTTTAAATTCCACATTTCCACAAAACCGTGTATTTTTAAATCTTTTGATTGAAAATCATTATGATATATTATTTCTTCTCCTCCGAATGACTTTTCGCTAGTATTCCACTCATCTGGAAGACTATATGTAGCCTCCCCATTCTTAATTACATATTCTTTTAAAGAATTTATATTATTCTGCATTAAAGATGTATAGTTAATCCTATCTCTAAAAAATTTTTGCATACCAAACATTGTTAACATAAGTCCAATAATTATTATAGATACGCCTAATCTCCTTTTATTTATTAAAATAACTCTCATATCCCTACCCCTTTATAAATGGATTAATAATATAATATATGAGATTTTATTTAGAAATATTAATGAAAATAGGTATGCAAATTTGCATACCTATTTTACAGGAATTAGTATTGTTGAAGTTTTAAAATCATAGAACATTAACCAATATCCTTCACATCTTCCTGAATCAGATGGTACCCACGTTACAAATCCAGTCTTGCCAGCAAAAGGCTGATCCCTTTTTAATTTACTTCCTGGTATACCATATACCAAACATTTCATTTTACCTTCTTTATCACACTTATATCCAATCATGTAATGCTTATGTGGGATAATATAGTTATAATAATTAGCCATCGGATGGTATATGATAGAATGTTTATTCCAATTAACATGACAACTCATATCACTTCTATTAGCTACAGGTACTCTATACCACATGCATCTCTTTATGTCTTTGATCTCATCTTCAAGTTCTTCAAAATCTCTAGCTAATTCTTTGAAGAATCTTCCTAATTTTCCTTTAGGCATTTTCTCATCATCCTTTTTATGACAATGATCACGCCTTATCATATCATCTTCTTTTATCTCTTCATCAACTTTTTCTATAATTTCCTCTGGATTATTTTCAACATCATTTCCATCTTCTCTTGTTATGTTTTTATCCTTATCCTCTTTAATGTATTCAATGTCTTCTTTACCTTTTTTATCTTCTTCAATTTTGTTTTCTTCTATGACAATATTATGTTTTTCTCTAGTATCTTCATAGTGGATTTTTTCTTCTTCAACTTCCCCTTTTTCTTTTACCTCATCTTCATAACCTTTATTTTCTTCCCTAGTATTTTCATGATTAATTTCTTGTTCTTCTTCTTTTTCCACTTTAACTTTTTCTTCAATAACCTCTTCATATTTGTCAAAAATACTAACTGGAGTAGGCTCTGGCTCTACCCTCTCCTCTTCCGACATATCTCTTTTTTGAGGCTCAATTATTGTGTATTGCTTCCATGCTGGAATGTCCGAAGTTAAAAATCCGTTTAAAACCGGCCTTACATCGTTACCCTGTAATTTAACAATCGCAGCTCCTGAGACATTTTCAATATCCATTCCAGTATCCCCTATATTATCTGAAGGATATTCATAAGAAACATCCGCTCTCCCGTAATCGTCTATGTTCAATTCTCCAATTTTAATTAATTTATTAGTGTCTTTTTTGCCAAGTATTAATATCATGTAATAGGGGATAGATTCTTTGTTTAGATTTTGCACATAATACGAAACTTTACACTTATTATTTTTTATCTCAAGTTTAACATAGCCAGTAGGTAGTTTATCAGAAGCTATGGCATATCCCTTTACCTCTTCATTTAATATAATAAAATATCTACTATAACTCTTTTTTTGTGCCAAATCAATGTACCTCCATATATTTTATTCATTATAATATATGAGTCACATTTCAAAAAGTGAACAAATTTTTACATTATAGTAATTCTTTTATATTATTAGATAGATTTGCAAACTCTTCTATAGATAAAGTTTCTCCTCTTCTTCTGCTATCTATATTGCCATTTTGCAATGCTTCCTCTAATAAATCTTTATTTATTCCTAGACTCTTTAAAGCGTTCCAAAGAGTTTTTCTTCTCATATTAAAAGATGATCTTATAATTTTAAAAAACAACTCCTCATCCTTTACATCTACTCTTGGCTTATCAAGCCTATCTAACCTAATTACAATGGAATCTACTTTTGGTCTTGGTATAAAAGAAGCTGGTGATACTTTTCTTACTACTTTTACGTCACAATAATATTGAACTAATAAAGAAAGCGAGCCATATTCCTTAGTATTAGGTTCCGCAGCTATTCTATCTGCCACTTCTTTTTGTATCATTATAGTTAATGATTTAAACTTATGGTTTCCTTTAAGTAATGAAGATATAATAGGCGTTGTTACGTAATATGGTAAATTAGCAACTAATTTTACTGACTCTTCTTCTTTAAGTAAATCATTAAAGTCTACTTTCAATACATCTTTATTTATAATTTCAAAATTAGGAAACTCTTTTAGCTCTTCTTTTAATATTGGAATCAACTCTGAATCTAGCTCTATGGCTAAAACTTTTTTAGCCTCTTTTAAAAGTTCTTTTGTTAAAGTACCTACACCAGGTCCTATTTCTATTACAAAATCTTCTTTATCTACTTCAGCACCTTTTACTATATCTTTTAGTACTCCATCATCTATTAAAAAATTTTGTCCTAAGCTTTTTGTAAACTTAAAATTATACTTACTTACTATATCTTTAGTGTTATTTTGCATAACCATTCCCCTTACTAATTTTTTCTATAGCTTTTATGAACTCTTCCTTTGTTACACCATAATTATTTAGTCTAGTTAAAAATTGATTAGCATTTCCATACCCTATTCTGAGTACTTTACCTAACTGCTGTCTCTTTTCTTTAGAATCTTCTTTTCCACTAAGCCCAAAATAAATCATGTCCCCAATTGTGAACGCTTCTCTCTTATCTTTGACTTCGCACTTTGCTTCTTTTAATGCGCTTACTATAGCCTTTGGTGATGCATTTTCCACACCTATATCTCCATCCTTCAATCCTTCCACTTTAGATATATAGGCATGTTTTACATTTGGTATTCTTTTGGATATTATCTTTCTTATCTTCTCTCCAGCAAAATCAGGGTCAGTTAGTACTATTACTCCCTGCCTTTTATGTGCTTCTTTTATTCTCTCTATAACTTTTGCATTTATACCAAATCCACCTACTGCTATAACCTCTGCATCTACTGCTTTCTTAACTGCAGTAATATCATCTCTACCTTCTACTACAATTACTTCCTTAATCATTTTATCCTCTCCTAATACCAAAAAAACAGGAGCCTACGGCTCCCTTTTACTTAAGTATATAAACATTTACCCATTTTACTCCCCAATCATTAGCCTGGCTATTATTATCAAGATAAACATCTATTATGTTTCCTTTAATAGCTCCACCAGTATCCTCTGCTATGGCATAGCCATATCCTTCTACATACACTTTAGTTCCTAGAGGAATAACTCTTGGGTCAACTGCTATAGTACTGTAACCACTAGTGTTTCTTCTCGCTGTAGTTCCTGTAGCTGTTATTCCAAATGCCGGATCGCCAGGATTCTTTCCTGTAGAGGCATAATCAGAAGTATAGGCAGTTGCCTTCATTCTCATTACATTTGAATAACGCATATTAGAACCACGAGATGGGGTATAATTTCCTGTTGTTCCCATAGCAATTACTTTTTCAACTGGCTTCTTAGTAACCACTTCACTTATTACTTTTTTGGAAACTTCTTTTCCATTTTCATAAACTACCCTTGTAGTAATAGTCTTTTCTCCAGGTTTTCCCTGCTGAATAACCTTATTTTTTCCTTGTTCTAAACTGCTATCGCTTTTAGTAACAGTGGCAAAGTCTATAGATTTTACTTCCTTTACTTCTTTGCTTTCAACTTTGGTTATCTCAACTTGTAAACCTTCTTCAAGTGGTTCCTCTTTAGATGGACTTACTCTGTCAAGTGCATTTAGCTGTATTCCTTCTGCTGTTAACATAGTTTCTACATCGTTTTCTGCAGATTGGATAGCTAAAGTTTTTCCATCTAACTTCAGTTCAACATTTACAGCTTTTTTAACATATATTTTATCTTTATCTTTTATACTACTGTCTAACCCTGGTGTTACTTTATCCTTTGATCCTATTTCTATATCATTCGCAGTTAAAGCTTCTTTTACGTTAGATCTAAATGTCGTTATTTTATTTTCTTTACCATCAATATAAACATATACAGTTTTTCTAGCACCAGTTATTATAACGGTACTAATCATAATTAATAATACAGTAACAAAAACTGCCTTAGGACCATTGGAAAAATAATTTCTAATAGAATTTTTAAATTTTTCCACCACAAATACCTCCCTTTGGCAAAACGTAGGATTTCTACTATTTTGGACATTTGAAGATTATATCCTTAAAATTTCGTTTTGTCAAATTTCCTTATATTTTGACTGTCTAAATGCAACACTGTGCATAAATTTATAATAAATATATTATTGCGGTTTTTTATAGCGACAGTTCTTAAAGGTGGAATTTGGGATTTATTACAATTTAAGTTATTATATTATATGCCAATTTTTTAATTTTTAATCATTTGTAACAAAATAATTATCATTTTTTTGAAAAATACATAGAATCATTTTACACTATTATTTTATTTTTATCAACTCTTTCACATTTGAAATAGTTTGATTACTAAGTGTATCTATGGATATTTCTTTTATATTTGCAATTTCTTCCAATATGTAACTTATATACTCAGATCTATTTCTCTTACCCCTAAATGGTGTGGGAGCCATATATGGACAATCAGTTTCTACTAGAATTCTATCTAAAGGAACTTCCTTAGCTACTTCTACTATTTTCTTAGCATTTTTAAAAGTAACTACTCCTGTAAAGCCTATATAATAGCCTAATTTTATACATTCTCTTGCAAATTCAACACTTCCTGAAAAACAATGTATAACTCCCTTTACCTCTGGAAACATTTTTAGTATCTCCAATGTATCAGCATGAGCATCTCTATTGTGTATTACAACTGGTAAGTTAAGTTCCTTAGCTAATTCCATTTGTTTTATAAAAGCATATTTTTGAATCTCCCTAGGAGGATTCTCATCGTAATAATAATCTAATCCTATTTCTCCTATGGCTCTAACCTTTTCATATTCCGTCATTTTTCTTATTTCTTCTATCAATTCATCATTAACTTCATCTGCATACTCTGGATGTATTCCTACTGCTGCATAGAACATAGGATTTTCTCTTGCCAACTTTACTGAATCTCTAGCACCTTGAAGAGACGATCCACAGTTTAATACTCCTATAACATTGCTCTGTCTTAATTCTTCTAGTACTTTTTCTCTATCTTCATCAAAACTCTCATCATCATAATGTGCATGTGAATCAAATATAAGCATCAATATTCCTCCTAAGTTTATATCATTAGTTTTATATTATTAGTTCTATATTATAATAAGCTCGTAATCTTCACTACCAATTCCTAATTTCACTCCATGATCTAGTCCTGCTTTCCAATTGGTATTACTATGAATATGTGTAAACTTATCATGTCCTTGGTGATAACATTTATCTTCTAATATTGTATTTTTCATCATAGGTGCTCTATTTACTAAATCTGCGCACGCCATATCAAGTGCAATTGGATCGAAGGATGCCGCTATACCTATATCTGGAACTATAGGTGCATCGTTACTATCCCAACAATCACAATTTGGTGATACATTCATAATAAAACTTATATGGAAATGAGGTTTGCCTTTTATAACTGCATATGTATACTCGGCAATTTTTTCATTTGCAATATCTGCTGATTCATTCCAAATAACTTGAGCAGAGTTAAATTGACAAACTGCTACACACTGCCCACAGCCTATGCATTTGGCATAATTTATTTCTGCCTTTTTATCATTATCATAAAATATGGCATCCTGTGAACAGTTTTTTATACAAAAGCCACAACTTACACAATTTTTCTTCACTATTTTGGGCTGAGATGCTGAGTGCATTTCTAATTTTCCACCTCTAGAACCTGAGCCCATTCCTAAGTTCTTAATGGCGCCTCCAAAACCAGTCATGTCATGCCCTTTAAAGTGATTCATAGAAATAACAATATCTGCATCTGCGATAGCAGTTCCAATTTTTGCAGTTTTGCAATGTATTCCATTTTCTATTTCTATTTCACTATAATCTGTTCCTTTAAGACCATCCGCAATTAAAACTTGACATCCTAAAGTTAGAGGATTAAATCCATTTTCCATTGCAGCTTCCAAATGGTCTAATGCGTTGTCTCTTCTTCCTTTATAAAGAGTATTTGCATCTGTTAAAAATGGCTTACCTCCTAATTCCTTAATTATATCTACTAATCTTCTAGCATAATTAGGCCTAATGTAAGCTAAATTACCCGGCTCTCCAAAGTGAATTTTAATGGCTATAAACTTATTCTCAAAATCTATATTTTCAATTCCAGCTTTTTTTACTAACCTTTCCAGTTTGTCAAGCAAATTAAGGCCAGGCCTTGTTCTCAAATCTGTAAAATATACCTTTGAATTTCCCATATAAATCACCTCTCTTTATTTGTATGAATATTTTATCATATAGAAGACTACATATCAAAAATCAAAAGTTATATATTTTAATATACATGATATTAAAATTACTCTAAAATTATAACAATATTCCATAGAATCGATAAAAAAGTATATTATTAAGATGTTTAGCTTACCAAATAGAGAGCTAAGCATATAGTGAAGCCCCTCCGAAAAAAGTCGCTTTTTAACTACATACTTAGCTCTTTTATGGTTTACAAATATATTTAATACTACCTAACAATACTTCCTGTTGGCAACTCTTCTGGAACACTTACTGTGAATAACTTGCTGTCATCATCAGTAGCTGCAGCTAATATCATTCCTTGAGAAATCTCTCCTCTTAATTTTGCAGGTTTTAAGTTAGCAACTAGTACTACATACTTTCCTACAAGTTCCTCAGGTTTATAATACTGAGCTATGCCTGATATTACCTGTCTTTCTTCTCCAGCTAAGTCTACCTTAAGTTTTAATAATTTTTTAGCTCCTTTAACAGGTTCACAGGATAAAACCTTAACTACTCTTAAATCTACTTTTTCAAAGTCTTCTATAGTTATTTCTTCCTTTAATGGTTGCATTTTAGGAGCATTTTCTTTCATTTGTTCTTCTCTTAATTTATTTAACTCTTCAATTTTAGCTTCAATATCTATTCTTGGGAATATTGCATCTCCTTTTGCTACCTTAGTTCCTGCACTTGTTCCATCAAAGGAGGCTATACTTTCCCAAGTAGTAGATTCTACATTTAATTGTTCATTGATCTTACCACTTGTTTCTGGTAAGAATGCTGAAAGTAGTACAGATACTATTCTTAAACTTTCCGCCAAATTATAAAGTACTGTTCCTAATCTTTCTTTTTTATCTTCATCCTTAGCTAATATCCAAGGAGTAGTTTCATCTATATATTTGTTAGCTCTTCCAATTAAAGTCCATATTTCATCTAGGGCTTCAGGGATTCTTAACTTATCAATATGCTCCTCTACTTTTTGAGAAGTGCCAATTGCTAGGTTAATTAAACTATCATCAATATCTTCCTTACATGTTGGAGCTGGAATTACTCCATCAAAGTATTTTTGTATCATAGCTGTAGTTCTTGATAAAAGATTTCCTAAATCATTAGCTAAATCTGAATTAATTTTCTGTATGAATAATTCATTATTAAATATTCCGTCAGATCCAAAAGGTATTTCTCTTAATAAATAGTATCTAACCGCATCCGCTCCAAAATGGTCAACAAGTACCACTGGGTCTACTACATTACCTTTAGATTTTGACATCTTTCCTCCATCTACTAGTAACCAACCATGACCAAATACCTGCTTAGGTAGCGGAACTCCTAAAGCCATTAACATAATTGGCCAATAAATAGTGTGGAATCTTAAAATATCTTTTCCAACAAGATGTACATCTGCTGGCCAATATTTCTTTAATAATTCTTCATTCCCACTATTATATCCTAATGCAGTTATATAGTTTGCTAAGGCATCTATCCAAACATATATAACATGTTTTTCGTCGAAACTTACAGGTATACCCCAGTTAAACGAAGTTCTGGATATACATAAATCCTGTAATCCTGGTTTTAAAAAGTTATTGATCATTTCGTTTTTTCTTGATTCTGGTTGTATGAAGTGAGGATGTGCTTCTATATGCTCCAAAAGTCTATCTGCATATTTTGACATTTTAAAGAAGTATGCTTCTTCCTTTGCTTTTTCCACAGCTCTGCCACAATCAGGACATTTTCCATCTATTAACTGAGTTTCTGTCCAGAATGATTCACAAGGTGTACAATACCATCCTTCATACTCACTTTTGTATATATCACCTTGATCATAAAGTTGTTTAAATATCTTTTGAACAGCACTTATATGATAGTCATCTGTAGTTCTTATAAATCTATCGTAACTTACATTCATTAACTTCCATAAATCCTTAATACTTGCTACAATTTCATCTACATATGCCTTTGGTGTAACTCCTTTAGCTTCAGCTAATCTTTGAATCTTTTGTCCGTGTTCATCTGTTCCTGTTAAGAACATTACATCATAACCTGTAAGTCTCTTAAATCTTGCTAATGCATCTGCTGCTATTGTAGTATACGTATTTCCTATATGCAATTTAGCTGATGGATAGTATATTGGGGTAGTAATATAATAAGTTTTCTTTTCCATTTTAAATCCTCCTTTTAAGTTGATTTGTCATTTAAATTTTAAATTAATAAAATAAAAAAACCTCTATACAGTTTTTCTGTATAGAGGCGCAATTTACGCGTTACCACTCTAATTTATTCTATCCTCACAGATAGAATCTTTATAAGTGACTAAATAATCACCTTGCAATATAACGGTTGCTACCGTATCACCCTACTGTAATCTTCAGATAACATGCTCTAGGACCATGTTCATAAACTTCCATACTGCTAGCTTTCACCTTCCCTAGCTCTCTTTAAGTACTTTCATTTACTACTCTTCCTATCATTGCATTTAGTATAATTATAATATATAAACAATTCTTGTCAACTACTTTATTTTATTTATTGTTTCACCAATTCCATTTATATATTCAATAAACTTTTCTCTAATATCTTCTATTTGCACTAAGCCTACATTTGATACATTCATCACATAATTCTTTCTATTTCAACAACCTTGCTACTTCACGTAAAAATAATGTATTATTATATTTGTACTTAATTATTTATTTTATCATTAATATAATTAATATAATAAACAATTTCATGTTTAAGGAGGGATATTTATAATAAATAGAAAAATACTAAAAGAAGTTTTACATTTAGCCTTACCCGCAGTAGGAGAAATGATCCTTTACATGATGATTTGGGTTCTAGATACTATGATGGTTGGAAAATATGGTGGACAAGTCGCTGTAAGTACTGTAGGTCTTAGTTCCGAAATACTGTACTCCTTAGTAAATATATTTATTGCGGTAGGTGTATCTGTAGGAACAGTATCATTAGTATCAAGAAAATTAGGAGCTAATGAGGAAAGCTTGGCTGAAGAGTATGCTACCTTGGGTTTGTTAATAGGTTCAATATTGGCACTAATTATATCTAGTACGACCTTTATATTTGCTCCTAGTATTTTATCCTATGCTGGAGCTAAAAACGATGTATTAAAATATGGAATTATCTACATGAGAATAACCTCTTTAGGAATATTCTTTAATATGGTAATGAATGTATTAAACTCTATACTACGTGGAGGAAAAAACACAAGAACTCCTCTATTAGCTTCTGCACTAATAAATGTTGTAAATTTATTTCTAGATTGGGTTTTAATCTTTGGAAAATTAGGGTTTCCAGAGTTAGGTATTAGAGGAGCTGCTATAGCTACTGCCATAGCTCATGTTTCAGGCTTTATTTTTATAAGTACTTATACTTTAAAACATTCTTCAATTAAGCCGAGATTGAAATATATAAAAAATCTTTCCTTCTCTAGATGCAAAGATCTTATAAAGTTATCCATACCATCTTCTCTCCATGAAGGTGCTTTTAGTGTGATAAGACTTATTGGTACAGTTATGGTAATGAATTTAGGGGAATTGGCCTTTGCTGCTAATCAGATTACTACTACTATAGAGTCAATTTCTTTCATGCCTGGTAATGGATTTGCCATAGCTACTACAACTTTAGTAGGACATAAGATTGGTGAAAAGAATTTTAAGGAAGCAAAAGAATATACAAAGACTAGTACAATTATAGGAACTCTCCTTATGACATTATGTGGAGTAATGTTTCTACTATTCCCAAGGTTTCTTATATCTCTTTTCATAAGTAAAAACGAGGTAGATGTAATTAGCTTAGGTGCAACCTGTCTTATGATAGCCTCCATCGAACAACCCTTTATGGGAGTTCATATGATTTTAAGTGGAGCTTTAAACGGAGCTGGAGATACAAAGACACCTTTTATAGTATCCTTTATATCTAATTGGTTCATTAGACTTCCATTGATGATTTACTTCATATATGTATTAAAATCATCAGTAGCATGGGTATGGGTGATTACAGGTATACAGTGGATATTCCAAGGAACGGTGATGTATATAGTTTACAAAAATAAATTTCATAATTTAATTAACGATTGTAAAAAATTATAAATTTTATTTCTCATGATTAAATAATAAAATATTAAAAATAATGAAAATATTTATCCAAAAAACTAAAAGTAATATATTGACATATAAACTTAACTTTGATATTATGTAGGGGAAATTGAATATTACTCGTTGTACTAATTCTCGCCGGAGGATTAGTACTGTGAATACGAGATTAGTTTGCATAAGTAGGCTTGAATGTGCACCAAGTCTACTTTTTTATTTTTATTTTTATTTTTATTTAAGGAGGAGAAATTTATGGACAACGTATGTGAAGTTACTAATAACAAAAAGAGTCTTTTACGTTTATTTTTATCCTATGCTATTCCAGGCATTGCTGGTCTTCTTTTTAACTCTCTATATATTTTAGTCGACGGATTATTTGTAGCGAGAATTTTAGGAAGAGAGGCCTTAGCAGCTGTAACCGTAGGAGTACCTGTAGTAGAGGTATTACTTGCTTTAAGTATGCTTATCTCTGTTGGTGCTGGAGTACTTATCTCTAATAGTAATGGTGCTGGAAATACTAAAGAAGGACGAAGAATCTTTAATCTATCCTTTAGATTGTTGATGGCAACTTCTATAATAATTGCAGGATTATCATTAATATTTATATATCCTTTATCAAGTTTTTTAGGGGCTACTCCTGATATTATTGACTTGGTAGTAGAGTATCTAAGGTATTTCTTTGCATTTTCCCCTGCTTTTATGCTCAGTTATGGTATGTGCACATGGCTTAGAAATGATTCAAAACCATCACTTGTAATGATTGCGCAGATTGTAGGTGCTTTATCCAACATCATTTTAGACTGGTACTTTATGGTTCCACTTGAAATGGGACTTGCTGGTGCTGCCTTAGCAACTGGTCTTGGACCCGTATTCAGTATACTCATAATGTTACCACACTTTTTAAGAAAAAAAGGAAACCTATATTTTGAGAAGGTAAAATTAGATATTGAGACTATGCTTTTAACTATAAAAAGAGGTATACCTTCTTTTATGATGGAATTTGCTTTAGGTATAACTACACTTGTTTGTAATATTGCCATAGGTATACACATGGGATCATTAGGCTTCGCAGCTTATGGTATTGTAGGATATATAGCTTTAATAGCAATATCCGTATTCTTAGGTATGGCAGAAGGATCTCAACCATTGATAAGCTTCTTCCATGGAGCCGAGGAAAATTCAAAAATTAAAGACATTATAAATATAAGTTTAATAATTTCTACAGTTATTGGAACTGTCACCTATTTTCTTTTATATAATTTCGGGAAATACCCAGTATCTGTATTCGCGGGTAAAGATATCGATCTTATCAATACTTCTGTGAATGCGATTATTTACTATTTCCCAGCTTTATTTATCTCTGGTATCAACATTGTTATAGCTTCTGGTTTACAATCAATAGGTCATTGGAAAGAATCTGTAGTGATTTCTCTATGTAGAAGCTTAATTCTATTACTACCATTATTATTTGTTCTCCCTATGTTTTTAGGTAATAACGGTGTATGGCTATCAGTTCCTATAGCGGAATTACTTACAGTATTTATAGCATACTTCCTCTTGAAAAAATTTATTTTAAATGCTAAAGCATAAATTGTTTAAATTACATTGTAAAATCTTAAGTATAAATAAAAAAGCTTTTGGAAATTTCCAAAGGCTTTTTTTATTTATGGTTTTCTAATTTGTAATTTCTTCAAAAATTTTATTCACATTTCTTTTTAAATATAAGTATAACAATAAACTTATAACAGAATACAGTACTATTATAAAGAAAAGCACTGATAAACCGTCTAATTTAAAAGCAGTTATGGTTTTTATTGTTATAAATGCAAAGATCACATTTACCACTATGCTTATTAAAACATTAAAATTTTGTTTCACAGCCTTCTGCTCATTATCCCAATTTAATTTAGGAAAATTTAAATCTATAGTTATTCCCATAAGTGAAGCAAGAATTATAGCAAATATACTAACTAACATAGATAAAATTATTATGTTAACTGTAGGTTTTAATATCACATAAAAGATTATAAGTGATAATAGTACACCTATGAAACTAAATAAAGCTCCAGCCAAAACTTTTGCCATTATTATTACATTGTAATTTAGTGGTATAAATTTATTAAAATAAACATTCTGTCCTTCTCTAGATATAGAGGTAGATGTTATACCATTAGCAGAGGATATAAATAAAGCCCCTACAGCTACTCCTCCTATAACTACACCTAAATTGTCACTATTTCTTAAAATATTTGATATTATTGGAATAGCATCTTTACTTTCTGGTTGTAATAACATAGGTATAATTAAAAATACAGGCCATAAAAAATTTGTTATTACACAGTTTAAAAAATATATAGGTGTTCTTATAAGCATTCTTATTTCTTTTAAAGTATAACTAATTAAAGGTGATTTTCTTACTATTATTTTTCTTAATTCTCCTTCTTCATACTTCTTTCTTTTTGAAGAGGATTGAGATAGTCCCACCACTCCTTTAAAGTATATCTTCTCTCCAAGAAATAAAAACGCACTAAATAATACCCCATTTATAACTAAAAAAGATAAAAAATAAAACAATCCTTTAATATTATAGGAATTTGTTAGTGCCAGTGAAGAAAATCTAACCGAAGGAAATATATTAGATATCATATTTATATATGAATTATCTCCACTAGTAATAATTTGCTGAATATCTACATTGCTTCTACCAACAAACTTCTGAATAGCTAAATTAAACCCTAGAGCTAGAAACATGGCAAAGAACCCAGATATCATCTTAAATCTATCTTTATTTTTAGCTATATTTGTAAATCTCATAATTATTATTACTATTATAGATGAAAGAATTAAAGGCACTACTGGAGTAAATAGAAATACTATAAGTGAGTAAATATAGTATAATATTCCAGAATCACTTTTAATGCCATACTTAATAAAAACAGGAAACAAAAACATTGCCTCAATTATATATTCGTATATTACTGTTACAGTAAATTTACTACTCAATATAAGAGAAGGTTTTAAAGGCAATGGAAGTAAATATTCTATATCCCTCGAAAAGTAGAATACATTTATCACATACAAAACACCTAAAATCATTATAGATAATGAAGTTACAGCCAAAGCTAAAGCTAATATTATACCTTCTTGATTTATACTTGATAGTGAATCATATAAATTCCCTGTCATATTACCTATTTGGAAAATAAAAGGAAGTAAAGCCAACAATAATAATGAATATAATATTATTGTTTTGGAACGCTTTTTACTATTGGTAAAATTTTCATTAGAGGTTTTTAATAATACTTTTACTAAAGAAATATACTTATTCATTTTCAGTAATATCTAAGAATATCCTTTCTAAAGATTCATTTTCCTTAAAATGATTCTTTATTTCTTCAAGCGTTCCACAGAATAAAATCTTACCTTTATTTATTATAGCTACTCTATCGCATAGCTTTTCTGCTACCTCCAACACATGAGTGGAAAAAAACACTACATTACCCCTATCTGCATGTTCTCTCATCATTTCTTTTAATAAGTATGATGACTTAGGATCTAAACCTGTCATAGGTTCATCTAAAATCCATACAGATGGATTATGTATAAGGGCACCGATAATAATTATTTTTTGCCTCATACCATGAGAGTAACTCTGTATCTGATCTCCTAAAGCTGATTCTAATCCAAACTCTCTACTTAATTTTTCAATTATTGGTTTCCTGTCTTCCTTTGACACATCATAAATATCTGCCATAAAATTCAAATATTCCATTCCCTTTAACTTCAAAAACATATCTGGGTTATCAGGTACAAATCCAAATTGCTTTTTAGCCTTTAAAGGATCTTCCTTAACATCAATTCCATTAATTTTTATAGAACCATTATCGGAATGCAATATTCCTGTTATCATTTTTATAGTAGTAGTTTTACCTGCTCCATTTGGCCCTAAAAATCCAAAAATCTCCCCATCTTCTATCTTTAAATTTATATTGTCTACTGCTTTCGTGCTTCCATTGTATGACTTGTTTACATCAATAATCTCTATCATAGCACTTCTCCTTCTTTACTAAGTTATAACACTATTTAAATATTAGCATAATTCTTAGATTAATAGGATAAATTATATTTCTTTTAATAAAAAAATAAGGTTACTACTATTACTGATACTATTATAGCCGTTAAATCGGCAAGTATGGCTGCCCACAAAGTGTGTCTTATTTTTTTTATACCTACTGCACCAAAATAAACTGTAATTGTATAGAAAATAGTTTCAGTAGACCCCATTATTATAGAAGCTATTCTTCCAATATAACTATCTGCTCCATAATTGGTTATAACATCTGTAAATACTCCTAAAGCTCCACTTCCAGATAGAGGTTTTATTAGCACTAACGGAACTACTTCTCCTGGCAGACCAATAAATTTTACTATAGGATTCATAATTCCAATTATATAGTCAAGAACCTTAGATTCTCTTAGAACTGTTACAGCTAATATCATTGCTAAAAGGTAAGGAAATATTCTAACACAAATACTCATACCTTCTTTAGCTCCTTCAATGAAACACTCGTATACTTTAACTCCCTTTATCATTCCATAAGTAGTAATTAACACAATAATAATAGGTATAATTAAATTTGTTATGTTCATAGACCCCTCCATTAAAAATGCTTTTCTAGTACTTTACAACATATTACCCCTACTATTGCAGCACAAGTAGTAGTAATTATAGCTGGAACTATTATTTCCCCTGGATTTTTAGATCCAGCAGCAGCTCTTATAGATATTACTGTGGTAGGTATAAACTGAATACATGCAGCATTTAACACTAGAAATAACGCCATATCGTCACTAGCTGTATCCTTTTTTCTATTAATCCTTTGCAAACTTTCCATTGCCTTTATTCCAAAAGGAGTAGCTGCATTGGATAGTCCCATCATATTTGCCGTAATATTCATAACCATAGAACCTAGAGCACTATCATCATTCCCTCCTTCTTTCATCAACAATTTTAGTATAGGCTTTAAAAGCTTGGCTAACTTATCTGTTAGTCCACTTTTCTGAGCTATCTTCATTACCCCGCACCACAAACACATCATCCCTAATAGCTTTATGATGAGTTCAACAGTTGAGTTTGTAGAAGATACTATAGCTTGAGATATTATCTCTCCCCTCCCCGTAAGTATTCCAACCACAATTCCAGAACTTAAAATTAAAAACCAGATATAATTTATCATACTTTCCTCCTAAATATTTATTGATACAAATGCCTATTTAATGTATATGTAAATTAAAACCTTTGTATTGCAATTAATTTTTAATAGTGTTACCATGTATAATGTGATATTTAGTTGAATTGGAGGTCACTTATGACTATTAAAGATATAATGGAATTTATTGAAAGTGAATATAAAATAATAAATAATACTCCTTGTGAAGTGTGTGGTGGGGAATACTTTGCCGATGATTTAAATGTAGATTTAATAGATGATGTTCCTCATGATATTTGTATATGTGTGTGTTCTGATTGTGGACATGAAAAAATATTTGAATTTTATGCTCCATTTATAGATGAGATTCATAAAAGAAAGAGAAAAAAAGGAACTTTAAATTAAAAAAGGATTTTAGCAAAGCTAAAATCCTTTTTTAATTTTGTTTTTCATTTTTAATTTTGTCTTAAAAATTTCTAATCAATTTATTTTTTAAAAACTGGAAACTCAAACTTTAATGTAGGGTTCTCACATTGATCCATTAACTCTTTAATTTTAATTACTTGCTTATATGCCCATCCAATATCTGTAGCATATTGATAACTTCCTGGTGTTGAAGGGTTCCATCTCATTTTATATAATGTATCCCTTTTTACCGTAGGATTATTTACATACTTTTCAGCAATATATTTTGCTCCCCCAGTTATAGCTTCCTCTACAGTAAACCATTTTTGCTCGTATGCATATTCTGATCCATGTTTATTAGGATCATCATCAAAAGCTTTTATTCCATAAGTATTATATACCTTTTTCTTTCCTTCTTTTCCATCTACCTCTATTCCTGTAGCAAGTTTTGATGTTCCACTAGCAGTTTCTAAAAGTGCATGAGATACTAAATAAGCAGGATTTATATTATTTTCTTTTGCTCCTTCTAAAAAAGCTTTTCCCTTACCCTCTAGCACTCCTTTGCCTTTAAGTATTTTGTTTAAATCGTCCTCAGTAATACTATCATCTATGTAGTTTAATTTTAAGAACATATATTTACCATACTCGTCTGTGAAGTTTGATGGATTCATATAGTATTTTATCTGATTAGCACTAGCTCCCATCCAAGAAGTTGGTCCCTCATCTGTTACTGATACCTTAGTATTGTTTTGCTTGTCCAAAGCTTCATTAAAAGTAAAATTTAAATTTAAATCAGTAAATATGGATTTATCTACAGAATTTACACATCTTAAATAATCTATATAGTAATTATCATAGTCTGTATTCTCATCCACATGAGCACCTTGTTTATTAGCTCTTTTAACATAAATTAATATTTTGTATTTCTCTCCATTTTCTCCTGCTTCAAATAATTTATCTGTAGTTATCTTTCCATCTTGTGCACTTACATACCCATTAGTAATTTCTTCATAAGGCTCATATTTGTCAAATTTATAAACATATTTACTTGCAAATATTCTATATTGTACTTGCTCTGAAGAAGATGATTTTAAATGAAAAGTTTGTTTTTGATTAGGTAATATAGGCTCATATTCCATTTTAGCTTGTACAATATTAGGAATTCCTTCATAAGTTGAAGCATCTGAGAATTTTCCTGTAGTTACAAACTTCATTCTTTTCGGTGATGAAAAAGTTTTTCCTCCTAAAGATTTTATTCCTGTTCCAAAATTTATATAATATGTACTTCCTGGCAAATATCCTTCCACTTTAGGCATTACTGTTACAGTATTATCTGTAGCTCCTATAGATACAGATGCTTTAACTTTATTACCTTTTGCATCAGTAACGGTAATATTTTCGTCATTTATAGTATCTTTATCTAAATTTGAATTAAATGTAATCGTCCACTTTTTGTCTGTAACCACATTACTTTTGCTGCTTATTTCTGTAAAATTTCCAGCAGCTGATACACTTCCTGCTGCAACAGTCGTTGCTATAAAAAAAGTTAATGCAGTCTTTCTCAAAAATTTCATAAAATACCCCCTACCGCAATTATTGTTATATATAATTATTATATATAATATTTAACATTTTTGCTATGGAAAATAAATGAATAGTTTATTTTATCAATTATATTTTAAATTATATTATAAATTTATATAATGTTATTAAGGAATATTATATTTAATGCTTATAGTTTCTACATATTTTTATAGGATTTATTATATTTTAAATAAAAATGACGAGGTATAGAGAAATGAGAAAAAAAATATTAATTATTGAAGATGAAAGAAAACTATCTGAAGTTATGGCTTTATATTTAAAAAATGAAGGATATGAAGTGTTTACAGCTAGTGATGGTGATGAAGGTGAATCCTTTATAGAAAATGCCATTTTTGATTTAATAATATTAGATGTGATGATGCCTAAAAAAGATGGCTGGTCTCTTCTAAAAAAGATAAAATCCATATCTAGCACTCCTGTAATACTTACTACTGCTAGAGGCGAAGAGGAAGATAGGATTTTCGGACTAGAATTAGGAGCAGATGATTATATGGTTAAGCCTTTAAGCATGAGAGAATTAGTGCTTAGAGTAAAGTTAAGAATAAACAGTTCTTCTAACAAAGATAATAGTTTAAATTTTGAGAACATGACTATTAATGAAGACAAAAGAGAGATTGTAGAGAATGGAATTCAAATAAATTTAACTCCAAAAGAGTTTGACTTATTGATATTTTTATGCCAAAATCCCTCTCAAGTTTTTAAAAGAGATCAACTTTTAGATAATGTCTGGGGTTATGATTTCGCCGGGGATACTAGAACTGTAGATACTCATGTGAAAAATTTAAGAGAAAAAATTAAATTTTGTAATAATCATATAAAAACTGTATGGGGAGTTGGTTACAAATTAGAACTATGATAACCTTCGGAGGATTAAATTTATGGAAAAGATAACAAAAAAATTAATAAAGGGTTTTCTATTAATAATGGCATTAGTAGCTATTTTGTCATTTCTAACCAGCTCAATTTTTTTGTCCAGATTTCATATTGAAAATCAATATGATCAACTAAAATCTAAGATAGGAAATGTTTGTAATGCTATAATGGAAGGTACTCCCTATGAAAATATTGATGCTACTGGAATAATCATAACTAAAGATTCTGCTTATAGCATAGGGAAAAATAGGATGGCTGTAATGGGTTTTTTACATAGTAAAGATATTAACTCCATAGGAGAAAAAGGTACATTCAAGCATCATATGGGTGAAGAGTATCTTTATTATAGAATGGATACAGGTATAGGTACAATAATACTATTTGAAAATATGAAAGCTACCATAGATTATATAAAAGTAATTAATATTGTATTATCCCTGGTATTTTTAATGGCGTTAATAGTGTGCATACCTTTTATACTAATTTGGGGTAAAAAATTCACTGGTCCTATATTAAAATTACAAAAATCATCCTATGATATTTCTAATGGAAATTTTAAAACTGACATGGTAGTAAAAACAGGAGATGAAATCGAGGAACTATCGTTATGCTTGAAGAATATGGCCATAAAACTAGAAGAGAAATATTCTATGCAGAGAGATTTCATAGCAAATGTATCCCATGACTTTAAAACCCCCTTAAGTATAATAAGAAACTATAGTGAAGCAATAAAGGATGGATTAGTGGATTTAAAATCAGCCCAAAAATATTCTAAAGATATCATAGATGAAGTAGATAAATTAAATAACTTAGTTATGGATATTTTACAGCTATCTAAATTTCAAGAAGGAAAGGTTAAATTAAACAAGTCAAAATTTAATATTTATGAATTCTCAAACTCTTTAATAAACAAATTTAAATATAAAGCACAGGAAAAAAACATATTTATAGATTTAGTCTTTGATACATCAAAAGATACCCTCATTTGTGGGGATAAGATTGCTTTAGAAAGAGTTCTATACAACTTTATGGATAATGCTATTAAATTTAGCCCAGACTCATCTAAAATAGAGTTGTGTATAAAATACATTAATAATGGTATAATGGTATCCGTCAAAGATATGGGTCTAGGAATAGAAGAAAATATGATACATGAGATATGGAATAGATACCATAAACACTCTCAAAGCGGCGGAATGGGATTAGGTCTTCCTATTTGCAGTGAAATTTTAAAACTTCATAATTTTGATTATGGTGTAAATAGTAAACTAGGCTCAGGCTCTGAATTTTATTTTATAATATCTAAGGACTATTATTCAAAGTGAGGTTTAGAAAACTTATGAATGAAGGAATAAGAATCAATAAATTTATTAGCGAAAAAGGAATTTGTTCAAGGCGAGAAGCCGATAAATTAATAGAACTTGGTAAAGTAACTATAAATGGTAAACTAGCTATAACTGGTTCAAAGGTTTATGCTGGGGACGACGTAAAGCTAAATGGAAAGACTATAGGTCAAAAACCTAAATCTGTTTATTTAGCTCTCAATAAACCAGTAGGGATCGTATGTACTACGGATAAAAAAGAAAAAAGCAACATAGTAAATTTTATTAATTATCCTGAAAGAATATTTCACATAGGAAGATTAGATAAAGATTCTGAAGGACTAATTTTTCTTACAAATGATGGAGATATAGTAAACAAAATATTAAGGGCAGGAAATAATCATGAAAAAGAATATATAGTTACCGTAGATAAGCCTATAACAGGAGATTTTATTAAAAAAATGTCCTCAGGGGTAGAAATTCTTAATACAGTGACAAAGCCTTGTAAAATCTACAAAGAAGGTAGAAACGTATTCAGAATAATACTAACTCAAGGTTTAAATAGACAAATAAGAAGAATGTGTGAAGCTCTAGGTTATAATGTTATAAAACTAAAAAGAATAAGAATTATGAATGTAACATTATCAGGACTTCCTATCGGTAAATGGAGATACTTAACTGAAAATGAATTACATACAATATTAAAATTAGTAGAAGATTCCTCTAAAACTGAAGAAGCTTCTATTATTAAATAAAAAAGGGGTCTTTTAATTAAGACACCCTTTTTAACTTTACATTCTTTTTAATTTATTTATGAGCAATTACCTCAATTTCTACTAAAGCTTCCTTTGGAAGTTTAGCTACTTGTACACAAGAACGTGATGGGTAAGTTTCTTCGAAATATTGAGCATAAACTTCATTTACCTTCGGGAAATCGTTCATATCTGCAATAAATACTGTACTTTTTATTACATTATTGAAGCTTAACCCCTGAGATTCTAATATGCTTTTTATGTTTTTCATTGATTGATGAGTTTGGGCTACTACTGGGTCATCTCCTGTTACTATTTCTCCTGTCGCTGGATCTACAGGTATTTGACCTGATAAAAACACCAAATTTCCAAATTCTATCCCCTGTGAATATGGTCCTATTGCCTTAGGTGCTAACTCTGTTGAAATTACCTTTTTCATTTATAATTCCTCCTTTAGTTAATGTTTTTTAGTCATTGAACTTTTATTTATTTCACTAATACTAATATATTATATATTAGTTATATAATCAATTAATTAAAAAAATTAGGTAAAATTAGATATATGGCTTTAGCCAATACCTCCATAGAATATCCCAAAAATATAAACTATAATCGTAAGTCCACAAAATACATATTTTGTCATTGGCTCAAACCAAGATCCTATTTCCTTAGTACGACCTAATTGTGCTTGTTCTCTTGCAAATTTTGATCCACAAACCCAGAAGAACATAACTCCTGCAAGAAGTGCCCCTAGTGGAATAACATAAATGGATACTATATCCATCCAAATACCAAGTTTATCTGCGTCTTCAAGTATTATTCCTGTAACTGCCCCAAGTAATGCAATGATAGCAACTGAAACTTTCCTAGAAAGTTTAAATCTCTCTTGTAATGCCTCTATCGGAGTTTCAAATAAGTTCACCAGCGATGTAATTCCTGCAAATAAAACAGCTATGAAGAAAATAATTGCAAATAATTGTCCCATTGGCATCTGCTTAAATATACTTGGCATTGTAATAAACATAAGTGGTGGTCCCGCCGCTGGGTCCATTCCAAAGGCAAATACTGATGGTATAATTACAAGTGCTGATAACATTGCTGCACAAGTGTCGAAGATGGCTACATACTTTGCACTGCTAACAATGTCTTCGCTTTTTTTCAAATAGCTCCCATATACTACAGTTCCTGAGCCAGCTAATGAAAGAGAGAAAAATGCCTGTCCTAGAGCATATACCCAAGTTTTAGGATTCCCAAGAAACTCCCATTTAGGGGTAAATAAATATTTATATCCTTCCATAGCTCCTGGTAATGTTGCTACACGTATTGCAAGAATTAAAAATAATACATAGAAAGTAGGCATCATCACCTTATTAAGCTTTTCTATTCCTTGAGAAACACCAGCAAGCATAACAATAAATGTTAACGCTAATGCCAACATGTGCCAGCTAATACTTCCTAGTTTTCCAGCTATCTGACCAAAATATGATCCACTATCTGGAGCTTTTATCATAGAACCAGTAATAGCTCCTACCATAAACCTAAGTATCCAACCTACAACTACTGAATACCCTATTGCAATTCCTATGGAACCTACTACTGGAATAAGTCCAATAAGATCTCCATGTTTCTTTCCTCTTCTCTCTAATGCCTTTTTGAAGGCTCCGACTGGTCCTGTTTTCATTGCACGTCCAAAAGACATCTCTCCAATAACCCCTGTAAATCCAATGACTATAACAAATATAAAATATGGCACTAAAAATGCAGCTCCTCCAAACTGCCCTACACGATAAGGAAAAAGCCAAATGTTACCCATACCCACTGCAGAACCAATGCAAGCCAAAATAAACCCAACTTTTGAATCAAAGGTATCACGATTAACTTCATTATTCAACGAATTGTAATCGTCTTCTTTTTTATTATTCCCCATAACTTCACCTCTTACATTTATATAGCCATAAATCTCCAATAGAAAATTTATTAATATTCTATTGAACATTGACTCTTTTTTTATAATATTATTTTATTCAAGTCATATCAAGTAGGTTTTTTACTAATCTTTTATAATGGCTAGATTTTCTGTAGAAATTACCTTTGTCACAAATAAAGTTGTAGTATTGATGATTTAAAAGAACGAAAGAGCGAAAGAATGAAATTTATAAAGGTTTTATAAGATATGATTAATTTTTATTTGTTATACCTATTTTTAGAGAAATTTTTAAATGTGTTAGTTATCATTGGTAGTTTTATAATGGGAGTATTACCCGTAAAATATATAAGCTTAGTATTTTACGGGTATACTTTTTTCCTATTTTACTGGTTCAAGGCTTGCTTGGAAGTGACGAAGAATAGGTGGCTCCCATGTAATTCTATAGCCTTTAACAGCATCTGCTCTTTCCTTAATTGCAATCAGAGCATCTGCCATGATATCAATATGTGCTTGAGTATACACACGACGTGGAATTGCAAGTCTTGTAAACTCAAAATCTGCATGAAGTTGCTCCCCAGTATCAGGGTCATTACCTAGCATGTAGGATCCAATATCACATGTACGAATTCCTGCTTCTTTATAGAGCTCTACTGCCAAAGCCTGTCCTGGAAACTCATTATATGGAATATGTGGGAACATAGCTTTCGCGTCTACAAACACTCCATGTCCTCCTACTGGCGATTGATAGGCTATTCCAGCTTCATCAAGACGGTCTGCAAGATACTCCATCTGTCCTATTCTATATCTTAGGTAGTTCTCATCAATTCCTTCATAGAGACCAATTGCTAAACTCTCAAGATCACGCCCTGAAAGTCCTCCATAAGTAATGAATCCTTCAAAGGAAATTGTACGGCCTTTGCACAATTGAAATAACTTTTCATTTTCTTTAATTCCAATTAATCCTCCCATATTTACAATGCTATCTTTCTTAGCACTCATTGTAAACATATCTGCATAACTAAATACTTCTTTAATGATTTCTTTTATGGATTTATTTTCATAACCAGGTTCACGCTGCTTTATAAAATAAGCATTTTCTGCATAACGTGCGGCATCTATACAAAGTTTAATATTATATTTTTTACAAATTTCAGAGGTTTCTTTTATGTTTTGAATGGATACTGGCTGACCACCTGCTGAGTTGTTTGTTATAGTCATAATAACAAGTCCAATTTTATCTGCCCCATGTTTATTTATTAATTCTTCAAGCTTCTCAACATCCATATTCCCCTTAAATGGCACTCTTAACGTTGGATCTGCAGCCTCAGGAACAACACAATCAATTGCTCTTGCGCCTGAAAGTTCAACATGTGCTCTTGTTGTATCAAAGTGCATATTAGATATAGAGTATTGTCCTTTACCCATTAATAGTCCGAAAAGAACTTTTTCTGCTGCACGACCTTGATGTACAGGTTGAATATATTTATATCCAAATATATCTTGTGCTGCTTCAACTAATCTATGGTAACTCGATGATCCTGCATAAGCTTCGTCACCTCTCATTACGCCAGCCCATTGCTCTTGGCTCATTGCATTTGTTCCACTATCTGTTAATAAATCAATATATACGTCTTCTCCATTAAGATTAAATAAGTTATATTTCGCCTCAGAAATTTTTATTTCTCTTTCTTCACGACTAAGCATTTTAATTGTTTCAACCATTTTAATTCTAAATGGTTCTGGTACATATTTAATTGCCATGTTAAACCCTCCATCTTTTAATTTTTTATTTTTTATTTATTCTAAGATAACTTAATCCAGAATAAATAGCTCATACTTATTTAGAAGATTCTAACTATTCTTTATTTAATAAAATTATATCACCGCTATAAATCTTAGTCAACTAAATAATTGATTTTATTCCTTTTTATGTAATTTATTTGAAAATAAGCAGTCTTTATCCTTATATAACCTTAATTTATTAGTTTAAATATAGGTTATATAAATAAATTATTGTAATAGATAGAATAATTTATTATTGTAATAATTTATTTTATATTTTATTGTAATATATCATTCTTCATGATATTGTATAATATAGAATATTAACCCATAAAGTAGGTGCATAAAATGGATAAAACTACATTAAAACAATACACTAAATTAGTTGAGTTTTTAGGAAAAGTCTTAGGTCCTGATTATGAAATTGTACTACATGATTTAACTGATAAAACATATTCCATTGTGGCTATAGCAAATGGACATGTTAGTGGGCGTAGCGTCGGTGCTCCTTTAACAAATCTTGGATTGAAAACAATCGCCATGGGAAGTTATAAGAATAGTGATTACCTTATTAATTACAATGGTGCTTCAAGGACCAATAGAGTTCTACGCTCATCCACTATGTTTATAAAAGATAATAATGAGGAAATCATCGGAATGCTATGTATTAATTTTGATGACAGTAAGTACATTTCTATAAGTGAAGACATTTTAAAACTCTGCCATCCTGATGAATTAATACTCCAAAATAGCACTTATGAGTCAATTAACTCTATTTTAAACGAGGTTCCCGAAAATTTCTCTGAGTCCATTGGCGAGGTCACCGAAACCGTTTTAAATAAGGTTTTAGCTGATAAAAATATCCCTATCGATCGTTTAACTCAAGATGAACGTCTTAGCATTGTAGATATTTTAAACCAAAAAGGAATATTTATGTTAAAAGGGGCTGTTAGCGAAGTGGCTAAGCAACTTCACTGTTCAGAGCCAAGTATCTATCGCTATCTAAGTATACTTAATAAAGATAAAAATAATTAGAATATTATATACTAAAGAAATTTTATAAGGGGGATGTTTATGGATGTTATCTTATCCTTTATTCTCTGTTTTATATTTTTAATAATTAGCGTTTATAAAAAAATTTATATATTATATCCTCTTATCTTATGTTTAATTATATTCATATTACTTTCTTTTAAAAAAGGATTTACATCAAAAAATATCTATACCATGTGTATTAATGGAGTTAAGAAGACTTCTTCTGTTGTAATTACTTTTTTATTAATAGGATCTATAATAGGCATATGGATGGCTTCTGCTACAGTGCCTGCTATAGTTTATTACAGCATAAATTTTATAAGTCCAAATTTATTTATTCTTTCCTGCTTTTTAATCTGCTGCATTGTTTCGTTTCTTATAGGTACATCTTCAGGCACTACTGGAACAGCAGGTATTGCTCTTATGGCTATAGCTAGAAGCGGAGGAATTAATCCTATAATTGCTGCTGGTGCAATTATTTCAGGAATTTATTTTGGAGATAGATGTTCACCAGTTTCATCTGGGGCCCACTTAATAGTAGAATTAACTGAAACAGATATTCATACAAATACAAAGAATATGTTTAAGACATCCTTAATTCCTTTCTCTATAACTGTATTAATTTATACTATTATTTCTTATAATCATCCTCTTAAAATTACATCAACAGATATTCTTATGGAAATAGAGAGCTTCTTTACATTAAACTACATAGTTCTTATTCCTGCAGCTTTAATTATTTTTTTATCTCTTTCAAAAATAAATATGCGAATCGCTATGATGATTAGTATCCTGTCCTCCTTTTTAATTTCTGTGTATATACAAAAAAATTCTTTTATAGAATCTTTTAAATATATAATATTTGGGTTTGATAAGATAGACCATGGACAGCTTAGTAATATATTTTATGGTGGGGGAATAACTTCCATGTTAAGGCTATGTTTAGTTATATTAATCTCCTCAGCCATGGCAGGAATTTTTAATGAAACTGGCATGTTAAAAGACTTTACTAGTTTAATTTATAAAGCTAAAAATAGAAGTGAATTATTCTTGGGAACTATACTCACTAGCATATTAACTTCATCTTTTGGTTGCAATCAAGTACTTGCAATAGTTCTTACTGATATGTTTGTAAAGGACGGATACAATTTTAGAAATATAGATAAATACGACCTGGCCACGGATCTAGAGAACACTTCTGTTCTTATAGCTCCTCTTATCCCTTGGAATACTGCATTATTTTTATCTACATCTATTCTAGGCGTTGATTATAAAGTAATTCTTTATGCTTTCTATTTATATCTAGTTCCATTAGTCAACTTAATTTTTCTTTTTATAAAAGATAACTTTGCCTTATCTAATAGTATTTCTTGTAATAGTAAAAAGCTTTGAGTCTAACCCAAAGCTTTTTAATTTTAAATTTTACTTAATAAACAAATACTCTGTGCAGAAATGCCTTCTCCTGATCCTGTAAACCCTAACCCCTCCTCAGTAGTGGCTTTAATATTTATCATATCTACAGATATATCTAATGTCTCAGATACCTTCATTCTCATTTCCTCTATATATGGAGCCATTTTAGGACTTTGTGCTATTATAGTAGAATCAATATTCGCTACTTTATAACCCTTATTTTCTACTATCTTTTTAACTTCTTTCAAAAGTTTTACGCTGCTTATATCTTTATATGAATCATCTTTATCCGGAAAATGTTTTCCTATATCTCCCAAAGCTGCAGCTCCTAATATACTATCCATCAATGCATGTAATAGAACGTCCGCATCTGAATGACCTAAAAGCCCTTTTTCATAAGGAATTTCTACTCCTCCTATTATAAGTTTTCTTCCCTCAACTAATCTATGTACATCATAACCCATGCCTATTCTCACTATAATCTCTCCCTTGTTTAAAATTTTCAATATTAGTATACATCAACAAATACTAAAAGTCACAAAATATAATGACTTTATTCACTAATATTTAATAAATCAAAATGCTATAATTAATATTGTAATTTTAAGGAGGTGACCCTCTTGATTGAAGTGGTTAATTTAAGTAAACAATTCAAAAAAATTAATGCTGTTGACTCTATCAGTTTTTCTGTACAAAAAGGAGAAATACTAGGATTACTAGGAGAAAATGGTGCTGGTAAAACTACTACTTTAAGAATGCTAGCAACAATGCTTAAGCCTACAGGTGGGACAGCAAAAATTGATAGCTATGATATTATAAAAGAAAGCAATAAAGTAAGAGGTAGTATAGGAATATTATTTGGCGGTGAAGTTGGTCTTTATGATAGATTAACAGGCCGTGAAAATATTCAATATTTCGCAGAACTAAATGGTATGAATAAAGAAAAAATAGATAAACGTATGGACTATTTAACGGATATTTTAGATATGAAAGAGTATATAGATAGAAGAGTTGGTAAATTCTCAAGAGGAATGAAACAAAAAATAGCTATCGCTCGTTCTATAGTGCATAACCCTTCTGTAATGCTATTTGACGAGCCTACCATTGGCTTAGATGTTACAGCCACTAAAGTAGTTCAAGATTTCATATTAAAATGTAAGTCCGATGGTAAAGCTATAATCTTTTCTAGTCATAGTATGAGAGAAGTTGAAAAACTTTGCGATAGAATTGTTGTCATACACAAAGGCAGAATAGTGGACAATGGAACCATCTCCTACTTTAAAGAGAAATACTCCTCTGAAGACATGGAAGATATATTTATGCAATTGGTAGGTGATAAATAATGAAGAACATAACTATGATAGTTTTTAAAAAGGAATTAAAAGATATATTCAGAGATAAGAAATCTCTAATAATGAGCATAGTGATTCCCTTAATACTTTTTCCCATAATATTTACTGTAATGGGAAAAAGCATTAACAAAAATACAAAAGATATAGAGAAAAATTTCAAAATAGCTATAGCAGATAATAGGAATACTGCTCTATCTCAATTTCTTAAATCTCAAGATAATATAACCATTGTAGATTCTTCTAATATAAGTGAAGATGTTAAATCCGGAAATATATTAGTTGGAGTTTCTATTCCAGATGACTTTGAAGAAAAAATTTCTAAAGAGCAAATTTCTAATATAGAATTAACTTATGATAATGCTAGTCAACAATCTATGATGGCACATTCAATAATTAATTCTTATATAGATGATTATTCGAAAACTATAGTAAGCAAGAGACTTTCAACAAAAAATATAAATCCTGACATATTAAATCCTATAGCAGTAAAAAATATTACTTCTGTAAAAGAAACAGATGGATTAGGTAAATTCATGTTATCTTTGTTACTACCTTTAATGCTTGTTATATACAGTGTAACAGGTCCACTTGCACCAGCTACAGATTTAGCTGCTGGAGAAAAAGAAAGAGGAACCTTAGAACCCCTATTAACTACTCAAGCAGGAAGAATGTCGCTTCTATGGGGTAAATTTGGTGCAATAACAGTTATGGGACTACTTACTACCATCTCATCCCTTCTGGGTTTGTATCTCGGAATGAATCAAAAGGATGGATTTTTATCTGGTTCAGCAGAAGCAGTTATAAGCTTGGATATTAAAAGCATTTTATTAATTGGCCTTATCGCTGTATTGACAACAATGGTATTTGGGGCATTGGAATTAGCTATAAGTATATATGCTCGTTCTTTTAAAGAAGCTCAAACTTACCTTTCTCCCCTTACCATACTAGCTATAATACCTACTTATGCTACCTATATGATAGACGTAAAAAATATTAGCAATATATATTTTCATATTCCTTTGAGCAATATTGTGTGTTTATTGAAGGAATTTATAATGGGAATATATAATCCAACCCATATAATTATAACCTTTAGCTGGATATTGGTATATATAGTTTCTTCAGTATTATTCGCTAGATTTATGTTTAGCCGTGAAGATGTAATATTTAGAACATAGATTAAAAGAGATTTGTAAATTTTATTTTACAAATCTCTTTTTTAGTTAATTTATTATTTACTCTATGATATATTCTTCCTATAAGCTATTACATTTTTAGGTGTGGGAGATTTTTTATTGAATTTAATAAACCTCTTTAGTATATTCTTTATTTTTAATATAATGTTATTGTTTTTACTTATACTTTTATTCCCCTTAGAAAAATCAACATTAATTACGTTATCCTTCATATTATTCACACCCTTTAATAATTATTGCTTCTTAATATAATAATAACACAAACCCTTCAAATTGTTAAGAAAATTCTAAATATTTGCCAATAAAAAAGAGCATCTAAATAATAGATGCTTAATAATAAATGCAAATGGGCTTTAAGTAACATAGTATATTATATTTATATATTTCAATTTTTGTTACATGTTATTGATAAAAATTATATATCCTCTATGGTTGTCCACATGTTATCCACATTTCTGTGGATAATGTTAACATATTTTATATTTTCCCCAATTAATTTTCTAAAAATTCTTTTAAAATTACTGATACTACTTTATAATATATATAAATTGTTGAGAATCAACATTAATTTCACAAGTTATTCACATGCTAATTGTGGATAATGTGCATAAAATATATCTTTTTTTTGCTTTAAAAAGGGTATATCTATATGAAACCCTTAAAATTAAAGGGTTTATAATATATTATATATTAAGGAGTGTACAAATGTCATTAAAAAAAACTTTTAATTTTAAATTAATACTATTTTCCTTACTAATTCTCCTTTTTTCTTCTTCTTGTTCCAAAACCAACATTGAAGATAATAAGTCTCTTGTTGACAACAATGCACAAGTTATCAACAAAGAAACTAACAATTCTTCAAATAATATAGAAGACAAGAAGGATGATACTGAAAAAAGTAATGCTCAAAAAGACAAAGATGCCATTAATAAAAATTCTCCGCTAATTTATAATGATAGAGCAATTCCAGTATTGATGTATCATTCAATAAATTATGAAAAAGGAAATGAGTTGATGGTACCAAAAGAACAATTTAGAGAGCAGATGAATTATTTATATGAAAACGGGTATACAACTCTTACTTTAAACCAGTTATATGATTTTTTTATAAACAACAAACCCATCCCTGAGAAATCTGTTGTTATAACTTTAGATGATGGATATAAGGATAATTACACTAATGCCTTTCCAATATTAAAAGAATTTAATTTTAATGCTGTAGTTTTTGTTGTTACTAATAATATAGATAATCATAAGAACTTTTTGACTTCTGAACAAATTTTAGAAATGGACAAGAATGGTATTGAAATCCAAAGTCATACAGCAAATCATGAGAGATTACCTACATTGAGTTATGAAAATCAAGTGAGAACTCTTAAAATTTCAAAGGAATTTTTAGAAAAATTGTTGAATAAAGAATCACCTTATATAGCCTATCCCTATGGTGATGCGGATAGTGATACAATTAAAGCTGCAAAAGAGGTAGGATATAAAATGGCCTTTACTACAAATGGAACATGGTCAGATAAATCCGATGGTATATTAAGTTTAGATAGGGTATATATAAGTGCTAACTTTGATATGGATGAATTCCATAGAAGATTAACTAATAAAAATTATAAATAGAAATCTGTCATTTCATTAATACGCAATAAAATATACTAATTTATCACGAAAGACATTGCTTAGAAGCAATTTTAATATTTATTGTAAAATTGCTGGGGTAATATGTCAATTATAGTATACAAATTAGATTAAATTTATTAAAAAAAGTATGCATTAATGCATACTTTTTTCTAACAATTGATTTTTGCAAGTTCTATTTCTTTTGTATTTCTCTTGTGTTTTTTAGTTATCAACAATATATGGGATATTATCCACATAAAAAGTGGATAACCTATATAAAATCATACATTGATTTGATTAACCTTCCCATTGCAATTAACATTATCCACAATTTTATTGTTGATAACTCTATTTATATATTGTGGAGTAGTAAGAAATAATAATATTATTTCTTGCAATTTAGTATGCAATTATATTACTTTTTATACCCTTTTTTTAGAGTCTTCTACGAATTTTTCTATACCTATATCTGTTAATGGGTGCTTTAACATTTGTTCTAATACTTTATAAGGTACAGTTGCGATATCCGCTCCAACCTTTGCGCACTCCAAAACATGCATAGGTGTTCTAATACTAGCAGAGATTACTTCTGTGGAGATTCCGTATATATTAAATATATCCATTATATCTTCTACTACCTGTAACCCTCCATTGCCTATATCATCTAATCTTCCTAAGAATGGACTAACATATGTGGCCCCTGCCTTAGCTGCCATTAAAGCTTGTTGAGCAGAAAAAATCAATGTAACATTTGTTTTAATCCCTTCTTTGCTCAACCTACTTACTGCCTTTATTCCCTCTTCACACATAGGAATTTTTACAACTATATTTTTGTGAAGCTTAGATAGTTCTCTTCCTTCTTTCACCATACCATCAGCTTCTAAACTAATAACTTCAGCACTTATTGGCCCATCAACTATAGAACATATTTCTTCAATAACTTCTCTTAAATCTCTTCCCTCTTTTGCAATTAATGTTGGGTTAGTAGTTACACCATCTAGTATACCCCATTGGGCTACTTTTTTGATTTCCTCAACATTTGCAGTATCGATAAAAATTTTCATTTTAAGCACCTCACTTTTATTTTAAATATAAATAATTATAACATAATAAAGTTTTATCTTCATCTTCGATACATCCAGAAATCCGCTTATCAATTTTCGACACAATCCGCATTATTGTAATTTTATTACTATTATTTAAAATAAATTTTTGTCGTATTTTGCTCAAGTAAAATCAAATCCTTAATTTTACATTTATCTTATCTCCAATGCTTGTCCATTGATATCATTAGCTTTATCCATATAGTAAAAATATGTATTTTTACATTGAAAATGTATTGACATTTGAATTAAATGGTAGTATAGTAACATTAGATAAATTTTTATAAGAATTTTGTAGTTTTATAAAATAATTTATTAACTTTTAAATACTATATTTATTGTAGTATTATGTTACAATTTGTTGAATTTTGAAATTGACTTATAGGAGGAATGAATATGAAATCTACAGGTGTTGTTAGAAGAGTAGATGAACTTGGTAGAATAGTTATACCAATAGAATTAAGAAGGACGTTAGATATAGCAGAAAAAGATGCTTTAGAAATATACGTTGATGGTGAACAAATTATATTAAAAAAATATGAACCAGCTTGTATATTCTGCGGTGATGCAAGAGATGTTATAAATTATAAAGGTAAAAATATCTGCAAAAACTGTTTAAACGAATTAAAATCAGAATAACACAATAGCTCTATCCCCCCTCACACTTATAAGTGTGAGGTTTTTTTATAATAAAAAGAAGTTTTAACTTAATCAAGTTAAAACTCCTAATAATTTTCTATCTTACTCTCCTTGCTCCACTATAATCACTTCTAGTTAAAGGAGATACTTTTACAACATCACCTGTTCTTGGTGCATGCATATATGCATTGTTTCCTACATAAATGCCTACGTGATGGGCAGGATATCCAAAGAAAACTAAATCTCCTGGTTGAAGATTCTCTCTAGATACAGATGCTCCAAAATTCTGTTGATCAGAAGCTACTCTTGGTATATTTATACCAAAATGCGCATATACATATCTCGTAAATCCTGAGCAATCAAAACTATTCGGACCATTTCCACCCCATTGATAAGGTGTTCCTAGAAAGTTTGATGCATATGCTACAATCGTATTAGAAGAAATCTCAGATGGACCTCTAGAAGGCTTGTACTCAGGAGCCTTGTCCCTAACAGCATTAATCTCTGCCATGGCAGCGTTTATAATTCTTTGAGATTCATTTATCTTTGATGCATACATTCTTTCCTGTTTATTTAGTTCTGCTAATAGCTTGTCCTGTTCTGATTTTTTGCTATTTACATCTGCTAACTTCTTTTCATTATCAGCTTTTAGAGCTAATAATTTATTATTTTCATTTTTTAGAGCTTCCTTTTTCTTTTCTATAGCTTGTTTTTTAGCATTAAGCTCAGCGATTATTTTCTTATCTAATTCAATTATTTTTTTTATGGAATCTACTCTTGAAATTAAGTCACTTATTCCATCTGATTCTATAAGCATTTCAAGATAGCTTCCTGTTCCATTTATGTACATTGCTCTAACTCTTTTATTAAAGAGCTCTTGTTCTTCTTTAATGTCTTCCTCTGCTTTTTCTATGTCTTTCTCTACTACTTTTATTTCTTTTTCAGTACTTGATATTTTATTCTTTGTATCTTTTACCTGTCTTAACAGAGCCTCTATGTTACTGTCTAATTTTTCCAATTCCACTTCAATGTCTTCTTGCTTTTTCTGAACATTTTTTAAAGATTTTTTGTTTTCTTCTATCTGTTGCTGCTGGTTTCTTATTCTTTCATTAAGTGGTTCTGCTAATACTGGTGCGCTCAATGTTCCAACTAGAGAAAGAGCTATTATAGCAGACACTAACTTTTTATTCACTAAGACACCCCCCGTATACTTTAGTTCATTAATTTAATATAATTTTAAAATTTGTTACCGTTTTGTCACCTTTTTATTATAACATTATTGCTAACAAAATCTCAATGATAAAATATATATTAATTGCGGAAATTAATACCAAATTATTCTTTATGAATATTTATAGAAAATTTATATACTTCAGATTTTGATAATCTTCTATCTTTTGCAGTGCTTTTGATTGCTTCCTTTTTATTTAACCCTTCTTCCATATACATCATTATATGTTCTTCTATTGATAAGTCTTGCCATTTCTCCTTTTCTTCCATTTCTATTTCCTGCTGGCTTTTTCCCTCTAATATGAGAACATATTCTCCCTTTGGCGAATTTTTTTTATAATACTCTAAAGAATTGCTAATAGTGGTTCTTATAATATCCTCATGAAGCTTTGTAAGCTCCCTGCATAAAGATATTCTACGCTCACCTAAATTCTCCTTTAAAAATTCTAAAGTATTTATTAATCTATGAGGTGCTTCATAAAATATTAACGTTTCTTTTCTTTCTTTTATTTCTTCGATTAATTCTCTCTTTTCTTTATTACTTTTAGGAATAAAACCTAAAAACATAAATTTAGAGGTATCCATACCCGAGTATACTAATGCCGTAATAGATGCTGTAGCTCCAGGCAATACTTCAAAATCTATATTATTATCAATGCATTTTTTAATAATAACACTTCCTGGATCTGAAATACCTGGTGTTCCTGCATCGCTTACTAATGCAATTTCTTTTCCTTCTTGGAGAATTTCTATTAAATTATTGCTTTTACCATATTCATTGTGCTGATGATAACTAATCAATTGTTTTTTTATATTATAATGATTAGTCAACTTTAATGTCTGTCTAGTATCTTCTGCCGCTATAATATCCACCGAATTTAACACTTCTATAGCTCTTAAAGTAATATCCTTTAAATTTCCTATTGGTGTAGGAACAATATAAAGCTTTCCCTTACTCATTTTTATCATCCTCTTTACCATATATTACATTTATCTCTTCAGTATATTTACCTTGCTCATTATACACATATAAAGTACTATCCCATTTCAAAAACTTACCTCCACCTTTTTGTCCTTCAATCAACACTAAATTTGGAGGTTTATTAATAGACGGTTGAACCATTTTAATCACTTTAGGTTCTATCTTATATTTCCTCATCTCACATAAAATATCTGCTATTCTCTCTGGCCTATGTACCATATATAGTCTACCTTTATCTTTCAATATAATACTAGCCGCTTCTATAACGTCTCCTAAAGTACAACATATTTCATGCCTTGCTATAGAATCTTTATTATCTAAGTTTACCAATCCACTATTTATTAGTTTATAAGGAGGATTAACTGTTACCACATCTGCTTTGTTTAAAGACTTAATTAATTCTTTATCTTTTAAATCTCCATTTATAAATTGTACTTTTTCACTAATATCATTATATAAGGCTGTTCTGTTAGCCATCTCTACCATGTCTTCTTGTATTTCTATGCCCGCAATTTTGTTAATCTTATTTTTCGCAGCAATAACAAAAGGTATTATTCCTGTACCACTACATAAATCTACTAAAAAATCTTTTTTTCTTACTTTTACAAAGTTAGCTAATAATATTGCATCCATACCAAACCTAAATCCATATTCTTTTTGTATAACTGCATATCCATTTACTTGCAAATCATCTAAAGTTTCTCCATCTTTTATAAGTTCTAATTTCTTCATAGCATTTTCCCTTTCTATAAAATACTAAAAAAATGAAACAAATAAATTTTATTTGTTTCATTTTCAAGTCTCTATAACTTATAAGTAAGTAAAGTGTCTTCACCAGACTTTACATTCTCATTTGTATTATATTCTATTTCTTTTACTACATCAACATTAGTTATTATAATTGGAGTTATCAAAGAATACCCCTTATTTATAATGAGTTCTCTATCTATCTTAATTACAGGCTCTCCTGATTTTAGCACATCCCCTTCTTTTACTAAAGGAGTAAAGCCTTCGCTTTCTAAACCTATTGTATCTATTCCTATATGAATTAATATTTCAATACCGTTGTCCAAAACCATTCCAAAAGCGTGATTTGTTTTAAATAACAAACTTAATTTCCCATCAGCAGGCGCAACTACAACATCATTAGTAGGATCTATTGCTACCCCTTCTCCTACTAACTTCTTTGAAAATACCTTATCCTGTATAGTTGATAAATCTACTACCTTCCCATCCATAGGGGCAGTTAAAATGTAATTCCTTTTTAATAAATTAAACATATTATCCTCCATACAAATTTAAATTGTTATAAAAAAGACCACTTATTTAAGTGGTCTTTTATTATTCTTGAACAATTGCTCCTACTGGGCAAACGTTAGCACAGTTTCCGCAATCAATGCAAGATGCAGCATCGATATCGAACTGACTATCTCCTTGGCTTATAGCATTAACTGGACATTCTGATGAACATGCTCCACAGCTTATGCAAGTGTCTGTTATTTTGTATGCCATAATATGCACACCTCCTTAAATTTTGGACAAGTTATTACGATTTATATTTTACCACGTTTACTAAAGTTTTTAAAGTGATTTTTACAAAATAGTATATCCTAAGTCTTCTATGGATTCTATAATTTCATCTAATAATATGAAATGTTCATCATAAACTATGTTGGCTTCTCCCTTTTCAGGATTTATTTGACAAGCTATTACACCCTCATTACTAGATATAGCTTTTCTAACTCTACTAATATCGTTCATGTTTTTCATATTACATATCTTTATAATAGACTTCATAGCTTCCTCCTAGTTTTCTTTAAATAATTCCTTAATTATAACTTCATCTTCATCATCTATCTCTATTTTTATATCTTCATCACTTATTGTTCCTTCAAATGATCCTGAGATTAAATTCAATTCTTCTATTGGAATTTCCTGAATAAACTCTTCACCATTTAAAGGTTTTATTTTAGCTTTTACACTTTCTTTTACAGCACTATTTGATATTACCTCGCCTTCTCCATATGAACTACTTATTATGGAGCCAACCCTTGGTAATCTTTTTCTTATTTCCTCGTAAGTATCCTGTTCAAAATTTAAACAACACATAAGTCTTCCACAAATACCTGATATTTTAGTAGGGTTCAATGAAAGATTTTGCTCTTTAGCCATCTTTATTGATACTGGTGCGAAATCGCCTAAATATGTGGAGCAACACATAGCTCTTCCACAGGGACCTAGTCCCCCTACCATCTTAGCTTCATCTCTTACACCTATCTGCCTAAGCTCTATTCTTGTTCTAAATATAGCTGCTAAATCTTTAACTAACTCTCTAAAATCTACTCTTCCATCTGCAGTAAAGTAAAATATTACTTTATTATTGTCAAAAGTATATTCCACGTCTATAAGCTTCATCTGTAAATTATGTTGTTGTATTTTTTCTAAGCATACACTGAAAGCTTCATGTTCTTTCTTTTTATTTTGTGAATGTCTATCCTCATCTTCTTCTGTAGCTTTTCTTATAACATTTTTTAAAGGAGCAACTATATCATCTTCACTTACTTCTTTTGGGCCAATTACGCACTGACCAAACTCTACTCCTCTAACAGTTTCTACTATAACATTATTACCTTGGCTTAACTCTAAATCTCCTGGGGAAAAATAATATATCTTCCCAGCCTTTTTAAAGCGTACTCCTACTACTTTTACCATATTGTTTTATACCTCCTGCATCTTCAGCAACATTGTATCAAAAACTAAAGATGTATTTACATTGCTCTCTAATTTATCCCTTGTATCTTTTATTATTTCCATAATATCATTCAATTGCGTAAATGAAAACACTTCAGCTAGGTTTTTTATGTCCTCTAATTTATCTAAATTTATTATCAATGAGTTTTTTCCTGTTTCTTTATATATCATAATGTCACGTTCATAGGAAAGAAACCATGTTAAGGTTTCCTTCCAAATAGATTTATATTTTGTAAGAATTTCCTCATAACTTAAAATATTTAAATCCTTATTTGCTAAACTGTTTAAAATACATAATACATTGTCACGTATTTCTTTTAGATTTGAATTTCCAATATATTTTTCTCCTCTTCCGGGAATACAATCGCTAATTACAGATATTATATTTAATTCTTCTTCACTTAAATGAGGATATTTATTAATTAAAAATTGTCTCATCTCGTCATTACTCAAATGATTAAGCTTATAGACTTGACATCTTGATTTAACAGTGTCTAATATATTTTCCGCTTCTTCACATAACATTATTATAAAAACTCCTTTAGGGGGTTCCTCAAGAGTCTTTAAAAATGCATTTTGGGCTTGCACTGTCATAAGCTCTGCATTATATATAATTATTACTTTTTTATCCCCTTCATAGGGCTTAGTATTAGTTTCTTCAATAATATTTCTTATTTCTTCAACACCAATAGATTTTTTGTTTTTACTAATTTTGCATTCTATTATGTCTGCATACTCCTTATTTGGCTCTTTGCCTAATAATAAACAAGCTATCCCCTTAGCTATTAAACTTTTTCCTATGCCATCTTCCCCACATATAAGATAAGCATGAGAAAATCTTTCACTATTTATGGAATTAACTATTTGATTTTTAATATGATCATGGCCAATTATATAATCCAATGATTACTCCTCCATCATATTTTAACGAATTTATCTACATCTACTACGAATATGGTAGCCCCACCTACTTTTACTTCAATTGGATATGGAACATATACTCCCGTAGAACCTGCTATAGGTGATGGTGTTGTCATTATTTGATTTCTTGTTTTGCATACTTCTTCTATTTGACCTATTACCTCATCTATTTTTTCTTCATCTACACCTATCATAAGCGTAGTGTTTCCTGATTTTAAAAATCCTCCAGTGGTAGCTAGTTTCGTAACTCTAAAGCCCTTGTCAGTTAATAAATCTATTAAATCATTTGCATCATCATCTTGAACAACTGCAATTATAAGTTTCATAAAGCATACCTCCTCATAATGGTTTATACTTATATTTTATCATATATTATAAACTTTTAGTTACTGCATTATATATTTCCTCATGTATTTCATCAATAGTCTTAATCTTTTCATTATATACACAATTGATTTTAAGCCAATTGTACTTGTCCGCAATTTCACAGGCATTCTCATAAGAATGAATTAGATAACTTTCATCTTTCTCATGTATATCCTTTTCATTTTTACCAGTAAATTTATTCTTTCTATTCATAATTAGCTCTCTACTATATTTAGGCGGCATATCAAGAAAAACTACAGTATTAGGTATAGGCAATCTCATTAAATTAAATTCCAAATCCCAAAGCCAATCTAAATACTTATATTTTTCCTCTTTATTGTCTATTTTAGATGCTTGGTGAACCATATTTGATGTAGTATATCTATCCGCTAAAACTATGCCCCCATCATTATAAAAATCTTCCCATTCCTTCTTAAATGAAGCAAATCTATCTACTGCATAGAATGTGGATGCCGCATATGCATTTACATCTTCAGGCTTATCTCCAAACTCACCATTTAAGTACATCTTTATCAAAGCTGATGACTGACTATCGTAATTTGGATATTGAACTTTCATTGTTTTATATCCTTCTTTTATTAGCCTTTCATAAAGTTTTTTTGTTTGAGTAGCTTTTCCACTTCCATCACAAGCTTCTAGCACAATTAATTTCCCTTTGTTCATATTCTTAACCTCTTCCGTATTAATCATTTTCAATTATACTTATTTCTTCACCATGTAATCCTATAATATCTAATCCATGTTCTTTATAATATTTTAACATATCTATTACTTCTTTATCTATAAGTTCACCCATCATAATTACTGGAATCCCTGGTGGATAAGGGGTTATATTTTCACCACATATACTACCGATAGATTTATTTAATTCCACCTTTTTCTTTTTCATATCTAAAGCTTCGTATGGTGCTATAATGGATTCAGGTATATGATTATTTACTAAATCTATGCTTTTATTCTCGAATTTTGACAAATCGCATTTTTCTAATACCTCATAAAGATGCTTAAACTGGTCTTCAGTATTAAAAGGTGAAAAGATTAATATACAATTAAACGTATCACTCATTTCACACTGTATTTTATTTTCTCTTAAATGGCTTAAAAGCAAGTTAGAATTATGCCCTTTATCTAAACTCAATACGTATCTAGTGATGTCTAAATCATAACCATACTCGCTTTGCACATAGTTTTTATCTATTATATTTATACCTTCTATTTTATTAATTTTATGTTTATATTTTTCCATTACATTTATCAGTCTATTATAGCTCTCGTATCCAAATTCACTTAAATAGTATCTAGCATAATCCATTGAGCATAAAAATAAGTATGAGGGACTTGTACTGGAAAATGAACTAAAATAAAAGTTAGCCTTATCTATATCTTCTTTGTTATTCACATGAAGAAATGCGGTTTGAGTAAAACTTGGTAATGTCTTATGAGAGCTTACAACTACCATATCCGCTCCTAATTTTACTGCACTCTTAGGTAAATTAGGGTTCATCCCAAAGTGTGCCCCATGGGCTGAGTCTACTAAAACTTTCATATTATATTTTTTAGCTTCTTTAATTATCATATCTAAAGGACAACATACACCATAGTAGTTAGGATAAGTTAGTATTATACCTTTAGCATCACTGCTTTCTTTTATACATTGAAAAAAATGCTCCATATTTATGGAAAAAGGAGCATTAAATTTCTTATCTATTATATTATCAATATAGATTGGTTTTAATTTTCTCATTATAATGCCATTGAATATAGATTTATGGCAGTTTCTATCTATTATAACCTTATCTCCTTCTTCAAAAGAGGAAAATATCATTATCATATTGCCACTTGTACTTCCATTAACTAGAAAATAAGACTTCTCACTACCATATAGTTGGGATAGAAGCTCACTAGATTCTTTTATTATCCCTTCAGCGTTATGAAGATTGTCAACACCGTCTACTTCGGTGATATCAAAATGAATTAAATTATCCATAAACTCTTTACCCTCAATGGTGGTGAGAAATCCTTCTCCATTCTTATGACCTGGCATGGCAAAATTAATATTTTTTTCTTTTAAGTATTTTAAAACCCCTTCTATAAGTGGTAATTTTGACACCTGTTATCCTCTCCTCTTATCATAGAGTATGTTAAATATTTTTTTATGCAATTTTTATAATACAAATAAAAATCTGTATCCATCCTTACATTTACTATTTTCTCTTCACAATTTTGGCATATTCCTTTTCCACTTACTATTATACCACGGTTTAGAGGCTTACCACATATAATACAACATTGTCTTTTCATAAATTTCCTCCTTAAAATTTCTACGTCTAAATTTTTGCCTCTTACTATATATTTTATTCAGTATAGTGCTCAAATTTATTTTGTCCACATAAATATATGAAATAAATTTTGGTTATAATAATAAAAAAACCTGATATGGAGATGATTTTATGAAGCAAGAGATTATAACTTCTTTAAGTTTATTAGATGAAGAAATATTTAACCTCTCAAAATATATATATGAGAATCCAGAGAAAAGTTTTCATGAATATAAATGTTCTGCTTATTTAATTAACATATTAAGAAAATATCGTTTTAATGTAACAGAAAATTTTATACATATACCTACTGCATTTTATGCTGAATACGGAATAGGCCACCCTAAGATATGCTTTATATGCGAATATGATTCGGCCGATGACCTTGGACATATTTCAGGTCATAATCTGATATCTTCTATGTCTATTGCTGCTGCTTTGTCCCTTACAAGGGCTATAGATAAAATAGGCGGTTCTATAGTAGTTATTGGTTGTCCTGGTGAATATGTTGGAAGTTCAAAAGTAACCATGGCCAGACAGGGAGTGTTCAATGGAATTGATGTGGTTTTAATGGCCCACCCTAATACCATAACAGCAGAAATCGGTAGCTCTACTGCATTAATTCCATTAGAAATTGCATATACTAGTGAAAAGGGAATGAGCTTTATGAAAACTTCATCATACTCAGCACTAGACGCCGGTATACTTACATTCAATGCCTTAAATGCCTTGTCGAAAGGATTTGATTCTACAACTACTGTTAATGGCGTCATAATAGAGGGAGGAACTTCTCCTTCATTGCTTCCTAATCTATGGCGAGGAAGATTTTATATAAGAGGTTCGAAAATGTGCCATATTGAACCTCTAGAAAAGAGAATCCGTGATTTTGTTAAATCTATTTCCAATTTACTAGATGTTCATTCAGAAGTTTCTTTATATGAATTACCTTATGAAGAATTTATAACCAATAGTACTTTATCAAGAATTTTTTCTCATAATCTTAAGGAAAGCGGTGTAATTGAAGTAGATACACCTAAAGATACATTTTCTTCATTAAGTTTAGGGACAGTGAGTCATGTTGTACCTTGTATACATCCTTATATCTCAATTGTAGAGAGTGACTCTATTAAATATTCATCTCCAGAGTTTGCAATGGTTACTATTTCACACTTTGCCCATGAACAGGTAATGAAAGTTGCTCAAGCATTAGCAGTAACAGCTCTTGATTTACTACAAAAAGAAAGTCTATTAAGTGAAATAAAATTAGAATTTGATAACAAAACAAAGAAAAAATAGCCTACAAACTAGGCTATTTTTTCTTTGTTAAACATTATTTTTTTTATTAAATCATCGCTAGGTTCAAAGTAAAATTTTTTCATTTTATCCCCATCTCTATAGATACAGTAACATGGTTTAACATTAAAAGCTGAACATATATATCTTCTAGCATTGAATATTTTCCTATGTGAAACCAATAGATTTTCTTGTCCAACATATTCAATATCCCATAACTTTATATTCTCCACTACTTTATCTTCATTGCCACTTATTCTATGAATTATAAACTGGTCAGCTATTATAGAATAAGTATATCTAACTCTACAATACATAATTTCACAAATTAAAGTGAGAATTATAAATGCAGAAGAGATAGCAACAGTGTATTTCCCAAACCCCTCCATAATTTCCATGAAAAATAAAGATATAACTAAAACAGAAAAAAATTTAACAAGTGAAGGAAGCTTTCTTCTGCCTATAGTTTCTTTATACATGTTTCCCATAAAATAACCTCCATTATAAAAGAAATTATTATTGACAACATAGAGATTATACTAGGGTTTTTATATTTTATCCATAGCGGCTGCATTTTATTATAGCCCTATAAAATCAATTATTCACCTCTATATACTATGTTACTATAAAAGCTTCATCTTTACTCATTATATCTTCGTATTCTATTGATTTTCACCTATACTAAAAAAAACTTTTCATGTATCTAATAATATTCATCAATTAATCACATGCTATATAAAATAAATGTTAATTATAACATAGGAGATTAAAAATGATATCTATATATAAAACCATAGAAAGTTCCAATGGTCCCGAACTAAAAAAAATTGAAGATATTGAATCAGGTTGTTGGGTTAATATAATTGATCCATCTCATGAGGAATTGCTATCTATTTCTGAAAGAACTAATGTAGCTATGGAATTATTAAGAGCAGCCTTAGATGATGAAGAAACATCAAGAATAGATATAGATGAAAATAATAATATATCGTTATTATTAGACATTCCTTTTAGCGAAATGGAAAACAGCGCTCTAATTTACGATACCTATCCCCTTGCTTTGATTCATACGAAAGATTTGTTAATAACCGTATGTTTAAAGGAAAGTAATATATTGTTAGATTTTACTAATGGAAAAGTTAAATCTTTCTTCACCTTTAAACGTTCGCGATTTATACTTCAAATGCTCCATAGAATTGCAAGTTATTATTTAATTTACTTAAGACAAATAGATAAAAGAAGCCTTATGATAGAAAAAAAATTACATAAATCTATGAAAAACAAAGAACTTATTCAGCTTCTTTCCCTTGAAAAATCATTAGTCTATTTTTCTACTTCATTAAAATCAAATGAGATAACCCTAGAAAAAATGTTAAAACTAGAAATTATGCAAAAATACCCAGAAGATCAAGATGTTTTAGAAGACGTTATAATTGAAAATAAGCAAGCTATCGAAATGGCAAATATTTATAGCAATATTCTTAGTGGAACTATGGATGCCTTTGCCTCAGTTATATCTAATAACTTAAATATAGTTATGAAATTTCTAGCCTCTGTTACTATAATAATGTCTATACCTAATATGATTTCTGGTATGTTTGGAATGAATGTTAGGGATATTCCCTTTGCCGACTACCCTTTTGGGTTTTGGATAGTATTTGCTTTAATAGCAATAATTTCTGTTTTGATTACTATTATTTTAAGTAAAAAGGATATGTTTTAATTTAAATACCTTCAATTGAAAATAATTTCTTATCAATAAAATCATCAATTTTTTCCCTTATAAAAGTTCTAAATATAAAATAAAAAAGCACTCAATCCAATTAAGTTGAGTGCTTTTTTGGAGGCGCCACCCGGATTTGAACCGGGGGATAAAGGTTTTGCAGACCTCTGCCTTACCACTTGGCTATAGCGCCACGCAAAATACTTTATTAGTATAGCATTTAAAAATCATTTTGTCAATGACTTTTAAATGCTATTATTTTAAACTATAACTCTTTAACTATTTCTCCCAAGACTTCTCCTATTTTATCATTGATAACTAAAGATGCATTAGAATCATAAGAAGTAGATGATTTATTTATAAGTATTAACTTATTTCCTTCATAATAGTAAATTAAATTAGCTGCAGGATAAACTACTAAGGATGTTCCCCCTACAATTAGAACATCAGAGTTTTTAACATAATAAACTGCTTTATTTATTGCGTTATCATCTAAAGGCTCCTCATATAAAACAACATCTGGCTTAACAATGCCACCACACTCTTCACACTTAGGAACTTCATCTTTACTATTTAATATATGATTTAAATCATAAAATTGTCCACAATCCATACAAAAATTTCTATGAACGCTACCATGAAGCTCTATAACATTTTTAGATCCTGCCTTCTGATGAAGACCGTCAATATTTTGAGTTATTACAGCTTTTAATTTGCCCATCTCTTCTAATTGAGATAAAGCATAATGAGCTGCATTAGGGTTTGCATTTTTGTATACCATTTTATTTTTATAAAAATTATAAAAATCTTCAGTGTGATCACAGAAGAAAGTATGGCTTAGCATAACTTCTGGTGGGTAGGAGTAATTATCCTTTGCTTTATATAGTCCAACTTCTGATCTAAAATCAGGTATATTACTTTCAGTAGAAACCCCAGCTCCTCCAAAGAAAACTATATTTGAACTATTCTTTATTATTTCTTTAAGCTTTTCTTTATTATTCATTACTATTACCCCCATTAAATATATTATTTATATTATATACTTATAGGAGCAATAATATCAATTAAATGCATTTCTTTAACATTACATCTAGTATAACGTCATCAGTATTATTCATTCCCTCCATAGAAACTCTTCCTAAATTTTCAATTGTTTGTTCTGCAGTTTCTGTTAAAATTCCATTATCTGAAGGTATAAATAAATTATTTAAAGCTAATTTTGAAGCTTCAATTGCTGATGCTACGGATATAGATAGTTTATATGAACATCCAATTTTAGCTCCATCGCATATCATTCCTGTCAATCCTGCTATCATATTCTTTATAGCCCCTTTTATTTGCTGCTTATTTCCTCCCATTAAGTAAGTCAAACCTGCACTACAACCTACCCCTGCAGCCACACCACATCCACAAACTGCTGACAGAGCTCCTGTATATACTTTTACATAGGCGGTTATTAAATGACTCAATGTTACTGCTCTTACTATTTTTTCTTTATCTATTCCTTTTTCTTCTCCAATAATAGAAATAGGTAGTATGGTAACTAGCCCATGATTTCCTGAACCTGCACTGCTCATTACTGGTAGAGGATATCCAGACATTCTTGCTTCTGAAGCTGCTGCAGTTAATGCCTTAGCGAGGGACTCTAAATCGTTAGCTTCATTTTTTAATAACTTTCCCATTCCTATGCCTAATTCTTCATTAACTCCTATAAAAGCAATTCTTTTATTCATCTCTATTCCTTCATTTATAAATTCAATATCACTGTAATTTACGCTATTCGAAAATTCTATTAGTTGATCAATAGAAAACTCCTTTATTCTATTTTTTATTGCATAGCTTTTATTCTTTTCTTCTCTTTCATTATTAATATTTGTATCTTCTATTAATTCAAGCATTTTTCCATTCTTTTCTTCAGAAACTATATTCAAATGATTATTTTTAATAACAACTCCCGCTTCCTCTCCTTGTCCTTTTGCTATAACCTTTATATATAACCCTTCAGTACTTTCCTCCAAATTCAATTTAATAACTTTTTTATTAACTATTTCATAAGCCTTTTCTATATCCTCATTATTTGAATCCTTTAACACTTCTAGCTTATACTGTGGTCTACCACATACTAGAGAAAGTGCTGCAGCAAATATAATTCCCTTTTCTTTTGTTCCAGGTATACCTACATCCATACCATTTTTTAATATATTTTTATCAACCCATATATCTAACTCTGTTACTTCTTTGTCCAATATCTCTTTAGCTCTGGCCACTGCATAAGCTACTGCTCCTGGTTCTGTACATCCTAATGCTGGCGTAACTCCTGCTTTTAATATTTCTATAATAAGATTCTTATCCATATCTAGCATCTCCCCTTCATAAACATTTGTTAATTTATAAAGCAAGGTTTATGCCATTAAGCTAACCCTACAAAATACATGGCATTTCCACTATTAAATTATCATTTTTGATAATAAGATATGATTTTTATACAACTTCTTTGATTTATTAAACAATGCTTGTACTTATCAAAAATAAAAATTATTTATCAAAAATGATAAATAATTTTTATTTCATGAATTTTTATATAGATTCATGATATTATTAAATATATACTCCCATTAAATAGTTAAATGGAGGTGAATTTTTATGAAGCATATAGGGAATGAACTTCAGAATATAGCTGAAACCATAAAAGCTATAACAGGTGTTGATGTAACTATTGTTGACAATAATCTTAAGCGAATTGCCGGAACAGGTGTATTAAAAGATAAGATAGGTGGTTATGTTCCTAAAAATTCTGCTTTTGAAAAATCCTTAATTTCAGGCCGTCAATATTTAATCATTGATCCTTCTACAGATGATTTATGTGTCGATTGTCATGGCAAAGATACCTGTAAAGAAAAATTAGAATTATGTATACCTATAAAAATAGATAATAAAATAATAGGTATTTTAGGAATGTGTATATTTGACGATAAGACAAAATTAGACTTTATAAGTAAGCAAGAAGATTTTAAAAACTTTGAAAGTAGATTAAGCAGTTTAATCTCCACAAAAATAAATGAAGAAAAATTAGGAGTTATCGTTGAATATCGTTCATCAGAGCTTATGACCTTGATTAATTCCTTAAATGAAGGAATTATAATACTTAATAACAACAAAGCAATATTATCAATAAATAAGTATATGAAAGATAGATTAAATATATCAAATGTAAATCCATATGCCAATATATCTGATATTTTACCTCTCAAAATAGTAAAAAATTTAGCTGAGAGGAGTTTTAATGGAGAGATTGGCCCTATCACCATTGAAAAAAATAAGTTTTTGATTAATGCTTCTCCAATTATAGTTAAAGGAAAAAAGCAAGGAGTGGTATTAGTATTTTCAGATTTTGATAAAATGCAAGAATCTGTACTAAATGCTAGTAAAATATCAGGTATAGTAACTTTCGATGATATAATTGGTGAAAGTGAAGCTATAAAATATGTTAAAAGCCAAGCCATCCAAATAGCTGAAAAGGATATATCAGTGCTTTTACTTGGGGAAAGTGGTACAGGAAAAGAGGTTTTTGCTAGAGCTATACACTTTTCTAGCAGAAGAAAAAATGATGTTTTTATGCCCATTAATTGCGGTGCCATACCAGAGAATTTAATAGAAAGTGAACTTTTTGGATATGAAAAAGGCTCTTTTACTGGAGCAAATGTCACAGGGAAAATAGGAAAATTTGAATTAGCTAAGGATGGTACTATATTTTTAGATGAAATAGGGGATTTACCTTTACACATGCAAGTAAAACTTCTAAGAGTACTTGAAGAAAAGGAGTTTATGAGAGTAGGTGGTTACACTAACATAAAGATTAATCCAAGAATTATTTCTGCCACTCATAAAAATCTTCATAATATGGTTTTAGAGAAAAGATTTAGAGAAGATCTCTTTTATAGATTAAATGTAGTTCCTATAGTAATACCACCTTTACGTGAAAGAGGATATGACATTATCATATTAGCTAAGTATTTCTTAAACAAATATAATAATATATATAATAAAGATATCAAAGGCTTTACTTTAAGCTGTGAACAAGCACTACTTAGCTATTCTTTTCCTGGAAACATAAGAGAACTAAAAAACTTAATAGAATACGCCGTTAATTTTGAAAGTAAAGATTATATAGATACTGAAACCATAAATAAAAAATGGAATAATGCAAGCATTGGAAATGTAGATTTAACACTCTCAGAAATGACTAAAACTTATGAAAAAAAGATTATAAAAGATTACCTTAATCGATACGGTAATGATTTAAATGGTAAAAAAATTATAGCTGAAAAACTTGGTATAAGTATAGCAACCTTATATAGAAAAATAGATGAAAATTAAAAAATGCAGAAGATATTTTCTTCTGCATTTAATATTCATTTGACCTGGCGACGACCTACTTTCCCACAAGGCCTCCCTTGTAGTATCATCGGCGCA